>QFXE01000020.1 GCA_003349915.1 endosymbiont of Escarpia spicata
CATATTCTTTACGTAGTCAGCATGCCCCGGGCAGTCAACGTGCGCATAGTGACGGTTATCAGACTCATACTCAACGTGGGAGGTGGCGATGGTGATACCACGCTCACGCTCTTCCGGAGCATTGTCGATCTGATCGAAGGCCTTCTGCTCACCGCCGAACTTCTTTGCCTGCACCAGCGTGATCGCTGCCGTCAAAGTGGTCTTGCCGTGATCTACGTGACCAATGGTTCCCACATTGACGTGCGGTTTTGTGCGTTCGAATTTTTCCTTAGACATTGGTTTTCTCCAGGTCTCTCTAACTATAATCAAAGATAAATTCGCGCGCTTACGCACGCCTTGACAAACTGGAGCCCAGAAGCAGATTTGAACTGCCGACCTCACCCTTACCAAGGGTGTGCTCTACCAACTGAGCTATCTGGGCAAAACTCTCTATTGCCGCCCCACCGGGCGTGCAACATAACTAAACGGCAGCACTGCCGCCGTGGCGACCACCGAATTATGTGACCCCCAATTATTTGGAGCGGGTGATGGGAATCGAACCCACGTATTCAGCTTGGAAGGCTGAAGTTCTACCATTGAACTACACCCGCGCAGCCAAGCGACGCTTCGTTCACCAAAACCGCTACAACTTCAAAATCTGGTGGAGGGGGGAGGATTCGAACCTCCGAAGGCTGAGCCGTCAGATTTACAGTCTGATCCCTTTGGCCACTCGGGAACCCCTCCAAGCGCGAGCCGGGCATTCTGCCGCCTTGGAAACACAAAGTCAACACAAAGACCAAACAAAATCACCCGGCGCAGGGCGCCGCGAATTATACACAGGCACGAGTCAACGCTCACTCAAAACCCTTCGATTCATCCAATTCAAATGACCGGACTTGCAGGCAGGCCTGATTACCTTTTAACTACCCCACAGGGAAAAACCGACAGCCACAGCAGATCCAAATGAAAAATCAGACCTTTGCTGCCTTTGCAGCCACCTCGTTTCTCATCATAACCGGCTGTACCGGGATACCGACAACAGACCCGCAAACCGCCATCACGACCCCGCCAAAGACGCCGACACTAAACCCGGCAGCCTCAATGGATGACCGCAAGTCGGACATTATCTACGATATCCTTGCCGCTGAAGTCGCAGCCCAACGCGGCCAGCACGACATTGCCTATGAGCACGCCTCCAATGCCGCCCGCACCAGCCGGGCGCCTGCTGCCGCTGAACGTGCGACAAGACTTGCCCTGCTTAGCCACCAGACAGATAAGGCGCTGCAGAGCGTAAACTTCTGGATTGAGATCGATCCAGACTCCCTTAAGGCCCATCAGATTGCAGCCATCCTCTATATTCGCGATAAAAACCGGCAGGCGTCAGTCTTGCATTTGAGTAAGGTTGCGGCGATCGCCAATCAGGCAGGCCAATCCGGTTATATTCAGGCAGCCGCCATCGCCGAGAAATCCACCAACAAGGACAACGCCCTGCAACTGATGCAGCTGGTCATTCCTCAGGATACATCTGATCCGGAGGCACTATACGCCCTCGCTCTGAGCGCCAGCCACGCCAAGGAACATGCCGCTGCTGAAGACTATCTTCGCCGCGCGCTCCAAACCCGACCGGACTGGACAAAAGGCCTGTTACTGCTAAGTCGCTCATTGATGTTACAGGATCGCAAGGATGAGAGTATTGAGGTTCTTGCCAAGGCCGCCCTTCAATCACCCAAAGATATTCAACTCCGCATCACATACGCCCGCACACTGGTGGATCTGCATCGGCTTGACGATGCACACGACGAGTTCAGCAAACTCTACGAACTGGAACCCGATAATGCCGATATCGTCTACGCGCTCGGAGTGCTCTCCATTCAGCGCAAAGAACTCAAAGCTGCGAGAGGCTTTTTTCAGCACCTGCTGTCGATGGGAAAAATGGAGAGTCAGTCCTCCCTGCATCTGGGACAGATCGAAGAGCTCGACAAACACCCTCAAAAGGCCTTCGAATGGTATGAAAAGGTCGACGGCAAAGAACGGGCTGAGGCACGCATCCGCATGGCGGGCATTCTGGTCTCCCTGGACAACCTGAATGGCGCCCGTGAAATATTGCAGCAATTGCGCTCATCCACACCCACAAACGCCCTCAAACTCTTTCTCATTGAAGCCAATCTTTTGCGCGATGCCGGTGAATACAAAATCGCAATGGAGATCTATGACACCGCCCTGCAGAAATTCCCGGACAACATCGATCTGCGCTATGCCCGCGCCCTGAACGGTGCCGATATCGGCCGGGTCGACATCCTTGAAGCAGACCTGAAACGCATATTGAAAGACAATCCGGATCACGCCGACTCTCTCAATGCCCTGGGTTATACCCTGGCAGACCAGACTGATCGCCTGCAGGAGGCCCAGGCCTATATCCAGAGGGCACTCGACCTGAAACCCGGCAATGTCGCCATCCTCGACAGCATGGGCTGGGTCGAGTACCGGCTCGGCAATCTGGAGAAGGCGCTGAAATTTCTGCAACAAGCCGCCGACAAGGAACCGGATGCCGAGATCGCCGCCCACCTTGGTGAGGTTCTCTGGATGATGGGGAGAAAGCAGGAGGCCCGTGCGGTTTGGGACGCCGCAATGAAGCGGGACCCGAAGAATCGATATATCGGCCCCACCAAACAGCGACTCTCCGGCAAATAAGCCAGCATTGTGCCTGAAAGCATTTCATGGCCCGCCCCGGCCAAATTGAATCTGACGTTGCGCATCGTTGGGCGCCGCCCCGATGGCTACCACGAATTGCAGACGGTCTTTCAGTTTCTCGACCTGCAGGATGAACTCCGCTTCCAGCCACGCAGTGATGGCCGCATCGTTCTCGCCACACCACTACCTGGCGTGACTCCGGAAACCGACCTCACGGTACGCGCCGCAAACCTGCTGAAACAGCACACAAAGCCCGCACAGGGTGTCACCATCTCTATCGACAAGCACCTGCCGATGGGTGGCGGCCTGGGCGGCGGCAGCTCCGATGCCGCCACCACGCTTGTAGCACTCAACCAAATCTGGGAGACGGGACTGGACAATGCAACGCTGGCAGGGCTCGGCCTCACCCTGGGAGCCGACGTACCAATCTTCATCCACGGGCGGGCTGCCTGGGCGGAAGGCATCGGTGAGACACTCACTGATCTGGATCTTCCCCAGCCCTGGTACCTTGTCCTTGCGCCCGACTGCCACGTCTCCACCGCAGAAATATTCTCCGCACCTGATTTGACACGCAACTCCCCCCGCATCAGAATACGCGACTTTCTGGAGGGCGACAGGAGAAACGACTGCCTATCCGTGGTGCGCCGACGTTATAATAAAGTCGCAGCAGCACTCGATTGGCTGGATCAGTTTGCTCCGGCGCAGATGACCGGTACCGGCGCCTGCGTATTTGCCGCATTTTCGGATGCATCAATAGCAGAGTCGGCTCTTAATCGCCTGCCCGCTGACTTTGTGGGTTTTGTGGCGCGCGGGATCAACCGATCACCGCTGCTGACACGGGTCGTTTAACTAGCTGTTGAGTGGCATAAAGAATTATTGGGGTATAGCCAAGCGGTAAGGCAGCGGGTTTTGATCCCGTCACTCCCAGGTTCGAATCCTGGTACCCCAGCCATTTTCCGTAAACCAAGGAGATTCCTCCGTGCCCGTCACTTCCATGACCGTATTTTCCGGTAATTCAAACCCGGAACTTACCAGCGAAATCGTCTCCCATCTCAACATCCCCTTGGGCAAGGCCCAGATTGGTCGCTTCAGTGACGGTGAGGTCATGGCCGAAATACAGGAGAACGTCCGCGGCCACGATGTATTCATCGTTCAGCCCACTTCGGCGCCGACCAATGAAAACCTGATGGAACTGCTGGTGATGATCGATGCCGTGCGCCTCTCCTCTGCCAAGCGCATCACCGCCGTCATCCCCTATTTCGGCTACGCGCGTCAGGATCGCCGCCCCCGCTCCGCCCGTGTGCCGATCACCGCACGACTGGCCGCCAAGATGATCGCCACCGCTGGCGCCGACCGGGTTTTGACCATTGATCTGCATGCCGACCAGATTCAGGGTTTCTTCGACATCCCGGTCGACAATGTCTACGCCTCGCCCCTGTTGCTTGGCGACGTCTGGCGTCAGAAACTCCCAAACCTGATCGTAGTCTCTCCCGATGTCGGCGGCGTGGTACGGGCTCGCGCCCTGGCCAAACGGCTCGATGGTGCCGACCTCGCGATCATCGACAAACGCCGCCCCCGCCCCAACAAGGCCAAGGTAATGAACATCATCGGCGAGGTTGAGGGCCGCAGCTGCGTGCTGATCGACGATCTGGTGGACACCGCAGGCACCCTCTGCCAGGCGGCAAGCGCCCTGAAGGAACATGGCGCAGCCAAGGTCGTGGCTTACTGCACCCACCCGGTACTCTCCGGCCCCGCGGTTGATAACATCAACAATTCAGTGCTGGATGAGTTGGTCGTTACCAACACCATCCCTCTGTCACCCGCAGCCAGAGGCTGCAATAAGATCCGCCAAGTCAGCATTGGTGAACTACTGGCGGAGACCATGCGTCGCATCAGCGATGAAGAGTCGGTCAGTTCGCTGTTTATTGATTGATGCTGAGGTTAAAGGTGAAAGGATAAGGGCTAAAGGAACAGCAAAATTGGGTTTTCATCCGAAACACACCCAATGACCTCAAATTTCGGAACCGTTCCTTTCACCTTTCACCCATTTCCTGTTAGAATCGCCCGCTCGCCGCGAGTCGGCGTGTTATTCCCGGCCTCTGGTCGCAAGAGTCCGGAATCCCCCAATCGATTAACTATTTAGGAGATTGACATGTCTGTCAGTTTTGAAATCAATGCGCAATCACGGACTGATGCAGGGAAAGGTGCGAGCCGCCGCCTGCGTCTCCAGGGTGCGGTTCCCGGCATCATCTATGGTGCCGATAAAGAGCCATCCATGATCACCATGGTACACAATGAACTTGCACATGCCCTCGAAAACGAGGCCTTCTACTCACATATTCTGGATCTGAAACTGGACGGAAAGAGTGAACAGGTCGTTATCAAGGATCTGCAGCGCCATCCGGCCAAGCCGTTCATCACACATGTTGATTTTCAGCGCGTTGATATGAATGAGAAGCTCCGCATGCACGCACCGCTGCACTTCATCAACGAAGAGACCTCACCCGGAATGAAGATGGGCGGCAACGTCTCCCACAGCCTCTCCGACGTGGAAATCATCTGCCTGCCCAAGGATCTGCCGGAGTTCATCGAGGTGGATATGGCTGACATGGATATCGGCGACAGCGTTCATCTCTCAGACCTGCAACTGCCTGACGGCGTTGAACTCACCCACGCCAGCGGAGAAGACTCGCTGGTGGCTATGATCCACGTTGGTCACACTGGTGAGGACGAAGACGAGGAAGGTGATACGGAAGAGGCAGTTGTGGGCGAAACTGCACCTGAGTAAGCATTCCACAAGAGGGACAGGCGACGGCCTGTCCCGTAACATCTCACCCACTTCCCACCCATGTCATCTCAACCCATCAAGCTCATCGTCGGACTCGGCAATCCAGGCAGTGACTATGAAGGAACCCGGCACAACACTGGCTTCTGGTTCGTCGACCTGCTGGCTCAACGTTATAACACCCCGCTAAAATCCGAATCCCGGCACCATGGCATGGCATGCCGAATCAACGTCAACGGCCGCGATTGCCGGCTCTTAAAACCGACAACCTTCATGAATCGCAGCGGTCAGGCAGTCTCCAGTCTCGCTAACTATTTCAAGATTCAGCCCCAGGAAATCCTGGTCGCTCACGACGAACTCGACCTGCCTGCGGGCAAGATCCGTCTCAAAACAGGTGGGGGGCACGCTGGACACAATGGGCTTAGAGATATCATGAGCGCCATTGGCAGCAAAGACTTCCATCGCCTGCGCATCGGCATCGATCACCCCAATGATCGGCGTGAAGTGGTCAACTATGTTCTGGGCCGACCTTCAAAAGCTGACAGGGAAGCCATCGACGACAGCCTCGATCAGGCGGCCGACTGCCTCACGGACATCCTGAATGGCGAGCTGCAAAAAGCGATGAACCGGCTCCATTCCAGTCGATAAATCCTCTCTAGGCCAATAAACTAGACTTATATTATCAATCTCTTATAATCAAGGGATGACTGGCAGCTATGCTGCTTATAAGGTGGAAATCGATGAAAAAATTACTCTCCCGCATCACGGGACTCCTGACGATGGTGATTCTATGCCACTCCGCATCTGCCACAGAGAGCGATCCGGAGGCCGTTGCCCTTTTACAAAAGAGCGAATCCCTGATGCGTTCTAAGGCTACGGAAGTCACTTATCAAGTGGATATAGTTCGCCCCGACTGGAAACGCACCCTGGAATTTCTCAGTCACGATGACTACGAAAACAACCGCTTTCGCATGGAGATTCTCTCGCCACGCAAAACCAGAGGGACAGTATTTCTGAAAGTCGACGACAAACTCTCCATGTACCTGCCGAAACTGCGGCGCCAGATCGCCATCTCTCCTGCCATGATGCACGACGCCTGGATGGGTTCTGACTTCAACAATCAGGATCTTCTGGAGGCAGATTCATTGATCAGTGACTACACTCATCTGATTGCAAGGCGCGAAGGAAAGGGACCGGAGGCAATTATCACCATAGAATCCTTTCCTAACGAAAGCGCCACTGTCTCCTGGCATATGCTCGTACAGCGCATTCGCGGCGATGGTATGCCGCTGGAGATCAGGTACATCTGCAAAGACAAGGTTCCCGGGCGCCGCCTGCTGTTTGAAGCCCCAAAAGAGATGGATGGACGGATTATCCCCACCCGCCTGGTAATGGAGCCACTAAAGAAACAGGGCAAACATACGACAATTACCATCAAATCCGTCAAGTTCAATGCTAACTTCAATCCTGATCTGTTTGAGCCAATGAAGAAAAAGAAGCCACAGGCGGCCACGAAGTAGAAGCAGCCACGACACGGAGATTCTGTGATAAAGCCGGTCATCTACGCCGTTGCGCTACGCAACCTCCTGGGGCATTTGCGCCGCACCATGCTCACGGTTGGGGCCATCGCGGTAGGACTCAGTGCATTGATTTTCCTGTGGAGTTTCAATGACGGGTTGCACCGCAACATGCTGCAGAACTTTCAGGACGCAATCATCGGCAGCATCCAGATCCATCACGAAGGTTTTTTCGAACGACCGGAACTCTCCCGCCATCTCAGAAACCCCGACAAGATCATCACGACTGTTGAACAGGCTGGCGTCAAGCGTTGGAGCAGACGTCTCGAAGCCTTCGCCCTGGCTGCCTCCGATGAAACCACTGAAGGCGTCATGCTGATCGGCATGGAAGCAGACAGAGAGCCTGTCATCACTGATCTTGGAAAACGCATCTCCATCGGGCGTTTCCTGCGGGAAGACGATGAGTACGCCTGCATCCTCGGCGCCACAACCGCCCGCAACCTCAAACTTGGTCTCGGCGATCCGGTCGTGATGATCGGTTATGATCGTTTTGGCGCGCTTGTGGCCGAAGAGTTCACACTGGTCGGCATCATCACCAGCGGCGAAATGGGGCTGGATCGGGGCATGGCCCTGACCAATATCAAATCCCTGCAGGAGATGCTCGATATGCCTGACGGAGTGACGGATATCGTGCTGCGCACCCCGGAAGACAGGATTCAACAACTGACGGATGAATTGATTTTTGCGCTGTCGGATGAGAATGTCGAGGTCATGCCATGGAGCACCATGTTTCCCGTCATGCATGAGTGGATCATACTGCACGATGGCTTTCTCTACCTTTTTCTCGCTGTCGTACTCTTCATCGTTTTAGCCGGCGAACTCAATACGATGCTGCTCTCGATGCTGGAACGCACCCGTGAATTCGGCATCTTTATGGCCATTGGAACCGAGCGCTATGAAATAGGCCTAATGCTTGTATTTGAAGCCTTGTTTATTGGCCTTGCAGGTACACTTTTAGGAATTGTCTTTGGCACTGGCATCGTTCTCGTGACGCACTCGACCGGTATCGACCTATCCATCCTGTTGGGCTCCACCTCACGATTTTACGTCGACTCATTGGTCTATCCTCATCTCAATCTCGACCATCTCGGCACGACTGTGGGGGCAATCCTGATCGCCTCGATCATTGCCGGTCTCTATCCGGCCTGGAAGGCCAGTCGCCTGCAACCGGTGGAGGCGATGCGAAATGTCTAACGCGAAGCGCCTCTCGCTGACAGCCTATCTCTCACTGGCCTTGCGAAACCTGCTACGGAACCCGCGCCGTACCGGCATCACACTGGCAACCATGATTTTTGGTATCGCCACACTGACCCTGCTCAGCGCCCTCAATGATGGCTGGCTGGAGCAGATGAGGGACAACTTTATTCTCAGTTTCACCGGGCATATACAGATTCATGCCAGCGGATTCGAGTCATCGCAGAACCTCAATGACCATATCAAAGCGCCCGGAGAGGTAATTCTGCTGCTACAGGATTCCCCTGAGATCCAAGGCTGGACGCAGCGCATTCGCACCTCCGGGCTGGTCTCTCTTGGAGGCAGCAGTGCCGGCGTCCAGATAATGGCCACCGACCCTGAACAGGAGACTTGGGTAACACACATGCACCGGGGACTGAAACAGGGCCGCTGGCTCAATCCCGGCACTTCCCACGACCTCCTGCTTGGTATCACTGTCGCCCAGAACATAGGCGCTGAGATCGGCGACAGGATCGTGCTCATGGCGCAACGCCCCAATGGCGAGATGGTTTCCGAGATCTTTTTTCTGCGCGGCATTCTCGAGACCGGCGCACCTCAGATTGACCGTACGCTGGCACTGATACCCCTGAATGCCGCGCAGGCCTGGTTCGAGATGGGAGAATCCGTCACCGACATTGTCATAAGAGCCAGTAGCCATGAAAACACTGCCAGCCTTCAGCTACAGTTCAACCGGAAACTCAGCGGTGGTGGTTATGAAATTCTCGCTTGGCAGGATCTTGACCCGATGGTTCGCCAATGGCTGGAATTCAGCGATGCCTACGGCCTTATCATCATACTTGTTGTGGTGGCACTGGTACTCACCGAGATCCTTAATACCATGTTGATCGCTCTGCATGAGCGACAGAAAGAGCTTGGCATAATGATCGCAATCGGCACCCGGAAGTCGCAGATCTTCTTTATGCTGCTGATTGAAGCCGTGATGCTGATCCTGCTCGGCGGCGCCTTGGGTTACGGAGTGGGCGGACTACTTGTTTTACACCTTTCCGATGGCGGCATTGATCTCTCCTATTTTGCCAATGCCTTCAAGTTCTTCTACATGGACCCTGTCATACTGCCGCTGCTGACCCTTGATTCAGCCACACGGATACTCGGTACCACCCTGGTCGCTGCCCTGCTCGCTGGTCTCTATCCGGCCTGGAGGGCGACAAAAATTGAAATCAGCCAATCCCTGCGAACCTTCTGACCATGATTCAGCCAGATAACAGTTCAGCTATCATCACCGTCAAGAAGCTGCATAAATGCTATTGGGTCGGCAGCATGCCTTTTCCTGCACTCAACGGCGTCAACCTTTCAATCGACAGGGGAGAGTTTGCTGTTCTCGCTGGCCGCTCAGGCTCCGGAAAAAGCACGTTACTGAACGTCATTGGCGCACTTGAATCTGCCGATAACGGTGAAGTCATCGTCAATGGCGAAAATATTCTCGGCATGAATCACACCGAGCGCACCCTCTTTCGACTGCACAATATCGGTTTTGTTTTTCAATCATTCAACCTGATCAGAGTGCTAAGTGCCAGAGAAAACATCGCCTATGTATGCCAACTACAGGGAATGGATAAAAAGGAGAGTGAAGGGATCGCCGATCACTGGCTGAATGAAGTGGATATGGGACATCTCGGTTACCGTAGACCTGACCAGCTCTCCGGCGGCCAACAGCAGCGAGTCGCCGTAGCCAGAGCATTGGCAACCAATCCAAAAATCGTACTGGCCGACGAACCCACCGCAAACCTCGATACGCAGACCGGTCAGCGACTGATGTGCCTGCTACAGCAGCTCAACGATAAATTCGGCACCACCTTTCTGATCTCATCCCATGACCCCGATGTCAAAAATGCTGCCCGCCGTCTCATCAAACTCGCCGATGGTCAGGTGGTGCGCAAGTGGGAAAAAATCCCTCCTGCCCCACCGCCAATCAGTAAAGCCTGCCCCATAAAGAATCTGCCCTTGGCCGGCAGGATCCGGCAGTTCCTGCGCAAAAAGCGCAAAAGACCTTCAAAAACAGGCGAAAAGGGGCCGACGCCACGCCGTTCATAAAAAACCGATGGCGCACCCACGGAAACAAAAAAGCCGGCCCTGAATCGGGCCGGCTTTCACTTGCAGGGATCGGACTTTCTGATGGTGACTAATAATCCCCAAACACAAACTTCGGCTTGAGCCACTTCACCAACAACGGCAGCAGCAACAGCGCCGTCACCACGTCGATCAGAAGCGCCTCACTGATGTAGACACCCAATCCCCAGGTGTTCGCCAGATCGGTATTCAGCAGCGGGATGAAACAGCCCAGCAACACCAGTACGGAGATAATGACCGCCGATCCGGTAGTGTTCAGGGTGTTCTCCAGGGACTTGGTCCAATCACCGGCTGTGGCCTGCATCTCCTCACGAAGCCGTGAGATCATATAGATACCGTAATCGATACCCAGTCCCATCGCGATACTCAATGCAACTTGCAGATGGAAGGCGAGGTTGCCGGACCAGTTCTGCACGCTGGTGAAGTAGCCGCCAAGACCGTACTGGGCATACAGAGTGATGAAAAGCAACACAACCAGGATCACCGAAACCGTCACCGAACGGAATATCAGTGCCGCGATAACGAAGATTGCCGCCGCCGTCAGCATGGGGCCGGATAGCCAGTTGGCAACCGCCACTTCCCGTGTTGCTTCGGTCGCCCCAAGGAAACCGCCAACCGCAGGCCTGACATAGTCGGGACCCTCCACGGATAACTCGTTGGTATCACTCGACAAGTCTTCCACCGGGCCAGCGCGCAAACCGAAATTGACCTTGCTGAAACCGGGATCATTCTTGTGATCCTCGATATACTGCTGAATGTCCATGGTGACCTTATGGGTCTCCTTGGGATCCATGGTGTTGACAAATCCCATTATCACACCATCGTTCCAATCCCGCGTGACAAAGGAGTCCATATCACCATCGTCGGTCATGGTCTCCAGCAAGCCGTTGAACAACTGGACGATATCGTCACCGCTACGGTCATCATCCGGATCGAGCGAACGAAGTTTGGCGGAGGTCGGGATGTAGAGGTCCTTGATATCCGGCCTGGTACCCGGCTCTGCGGTCAACAGCATGTTGACGAGACGAATGTACTGCGCGTAGGAGCCGGTGAAACCGATAAACTCATGGGCGCGCATCCACTCTTCCATCGCCTCGATATCCGCCAGCACATCTGCCTGGTTGAAGATGCCCTGCGCCCCGCAGGGATCAGGGTCCCAACACCCAAGTTTTTCCTTGTACATGTCGCACTGTACCAGGCGTTCGCCCATATCCTCTATATCGAAGAGTTCTTCAGGAAAGGGTTCGTCGACACAGGTTTCCGCCACCGGCTCCTTGCCTCGAATCGGCACGGTCACAGAGATGACACCTGGCATGATCTCATTCAGACGTTCCAGCTGCTGAATGGTAATTGACTGCTCCTTGAACGCAGCCCGGGAGTAATTGATACCCTTCTCCACACCAGGCATCAAATCGTCGGAAGTCCCATTGATGATACCGGAATAGTAGGTCGACACACCTATGATCAACGCGACAAAACCTATCGGCAGCCATTTTCCCGGTCCTGCCAGCAGAGCAGAGATGAAGCCCCCCACCTTGGTCTCCCACCCCCGTTCAAGCTCGGCCTCTTCCCTACTCGCTTCCGCCTTATTACAGGGAAAGCTGACCATCAACAGAGGAATCAACGTTGTGGTTGAGAACAACAGGGTAAGCATGCCGAACATGCCGAAATAGGCGTAGGCCTTGTAGAATGAGATATCCACCGTTGCCAGAGTGGCAAAACCCACCATATCGGTTACGATTGAGAGCGTGGCCGGTACGATAGTATGGGAGATGGAAATTCTGGCGGCGGTCTCACACTCAACCCCCTTCGCCTGCTCCTGCATAAATCGGCGGGTCACCTGAACCGAGTGTCCTATTCCGATCGCCAACAGTAACATCGGGGTCAGCACCATCATGGTCGTCAGCTTGAATGCAGTAAAACCCATCAGACCGAGGGTCAAAATGATGGTCGCACCCACGCCAAGCATCGGAAAAAGCGCCCCGCGCCAGTTGCGGAATTCAAACCAGAGCGCGGCAACCACGATCGCCAACGAGATGACGAAGAGCCACCATTTGTTGACCAGATCCGCCAGCATCCAGGCCAGGAAGTAGGGTTCACCCGCTACCAGCAATTCATAGCGGTCATCCGCACCATGCTCATCCATCATGGCACGCACTTCACGCACCCAAGGCAGGTAGATCTCTTTTACGTCATCAGTGTAATCACCGATGATATAGAGCGATTTGGCGATACAGTTTTTTGTATATCGATCTTCGAATTCACATTTATTGCCATCCGCGTCTTCAAACCCTACCAGCATCGGGCCCATTACAGGGTTGGTCTCGATACCCTCTTTAAGAAAGGCAAGCTGCTCTTTTGCCGTTGCAGGGTCACTGCTGATGCCTTCGGTGGGGATCAGCCGTTTGAACACGAGTCCGTTCTCATCCGCGCCCATAAATTTGATTTTCTTCGCCGCGATATCGATGAAGTTGGAGGGTCGGGAAGTCTCCAGGGAGACCAGTATTTCATGGATCTCCTGTACCTTGTTAACGAACCAGCCCTGGTAGACATCACCCTCTTTAATCCGCAGCGTGGCAACCATCAGGTTACCCATGCCGTAGTTATGCTCCGCATAGAGGTTGGTGGCGACATAGCGGTTACTGGGCGGTAACAACGTATCAGGATCGTTACGCATATCCAGATTCTTGACCTGTAATGCAGTAATGACCGTCATTATCAACAACAGAAACATCAGCGGTTTGCGGTAACGGACTACAAACGCCGCATAACGTTCAGCCAATGTATTATTCGATTTGTTATTGGTTGCAGCATCGCTCATAGCGAAGACCTCTACCGGAAGGGTAAAAAAAGAAAAGGCAGACAGCGGTGTCTACCGCTGTCTGCCTAAGTTTAGATCAAAATACAGATCTCATAGGAAACTTATTCGAAGATCCACTTGAGTCCCAGCTGTACATTTGATGAGTCGGCGAACTGACCGAAGGTCGTATTCTCTTCACCCCAATAGTTGTTCCACTCGAAGGCGCCGATGATCTCGTCGGTGAAGCTGTACTCCACATCGAAACGATTCCACCAGCCGCCGTCCTCTTCGAACATAACGATATTGTTCCAGCGATGCTCCTGGGAACCACCGAAGGGCTTGGAGAAGAAGAGCGAATAGAACTCCTTGAACTCATGCGCCTTGTACAGGCCGTTGCTCATGTGCATGGTGGCCATTTCACCAGTGTACGTAGAGCAGTCGTAGCTGTTGCCCGCCTGCGTGGTACAGGTCCGACTATCGTCGATAAAGTCCATGTTCCAGAACTGGATGAACTGGGCGCTCACCAGCATGTTGGTCGCTACAGTGATATCCGCACCCAGCACATACTTGAACATATCCGCCTCTTGCATGCGCAGCGAACTGGTGAGATCGCCAATACCCAGCAGGCGCTTGTCAACCACAGGCTGCATCTCATCCTTGTTGTAGAGGGCCTCAGCACGAAACACGATGGAACCAAGCGCTGCGGTGTCCAGTGCATAGTCAAGGGAACCACCAAGACTGTGGATACGATTCAGCCTCTCCGTCATCACCATCTCCACCGTATTGGTGTTGGTGTTGGCTGCAAAGGTGGTTGGATCAATCGCACCATAGTACTCTCCCGCAGCGTTATGCAACAGGATGGATACCGAATTTGAGCCATCCGGTGCAAAAGAGTTGGGGATCTGATCCGCAGTCAGATCGGTTGCCGGGTTGGGCGCCATTGCACCGCCTCCGATGTCCATCGACTGGGCGCACTGCACCGTCAAAGTCTCCTTGGTGACCGCATCACGCCAGCTCATATCCACAAAGGGGTTGGCGTCATAATGGTAGAAGTAGTTGAAGGAGAAGTTTAAGCCACCATCCGTACTGCCCTTATAACGAGTACCAAAGTTGGCATCCGCTGTGTCCGGATAGTCGCGCTCGTAGACTGCACCGGCGCTGCTCCCGGCCATGCCCGCCCCGGCAAAGGAGTTGAAGGTGGCGAAGGTGGCATTGCCCATATACTCGAAGGCGGAGGCGGCCTCAGTCACGCTCCAATTCACATCAGACGGTGCCGATCCGGTGACACTGGTCACATTGGTCACCCAGAAGTTGCCATTGGGATCAATGGCTACAGTCGGATCGCTCAGACCGAACTGGGCGATCTGGTTGAGCAGAATGCTACCTGGCGCGCCAGCGCCAATCGGATCAGGATTGCTGGCAAAACCGTCCACACTCAGGCCGGCGAAACCCACCAGGCCGCTCGGAATCGGGGTGCCGCCAGTCAACATGCCGGCTTGTGCCGCATTGTTAAAGCTCTGTGCCACCGCTGCCAGAGCGGGGGTAACATTGAGGAAACCATTGACGCCGCCGGAAATGGAGTCGACGCCTTTCATCAGAAATGGCTGCTCCGAATCACCGGATGCATTCAACCCCGGGATCTTGTTCTGTTCCACCTGAGAAACGATAAACTGGATATTGCCGCTCTCACCAATATTCCTTTCCGCATTGATCATCCAGATTGGTATGCGCGCATCTTCCATTGCGTTCTGGTTGAGCTCACGATAGTCGGTGGGGTTGATGATATCGAGCAGCTTGATGCCGTCTGCAGTTCCCCAAACCACCTGCTGTTTACCAAGACGGAAGTCCCAGCCGAATGCGGTGGTATCGAGATAGAGCTCCCGAAACCAGTCATTCTGCGTATAATCCTCGTGACCTTTGTAGTCGTCGACACCTTCGGTATCGTAGATCAGGTTCAACTCACCGTGCCATGAACTCTCTTCGCCAATATCGCCATTGAAGAAGATGCGTGCAGAGTTCTCAAACTTCAACAGGTCGCCGGCATTGTGTTCAGCTGTGTCCAGCATGGTCTTGGCTTGACCGGTCCGCTGACCCGACTTGGTAAACACTGCAGTTTCATTTTTCAGATAACCACTGACTTCGACTTCAGCCAGTGCGGCACCAGGCAGCAGCATGGCAGCCAGCATGGACCGATAAAACACGGAGCGCTTATACATATTTCCTCCCAAAATCTTGCAGGTAGCCAGCAGCGGGATCCCCATGGTGTGCCGACTAATTTTTTGATGCGGGCCGCCTCTGTAGGGCAGCCCGTCTTTTATTTATGGCAGAAACACCGTCTTCGGCGCTTCTGCCTCAGTCGTTAACGCTTGATCTTACGCAGCGTCTTCTCCGACCACTTGCTCTGCTTCCAATCCTGATTGAATTTCACAATCACGTCGGGAATCACTGCCCAAGTCTCGTGGCCGTTGGAAAGGCTCTTGCCATACCAGTAGGCCCAGGACTGGGCTCGGGGATCATCCAGACCGAGACCTTTCCAGTTTCGATCGATCACCTTGATCTTCTCGCCGCCCTTGAAATAGTCGGTGCGATAGTCGGCAAAGCTCTTGGTATCGACGTAACTGACACGATGGTCGTACCACCAGTTCTGCTTCTTGGTAGTACTTTTCAGCTTGTAGACCTCTTTGCCTTTGTGTTCGCAAGCAGCTTCCGGTGGACTGGGCAGATACTTGACCTTCACATCGGCAATGCCACCCAGGCAGTCATTGAAGGTTTCGGTTCCCAACAGTTCGTGGGTCTCATGCTGCGGCTTGCGCAGGGTGACATCACCAAAGGTGAAATCGGAGCCGCCCCAGGCATCATCGTGGGCCGGCTCGGCAAAACGGCGGATCTTACGCAGTGCAGGCAGCCAGATAGCGTAGGCCTGACTCTTGGCATCATCGGTGTAGTCGGTGATCAACATGCCGGTGCCTCTCAACTTACCGGAGCGGAAGATCGCCAGATCCATTGAGTTAATTGCGCTGTCGCTGAAGTCATTATTGACGTAACGCTCCAGTGCGATGGTGGCCGGCTTCTTGCCTTTCGACTTATTGATAAGCACGGTCATCGTTCTACCTTTCTTGGTGATGCCGTAGTTCTTCAGCGCATAGAAGTGGTTGACGAAGTAGACCTGATCAGCGATGGCATTGGCATCCGGTGTGCCTGTAGGCATGGGGAGATTCTTGGATACGCCGGCAAAAGCCTCGGCGGACAAAAGTACCGGAACGACCGCGATTGCGGCGACAAGCTTGCGCAGTTGCATTAATGCATCCTCCTGTTGGACGGCATTCAAACTGAAAACCGCCTGAGTATTATTGAGTTAGCCACTTCTAATCGAGGGCTATTTGTACCCGTTACGCCGCATTAAACATGAATGAATACGCTGTATGCAATAAGGGATTACCTTAACTCCCCTGGAATGTGACGCCACACCGTCTCGTAAATACGACAGTGGGTTGTTTTTGATGGCAAAGAAGCGCCGGAGTCAAACCTGGCAGAGCGGTGGGCAATGGGCATAGAGGTGGTGGTTTGATTTCAACCTCAACCCAACTCGGCAAGCAGTCGCTCCATCATTCCGCTTGCCTGCCCCAGGTAACCACCACCAAAGAGATTCAGGTGATTGAGGATATGATAAAGATTGTAGAGCGTCTTGCGGGTTGAGTAACCTGGATCCAACGGCCAGGCCTCATGGTAGGCTGCATAGAAGTCGCCGCCGAATCCACCGAACAGCTCAGTCATTGCCAGATCCGCTTCACGGTCTCCAAAATAGACGGCAGGATCGAAGATAACCGGATTCCCCTGTAGATCGTAGGCCAGATTCCCCCCCCAGAGGTCTCCATGCAGCAGGGATGCCTTGGGGCTGTGGTCGAGCAACGCGGGACACGCCAACAGAAGCCGCTCACCCATGCGCTGCAGTGCCCCGCCTTGACCATTGCGGCCAGCAAGTTCAAGCTGAAAACTGAGGCGCCGGCGCTGCCAGAAAAGCGGCCAGCTTTCGTCTGGTGTGTTCGACTGAAACGTTGAGCCGATAGTGTTGTCCCGCCACCAGCCAAACTCAGGCTGCACAGTCCGGTGCATCTCCGCCAACTGACGCCCGGCCAATGCAGCGCCCTCTGAACCACTGCGCCCCAGCTCCAGATACTCCATGGCAAGATAGGCCTGACCATCGACCACACCGGAACAGTAGGGTTGTGGAATGCGAATGGTGCCGGTGGCCGCCATCTCATCCAGCCCTGCCGACTCGGCCTCGAACATGTCGAGCAGTGCCGCACGATTGAACTTCACGAAAACCGTACGTTCGGCATCCTGGAGTTTAACTGCGGAGTTGATACATCCTCCGCCAACGGAACGTGGGGTGGCCGGACTGAAAGGCTCACCGATGGCCTCGCCGATATGATCAACGATGGACTGCCAGTTGGGCATCAGGGCTGCCGATCCAGCCAGCGTTTGATCTTCTGTTCCGCTTGCGGGTCATGTTTCAGCTTTTGCCATCGCTGCCGCAACTTACGTTTCTTTTCCTGCGGCAGGTTTTTGAACCACTCCCGGCGTTTGCGCAGCTTATTTTTCTGTTCCGGACTCAGCTTTCGGAACAACTCATACTTGTTGGTCAGCTGCTGCTTCTCTCCCTCGGACAACAATTTCCAGCGTGCCAGGTTTTTCCTCGCCTTCGCCTTCTGTTCAGGCGTCATCTTGTGCCAGCGGTTAGCGCCTTTGCGCAACAGATTCTGTTTCTCTTCCGGCAGCGCATCCCAATTCGGCTCCACCGCTTTCAGCAGCCTCTGTTCTTTAGGCGACAGATCTTCCCACGCTACACCTTCAGCCAGCAGCGGCCCAGCCAGCAGAGAGAGGCAGCAAAACAACACCACGAGACTAAAGCGTCCCTTCATCTTCGTTCCCCCCCAGCGGCTGTTCGTCCTCCGGCATAAACATCTCCAGCTCTGGCGATGATTCCAGCAACTCCACCGGATCCATCAATTCGCCGTCTTCCTGCTCCCCCCATGCAGCCAGGTACTCCAACATCTCCATGGACAACGCCTCTTCCGCCACGGCACTCTGTGTCAGGATTCCAAAGCAGATAAGTGCCATCGGCATGCGCCTTTTCGACGAATTCATGCAGAACCATCCGTTGCACCCGCCTCCAGCCAACGATAGAAATCCAGATTCTCGTAGAGTTCGATCTCATCCTCCGCGGCAATGATCTCCATGACGGGCAGAAGATCCGGAGAGATTCCATCAACCGACCGCTGCATGAACCACACAGAAACGACCAAAATCATCGCCACCATCGCCAAGCCGCCAGCGGGCACCCAAGAGATGCCATTGACCCCGCCATCCACACCGGCAAAGGCCAAACCCCGACTCCACAGCGTGCGTCTCTGCAGCTGGGCCTCCTGCACCGCATTGGCACGTATCTGCCGCAGACGGGAGAGCGTCTCCATCTGCTCATCGAGCTGGGATTTCGCCCAGTCTGAAAATGCCTTGTCCTGCTCTCTGTTCATGGCCAATGATCTTTCAGTTTTTTTCGTAACGCCTGCATGGCGCGGGAAAGATGGGTCTTGACACTGCCTGCGGAACAACCCATCGCTGCCGCAGTCTGCGCCACATCAAGACCCTCAAGGGTGCGCAGAATAAATGCCTGCTGCTGACGTAGCGGCAGGGCTTCAACCGCCTCTATCAAGGCATCCCCTACATCGCTGCTTTCCAGTGTACGGGCTGGATCCGGCATCGCCGGATCCGGTGCAGTCTGGATCGGGTCTTCCCGCCGATCATCCGCCGCTTCGCCGCCAAACCAGACCCGCCAGCGGCTGCGGACTTTATGACGGCGATACCAGTCGCGGATGCGATTCTGCATCACACGGTGAAACAGCGCCCCCCACTCCTCTTCCGGCCGTTTTCCATAGCCACGGACAAAGGCAAGCATGGCATCCTGCACCAGGTCCAACGCCTCCTCAGACTGTCCGGTTGCAGTCCGCGCCATGAGGAAAGCCCGTCGCTCGACTCCGGCAAGAAATGTATCCAACGCCTGTTGATTCTGTTCCGTTCGGTCCTGCCTCAAAGCAGACTCCCCACTCCGGCCTCCCCACGCTCACTTCACACTGTGATTATGCACGGACGTGGAAACCGCCACCAGAAGCCGCAGATGCCCTATCCCTATACCCTCTAACGTTTCAGCCAGAAAAGGGTTGACAACCTGCCAAAATAACCATCCCGCACTGTCAAATAGCCTTGCTTATTCACAACTGACTGTTTCTCTACAGAAATTTCCTCCCACTCGACACACTTTGCAAATAAGAAACAGATAATATTGTGTAAGCCGTTGTTTTACTTGTGATTTACAAAATAGTGTAAATATTGCACAGATTAACAAATCCCCACTATTTTCAAGGCCTGGAAGCAAACACCCGAAATTCCCCCACAGAGTTATCCACAGGTTCTGTGGAAAAACCTCGCAACCCCTAAAGTTCACCGCTAAGTCAGTGATTTTTCTGACAGAGACACAGTTTTTCATCTCGTTCAAAAAACTGATTTGGTTCATCCCCGGTAATTTTCGCAGTAAACGGTTAAACCCGACAGCCACCTAGTGTTAGAGTCCCGGCATGACGAGTCACCGCTTTCTTCGTGTCGCCCTGCCGGGACCCCTGCGCACCTTGTTCGATTACCTTCCAACAGTGGAGATTGCGACAGATCTCACTCCCGGCATTCGTCTCAAAGTGCCTTTTGGCCGCGGCAGCCGTTGCGGCATACTCTGGGACACTCCCTCCCACAGTGAAGTTGCTAGCGATCGTCTGAAAGAGATTGAGACGGTCATCGACCAGGAAGCCCTGCTCCGCGCAGGGGACATCTCCCTGCTGCACTGGAGCGCAGACTACTATCAGCACCCTCTTGGGGACGTATTATTCCACGCCCTGCCGGTCAAACTGCGCAAATGTGCGCTACCCACCGGCAGCGGCAGCAAAGGATGGCGGCAGACTCAGGCGGGGCGGGCCGTTGAACCCACCAGCCTGAAGCGCGCCCCGAGACAGCGGAGCCTCATGCAGGCCCTGTCGGTCACAAGAGAAGGACTCACTACAAGCCACCTGGTACAACAGTGCGGTGACTGCAGTGCCGTGCTGCGAACCTTGCGGCAAAAGGGCTGGATCGAACCCGTTTTGCTTGAGACCCGAACTGCTGATCAACTGGACACCGTCACACCCACCAGCCTCACCCTGACAGAGACACAGAAAACGGTGGCCGGAGAGGTCGTTTCCCACTTCGGCGGTTTTGCCCCCTTTTTGCTGGAAGGCGTTACTGGTAGCGGCAAAACAGAAGTCTATCTCTCGCTCATCGAGATGGCCCTGCAGCGGGGCGAGCAGGCCCTTGTGCTGGTACCGGAGATCGGCCTCACCCCACAGCTGATCCGTCGCTTCGAACGGCGACTCGGTGGCAACGTTTCACTACTCCATTCGGGCCTTGCAGATGGAGAACGCGAACGCAACTGGCTCTCAGTTCGCGATGGGACGGCCAGGGTGTTGGTGGGCACCCGCTCCGCAGTATTTACCCCCATGCCGGAATTAGGACTGATCATCGTCGACGAAGAGCACGATATCTCCTTCAAGCAGCAGGAGGGGTTTCGTTACTCCGCCCGGGATCTCGCGGTGGTGCGGGCCAGTCGCGCAGGGTGTCCGGTGCTGCTTGGCTCTGCGACACCTTCCCTTGAAAGTCTGCGCAATGTGGCGCTGCAGCGTTACCGGCACATCGCGCTGCCGGAGCGGGTGGGGGGAGCCCGCCTTCCGAAGATGGATCTGCTGGATATTCGTAATATCAGGCTCGATGGCGGACTCTCCCCTGCACTGCTGAAAAACATCGGCAAAACCCTGCAACGCGGAGAGCAGGCGATGCTCTTTCTCAACCGACGTGGATTTGCCCCGGTCATCACCTGCCACGCCTGCGGCTGGCTCTCCGACTGCCCCCGCTGCGATGCACGCATGACACTGCACCTCAACGGCAAACTGCTCTGGTGTCACCACTGTGGCTTTCAACGACGCCAGCCAACCCAATGCCCGGAATGCGGCAGCCCTGAACTGCGCCCGTTGGGACAAGGCACCGAGCGACTCGAAACATCATTGCAGCAGCACTTTCCCGATACGCCCATCGCCCGCATCGACCGGGACTCCACCCGGCGCAAGGGCAGCCTTGAACAATTGCTGAAAGGGATTCGTGCGGGCCATTTCCCACTGCTCATCGGCACCCAGATGCTGGCCAAGGGTCACCACTTTCCTGACGTCACATTAGTCGGCATTATCGATATCGACCAGGGACTCTTCGGCACCGACTACCGCGCCTCGGAACGCATGGCGCAACTACTCATGCAGGTGGCGGGCCGCGCCGGCCGGGCGGACAAACCAGGACGGGTGCTGATCCAGACCCGCCATCCTGACCATCCACTACTGCACACCCTGATCAACCGCGGCTACGGGGCCTTTGCACAAGAGGCACTTGCAGAACGGCTCTTGGCAGAACTACCTCCCTTCAGCTACCAGGTGCTGCTACGTGCGGAAGCGACAGAAAAGACCGATCCGAACGATTTTCTGCAAATGGCGGCAACTGCCGGGCAACAGATTCCGGGGGCTGACAAACTGAGTTTCTGGGGACCCGTTCCTGCGCCCATGGAGCGCCGAGCGGGCAAAGTACGTGCCCATCTGCTGATCCAGGCCAACGACCGCGGCAACCTGCAGCAGTGGCTCAGGCTGTGGATCGCCCAACTGGAGAGACTGCCCAACGCACGCAAGGTGCGCTGGTCGGTGGATGTCGATCCACAGGAGATGTTCTAGGAATCTGTCGGGTTTATCCGGAAACGCTAAAGCCCAAATGAACGGGACAGCGCCATATCAGGACTGAGGAGAAAAACGGTAACCGACACCACGCACCGTCTGTACCATCATTTCCAACGAAAAAGGCTCCAATGCCTTGCGCAGGCGGCGGATATGCACATCGACTGTGCGCTCTTCGATGTAAACATTGGTGCCCCAAACCCGGTCGAGCAGCTGTGAGCGGGAGTAGACCCGCTCTCGATGTATCATGAAGAAATGCAGCAAACGAAACTCCGTGGGCCCCAGTTCAACTGTTTTACCCCGCACTGACACACGATGACTTACCGGATCGAGACAGAGTTCACTACACTCAACCTTCTCCTCATTAAATTGCGGGGAGATGCGCCGCAGCACGGATCGGGTCCGCGCCATTAGCTCGCGGGCAGAGAAGGGTTTGGTTACATAGTCTTCAACACCACTATCAAGGCCCTTGACCTTATCATCGTCCTCACCTTTGGCGGTGAGCATAATGATCGGGATCGATGCGGTCTTTTGATCCGACTTCAAGCGGGAGGCCAAATCGATACCGCTCATGCCCGGCAGCATCCAGTCAAGCAGGATCAGATCCGGTCGCGAATGCCGTATCTGTCTTATCGCGCCGGTAGCATCCTCCGCCACCACGGCATAAAACCCCTCCTGCTCCAGAACGAAGCGAAGCATCTCCAGCACTGCGGGTTCGTCATCAACAGCTAATATCTTTGGGGCAACCATTTCAGGTTCCAGAAAATGAGTCTGAACCCAATTAAAGCGGGGATTTGTTACACCACGATGACAATCTGAAGGAATCTATGAAACCAGACCAGGATTAAGGGTTGCCGCCAGGCAACTCCCGCAAAAGACCAACTGGCGCACAGACCAAATGTGAAAAAGGTCGTACTTTGCACAACTGGGAGGCTTTCCTTCATTGTTTCTGGAGGCTGCTCCCTAAATTTTCCGGCGGATCTGGCGTTAAATATGGACATCAACCCAGTTATTTAAAAAAGATGTGCAGTCATGTTAAACAATACGTTTTCTAAAACCTTCTTCACCACGCTACTAGTTCTCCTGCTTGCAGCCTGTGGGGGTGGCGCTACCGACGAAGGAACAGATCAAACCGCCAGCAAAACCACTTTTGTCGGCAGCGTGGGCGACGGCCCGGTAGTCAACGCTCAGGTCACCCTGCGCAATGCTGCCGGCCAGATACTCGCAACCACCAGCTCCGACGCCCAGGCAGATTACAACTTCTCTGTCGAAGTTCAGCCAGAGGATTACCCCCTCACAGTCGAAGCGACCGGTGGCACCGACCTGGTGACCGGAAGCGCACCCGAGTTCAATCTTCGCAGCACCATCCTGGCACCGGGAGAAACCAGGGCAAATATGACGCCCCACTCCAGCCTGATCGTGGCGTTGGCGAAAAAACTACCTGGTGGACTCAGCACCGCCAACATGCAAACTGCACAGAACACCATCCTCAATCGATTCGCCTTCGGTCTGGACATACAGCAGATCAGCGACCCGCTGCACACCGAGATTGGGGAGATCAATGTCGCCCAGATCATCAAATCATCGGAAGCGATGGGGGAGTGGCTGCGCCGCACCCGCGATGCCATCCTCGATGCAGGCACAATTCTCGATATCGATCAGTTGATTGAGCTTCTGGCGGATGATCTTGTCGACGGCCAACTGGATGGCAGCAATGGCCAACCTCAGATCGCAGACATGGCCCAAATCATCTCCGGCGCGGTACTGCTGGAGACTATGCTTAACAACCTTCAAGTCAACGGACTGGACGTCATCCAGTTCATGGACGACGCCATCGCGGTCATTATGCCCGGCTCCCAGGCAGGTACTGATCAGGTATTGATCACCGGCGACCTGATACAGCAGACCCGCCTTGCGCTGGCAACAGCAGGCAATTTCGATCCTACAGCAGTACTCGACGACATCGACAGCGATCTTGCTGCCCTCACTGCCGGCAGTGACGTCACCACCGTTCGCAATGGGCTACCTGCGGACAGCACTACCCGCCTCGACACCGCCATCCAGAATGGACTGCAGGCAATCAATGATGGAGGCGGCACTACCAACCAGGCACCAGCGATCTCCGGATCACCTGCCGGTAATGTTGCTGAAGGCTCGACCTACAGCTTTACCCCCATCGCATCCGATGCGGATGGCGACGTACTGGTCTTCAGCATCAGCAACCCGCCATCTTGGGCCAGTTTCAACACTGCGACTGGTAATCTGTCCGGCACGGCAGGCAGCTATGGCAATATCCTCATCAGCGTAACCGACGGCGCAGAGAGCGCCTCACTGGCGGGTTTCACTATCATCGTCAGCAGTAACAGCAATACCAACAGCGCACCAACCATCACCGGCACACCGGCCTCAGGTGTTGCCGAAAAAGCAACTTATACGTTTACCCCGAGCGCATTCGATGCGGACGGTGACGCACTGAGTTTCAGCATCACCAACAAACCGAACTGGGCCGGCTTCGACCCCACCACCGGTCAACTGTTCGGCAACCCTGGCTACAATGATGCCGGACTCTGGGGCGATATCCTTATCAGCGTGACCGACGGCACGGAAAGTGCTTCACTGGCCGTTTTTTCCATCACCGTCAGCAACACAAACCAGGCACCGGTCATCAGCGGCTCGCCGGCGGGCAGCGTCGCCGAGGGTTCAGCCTACAGCTTCACTCCCAGCGCCTCCGACCCGGATGGCGACAACCTGGTCTTCAGCATCACCAACAAGCCGGTTTGGGCCAGTTTTGACACCGCCACCGGACAGCTCTCCGGCACGCCTGGCGCTGGCACGGCCGGCAGTTATGGCAACATCATCATCAGCGTAACCGACGGCACGGATAGCGCCTCACTGACCAGTTTCACCCTCACTGTCACCAGCACTACCAACAGCGCACCGAGCATCTCCGGCTCACCGGCCGGCAATGCCACAGAGGGCACAGCCTACAGCTTCACTCCCAGCGCCTCTGATCCGGACGGCGATAACCTGACCTTCAGTATCGTTAACAAGCCGGCCTGGGCCAGCTTCAACACTGCCAGCGGACAGCTCTCCGGCACACCTGGCACAGGCACGGCAGGCAGCTATAGCAATATCGGCATCTCTGTCTCCGACGGTACTGAGAGCGCAACACTGAACGCCTTCCAGATCACTGTCACCGCACCCGCACCAGGCGGGGGTAACAACCTCTATGTCGACCCACTCATCGGCGCGTCGAGTTGCAATGACTATGATGCTGGCAGCCGCGCCTGCGGTGCAGGTACCGACACGGCCTTTCGCAGTCTGAGCGGGGCCGCCGCAGCGGCTGTCGCCGGTGAAACCGTTTTGATTCGCGAGGGCGACTACAATGAGGCGCTGATTCCGCAGAACTCCGGCACGCCCGACAACTACATCACCTATCGCAACTATGAATCGGAGCAGGCAACGATCACCGGCACCAATCTCAGTCCGGCCATCGACATCTCCAATCGCCAATACCTTATTCTGCAGGGATTACGGGTTCACGATGTCTATCGCTGGATGTACGCCCTCAACGCCCATTACAACATCCTGCAGTACAACAGCTTCCTACGGGCGAGCCACGGCAGCACCAGCGCCAAGACTGGCCTGTTCTTTCAGGAGGCGACCCATAACAAGGTGCTCAACAACACCATCGAGGACTCCACCCAGGATAACCTTGCTCTGATCAAATCGGATCACAACCTGGTGGAGGGCAATACCTTTGTGCGCGCAAGCCATACGCTCTGGGTGATCAAGTGCGGCAACTTCAACGTGATCCGCGATAACTATTTCTATAACGAAATCCAGAAGATCGGCGAGATCTACGACTGCGACAATGTGGGTTTTGATCACGAGTTCACCATTCACGATGCCACCAAGTACAATCTGGTGGAAGGCAATACCTTTGCCAAAACCAGCTCGTATTACAGCACCTCCGGCGGCAACGGTATCCAATATGCCGGTCAAAACGGCATCATTCGCCAGAATGTCTTTTATGCGAACAATTCCGGCCTCGGCATGCAGAACTACAGCCCGGAGGCCCGCTTCAACACCCACAACCGGGTCTACAACAACGTTTTCCACAAAAATCTCTGTGGCGGCATCACTACGATGGACTCTTCAGTGGGGGGCTTTGAGGACAACCTCTTCGCCAACAACATCCTCAACAGGAATACGGACTGCGAAGCGCCTAACGTTCCCTACCAGCACGTCTACCGTAACGACATGTCGGGTTATCAGTTCGACACCAACAACTTCTTCTCCGGCAACGTGGGAGATAATGTGATTGGACATTGGGGCAGCACCGGCATCTCACTGGTCGATGCGCAGAACACAAAACCGGCTTTCTACGTAAACAACCTGGAGCAGGACCCGCAGTTCGTGGATGAGGTCAACCGTGACTTCACCCTCGAACCCACCAGCCCGATGATCGATGCCGGACGTTTCCTCACCACCTCCGTGGGCAGCGGCAGCGGCACCACCCTGGTGGTCGATGATGCCGGTTACTTCTACGACGGTTTCGGGATCGCCGGTGAGGCCGGGGATGAGATCCAGCTGCAGGGCAGTAACGAGACCGCCCGTATCGTCGAGATCAACTATGCCAACCACACCATCACCCTCGATCGTGCATTGAGCTGGAATGCAGGTCAGGGCGTGGCCTTGAAATACAACGGTACAGCACCGGATATGGGGGCATTTGAAACCCCTTAGTTTAATCGAACGTCCTTGCCCGATCCGCTACGCTTGATCGGGCCTACGAAGCGATACCCGCTCATGTAGGCCGGTTCAAGCGCAGCGGAACCGGCAAACCCGCTGAAAGAAAACCCCTACCGAAATCCCCAGCACTCAAGTATCTTATCCCTATCTAAACATGGAGATACTTCATGGCAGCAATGGGACGCTACAAAAACGACCAGTGGAATCTCGACGACAGCTTCGGCTTGGGGGGTACGGGAGATATCCTCGCTCACATGGCACTGGATACAGACCCACCCTTCACCCTCGGCATAACCGGCAAATGGGGCAGTGGCAAAACCAGCGTCATGCGCACAGCTTTCGCCAC
This sequence comes from endosymbiont of Escarpia spicata, assembly GCA_003349915.1. Taxonomy (GTDB): domain Bacteria; phylum Pseudomonadota; class Gammaproteobacteria; order Chromatiales; family Chromatiaceae; genus QGON01. The sequence goes on from QFXE01000020.1 coordinate 27,101, forward strand.
CCTTAAAGGAAACTCCCTGCAACAGGGACTCGCATTTGAAAAAACCATCTCTGAAAGAGAAACGGCACACTGGAAAGCCCTCGCTTTCGATAATACACAAAGAAAACGCAAACTTGATTGGGACGACGATCTGAAGTCAACGGCAGGCGAGTGCCTGTCGATATGGTTCTCACCTTGGCAGCATCAGAATGAACAAAACCCCCTGATCCCCTTGCTACTGGAAATCAGAACCCAATTCAGCACATGGATCAAACTCAAAGAGAAAGCAAATAAACTCAACCGCCGCGGTGGATTGGCAGGACTCAAGCTCATCGAACTGGTTCTGGATGCCGCCGCAACCCTCTTTATCGGGCGCAATGTCAATGTCGCTCGCGGCGCTTCTGATTCCGTTCACAAAACCTGGAACGAGGCAGCGCCAAATCTTACAGAATTGAGTGACGGCCAACGATTCCATCTACTGTTTCAGGATGCAGTGGAAAACATACTCACCACTATCGCCGGTAAAGATAATCCCTCTGAACTGGAAACCGGCGCCCGGCTCATCATCTTCATTGATGATCTCGACCGCTGCGAAGAGTCAGTCGCCGTCACACTGCTGGAGAGCATCAAACTATATCTCGGCAGCCGCCGCTGTGTCTTTGTACTCGGACTGGATGATACCGCCCTGCTCGGTACACTCTCCCGGCACTGGCAAGACCGCTCCGAAGACGATAACAGGGACTATCTCGACAAGCTCTTTCAGGCCACGCTGGCAATCCCGCAACCCAATCAAACATCAGTCAAGACCGAGATTGCCAAACAACTCGCACTGCACGATATTAGCGACGGAACGGCAGTCCAATGCACGAACGACATTACAAATCTGCTTGAACCCAATCCCCGCAAGCTCAAAAACTTTACCAACAGCCTCTGCGCAGCATGGGAACTGGGACTTGGACATGGCTGGCAGGGTAGCAACACTCTACTATTACGCAAGTTGATTCTTTTCCAATATCTCCGGCTCAGCCATCGTCCGGTATGGCGTCTGCTGGAACGCCAACCACAAACGCTGAAACTACTGCACCGCACCATCACGGGCGCATCAGAAACTGAACCGCTCGAGATGGAAGGTCTGAAACTTCAGGATCAACGCCTGGCCCAGGAGATGTTCTCCCGCGCCTTCGCGCATGTATTGCAAGACACTGTTGAATCCACATTACGTGGAACCCCATCAAGTCTTGAATCCAGGCACCGGAACATGGAACTCGAGCAGGCGGTAAATCTCTTTATCGACAGGCTGGATCGAAAACGCTCCGACGAGACCTTCAAAGCCCTGTTTGAAACTGTCTTCACCAAAGACGATATTCTCGACAGCCACTTCCTATCACTGCCTGACCCTGAATCAGCATCATGAGCCAATCGAACGATGTCATGGAAAATAACGCCAGGATCGGCGCACGGGGCGACTATACCCGCTGGCTGCTGCGCCGCTACGATGCGCTCGACATCTTTGAGTTCGAGGACGATCCTCCACCTGTCAGTCTGAGAGACATCTTTGTTCCCATCTATCTTTCGGAGGAGGATACGGACGATGAGAAGATGGACCAGGAGACGCCACTGAATGAAGAGGATGCCATCGGCCAGAATGCCTGGAATTGTATTGTTGAACACCCCTTTCTTGCACTCTCCGGCCGCCCCGGCAGCGGTAAAACCACCCTAATCAAGGCGCTGATCATAGAGCTCTGCGGCCAGGGACGCAGTCAACTGCGGGAGAGACTGGTGGGCAATCAAGGCATCCTGCCGATCCCACTTATCCTGAGAGAACTTCCCGAAATTGAGGCCGTTGAGACCCTCGATCAACTGGTAGCGGCTTGGCTTGAGAGGGAGGCGGATGAAGCCACCCACAAAGATCACCCATTGGACAAGCTGCGACTGCAACAGAGCATCGCCCCCGATGGCGACAAAATCCCTTTGCTCTATCTCTTTGACGGACTCGATGAACTCGGCAGCAATTCATTGAGAGAGAAGGTGCTGTTATTTGCCGCTGAAGCCGTGCGCCGGGGTCACCGGGTAATCGTCACAGGACGCCCAAACGGCTTTCAGGGACTCGATTTCAGCAGGTTTCCCGCGCTTGCCACCGATCTAGAGACCAAGACTGCAGAACAGATCACAACAGTCTCAACCCTCGCCTTTCTTCTCGGCGGTTTAGTACATGGCCTTTGGAAAGGTGAAGTTATCGATTCCATGGGCAAGGCCTTGTTATTGTCCCAGGAGATGGATGGAAAGACGGAACGGCAGTTTGCGGAAAAACAGTTACAATTGCGCTATCTGCAGCCCTTCGCCGGACCCCAGATCCTCCAGTTCATCGAGACCTGGTATCAACTGCGCAACGAGTGGAAGCGCCAGATGGAGGAGGGGCTGGCACGTTTTCAGCAGGCCCTGGAGAAACGCCCCTATCTGCGCACCCTCGCCCGCCGCCCCATCTTTCTGACCATGATGTCCTCGGTGCATGTCTCCCGCACCCGCATGCCCGAGGGCCGCGCCGATCTCTACGGCGCCATCATCGAACTCTACCTGGTACGCCAGGAGAACAACCGAAGACGACGTTACACCCTCTCCGGCGAACCCATGCCCCACTGGCCGGAAGACGAACTGCGGCTCGCGTTGGGGCATCTTGCCTGGCATAGCCAACAGCGCTCGGATGAACACGAAGGTGAAGAGGTGGATGACCGCCGCATCGTCTGGTCAAGAGAAGAAATGGAGGGGACCCTCGAGCAGCTACTCGGCACTGACGATTTTATTTCCATCAAACCCAAACAAGCCGGACTGCTGCTCGGCTACTATCTGCATCCGGCGGGACTGCTGGTTGAACCCGCCGAGGGAAAGATCCAGTTCGCCCACCTCAGTTTCCAGGAATTCCTCTGCGCGGAACACCTCCTGGGCCTAGCAGGGGCCGCAGGCATCTCGGGGTTTATGGACCTGTTGGGAATGGAGCTATTTGCCAATCTCGGCCAACCCGGCTGGGACGAAGTCGCCCTGCTGTTGATGGTGCTCTATGCTGAACAGACCCAGAAACGGGGCCATCTTGAACTCTTCTCCTGGCTCGATCCCACCCGCACCACAGACGCCAGGTTCTTCTACAAGGCATTCATCGGGGACGAACTACCCTGGCGCCAAAACCGCGAAGCCTGGCTCGGTTACGCCTTTGGACTGGCCCTACTCCACCCGGAGCTTGGATTGGCCGAAACACTCAAGCAACACCCAGAACTGGCCGAAGTCGGGAAAAAATGGTTCATGGAACTCCTGCAAACAAAAGACGATAAAAAACTCTGGCAGCATCTCTGCCGACCCGTTAAAGGGTTCAACGTCACTGCCCAAAAGCAACTGGAAACGCTTGGCGGCCAACGCTGGACCAAGCCGCTAGACGATAAGAGCTGGGATGTTTCTCAAAACGCTACAGAGGCCCACGCCTACAGCTTGCTCACCCTCATTTTCCAGAGCGGCTGGCTAAAACCCAGCGCAGAAACACGGGAACTCAGACCAGTGGATGAGCCTGAACTACTCGAGGCCATAGCCGGTTGGCTGAACCAACGCGACCCGAAAAAGACAATATTCTCAACTCGCAGGCAAGAAAAAAGCCATGAGGGGTACTTGATCTCGGTCACCAACATCGCACTCTCCCTTGATGCACTGGTACCCGACCAGGGAACACTCTGGTTTGCGGTCGCCGAACGCATACCGCCCGACCTCTGGCTGCTACAGGGTGAAGCCATCGAGCCTGAGTTAGGCTACTTGGATCTGTTCTCACAAGCACCTGTCCTGCTCGCCATCTACGCTGCCGAACAGCTGCCGCCCCGCACTCGCCTCAGCCTGCTACTTTATCAGGCGCAGTTAATGGTTGAGGCCATGGCTTCGGGTAGAGCATTCGACGACTGGTCGCGATCGCGGTCGCGGTCGCTGTCGCGGTCGCGGTCGCGGTCGCTGTCGCTGTCGCTGTCGCTGTCGCGGTCGCGGTCGCTGTCGCTGTCGCTGTCGCGGTCGCTGTCGCGGTCGCTGTCGCTGTCGCTGTCGCTGTCGCTGTCGCTGTCGCTGTCGCTGTCGCTGTCGCTGTCGCGGTCGCGGTCGCGGTCGGAACTACTTTCAAAAGATGCTCGCCTGAGTTATGAGCTGCGTCAACGACTCAAGTCATTGACTGGAATAATAATTTCGAAGACTAACGATTCTGCACTGGAAAGCTTGGCTGTCGCCCTCTCTCAGTTCGGCCTGCGCTACGCCGCCCGGGATTGGTTCGATGAGCAGGCAGGAGAGCCTGCCATTGCCAAGCGGCGGGGAGAGCGGAAGGGTGAACCCTTGCCCACCGAGTTGAGGTTGTTTGATAAAAAAGGCCGGTTGCTGGCACGGCAAAAGCGTGAAAACTGGCTGAAGCTACGGGATTGGTTGCAGGATGCCGATAAGATCCTGCAATTCACCTTTCAGGGGAACCTTGCGGCGGCAGACGAAGAGTTGTTACGCAATGACCTGATCCAGCTGAAAAAGTGTAGCTGGTCGCCCCTCAGCGCACTGGATGCGCTACTGGCCGACTGGCCTGAAGATGAGCCTGAACGGCCTTGCGGCCTGGAAGCGGCTGAAGCACCGCTTATCGCAGCTATCAATCATTTTTTGCAGACATAACCTTCGAATCGCCCGATCCGCTACGCTTGATCGGGCCTACGAAGCGATTCCCGCACATGTAGGCCGGTTCAAGCGCAGCGGAACCGGCGCGCAATTTAAATATAATACCGAACCCCATAGGCCCGCACCGGCGCAGACTGATTCCCCCATTCCTGCTATTCTTACCCGTTTTCCGCAGTCCAAAACCGAACAAAAAAGATGAAGACTCAGATCCAGGCTCTGGTTACCGGGGCGCTTGAGCGCCTTGCCGATGAAGGCGTTATCCCCGCCGACGCTATCCCCGTTCCCAATATCGACCGTACCCGCGACAGCAAGCACGGTGACTTTGCCACCAATGTGGCGATGGTGTTGGCAAAGATCGCGCGATGCAATCCCCGGGATCTAGCGGAGAAACTGGTTGCCGCACTGCCGGATTCCGGTCAGGTGGAACGCACAGAGATCGCCGGCCCCGGCTTCATCAACTTCTATCTGGCACCCGCGGCCTATCATCAGCTGATACCTACGATCATGGAACAGGGTTCCGCATTCGGCCGCAGCAATTTAGGCACAGGCAAACGGGTGCAGGTGGAGTTCGTCTCCGCCAACCCCACCGGCCCGCTTCACGTGGGACATGGACGTGGCGCGGCTTACGGCTCCGCCGTGGCCGACCTGCTTGAAGCGGTGGGCTACGAGGTGCATCGCGAGTATTACGTCAATGATGCCGGACGGCAGATGGACATCCTCGGCACCTCAGTCTGGCTGCGCTATCTGGAGCTGTGCGACGAAACGCTGACCTTCCCGGCCAACGGCTACAAGGGCGACTATGTCTGGGACATCGCCGCCACCCTGCACCGGGATCACGGCGGCAATTACCGCCACAGCACGGAGGAGCTCTTCGACAACATCCCAGCTGACGAACCAGCGGGCGGCGACAAGGAAAAACACATCGACGCACTGATCCAACGCGCCAAAGAACTGCTCGGTGACAACCGTTACCGTTTCGTCTTTGAACTTGGCCTCAACACTATCCTCGACGATATCCGCGACGACCTCTCCCTGTTCGGCGTCGACTTTGAGGAGTGGTACTCGGAACGCACCCTGATGGAGAGCGGCGAGGTCAACAAGATGATCGAGCGCCTGCGCAAGTCGGACCACGTCTACGAAGATGGCGGTGCCCTCTGGTTTCGCTCCACCGCCTTCGGCGACGAGAAGGACCGGGTGGTAGTGCGTGACAACGGCCAGACTACCTATTTTGCCTCCGACATCGCCTATCACATGGACAAGCTGGAGCGCGGCTTCGACCGGGTAATCGATATCTGGGGCGCGGACCATCACGGTTATGTGCCCCGTGTGCGTGCCGCGCTGAAAGCTTTGGGCGATGACGACAGCAAGCTCGACGTGCTGTTGGTGCAGTTCGCCATCCTCTTCCGGAGCGGCAAGAAGGTGCCTATGTCGACCCGCTCAGGCTCCTTCGTCACCCTGCGCGAATTGCGCAAAGAGGTTGGGGCCGATGCCGCACGCTTTTTCTACGTGATGCGCAAGTGTGAACAGCATCTCGACTTCGACCTGGATCTGGCAAAATCCCAGTCCAGCGACAACCCGGTCTACTATGTGCAGTATGCCCACGCGCGCATCTGCAGCGTATTACGTCAGGCCGCAGACAAGGGGATCGACGTTCAGCCCAGCAGCGGCACGGAGAACCTGGAGCGTCTCACCGAGACCCACGAACAGGCACTGCTGGTCACCCTCGCCAAGTACCCTGAAGTGGTGGAAACCGCTGCCACCCACGAGGAACCCCATCAACTCACTCACTATGTACGCGATCTTGCCAACGATTTTCACACCTACTACAACGCACACAAATTCCTGATTGATGATGCTGCCCTGCGTGACGCCCGCATGAAACTGATCCTGGCCACCCGTCAGGTATTACGCAATGGCCTGCAGCTGCTCGGTATCTCCGCCCCGGAGAGCATGTAACCCATGGTCGACTACAAGCGGCGTGCCGCCCCAAAACGCAAAAACAAAAAACAGAGTGGCAACTGTAGCCTCTGGTTTTTTTCCGGATTCATCGTCGGGGCATTTATCATGGGACTGGTATGGCTGAAGCTGGGCCAGGATCTGGCAGAGGGACACATCCCCGGGATTACGCCGCCAAAACCCACGGCAACGCAACCCAGGCAGACCGAACCGGAACAGCAAGAGGTGCCTAAACCACGCTTTGATTTCTATACCATCCTGCCGGAAATGGAAGTGGTGATCCCGGAGGATGAGATCATCGAAAGCGAGGCGCCTGCAAAACCCGTCACTCCGGCCCAACCCGACAAGAAGCCGACTGCGATACAGGGAGTCTCCTACATCCTGCAGATGGGCTCGTTCCGTAAACATGCAGACGCCGACCGCATGAAGGCGAGGCTCGCCCTGATAGGCATCGAAGCGGAGATCCAAAAGGTCAGCATCAATAACCGGGACACCTACCACCGGGTTCGCAGCGGCCCCTACAGCAGCCATCAGCGGCTTAATGGAGCACTCAAACTGGCCAAAGAGAACCGTATCAGCACACTGGTGATAAAACTAAAAAAATAGCCCATAATCTTTCCGGGTACACCTTGATCACCGACACGAATCCGGCACAAGAACGAAAGCCCTAATGTTTCGGCGATTTGAGCCGATAAAAGTTGTACCCTTGTTCAATAATCTATGTCTAATCTGGGCTTGCACCATGGAACTTGAAACCTACCGTTTCACTCCCGGCAACGGCTGGGACAGGGAACCTGACCACAATCTCGACTCCCCGAATACCCTCGTGCTATTTTTCGGGGCACCCGATTATTCGCTTATCGAAGACGCCGTATCGTGGCTGGAGGGGCACTTCACCCAAGGCGTCATACTCGGCTGCTCATCCGCCGGAGAGATATTCGGAGATGAACTCTCCCTCGACTGCCTGGTAGTGGCGGTACTCCGTTTTCGGGAGACCCGCCTCAGGATTGCCTGCACCGAGCTGGCACAAACCGGTGATTCATCTCGCGTGGGGCATCAAATCTCATCCGAGCTGTTGGACAACGATCTACAGGGCATACTGGTATTATCCGAAGGCCTCGGCGTCAACGGCAGCCAGCTGATCGAAGGAATCAATAGCGCACTGCCGAAGCACATCACTGTCACCGGCGGCCTGGCTGGGGACGACGACCGGTTCGAGCGAACCTGGGTCTGGCATGACGGGCTTCGCAGCACCAAACTGATCTGCGCATTGGGCCTGTACGGCTCCAAGATTTCCATCGGGTACGGCTCGAAAGGGGGATGGGATCTACTGGGACATGAACGGGAGGTCACCCGTTCAGTCGACAACATACTCTACGAACTGGACGGGCAACCCGCACTTGATATCTACAAGCGTTATCTTGGAGAACGTGCCTCCGGTCTGCCGGCCACTGGATTGTTGTTTCCACTCTCCATGCGAGATCAGGAGAGCACAGACGATCCCAAGGTGCGCACTATCCTGGCTGTTGACGAGACCGAACAATCGATCACCTTCGCCGGTGATATTCCACAGGGCAGCTTCGTCCGCCTCATGCGCGCCAATTTCGACCGCCTGATCGACGGCGCGGCCACAGCAGTCGAAGAGATCAACCTCAGCCGTTATCACGGAGGCCCGGTCCTCTGCATCGCCATCAGCTGTGTGGGACGCAGACTGGTGCTCGGCGAGCGCACCGAAGAGGAGATAGAGGCAACCCTGGAGGGATTGCCCGGAGAGACCAGGCAGATCGGTTTCTACTCCTACGGCGAACTCTCCCCTTTGAGCAGCGGACGCTGCGACCTGCACAACCAGACCATGACCCTGACCCTGATCTGGGAAGATGAATAATGCACCGCCTGTTGCGCCGGCAGCTTAAAAAGTCCGGCCTCGACCCTGCTTCAGAGACCCCACCCACCCTGGATCAGTGGCGTAAATTACTGCCGCACATCAACCGTGCCTATGGGCAGTCGGACCAGGATCGCTATACCCTCGAGCGCTCCCTGACCATCTCCTCCGATGAGATGCATGAACTCTATAAGCAACTCAAAGACTCGACCGAGGCACGATGGGGAGCGATCGCCAACGCGCTGCCGGACCTGCTCTTTCTACAGGATGCTCAGGGCATCTATCATGAGATCTTCTCAGAGGCCAGGGACGACAAACTCTTCCGTCCCGAGAATGAGATCATCAATAAACACCCCAAAGAGATCTTCCCCCCAAAGATTGCAGACACCTTCATGGCATTGTTGCAAAAAGCGCTGGATACCCAGGAGGTGCAGATCATCGAGTATGAACTGGATGTACCGGCAGGCAGACGCTGGTTCGAGGCTCGCATGACGCCGACCATGTTGCGTCTCAATGGCGAAAAAACGGTGATCAGTCTGGTCAGGGACATCACCGACAGGAAACAGGCGGAGGTTCGCCGGCGGCTTTCATCCACCGTATTCGAGGCCGTCACCGAAGGCATGGTGATCCTCGATCGGGGTCACCAGGTTAGTTTCGTAAACAGTGCATTCACCCATATCACCGGTCACTCGGAAGCTGAAGCTGTTGGGCAAGGACCGCGCTTTCTGCAAAGCGGCGCAAGCGAGGAAAAGCTTCGTATCATCTGGTCTATCGTCGACGCCAAGGGCAGTTGGCGCGGGGAGCTACAGAGCCGCCGCGCCAATGGCCAGATCTACCACCTTTGGCTCAGCATCAACGCAGTCAAAGACAGCAGTGAGAGAATAACCCACTACGCCCTCGTTTTAAGCGACATCTCGGAGATCAAGCGTTCCCAGGATGAGCTGGAATACATCGCCAACCACGACCCCTTGACCCATCTGCCAAATCGGGCGTTATTTCACCAGCAGCTAGAGCAGGCGATACACCGTTCGAAACGAATCAACCGCAAAGGCGCCCTCTTCTTCCTTGATCTGGACCGTTTCAAAAACATCAACGATACATTGGGACATCATGTTGGCGACGATCTCCTCTTCCAGGTTGCGGAAAGACTGCGCCAGACAGCCCGCGAAGAGGACATGATCGCCCGGATCGGCGGCGATGAGTTCACCTTGGTCATCGAGAATCTGCATCGAGCGGAAGATGCCGCCAAGGTCGCAAAAAACCTGTTGAAGACCTTTTCCGCAGCCTTCCCGCTAAAAGGGTATGACTTGGAGATCTCCGCCAGTATAGGCATCAGCATCTTTCCCGATGACGGTGATGAAATCAGCCAATTGACCAAACAGGCCGATTCCGCCATGTACAGCGCCAAGGAGCAAGGTCGAAACACCTTCCGCTTTTTTACCCAAAAGTTGACTGAAACCGCCTTCGAGTTTTTTGATTTGGAGATCAGCCTGCGCAGGGCAATAGAATTCAATCAGCTCTTTCTGCTCTACCAGCCGCAATACGATCTGATCAGCGGCGAATCTATCGGCGTTGAAGCCCTGATACGGTGGAATCATCCCGGTATGGGGCTGGTCTCCCCCAACCGATTCATCCCCATCGCAGAGGTCAGCGGCCTTATCGAACCCATCGGAGAATGGGTACTGCAAACCGCAGCTACCCAGGCGATCCAGTGGGACAGGGCGGGACTAAAGCCCTTTCCCGTCAGCGTTAACCTCTCCCGGCGCCAACTCAACAATCCTGGACTGGTCGATATGGTGAGCCGGATTCTCGAAACGACAGGCCTACCGGGTGAACGTCTTGAACTGGAGATCACCGAGAGCGCCCTGCTGGAGACAGAAGAGCAGGCCTGCAGCAGCCTGGAAAAACTGCGCGCGCTGGGATGCAGCATCGCCATAGACGACTTCGGAACAGGTTACTCATCACTCGCCAATCTGAAGCTCTTCCCGCTGGACAGACTCAAGATCGACAAATCCTTCGTTCGCGACGTGACCAAAGACCCAAACGACGAGGCGATCATTCGCGCCACCATTGCACTCGGCAACAGTCTGCAACTCAGCGTAATCGCTGAAGGGGTGGAGACCGAGGCCCAACGCGACTTCCTGCTAAAAGAGGGGTGCCGGGAGGTACAGGGATTTCTCTTCAGTCAGCCGGTGGAGGCGAAGAGGATTGAGGAGATGGGAAGAAGGTTAAAGGCGAAAGGTAAAAGGTAAAAGGTGGCCGTGCCTTCTGGTAGGTCGAACCCTGTCGTTACTGCCGCAGTATCGTAGGCCGGTTCAAGCGTCGCGGAACCGGCAACCTAAACCGTTCTGCCAAGGCCTGAATGCCCGATCCGCTACGCTTGATCGGGCCTACATACTAAAACTGGAAAATCGGAGATTTGCCTGAATCTTGCGTCAAGCCTGATGAAACCCTTCAGCCACCAACGGCAGTAGCGACAGCGCTCAGCCTATCCTGTGGCACGGCCACCTTTAACCTTTAACCTTCTTTCTTAATCCCCCGGACAACCCACATTGAACTCAACCGGCACAACCTGAACAGCATCACCGGAACCACCCCAACTGTAGACCTCGGTGGTCGCGGGGTCGCATTTATCGCAGCTTGAACCGCAGGAAGCATAGACGCTCTGTTTCTGAACCTGGCCTTTGCGAATCCAGTGTTCGAGCATACCGCGTACCGCATCCGGGTCTGCATCGAAATGCATGGCGATATCCGCCAGGCTCGCCTGTTTCCGCGCCATCAGGTAACGTTTGATATCTGCAAGAATCATATCTCCACCCCCTGCATCTCCCGCTGCTCTCGTTGTGACCAGAAACGCAATCCAATGACGACCATCACCAGCAGGGTCAGCAGCCCGACGATCCATGCCATGGCGCTCTCTGGATGTCGGGAGTAGGTTGCAGCCTGATAGAAGATACTCGATGCCATGAATGCGACACCGGTGGTCCAGGCAGCCACAAAGGCCGCCCAAGCGCCGCCCGCCTCCCGCTTGATCGCACCGATTGTGGCAACACAGGGGAAATAGAGCAGGATAAATAGCAGATAAGCGAAGGCACCCGCCTGTCCGTCGAAACGCGCTGCCATGGCGCCGAAGACACCGACATCGACCGCCTGGGCCTCTGCGGCCGCCTCTGCAGAACTGACATCACCTACATTGAGAGCCAAAGGATCACCCACCAGATCTTTCACCCCCACAAGGTTCTCGGGCACCGTGGCTGCGGCCTCGATCAGCGCTTGCCAAAAGTCGAATGGCGCATCCTCCGTCACTCCGTTCTCTGCGGCGGCCAACCCAGTATAGATGGAGTTCAGGGTACCGACCACCGCCTCTTTGGCCAAAACACCGGTAAAGATACCCACCGTCGCCGGCCAGTTGTCCTCTTTGATACCCAGTGGTGCAAACAGGGGTGTCAGCATCTTACTGGCCGCACTGAGTACAGATTTCTCTGAGTCCTCATTACCAAAAGAGCCGTCCGTACCGATGGAGTTAAGCACATTGATCGCCAACACCATGAGGATAATCACCCGCCCGGCCTCCTTGATGAAGAGTCGGACCCGATCCCAGGTGCGCAGGGCGACCCCCTTTGCCGTCGGCATATGGTAAGGAGGAAGTTCCATCATGAAACCGGTACTCTCACCCGAGAGCAGTGTCCGCTTCATGATCATTCCGGTGAGAATCGCCACCGTGATACCGATCATGTAGAGTCCAAAAACCAGGTTCTGGCCATTGGTGGGAAAGAATGCTGCGGCAAAGAGCGCATAAACAGGCAGTCGCGCCCCACAGGACATGAAAGGGTTCATCAGAATCGTCAGTTTGCGCTCACGAACACTCTCCAAAGTACGGGTCGCAAGCACCGCCGGCACATTGCAGCCGAAGCCCACGATCATTGGCACGAAGGCCTTGCCCGGCAGACCTATGGAACGCATGAAGCGATCCATCACAAAGGCGGCACGGGCCATGTAGCCGGTATCCTCCACCACCGAGAGAAAAAGATAGAGAGCGGTGATGATAGGGATAAAGGTGGCCACCACCTGAACGCCGCCTCCCACACCATTGGCGAGCATCACCACCGTCCAATCTGGGAAGCCGATATCAGAGAGCAGCAGACCAAAGCCGTCGACAAAAATAGCCCCGGCCACACCATCGAAAAAGTCGATGAAGGCGCCGCCGATATTGATGGCGAACATGAACATCAGGTACATCACCGCCAGAAAGACCGGAATGCCGAAGATACGATTCAATACAACTTTGTCGATGCGGTCACTGAGAGTCTTGCCCACTTTACCGCGCTCATGTACCACGATCTGCGCCAAGGCGTGGGCATGACCGTACCTGGCATCGGCGATGTGGATATCCGCCTCTTCGCCTGCACGATTCTCTATGGACTGCTGCCACCCACTCACTTTCGTCTCGAGAGCAGCATTGGCATGGCTCAATGCAAAGGCATCCTCCTCCAGCATCTTCAGCAGCAGCCAACGACGTTTGGCCCGCTCCGGTTCCTCTTGCAGCAGCGGCTCCATCTCTGTAATCGCCTGCTCCACCACCTCTTCCTGTGCCAGAGCAAAACCACCGCTGACAGAACCGGAGGCCAGGTCCTGAATCGCCCCTTTTAGTTTGATGATGCCCTCACCGGTCACCGCGACGATGGGCAGTACGGGACACCCCACTTCACTACTGAGCTTTTCAAAATCGATATCGATGCCGCGCTTGCGCGCCACATCCATCATATTGACGGCGATCAGCAGGGGCACCCCCATCTCCAGCATCTGCACCGTGAGATAGAGATTACGCTCCAGATTGCCTGCATCGACGATATTGATGATCAGGTCCGCATCCCGCGATAGCAGATAATCGCGGGTCACCTGTTCGTCCAGGGAGGCGGCGTCGAGGGAGTAGATACCGGGCAGGTCGATGACGGTGACATCGTCACCCTCAAGGTCGAAATGGCCCTCTTTCCGATCCACCGTGACACCGGGCCAGTTGCCGGTGCGCTGTCGGATGCCGGTCAGGGCATTGAAGAGTGCTGACTTGCCACAGTTGGGATTTCCCGCCAGGGCGATCGTCAGGGGTTTGTCGCCCGACGACCGGACAGGCGTCTGCTCGTCGTTTTCACAACAGCCCATGATTACCTTTCGAATCTATGTGTCTACGCCGTGCCGTTGTCCAGAGGTGACATCAGCAGCTTCTCGGCCACGCCGCCCCCAAGGGCCACGCGCACGCCGCCATTTGCCACCACGACCCCGCGGCCCCGGTGCTGAATCACGTCCACCTCCGAGCCAACACGCAGGCCGAGGCTAAGCAGACGCCGCGTCATCTGACGCCCTCCCTTCACCTCAAGGATGCGGGCATGCGCGCCTACCGGCAGGGTAGCCAGTGATACGGTTTCGGTGACAGATTCAGATCCCAGACTCATCGCAGACACTATGAAAATACCTAAATAATTATTATTCTCATTTAAACAGATTTATCCCTGACTAACAAGAGGAAAGAATTACATAATTTAACCAAAAACTGATATGACAACGATCAACTTGCCACTCACCACAGGGTATATTGAAGATTTGTAGGGTGCGCCATGCGCACCCTACCCCCTGGCCGCATCTGCAATTATCGCATTCATAGCGCACTAGCCACATGAGGCGTTTTGTAGACGCACTATATAGGCTTAATCAACAGATCCACTCGATGGGGCTTCAGAAAATGCGCCTCATCTGCGCTCATGTGAGCCATGAACGCACTGCGGATCTGCTCATAGCGCGCCTCATCGATATCCAGCTTGGTATGAGTCACCTTGAGAAAGCGCGACTCAAACTCATCCCAGGTATAGGTGCCGGGCACTTCGAAGAAGAGTTCCTGCCGCAGATCGAATGCACCGGATGACACCTCGGTCTCGATGGCGTTAAAGGCCATCTGACGCACATTTTTCTCATCGTGGATGAGCGACATCAAAGCATTGAACGGACCGGTATAGACCGGCTCAGAAAAGTAGGCCAGCCCCCCTGGCTTCAATACCCGGTGGATCTCCCGCATCGCGGCCGACATCAGCTCGGCAGGGACATGATGCAACGACTTCAGCATCCACACTATATCAATGCTGTTTTCCGCTTCACTGATCGCCTGCGCCCCTTCCATACGAAAATCCACGTTTCGCAAGTTCAACTGCAGGTTTTTCTCATGCTGTACCCGGTCAACCTCCGTGGCGATAAAACGGGATGCCGGATAGCGCTCCGCCAGCTGCCGGGTGGTCCAGGCAGCACCACATCCCAGTTCCAGGATACGGGCGTTATCCAACGGCAGGAGCTGCTCCATCAGCGCCTGTTCAGTAGTGGTTTCATAGGCATTCGGCTTGTGAAGTTGCATGGTTTCGGCTGACAAGAGTCACGGGCTCCGTTAAGGTTTAGGTCTGATTAACTGCGATTTCATTTCGCTGACGTATCATTTTACTACAGATGAAGCAGAGCGGTTCACGCTCCCTCTCCGTCTCAACCCTGGGATCTCAATAACTTGCTGTCCGAACAACTGGCAAACTGGATGCACCGCATTCGCATTCACCTCTCCAGACCGGATGCGCTGATACAGCTCTCGGGCCTGGGTCTGATCACCGGTTTTCTGGCAGGCGGCGTAATCGTTGCCTTCAGACTGGCGGTGGAAGGCAGCCAGGCCGGACTGCTGCCTGGTGGTCTGCCGGAAAATTACGAGGCGCTGCCGCCATTATTGCGTTTCCTGCTGCCGGTTTTCGGCAGTCTTTTGTTGGGGTTCATTTTTCACAATTGGTCTCAGGGTCTTTATGTTCTCGGCATTGCCCGGGTAATGGAACGACTCGCCTATCACCAGGGCTACCTCACACTACGCGAATTCATACTGCAATTTGTTGGTGCGGCGATCGCCATCATCAGCGGACATTCAGTCGGCCGGGAGGGGCCCCACGTTTTTCTTGGCGCAGCCAGCGGCTCACTGCTCGGACAGCAACTCTCACTCCCCAACAACACCATCCGCACACTGGTCGGTTGTGGCACGGCAGCAGGTATCGCCGCCTCTTTCGACACGCCACTTGCCGGGGTGATCTTCGCCCTGGAGGTGATAATGATGGAATACACCCTGGCCAGCTTCATGCCCATCATCCTCGCGGCCGTCAGCGCGAACAGTATCTCCATCTACTTTCTTGGAGACGAACGCGCCTTCGATATGTCGGTGCTGACCTTAGGATCAATGCAGGAACTGCCGATTCTGCTGCTGCTCGGACTTGTCGTAGGTACGGCAGCAGCCGGCTTCAACCAGCTCATCCAGATTACATCCACCTACAGCAAGCCCCTGGCATTCTGGCAACGCACCCTGCTGGGGGGCATTATCGTCGGCTTATTGGGGGTCATAGTTCCCCAAGTGCTGGGCATTGGCTACGACACGGTCAACGACATCCTGCTTGGAGAGATTGCTATTGAACTGCTGTTGGTCCTGGTTTTTGCCAAGGTGCTCGCCACTTCCGCCAGCATCGGCCTGGGCATACCTGGCGGCATGATCGGACCGGCGCTCTTTATCGGCGCAGCCATCGGCGGTTTTTTTGCACCGCTCGCCGGACTCCTAATCGATGGGGAAGTTTCAGACCCAGGTCTCTACGCACTGATCGGCATGGGCGCTATGATGGGCGCCAGCCTGCAGGCACCACTTGCCGCCCTGACCGCCATCGTAGAACTTACCTTCAGCCCGCAAATCGTGATGCCCGGCATGCTGGTGATCGTGGTAGCCAGTCTCACCAGCAGCGAACTCTTCCGCAAACAGTCCCTCTTTATCACCATCCTCAAATCGAGTGGTCTCGACTATCGTACCGACCCGGTGATGCAGTCACTGCGGCGTGTCGGCGTTGCCAGCGTGATGAATAACAACTTCCTGCGCTGTGAGAGGGAGATGGATCACACCTCCGCCAAGCATATTATAAAACTGGCGACTGAGTGGTTGGTTATCAACAAAGAGGATGAACCCGCCATCCTGATGCGGGGTCTCGATCTTGCGCGGTATCTGGAGGAGTCCGAGGAGCAGAATATAGACTTGCTCTCTATTCCTGCCCGGCGTTATCAACTTGCCGGCGTGACAATGCAGGCCAGTCTGCAGGAAGCCCTCGAAAAACTTCAGGAGAGCGGTGCAGAAGCACTCTTCGTGGAGCGGCAGCAACATCGTGGCGCATATCGTATTTTGGGTATCCTGACCCGGGAACAGATTGACTCGGCCTACCGTTTTTGACCCTGATCATCTACCCCGCCGATAGTACGGCAGGCCGCTGCAAAAAGGCATATTATATGCTTCTTGTTTGGACACGACGACTATAGGACAACGATCATGAGTGACGGCCAGAATCCTGAAAATATCATCTATAATGAACAGACTATCCGCCTGGATGAACTGCTGCAGGAGCATGACCGTCTGGTATCAGACAACACGAATTTAAAGAAGAGACAAAAGAAGGCCATCCGCCGTTTCAACCGGGAAGAGCAGCTGAAGCCCTATCAGGCTGAACTGATCAAGATGCAGCAGTATCTTGAGTCCAACGGCACTCGTTTTGTCATTCTGTTCGAGGGAAGAGACGCAGCGGGCAAAGGCGGCACCATTCGCCGTGTTACCCGCTACATGAACGAGAAACACTACCGTATCGTCGCCCTCGGAAAACCGACTGAAGTGCAGAAAACCCAATGGTTTTTCCAGAAATATGTAACCCAATGTCCCCGTGGAGGTGAGGTCGTACTCTTCGACCGCAGCTGGTACAACCGTGCAATCGTTGAACCCATTTTCGGATTCTGTACGCCTGACGAGTACGAAAATTTTATGATCGGCGTAACCGGTTTTGAGAAGGATCTGGTGCGCCAGGGCACTATTCTGGTGAAACTCTACTTTTCCGTTTCCAAAGAGGAGCAGGCTCGCCGTTTCGAACGCCGCAAGACCGACACTCTGCGGCAGTGGAAACTATCCGAGATCGACGTCCAGGCCCAGGATCGATGGGACGACTTCACAAACCAGAAGTATGAGATGTTGAAGCGTACCAATACAACCCACTCACCCTGGACCATTATTCGCTCCATCGACAAACATCAAGCCAGGCTCAATGCCATGAAAGTGATCCTGAACGCCGTGCCTTACGAGCGGCTGGACCCGACTCTCGACTTCGTACCGAACCACGATGTCGTCATCTCCGGCTCCCGCGAACTGGAACTGATGGAAGCCCAGCGCCTCCAGAGCGGAAAGTTCGTGGGGTGAGCCGTAACCGAAGGTCCAGTGGACCTTCGCAGTACGGCGAACGACCGGCCAGGAAGTCCGGGCCGGGGGTTAAAAAGAACTCAAATGCCCCGCCAAGGACGGCAGCACACATCTCCCTTACGAAGCCCACCGTTTGTCCTGTGGACAACGCAGCGTGGCGAACGGCCGGACAGGTGGTCCGGACCGGGGGTTAAAAGGAGCGCCCAAGCCCCGCCAGGGACGGCAGCTCACCTCTTCCTTACGATGACCACCGTCTGTAGGCCCGATCAAGCGCAGCGGATCAGGCACTCGATGCCGGTTCCGCTAGGCTTGAACCGGCCTACGACTTTCGATGACCCTCATAATTAGGCTTCAAGCCGTCTCAACCAGCTGCATCCGTTCCCTGCGTCCCGCGAATCAACTTCAACACCACAATCAGCAACGGCGTACCATGCATCAGCAGATCGAAGATATCGATAGGACGGGAGAGCGTGCCATCAGCCAACATCTTGAGCTTTTCCCATAGATGGGGTTCAGGATAGAAGGGGGCCAACGCCAGCAAGACCGCAGGCAATAAAATCATTTGTAGTGGAATCTTATCTAACCAAGACATCATAAACGGTTCTCTTTCATATACATTCTCGGCAAAGTTCACGGTATCGATATGCATCTGCCTCACTGAAACAGCAGGCGGTGATCTTTTCAAAATCATCCACCCACTCTCTCATGGCTGCAAGGGCAATCTCGGCAGCCTGCTGCTTGGGGTAGCCATAGACACCCGTACTGATCGCAGGAAAAGCAATCGAGGCAATACCATGTGCTTTTGCCACAGAAAATGATTCACGATAGCAGGATGCCAGCAGCGCTGACTCTTCCCTCTCGCCACCCTGCCAGACCGGCCCAACTGTATGGATCACCCACTTGGCAGGCAATCGAAATCCAGGCGTAATACGCGCCTCACCTGCCGGACAACCGCCGAGAAGCTGACATGCGGCAAGCAGATCGGGGCCGGCCGCCCTGTGAATGGCGCCATCCACGCCCCCGCCGCCCAGCAGGGTTGAGTTTGCCGCATTGACCACGGCATCCACTTCAAGTCGGGTGATATCTCCCTGTACAATCTGTATCTGGCCCATCGTAATAATCCCCAGGTATGTCGACGTCCACACTCAATTTACTACTGGTTGTAATGCTACTGATCTGGTTCTGGCGTGACAGCCTCAAGGTCAGAGAGAAAGCCACCCGCATCAGCCGTGCTGCCTGCGATGCTCAAGGTGTGCAATTTCTCGACCAAACTGTCGCCCGACGCCGAATCGGAGTGAGATGGATACGCGCAGGTTTGAAATTCCGCCGACTCTATGAATTCGACTACAGTCAGGAGGGGAGCGGCAGACAGACAAGTTACATCATAATGCTGGGCAACCAGCTTGAGCTACTGCATATCGAGACCGAGGAGAGTGACGAGCCGCACTAGCCAGGACAGGCTCGTCATCCAAATTAGAAATAGAGATTGCTTAGGTTATTTCACTACCCTGAGAGCCGGCCGGCTACCCGGATCTGGAGGATCAGGTTCGTCATCAGGATGTTCAGCAGCGATTTCCATATCGCCGGGAAACAACATACCCTGGTTGCTCTCCTTACCGTAAATCCCCAGCACTGCCGCCGGCGGCACATGAACGTCCTCCGGGCTACCATTGAAACGGGCGCTGAAACTGATCCACTCATTTCCCAATTCAAGCCCAACCACCGCAGACGGACTCAGATTCAGCACTATGCGCCCCTCATCCACAAAACCCTGAGGAACCATCACCTGCGGAGAATCGGCGTTGACCAATAGATAGGGCGTCTCTCCGTTATCCACCAGCCAATCGTAGAGAGCCCGGATCATATAGGGCTTATTCGAAGTCATTGGCAGTAATGCTGAACGACGTTAACCGCGCATCTCCCGCTCTGCTTCAGAGAGACACTGAACGAAGGACTCACGCTCAAACAATCTTGCTGCATACTCGTGCAGACCCTTGGCGGATGGGGGGATCTCAATCCCCAACACCGGCAGACGCCAAAGCAATGGCGCAATGGAGCAGTCGACCAAGGTAAAGTCATCGCTCATAAAGAACGGCTTGGCGCCAAACACCGGCGCAGTCGAAATCAGGCTCTCCCGCAACTCCTTACGCGCCTTTGCTGCATCCTTCTTGCCTGCCATGATGATATCCAGCTGGCTGTACCAATCGTAATCGACCCGATACATCAGCAGTCGCGAGGTCGATCTGGAGACCGGATCTACCGGCAGCAACGGCGGATGTGGAAAGCGCTCGTCCAGATACTCCATGATAATACGCGACTCATAAAGCTTTAGGTCCCGGTCCACCAGGGTTGGCAATGTGCCATAGGGATTAAGCTCCATCAAAGCTTCAGGCATATTGAGTGGATCGATGTCCTTGACCTCGAACGTGATGTTCTTCTCGGCCAGAACCATCCTTACTCTGTGGCAGTAGGGGTTCTGCGGGTCCGAATAGAGGGTCATTACTGAACGCTTGTTAGCAACCGCCGCCATTGATACCTCTCCAAACTTGACCGGTGAAGCCGCCCATAAGGACTTGAATCAACCGGAAACAAAAAATAACGAACGAAAAAAGGCGCACAGTATACATCAACTGTGCGCCCTGTGTTTCAGATAACGACTATCGCCGTATCAATGAACGTCTTTCCAGTACTCTTTCTTGAGCATGTAAGCGAGAACGAAGAACACCGCAATAAAGAGCAGCACCCACTTACCCAAACGCTGACGTTCCATCTGAATCGGCTCACCGACGTAGCTCAGAAATGCAGTCAGGTCACGGGCAGTCCCATCGTACTCTTCTGGACTCATCGTTCCAGGGGAAACCTGCTCGAAGTGATCGAACACCTGGGCATCGTTGCCGGCAGCATCCTTCTCAGTCTTGAACACGGCCTTCTGAGGACCCTGCAACTCCCACAACACATGGGGCATGCCGACGTCAGGGAAGACGACGTTGTTCACACCGAAGGGGCGGGAGTCGTCCTGATAAAAACTACGAAAGTAGGTGTAGAGCCAGTCCACGCCACGCGCTCGGGCAATCACGCTCAGGTCTGGCGGTGCAGTACCGAACCACTCTTCAGCATTATCTGCGGACATGGCGGTGTTCATGGTGTCACCGATCCTGTCGGTGGTGAACATCAGGTTATCCTTTACCTCCTGCTCGGTCAGACCCAGGTCCTTCGCCATGCGGTTAAAACGCTGATACTTGGCCGAGTGACAGCTCAGGCAGTAGTTCATGAAGACCTTGGCACCCCGCTGCAACGAGGCCTGGTCGGACATGTCGACGTCGGCATGATCCAGGTGGGCACCACCGGAAGCCATTCCCAGTACGGGCACCACGGCCAACAAAAATGCAACAATCAGCTTTTTCATTCGGTCACCCTCTCTGGAACAGGCTTGGTCTTGTCCATCTTGCTGTAGATCGGCATCAGCAGGAAGAATGCAAAGTAGTAGATGGTTCCGATCTGAGCCATGATTATATAAAGGTCAGTCGTCGGCTGGGTACCCAGAAAACCGAGTACGAAAAAGTCCACCACGAACAGCCCCAGTATCACCTTGTACAAGGTCCCCTTATAGCGAACCGACTTGACCGGACTGCGATCCAGCCAAGGCAGGAAGAACATCACCAGGATGGAACCAAACATGGCAACAACACCCGGGAAGGCAGAACCCATAAGTGAAGGCACCGCACGCAGAATCGCGTAAAACGGAGTGAAGTACCAGACAGGTGCAATGTGGTCAGGCGTCTTCAACGGGTTGGCCGGCTCAAAGTTGGGGTGCTCGATGAAGTAGCCCCCCATCTCCGGCGCGAAGAAGACCACCGCCGCGAAAAGAAAGAGGAAGCCCGCAATGCCGGCAATGTCTTTCACACTGTAGTAGGGGTGAAAGGGGATGCCATCAGCGGGTGCAGTATCGCTCCACTTGTTACCTTTGGGGCCCTTCTTGATCTCTATACCATCAGGGTTGTTCGAGCCAACCTTGTGCAGGGCAACGATGTGAACAAAGACCAGTGCCGCCAAGACGAACGGCAGCAGGAAGTGCAGGGCAAAGAAGCGGTTCAGGGTGGCGTCTGAGATGACGTAGTCACCACGGATCCAGACACCCAGATCAGGACCGATCACCGGCACCGCCGAGAACAGATTGACGATGACCTGCGCCCCCCAGTAGGACATCTGTCCCCAGGGCAGCAAATACCCCATGAAGGCAGTGGCCATCATCGCCAGATAGATGATCACACCTATGATCCACAGTAACTCACGCGGCTTTCTGTGGGAACCGTACATCAACCCGCGGAACATGTGCAGATAGATGACGATAAAGAACGCCGATGCGCCGGTAGAGTGCATGTAGCGAATCAGCCAGCCCCAGTCCACGTCGCGCATGATGTACTCGACCGAACCGAAGGCCATCTCTGCATCGGGTTTGTAGCTCATGGCCAGCCAGACACCAGTAAGGATCTGCAGCACCAGCACCAGCATCGCCAGGGAGCCCATGAAGTACCAGAAGTTGAAGTTCTTCGGGGCGTAGTATTGTGCCAGGTGCTCGTTCCACACCTTGGTCATCGGAAAGCGATCGTCGATCCAGCCGACGAAGTTCTGCATCATGCTCATCAGGAAGCACCTCCATCAGTACCGATCACTATCCTGGTATCGGAAAGATATTGGTAAGGGGGAATCTCCAGATTCGTCGGTGCCGGTACGCCTGCGTAGACACGACCGGCAAGATCGAATCGGGAACCGTGACAGGGGCAGAAAAAACCGCCCTTCCACTCGGGGCCAAGATCGGCAGGGGCCACTTCGGGACGGTAGGTGGGCGAGCAACCCAAGTGGGTGCAGATACCGACCGCCACCAGATATTTCCCCTTAATGGAGCGGACGGGATTCTTGCAGTAGTCGGGCTGCTGACCGGTATCGTCAGAAGCGGGATCCTGCAAGGTCGCATCCAGAGTCGGCAGATCCTTCAGGTTCTGCTCGGTACGAAACACGATCCAGACGGGTTTGCCGCGCCATTTGACGCGCATCATCTGCCCCGGTTCCAGTTTGCCGATGTTGGCCTCGACTGGCGCACCTGCCGCCTTGGCTTTTTCACTGGGGGCCCAAGCCGCCAGGAAAGGGTACACAACGAATCCGGCGCCAACCGCACCGACCGCACTGGTGGCCAGCGTTAAAGTACGCCGCCTTTTCAAATCAACGCCATCTGCGCTCATAATCTTTCAGACTCCCCGATTTTCTGGACAGATCGACACATTAGTTATTCATGTGCAACGACCCTAGCCGTTCAGGACATTAGAATATACTTAAAAACCCCTAAATTGACCGCGCATTCTCCCCCAAGCTTATCAACAGGTCAAGACTGACAGGGGGTTTTTCTCCTCATTATCGCCCCGGATCAAAAGCAACCGTCTCTAAGCAGGATTATCGATATCGACAAAACGACAATCCAGTGAAAACCTTTCTGCCAGGTGCTCAGCCAATGCCTGTACGCCATAACGCTCTGTGGCATGATGTCCAGCAGCAAAATAGTGTATGCCCCGCTCTCTGGCGACATGCACTGTGGCTTCCGATATTTCACCTGAGATATAGGCATCGAGATTAAGATCTGCCGCCTCTTCGATGAAACCCTGAGCGCCTCCGGTACACCAACCTACGCTTTGAATAGCGCCACCACTTGAGTCAATATGCAGCGGAGTCCGGCCCAGCACCTCCTGCAAACGCCGCTGTAACTCTACCGTCTGCAGCGGAGCCTCCAGGTCACAAGACCACAGCAGGCCATGCGCCGCTTCAGTCACCCTTGGGTTTGGAAAGGCCAACCGCTCCGCCAGCTGACGATTGTTTCCCCATTCCGGATGCGCATCCAGCGGCAGGTGATAAACCAGCAGGTTGACCCCACCCTTGATCAGGGCGCTGATTCGACGTCCCTTCATGCCCCTGATCGATGCAGCCTCTCCTTTCCAGAAAAAACCATGATGCACCAACAACGCATCAGCCCCCCAGTCGACGGCTGCATCGATCAGGGCCTGGCTCGCCGTAACGCCCACCATCAACCGATTCACCTCCGAAACCGCCTCCACCTGCAAACCATTAGGACAGTAGTCATCGAAGCTGCCAGCGTTCAGGCAGTCATTGCAGTAGGTTTCGAGCGAGTGGATGCTGATCATGATTATCCCGTCCTGACAGTTGAACTGATGACATGTTAGGTTACCCCCACTATGCGAATCGGAAAACTCCTCTCATTTCTGCTCACCTCGATAACTGCCGGCATTGCAGCCGCAATCGTCATTCTCTTCCTGGTGCCGGGACTGCTGCAAAATAACAAGCCGCCGGAACCGGAACTCAACAGATCAGACGCTGAAGAACAGATCACCAGGCAACCGGGTCCTTTCTCATATGCGGACGCAGTCTCCATTGCCGCGCCCTCTGTGGTCAATATCTTTACTGCCACGATTACCACTGAGCGCCAGACATTGCGGTTCAGGGATCCGATACTGCAACACCTGTTTGGCGACTCTCTCCCGGAGAAGATCCGGCAGCGACGCGATACCAGCCTGGGCTCCGGCGTCATCATAACAAAGGACGGCTATCTGCTGACCAACCATCACGTTATCGACGGTGCCGATGAGATAAAGGTCGTGCTCGCCAATGGCCACAGCGTCAACGTCAGCCTGATCGGCAGCGACGAAGAATCGGATGTAGCGGTATTGAAGATAGACGATGAACCAAACCTGCCGGCGATACCCATCGGCGACTCCGATACACAGCGGGTGGGTGACGTGGTACTCGCCATCGGCAACCCCTTTGGGGTTGGTCAGACGGTCACCATGGGAATCGTCAGCGCCACAGGCCGCACCCATCTTGGTATCAACACCTTTGAAAATTTTATCCAGACAGATGCAGCTATCAATCCCGGCAACTCTGGTGGCGCCTTGATCAACGCCCGCGGCGAGTTGATCGGCGTCAATACTGCAATCTTCTCCAAGAGCGGCGGCTCTCAGGGCATAGGTTTCGCTATCCCCTTCGATCTGGCTGAAGGGATCATGCGCCAGCTGATCGCCAGTGGTCAGGTGGTACGCGGCTGGCTGGGCATACAGGGACAGGATGTGACCGAAAAACTTGCCGAGGCGTTTGGCCTGCATGCCGTTGAAGGCATTCTGGTCACAGGCGTACTCGAGGATGGCCCTGGAAGCCTGGCCGATATGCGTCCCGGCGACGTTATCACCGAGGTCAACGGGGTCAGGCCCCACAACTCTCATGAATTGATGCAGCTTATCGCCAATGAACCACCGGGATCGGTATTGAAGGTCAGCGGATGGAGAGGCAATGCCGAATTTACGGTCGATGTGATATCCCAGGAACGCCCACCCTCCACACGCTGAGATAACGGCTGTAGATTGAGCCTGAATCGCGAGAACCCACACGATGCCGGACAGGCAGCGATAAAACCGGACCATCAACCGCTGCGGATCGATTCCAGCGCATCCGGGTAGGTAGTGCCGACGATCCCCTGCCCGTTTACCCAGTCGAGATACTCCGTCAAGGCCCGTTCCGAGGTGGCGGTGAAATTCTTACTGTGACCAATGGCCACCAGCGGCAGCGACGCCGGCTCCCCGGCAAAATGTTCACACCACTGGCGGGTGATCTCAATCAGCTGCGGCGCCGGCAGCGTGGAGAAATCAAGCATCACCGTCCCGAGTTGCCGCAACCGACTAAGCCGGCCAAAAAACCGGGCGGTGGCCCCACCCGGCCCCCGGTAGGAACCCTGACAGCCCTCTGCCAACCCAGCCTTTCGCAAGGCCTTCAGATGATCCAGGCGGGCCACCCGGCCAGTAAGAATGGGGAACTCCCACACGCCATGGGAGACCGGAATAGAGAGGTCGTGATCCGCATTCCAGAAAGGCAGGTCGGGGGCATCACGGAAATCGCTCCACTCCCCGGCAGTGGTATTGCGCAGCCCCGGAGCCACGGTGGAGTCGATGAGAAAATCCTGATCCGAGAGGGCCGCCAGCACCGGCGCCGACGGCTGGATACACCAACCCCCGGCACGAAAGGCGATACAGCAGTAATCGGGACGCTGCTGCCGGACCAGTTCCTCCAGCCATACCCGGCCCCGTTCCACCAAATCTGCCACCTCATGGAAGGGGAGATCACCGATGCGCCAGCGCGAGAGATCGAGTTGCCAATTCCCCGCTGGATCGAGCTTTGCGCCCTGCCATTGGGGATGCAGGTGAAGCTGCAGATCGTGACCTCTGGCCAGAGCCTCTATCAGCTGCAGCCTCACCGCAGCACTTTGGGCCTGGCAGGCGGGCTCCCGCTCCATGGCAGCAAACTCCAGCGCCTCCACAAACAGAGTCAGCGGCACACCACGGGATTCGGCAATGGCCAGGATACGTTCCGTCGACGCCAGCACACAGGGCAGGGGCTGTCCGGAACCGTCGCCGAAGACCTCGTAGTCAACTGTGAGTATCAGCTGTGCCGGTTGATTCACAGACGGAATCGAACTACCAGGTGAACTCGCAGCTGAAGCGCTCACCAGGTTCCGCCTGAAGGGTACCCACCAAAACATCGATGGGCTGCCGACTGCCCAGACGCTCGGAATACCAACCCAGATGGGGTTGCTCCTCACCGCGGTGGATTCGCCACTGCAGGGCGGGATCGCCCTGAATCTTAAGCGTCTCCTCCACTCCCTGCATACGAGCTAGAAACTGGTGGGGAGCATCCCCTGCCTGCAGCGTCACATCGGGATGGAAGTGAAAAAAAAGCCGCACCGCTGTGACGGCATCGGCATGGATCTCGTCCTCAACCTGCAACTGTCGCCGCTCCGTCACCAAGGTCACCCGACGCTGGTGGCGCACACTCCGGTCGGCGTATCCGGTAACACTGCCCACCACACTCATGCGGCTGAAAGAGTCTGTCATCTCCAGCCCTTCCAGGTGCTGCCGGGAGTGCTGCAGCCAGAGAAAGGCCCCGCCGATCTGGGACTGGTCGTGGCCGTTGATCTCCACCGTATTGTGGGCGGCGGTGCTGCGGAAGTAGTCCCGCCAGTCGGGCTGGGTGTGGTAGCAGTAGGTCCCGGGGTCCACCAGCCACCAGCGGCCGTCGAGGGCCAGCAGCAGACTGTTGGCATCGGCGTGGCCATGAGCCGCGATGGAAGGATAGCCCAAGGGTCCGGCGTCAAAGATAACGTGGGCACCATTACCCTTCAACACCGCGTAACCTCCATCGGAGAAGAGCAGACCACCCGGCACTTCATGATCTTCCGGCGCCTGGGTACTGCCATCATTATCACTGCCCGCAACCTGGGTGTACCAGAAAGCCTTTTGCGGAAGCTTATCACCACCGCAGCCCTGGCCTGTCACCGCACGGATGGCACAACAGACATCCCGATAGGGGTCTGTCGGGTCCCGCGGCTCAAAACGCACCACCACACCGTCGTCAGAATCGCCAATCTGAGGCACCGTCCCTCCCACCGGACACAGGGCACTGATGAAGCGCTCCATCGCCACCACCCGGGAACGGAAAGTCTCGCTGAAGGGGTTGCCGTAACGCTCCCCTACCAACTGGTTGAGGAAGAGGTACTCCATTACCCAAAGGTGATAGTAGTTGGCCTGCTCCCGGTTGACCCCATCCTCGAAGACCTGTCTCACCGCCTCGGCTTCCAGCTCCAGCTTGGCCTGCGCAGCCCAGGCATTACCCTCGTCGCCCAGATCGAAGACGTTGCAACCGACCCAAAGGCCGGTCAATTCACCGATCAGGTGATTGTTGGCGGAAGAGTGGCGGGAGAGGAAGTGGCGAATGAAGTGGGCGTGCTGATAGATGGCCAGCCCCAGTGCGGCAGGATCCTTCGCTCGTCCGAAGAGCCCCTTTTCATCACGCAGACACAACAGGCTATGGACGAAGGACCAGGCCACCAGGCGCAGGGCCACCTCCAGGGTGCTGCACCAGTGCACTCCGAGACCAAAGGGGTTCTGCTCGATCCAGCTCTCGATCTGGCCCACCGCCAGATCGGCATAACGGGCATCCCCGGTGGTGGCAGAAGCCACGGCGAGGGGCACCAGATGGGGATGGCGGGCCACCTCCCAGAGGGTTTTGCAGTTGCCCACCCGATCATTGTCCCGGTAATCGATCCCTTTGCCGTAGATCAGCGGCGCGACAATGCCGGACTCGGGATCCCGATGCCAGTTGAAATCCCCCAACACGCTGACCTTGTGGTGACCGAATATGTCGACATCGCCACTGAGCAGCGCCTCGTAACCGCCGAGTAGGTCACCGTAGGCGCTCTGCCACTGTGCAATAATCGTTTGCGGATCCCCCTGAAACAGGGACTCACGACCACTGACCGGCTGCTTGGGACGGGGCTGCCAACCCCTGTCTATGCGTCGGCGCTCCAACTTTCCCTGGACCACCCGGCCGACCCGGAAGAGGATCTCCGCCGGGTCCATCGCCTTGATACGGTTGATCTTCCAGGCCAGGGAACTCATGCCGACATCCCGTATTCCCGGTGCCATATCTCAAGGTTGAGCAGTGCCCAAAGCAGTTTTTCGTGGTTCTGCACACCATTGATGTGGTCGTTGACGTAGCGCTCCAATACCGGCCGGTTGAAGTAGGCGGCGGTACGGGAGTCGGTACTCAGGATATGGTCGCAGAGGTAATCCCTCATCGGACCCTGAAACCACTCGTTCACCGGCACCCGGAACCCCACCTTGGGCCGCTCCAGAATCGACTCCGGCAGGATCTGTTTCATGCCCTCCCGCAGCATCCACTTGGTGCTGCCGTTACGAATGCGGCAGTCGTCAGGCAGGGAGGAGATATAGGCGGCCAGATTGTGATCCATGAAAGGCATGCGCGCCTCCAGGGAGGCGGCCATCGTCATGCGGTCGCCACGCTCCAGCAGGTTGTCAGGCAGCCAGCTGGTCTGGTCGAAATAGAGGATCCTGCGCAGGTTGCTGTTGTCTGCAGCCACGTCATAGGGCGGCCCCTCGAAACCCTGGTAACCATCGACGCGGAAGGCAGCCAGGGCCTCCCTGTCGCGCCAGTTGAGCGCCCCGAACCAGCGCGGCATGCGCTCCTCCCACTGTTTCAGGCTCAAGTTGGCGACTGCGGTCTTAACCCGTCGAAACTTGTAGGGCAATGCGTTGACCAGACTGTTGATCGGCGCCTGCAGCAAGTCAGGCACATAACGGTAATATTCCGCGTAACGATCGAAACCGTGCTTGGGATAACCCCCCAGAAACTCGTCACTGCCCTCGCCGGTGAGCACCATCTTCACCGTCTTGCGTGCCTCCAGCGACAGCAGGTAGATGGGAATATCAGAGGGCTCAGCTACCGGTGCATCTCGAAAGCGCACCAGTTTGGGCAACTCATCCATCAGGTGGGCCTGGGAGACCGTCAGTTCATGGTGGTCGGTATTGAATTGATCGGCGATGCTCTTGGCATAACCCAATTCACTGTAGGTAGACTCCTGAAAACCCACGGAGAAGGTTTTGATCGGCTCATTGCTGTGCCGGCTCATCAACCCCACGATAGCGGACGAGTCGATGCCGCCGGAGAAAAAGGCGCCGAAGGGCACATCCGCCACCATGCGGCTCTCCACTGCCTTATCCAGTTCCCGCATGAAACCGGCCACCGGGTCTGCCACTGCGGCTGTGGCGTGGCGGGGGTCGCGATCCGGGGGCGTGTAGTAACGGCGTACCGAGAGTTCACCGTTTTTCCACACCGCGCAGGCGCCCGGCGGCAGCTTTTCGATCCCCTGAAAAAGGGTGCGGGGCCAAGGCACATAGCGGTAAGCCAAATAGTCCCATACTGCGCTCCGGTCAACCTCCCGGGCAACCCGCTCGTGCACCAGCAGGTTCTTTATCTCGGAGCCGAAAATAAACTCATCACCACTACGCCAGAAGTAGAAGGGCTTCTTGCCGAAGCGATCCCGGGCGATAAAGAGCTGCTGGCGCGCCTCGTCCCAGAGGGCAAAGGCGAACATGCCCTCCAGCTTGTCGACGCAGGCCTCCCCCCACTCGTCATAGGCGGCGAGCAGGGATTCGGTATCTGAGGTAGTGTGGAAAACGTAACCCTTGGACTCCAGCTCCCCCCGTAGCTCCCTGTAGTTGTAGATCTCCCCGTTGAAGACCACCTGGGTGGTACCACGGTGATTGGCCATCGGCTGATGTCCACCACCGAGGTCGATAATGGAGAGGCGGCGGTGGGCCAACCCGACGCTGTAGCGCCCGTCTCCGCTGTCAGTGGCGTAAAAACCCTCATCGTCAGGACCACGATAGACGATCTGATCCGCCATCTGCTTCAGCAGGGCCTGGGGGGATTCGATGGGATTATTAAGGACGAAGCCGGCAATACCGCACATAGTTATTTTACTTTCTCGACAGGTGTATTCGTACAAAGCGGATTTGCAGATACGACCCGGTGCAAATCACGCCGCGAACGCGTCGGATTATACATAGAAGGCTATGGGGTGTCCCTCTGGGAACTGGGTAAATAGGTGACAGGGTGAGTCATGACCAAAGGTCCAGTGGACCTTTGCAGCATGGCGAACGACCGGCCAGGAAGGCCGGGGCGGGGTAAATTTAGAATGCCGTGCTCACGCCAGGGATGGCGAGGAAAGACTTTCTTAGAGGCAGTGAAGATGGCAGCAAGATTATTGCCGGAACATTTTCAGCGTCAAGGAATTTCCATTACTTTCTGTCCACACCAATCCTTCAGAATGGCCCCCTCCCTTTGGGGAGGAAAAGGAGGGGGAACCAATCAATCCTGTAACCTGAAACCTGTCACCTTCTTTATCTAGAAACTGGTAGCCCAACCCACCTCTATCTCCCACTGACTCATCCATATCTCACCGGTTTGGGGGCCGGTCATCGGGTTCGTACCGCCCACACTCTCCTCCGGCGCATACATGAAAGAGACATTGATCTCGCTCTCGTCCTCCAGCCTCCAACCAAAACCGGCGGTGTAGTGCTGTTGAACCACGGCGGGCGCCAGGATGTTGAAGAGCGCCTGTTGGTTCTCGAAAGGCTTGGATGCCTGGCTGAAACCGGCCCGGAGCGTCAGATCCTGGCTGTAGAGCCACTGCAGGCCAAATTTATAGACGTTCATGTCATCCCAGCCGAATCCGTAACCCTCATCCGACCCCATCAGCGGCGGAACCGGACCGACCGAGGAGTTGCCGATCGCGCTGACGCCGGAGAAGAGAATGCGCTGAAAATCGAAGGAGAAGGTCCAGTCCGGTAAAAATATATAGGAGAATCCCAGATCAAAATTGGCGGGAATATCAAAGTTGCCCTGTTCCGCAAACAGACCTTTGTATTCGTCAAAATCGCTCATCCACAACTTGGTCTGGTAGGAGGCGCCAATCTTCAGCTGTTCGTCGAATTGCCACAGCCAGCCCACTCGCAACCCTCCGCCGAATGAGACATCGGTGCCATTACCGGTAACGCTATCAGGCGATTCAGACATCAGCTTAAAGGGCTCCAGCCCGGTAGCTGAAAACGACTGAATCGAAATGATCGGCGTGATACCGATGGAGTGTTGTTCATTCAGCAAACGCGAATAACTGATGCCGATAAACATCTGCTTCAGATCGATGCCGGTCGGGCTCGATGCATCGAACTGGGGATCACCTGTCGGATTGAAACGTGCAAACACCGCTCTGTCGTACTCGGTATTCATACCACCATTGCCACCGATGGCAATGCCGATGGAGCTGACTTCATCCAACATATAATTGGCAGCAAAATGGGGGATCAAAAAGAGATCGTTTTCACTTTCAACCTTTCCCGGCTCAATGGGCGCCATTCCCGGCGGGAGATTATCGTCAGCGGTATAACCCCGTTTGGGGGCAAACAGTGAGGCACCCACTTCGATGCGGTTACCGACCACCGCCAGGGAGGCCGGATTGCTTGCCGCGCACATGGCGCCAAAAGCCATTGCGACGCAGGCACCGGCCATCGATTTTGATTTTGGCCCATAACCGTGGGTCCAGTAACCGTTGGTCGCTTCAACAGGCACTGAGAGAGAAACACTTACCAATAGAGCAAGCGATAGAACATATTTTTTCATTTGAGGCTCCTCCAAACTACGGACTTCAGGAGTTATTCTTTTTGGCCGGCTGGGATGCCGATTCGGGTAATCCCTTAGCCGCCCAAGGGAAACTACTTCAGCCTAAGAGCGCTTCAAATGATATACGTCAAAGTAAAGTGGAAATCGCAGAAAGAAAGGCCGAGTTTTCACCCGGCGTCCCCACGGTGACCCGCAAACAGTCTTCCAATAGCGGGTGGGCGCCATGCAGATTCTTAACCAACACACCCTTCCCCTTCAGATCCTCAAACAGGGAGAGCGCTCTGCCCTGCGGAACGCGCAGCAGGATGAAGTTGGCGTCGGATGGATAGGGGGTCACACCCACCACTCTTTCGAGTTCGGCAAACAGCTGCCCACGCGCCTCACGGACGGCATGGGTCTGCTCATCGAACACCGACTGATGGGCAAGAGCAAATTCAGCACTGACCTGGGTCAGCACATTGATGTTGTAGGGCAGACGAGTCTTCTCCACCTCTCCTAACCAGTCTGCCGGACCTGCCAACAGTCCCAGCCGCAAACCAGCCAGCCCCATCTTCGAGACAGTGCGCATTACCAGAAGATTGTCGAACTCGCCCAAGCGACCCATGAAACTCTCATCGGTAAAAGGTGCGTAGGCCTCATCGACCACCACCAAACCGGGAGCCGCCTCGATAACATCCAGGATGGCGTTTTTGGCAAACAGGTTGCCGGTAGGATTGTTCGGATAGGCAAGAAAGATCAGCGCTGGCTGCTCTTTTTCGATAGCCGCCAGCAGGGTTTCCAGGTCAAGACTGAAGTCATCCCAGTTGAGCGGCACTCCCGCATAACGCATTCCACAGAAGGTGGCGATCATACGGTACATGACAAAACCGGGATCCACCGACAACACTGTCCGGCCGGGGGCCGCAACACTCATCGCCAGCATCTGGATCAGCTCATCGGAACCGTTGCCGAGGATGATCTCCGCACCTTCGGGCACCGACATCGAGACCCGCAACCGCGCCTTCAGGTCGGCGGCCTGAGGGTCAGGGTATCGGTTTACATCCACCCCCGCCAGCAAGTCGAGCCACTCACGGCGCAACTCATCCGGCCAGATGTAGGGATTCTCCATGGCATCGAGCTTGATCATGTCACCGGGGTCCGGCACATGATAGGCGGAGAGAGCACGGATCTCGGGGCGCACCCACTGGTTCAGTTTTTCGTTATCGCTCATCGCTTACCCTGTCGAGACGTTCGGCAGTAGTGGATTTTCTCCGGCCCGGGCCTTCTAGGATCCAGCTCCACAGCAACCACCCTCTTGCTGAACCGGCGGACAGGGTACGCTGCCGTAAGAGCAGAAGACACAGCAATCCCCCGGCTTTGGCCGCAGCAGTTCGCCGCAACCGGCGCATTCGAAATACCACAAACAGGCATCTGTCGGCATCTCCTCTTCGGCACGATGCCCGCACTGTGGACAGGTAATCACTGAACGTGTGACCACCGATACCATCATTTTTTTCCGCGATACTCTGCGGAGCGCGCATGGGCCGTGAGACCTTCTCCGCGGGCCAGCACCGAGGCGGTCTCCGCCATGGTCACCGCCCCTGCTGCCGAGGCAAAAATCAGGCTGGAGCGCTTCTGAAAGTCATACACTCCCAAAGGAGAAGAGAAGCGCGCCGTGCGGGAAGTGGGAAGCACATGGTTCGGACCGGCGCAGTAGTCACCCATCGCCTCGGCGGTATAGCGCCCCATGAAGATCGCCCCGGCATGGCGGATCCGCTTTGCCATCGCTTCCGGATCCTCCACCGACAACTCAAGATGTTCAGGTGCGATGAAATTCGCCACCTCCACCGTCTCATCCATATCACGAGTCTGGATCAGCGCGCCGCGCACCCGCAGTGCGGTGGCGATGATCTCCCGGCGCTCCATGGTGGGCAAAAGTTTGTCGATACTCGCCGCCACTTGGGCGATATAGCTGGCATCCGGGCAGACCAGGATCGACTGTGCATCCTCATCGTGTTCCGCCTGAGAGAAGAGGTCCATGGCGATCCAGTCAGGATCGGTCTTGCCGTCGCAGACCACCAGGATTTCAGAAGGCCCGGCCACCATGTCGATGCCGACCTGGCCGAATACCGCCCGTTTGGCGGTAGCGACATAGATGTTTCCTGGGCCGACAATCTTGTCCACCGGCGGCACTGACTCCGTACCGAAGGCCAGGGCAGCCACTGCCTGGGCGCCGCCGACGGCGAAGACCCTGTCCACACCGGAGACGTGGGCCGCCGCCAACACCAGTTCATTCAGCTCGCCACCCGGCGTCGGCACCACCATGATCAACTCCGGCACACCGGCCACCTTGGCGGGGATGGCGTTCATCAGCACCGAGGAGGGGTAGGCCGCCTTGCCACCGGGCACATAAAGCCCGACCCGATCCAGCGAAGAGACCTGCTGACCCAACAGTGTGCCGTCCGCCTCGGTATAGGACCATGACTCCATTTTTTGATGTTCGGCGTAGGCACGCACCCGGCCTGCTGCAACCTGCAGGGCTTGCTGCTGCGACTGCGGGATCTGTTTCCAGGCCTGTTCCAGCCGTTCCCGCGGAATCTCCAGATCTGCCGCGCGCTCAGCCTGCCAGCCGTCGAAGCGATTGGTGAAATCGACTAGCGCCGCATCACCCCGCCCACGAATCCCGTCGATAATATTATTGACGGTGTCGTTCACCGCCTTGTCGGATACCGACTCCCAGGCCAGCAGCGCATCCAGCTGCGGCTGGAAACCCTCATCGGCGGTGTTCAGTATGCGAATGTCGGTCATGGATTTGATCCCCACATATTTATTCGGATCACAAAGAAGTAGACCGGTTCAAGCGTAGCGGAACCGGCAACGCAGTACGACATATCATTCAGGAACGCCCGATCCGCTGCGCTTGACCGGGCCTAGGTCCTGATCTACAGAGATTGGAATCACCCCTGATTCTGCTCTACAACCTCAGCCATCGCCTCTTTCAACGACATCATCGTGGCGTGTTTCATCTTCCAGGCGGCCTTGTTGATGATCAAGCGGGAACTGATGTCGGCGATATGTTCCAGCGGAACCAATCCATTGGCCTTCAGGGTGTTGCCGCTCTCAACCAGATCGACGATCAGGTCCGCCAACCCGACGATAGGCGCAAGCTCCATGGAGCCATAGAGTTTGATGATCTCCACCTGCTGCCCCAGCGAGGCGTAGTAGCGCTGGGCGCTCTTCACATATTTGGTGGCGACTCGCAGGCGTCCCGGACTGTCGGCCACTGCGTCCTTGAAACCGGCAGTCATCATACGACAGCGGGCAATCTTCAGATCGAGGGGTTCATAGAGCCCCTCACCACCATGTTCCAGCAAGACATCCTTGCCTGCCACTCCCAGATCCGCCGCCCCGTATTGGACATAAGTCGGCACGTCGGTGGCGCGGATAATCACCAGTTTCACCTGTTCGTGATTGGTGTCCAGGATCAGCTTGCGGCTGGTCTCCGGATCGTCCAGCGGCTCTATACCGGCATACGCCAGCAAGGGCAGACTCTGTTTGAAGATACGTCCCTTGGAGAGTGCAATAGTGACAGGTACGTCAAATTTCATGCTTTTCATTTTCGTTTCCTGACAACATCAACTGGGTAAGCGCCGGATCTCGCCACCCAATCCGGAGAGTTTCTCTTCGATATTCTGGTAACCGCGATCGATATGGTAGATACGATCCACCAGCGTCTCGCCATCCGCCACCAGCGCTGCCAGCACCAGACTGGCGGAAGCGCGCAGATCGGTAGCCATCACAGGTGCACCGGTCAGGCGTTCCACCCCGGTGCAGATTGCCGTATTGCCCTCAAGGCGAATCTTGGCACCCATGCGCTGCAGCTCCTGCACATGCATGAAACGATTCTCGAAAACGGTTTCGGTGACAGTCCCCACCCCTTCGGCCACAGAATTCAGCGCCGTAAACTGAGCCTGCATGTCGGTAGGGAAAGCGGGATAGGGGGCGGTATGCACATCCACCGCCTTGGGCCGCCGGCCTTGCATATCCAGTGTCATCCAGTCCTTACCAACTTCGATATCAGCACCCGCCTCGCGCAGCTTCTGAGTCACTGCATCCAGCAGATCGGGACAGGTGTCCCGCACCTTTACCCGTCCGCCGGTCATCGCTGCCGCCACCAGGTAGGTACCGGTTTCAATACGATCCGGTAGCACATCGTAATGCGTGCCGATGAGCTTCTCCACACCCTCAATGGTGATGGTGGAGGTGCCGGCACCGCTCACCTTGGCGCCCATCTTATTCAGACAGTCCGCCAGATCCACCACCTCGGGCTCCCGCGCCGCATTCTCGATCAACGAGGTGCCGTCGGCCAGGGTCGCCGCCATCATCAGGTTCTCTGTGCCGGTCACGGAAACCATGTCCATGACGATACGCGCACCATGCAGGCGTTTCGCCCGGGCGCGAATATAACCCCCTTCAACGTCAATATCGGCACCCATGGCACGCAGGCCGTCGATATGCAGATTTACCGGACGGGATCCAATGGCGCAGCCTCCCGGCAGAGAGACATCGGCCTGACCAAAACGACTGAGCATGGGACCCAGCACCAGGATCGAAGCGCGCATGGTCTTAACCAACTCATAAGGCGCATAGAACTCCTTGATGGTGCTCGTATCGACCTCGATGCTCATCTTCTCATCCACCACCAGGGTGATGCCCATACCGCCCAACAGCTCCATTGTGGTGGTGATATCGTGCAGATGCGGTACATTGCCGACGCTCATCGGCCCATCGGCCAGCAGCGTCGCCGCCAGAATAGGCAGCGCCGCGTTCTTGGCCCCTGCGATACGGACTTCACCGTCCAGGGGACCTCCACCATTGATGATCAGTTTATCCATCGATTCGGTTACCGGATTTTTCGATTATGCGGAAAAACCGTGCATGATAACGAAATTCACGGCAAAACGGGAGATCGGAGCATTTCAGTTCAGAAATCAGAACCCTCTCCACCCTGAAAGTCTCCGGACAATGTCGCTTCCATCATCCCGGCTGAGTCGACCCAAGCAGCTGCAGAAAACTGCTTTTATCCTCTTCATCCCAGACGGGCAGGCTTTTGATCATCGGCAGGAGGCCTTCAAGCTCATTTCTGAGAAGATCGATATGTTGTTGTTCAACAAAATGCAGGGGCTGTTTTTCGTTGCCACCAATATTCACCCCCACGCTGAGTGACTTGAAGTGTTTCAGCGTACTGAGTCCATCCAGCGTACTGGGGTAGACAAATATCCCCTTCACATTCAGCCGGGACAGGAGGAAAAGAACAAATTCCGCCAGGTCACCCAACACCTTACTGGAATTTCGATGGTCCTCATCATGCCGCTTTTCACCCTTCGGCGGCACCGCAACACCGATGATATAGAGATAGACATTGTCCCGATCAATTGATTTCCAGCTCAGTGTATCCCGGGTCAAAATCTCTTCATGGGTGGTCTTATTGTCGAGAAAGCTGTGGTAGGTCTTCTCTGTCACCGGCACCAAACCCCAATACCCTATTGGTGTCCCGGTGAAATCGAAAACAATTTTCATGGCATAGGCATTAAGGCGCTGGCAAGCCCAATAGGCAGCGTCTGACACAATCACCTTACCGTTAAAAGAGGCCAGTCTTAACTTCAGAACCCTATCCATGTCGCTTTCATTCACAGCCATCCTTGATCTGTACCTGTCATTAAAACAGTCCGGCACGGAAAGCCCTATCTGACCTTTTCTGGTATCTGTCTCCACATAACCCCGGTTCTTCTTGTTCCGCCAGTCGGCAGATTTTTTTCTGGACCAAAATATCAGGCTCAGCGCCACTGCGATCAGGCCTAATATGACGTCGATCTGTTCGGCGATCTCCCACATTCAATTTCCCATCCCTTTCAAATTTATCAGTCCCGCCGCAAGCGGTCAGAAATAGCCATCGGCGTATAAAATCGCAGCACGATGAAATAGGTCGACACCAGAAAAGTAAACAGGGTGCTGAGCTGAATCAGATATGAAGCCTCTGCCCCGATCTCCCCCAGATCATAAGCCAGAACCGCGACCAGCAGGGAGAATTCACTGAGTTGCCCCAGGCGGAAGCCCACTTCGCGACTACGCTCGTTATCCTCGCCGGCATGATAGAGCAGACGACGAAAGACCCAGGGTTTTATCAGCAGCAGCAGTCCCGCCAACAGTAGCGCAGGCAGCACCACTGCAGGCAACATCTCCAGATTGAAACCAGCCCCGAGAGAGAAAAAGAAGAGAATCAGAAAAAAATCCCGGAGCGGCTTCAGGCTTTCAGCAATATAGATCGCTATTGGACTGGTCGCCAACGAGATGCCTGCAATAAAGGCGCCAATCTCATGCGACAACCCCAGCACACCTGCCAATTCAGCCATGGCAAGACACCAGCCTATCGCCATCAGGAAGATATACTCCTTGATCTTGCTGAAACGCCGGATCAGGGGTATGAGCAGAAACCGGGCAACCAGCCAGCCGCCGCCTACCATCAACGGCAGAGCCAACAACAGCAGGACGATGTGCAGCATCCGGTTCATCTCACTGCTGCCGCCCTGCAACATCAGCAGCATGGCAATCGCCAGCAGATCCTGCAACAACAGGATGCTGACGATGATCTCACCGGTACGTTGATGATGCAGCACCGTGGTCGGCAGCAATTTCAGGCCGATAATAGTACTGGAAAAGGTCACGGCCCCACCGATCACGAGACACTCGATCGGGTCGAAACCGAACAAAAATGCCAGAACCGCACCGATGAATGCAAAAATGAGGGAGCTGATGAGCGTAACCAGCGTAGTCTTGCGCACCATGCCCAACAGCTCTTTCGGCTGCAGGTCCAGGCCAAGCAGAAACAGCAGGAAGATGATTCCGATATGGGATATCTCCTTCACTGTCTCGGGGTCGTCGATTAGATGCAGCCCCCAGGGACCGAACAACGCACCCAGCACGATATACGAAATCAGCAGCGCCTGACGCACCAACAGGGCGGCAGTGGCCAGCAGCGCCGCGCCGGAAAATATCAGGAAGAGGGTGAGGAATATCGGGGACTGGTCCACGTCAGCCGACACGCCATCAAGGAGTCTTGGTCACCGTCAGCAGCAGATCTTCAAGATTACACAGTCCTGCGATAGCAATCAGCGCCTGCGGCATGCCGGAGACCTCCAGGTTCGCCCCATGATCCTGCGCACTCTTCATCCACTCCAGCAATAGCGCCAGACCTGCGCTATCGGTACGTTTGGTATGCGAAAGATCAATGGAGATCCCCTGAGAGGGGTTGAACAACTCCTGCGACTGGGCAAGCAGACTCCGCGCAGTGGAAAAGGTCAAATCCCCCTCCACCCGAAAGTGAAAAGCACCCTCGCGAAAAATGGTCGCCTCGCTCACAGACCCCGTCCTATTCAAGACCCTTCTCTTCCGCCTTGCTGAAAAGAAACTGACCAACAATCTCCTCCAGCACCAGGGCGGACTGGGTCATGGTGATCTCGCCACCGTCCGCCAACATCTCTTCGCTGCCGCCGGGGTCGAGTCCGATATATTGCTCACCCAATAAACCTGAAGTATAGATCTTGGCAAAGGTATCGTCAGGAATTTGATCGTATTGGGATTCAATACGCATGGTCACCAACGCTTCGTAACTGCTCTGGTCATAACGAATTCCCACCACCCGGCCGAGACGAACCCCCGCCATCGCCACCGGCGAACGCACCTTCAGGCCGCCGATATTGTCGAAACGCGCACTGACTTCGTAACCCTCACCCGTGGTGAAGGCACTCAGATTGCTCACCTGCATGGCCAGAAAAAAGAGCGCAATCAGCCCCGCCGCCATAAAGGCGCCGACGGCGATCTCGACCTGTCTAATCTTCATCATTCACTCTCCAAACATCATCGCCGTTAAAACAAAATCAAGCACCAGCACCGCCAGTGCCGAATGGACCACGGTACGGGTGGTGGCCCGGCTCACACCTTCCGAGGTCGGTACCGAATCGTAACCCTGAAACAGGGCAATCCATGTACAGACCAGGCCGAACACCAGACTCTTGATCACCCCGTTGATCACATCCTCATTCCAGTCGATCTTGGCCTGCATCTGACTCCAGAAGGCGCCGTCATCCACACCCAGCAGTCCCACCCCGACAAAATAGCCGCCCAGAGCGCCGATGGCACTGAACAGGGCCGCCAGCACCGGCATGGAGATCAGACCGGCGAAGAAACGCGGCGTGAGGATACGGCGCACCGGATCCACCGCCATCATCTCCAGCCCGGAGAGTTGCTCAGTGGCCTTCATCAGACCGATCTCGGCGGTCAGTGCGGAACCGGCCCGACCGGCAAATAGCAGCGCAGTCACCACCGGCCCCAGCTCCCGCACCAGCGAGGCCGCCACCATCACCCCGAGGCTGTCCTCAGCTGCGAACTGGGAGAGCACATAGTAACCCTGCAGACCCAGCACCATACCCACAAACAGGCCTGAAACGGTAACGATAACGAGGGTGCGTACCCCGACGGAGTAGGTCTGTGTGACCAGCAATCCTGGTCGCGGCAGCAGGCTGGTGATACCGGCAACAATCTGCAGGAATAGCAGATGAGCACGTCCGAAGCGCTCCAGCGCCACCATGCCATGGCGCCCAAACCGGGCCAGCGCGTCCAGCATCAGGGCTTCCTCCCGGGTCCAAGCAGCTCCTCCACCAGAGGCGGAGCCTCATAATGGAATCTCATAGGCCCGTCCGGCAATCCCCGCATGAACTGGCGCACCTGATCGGATGTGGATATCGACAGTTGATCCGGCGTGCCCTGTTCCACCACCTTACCCCCTGAGATCACATAGATCAGATCGGCAATGGCCGACGTCTCCTCCACATCGTGGGAGACCAGGACACTGGTGATCTGCACCGCGTCGTTGAGACGCCGGATCAGCTTTGCCAGCACCCCCATGGAGATCGGATCCTGACCGGTGAAGGGCTCGTCATACATCACCATCATCGGGTCCAGCGCAATAGCCCGCGCCAGCGCCACCCGCCGCGCCATGCCGCCGGAGAGTTCCGCCGGCATCAGGTCGTGGGCGCCCCGCAGCCCCACGGCTTCGAGTTTCATCAGCACCAGAACGCGGATCATCGACTCCGGCAGATCCGTATGCTCCCGCAGGGGATAGGCGACATTCTCAAAGACATCGATATCGGTGAGCAGCGCGCCACTCTGAAATAGCATGCCCATGCGCATGCGCAGCTGGAAAAGCGCCCTCCGGGAGAGACGATGCACGTCGATGCCATCCACCTCGATGGAACCGGCATCGGGCCGCAATTGGCCACCGATCAGTTTCAGCAGCGTGGTTTTTCCCGTACCGCTCGGCCCCATGATCGCCGTTACCCGGCCACGGGGAATATCGATATCTATGCCATCGAAGATCACCCGACTGCCATGGGCGAAATGGAGCCCGCGTATTTTGACGATCGGCGTTTCAGCGCTGCCGGAGTGGCCTGACATTTCCAGATACAATCCCTTCGTGAATGAGAGTCGCCATTGTGTCGGTGGGCTGTGGTGGGGTCAAGCAAGACCCAGCAGTTGTGCCAGCTGACGCAGATCTTTCAGCACCGCCATATCCATCCGCTCACCCTCGATGAACAGCAGCACATCGGCACCCTCCGGCACCTGCCCTGCCAAAGACTCGAGCAACGCCCGCTGTGCCCGCAGATCACCCAGGCTTTCTGCCGCCAGGCGGTAGGCAGGAGACACCTTTTCGGAAAGCTGCTGCCCCTTCGTTGCCAGTGTAAACCGGGGAATATTACCTGTCCGTGTTGTCTCCACAACAGAATCGACAACAACGCCCCCGAGATTATCCCCCAACAAATTAGCAACCGCGACGGGATCACAGCCTCCACCCGCCAGTGCAAGATAGAAGCGAAACCCCTCTTCCACATCATCAATCCAACTCTCCACCTGAGCCTCATCCGCCTTGCACCAGAGCGCCATCGGCACCTCATTGGCATAGTAGGTAAGCCGCCAATCCTCCGGCAGGTCATCAGGATAGAAACCGCCTTGCCAGGCGGAATGATCCCAACCCACGGCGAGAATATGAAAGACAGGACGGTTATCGGGCATAATCGAAGTCGATACAGTCGGAGTTCAGAAGATGGCGGACATTCTACCTTTCAAACGCCCCAAACTCAGCGAGAAACACAAAGGCAAAGGATTGTGCCGGGAGGGTTTCCACAAATGGGAAGTGCTGAATGAACAGTCATTCGACGTGAAACAGGGACGACTGGTCACGCGCTATCGTTGCAAACGGTGTGGGGCGACCAAGATCAAGGCGCTGTAAACGGCAATTTCCGAACCGTCAGTCAGCGGATCCTCAACCGCTCCACCACCTCACCGTCGATCAGGTGGCTTTGCAGGATCTCATCGAGATCCTCGCTATCGATATAGGTGTACCAGACCGCCTCCGGGTAGACCACGATCACCGGCCCTTTGTCGCAACGATCCAGGCAACCCGCTGTATTGATACGAACACCACCGGGACCGGCCAGATCCAGCGCCTTGACCTTCGCCTTCAGATACCCCCGCATCTTTGCCGCGTCAAACCTCGCGCAACAGTTGCGGCCATCGTCCCGCTGGTTGGTGCAGAAAAAAAGATGGTGGCGATAGTAGGCCATGTCTGCCTGCCGCTGTGATTACAATCCGATTAACCGGTATTATAGTGCCTGCCCTAACCCTGATTACCATACCGCTGCAATCCGTGACCCCTGAACAACTCCTGAAAGAAGCCGACCGCTGCGTCAAGTGTGGGCTCTGTCTGCCTCACTGCCCGACCTACCGCAAGTTGGCCAATGAAGCGGATTCACCTCGGGGCCGGATCGCGCTGATGCAGGCACTGGCCAGTGGTGAACTGTCACCGACGCCCACTCTGCGGCTACATCTGGCACGCTGTCTCAACTGCCGCGCCTGCGAAACTGCCTGTCCCTCGGGAGTCTCCTATGGCGAACTGATAGACGCCGCCCACGCCATGCTGCAGCAGTCAGCGGGTATCAAAAGACCGCTGCGCCGGGCTTTACTGAACCTGCTCAGTGAACGCAAACTTTTCGGCCAAACCACCCGCCTGCTGCCGCTGCTGTCCCGTGCCGGCGTATTGCGTCTGATCAAAAAGGCGCCATCAAAGCCTCTCAGACAGCTGGCGGATCTGGCATCGGAAATGCCGGTTTACCAACCCCCTCCTTCTGGCCTCACCCCTGCCGTCACGGCAGGTGGCGGCAGTGTGCAACTCTTTATCGGTTGCATATCCAGCCAGGTGGACCGTCCGGTGATCGATGCGACCATCCGCCTGCTCACACACATGGGCTTTGCGGTGAATGTACCCAAACAACAGGTCTGCTGCGGCGCCCTGCATCGGCACAACGGTTTCCCGCAAGCCGCCGACCGGCTGAGCAAGCAAAACAGTGGCGTGTTCGCCTCACCCAAACCCACGGCCCTCATCACCCTCGCCGAAGCCTGTCACAAGGAGCTACTGGAGCAGACCCGGTCCACGCCACGCCTGCAGACGATTTCAGCGTTTCTGCTCAACACACCCTGGCCGGAGACCTTTCATTTCACCCCATTGAAGGCAAGGGTGGCGGTACACCGCCCGTGCTCAGCATCAGAGGACGCTCCCATGACACTGCTGCAGCGAATACCCGGCCTCATCCCCTTCCTGCTGCCGGAAAACACCATCTGCTGCGGCGGCGCTGGCAGCTATCCACTGACCCAACCAGCACTCGCCCAGTCGCTTGGTGAGGACAAGATCACACTGCTGAAAGAGACAAAGACCGACATACTGGTCACCAGCAGCACCGGCTGCACCCTGCAGTTCCGCAGCCAGATCAAACGTGCCGGGCTCGATATCGAGGTACTGCACCCCGTTGAACTGCTGACACGGCAACTGGACTTGAACAGTAAGTCAGACAAGCTTATCTTTTCACTATGAGACAGAGAAACTACAGCCCAGCTGACAACCTGCTGATCGGCATCGATCAGGCCCTGCGCACCCTATTTGGACGCCCCCAGGTCACCGAGCGCAGCAACCCCGCACAGACCATCCCAGAGTCGGAGATGAATGACCAGGAGCGGGACGAAACCGCCCGTCTGATGCGCATCAACCACACCGGCGAGGTCTGTGCCCAGGCGCTCTATCAGGGGCAGGCGTTGACCGCGAAGCTGCCGGATGTGCGGGAGAGCATGGAACGCGCAGCCCAGGAAGAGAACGACCACCTCGCCTGGTGCGAAAAACGGTTACTGGAGCTGGACAATCGCAAAAGTCTGCTCAACCCGTTCTGGTATGGCGGATCATTCCTCATGGGCGCTGCCGCAGGATTGGCGGGGGACAAATGGAGTCTCGGTTTCGTTGCAGAGACCGAACATCAGGTCGAAGCCCACCTGAACAACCATCTGAACCGCCTGCCGCCCCAGGACGAAAAGAGCCGCGCCATCCTGGAACAGATGAAAGAGGACGAGATCCACCACGCCACCGTCGCCCTCGAAGCAGGCGGCGCTGAACTACCGGAACCCATCAAACAAGCGATGAAATTCACCTCAAAACTGATGACAAAATCGGTTTGGTATTTATAAGGGAAGGTAAAAGGAGAAAGGATAAAGGATTAGCCAGCCTGAGCTTTGCTCGAAAACAGTCCATTGCCGACAAACGTATAGGCCCGATCAAGCACGGCGGATCGGGCATTCAGGTTTGGCAGAACACACGAAACTGCCGGTTCCACGGCGCTTGAACCAACCGGCAAATCTCCCACAACAGTTACGACGAAG
The DNA here is from genome assembly GCA_003349915.1 of endosymbiont of Escarpia spicata. Taxonomy (GTDB): domain Bacteria; phylum Pseudomonadota; class Gammaproteobacteria; order Chromatiales; family Chromatiaceae; genus QGON01. Next base: position 71,758 of record QFXE01000020.1, read on the forward strand.
CCTGGCCTATCAGCTGGCACTGCCTCCTTTCTCCTTTAGCCTTTAACCTGTCTCCTGCCCTAAAACAGCCCCAGATACCTCTTCCCAAACCGCCTCCCCAAAGACGCGCTTTACCACCAGCGGCAGACTGACGGCGCCATGCGCCAACAACCGGCGGTGAAACGCCTTGAGCGACAACTCAGGCTCCTGGCGCAGTACGACTTCCCTTGTCTGCTCGATCATTGCGACGCCGATCAACGCCATGAAGGCATCTGTCGGCCGCCTGGAGAGATGAGTCAGCCGCGCTTCGGCCAAACCGGGGACGGGATGATCAAGCAGGGATTGCAAGCGGTCCAATGCCTGATGGCTGTCCAAACGCCCCATGTGAAATTCGAGATCCACCAGCGCCTGCTCCGCCAACGCGAGGCGACGGCGAGCCAGCAGCACCATATCCTCGCGGGTAAAAAACCCTCTCGCCTCCAGTAACCTGCTGATGTAGTGCGCCCAACCACGCTTGAAAGCGGCGGATGGGTTGATCTGCCGCACCAGACTATGGGCCTGCACACCACCGGCCCAAGCCAGATAGTGACGCCCGGTCCAGCCAGCATAGAGGCAGCGCAGGCGAATAGCCGAAAGGCTTTCACCACCCTTCAACTGCCGCGCTTCGTCCGGGATCAGCAGGATTCCCCCACTCTCGCTGCGCAGATAGCTGCCGCAATCGGGGCGGCTGAAACAGCCATCGGTAACCCGAAACTCCAGTGGCTGAGACGGCAGCTCAAGCAGATCCTGCGCTTCAACAAAGGCCTTGAACCTGGCGCTCTCTTCGCGATAGGCCTGACACCTGGCATCCCCGGAGAGATCAGCTTCGGAAACATACTGTTCGCCCAGGACCTCCTGGTCTATCCCCAACTCATCGAGATGGCGCAAATAGCGCGCCTGCTGCTGCCGCGCCAATGCCAGCGCCTGTTCTCCTGTCAGAGGCAGCTGGTGCCGATGAGTCAGTAACCGGTCCACCTGGTCAGGGCCGCAATCGGAACCACCCGCGGCCTCGGGGACCAGGTCATTGATCAGAAACTGACGAAAATCCTCGATCACCTCTGCCGCACTCGAACCGAGCTCCTGCAGCCGCTCCTGTTCAGCACAACATTGATGGGCCTGTGGCAGTTCACCATGAAGCCGATGCAGCCAGGGAAGACCTGCTTCCGACATCTCCAAGGCCTCAGCCAGCCAGAGGGTCGAGACCAGTTCCGGTAGTTCCGCAAGCTGCGTACGCGCATCCCGCAGATAGTTGCCGGTACGTTCCAATATCCCTTGCAACGCTTCACAGAGGGAGGCTGGCTGGCGCACCATTAACTCCTGCAGGGGGCGCAACGGCAGGTAACGGGCCGGGTCGCGGTGACGCCAATCCTGCTCCAGCAGCATGCGGTGTTCTATCATCGCAGCCCCGAAGATCAATTGAAGATCAAGCTGCCGGTCGGGATCAAGCGCCTCGAACCGCAACTCTTCCAGTCCCAGAAGAAGATTGCTCAACCAAGAGGAGAGCGCTCCGACATCATCGTCACCATCGGCAGTCAACAGTCCTTCATAGCCAGGCACACCGGCGAAGATCGCCGCCACAGGATGGTAGCGAAACCAAACCTTGTAGAATTCGGAGATGAGCGCATCGAAGTTCGCAGTCTCAGGCATCATGGATCTCATAGTCGTGGGTAATTTCTGCCATCTGCCCAAGCATGATGGAGGCGGAACAGTATTTCTCGGCGCTCAGGGAGATTGCACGGGAGACATGCTTTTCGTTCAACCCCTTTCCGGTGACGATAAAATGGGCATGAATGCGGGAAAACACCTTCGGCTCGGATTCGGAACGTTCCGCCTCGAGCTCCACCACGCAGTCGGTCACCTGCTGGCGGGATTTACGCAGAATACTGAGGACATCGAATTCGGTACACCCCCCCATGCCCAGCAGCAGCATCTCCATTGGCCGCACTCCCAGATTGCGTCCACCATGCTCCGGCGGACCATCCATCACCACCGCATGACCACTGCCCGATTCACCCAGCATGGTGGCGTCCTGCACCCATTTAACCCGTGCCTTCATCACAACTCCGAAAAAAATATTACATTTCGACAATAAATTTGCAGTTCAGCCATCTATTAACCTCGACGAACCGAAATTTCATTCATATGATATTCAATGAATCATTTGAGAATTTAAGTGTCTCTATCATCGATATTGAACGGTACACCAGCTATCCTTCAACAACAAACAGGACTTGCTAAACTTGCTTTGGCGCCTATGCTGCCACTAAGCTATTGAAATATTAACTTAAGGAGGCTGTCGGGTTTAACGCTGTTTGGCTGCAAATCCCTGGATGGCGATCAACTCAGCTTGTCGAACTCGTTAAATAGGTCCACTATTCGCCTCGTTCGATAAACTGATTTGATTCGCCCCAAGTAATTTTCGCTACAAACGGATAAATCCGACAGCCTCCAAAACGTCGAGCAGAAAGATCATGTCGATCATACAACCACCACCTCAGGACCCGGAATACCTTCAGCGATTCCTCTCCTTTTGTCATCGCCGGCGTTATCCAAAAAAACACCGAAATCATCCATATTGGCGACCCTGCCGATGTGCTCTACTATCTGATCGAAGGCTCGGTTGCCGTCTATATCGAAGACGACGACGGTAAGGAGATCATCCTCACCTATCTCAATAAAGGTGAATTCATCGGCGAGATGGGGCTCTTTATTCCCGCCCCCAAGCGCAGTGTCATGGTACGCACCCGCACCCCTTGTCAGATTGCCGAGATCAGTTACAAACGCCTGGAACAGCTGTTCGATGGCGACCTGCACGACTACACCAAAGAGATTCTCTACGCCATGGGCGCCCAGCTCTCCGAGCGGCTGGTACAGACCAGCGCCAAAGTTGGTCATCTGGCGTTTCTCGACGTCACCGGACGTATCGCCCGCACCCTGCTGGACCTCTGCAAAGAGCCTGACGCCATGACCCATCCGGACGGCATGCAGATCCGCATCACCCGCCAGGAGATCGGACGCATTGTCGGCTGTTCACGAGAGATGGCAGGAAGGGTACTGAAGAACCTGGAAGAGCAGGAACTTATCAACGTCAAAGGAAAGACGATTGTGGTGTTTGGGACGAGATAGAGACAGGTAAAAGGTCAAAAGGAGACCGTGCCAATGGATAGGTCGAACTTTGTCGTTGCTGCCGTTAGAGGCTGAAGGGTCGTAGGCCGGTTCAAGCGTAGCGGAACCGGCAACCTATATTGCTCTGCCAAAGTCTGGATGCCAGATCCGCTACGCTTGATCCGGCCTACCTGCGTGACACATGATTCAGGCAAATCAACGATTTGCCAGCCTTTCGCCTTTTACCTAATTAAAGAAAAGTTCCGCCAACTTCTCCCCCGGATCCTCGGCCCGCATAAACGCCTCCCCCACCAGAAACGCGTCCACGCCATTTGAACGCATCAGGGCCACGTCGTCACGGGTGTGGATCCCGCTTTCAGTCACCAGGATGCGATCATCAGGAATTCGTTCCAACATGCGCAGACTGGTATCCAGGCTCACCTCAAAAGTGCGCAGGTTGCGATTGTTGATGCCGATCAGCCGGTTTTCAGCCTTCAGCGCCCGCTCCAGTTCCAGCTCATCGTGTACCTCGATCAGCACATCCATTCCCAACTCATGGGCCAGGTCATTAAGTGCCCGCATCTGCCCATCTTCCAGACAGGCCACGATCAACAGGATGCAGTCGGCCCCCATGGCGCGCGCCTCGTAGACCTGATAGGGATCGATAAAAAAGTCCTTGCGGATGACCGGCAGGGCACAGGCAGAGCGGGCCTGTTTCAGATACTCGTCACTGCCCTGAAAAAAATCGATATCGGTCAGAACCGACAGGCAGGCCGCCCCGCCCTTTGCATAACTCCGGGCGATCTCCGCCGGACGAAAGTCCTCCCGCAACAACCCTTTGCTGGGCGAGGCGCGTTTGATCTCGGCAATGACGCCTGCCCCGCCCGTTGCAATCCTCGCGGCAATAGCGTCTGCAAAACCCCGACAGGAATCGGCTTCACCTGCCATCGTCTGCAGCTGCTGCAAAGGCGTGCGAACCAGACGACCTGAGATCTCTTCCTGTTTGCGCAGGACGATTTTCTTGAGTATGTCTGGGGTATCGCTCATTAAGCTTCCGTCATCAGACCTCATTCGGCACCACTCTGTTCAAAACATCGCCTCTCAGAAAGGCATCGATATTGGCAATCACCTGATTACAAATCTGCTGCGACTGGGCAGGATCACCCGGATTCAGGCCAGGCACATTACAGACCACGATGCCACGGCTGCCAGCGGTTTTGAAATCGATATGTCCGGCCTCTTCCCCCGCAACGACGATCAGCCGCAGCTTGAAGGCTTCATCCAAAACCGCCTTGTCGATCGCCGTGGAGACGGAGACCACTATATCTGCTCGCCAGCAGGCTTCAATTAACCCGGCTGGGTCAAGTTCGACAAATTGCAACCAGCCAAATTTTGGGTAGTCGACTTCCGGGAAGTCAGGCTCACCCGCCAGACGGCCGCTGTCCACGACAACAATATTCATTAAGATTACCTTTTGGGGAGCCGCAATGGTGCACAGGTTGCACCCTGTGTTTCTATCATAGACAGGGATTACTCAAAGCTCTGGGTCAGGATCACCAGCTTATCCAACCGGCTGCGGGCTTCGCCACTGGCAATCGCCTGATCCGCCATGTTGATACCGTCCATCAGTGTGTCGGCCAGCCCCGCAGTATAGATGGCCGCACCGGCATTGAGTTGCACAATATCCCGGGCGGGACCCGGCCTGTCTTCCAGCACGCCGCGAATCACATCGAGACTCTGCGCCGCGTCCTCCACAGTGATTTCACTGATCGCCGTGCGGCTGATGCCAAACTCCTCCGGCTGAATGGTATAGCGGCGGATCTGACCCTCTTTCAATTCTGCCACATCGGTGGCGTCACCAATGCTGATCTCGTCCAGCCCGTCGCGGGAGTGAACCACCATGACGTGGCGGCTGCCCAGCTTCTGCAGGACTTCCGCCAGGGGCTGCAACAGCTCTTCACTGAAGACCCCTAACAGTTGATTCGGCACACCGGCAGGATTGGTCAGGGGTCCCAATACATTGAAAACAGTCCGCACCCCCATCTCCTTGCGCGGGCCGATGGCGTGTTTCATCGCGCTGTGGTGGCCGGGAGCAAACATGAAACCCACACCCACCTCCCGCACGCACTGTTCGACCTGTCCAGGCGTAAGGTCCAGGCGAATACCGGCAGCCTCGAGTGCATCGGCACTGCCCGACTTGCTGGAGACCGACCGGTTGCCATGCTTGGCGACATGACAGCCTGCTGCTGCCGCCACGAACATGCTGGCGGTGGATACGTTGAAGGTCCCGGAGGCATCACCGCCTGTACCGACGATATCCACGGTATTCGGCAGATCGCCCACTGAGACACCGCTGGCGAGCTCACGCATGACCGAAGCAGCGGCAGCAATCTCCGTCACCGTCTCACCCTTCATCCGCAAACCGATAAGAAAACCGCCGATCTGCGCCGGCGTGGCGCCACCTGTCATGATAGTGCGCATGACGCCCGTCATCTCATCGGAGTCGAGATCCTGACGAGCCAGGACTTTGTTGATGGCCTTCTGCATCTCCACTGGTACTCCCCCTTTTAACTTTTGTCCGAGGCACCTGAGAGGTCGGTGTCAAACCGCCCCACCTGTGTCGTGAAAACTATCGACCATTTAGCGTCTGCTCTCCAGATCAGCCACATGCGCCAACGCCGCCCTGACCAAAAACCGGGTCAACGGCACCATCAGTAAAGCCCCGGCCGACAGCATGACGAGCGCATAATGCTCAAACTGCCAAGCGGCAGGCACCAAGCTGGTAGCGTCGATATATTCAGCCAGCCCCAATCCAAAAAGAAGGCTGCCGATTGCGTTGACGATCAGCAGATGGAGCGGCGGTCTGATACGGTTTTTTTCCACCTGTGATCCAGACCCTCTAGATTACTTGCCCTCTATAAAATTTCGCAGCATATCGTGACCATGCTGAGTCAATATCGACTCGGGATGAAACTGTACACCCTGTACGTCCAGTGTCTTGTGGCGCACACCCATGATCTCATCCATCTCACCGGCTTTTTCGGTCCAGGCAGTAATCTCGAGGCAGTCCGGAAGCGTGGACCGTTCGATCACCAACGAATGGTAGCGGGTCGCCACAAAGGGATTCTCCAACCCGCTAAAGACACCGCTGTCCGCATGATGGATGGGGGAGGTCTTGCCGTGCATCACCTCGCGGGCATGAACGATCCTGCCGCCAAAGGCCTGGCCGATCGACTGATGTCCGAGACAGACGCCGAGCAGTGGGATGCGACCAGCGAAGACCTTGATCGCCTCCACCGAGATACCGGCTTCGGCAGGGGTGCAAGGGCCGGGAGAGATGACGATATGATCGGGCTGCAGCGCCTCGATCTCATCAATGCCGATCTCGTCGTTGCGATGGACCTGCACGTCGGCACCCAGTTCGCCCAGATACTGCACCAGGTTATAGGTGAAGGAGTCGTAGTTATCGATCATTAACAACATGATTACGCTCCCTCTTCCGCACAGGCGTGGCGATCCAGCCCCGCTTCCGCCAGTGCAACCGCTCGAAACACCGCTCGTCCCTTATTCATGGTCTCTTTCCACTCCAGTTCAGGAATGGAGTCCGCCACCACACCGGCACCCGCCTGAATGTGCAGCGTTTTATCCTTGATCACCGCCGTACGGATGGCGATGGCGGTATCCATGTTGCCGTTCCAGCTCAGATAACCCACCGCGCCCGAATAGACCCCCCGCTTCACCGGCTCCAGTTCGTCGATGATCTCCATCGCCCGGATCTTCGGCGCTCCGCTCACGGTGCCTGCCGGGAAGGTTGCTCGCAACACGTCGATAGCGGTCATGCCGTCCCTCAGATCACCAGTGACATTGGAGACGATATGCATCACATGGGAGTAGTGCTCCACGATCATCTTGTCGGTTAGCTCCACACTGCCGATCTTGGCAACCCGCCCGGTATCGTTACGCCCCAGGTCGATCAACATCAGATGCTCGGCCAGCTCTTTGGGATCCGCCAGGAGTTCCGCCTCCAGCGCCCTGTCCTCCTCCTCGGTATAACCGCGGCGGCGGGTGCCGGCGATCGGGCGCACGGTGACCACACCATCCTCCAACCGGGTGAGAATCTCCGGAGAGGAGCCGACGATATGGAAATCCCCAAGGTTGAGGAAATACATATAGGGCGATGGGTTCAGGCCTCGCAACGCCCGATAAAGATCGAGCGGCGGCGCCTGAAACGGGATCGACAGCCGCTGTGAGATCACCGTCTGCATGCAGTCGCCTTCGAGGATGTACTCCTTGACGCGATCCACCGCTGACTTGAAACCCGATTCGGTAAAACCTGAGACGAAGTCAGATTCGCTGATCTCCCGCCCGGTTTCACAGCCGCCACGGGGCGCCTCCTGCTGCATCGCCAGGATCAATTCACGGATACGTCGTTGCGCGCTCTCCAAGGTTCCACCAGCAGATGGATCGACGTGCACGATCAGGTACATGCGGCCGCTGAGGTTATCGAATACCACCACCTCATCAGACACCATCAGCAATATATCCGGGGTCTCCAGCAGATCGGGATTGGGGCACTCTCCCAGGCGCGGCTCGATATAACGGATGATGTCGTAGCCGAAATAGCCCACCAGGCCGCCGTTGAAGCGGGGCAGCCCTTCCAGTTCAGCCGCCTTGTAGCGCCCCTGAAACTGTTCGATCCACGCCAGCGGGTCACTGACCTCGACAGACTCGATCACCTCGCCTTCACGCTCCACCTCGATACGATGCCCCATAACACGCACCAAGGTCTGGCTCGGCAGGCCGATAATGGAGTAACGACCCCATTTTTCGCCACCCTGGACAGACTCGAAGAGATAGGTGTAAGGCGCGTCCGCCAGCTTGAGATAGACACTCAGCGGGGTATCGAGGTCGGCAAGCACCTCACAAACGACAGGTATACGGTTAAAACCCTGGGCTGCCAGGGCATCGAATTCTTGAGGGGTCATGATCCTCTCCACACAACAGACAAAACAACGGATAGACGATTGGTCGGAATCACCAACGCCATCGCGTGCCGGTCTTTAGGATCGTGTTGTGTGAAAGCAGGTACATATCAGGTTCTTTTATGGATTCGGCAACTGGATCAAATTCAAAGTGAACGGCTACGATAATCCATAACGGCCATACAGCTCAAGCAGCAGATTCAAGCAGACCCTGAATCTCAGCCATGGAGTCGATGACCGCATCGGGGTTGGCCTCGCGGATATCGACCCCGTGATTGTAGCCGTAACTCATGCAGACGATCTGAAAACCGGCGGCACGGGCCGCCTTCACGTCACTCACTGAGTCACCCAGCATCATCGCATCCGAGGCATCGACACCAAAGTGTTCCGCCCCATGCAGCAACGGCATCGGATCAGGTTTCTTTTTCGCCAGGGTGTCGCCGGAGATCACGATATCGAACTCGTCGTGTACGCCCAGGTGCTTGAGCAGTGGAATAGTGAACTGCGCCGCCTTGTTGGTGACACAGCCGAGCTGGTAACCAGCAGACTTCAAATAATCCAGGCCCTCGCGCACGCCGGGATAGAGCAGCGAGCGCTTGGAGGTGTTCTCGGCATAGAGTTCGATAAAGATCGGGTAGGCCTGCGCGAAGTCCTCGTCGGAGGGCTCACCGTCGAGCTGACCGATCAGTGCGCGCCGGGTCAGTCGCTCCACCCCGTTGCCCACCCAGTCACGCACCCGTTCCTCGCCCCAGACAGGCCGACCCAACTGCTTCATCATCTCATCAACGCAGTAGGCCAGATCGGGCACGCTGTCAACCAAGGTGCCGTCGACATCAATAAGGATCATTTTGGGTTGCTTTAGACTCATAACCTGCTACCTGCCTGGTGATTCAAAAAGGCCAAGGATACGGAAGGATCGATAAAATTTTGCACGCTCTGCCTGTGGAAATTGGCAAAGTTTGTGACCAACTACAAAAAACGGAGCCTATCAAGGCCCCGTTTTCAGCGCCAGGCAGAATTAAACCTTGGCCAGTTCCGCCAGCATCTTGCCGACGATGGTGTTATAGCGGTTGGCATCGGCGTCGCCCGGGAAGCCGAAGATGCCGGATCCGGCAACGAAGGTGTCTGCACCAGCCGCCTTGATCTCGGCGATATTATCGACCTTTACGCCACCGTCGATCTCCAGACGGATGTCGTAACCGGAGTCGTCGATCATCTTGCGTGCGGCGCGCAGCTTGTCCATGGTCCCCGGGATGAAACTCTGACCGCCGAAACCGGGATTAACGGACATCAGCAGGATCATGTCGACCTTGTCCATCACATGATCCAGATAGGAGAGCGAGGTGGCCGGATTGAACACCAGACCTGACTTACAGCCATGCTCTCGGGTCAGGGCCAGGGAACGGTCGATATGTTCAGAAGCCTCGGGGTGGAAGGTGATGTAGGTGGCGCCTGCCTTGGCGAAATCGGGGATGATGCGATCCACCGGCTTGACCATCATGTGTACGTCGATGTCGGCGGTAACACCGTGGCTGCGCAGTGCATCGCAGACCAGCGGGCCGATGGTCAGGTTGGGTACGTAGTGGTTGTCCATGACGTCGAAGTGGACGATCTCGGCACCGGATGCCAGTACGTTATCCACTTCCTCGCCCAGCTTGGCGAAATCCGCCGACAGGATGGACGGTGCGATCTGATCGGGTTGACGAGCCATGATTCTCTCTCCTGAAGTTTAGGTCTCCAGTGCCGTCAATCGGCACCGGGCACCGGCTGGAAGGCCGCAGCCCCCAGCCCCGAATATTTTTTGCCGCGACACTTTACCCCAAAGGCGGACAATTTGCATGACGAGGTTCGAAATCTGGTCTAAATTTAGAGCTGGATCGATTGGGAACCTAAACCATGCTGCGACAATCTTTGTTACTACTGATGCTTTTCCTAAGCCAGACAGCCTTTGCCGCCGACCTGGCACGGGAGCAGCGCATCGCCGATCAGATCGTCGACGCCATCCTCGATGGCGAACCTGTCTGGCTCGAAGCGGACGGGCACCGCTTCCTCTCAATCCACACCGAGACCGATGCACAAGAGACCCGGGGCGGGATAATCCTACTACACGGCATGGGAGCCAATCCGGACTGGCAGGATGTCATTCAACCACTGCGCACCATCCTGCCGGAACACGCCTGGGAGACCCTCTCGATCCAGCTGCCGGTGGCGGCAAGCGATGCGCCGTTCCGTGAATACCTACCGTTGATTCCGCAGGCCTATCCTCGCATTCGCGCCGCCATCGACTTCTTCAAACAGAAGCAGAACACCAATCTGGTGATGATCGGTCACAGCCTGGGCGCACGCATGGGATTGGAGTTTCTCGCCAGCGAAAAACCGCAGGCAGTGCGCGCCTATATCGCCATCGGCCTCCCCACCCCGGCTCGAAAAGAAGAGAATCCGGTACTGGAAGCCATTGGAAAAGTCTCCATTCCGATGCTGGATCTCTACGGCAGCAGGGACCTGGAGAGTGTTGTCGCCACCGCCAAGCAGCGCCGTATCGCAGCCAATAAAGCCGCCCATCCGAACTACAGACAGAGCCGCATCGCCGGGGCGGATCACTTTTTTCACGGCATGGAGTCACTACTGCTGCAGCGGGTCAGTAACTGGACCAGGCACGTGGCTGCCGGCATGGAGATAGAGGGGGAAACGGCTATTCCGTCTGCATCAACCCCTTGATTCGCTTTACATAGTGGCGGGTTTCATTAGGTGCATAAGGCGCCACCTGATTCCAGCTCTTCACCTCACCGTGCTTACCCTTAGCGCGTCGATAGGCCTTGTTGACGTTGCCGTATCCCGCGTTATAACTCGCCAGCGCAAAAGATAGGCGCTGTTCTGTGGGCAACCCCTTTTTCCACCTCCGATAGAGCATGCGGTCATAGAAGATGCCCGCCGCAATATTCCAGCGTGGATCCTCGATATTGGTGAAGTGAGGGTTCTTCTCTTTAATCTCTTCATAAGTTGAAGGCAGGATCTGCATCAAACCGCGAGCCCCGGCAGAGCTGCTCGCGTTAGGCCGCAGCCCGGATTCGGCAATCCCCTGCGCCTTGAACCAATGCCAGTCAAAGTGGGGACCGAAGTAGTGCTTGGTGTATTTACGGAAGTAGCGGTCGTAGTCGTTGGTCCAGTGCTTATGCTTAACATGCTTGGCCACCCCGGCAAGCGCCAGCCCCGGCAGCAGCACCAGTAGCAGAAACCAGCGCAATGTGGCCCGCGAGTCCATCAATTCAGGCCAAGCCCGATAACCAACCCCAGAGCGGTGCCGATCCCGATAAAGATTCCCATGATCATCACCCCCACCGCCAGATTGCCGTTCTTCAACTCCTCCGGAATGCTGAAATTGACGATATGACTGAACACCTTGCAACCAAACCACATGAAAAAGATGGTCAGCAGACCACCAAAAATAGCATAGATGAAGTTGAGCAGAATAGGGTCGAAGGTATCGGTCATAATTCCCCTCCACAGGGTATTGGCAGGCGGCTTAATTGAATCAACACGGGCTTCTTCGTCCCGCGATACAGCAGATCAGGTAAGGATAGGCAGGAGTGGGGCAGGAGGCAAGGGGCAGGGAGGTGAAAGGTGAAAGGTGAAAGGTGAAAGGTGAAAGGTGAAAGGTGAAAGGTGAAAGGTGAAAGGTGAAAGGTGAAGCAAGTATGTGTCAGGCGCCACCCAAAGCAAGTACTTTTTTCCAGCGCCCGCAGCCACGACAAAGCCCCATCATCCCGCTGGCACGGCCTCCTTTAACCTTTTACCTGGTTTCACCTCATCCCCCGCGCCTCTTTAACCCGCTCGTAGGCCTTGCGGATCTCATCGGTCTTCGCTGCGGCCATCTTCATCATCTCCTCGGGTAAACCTTTGGAGACCAGCTTGTCGGGATGGTGCTGGCTCATCAGGCGCCGGTAGGCCCGTTTGACCTCTTTGTCCGTTACATCAGCCCCGATATTGAGAATAGCGTAGGCATCGTCCAGGGAAAAACGCTCCCGCGGTGCCTGACGCCGTCCTTCACCGGCCCCCGTATAATGGCGCTCCGCCCGAATCATCTTCTCCAGCTGACGGAAGGTGAATTCAGAGATATTCAGCCGCGCACAGATATGCAGCAGCAGTGACTCTTCCTTCGCATCCATGCGCCCATCCGCATAGGCTGCCTGGATCTGGATCTCCATGAACATCTGGATCAGCGTGCTGCGACGATGACACTCGACACGGAACTGCTCCAGTACTTCGTCCAGAGGAAAACCGTCCGCCTTGCCTTCGTTAAAAAGCCGGATAGCGGTCTGGCGCATCTCCTCAGACAGGGACATCTGCTCCATCACCGCCTGCGCCAGACGAATCTCGTCCGGTGAGACATGGCCATCAGCCTTGGCAACGCGCCCCATCACCGAGAAGGTGGCGGTGAAGAAAGCGGTCTGCACCCGTTCACGGCCTCCCGCACCCCATTCGGCGCCACCGCCGGGCATTCCCTCGAGGCCCTTATCGAACTTGTGACCCAACGCAGCGCCCAACACGGCACCCAGCGCACCCCCAAGCATGAAGCCAAAGGCCCCGCCAACCAGTTTTCCCCACCAACTCAAAGCCTTACTCCTGAAATAGAGACATCGGACGCCATTCTAATACGAACACCGAGGCGGGAACTACTTGCCTTTGATGTAGAGTTCATCACTGAATGAATAGACCCATCCAGGGAAGTAAAGCACCAGAATGGTAATGATCCAACCGTTGAGAATCGCCTCCGGAAAAAACATCAGCGGGAAGAAAGGCATGATCGTGACCTGCAACGCCTCCAGTGTATAGGTACCGCTGTAGACCAGTAGACCCACCGCCGCATAGCCACTGATGTAGGCCACCAGCCACCCCGTCATGAAACCGTTACCCAGGACATAGATAAAGAAGTTTTTTGGAAACCAGGAGCGCACCAGCACCAGGGATATCTGGGACAGGGTGATTGGCAGCAGACCTACAGTGATGATACTGAGTACATATCCTTCCCAGCCGTAACCGGCATTCAGCGTCACCGCCAACAGGGCGATACTGGCGATGATCAGCGCAAAAGACCAGCCGAACACCAGGGTCACCGTGGTCACCCCCAACAGGTGGAAGGAGAGACCGGGTTGAATCTGCCCCCGTATATGCCATAACAGGATCAACACCACGATGGCGCCCAGAAAAACATGCAACTGCCCCTCCTGCATCAAGCGACGCCAAGGCGACATGCGTAGTGCATAAAAAATCGCTACGCCGTACAGGGCACCCAGCCACCAGAGCAGGGTACCGGAAAAGTGATTACCATCTTCCCATTCTAATTCAAAAAGTGAACTTTTCGTCTATATCCCTTCTTAACCCGTATAACTGGATAGATTAAATGACTTTGCGCAATGGCCGAAACGATCTCCAGTGCCATAATTGATAGTAGGTAAGAAGTTACAACCGAGAGAGAGGTGAAGATGAACGCCGCCAGAATCAAAGTGGGAGCCTGGTTCAAAACCAACGAAGGGCAGAACCTTGAGATCGTGGCCTATGATGCAGAAGAGGGCTCCATCGAGGTTCAGTTCTACGATGGCACTGTCGAAGAGTACGATGTTGAGGACTGGGAGGCACTCGAGGTTCGTGGTATCGCCCCTCCGGAGGATTGGGCCGGCTCTTATGACATCAGCAAGGATGACTATGGCGTCGATCTCGACAAACCCGCCGGAGATACCCATATAAATCCACTTGACCAACTGGATAATGAAGAATAGATGGGAATTTTGCGATTGACTTCAAATACTTGATGCAACTTCAAGGCGAAGCGTTCACATTTCCAAGAAAAAATGTGGTACAAAGTTACACAGGCTTAAAGAAACAAGCTGGCCTGCCGACACATTGAGTGAAAGCAACGTTCCGACAATGAAGGAGGTACGTCATGAAAAAAGTTTATGACATGTCCACGGGTAGATTGGTCGAATCGGGTTCGCCTGCCATTCAAGCACCGGCAACTCGAATGATAACCCCTGTGGAAGACACCCCCACGGCGGAACTGGGATTGCAGGAAGTCCAGGCCACTTCCACTAAGGAACAACGGTTGCCGCACGACTTGGCCGACGTGGATCCTGCGATTTTCTTAGGTTATTTCGACTGATCCTGCGCCACGTTTAAGAACCGGGACATAGAGTCCCGGTTTTTTTATGTCCGATCCCTCTACAGATCAGCGCCTTCTTTCACTAGGGCCTGTTGAATTACTGCGCTTTGAAGTCGATAGAATCAATAAGGTCGAGTATTTCCGTTCCTTCATTAAGATGCATAATCACATCCAGCTGTTGATTTTTTTTGCGGAAAAATGACACGTAATTCACCCCATCCACAGTACGACCGATCTGCAATACGCCGCCTTCCTCTATTGAGTGAAATAGATTGGTCACCCCTTTTAAAATTAATTCATCCGGGAAATAACCTTTATTCAGCAGGTTCATACAGCGCAAATATGAACATTTCTCATCCATGGGTGCGGCAAAAATGTCATAGTTTTGATGAAAAATCTCTTTATTGGCTATGCAGGAAAGAACCTTTGGATCGTATAAAAGTATGGTGCCCAACTCTTTCGATACGGGCCTTTTATTCAAAAGCTGAAATACCCATCGAGTGATAAAAAATTTACCACTGGATTCCTGGTCGGCGAAAATGGGGCCAACATATCCATTGAGGAATTTTTTTTCAGAGTCGTATATTTTTGTATAGAGAGGCGTTTTCTCGTAGAAAAATTTTGCGAATTTATCAGAAATATTAAAACTTGAACTGACACCCTGCTCCTGAAGCAGGCTATAAAGTTCAAAAGAAGTAATGCCGCTCGACACTCCGACATCGTGAAAAACCGGTTTATCAAACTC
Organism: endosymbiont of Escarpia spicata; assembly: GCA_003349915.1. Classification (GTDB taxonomy): domain Bacteria; phylum Pseudomonadota; class Gammaproteobacteria; order Chromatiales; family Chromatiaceae; genus QGON01. The sequence continues at coordinate 86,765 of QFXE01000020.1, forward strand.
CTTGAGCAGATCTACAGTATGTTGATCTATATCCTGAAACCTGTTTGCCCTACTCTCTTTAGAGGTTCTATTGTTCAGTTTAATTGATGTGTATATATGGTCCGCTACACTTCTGTCGCTATAGCTTGATAGTTTCAGAAGATTCCCCCGAACGAGCGCTCTGCCTATTCTGTTTGAGAACGCAAGTTGAAGGAGTGCCTGGTTTGATAAAACAATTTTAAACATCTTAGTATTTCCTGATTACCCTGAGACTCAGCCGTGGTGCCTGCAAGGGGCGCATACTGAACCTGAAGCCATACGCCATGGCACAGGAATCAGGTTCAATTTCAGAGGGAGGTCAGTTTGCCACAGTTTCTCAAACAACAGAAGTTTCACTGGAATTCATACCCCTCTCTGACGGCCCCCTTTAGCTGTACGCGGCGTTAAAAGACCGGATCATAATGCCCCTGTATTTATGCCAAAACCCACTTGTCCGCACTTGATTCCAGCAAGCCTAACCGCCTGCATCAACACCTGCCCGTAACTGTTTTCTCTTAACAGACCATCGATCACACCTGCATTGAACACATCACCGGCCCCCAGCGTATCCACCAGTTCTGCAGGCTGTACTGCCGGCTGATGCTGCATCCCACCATCCGCCTTAAGCATCCAGGCACCCTCATCGCCCCAAGCGCAAAACAGCAGCGCCCGCGGATTACACTCCCGCATGGCCATAAGAAGGGAAGCGGCGTCAGCATGCCCACGACTCTCGGCAAACACCTTTGAAAAGAACAGCACATCCGGCAACGCCAACAACGCGTCGATGCCATCACGCGGCTTCTCCACTTCCAGAGAACAGCCAACCTGTGGAAAGCCTTCCTTCACTCGCTGCAGCATTTGCAGGGTCTCGGTTGGATTTCTGCCTTCGAAGTGAATCCAATCGAACTCGACGGGATTGACGGCATTGAAATCTTTCGCACTGTATTCAGGAAGGTCGCGATAGTGGACGATGGAACGGGAGGCGTTTTCCCTGCTCAACACCACATAGGATGTTGGAACCTTACTGCTGGCGTGATGGACAAGATGGGAAAGGTCAATACCATAGCGCGTGAGGTCATCCAGGATATAACGGCTGTCAGGCTCATCGGCGATAGTGCCCGCCCAACTGCAGGCATGGCCAAGTTGACTCAAGACCACCAGGGTATTGGTGGCATTGCCTCCGCGGGCAACCCTGTGTTCAAGGGCTCGCAACTCCTCATCTTCCGAGGGGTAGGCGGCGACCGTGTTGATGATATCCAGGGTCGCAATACCGACCGACAATATACGCATGGAGAAGAGACCGTCCGGGGCTGATCTACAATAAACAGGCAGAGTCTAACTGAGAAGAGGGTTTGACTGAATTATCAGCTATCTTTCTTTTTCTTGAACAAACCACCCAGAGAATAGAGACGTTTTCCGGAGGTCTCTTGGCCATCGAGCGAGACAGGGCTTGCCTCCCCGACGCTGTCATCGAACTCCAATTCGGATGTATGCAGATTATCACTATTCAGCGGCTCCGACTCATCGGCTATCCGGGAATTTCTGCCAGTCTGCCTCAGCAACACCTCAAGCTTGCGTCCCAGACGATCCACCTCGCCGTCTCGATCTTCAATGGCGTCCTCCAGTGTGCGGCACTGTCTCTGTGACATGCGCAGTGTCTGCTCTTTCTCCCGTAACGCCTTCTTGATCGAATCGAGCTCCTGCCGTGTCGCTTGCAGGGCCGCAACCTCATTCATATCACGCCCTGAATGCTTACCCTGTGTCTCGGCCGCATCCAATGCCTGGCGCATCTGCTCCAGATCCTCAGACGCACGACTACGCACCATGTTGAGTTCCGTACGCAACGCATCAACCTCGTCGTCAGCGCCAAGGGACTGCACTGTCTGGATCTGTTCCACATACTCTTCCATCACCGAGCGCAATTCATTTACCTCTTTTTTCAGACGCTTCGCCTGTCCTTCGGCTTGATCCCGTGCCTCTTCCACCAACTCCTTCTGCTGACGCATCTGCTCCATTTGATCAAGTAGCGTGTCAGCCATCTCAGAGTCTTCGGCTACATTTTTGTTTTCCACCAGTTCCGAGTGCAACTGATCATTCTCACCCATCAAATCATCGAATTGATCCCGCAGATCCGATAGCTGTTTGGATAGGGTGTCACGCTCTTCTTCAAGGGCAATCTTTTCATTGGTGAGTCCCTCAAAATCCTCTTCGAGCATCTCTACTGCCGTCTCCTGAACCTGCCGCTCCCGTTGCAGGAAATCGACCTGCTGCGCCTGCTGTTCCGCATCTCTGCGCCGCTTCTCCTCTTTCCCGAGAGCCGTGCGCAACTTTTGGATCTCGGATTCCACATCATCTTCAAACTCAGCCTCCATCTCCAGTTGCACTTCACGCAACCCGTCGACAGTCCGCTGTAGCTCTGTGATCCTTTTCTGTGCCTGAGCCAACGCCTCACTATCCCTGTCTTCACCGGCAGCCCTGGCTGCTGTCACCTGCTCAAGACCCTCTTTGGCCTCATCAAGCTGCTGCTGCAGCGCTGCGGTCAGCAGCTCGGCACTATTTTGCGTCTGAGTGAGTTGCTCCTTCTCTTCGTTCCATTCCAGCAGTGAAGATGCCAGTGTTTCTTCAGCTTGGGCCAACTCTTCCTTTTGTGAAGCCAGCTGTTGCTGGCTTTCCGTTTCAATCGCCGCAAGCCGTTCCTCAACCACGTTTTTCTCGGTTTGCAACTGCTCCAGTGCCCGCTGCCGCTCGCGCTCTTCAGCCGCCGACTCATCCCGTAAAGTCTGTAATTCGTCCTCAATCTCTCCAGACCGATGCTGCGTATCCTCTACCGTCCTTTGCAGGGCCGCAGTGGATTCCTGCTCCCGCTCCAACTGAGCCTGCAGCTCCGACTCCGACTTCTGCAGCTTGTCCCGCTCCTCGCGATAACGCGCCACAGTCTCATCTTCCGCCTCTCTGGTTGATGCCAGATCCTGCTCCAGGGTGGCGATGCGGGTTTCTGCAAGCTCCACTGCCTGCCGCAACTCAGAGCCAGCCCCCTGCTCATCTTCGATTATCTTCTGCAGGGCGGTCCGCTCTTCAGTCAATACATCGACCGAGGCGGCAGCCGATTCCAACTGCTGCTGGTGATCCTCTATTTCGTTGCGGGCGTTCTCCAGGGATTGCTGCAAGACATCCCGCTGTTCACTGTGTTGTTCGACAATTTCATCACCGGACGCCTTGGCCGCGGCAAGGTCCTGTTCCAATGAAGCGGCCCTTGCTTCCATCCGCTCCTGCGCTTCCCGAAGACCAACCACCGACTGCCGCTCAGCTTCAAGCGCTACCTCAAGCTCACTCTGCCGGTCGGCCAATTCACCGGCGATCTGCTCTTTCGTCTCCAGCAGCTTCTGCTTGCTCTCTATCTCACCCCGCACTTCGTCAAGGGTGTGCTGTAGCGCATCACGCTCTTCACGATACTGTGCCGCAACTTCATCACCGCTCTCCCTCGCAGTGGCAAGACCCTCTTCCAAGGTGGTCGTTCTGCTTTCCAACTGTTGCTGGCTTGCCTGGAGATCGGCTGTAGTCTGCTGCTCTGCCTCCAGCAAGTCCTGCTTGTCATTCAGATCGCCCTGAACCTCATCCAGGTGCTTTTGTAGGCTATCCCGCTCTTCAAGGTAGCGGCTCGCAGTCTCATCCACAGACAGTTTCGCTGTGGCGAGATCCCCTTCAAGCGTTGCAGCCCGCGCCTCGCTGTTTTCCAGAGACTGGCGGATTTCCCCGGTTGTTCCCTGCTCTGTTTCCAGCGCACGTTCGAGCTCGAGCAGCCGGTCGCTCATGGCCTGATCTGACTCGGCTTTCGATTCCAGCTGCTGCTGTTTGCCGCTTATCTCATGGCGGGCGTCGTCCAGTGCCTGCTGCAGAGCAGTAAGCTCTTCCTGCTGCCGGGCCGCCGTTTCATCCTCTGACGACTGAGCGGCAGACAGCTGCTGCTCAAGTCCGCTGGCACGGGCCTCCGACTGCTCCAGAGATTCGCGCAGCGCTGTTGCGACACCGCGCTCTTCCTTCAAGGATGCCTTAAACTGCGCCTTCTTCTCTATCAGACGCTGGCTTGTCTCACCTGCCTGTTCCAGCGCATGTTGTTTATCAACGACATTGGCGCGAACCTGCTCCAGGGTCAGCAACAGATTATCCTGCTGTTCCTGATAAGATGCTGCCGCCTCTTCTCCTGCCAGCTTGGCGGCGGAAAGCGCTTCCTCCAGAGAGGTGGCTCTCGTCTCCAGTTCACTGAACGAATGGCGCAGGGTTTCAGCCTGTTCCTCAGAGACTGCCAGTGCATTTTCCAGTTCCGTCTGTTTTTCGAAAAGCTGCTGTCGTGCCGCTTCACCATTTAAATTTTCCTGATGCCGGCCGGCAGACTCCGCCTGCTTCTGTTCCAGCTCTTCTTTCAGGGCTGCCAAAATACCCTGGTTTTGTGCGTCGGCATCATCACCTGCCAAACGCACTGCGCGCAGTTCATTTTCCAGCGTTTCGGCCCGACCTTGCGCCGTTTCAAAAGATTCACGCAGTTCATCCGCAAGTTGTTTCTGCTGTGCGGCACTAGCCTCAAGTTCTGCTTTTTGCCCCTCAAGTGAAAGAGTGGTTTCTTCAGCATTCGATATGGCCTCAGCAACTTCTTGGTACTGACGCTGTTTGTCACCCGCTTCGGCCTGCGCCTGATCCAGCTCGGTACGCAAGGAGGCCAGCTCGGCCTGTTGACCGGCTTCAGATTCCGCTGCACTCTGCTGCAGATCCGTCAAGGTCTTCTGCAGTTCAGTTCGGCTCTCTTCGAGATCCTCCCGGGCGCATTTCAGCTCGGCAAGCTGTTCCTGCTCCGCAGTGAGACGAGCTTCCAGTTCAGACTGCTCCCCATCCAAGTCCTGCTGCCTCGTCTCGGCCTCCTGCAGGGAACGCTCCAGCTGCTCAATTTTTACTGTCTGCTGGGTTGCGGTCAGTGCCTGCTCTTCCAACAGGGCATCCCTGTCGGCAAGATCCATTTTCAGACTCTCCCTGGCCTCTTCCGTCTCCACCAGCAACAGCGCATGACGTTCGGCGGAACGTGCCGACTCATCCTTGACCAGCTGCAGCTCCCCGGTGAGTGATTGCAGGGCTGCCTGCCTGGCCTCATTCTGCTCAACACCAGCGTTTTTCAGGGCCTCCTGCTCACGCTGACTCTCAGACAGCCGGGACGCCAAGTCATCCCGCTCACTATCAAGGGCCTGTTTTTCTTTTTCCAGCTGCTGTTTCGCCGCCTCAGCAGCAGACACCTGCTGCGTCACTTCGGCAAGCTTCTCCTCTGCCTGATTCTGCCGCGCCAGATCGCCCGCACGTAGTTCATCCAACTCCTGCTGTAAAGTTTCCAGATGCCCGGAGAGTTCATCGCGCTCGCGGGTCAGTCTGGCCTGTTCGTCTGCCGACTGCTCCCGTAAACGATCAAGTCCCTGCTGCATGGATTGAAGTTGCCGCTCCAGCGTTGTCTGCTTGTCGACACTCTCTTCACCCCGGACCTGAGCTGCAACCTTGGTCTCCTGCAGGACCTCTTTCGTTTCTGAAAGCTCTATCTGCAGCCCGGTCAGCTCCTCTTTCAACCGCCCTTGATCCAGGGCATTCTGTTCATCCAAGCGGGTCATTTTTCCCCGCAGGGAGGCTATCTCTTCTGCTGCCGCAGCCTGGTCATGCTCTGCACTGACCGATTCCTCCTGCAGACCACCGATCTCCTGTTCATGTGCCGTCCTGGTCTCCTGAATCTGCTGTTCCTGTTCATCCAACCGGCGGCGCGCAACCACCAACGCCTGTTTCAGCAGCTTGATTTCAGTCTGGCGACGACTAAGAATATCCTTATACTCCTGGCTCGCATCCTCCAACTGCTGCTGCATTTCGTCGGCACGTTGCTGCTCGGCATAAAACTCTGCCATGTGGGAATCTTCATCAGGCTGGCCGTTTTCAGACCCATTCGCCTCGACAGCTTCCCGCTTGAAGTCGATGACGTTGTCGACTTTTTCCCCAGCAACGTGAATACCGGCAAGCGGAGCCACTACATCCCATGCCTGATCCAGCACGTAGACCTCAAAACCTCTCTCCACAGATAAGCCGCGGTGGCAGCCTGTCCCACTTCGGCGCCATGGACGACATACTCTCTGTCATTAGCCAGACTGGAGGCCTGGAAGCGTAGCGAGAAGAAGGGCATGTTCAGACTTTCGGGCAGATGCCCCGCCTCATACTCCTCCGGTGGACGTACATCCAACCAGAGCGCGCCGTCCTTGACTCTGGCTTTAGCCTTTTTATATTTTAGTGTTCTGGAGAGGGGGCTTTTTACCAGATCAACGAAGTCCGCCTTGCTGAGTCGTACCAGCACACCATCGGTAACCATGGTAACAGTGCTGCTACGCGGGGAGTCGGAGATGAGCGCCTCTTCGCCAAAACTGTCACCGGCACGAAGTTGCGCCAATTCCACGGGTGGCCTGTCCTGCTCGGGCTGGCGCGCCACACTGCAACGACCACTGCTGATCAGATAGTAGTAATCCCCCTCTTCCCCCTGCCGAATAATGACATCGCCGGTGGTGACTGAAATCTCTTCCATGCGCATCATGACGCGCTGAAGATTGGCGGGAGGTATCTGTTGAAAAATGGAGGATTGCAGCAGCAGGGTCATCCAGTCCCCACTACTCTGCTCCTTGATATCATTGACTTCGTAACTTGCCTTCTGACTCCGCGCCAACATGTCGCTTAGCATTCGGCTGTCGATGCGAACGAAGGTGGTCACACTCTTCGCCCTGGCAGAATGCTTGCGTGGGAGCTGATGAGCCAAGGCAAAACGAGCCGTCTGGGTACCACTGGCGACAGAATCAACCTCCCGTTTGCCGGACAGCAGTCCAACGTTGCCGGATAGCAGGTAGACATTCTGATGATCCGTATCACCCTCGTGAAAGAGATACTCCCCTTTCACCGCCTTCTCGACCACAATCCGGCTCAGCAGCTGGCCGAGTTGCTCGTCCGACAAGGTATTCAGAGGGACCAGATTTTTCAGCAGGGCATCATCTTTTTGTGTTTTCGCCACCGCCATGCATTCGCCTCTAGGAGTTAAGCTCCTGTTTCGTTTATATTTACTATGCTTGATAGCGGCAAGATACAGAAAAGCTGAATAAGAAGGGGAACCCTGTACCTATCAAAGCATGATCCGCTTTGCATAAGGTATCGTAACGGGTCACAGTTCTGAAAACTGACCAGCAAAAACAAGCCTTTAATTCCTGGAACTAAACGTAACGTGCGAAAAAAAAAGACAACGGGAGGCGTAGTTGCCGCAGGACACCAGGAGACTGCCAACGCAGCCCTACAGATCCTGCAGGAGGGGGGCAACGCATTTGATGCCGCCATTGCGGCCATGTTTACCGCCTGTGTGGCGGAACCAGCGCTTGCGTCGCTCGGTGGCGGCGGTTTCCTTACCGCCCGCCCGGTGAATGCCGACCCGTTGGTCTACGATTTTTTCGCCCACACACCTTCTCGAAAGCAGCCTGAAGCCGCCACCAATCTTCATCCCATTGTGGCTGATTTCGGAAACGCCAGCCAGACGTTTCATATCGGCATGGGTTCCATCGCCACACCCGGATTCATCAAAGGGGTGTTTGCGATACATCGGGAACGCTGCAGCATGCCGCTCAAACTGCTGGCAATGCCGGCCATAAATGCAGCAATCAGAGGCGTCAGGGTCAATCCGTTCCAGCATCTGATCTCCGGAATCGTGCAGCCGATTCTCCGATCCAGCAATGCCGCATTTCAGTTACACAGTTCAACCATCAATTCCGACCAGCTTGCGCAGGTGGGTGAGACGCGGAAACAACCGGAGATGGCAGCTTTTTTCGAACATCTTTGCCGGGAAGGGGAAGCACTTTTCTATCTTGGAGAGGCGGGTCAACAACTGACTGATACCTGCCGGGAGTCAGGAGGTCACTTACGCCCGCACGACTTAAAACAGTATCAGGCTGTAAAACGTAAACCACTTGAACGACGCTACCGGCAGGCGCGCATCTTTACCAATCCAACACCGGCTCTTGGCGGCACACTGATCGCTTTCACTCTCGCATTATTGGAATCATACTCCCTGGACAATCATTTGCCGGGCGACGCAGATCACCTGAGAAGAGTGATCCGGGCTATCTGCCTGACACAGCATCTGCGCACAACACAAAGCAGGAAGATAGAAAAACTGCTGAATGAAGATGTTCTACGTGAGTACCGGCAACGACTTCATAAAGGCGGCATCTGCACTCGGGGCACGACCCAAATCAGCATTTTGGACCGACAGGACAATCTGGCAAGCATGACCCTATCCAATGGCGAGGGGTCGGGTTATGTCATTCCCGGCACCGGCATCATGATGAACAACATGTTAGGGGAAGAGGACATCAATCCCTGTGGATTTCACAACTGGCCTGAAGATGAACGCATCGCTTCCATGATGTCCCCGACGCTGGCATTCCTTGATCAAGGAAGAATCGTTGTTACGGGGTCCGGTGGCTCAAACCGGATTCGCAGTGCAATCCTCCAAGTGCTATCCAATCTGATCGATTTCGACATGCCACTGCAACAGGCCGTCGCTTTCCCGCGCATCCATTTTGAAGAAGGACTGCTCAGCATGGAGCCTGGGGTAGACCAGAGTATCTCCAGCCGTCTTGCCACGGAATTCCCGCGGCAGCGGCAATGGGATAGTAAAAACCTCTTCTTTGGCGGCGCCCATACGGTAATGCTGGAGGCAGATGGCGGACTCATCGGCGCAGGAGATGAACGGCGCGGCGGCGTCTGGCTCTCTACCGAAACAGTTTAAGGCGCTGGGAGTGGAGTCAACCTTGATAGCCATAACAGCACTGACAATATGGTAGGGTGTGCCGTGCGCACCTGAATAAGCAATCATGGTGCGCACAGCACACCCTACGTTCGCGACCTTCGGAGAAGCCACACCCCGCGCCAACGTCATCACGAACTCCGAAACTTGAGTTATTAACTCAAGTTTCGGAGTTCAAGCGGCAGGTTACTTACCCAACAACGCCGATTTCAAACTACTGGTCACGGGTGAGGCACCCAACCAGACACTCATCAGCGCCTGATTAAAATCAGCGCCGGGAATTATCCTTTTTTGCTCACCCCGAACAGTCACTCTGGTTCCGACACCTGGCAGGTAATCGAGCAACACCACATCCCCTTCGTGCAGCGTGTCGAACATCGCATTGAAATTATCGAGGCGCTCACGCAACACCTTCATTTCATCCGCACTTCGATTGTCAGAAAAACCTTCGTCCCATCCGGAACGCATTTTCTCCTTTTCAACCTCAGAATAGACAAAATACATCAGCACTCTTTTGGGTACATCTGCATTAATGATTTTTTCCGCATCCCCTGTCTTTTCCGGCATATAGAGTGCGGCAACATAGATGGAGAAGAAGAACTTTTTCCTGATTCCTGCACCATTCAACTGCAATGTTTCATTACTGCCATCCACATTTACCTGCTCGGAAAGCGTGATACCTCCCACATCTTTTGACCATGCATCGGTTACTGACAGCAATAAAACGAATACGCTAAAAAGTAATTTCACAATCGTATCTCCCATGAAAACAGATTGATGTTAACGGCGAAAAAACAAAAAACGAGAAAAAAATTAACGTTTTACAAATAAATAGCGCTACAATTCATGATTGAACCCATACTATTTATTGATACATTACTATCCCGTAAATAATTATGTGCTATTTTATTCTCGAATAGCCAGTCCACCCAGGAGTTTTTCAATGGTCGCAAAGAAGAAAGTTGCAAAGAAAAAGGTTGTCGCTAAAAAAGCGGCGGCAGTAGCAGCACCCCGCCTGAAAGCCATCACCACCAAACAGACCAAAACCCAGATTATCACTGCGATTGCTGAGGACACCGGTCTCACTCGCAAAGAGGTAATGGCTGTATTTGGTTCCATGAGCAGCCTGATTACCCGGCATCTGCAGCGCCGGGGATCCGGTGAATTCACAATTCCAGACACTGGCGTAAAGGTGCGCCGGGTTGTAAAACCTCGCACAAAAGCGCGTATGGGCCGCAACCCCGCAACGGGCGAATCGATCAAGATCGCAGCAAAGTCTGCACGCAAAATTGTAAGACTCACTGCGCTCAAAGCTCTCAAAGAGCGGATCGACTAAAAGCTTCTGCCGCTATCGTTGCTGACGATAGCGGCACTTCGTTCACCCCTCCGCCGTAAGCACTTCTGCAGAAACCAACCACTCTCACTGCTTCAGGGCCTGTTACACTATTCTGATGTGTATCCGAATAGTGTAACAGGCCCTGGGCAAAGCGTGGATCTCGGGCTGAGGAATTGAAGTGGGGACCTGCAGAGCAAGCCCCTACAACTTAACCAATGCCATCAGTCACTGGAGCTACGGTATGTGTTTTCTTCCTCAGTAGCTGCATACCCAAAAGGGCAAAAATGCCGCTGCTAAAAAGAAAGAGGGCGGATGGAACCGGAACAGCATTTACCGTGGTCGTAAATTGCCCATGGTTGTTCGCAACATAAGTGTCATTAACACCAAAATATAATCTTCCCGCTTCGGATGCTTCAAATATTAGAGGGCCGGCACCCACAAAAAAAAGGGCTGAAGATGCAATTCCATTTTCTCCCGAAGAAACAAGGTCTTCATCACGCGAAAAGAAACTTGAGGCACTATATAAATTCTCTGGAATGAAGGCAGCCATGAGCGCACCAATCAGGTCAATCGGAGTACCCACAGACCTCGGCAAAACCAAGCCACCCGCTTCAACAGATGCCTCTTCGAGTGGAAAAAAATCATTAGTGCCTATAGTGGCACCGACTGGCCAGGTAATACCCTCAGGTCCGACTGTATTTGGTATCGTAATATTGCCCGTAGCAATTATTTCAACCCGTTCAGCGCCTCCACTAAACGTCCAACCCAAAACCATATCGCTCCAGCCAGTGTTGGGGCTTCCGAATCCCCCAGTGGCCCTTGAATCGACGATGATGGTTGTTGCATAGGCTAGCTTTGTCGAATCCACACCAAGTAATAGTACTACTGCGCAGATGGAAAGAATGGATCGACATCTATTCAAGGATGTGTAATTCATAATTTATCCTCCTAATTTATCAAGTCCTTACGTATCCGGCTCGTCTAACAATTGCCAACAAAAAGAGCAATAAGATCCACGGTGAGGCACTACCGCCACCGCCACTGCTTACAGTTGCCGCTGAACCACCACCAGGGGCCAACGGGTCTACAATCTTCCCGTCCGCAACCCCATCCAGGTCAAAGGGACCACCATCAGTAAGCGTCAGATCTATACTGTTCGCATCAACCTGATTCCATTGAGTGGCGGGAATCTCTATATAATTCCCTCCCAGATCCACTTTATAAAGCACCAAATCATCAGGCAGCGGCTCACTGAAAGTAAGACGCACTGTCTGGCTGGCACCTGCCGACGGAACCGTCGTCTCATAACTGATCACGCCAAACGGGAAGGCAACGCCACTGGGCGCCCCGGCACCTGCGGCGCTACTGGTTACCGCACTCAGGTTTTGGCCTGTGCTCTCGATATCCACCGTTCCGGTCTCCGCAGCGAGACCATTGACATGTGAGGCATCGGTGGCGGCATTGCCGCTTTCGAACACATCCAGTACGCCATCGCCATCCTGATCGGAAGGATTGTCGGGATCACCCACCTCGAGATTGTCATCCACACCATCACCGTCGGTATCGGTGGTGGTTGCATTGGGATCAAGACCAGCGGCGATGGACTGGGCCACTGTAAGGCCAGTACCAGAGGCTGCCGGGGCATCGTTACCAGTAGCCTCAGGGTCGTTGATGATCACGACCACGCTCTCGGCGCTGGAGTTACCCGCACTGTCGGTAGCGCTGAAAGTCACTGTTCTGCGACCGATGGGAAAGAAGCCCGGGGCGTCGTCGGAAACACTCACGCCGCCATCGACATTGTCGTCAGCAGAGACATCATTGAGCAGTACCTGGATATCGAGATGACTCGCATTCAATCCTCCGAGTGCGGCATCGCCAACCAGCACCAAGCCGCTATTAGTGGTGATCACCGGACCGGTCTGATCAGTAACGGTCACCGTTGCGGTAGCAGCACCAGAATTGCTCGCTGCATCACTGGCAGTGAAGGTAACTGTGGTCACCCCTAACGGCAGTACAGCAGGTGCATCATTGGTGATTGTCACCGTACCGTCGACGTTGTCAGTAGCGGTTGCGTCAGCGATAAAAGCCGCAGCAGCTGAGATATCTACACCATTGGCACTGCTGGCAGCCAGTGTGGTGTCGGCGGGCGGGGTCACCACAGGAGCCGCCTGGTCCGTCACTGTGACAGTTGCAGTCGCCGTACCAGTGTTTCCTGCATTATCCATGGCCTGAAAGGTGACTGTCGTAGCCCCCAAGGGAAGGTGTGCATCCATGTACATGGCAACTACTGAAACAGCACCATCCACCGTATCCAGTGCGGAGCCTCCGGAAAGGAAACCGGAAGCATTGGTGGTAGCGGTGCCGTTAGCACTCTCCGCTGCCAAGGTGACTGCTGAGGGTGGGGTTACCACGGGGGCGCTGAGATCGGCCACCGTGACTTGAGCGGTGGCATCGTCGCTATTGCCCGCCTCATCGGTGGCACTGAAGGTCACCGTGGTGATGCCTATCGGAAAGACCGATGGTGCATTATTGCTAACCACCAAGCCGGATGAGACATCGTCGGTGGCGATGGCAGTGATGCTCAGGCTTCCCTCTCCGAGGGTGCCTTCACCGCCGATAGTGCGGCTCCAGTTACCGCTGCCATCTGCGGAAGTGCTGCCAAATACGGTTTCGCCTCCCTTTATTGTAACGGTAGATGAGGCTTGGGCGGTACCGCTCACGGAGAGTGAATCGGCGTTGCTGATGGCGCCATCAGCAGGTGATGTGATGACCGGCGCGGCAGGCGCTACAGTGTCGATGGTCAGGGTGACGGCGGTGGATTCGGCACTGCTGTTGCCGCCACCGTCGGTGGCGATAGCAGTGAAGATGTGATCACCATCCGCCAAGGCCGAGACCGTATGGCTCCAGTTACCCGAGCCGTCAGCGGTCAGGGTTGCCAGATCGCTGCCGTTGCGGCGCAGTGTGACCGTATATCCTGCGACGCTGGTACCTGTGATTGTCGGTGTATTGTTATTGCTTGCTGTACCGTCTACTGGTTCGGTGATAGCCGGGGCCGGGACAGGAGGGATCTCGGTTGTGGTGGTATAGGTGGCTGCTTGAGTGGCACCGAGTAATACTGTGGGATTGGTGACAGCACTGATGCCACCGATCGTGAGCGTGGTGTCGGTATCGGTGGGACCGGTTGCCGGAGACATGTGCCGAACATTGAGCTGGTCGCCATTCTGCACCAGGCTCACGCCGGTTTGGTAGGTGGTCGAGCCGTTGATGGCGTACTCTCCACCTTCCACGCGTACCGGTACAAAGGTGCCGCTGTCGAGATCCGCGACGGCAATCAGATTCGAGGTCTGCAATACGCTGTTGGTTACATCGGTTTCGCTGGTGAAGGAGAAAGCCCCCGGGGAGGTGTCGCGGGTCTCAAGCTCAAGTCGCAATAGAGCCAGATCAGCACCGTCGGCACCGGCGAGTAGAACCTTGCCATCCGGTTGCAATGCGAGTGCCTGGATATCAGGAAGGGATGCATCACTAACATACTTGGAAAAGGTTGGATCCGGGGTTCCATCAGTGAGGAACCGGAGCAGATAGGCCCGCTCATCAAAAAGGGCATGAAGATACATACCGGTCGCCACTATCTTGTTATCGGGACCGTATGCCAAGTCGTCAATGCCGCACTCGAAGCAGTCACCGATGGCGCCGATGACGTGACCTCCGTTTCCAAAGGTGGTATCGAGTTGCAGATCAGTGGAGAAGCGGCTCAGAAAATAACGCCTGCCCATGCCGCCTTCGATACTTACCCAACCGCCGACCAGAATTTGGCCAATTGGAGTAACTGCGACCGCGCCGACATTATAGAGACTGGTATGGCTGCCTACCTGTACGCTGGTGTTGGATTGGCTGATGCTGCCGTCAGTGTTGATACGTGCAATCACGATGGTGTCAATGTAGGTGACGTTGTTGTTTTTCTTACCCACCATCAGGATCTTGCCATCGCTTTCCAGTGCAATACCTTGGCGATCTCCGCTACTGGTAGTACCGCTGAAGCTGGTCAGATTGGAGTAGGGGTTGAAGCTGGTGTCCTGGCTGCCGTCGGGATTGAAGCGATAAGTGATGAAGTATTCAGTCGAACCGGACTTTGAGATACCGCTGGCCACAATCTTGCCATCGGCCTGTACCGCAACTGCCCTAAACTTGGTGCCGTTGGAATAGAGGGATATCGCGACCAGTCCGTTGATTCCGAAGCTTGTATCCACAGAGCCGTCACTGAGAAAGCGGATCATAGCAAAGGCGCGCCAGCTGACCGGGTCGTTGATCTGTCCGACGGCCACAATCTTTCCGTCTGACTGTAATGCCACCGCTTTGCCCTCGAATGACTCGGCGCCTGTTGGCAGTGTAGTTGCCGTGCCAACTATGCCGAAGCTGTTATCCAGGGTACCGTTGATGCCATACCTGGAGAGAGCAAACGGGTTTGACCCCGAGAAGGTGACGATTTTGCCGTCAGGTTGGACCAGTAACTTAACATCATATCTGGCCAACCCGGCGCCGGTGACGATGCCTGAACTCCCGAAGGAGGTGTCAAGATCACCCGGGGCCGCGGTAGCAACTGCTGAACTCAACAGACCACCAAAGGCGAGAATAATCAGTAACAGGAGTTCAAGTCGACGACATGTCTTGAGCGCGCTGGCGTTGCGGATTCTTGTTGTTTGACGATACATGTTCGACCTCGATATTTACCTGTTTTTATTTCAGAACCTGGGGATGCACAGCCCAGGACACTGTTACTGATTTTCTTTGCTTGCAGGTGCTGCTTATGCAGAGGGGGGCGGAGTCAAATTGAGCTAGAGCCTGGAGGTTTAAATCCATGTCTTCGCTAAATCTGACTCCTGTCCAGCCATACTTATACGTGCCGGGCGCGTTTCCCACGCACCGCAAGCAGCACGCCACCGAGGAGAAACAGCGCCAGGGTTGAGGGCTCCGGGACATTGGCACTCCGTACCAGCCAGTGGCCCATGTCAGAAGCACTGTCTGTAGAATTGAACTGCCGGCCTGACTCGGTGAGGTAGAACGATCCTGTGCCATTCATAATGGCGTGGTAGACATAGGGGGTGTATCTTCGCGTAGGATCACCGACCACCTGGTCGGCAGAAACACCACGTACATAGCGGCTGGCGCCGCTTGAGGTAAGATCCATGACATTATCGAAAAACCATTCCATGCCATCCACGTTAAGCCCGTGCAACTGGTTCAATACGTGGTAAGTCACATCGGCGTGATCCCACAACCCGGTGATCTGATCGTTGCTCGCATAGCGCCAACTATCACCCCACCAGCCACCGGCGCCGCTCTCCACCTCCCCCCATGAGAGGCCTACGGTTTCATCCAGGTGCAGCCACTGAAGTCCGGTATCTGAATCTATCGTCCAGCCATTCGCATCATCGCGGATAAGCGATGCCTGCGTCGTGAACGTTGTGAACAACAGAGCGACAATTGACAGTGTAAAGACGATTTTTTTATTCATCTCTTTTCCCCTTTGTTATTGTTCGCGCCCCATCGAAGAAAAAGACCTTTTAGAAAACGCTTAAATTTATTAATCCCTATTCACCGTATAGACTTCAATTGCTATACATGGCTGATAAGGAATTACACACAATTTTACAAAGCGAATATGATGAAAGGTATTGGTCGCAGGTACTAATCAATACAGACTTTAGTACGTACTTTGGACGATTTTTGTGCTATAAATTCAACCTGATGACGTTCCTAACTGAGCGAAAAATATGAAGATTATCCTGGCTGATGATCACTCCCTGTTCCGGGAGGGTTTGCGCAGCATGCTGGAACCGGATGCCGTCTGTTATGAAGCATCCAGTCTGCCTGAGATGCTCGACCTGCTTCATGACCACCCGGATGCCGGGCATGGTCGACTTTCAAGGCCTTGAAGCTGTACGTGAACGGCATCCTGACACGCCCCTGATCATTGTTTCCATGCATTGTGAGCAAGATATCATCCAATCCGCATTGGCATGCGGCATTTCAGGCTATATCCCCAAGACCCACAGTTTTGAGTCCATGAGGAGAGCCATCGACCTGGTTCTTGGCGGCACACCCTATGTGCCACAGGAAGCGCTGATGGACGTCAACAGCCCCCTCTCCAAGAGGTCCAAACTGACACGGCGTCAACAGGATGTATATGAACGGCTGATTAAAGGCAAAACAAATCAGGAGATTGCCGATGAGCTATACATCAGCCTGAGTACGGTAAAAATGCATGTGAGTACGGTGCTGGAAAAAGTCGGCGCAAAAAACCGTACTCAGCTACTCGCCGACAGCAGAAACATCTTTGACTGACTGCATCAAATTCGCCATTGTCAGCCGCAGCTTTTCTGCTGTAACCGGTTTGTGAAGCAGGGGAATTCCGGCCTTACTGATCTTCTGCAACTCCCGCTGGCCGGTATCACCGGTGATGAGAATCGCGGAGACTGCTGTTTTACTGTGTTGCTGGACGACCTCAATCACCTCGATACCGCTTATGTGGTCACGCAGCCTTAAATCACTAATCAACAGATCGGGGGGATCATATTGCCCTGCCAGCACGGACTGAACATGCTTGAGGGACTCGAAGGTTCGAGTAATGCAACCCCAAGTCTCTAATTGAAGCTGAAGTCCCTCCAGAATATCAACATCGTCATCCACGATCCAAACCACAAGATCTACAAAAACACCATCATCAACCGGCATATAGTCATCCGGTTCTGCCAATAGCTCCTGCTCGGCTTCTCCCTTCGGAACATCAATGCAAAAGACGGAACCTTTTCCGTAACGGGAACGCATACAAACCGGCGTTTCCAGCAGGCTGGCAATCTGGTCGACGATGGACAGCCCCAGACCAACTCCTTTTCTTCTATCCCGCTCCGGATTATCCAATTGATGAAAGGCATCAAAAATCGAATTCATCTCCTCTTGCCTAATCCCTTTGCCGGTATCCCATACCTCGAATCGAAAACCTTCCCCATACTTCCTGCAAGCCACCAGAACTCCACCGGAATCCGTGTATTTCACGGCATTGGAAATATAATTTTCAAGTACCCTCTGGATTAGAATCGGATCACTGTAGATCCAATGCTTACTCGGGCGAACGATTAACCGAATGCATTTCCTGTTGCACTCGTCATCGAATTTATATTTAAGGGACTGCAATAGCTGGTTAGCAAAAATGTTTATCTTAATCGGGCTGATCACACCTGCATCAAAGCGTGACATATCGAGTAACGAGGAGAACATCTCCTGCATGCTGTCCAGTGCATTGCGCAAGCGGGAAAGCAGATAGACCCGGTTATCCCTTCCCCTGTCCTGTGCCAGCCCACCGAGAAACAGCTCCATCGCATAGAGTGGCTGACGCAGATCGTGGCTGGCGGCGGCAAGAAATCTTGATTTATCGACGTTCGCCTTTTCAGCAGTCTTTTTCTGAACAACAAGTTCTCCATTGGCCGACTCAAGTTCAAACTGTAAGCTGTAGGTGTGCACCAGCATTTTATGCAGCTCGACGGCAAACTTGATCATTCCTGCATAGTAGATGGCAAATAACCCGGCCAGCAGAGGATTCGCCGCTTCGGTGAACAACAAGACCACCAGCGACTGCATTAGAATCGGAATCACCAGACAAAAGTAGATAGGCAGGATTGCGGCCAGATTAATAGCGCCTGCAAAGATACCCAGCATCGGCATGAGGACAATGAAAGCATAGATATCCCATGTGTCACTCAACAGCCAGGTAAGCGAGCCCCATAACGTACTGCTGATTAGAGAGTAAGCGATGAAAACAACCTTGATAAATCCGATCTGCGTCTGAGTAAGTTCTCTCCCCGCGTATTTTTGACAAATAATGAAATGCGGCAGGGCCACTACCTGCATGGAGAAGAACCAGAGCAGCAGGATAATGTGCGAATAGGCAGGCCAAAGCCCGATCAACATAAGTATCTGGGCGGCAGTGATCGCAATATAGGAGGTTTGCCTGTGCCTCAGAATATGTCCCGTCAGGGCCTGAAGCATTCTGGAGTCCGGATAATCCGACATATCTCTTTCCCAAATACACGCTATATAGGAACTGTCAGTCTATCCCAAAATACCAAGTGCCGGTTCCACTGCGCTTGAACCGGCCTACTTCAGCGGAGTAGGCCAGCCATCATTTCTACAAAATATGTCAATTGGAGGTCAAGCGGACGTAGAGCAGTGGCAGCTCTTTCGGCAGGTCGGAGGGTTGCCGGATCAACACAAAATTTCCCTGGCCGAAGAGGTGCGGCAGATAATCTCCCGCCTTTTTATCGATGGTGATACAGAAGGGATGCAAACCGGCTTTGCGCGCTTCCAATACTGCCATGCGGGTATCTTCAGCGCCAAACCGACCCTCATATTTATCCAGGTCATTGGGTTTTCCGTCTGTAAGTATCAATAACAGCCGCCGTTCCGAAGACTGTGTTTCGAGCAACTTGGTGCTCTGGCGAATCGCCGCACCAAGCCGAGTGTAGTAACCCGGTTTGATGGCATTGATGCGGCCACGCACATTGGCGCTGTAGTTTTCATCAAAGGTCTTCAACTGATGGAAACGGATAGGATCACGCTTGCGGGATGAGAATCCATACATCGCAAAACGATCTCCGGTGGCGGCAAGGCTTTCAGCGAAGAGGAAGAGACTGTCGCGAATGACATCGATCACGCGGGCGTGGTTATTCACCCAAGTGTCTGTGGAGAGAGAAAGATCCGCCAACAGCAGACAGGAGAGATCGCGCGAACCAACACGCAGACTCCGGTATAAGCCGTCACTGGAGGATGCCTGTCCAATCTCCCGGTCGGTGGAGAAACGCAGGTAGGCATCCAGGTCGATCTCGCTGCCCTCCTGTTGATTTCGAAACCAGACGCGAGCAGGCGCAAGCTGTTGAAACTGGGCACGCAGTTTTCTCGCAGTTCGTCGCAGATTGTCCGGCAGCGCCATCGGCTCTGCATTTGCCGCAATCATGGGAACCACACGACAGAGATCGGGCAGCAGAACCCCTTCGTTCAATATCAGATCGTCTTCAGACGCAGCAGGAAGATCGAGATCGAAACGCAGTTTGCTGGTGGACGCCTTAGCGTCACGACTGACGCTCATTACATCCATATCTTTAGCCGCATCTGCCGCACTATCCAAGTCATCATTCTCTTCAGAGCTACGATCCAGATTGAGAAAATCCCCCCAAGTGAAAATAGTCTCCATGCGGATGGTGATCAGCCCACGATCCTTTCCTTTGAGCTTTTCAGCCCGCTCACCCTGTCGCCGCTCCTCCTCTTCCAAATCCTTGATATCACCCCGCCCGGCAGCACCTGGCTCTTCATTGCCATTGGCGATACCAACCGCAACAATCGGGGGAAAGGGGTGTAACCAGAGCGAGACCGGCTGCGGGGGACGTTTGGCCTGCGGAAGTCTCTCCACACTGCCGGGCTCGATCAGCGCCTGACGTATCGCGATCTCTTGCGCTGTTTCGGCAACAAGCCGCCTGTCGGGATGAATCCGCTGTTCCAGATGCGCCTCAACCAACCGCAGATAGCGTGCGCGCAAGCCAGGAAAACGCGCCAAGGTTTCCGCGGTCAGGCGCTGGCTTTTGCTGAACCAGGGCTCCTCTTCCTGATGCTCACCCACGGCCAGGGCCGCCAGCCAGATGTAAAGATCGCGATTGAGACTGGTTGATGAAAAATAGTCGATCACAGCCGGCAGGTGCAGGGAGTTTTCATCCCGCCAAGCGAGTTCCACGCGCTTGCTGTCACCTGCGATACGGTGCAGCAGACTGCGCCGCGCACCGTGTTCACTAGCATGGGCTGTTTCAACCTGCAGGCCACCATCACCGCCGAGAGCGCGAAAGAGAATTCCAACGGTGGTGTGGATCTCATTCAATCTCACTGCCGCTTCCGGATGAAGGGTCTGCGCCATCCGGGTAATCAAACGATGCCAGAGCTCACCGACTTTCTCTTCCACTTATGAGACTTCCTGAAGGTCGTTATCTGACGCGCCGACTTCTGAAGTTGCCGGGCGACCTGTCGCGACCTGGATAGCCGCTTCATCCGTCACCCAATGCAGCAGGGTTTTCTGACGCTGTGGCGCCTGAACCTGCTCACAGGCAGAGATGCACTGAGCACACTCGGTGCAGGTAAACATACGCCGTTTGATGGTGCGCGGTTTCAGGCGCATTGGACAGATGTTGTCACATGCGTTGTTGCAGTCGCCGCAGAGTCGCGCCCGGTTTCTGTCAAACCCTACCACCATGCCGCGATCATTGGCCATCCAGGCAAGACTCTGAAAAAGCCCTATGGCGCAGCCGAAACGGCAAAAGAGATGACGTGCAAACATGAACTCGATAAACAGCAACAGGGTAGCGACACCAATGAATCGCGCCTGATTCGGCGTCAGAGAGCCATGCCATAGATTGTGGTAAATCTCTGTCGGCGGCAACATGTAGGTCAGTAATACCACCGCCCAGAGGAAGGCGAAACCGAGTGCCGCAAGCCAGGTCAGCGGCCAGAACTTTTTCTCGGGCTTGATGACCTCCCCATCCGGCTGCAGTTCCGGCTGCAGACTCTTTTCCCAGATAGACTGTTTACCGCTGGCGCGGAACATCAGGCGATTGATGGTCTCAACCACGGAAAAATGGGGGCAGAGCCAGCCACAGTAGAGACGACCATAGCGGAGGGCGATCCAGATCAGCCCGCCACCAATCAACAGCAGTGGAACAAAGCCCCGGATCAGGATATTGAAACCCGCTTCGAGACCACTGATCTCGCCGGCAATCAGCGCATCCAGTCCAAGGGTCCAGTGCATGCCAAGAAAAAAGAAGTGGTTCAGGTTCAGATCGAAGCGAAACAGATCGAGGGGCGGCGCGAGCACAAACAGGATAAAAAACCCCGCCTGAAACCAGAAACGCAGGCGCTGGCGCTCAACGCGCATACTTTCGGCCGATCAGCGGATATCGGTGTTGCTGACCGGACATCGCCTTGATCAACGCCATCAGACCAGGAATCAGAAACAGGGGAACGACCGCAATGAAGTAGACCTCGAAGGTAATCAGCGCGGCGATGGAGCCATAGCCACCAAGGAGCAGGATCAACAGGTTGGCAGCGATAAAGATGCCGCTGCTGATGCAGGCCCCGATAAACGCCTGGGGCAGATGGTTGCGCACCAGATCGAATTCACTGTTGCGATGACGATACCTGAGCCAAGCCAACCCAATCAGCGGCAGCAGGGGAAAAAGCAGATTCAGCAGATAGAGTCCTTCGCTAATGATTGCCAGTGGCTTACCCTGATTGTCGTCACTCATTGAACGATTCCTATATTCCGAAAGTAATGTCGACAACTTCCATAAGTGCTGCTGCCGTCTCCTCATCGTCGGTCAGGGGCTCGACCAGTGCGGCGCGACAGGCCTCTACCGGGTCGTATCCGCCCAGAATCAGGGTCGCCGTGTAGACCAGCAGACGGGTGGAAGCTGCCTCTTCAAGGTCGTGATCCTTGAGTGACCTTAGTGCGTGGGCCAGGGTGACCAGACGCTTTGCCAGTACTTCATCGGCCCCGGCTTCACCGATCAAGACTTCCTGTTCCAGTTCGGCTTCCGGAAAATCGAAACTGGCCGCCAGGAAACGCTGCCGGGTACTCGGCTTCATGCCTTTCAGCAGATTCTGATAACCGGGATTATAGGAGACCACCAGCATGAACTCTGCCGGTGCATGCAGAGTCTCACCCGTCCGCTCGATGGGCAGAATACGCCGATCATCGGTGAGCGGGTGCAGCACGACCGTGGTGTCCTTGCGCGCCTCGACCACCTCATCCAGATAGCAGATCGCCCCTTCACGCACCGCACGGGTCAGGGGGCCGTCACTCCAGAAGGTGCCGCTGTCACCGATCAGGTGACGGCCAACCAAGTCTGCTGCCGTGAGATCGTCGTGACAGGCCACTGTATAGACAGGCCGCCCCAGTTTAGCCGCCATATAATTGATAAAACGGGTCTTTCCACATCCTGTCGGGCCTTTGATCAGCATCGGCAGTTGATGTTTGTAAGCATGCTCAAACAGCGCTATCTCGTTGCCCTGGGGTCTGTAAAATGGCAGCTCAGTCAATGTGATTCAACCTGTTGTGTAAGAGAGGTAAAAAGCCGTGCCGATCAAAATGCCTGGAATAAACAGCCAGACAAAGACGGGCCAGTGCCAGATTCCGCGCACCGAGCCCAATCCCATGAAGTAGTGTCCCACCAGCTGCCCTTTGATCAAGGCAAGAAATAGTACCGCCAGCGCCACTTCCAGTCCGCTCAGACCCGCCTGACCGATCAGAAAGGTGACGAAACTGAAAAACATGAGGAAAAGATAGACCCAGGTGCAGGGACGAATACCATATTTTTTTGTCTGCTCATCGTGCCATCACCGCATCACATAAACCAGGGGAAAGAGGATCAACCAGAGCAGATCCACCATATGCCAGTATGAGGCGCCGGTCTCCACCCCCGTGTGCTCCTCGGCGGAGTAGCCGCCTTGTTGCGCCTTGATCGCCACGGCGGCCAGAATCACCATGCCCATGATCACGTGCATAAAATGGAAAAAGGTCAGAGAAATATAGAACATGTAGAAGGTATTGGTGCTGAGGTTGATTCCCTCACCGAAGTAGTGCGAATACTCACCCCCTTTTACCAGCAGAAACACCACGCCCATTACCAGGGCGGCCAGCAGCCAGCGAACGCAGTGCTGGCTGTTCCCTTCTCTGATTGCGCTGACGGCACGCACCACAAAGTAGGAACTGGTGATCAGAGCAAATGTATTGATCAGCGCGGCCTGCCTGTCCAGGTTTTGTTGAAACTCATTGAAGAGTTCAACATTGTTCATTCGCGTAAAGGCATAGGCGGAAAAGAAAGCGGCGAAAACCAACAGCTCCGCAAGGATGAAGATCCAGATCACCAGATCACCGGGCGGGTATCGATTCTGTTTTTCTGCGACTGCGACTGCTGCTGTCATCTGCGGATTCCTTAATGAATTAACTCTTTCCAATCATCAAACGGGGGGCAATGTACCAGAGCCTGTATTGTGCTGCTTTGATAAAAGTTAATTCCCACTAAAACACTAGGACTTTCACAAGAAGAGGATCCACAGACTATAATTTAATTAGGCGAATGCCATTCGGCTCATTGCAAACCTCCCACACAGGCGCCACTTGAGCAGGGCGGTGTTACGTCGGGGGAGAGAGAGTAGGGTGAGATCGAAACGGAGATGTCTGGGGGCGCTGGATAGCCTCCTGGTTTTCCAAAACTCCTTACGCACCCCGGAGAACAAACTACTGTCCCTCGTTGACTCATTAATTACGTCTTGAAGATAGTTCGTGCAGCCCGCGCGCTATGCAGAGACAAGGAGTTAACAATGAGGATCTCCAAATTTACAGCACTTGCCACAGCACTGCTGATTTCCGGCATGGCAAATGCCGACCTATCCGGCAGTCTGGTGGCCGACTATCCCTTCAACGGCAATGCAATCGATGAAACCTATCATGGTTATGACGGGACGATTCATGGAGGCGTTGCATTGACGTTCGACCGGTTCGGCAATGCAGACAGCGCATACAATTTCGACGGCTCCAGTGGCTATATCGAGATCGGGACAAGCCTGAACTTCCCCTCCTGGAGTAGCTACTCGGTCAGTCTCTGGTTCCTGAATGACGGCGGCGGAGACTGGAGCAACAGTTATGGCCAGAAAGTCATCGATAAAACGGTTTATTATCACGACTTTTACTTGAGTCTTGGGCCTATAAACCCAACAAGACAAGATGGGGAGATCAGATTCAAGACCCATGAAGGCTATGGCCCCGTAGGCGTCGACGGCACGTACCTCTACGATTCCACGAAGGATTTCAGAGACAGCACATGGCATCACGTTGTCATCAATAAAAATGGCAGCGATGGTGAACTCTGGGTTGACGGCGAATTGTCTGAATCCGCTGACGATGTAAAGACCGTCTACAACAATGCCAGCCTGTTGTTCGGATACAGTCTTTCATCAGACGGCTATCAGCGTAGATTCTGGAGTGGAG
The DNA here is from genome assembly GCA_003349915.1 of endosymbiont of Escarpia spicata. GTDB lineage: Bacteria > Pseudomonadota > Gammaproteobacteria > Chromatiales > Chromatiaceae > QGON01. Next base: position 111,050 of record QFXE01000020.1, read on the forward strand.
ATATCGATGACATTCGTATCTATGACCAGGCAATTTCCGAAGCGGATGTAAAACGCCTGCACATGGAGGGTGTTCCGCCCACAGAGATGCTTACGGAAGTGATCGATACGATTGTTGCGCTCAATATCCAGGAAGGCCTCGCCAACAGTCTGGATGCGAAGCTCGATGCCGCAATCACAGCCCTGGATGACGTGAATAGCGACAATGATGTCTCTGCCGTCAACAGGCTCTATGCGCTGATCAGCGCCATTGAGGCCCAACGCGGGAAAAAGATCACCGACACGGATGCCGATCTTCTGATCGCTGCAACCAATGCCGTTATCGAGAAACTGCTGTCTGAGTAACACTAAAGTTTCCAATAGGGCAAACAGCCCCCGCCCTCCTTTCTGGAGGGCGGTGTCACGATCAGCGCACTTGGGGGAAACTTGAGCCACTTCTGTTAGAATTCCCGGATCTCCTCCTGTCCAGACCAACAGGCTGCCTGGTTCGGCACGACCGATAGGGTTGAATCACCTAGAAAAGAGATAAGTTGATGACTGAAATCACCGATATCGCCGCATATATGGCCGGGTTGGGCGCAAAGGCCCGCACCGCCTCCCGCCGCCTGGCTTCCGCAACCACCGGCGAAAAGAACGCCGCGCTGAATGCCATTGCAGACGATCTCGACAGCAATCGCGCCGTTTTGATGGTCGAGAACAAAAAAGACCTGGAAGCAGGTGCGACCAAGGGGCTCGATGCCGCCTTGCTGGATCGTCTGGAACTCACTCCGGCACGCATCGACTCCATGATCGAGGGGCTGCGGCAGATTGCTGGACTGCCCGACCCCATCGGTGAGATCTTCGACATGAACTACCGACCCAGCGGCATTCAGGTCGGGCGTATGCGGGTGCCTCTCGGAGTGATCGGCATCATCTACGAATCCCGCCCCAATGTGACCGCAGATGCAGCGGCCCTCTGCCTCAAGTCCGGCAATGCCACGGTGCTGCGCGGCGGCTCAGAGGCCTTCCACTCCAATCAGGCAATCGCCGCCGGCATCCAGCGCGGCCTGGAGCAAGCTGGCCTGCCTGCCGACGCGGTACAGGTATTGGCCACCACCGACCGGGCGGCCGTCGGCTGCATGATCACCATGCCGGAGTCGATCGACGTCATCATCCCCCGTGGCGGCAAGGGGCTCATCGAGCGTATCAGCCGTGATGCCAGGGTGCCGGTAATAAAACACCTCGACGGCATCTGCCATGTCTATATCGACGATCAAGCCGACATCGGCAAGGCATTCGATGTGACCATGAATTCCAAGACCCAGCGTTACGGCACCTGCAATACCCTTGAAACCCTGCTCGTTGCGGAAGATATCGCCGAGGAGGCGCTTTTGATGCTGGCCGCACCGCTGCAGGAGAAGGGCGTGGAGTTGCGCGGTTGTCCGCGTACCCTGGAGATAATCGACAACGCCATCGCCGCCACGGAAGAGGACTGGGATACGGAATATCTGGGACCCATCCTTTCGATCCGGGTGGTGCAGGATCTGGACGCGGCCATCGACCACATCAATACCCACAGCTCCCAGCACACCGATTCCATCATCACTGAAAACTACACGCGGGCGCGCCGCTTTCTTGCCGAAGTGGACTCCAGTTCAGTAATGGTTAACGCCTCCACCCGTTTTGCGGACGGTTTTGAATATGGCCTCGGGGCCGAGATCGGCATCTCCACCGACAAGTTTCATGCCCGTGGGCCAGTGGGTCTGGAGGGGCTTACCTCGGTCAAATATATCGTGCTGGGCGATGGCCATATCCGCCAATAAACCTTTTTGCCCATGATCGGTATTCTCGGCGGCACCTTCGATCCCATTCACTTCGGCCACCTGCGCACTGCGCTGGACGTCAAACATGCCTTGAGATTGGATGAGATACGCCTGATCCCGCTGCGGCATGCTGTGCATCGCGACCAGCCGGAAACCCCGGCCAAACTACGTCTGCAGATGGTCGAGGCCGCCGTCTCCGACACCCCTGGATTCAGCGCCGATGACCGCGAACTGAGACGCGACAGCGCCTCCTACACCATCGACACGCTGCTCTCACTGCGCGAAGATTTGAGTGAAGAAGAACCCCTCTGCCTGCTCATGGGCAGCGACGCGTTTAAGGACTTTCTCTCCTGGCATCGCCCATTGGACATTGCGGCACTTGCCCACCTCATCATCATGACCCGGCCGGGGCAGCCGGCTAAAATCGACCCACCCCTGCAACAGTTTTTGGCGCCACGACAGACTACCGACCCCGCCGAATTGCGCACAACACCCGGGGGGCGCATCCTGTTCCAGAGCGTTACCCAGCTGGATATCTCCGCCACTCGCATTCGGGCCATGGTCGCCAACGGAGACAGCCCCCGCTTCCTGCTCCCTGATGCCGTATTGGAGATTATCGAACGGGAAAAGCTCTATCGTTGAGAGATGCACGGCGTTTAATTCATCTAGTAGGGTGTGCCGTGCGCGCCGTGATTGCACCGAAACTTGAGTTAATATCACATTGCAGGGGTACTGGGTTACAATTGGCGAATATCCATCAATTTCAGGAACAACATGCAGGTAGAAGAGCTTAGAGATCTGGTCCTTGAGACCCTCGAAGACATGAAGGCCAGAGACGTGGTAACACTCGATGTCAGGGGGAAAACCAGCATTACCGACATCATGGTAGTGGCGAGCGGCACATCGGACAGACACGTAAAATCCATCGCACAGACCGTCGCCTTCAAGGCCAAACAGGCGGGAGAAACCCCACTGGGCTCAGAGGGGCTTGAGGATGGAGAGTGGGCGCTGGTCGACCTCAATGGCGTAGTGGTCCACGTCATGCTGCCCAAGGTGCGGGACTTCTACCACCTCGAACGGCTCTGGTCGCTGGATCAACCCACCAGCGACTCCAAAGCTGACGAGGCCTGACAATAAGCCCGAAGATTCCACAAATTATGCTAACGACCGATGGACCGGTTTGATCGGATATTCGAACTCAACCGCATTCTGCAGGCGGCCCGCCACCCGGTTTCCCGCAGGCGGCTGGAGGAGGACCTGGAGTGCTCACGCGCCACGGTCAAGCGTCTTATCGAGGAGATGCGCCTCTTTCTCAACGCCCCCATTGTCTATGACCGCACCTTCAATGGCTATAGTTACGCGCAGGACGAAGGGGAGATGTATCAGCTGCCGGGACTCTGGTTCAATGCCTCGGAACTCTATGCGCTGCTGAGCATGCAGCAGTTGCTGGAACAGGTGCAACCCGGTCTGCTCGGGAGCCACCTGCAGCCCTTTCGGCGCCAAATCGAGCAACTGCTGAACCGCCAGCATGCCGGAGGTGAGCAGATAACCAAGCGCATCCGCATCCTGCAGGCCGCCGCCAGATCTGCGGGAAATCATTTTTCCAACCTGGCAACCGCCATTGCCCTGAGAAAGCGACTGCGACTCGACTACTACAGCCGTTCACTGGACCAGTCCACAGTACGGGAAATCTCCCCACAACGCCTCACCCACTATCGGGACAACTGGTATCTGGATGCCTGGTGCCACCTGCGCATGGGGCTGAGGACCTTTGCCCTCGACGCCATTATCGAGAGCGCTGTGGTGGAGAAAAAAGCGCGGGATATCAACGAAGACGAGCTTGATCACCACTATCAATCGGCTTACGGCATCTTCAGCGGCCAATCCGACAAGATAGCCGTGCTCCACTTCACTGCCGAACGGGCTCGCTGGGTGGCAAAAGAGCAGTGGCACCCATGCCAGGAGAGCCGCTGGCTGGAGGATGGACGTTATGAGCTGTGCATTCCCTACCACAATCCGGCGGAACTGATCATGGATATTCTGAAGTATGGACCGGATGTGGAGGTGATCTCTCCCGCAGAACTTCGGGAGTCTGTGATCAACAGGATAGTCTCGATGTCAGAGATCTATCAATCTGCGTAGGATGTCGGTGAGCTTGCGAACCGCATCATTCACAACCACCAGGGATCGAGGAAGTGCAGGCCATGCAAGAGTATCCACCTGAAGGTCGATGCGGTTCGTTCCTCACCGGCATCCTACGCTCTGTCGTTTATCCAAATCGTCGTCCGGAGATACCCACCGCTATATCCTGCAATAACAACCAGGGATCGCCGCTGTCCATACCCTTGATGACACGATCCACATTTGCACAGAGTATGAGCAGTCGCCGCCAGTGGGCAGCCCGCTGCTTCAACCCCTGACGCACCAGGGCCTTGCGCTTCTCCCAAATCCGGTACGCCCCCAGGACCCGCTCCGCCGAACCGCCCTGTTCAATCTCGTGGGACATGACCGCCAGTTGCCGTATTTCCCGGGACAACGCCCAGAGCACCACAGGCGTCGCCACTCCTTCACCTTTCAGTCCATCCAGCATGCGTAATCCGCGCGCGGTATCACCCTTCAGCAGCGTATCTACCAGACCAAAAACGTCGAATCTTGCACTGTCGGCCACCGCCACCAATTGCTCAGCACTGATGACTCCAGGCCCCTGAAGCAGCAGCAGCTTTTCAATCTCCTGGGAGGCGGCAAGCAGATTTCCCTCGATGCGCTCTGCCAGCATCTCCACCACGCCGGACTCGGGGATCAAACCGACACCACGCAGACGCTGCTCGATCCAGGGTAGCAGGCGCGCGCCCTCCACCGGCCAGATCTGCACCAACACCCCGGTTTGCTCCAGCGATTTCACCCATTTACTGTTCTGCTGACTGCGTTCCAGTTTAGGCGCAGTGATCAGCAACAGCGTATCCTGGGGCGGATTGGCAGCATAAGCGGTTAGGGCCTTGGCGCCCTCAGTCCCCACCTTGGCGCTGCTCAAACGCAGATCAAGGATACGCTGCTCACCAAATAGGGAGAGGCTGTCTGCGGCACCGCTGAGGGCATTCCAATCGAAATTAGGGCTGTGATCCAGCACCTCGCGCTCGGTGTAACCTTGCGCCCGGGCGCTGGCCCGAACCAGATCGGCGGCCTCACCCATCTGCAACGGTTCATCGCCAGTGAGGAAATAGATCGGCGCCAGGCTTTTTTTCAGATTGACGGCAAGTTGGTCGTTGCGCAGGCGCATGCGTCAGGGCCTAGTCCAGCTGCGCCTGCAGGCGCCGGACAATCTGATCCGCCATATCGGTACGCATATCACCCCGCACCAGCTTAGCCTCGTTGCGACGGCCCAGCTCGTCCGTACCGCTATAGGTCAACTCACGCACAAGTTCCAGATGCTGCTCAGGCAGCGCTGCCTTACCCTCACGATCCACCACGGAAAAGTCACTCTTCAAGCGCAACTCATACTCCAGCGCCTTGCCGTTTTCATCGACGGAGAGGACCCGATATTTAAACGCCTCGGTGAGTGAGAGGCGATTCTTCGCCACTGCCGCATCGGCAGCCAGAGCCACGCCTGATGCCCGCAGATCCCGCTGTAGAATCCCCGCCAGACTCTTGCTGTTTTCGGCATCCTCCACAAACAGGCCATTCAGGTTGGGTGTGGCCTGTTGATGGCCTTTCAGATGAAATCCGCAGCCTGAAACTATCAGCAAAATCGACAATAAAAAGCCGCTACGCCAGTGTCGTCCTTTCAGCATTTCCAATCAGGGCTCCCGTAGGTCGGGTTAGCAATAGCGTAACCCGACATGTTTCTGATGTTGTTGGGTTACGCTACGCTAACCCAACCTACATTTTGGCTACCCCCTGCGGGGGTGGGAATGGATGTAGCTCCGGTCGACCACTATTTGGCAACGATGCTCACCAATTTATTGGGCACGACTATGACCTTGCGCACGGTGACATCACCCACAAACTTCTGCACATTGTCATTGCAGAGGGCGATCTCTTCAACCTTCGACTTATCTGCATCCACCGGCACCTGAATCTTGGCCCGCACCTTGCCGTTGACCTGGATGACGTACTGAATGCTCTCCTGCTTCAGCGCGTTCTCGTCGGGTTGGGGCCAGCCTGCATCGAGAATATCTTCACCATAACCCAACTCACGCCACAAATGGTGACTGACGTGGGGGGCAATGGGAGCCAGCAGGCGCAAGACGATGCCGAGACCTTCATGCAGCACGATGAGATCCGCCTTCTCGTCACCCAGCTTATAGAGGGTATTGACGATGGTCATGCAGGCTGAAACCACCGTGTTGAACTGCTGCCTGTCATAGTCAAAAAGTGCCTTCTTGAGCGCTTCATGGATCTCACGCCGCGTATCCTTCAATGCAGAAAGGGGGACAGAACTGGGGTCTGTCCCCCTTTCTGCCGCTCCCTTTATCGCCAGCGCCCAAAGCCGCTTAAGAAAGCGAAATGCACCCTCCACACCCTCATCGTTCCACTCCAGTGACTGATCCGGGGGTGAGGTGAACATGGTGTAGAGACGCACGGTGTCGGCACCATAGCGGTCGATCAGCGATTGGGGATCGATGCCGTTGTTCTTCGACTTCGACATCTTCTCGATACCGCCGATTTTCACCGGCTGACTATCGGCGGACAGGCTGGCGCTCAGCGGCCGACCCTTTTCGTCCTGTTCCACCTCCACTTCAGCCGGGTTGTACCAATGCTTTGAGCCGTCACTCTCACCCCGGTAGTAGGTTTCCGCCACCACCATGCCCTGAGTCAACAGACGGGTGAATGGCTCGCTGCTCTGCACCAGCCCCACATCGCGCATGAGCTTGTGGAAAAATCGGGCATAGAGCAGATGCAGCACCGCATGTTCGATACCGCCGACATAGTGGTCCACCGGCAGCCAGTAATCGGCCCGCTCGTCGAGCATGGTCTCGGCGCCGGGGCAAGTGTAGCGGGCGTAGTACCAACTCGACTCCATAAACGTATCGAAGGTATCGGTCTCACGTTGAGCCGCACCGCCACACTCGGGGCAGATGCATTTGGCAAATGCGCCATCAGCCTTGATCGGATTGATCGTGTCCTCGTCGTAGACGATATCCTCCGGCAGCACCACCGGCAGATCCGCCATCGGGACCGGCACGGTGCCGCATTTGTCGCAGTGGATCATGGGGATCGGCGTACCCCAGTAGCGCTGGCGGGAGACACCCCAGTCGCGCAAGCGGAAGTTCTTGGTTTTCTCTCCCTTGTTACGCGCCTGCAGCCACTCGGCGATTGTGTCGAACGCGGCCTCTGAGGTGAGATCGTTGAAGGGGCCGGAATCCTTGAGCACACCCTTTTCGATATAGGCGGCGGCCTGGATGTCGATATTAGTGCCATCCGCCGGGTGGATCACTTGTTTGATCGGGATGCCGTATTTCCCGGCGAAGGCATGGTCGCGCTCATCGTGACCGGGCACTGCCATCACTGCGCCGGTACCATAGCCCATAAGCACGAAGTTGGCGGCATAGATTGGTACAGGCTCGCCGCTCACCGGATGGATCGCGTTGATACCCAGGGGAATGCCCTTCTTCTCAATGGTCTCCAGATCCGCCTCGGAGGTGCCGCCCTGGCGACACTCATCAACGAACCCGGCGATTTCAGTATTGTTCTTCGCCGCCTGCAGTGCGAGTGAGTGCTCACCAGCCACCGCCACATAGGTAACGCCCATGAGAGTATCTGGTCGGGTGGTAAAGATGGTCAGGCTCTCATCCGAACCTTCGATACCAAACGCCATCTTCACACCGAATGAGCGGCCGATCCAGTTGCGCTGCATGGTGCGGACCTGGTCGGGCCAGCCTTCCAGATTGTCGATCTCATCAAGCAGCTCATCGGCGTAATCGGTGATCTTGATGAACCACTGGGGGATTTCACGGCGCTCCACCAGCGCCCCGGAACGCCAGCCGCGGCCGTCGATCACCTGCTCGTTGGCGAGTACTGTCTGATCCACCGGATCCCAGTTGACCACCGCGTTCTTGCGGTAGACCAACCCTTTTTTATAGAGCTCGGTGAAGAGCCACTGTTCCCATTTGTAGTAGTCGGGCCGACAGGTGGCCAGCTCCCGATCCCAGTCATAACCGAAACCGAGGCTATTGAGCTGCCGCTTCATATATTCGATGTTGTCGTAGGTCCAGCCCGCAGGCGCAGCCTTGTTCTTGCGCGCCGCGTTCTCTGCCGGCAGCCCAAAAGCATCCCAACCCATAGGCTGCAATACATTTTTTCCCTGCATACGCTGATAGCGGGCGATCACGTCCCCGATGGTGTAGTTACGCACATGCCCCATATGCAGCTTGCCGCTGGGATAGGGAAACATTGAGAGGCAGTAAAACTTCTCCTTAGATGGATCTTCAACCACCTTAAAGGTCTTCTCTTCCTCCCAATGGGTCTGGGTCTGTTGTTCTATCTGACGGGGATCGTAGGTGTTTTGCATGGTCCGGCTTCGGGAAAATGTGTTCGGATAATCGCGGAAGGATAACCTAACCTCCGACTTTCAGGAAGTTAGGTCGAGCATTCGCTCAATCACATGGTCGATCGCCCGCTCCCAGGCGAGGCGAGTCTCTTCACTGAATTCCGAATCACATTCCGCCACTGTCTCGACCAATGCCTTTCGCCAACCAGCGAAAAAACGGCGTTCCACATTCAGGCGCCGGTGTATCTTTCCCAGCATCTCCATGTACATACCCAGTCCCGGCTGACCCTCTGTTGTGTCAGCCAGCATCTCCAGGGTGGTCAGCAACTTCTGCTTGATTTGCGGCATATCCCGGTTATGAAAAAAAGCCGCAACTTCATCGGATTGGCCAACAAAGCGGTCGTAAAAACGATCAATAAATTGATCATTCGCTGTGGAGCGTCTGAGACTTTCCCGGAAACGTTTCCGGTCGATTTCATTCATTGTGGTGGTCACGAAGATTCTCAAATTTGGGTGCAGCCTGCGCACCATTGCAGTAAATGGGTAATAACAGAGTTTCTCACGAAACGGTTAGTAAATTTCATCGTTCCCTGGCTCAAAGGCGATCTCAATTAGCCCTGATCATTTGCCAACGCGTAAATTTCATCCATTATTACTATATAGAAGAACCAGAAAATGGCGGTACAACCGCTGTAAGGAGCAGACCATGACAGATCCCGACAACAAAAACCCACTGGACAGACTCACAGACGCTTATGAGGACATTCTTGAGCATGTGCATGATGCCATTGAATCGGCTAAGGAGAATACCATCCCTGGTCTCAAGGACTATTTTGACGATGCCAAGGAGAAGGTCGTCGAACTGGGTGAGCTGAGCCGCGAGGAGGCGGATAAGGTCGCAGGTTATGTTGAGCGGGATGTAAAAGATGCTGCGCACTACCTTATTGAGACCGGGGAACAGTTATCCGAGTGGTGGCAGTTTGATGTCCAGCAGGTGGAAGACCGAATGATCGAGATGTTCTCCCGAGTTGCGGATCAGACCAAATTGGAGCTGAACAAGATCGCTGAACGGGCAAAAGAGGCGTCCCGATACCATACCGGCGAGGTCACCGGACCCGGCACACTGATCTGCTCAACCTGCGGCAAAGAGATGCACTTCAAAAAGACCGGGCACATCCCACCCTGCTCTGGATGCCACGGCACTGAATTCCGGCGAGCCGGTGAAAACAAGGATTAAATATCTCCTCCGCAACCAGAGGGAGTAATAAAAAAATTGTGGGAGCTGCGCCCCGCCGCGATGGCTCCGTAGATAGGTAAAGCACGGCGGGGCGCAGCTCCCACGGCGAGTCTTTTTGGCACGCCACGAAAAAGGGCTCCCATTTCAGGGAGCCCTTTCTCATCGGGCAATGGATTGAGTGGGGCTACCGCCGCCGCTTCCCAACCGTTTTCTTTTTGGCTGAGGCTTTCTTCTTCCTAGCCATCCTCTTCTTGGAAGAGACTTTCTTCTTCCCGGCTGCTTTCTTTTTGGAAGACAGCTTCTTCTTTGAAGCCACTTTTTTCCTAGCGGAGGCTTTTTTCTTCGCCGCCGCCTTCTTCTTGGTAGACACCTTCTTCTTAGCGACTACCTTTTTCCTGGCGGAGGCTTTTTTCTTTGCCGTCGCCTTCTTTTTGCTAGACACCCTCTTCTTAGCGACTACCTTTTTCCTGGCGGAGGCTTTTTTCTTTGCCCTTGCCTTCTTCTTGGTAGACACTTTCTTCTTAGCGACTACCTTTTTCCTGACGGAGGCTTTTTTCTTCGCCGTCGCCTTCTTCTTGGTGGAGACCCTCTTCTTTGAGATCACCTTTTTCTTGGCAGAGGCTTTTTTCTTCGCCATCGCCTTCTTCTTGGTGGAGACCTTCTTCTTTGAGGTCACCTTTTTCTTGGCGGAAGCCTTCTTCTTCGCCGTCGCCTTCTTCTTTGTGGAGATCTTCTTCTTTGAGGTCACCTTTTTCTTGGCGGAAACCTTCTTCTTCGCCGGCGCCTTCTTCCTCGTGACAACCTTCTCTTCGGCCACCGCGCTTTTCTCAGGCACTTTCTCCTCAACCACCTCCATCACTGCGACCGGCTCTGACTCGACCACAACAACAACCCCAGGTTCAAACTCCAGCTCGGGTACTGCGGTCTGTTCCGGCTCCATCACTTCATCTTCTTTTTCCGGCAGCGGCATTTCCGCCTCGACTACAGGAGATGCAGCAACCCCATCCAGAATCTGACAAACGTTTGCAAAGATCTCTTCGATCTCCCCTGCGCCTTCGATCCGACGTAACTTGCCCTGCTCATCATAATGCTCGATCAGCGGCACGGTCAGGTTGTCATAGACATGTAGCCGATGACTGATAGTCTCTTCGTTATCATCCACCCGCTGATGCAGCTTGCCGCCACACTTGTCGCACACACCTTCGACGATAGTGGGATTGCTGTAGATATTGTACATCTGACCGCAGGACTCGCAATTGCGCCGTCCCACGAGCCGTTCCATCAGCGCATCGGTTTCAACATGAATGAGTATCGCGAGGTCCAAAGGCTGTCCCAACTCAGTGAGCATGGCATCAAGGGTCTCGGACTGTTCAAGATTGCGCGGAAAACCGTCAAGAATGTATCCCTCCTTCACATCCTGGGCCTGCAGACGTTCCCGGATCATCGCAAGGACAATATCATCGGAAACCAGGTGCCCCGACTCCATTGCCACCTTGGCCTGTCTGCCTAGTTCAGACTCCGCCGCCACAGCGGCCCGCAGCAGATCCCCGGTGGAGATCTGGGGAATCCCGTACTTCCCCGCAATCTTTTTGGCCTGGGTTCCCTTACCCGATCCTGGCGCTCCAAGCAGAACGATTCTCATCGCCACTCCCCTATAAGTTAGTGGTATTTTATGTGTGGCCAACCCGCAGCCAAGTTTGGACTAACACCCATGTCCCGAACGCTGAAGGAAGCGGAAAAAACGCTGTCCCATGCCCTACACCATCAGCTAATTAGGAAATTCCATGACTGCATCTAAGTTTTGGATTGGCCGCCGTTGATCAGCTTGGGTAAGCTAATATCAGAATCCCCCTAAAGTCAACGAAGTTTATGTACTCATCCGGGGCAATCGATTATGCTTCGACCCCCGTGGCCCGGCGACTCTGGGCTTGATTTAATTGACGGACTCCAGACCTTCCCCCATGCCGGAAATTCCAGATATTACCGATTCAGAGCGCTGGATCATCGATACCACCCTCAAAGAGCGCTACGATCGCGATGTGCCTTTGCAGCTCGCAGACGCTGAAATACGCCTGATGCTCTCTGACAGAGAGCTCACAAGCTGTCCGGTCGTCTACTGGAACGAGGACGACTGCAACTTCGTACTGTTCAAGACGGGCGACCGTAGATACCGCTGCCAATTTTTCTACCGGGGATACCAGCAGTACGGTACCGGCGTCCACGAATATGACGATTTGACCGAATGTATCGTCTCCCTGCTGCAGACACAGGCCGATTATGCGGCCAAAGAGCGGGGCGACCTGAAATAACAGTTCCAGATATTATCCATCTTTTCGCTATTAAATTAGGGAGTTAGCCAGACATGACAGCAAAGAATGCCTTTTACGCCCAGTCCGGTGGTGTGACCGCAGTCATCAACTCGTCCGCCTGTGGCGTCATCGAGACCTGCCGCAAGCACAGCGACAAGATCGCCAACGTCTACGCCGGCCGCAACGGCATCATCGGCGCACTGACCGAAGATCTGATCGACACCTCCCAGGAGTCCGCTGAGGATATCGCCGCACTGAAGACCACCCCTTCCGGCGGTTTCGGTTCCTGCCGCTTCAAGCTGAAAGGCCTGGAAGATAGCAAGCGTGAATATGAGCGTTTGATCGAGATCTTCAAGGCCCATAACATCGGCTACTTCTTCTACAATGGCGGCGGCGACTCCGCCGACACCTGCTACAAGGTCTCCCAGCTCTCCGAGAAGATGGGCTATCCGGTTCAGGCCATCCACGTACCGAAAACCGTGGACAACGACCTGCCGATCACCGATAACTGCCCTGGTTTCGGTTCCGTAGCCAAATACATCGCCGTTTCCACCCTGGAGGCCTCCTACGACGTGCGCTCCATGGCCGCCACCTCCACCAAGATCTTCGTGATCGAGGTGATGGGTCGTCACGCCGGCTGGATCGCAGCCGCCGGCGCGCTGGTCGAGGACTACGGCATTCCGGTTGTCACTCTGTTCCCTGAGATCGAGTTCGACAAGGAGAAATTCATCGCTGCAGTCGATGCCAAGGTGAAAGAGCATGGCTACTGCACCATCTGCGTCTCGGAAGGCGCCCACTACCCTGACGGCACTTTCCTGGCCGAACAGGGTACCCGCGACTCCTTCGGTCACGCCCAGTTGGGTGGTGCCGCCCCGATCGTTGCCAACATGGTCAAAGATGCCTTGGGCCACAAGTTTCACTGGGCTGTTGCCGATTATCTGCAACGCGCAGCACGTCACCTGGCCTCTGAGTCTGACGTCGAGCAGGCCTATGCCCTGGGTCAGGCCGCTGTCGAAAAGGCTCTGGAAGGCAAGAATTCCATCATGCCGACCGTTGTTCGAGAATCTTCCAATCCCTACAAGTGGAGCATCGGTGAAGCCCCTCTGAGCGAGGTCGCCAATGTTGAGAAGATGATGCCGATGGATTTCATCTCCGAGGATGGTTTCGGCATCACAGACAAGTGCAAGGAGTACCTCTACCCGCTGATCAAAGGCGAGGCCTACCCCGAGTACGACGACAACGGCATGCCCAAGTATGTCACCATGAAGGGCGCCCCTGTGCCGCAAAAGTTGGAAAAATTCGAAATCTAAGGCCAAACACCGAGGGGGCTGTTTCAGCGCCCCCTCTTTATTTCGCCTGATTTGATTCGAGTCAATGATTTGGCATTTAGGTATATTAGAAAGTAGCGGGTCCGCGCGTGGGGAAGCGCGGCACGCGACCGAAGCAATATCGACCAAAAAAACCGTTATCCGATCTATTAATACGTTGAGGAGGGTTCCTACGTGAGTAACGAACTAATTTTTAGTCTGGTCTGTGCCGCTGCTGCACTGGCTTATGGATTTGTATCCGTCAAATGGATAATTGCACAGCCGGAAGGCAACGAGCGGATGAGAGAGATCGCCGCTGCCATACAGGAAGGCGCCACCGCCTACCTTAATCGCCAGTACACTGCAATCGGCATCGTCGGCGCTATCATGTTCGTGGTCCTTTTTGCCGCCTTGGGCACAACCACCGCCATCGGCTTCGCCATTGGCGCAGTCTTCTCAGGTGCTGCTGGCTATATCGGCATGAACATCTCGGTGCGTTCCAATCTGCGCACCGCAGAGGCCGCCAACCACGGCATCAACGCCGCACTGCAGGTCGCCTTCCGCGGCGGCGCCATCACCGGCATGCTGGTGGTTGGCCTGGGTCTGCTGGGTGTTGCCGGTTACTATGCCATCCTCAGCCAGATGGGCGTCTCCGACGGCGAAGCGCTACACGCACTTGTCGGCCTCGCCTTCGGTGGTTCACTGATCTCCATCTTCGCCCGTCTTGGCGGCGGCATCTTCACCAAGGGTGCGGATGTGGGCGCCGACATCGTCGGTAAGGTAGAGGCAGGCATCCCCGAGGATGACCCACGCAACCCTGCGGTTATCGCCGATAACGTGGGCGACAACGTGGGCGACTGCGCCGGCATGGCCGCCGATCTGTTCGAGACCTACGCGGTAACCGTGGTCGCCACCATGCTGCTTGGCAGTCTGTTGGTCTCCGGTGGCGCTGCAATCACCTACCCACTGGTACTTGGCGGCGTTTCCATTATCGCCTCCGTGATCGGCACCTACTTCGTCCAGGCGAAAGAGGGCGACACCAAAATCATGATTGCCCTCTACAAGGGGCTGGCAGTCGCCGGTATCATCGCTGCGGTAGCCTTCTACTTCGTCACCGACTATATGATGAAGGACGTGGTTATCGAAGGCGTCACCAATCCGACCATGGCGCTCTTCGGTTCCGCAATGATCGGCTTGGTGCTGACCGCCGCGATGGTGGTGATCACCGAGTACTACACTGCCACCGAGTTCGCCCCGGTCAAGCACATCGCCGAGGCATCCACCACCGGTGACGGCACCAATGTTATCGCTGGTCTGGGTGTCTCCATGAAGTCCACCGCTGCGCCTGTACTGGCAGTCTGTGCCTCCATCTGGGGTGCCTACGATCTGGCAGGCCTCTACGGCATCGCCATCGCCGCCACCTCCATGCTCTCCATGACCGGCATCATCGTCGCCCTGGACGCCTACGGCCCCATCACCGACAACGCCGGTGGTATTGCCGAGATGGCTGAACTGGACGAGAAGATCCGCAACATCACCGACCCTCTGGATGCCGTGGGCAACACCACCAAGGCAGTAACCAAAGGTTACGCCATCGGCTCCGCCGGTCTGGCCGCCCTTGTGCTGTTCGCCGACTACACTCACAGCCTCGACACCCACCTGGGTACTCATGTCACCTTCGACCTCTCCAACCACATGGTGCTGATCGGCCTACTGATCGGCGGTCTGGTGCCCTTCCTGTTCGGCGCCATGGCAATGGAAGCCGTTGGCCGCGCTGCCGGCGGCATCGTCAACGAGGTTCGCCGCCAGTTCCGCGAGATGCCCGGCATCATGGATCACAGCGAAAAGCCTGACTATTCAAAGGCTGTGGACATGCTGACCAAGGCCGCCATCAAGGAGATGATCATCCCTTCACTGCTGCCGATTGCGGTACCGGTGATTGTTGGTCTGACCCTCGGTGCACAGGCACTGGGTGGCTTGCTGATCGGCACCATCGTCACCGGCCTCTTCGTGGCCATCTCCATGACCACCGGTGGTGGTGCATGGGATAACGCCAAGAAGTACATCGAGGATGGCAATTTCGGCGGCAAAGGCTCCGATGCACATAAAGCGGCCGTCACTGGTGACACCGTAGGCGACCCCTACAAAGACACCGCCGGTCCTGCAGTCAACCCGTTGATCAAGATCATCAACATCGTTGCGCTGCTGATCGTACCGCTGCTGTAACTTCAGACCTTTGGTTAGATTGAAAAGGGGGGCTTCGGCTCCCCTTTTTTGTTGGGTTCATTATTGGCCTGCAACCAGACATCTCAACAAAAAAATTTCCCGCGGCATAAAAATGGGAAATGCCCAACAAACTGGACACCCGCCGCACATACCCTTAACCTAGCCCAAAATTGCATGGCAATAGATCAATCTTTCAGGTCGATGTCGCCAATCAAAAAAATACGTTTCACACACATAGGCCGACATCTATTCGGCCTTTTGCGCCCATAAAGGTAGCAATTTATGAATCTGGACAGAGTCAGTTCCGGCAACAACTTACCCAACGAAATCAATGTCATCATTGAGATTCCTGCTCATTCAGATCCCGTCAAATATGAGCTGGATAAGGAAACCGGCGCAATGTTCGTCGACCGTTTCATGTCCACGGCAATGCACTACCCCTGCAACTACGGGTATGTGCCCCATACGCTCTCACCGGACGGCGACCCGGTCGATGTGCTGGTGCTTACCCCCTATCCCTTGATCCCAGGGTCGGTCATCTCCTGCCGTCCTGTCGGTGTACTCAAGATGAAGGATGAGTCAGGCGATGACGCCAAGATTCTCGCTGTACCGATCGACAAGTCCTGCAAATCCTACCGTCACGTACAGAGTTTCCGGGATTTAGCCGGTGACGTTCTCAACCGCATCTCCCACTTCTTCGAACACTACAAAGACCTCGATGAAGGGAAATGGGTGCGCGTTGACGGTTGGTACGGAATCGAAGAAGCGAAGGATGAGATTCTATCGAGCGTCAAGATGTTCCAGGAAGCCCCTGAAAAACCCAATTTCTAACGGGGTGAACGGGCTATAATAACCCGCCCCTAAAATTAGCCAAATTCCATGAAAATCTGCATTTTATCCGACAGCCATGACCACATTCCCCTGCTCGACGCTGCGGTTGCCGAGGCCAAATCGCTGGGTGCCGAAGCCGTCCTGCATTGTGGCGATGTTGTCGCGCCCAGCACACTGAAATGCCTGAACAAGCACCGTTTGCCGGTACATGTCATACATGGCAACAATACCGGCGACCTCTATACTCTGGGACGTCTCACCAATCATGAAGACAGCGTGATTGAATATCACGGTATGGATGCCGGGGTGGAACTCGCGGGAAAACGTATCTTTCTGGTGCACTACCCCCATTATGCGCGCGCAATGGCCGCAACCGGCAACTGGGATCTGGTCTGCTGTGGCCACAGCCACAAAGTCAAATTTGAAGATCTGCCCAACATCAAAGGCGGCAAAACCCTGCTGGTCAATCCCGGCACTATCGGTGGCGTCGGAAAATCTGCAGCCACCTACGTCATGGCCGATCTTGAAAGTATGCAGTTTGAGGTCCGCGAGATCTCGAAGAAGATAGAACACGAGGACGATGAGTAACAAACATATGTCTGAACTCACCCACTTCAACGCTATCGGCGAGGCTCATATGGTCGATGTGGGTGATAAAACCGTTACCCACCGCGTAGCCGTCACTGAAGGACGCATCCAAATGGAGCCTGACACCCTCCAACTGATCATGCAGGGAGGGCATAAAAAGGGCGATGTGCTCGGTATCGCCAGAGTAGCCGGCATCATGGCCGCCAAAAAGACCGCGGATCTGGTACCCCTCTGCCACCCACTGGCACTGACCAAGGTCAATATTGATCTTATCCCTGAGCCAGACGGCAACAGTGTCTACTGCCAAAGCAGGGTAGAGACCCGTGGTCAGACCGGCGTTGAGATGGAAGCACTCTGTGCAACCCAGGTAGCGCTATTGACCATCTATGATATGTGTAAGGCTGTAGATCGCGGCATGACTATCAATCAGGTACGGCTGTTGGAAAAAGCCGGCGGCAAATCGGGGCACTGGAAGCGTTCTGAGTAACTACGATCATATTAACAAATGCAAAATAATGTAAAATAGAATGAGTGTTTTTTATATTTCTTACATGCATCTTTTGAACAATATGCCAACCCGAGGAGATACGCCATGGGTGCCTTTGTAGAGTGGTCAGATTCGCTAAGTGTTGGAATCGAAGAGATCGACGAACAGCACAAGATTCTGGTGAACCTGATAAACCGCATGCATCAGGCAATCCACGAGCGCCACGGCAGTGACGCCGTCAAAGGCATTCTCGCAGAACTCGCAGACTACACCCGTATACACTTTGCCGTGGAAGAGAGTCTGATGCGTATTCTCAACTACCCTGGCTATGAAGAACACAAAGAGATCCATGAAGAGTTGCTCAGCCACGTTATCGAACTCGTACAAAAGGTCGAGTCCGGCAAAACCGCCATCGGTTTCGAATTGTTGCATTTTCTCAAGACCTGGCTCACCAAGCACATTATGGAAGAGGACATGCAGTACACCGGCTTCTTTCTTGCCGCAGGCGCCAGTCCTAAATTGAACAAAAAGTCCTGGATCCAGCGCCTTTGGGGCAGTTGACCCAGTGGCCATTCAATAAATAAAATTAGGATGCGTAGGGTGCGCCATGCGCACCAAAACAAGCCGAAATCTTGGTGCGCACAGCGCACCCTACATCCTGGCTGAATCCGCAATCATTACATTGATAAAGCACTAGGTATATGAATCCCTTCTACCACCGCGCACAGTTTCTCACCAGCGCGGCCAAGCTCTCTCAAAGCCCCGCCGACACAGGCATCGAAGTGGCATTTGCCGGCCGCTCAAATGCCGGAAAATCCAGCGCCCTCAATGCGCTATGTCAGCAAAAAAGCCTGGCGCGCACCAGCAAAACTCCAGGGCGAACCCAACTGCTGAACTTCTTTTCACTGGATGATAACAGGCGTCTCGTCGACCTGCCGGGATACGGCTACGCTAAAGTCGCGGAGGCGGTAAAACGCCAGTGGCAGGGAGTACTCGCAGACTATCTGGCACAGCGGCAGTCTCTGCGCGGCCTGATATTGTTAATGGATGTTCGCCACCCGTTAAAGGATTTTGACCGGCAGATGCTGGAATGGAACACCCACCAGGGCCTTCCCACTCACATCCTGCTGACGAAAGCGGACAAGCTGAAACGGGGAGCAGCCAACAGCGCACTCTTGGGTGTCAGGGAAACGCTGAAAGAGTACCCTGAGATTACGGTGCAGCTCTTTTCATCCCCAAAACGCCAAGGTATTACCGAAGTACATCACCTGCTCGACATTTGGTTTGACCTGGACCAGGACGAAACGAAATAAGCCCAAAGAGGTTCGTGATAGGAAATCAACAGGGCAAAAAAGAAGACCCCGAGCACCTAAAGGGGAAAGGCGTCCGGGGTCGATCTTCCCGGATGGGGTCACCGGGAAGGGCGGGCCGCCAAGGGAGGGAAGCAGCCCTATCAGTCGTCGCGACTTGTAAAATAAGACCGGTATCTTCAAAGATAGTTCAAAACTGATGAAAAAATAGTCTTCATCGGCTCGCAAAAACCTCAACCATATGTTTTTACTGGAAATAATTTCCACCGACATCCTGGGTCGCAGAACAAGAACCAAGACCCCTAAAACAGTTTTGACCCACGCTATTTGCGCCAGAAGGCAGGGGTCAGCAGCACCAGCAAAGTAAAGATCTCCAAACGACCAAGAAGCATCGCGAAGCAGAGGATCAGTTTTGCCGTGTCATTCAGACTCGCATAGTTAGCGCCAACACCAGCAAGTCCCGGCCCCAGGTTATTGATACTCGCACCCACCGCAGAGAAGGCAGTCATCAGATCCAGCCCGGTGAATGCCAATGCCATGTACATGACGGTAAAACTGGCCACATAGAGAGCGAAAAAGCCCCACACCGCCTCAACGACCCGCCGGGGAATGGTCTTGTCTCCGACCCGGATGGGAATCTGGGCACTGGGGTGGATCAGGCGATTGATCTCCCGCATCCCCTGTTTGATCAGCAGCAGAAAGCGAATCACCTTGATACCCCCGCCAGTGGAGCCCGCACAGCCGCCAATAAAACTGGTAAAGAGCAGCAGAATCGAAATCACCCCGGGCCAAAGAGAGTAGTCAGTTGTGGTAAATCCAGTGGTTGTGCCGATGGAGACCGCCTGAAACAACCCCTGGGTAAACGCCTCACTCCAATCGGAGTAGATGCCCATGCCATAGAGTGCAACAACCACCATCAGGGTGACCAACCCAAGCGTTGCGATATAGAGTCGAAATTCGGAATCACCCAGATAGATACCCAGTGACCTGCGCCGAACGACGAGAAAATGGAGGGCAAAATTAACCCCGGAGAGCACCATGAAGACGACTGCAATCATCTCTATCAGGGTGCTGTCAAAATACCCTATGCTTGCGTCATGGGTTGAAAAACCGCCAATCGCCACCGTCGAAAAAGCATGACCCAGCGCGTCAAAGGGCGTCATACCCGCCCCCCAATAGGCCAGGGCACAACTGACAGTGAGTCCAAGATAGATGTACCAGAGTGCCTTTGCCGTCTCGGTGATGCGTGGCGTCAGCTTACTATCCTTCATCGGCCCCGGCGTCTCGGCACGATAGAGCTGCATACCACCAATGCCAAGCATCGGTAACACTGCCACCGCCAGAACGATGATACCCATGCCACCAAGCCACTGCAGTTGCTGCCGGTAATAAAGAATTGACCGAGGCAGGTGATCGATCCCGATGATCACCGTTGCCCCAGTAGTGGTAAGCCCGGATACCGACTCAAATATCGCATCGGTTATCGTCATGTCCGCACTTTCTGAGAGCATGAAGGGCAAGGCACCGGTCAAGCCCAATACGGTCCAGAACATCACTACCACCAGGAAGCCGTCCCTGACCCGCAACTCCTGATGCCGCCTGCGCACCGGTGCCCAAATTGCCAGCCCCAACCCCAAGGTCAGGATAAAACCATCGGTGAAACCAATCAGCTCCCCATCGCCAAACCAGAGCGACGCCAGCATCGGCGGCAGCATGGTCAGGCTAAAGAGCATGAGCAGGACACCGAGAATGCGTTGAACGACGGAGAAATGCATAGAAATAGGTTAAAGGTTAAAGGTTAAAGGTTAAAGGTTAAAGGTTAAAGGTTAAAGGAAAACCGCCTTGAGCAAGCTTCGGAACAAAATGCCTGCCACCGGGCTTTAATGAAATCACCACTGTTTTTGTCCTTTCACCTTTAACCTTTTTTAAAGAAATGTAACCCCAACCTGGAACAGCTTCTCCACATCCCTGATTTGTCGTTTATCAACCAGAAAGAGGATCACGTGGTCACCGCTCTCGATGGCGGTATCGTGGTGAGCGATCAGCACTTCTTCGCCCCGCACCACTGCGCCGATGCTGGCCCCTTTGGGCAATTTGATCTCATCGATGGTGCGCCCCACGACCTTGGAGGAACCCCGGTCACCGTGAGCCACCGCCTCTATAGCCTCCGCAGCGCCCCGCCGCAGGGAGTGTACTACCACGACATCACCCCGCCGCACATGGGTCAGGAGACTGCCGATTGTGGCCAGTTCCGGTGAGATAGCGATATCGATGGGACCACTCTGCACCAGGTCCACATAGGCTGCCCGATTGATCAGCGCCATCACCTTGCCGGCGCCGAGCCGCTTGGCCAGCATCGCCGAAAGAATATTGGCCTCATCGTCGTTGGTGACGGCGCAGAAAACATCCGTATTCTCAATGTTCTCCTCCAGCAGCAGATCCTCGTCCGCCGCATCGCCGTGCAGTACGATTGTCTTATCTAGGCGCTCCGCGATCTCACGCGCCCGATCCTGGTCGGATTCGATGAGTTTGACCCGGTACTTCGACTCAAGGGACTGTGCCAGCCGCCTGCCGATATTTCCGGCACCGGCAAAGATCAGCCGTTTGTATCGCTTCTCCTGCTTGCGCAACTCACTCATCACCGCACGAATATTCTCTGTGGCCGCGATGAAAAAAACCTCGTCATCCGCCTCGATCACCGTATCGCCCATCGGCTGGATGACCTCACCTTCCCGATAGATCGCGGCCACGCGGGCATCAGTGTTCGGGATATGGTCATAGAGTGCGCGGAGCTTATGCCCGACCAAAGGGCCGTCATAGTAGGCCTTGACCGCCACCAGACGAACACGTCCCCCCGCGAAATCGAGTACCTGCAGGGCACCGGGGTACTCCACTAGGCGCAGAATATATTCTGTGACCAGCTGCTCCGGACTGATCAGCACATTAACCGGAAAAGCCTCTTGGGCAAAGATCTCAGGATAGTCGAGATAAGCCTGCGACCGAACCCTGGCGATCTTCATGGGAGTGTGGAACAGGGTGTAGGCAACTTGGCAGGCAACCATATTGGTCTCATCACTGTTGGTCACCGCCAGGATCATATCGGCATCCTCAGCCCCGGCACGACGCAAAACATTCGGCTGCCCGGCATGCCCCTGCAATATTCCAAGATCCAGCCGATCCTGCAGTTCCAGCAGCAGGTCGTTGTTCTGATCCACCACCGTAATGTCGTTGTCCTCATGCACCAGGGCATTGGCAACTGAACGCCCCACCTGACCCGCACCAAGGATGATGATTTTCATTATTAGGATTCCAACAGAGAAAAGACTAGCGCCGGTCCTTTATCTCGATTTCCAGTGAACGCAACTTACGATAGAGATGGGTGCGCTCCATCCCCACATCCTTTGCCATGCGGGAAATATTGCCTTCGTGCTTGTGCAACTGGTATTCAAGATAGGCTTTTTCAAACTGCTCCCTGGCCTGCCTCAACGGCAGGTCAAACGAGACCACGTCGCCCCCACCATCGCCGCTTCTGAGCTCCGGCGCTCCCAGCGCCGCCTCGACTTCATCCTGTGAGACCTCGTCTCCGGCACCGAGAATCAGCAGTCGCTGCACCAGATTTTTAAGCTCTCGTACATTGCCATACCAGGGGTGGTTGCGCAGAAAATTCTGTGCCCCCACATTGAAACGCCGGTAGGGCAGCTTTTCATGTGCGACGAAATGATCAACGTAGAAGTTAAGCAAGTCAGGCACATCCTCCGGATGCTCCCGCAGGGGAGGCACACGCAGTGGCACTACATTCAGATGATAGAACAGGTCTTCCCGAAAATCGCCACTCTGCACCGACTCTTCAAGGTTTTTATGGGTTGCAGCGATGATACGCACATCAATGCTCACAGGATCGGTGCCACCCACCCGCAGAAAGGCGCCGGTATCCAGCGCGCCCAACAGCTGGGACTGGGCCTCCAGATCCATATCCGCCACCTCATCCAGAAACAGCGTGCCACCAGCGGCCTGCTCCAGGCGGCCATAGTGGATGCGCCCCCCCTCCTCGCTGCCGAACAACTCCCGGGCAGAATTTTCGCTGGCGATGGAAGTCACCGCTACATCGACGAATGGGCGGTCCCGGCGCACGCTCTGCATATGGAGATACCGGGCCAGCGTCTCTCGACCGCTGCCGGGTTCACCGGTGATCAGCACCCAGGTATCATGCTGGGCTATCCGCTTCACCTGCTCCTTCAGCCGCTGCATCATCGGGCTCTTGCCGGTCGGCTCATGTACCGGCATGGAGTGGCGGCGCAGCCCCACATTCTCCTGCTTCAGCTGCTCGGCCTCCAGAGCACGCTCCACCGTCAGCAGCAGCTTGGCCAGTGAGAGGGGTTTCTCCAGAAAATCATAGGCCCCAAGTCGGGTTGCCTCCACAGCCGTCTCCACTGTGCCGTGCCCCGACATCATGATGATCGGGCAGGGCAGGCCCTCATCCTCACCCCACTCTTTCAGCAGGGTGATGCCGTCCACGTCCGGCATCCAGATGTCGAGCAGCACCAAGTCGGGACGACGATCCCGCAAGGCTTGACGGGCAGACGCGCCGTTCTCTGCGACCACCACTTCGTGGCCTTCATCCTCCAGGATCTCTTTGACGAGATTGCGGATATCCGGCTCGTCATCCACCACCAGGATATGGGATGCACTCATTATTGTTCTTCCTCCGTACTGCACAGCATGGGCAACTGTAGGGTCAGACAGGCACCGTCTGAACAGTTCTCGGCCCAGATGATACCGCCATGCTCTTCCACAATCTTCTTTACGATCGCCAGCCCCAAACCGGTACCCTTTGGCTTTGAGGTTACATAGGGTTCAAACAGATGTTGCAGCATCTCATCACTGAAACCGGGTCCGTTGTCCTGCACCCGCATCTCAAAAAAGGCATGGTCTGCCCGCTCAATGATCTGAGTGGAAACCAATACACAACCATTATCCTGGCTGGCAACCGCCTCTTGGGCATTTTTCACCAGATTATGCACCACTTGGCGCAGCCGCAGGGAATCCGCTTCAACCTGACTGGTACCGGCCTGCAAAGAGACATCAAGACAGACCTCTTTATCGATACCCCTGTAGAGATCCACCACCTCGCTGATCAGCCTATCGGCCTGCAAAGGTTTGGCCTGCATCTGGGGGGGGCGCGCATATTCAGAGAAATCATTGACCATCTCCTTCATCGCCTCCACCTGCTGCACGATGGTGTGGGTTGCACGGTCCAGTACCCTGGCATCCTGCTCCGGCATGGTGTGAAGATATTTGTGCCGCAGGCGTTCCGCCGAGAGCTGGATCGGCGTCAACGGGTTCTTGATCTCATGGGCAAGGCGACGCGCCACTTCACCCCAGGCCGCATCCCGCTGAGCGCGGATCAGGGCGGTGACATCATCGAACAGGATGATATGCCCGTTGCGCCCATTGGGTTGCGCAAAGGGTGTGCTCCTGCAGATCAAAACCTTTCTCCCCTCACCGCCGAAGAGCGTCACCTCACCCTTCCACTCTTCGTTCGGATTCAATAGCGGTATCTGCAGGATCTCCACAAACTGGCGCAGCACAGGGGATCCCAGCGCCAGCTCCTGCAACTGCGCCCCAATCAGGCTACCAAGATCGCTCCCCAGGATCTTTCCCGCAGCCGGGTTGGCAGTCTGTAGATTACGCGTGGCATCAAAGGTCATCACACCGGAGGAGAGGCTGCCGAGCACAGTTTCCAGGTAGGCACGCTGCCCTTCCACCTCGCGCTGGCTGCGATCCGCCTGATCCCTGGCCTGAGCGATGCGTCGGGTCATGGCGTTGAACGAGGCGACCAGAAAGGCCAGTTCGTCAGCCCGGCGTGGCACCGGCAGCTGACGATCATAGTCACCTTCCGCTACCGCCCGGGTGCCCGCCGCAATATTCGCGATAGGCGCCACCATGCGACGCGCGGTGAAGAAGGCTGCCCAGATAGCAGACAAAACACCAAACAGCAGCACCAGCGACAGGGTCAGAGAGAAATTCCACTTCAGCGACTGACGCAGATAACCCAGCTCCTTGTAGCGGTTATAGGCCAGCTCCAGTTTCTCCGAAAGCCCGCTGATACGGGTGGATGTCGGGTAGAGTCCCTGCAGGATAAATGGCCGGCTCAACGGATCCCGTACAGCTACCCGAATCATCAGATCATCCTTGCCGTGCTCCAAAGCCACATAATCATTACCCGTGCGCAACTGCTGGCGGATCTCACTGTCCGGGACACTCGGCGCAAGCACGGTCGGGTCCACATTGGCGTAGGCGATGATCTGTCCACCCGGATCGGTGAGCGCCAGCTCCACTGCCCCTGACTGCTGCCGCAATTCGGCAATCGCCAGGGAGAGGGCCGACTCCGACTGATCATCGATACTGCTCAACAACTGCTCGGTGTATTTGAGCAACAGCCGCTGATTCAGGCCCAACGCGGACTGGCCCAACTCACGGGCATCCTCCATCGCCCGGTCGATATCCACGTCGAACCAGCTGTCGATGCCCGCCTGGAGAAAACCGAAGGAGTAGTAGTAGACCACCCCGACAGGCCCCAGCGAGATCACGCTGAACAGCGCCACCATGCGCAGGGTCAGGCGGGAACCCGCCCGCTGCCGCACATATTGTCTTATCAGGCGGATACTGTTGTAAAAGATCAGCCCGAGCAGGATGAACATGCCGGTGATTGAGACCACCAGCAGCGGCACGAAATAACGACTCAGTTCAGCGGAATTCTGCACCGCGCTGCTCATCAAATGCAGCGACACCAACAGCAGCAGCAGCAGCAGCGCCACTGACAGACCGCCCAGACGCATTGATTTCAGGGTTGTAGAGGCCATCGTGTCCACCCGGTTGTCATTTTCCAGCCTGTGCCGAGATAGGCCAGGGGGCGCAGCGGCAGCGGCAAGGATTCGATATCCAACCCTGCCCGCAGCCGCAGTTGATAGGACTCACCGTTTATCAACTCTGCCTGCGTCACCAGTGCCAACTCATCAATTTCTCCCAACGCCCGCAGTGCCGCATCGCGGGTGACGAAACTCTGCTCCTCACCATTCTGCAGATCCACCACCCGGTAGAGTCCGGTCAACGCCAAAAAACGGATCTGGTAGCGCAGATACCCTTCATAGGGCAGCGGCTCCCAAAACCGGTGCCAGGTCTTCTCTACGATGAGGTGTACCTCCAGCGTCAGCGGCACGCCATTACTGAGTGCCTCCAGCGCCTGCTCGCTCAATTGAAAATCGATTTGGGCACTCATCAGGTAACGCTGATCCTGTAACTCTATCTGCACCTCCTTGACCGTAAAGTCGGCAGACCAGGCTGACGCTCCCAAAGAGAGCAGTAGGAAAAGCAGCAATAGACGGAGTGCCCCGCTCATTTCGCCCTCTTCTCCAGACAGGCGTAGTAGAAACCGTCCATGGAGGCGTCGCCCGGTCTGATCTGACGTCCCAGGGCACAGGCTTCACCCCACGGCGCATCAATCCCGCACTCTCTGGCGCTCTCCTCTGCCGCCAGAAAAGCGGCGACCTGCTGCTCGTTCTCCTCCGGCAGAATAGAACAGGTCGCATAGAGCAGACGACCACCCGGCTTGAGCAGTGGCCAGATGGCCGTCAGGATAGACCGCTGCAACTCTACCAGTGGCGCAATATCCTCCTCCCGGCGCAGAAACTTGATATCGGGATGACGGCGAATGACGCCAGTGGAGGAACAGGGCACGTCGAGCAGGATTCGGTCGTAGGCCTGCGCTGACCAGTCCCCGGACGGCGCGGCGGCGTCACCCTCGTCCAGGGTGGCGGAGAATCCCAGCCGCTCAAGATTTTCCTGCACCCTCAGCAGTCGTCGCCCATCCACATCGAGAGCTGTCAACTGCAACCCTTGCGCCAATTCGAGCAGATGCCCGCTCTTGCCGCCGGGTGCGGCACAGGCATCGAGCACCAACTCTCCGGGTTTGGGATCCAGCAGTTCCGCCGCCAATTGGGCACCGCCATCCTGCACCGAAACCAGACCATCGTCGAAACCGGGCAAACTGCCCACATCGAGCGGCTGATCGAGCACAATCCCTGAGCGGGTGGCTTCGATAATTTGAGCCCCAATCCCGTTTTCCGCAAGTTTCTGCAGATAGTCGTCACGGCTACCAAGCTGCTGATTAACCCGCAGGCTCATGGGCGGCCGACTGTTGAGGGCCTCAACGGTCTCCTGCCAGTTTTGCGGCCAGTGTTGTTGAATCCGCTGCAGCAACCACGCCGGCATGCGGTAACGCACTGCGGGATCAGCATCGACCTTTGCCAGTAACGCCTCCTGTTGCCGCTGAAAAGCCCGCAGCACACCGTTGACCAGGCCTACGGCCCAGCGCTTACCCAGGCGTTCCGCTGCACCGGCACTCTCATGCACCGCCGCGTGATCCGCCACACGCAGATACAGCAGCTGGTAGAGGCCGATGAAAAGCAGTGCCTGAATGTCGAGATCTTTCGGTTTCAGAGGTTTCTTCAATAACTGCCGGGTCAGCGCTTCGAGCTGAGGATGCCAACGCATCACCCCATAGCAAAGCTCCTGGGCCAGGCCCCGGTCCTTGGGATCCTCTAATTGTGGCAGCAGGCGTGCGCTTGCCTCCGACAGGGAGTGTCCCCCAAGCACCTCCTTGAGGATTCTGGCGGCGACCGCCCGTGAATCATGTTTTTTTGCCACTAGCCCAACACCACGCCATCCACCTGATGCGCATTGAGAAAGTCGGCTGCATCCATGGCTCGCTTGCCCGGCATCTGAAGCTTTTTAATGCGTAACAGGCCTTTCCCTGTGGCGACATCGAAACCCTCCCGCCCGCTGGCGACGATGGTTCCCGGCTCAGCCTGGGTATCACCATCCAGAGGCTCACACTCCCAGATCCGCATCACCTTGCCATTGAAGTCGGCTTGGGCAACCGGCCAGGGGTTGAAGGCCCGCACCTGCCGATCGATCTGTTTCCCGGATTGCATCCAGTCGACACGCGCCTCCTGCTTGTCGAGTTTTTTTGCGTAGTTCGACTGGCTGTCATCCTGAAGCTCTGCCTCAACACTCCCGCCGACAAGTCCAGGCAACACCGCGAGCAGCGCTTCCGCACCCAACCCCGCCAGCCGGTCATGCAGGGTTCCGCCGGTATCACTCTCTGTGATCGGACACCGTTGGATGTGCAGCATGGGTCCGGTATCGAGCCCCGCCTCCATCTGCATGATGGTGACCCCCGACTCGCTGTCGCCGGCCAAAATTGCGCGCTGAATCGGCGCTGCGCCACGCCAGCGCGGCAGCAGGGAGGCGTGGATGTTGATACAACCGAGTCGCGGCACATCCAGCACTGCCTGTGGTAGCAGCAGACCGTAGGCCACCACGACCATCAGATCCGCATGCAGATCAGCCAGTTCGGCCTGTTCCGCTTCGCCTTTGAGGCTCTTAGGCTGGCGCACTTCGACCCCATGCTCAAGGGCCAGTTGTTTTACCGGGCTTGCCATCAGCTTGCGCCCACGACCCGCCGGTCGATCGGGCTGAGTGTAGACCGCCACTACCTTGTGCTCGGTCTGCAACACTGCCTGCAGTGCCTCGGCTGCAAACTCCGGGGTGCCTGCAAAGATGATTTTCAGGGCATCTGTCATCATTTTGTTCCTGAGTTATTTCCCGTCGCCATACAACCGGCCACTTTGAGAACAGCGTCTCAGCAACCGGGATGATGGCGGACAAATATTATCTGAACCAATGGGCAGCGGCTCAGATCACCTGATGTGAACCGTCTGCATCCACCGCCTTTTGGCGACTCTCCTTCTCAAGCCGTTTGCGGATGCGCTGACGTTTGAGACTGGAGAGGTAATCGACAAACAGCTTGCCATCCAGATGATCTATCTCGTGTTGAATGCAGACCGCCAACAGATCATCCGCCTCCATCTCGAAGGCTTCGCCGTCGCGGTTCAAGGCCCGAACGCGCACCCAGGAGGCGCGAGTTACCGGTTCGTATATACCAGGCACCGAGAGGCAACCCTCTTCCATCTTCTCCTCTCCTTCACGCGCCGCTATTTCCGGGTTGACCAGACAGAGCGGCTCATTCTTCTCTTCCGAGATGTCGATCACCACCACCCGTTTTGTCGCATTGACCTGGGTGGCCGCCAAACCGATTCCGGGGGCTTCATACATGGTTTCAAACATGTCATCCACCAGGCGGCGAACGGAGTCATCCACTTCCGGCACGGGCTTGGCCTTGTTGCGCAGTCGGGGATCGGGGAAGTGGAGTATGTCGAGAATGGCCATCAGTTTTCCAGAATCTGCCGGGATCATGCCCGGCGTAAAAAGTTATTCAGTCGTTTACAGACACAGGCCGACAAACATGGCACTGTGTGATTATCAAGTTTCCATCTTACCGGCCGAAACCTCTTATTGGAGCGGTTTTTCGAGACCCAGTTATAGAACAGTTGCAAGAAATTGCGCTAACATTATGATCATATTGGAATCTGTGGGCAATTTCCGGCAACAAATAACCTTTTACAGTCTACCGGATTCGGATCTCAGCCAAAGGAATCATCATGCCTTATTTTAGCCACAAACTGCTGGGAGTCATCCTCGGCCTTCTCATCTCCGGCCAGGTATTGACCGTTGCGGCCGTCGAGTTAAACCCAGCGCACCCGGAAAGTTATGAAGTGGTGAAGGGCGATACCCTGTGGGATATTTCAGCCCGCTTCCTGCGCGAACCCTGGCTGTGGCCGGACGTGTGGTATGTCAATCCCCAGATCGCCAACCCCCACCTGATCTATCCTGGCGACCGGATTGTCCTCACTTATAAGGATGGCAGGCCAATACTGAGCCTGCAACGGGGCGCCCAGCATCTCAAACTCTCCCCCAGAATTCGCTCCACCGCTCTGGACACGGCGATTCCGATGATTCCCATCGACGCCATCGCCCCGTTCCTGACTCGCCCCTATGTGATGGAGAAAGAGGAGATGGAACTGGCACCCTATGTGGTCCACTTCCTCGATGATCATATCGTCGGCGGCGCCGGCATCCGCTTCTACGCCCGCTCCATCGAGTCTGAAAACCCACTCAGATACGAAGTTATCCGTCCTGGCAAACCCTATAAGGATCCGGAGACGGACGAACTGCTCGGTTATGAAGCCGCTTACATCGGCGCCGCCGATCTGCAGCGCACCGGCGACCCCGCCAAACTTGAGCTGGTTTCCACCACCATGGAGTCTGTGATCGGCGACCGGCTGTTGCCAGTCACCAAAGGCGTGCCACTTAACAGCTTTCAGCCCAGGGCAGCCAAGGCGAATCTGGAGGGCCGAATCATCTCAGTGATCAACGGCGTCTCCCAGATTGGTCAATATAATGTCGTCGTGCTCAACAGAGGAGATCGCGACGGCCTGGAGCCGGGGCATGTCATGAAGATCTTCCAAGGTGGAGAGATGATCCGCGATGCGGTCGCTGGCGGCGGCAAGACCGTCAAGCTGCCGCTGGAAGAGGCCGGCCTGCTGATGGTATTCCGGACCTTTGACCGCGTCAGCTTCGCCTTGATCATGCATGCCACCCAGCCCCTTCATGTGCTGGACTGGGTGCGTTCGCCTGAAGGCTGATATCGGCCCAATCACCACCGAGGAAAGGAATTGTCATGGATGACAAAGCAAGCAGCCTGCGGGCTGACCCGGATCCCTGGCTACTGATCCTTCAGACACCGGGGATCGGCTGTCGCACCTATCTCAAACTGTTACACTTTTTTGACTCGCCTGAAAAAGTCCTCGCTGCGACACGCGCCGAGCTGCAGGGTCTCGGCCTGCAGCAAAAGAGTATCGACCACCTTTTTGCCGGAAATCTCAATGGCATACAACTATCCCTGGAGTGGCTGGGCCAGCCGGATAACCACCTGCTGACACTAACAGAAGCTGGCTATCCACCTCTGCTGGCCGCGATCGCGGATCCACCGCCTCTGCTGTTTGTGCATGGTGATCCAGCGCACCTCTGCCAGCCGCAACTCGCTATTGTCGGCAGCAGGAACCCCTCTCCCGCCGGTCTCAGCAACGCCCGCAACTTTGCTGCCTATCTTGCCGGTGCAGGCATCACGATCACCAGCGGCCTGGCGGTGGGAATCGATGGCGCTGCCCATGAGGGCGCGCTGCAACAGGGCGCCACTATCGCAGTCACCGGCACGGGACTTGATCGCGTCTACCCGGCCAGTCACCGTGACCTGGCGCACAAAATCGCCAAAAATGGCCTCCTTGTCTCCGAGTTCCCGCCGGGTACCCCACCCAGACCGGAGAATTTCCCCCGCCGCAACCGAATTATCAGCGGTCTGTCTGTAGGCACCCTGGTGGTGGAGGCCGCTCTACAGAGCGGCTCCCTTATCACCGCTCGGCTCGCAGTGGAGCAGGATCGTGAGGTTTTCGCCATCCCCGGCTCTATCCACAACCCTCAGGCCCGCGGCTGCCATGTCCTGATTCGCCAGGGCGCAAAGCTGGTGGAGACCGGCCAGGACATCGTTGACGAGTTATCCTCACTGCTTGGCACGCTGGAGATTCCCGCACCGGCGCGCGCACCAGAGAGTAAGAACCCAGGCTTTCAGCTCGACCCTGACTACCGTAAATTATTGGATTCCATGGGCTATGACCCCATCTCTGCCGATGCCCTGATCGCTACGACGGGTTTGACCCCAGAAGCAGTTTCGTCCATGCTCCTATTGCTCGAACTGGAAGAATATGTATCATCCGCACCCGGCGGGTACTATTGCCGCACCGAAAAATCGTAATTCCCGCGACAGTGGGAGAGAGAGCGCATGAACGAGAACGTGGTCGACATCCTGATCTACCTCTACGAGAACTACATGGATGGTGAACAGGCTCCCCCTGCAGATCATAATGACCTGCGCGACGAGCTTGCCCAAGCCGGTTTTCCCTCCGGCGAGGTGGAAAAAGCCTTCAGCTGGCTGGACGAACTTGCCGATAGTTATCAGGCACCGGCAGGTTGCTCCCCCGGGGATCACTCTCTGCGCATCTACACCGATGAGGAGCACACCCGCCTGGATGCAGACTCCCGCGGCCTGCTGATGTTTCTGGAGCAAAACTCCATCCTGACCCAGACCGCACGAGAGCTGGTCATCGACCGGGCGCTGGCACTGGATACGCCTTTCATCACGGAAGAGGAGCTGAAATGGATCGTATTACTGGTCCTGATGAATCAGCCCGGCCAGGAAGCAGCCTTCGCCCGCATGGAAGACATGGTCTACAACGAAGCCCCTGTCTACCTGCACTAAACCTAACTGAACAATCCATACGCGGGGCGCCTGCTGTCCCGCGTTTTTTTATTGAAGCCAATATAACCCCATGAATCTGGTCATCGTCGAATCACCGGCAAAATCCAAAACCATCGAAAAATATTTGGGAAAGGATTTTGCAGTTCTCGCCTCCTACGGTCACGTCAGGGATCTGATCCCGAAGGAGGGCGCTGTCGATACCGATCACAACTTCGACATGAAGTACCAGGTGATCGAAAGGAACGAGCGCCACGTTCAGGCGATTTCCAAGGCATTGAAGAAGGCCGACACACTCTATCTCGCAACCGATCCGGACCGCGAGGGTGAAGCCATCTCCTGGCACCTTGTGGAACTGCTCAAGGCCAAGGGCAAGCTGAAGAACAAGAGAGTACTCCGGGTAGTCTTCAACGAGATCACGAAGAAGGCGGTCAACGATGCCATCGCCAACCCGCGGGAACTCTCCCACGATCTGATCGATGCCCAGCAGGCACGCCGCGCGCTCGACTACCTGGTGGGCTTCAACCTCTCCCCACTGCTCTGGAAAAAGATACGCCGGGGCCTCTCCGCCGGCCGTGTGCAGAGCCCTGCCCTGCGCATGATCGTGGAACGGGAGCTGGAGATCGAGGCCTTCAAGGCGGAAGAGTTCTGGACCATCGAGGCCGATACCGAAAAGGACAATCAGACCTTCAGCGCCAAACTGAGCCACTTCGCGGGCGAGAAACTGGATAAATTCAGCATCACCAACGAAGGCGATGCAAGCAAGACGGAACAGGTTCTGCAGGCCGCCGGCAAGAACGGCCTGCTGATCACCAAGGTTGAAAAGAAACAGCGCCGCCGCAATCCGGCACCGCCATTCACCACATCCACCCTGCAGCAGGAGGCGGCCCGCAAGCTCGGGTTTACCACCCAGCGCACCATGCGCGTCGCCCAACAACTCTATGAGGGTGTCGACGTGGGGGAAGGCACCGTCGGCCTGATCACCTATATGCGTACCGACTCGGTAAATCTGGCGAACGAAGCGTTGGAGGATTTCCGCGCCTTTATCGCAGAACGCTACGGCAATGACCAGCTACCCAAAGAGGCCCGTCATTTCAAGACCAAGGCAAAGAACGCCCAGGAGGCCCATGAGGCCATACGCCCCACCGCAGTCGAGCGCGTCCCTCAAGAGATCAAAAATCACCTGAGCAAAGATCAGGCACGACTCTACGAATTGATCTGGAAGCGGGCAGTGGCCTGCCAGATGATCCACGCAACCATCCACACCGTCGCGGCAGATCTGCAGTGTGGTGAAGGCAATATCTTTCGCGCCACCGGCTCCACCATAGCCAAACCCGGCTTTATGGCGGTCTACCTGGAAGGTAAGGACGATGCGGCCAAGGGCGACGGGGACGAAAAGATGCTGCCACCCCTCATTGAGGGGGAGACGGTGGCGCTCAAGGCGATCCGTCCGGAGCAACACTTTACCGAACCGCCGCCACGTTATGGTGAAGCAAGCCTGGTAAAGGCCCTGGAAGAGCACGGCATCGGCCGTCCCTCAACCTATGCCTCGATCATCTCCACACTACAGGACCGCGAATACGTCACCCTAGAGAAGAAACGTTTCCAGCCAACCGATGTCGGCCGGGTAGTCAACAAGTTCCTGACCGACTACTTCACCCGCTACGTTGACTACGATTTCACCGCGAAACTTGAAGACGAGCTCGACGCCGTATCCCGAGGCGAAGAGGATTGGGTGCCGCTGCTGCAGAAATTTTGGGGGCCTTTCAAGGAGCGTATCGACCATACCCAGGAGAACGTCAAACGCAGCGACGTTACCCACGAGGCTCTTGACGAGAAGTGTCCGAAGTGTGGAGAACAGCTCTCGATCCGTCTCGGCCGCCACGGTCGATTCATCGGCTGCAACAACTATCCGACCTGCGACTACACCCGCGACCTCAACGGCAACGCTGAAGAGCGTGAGGAACCGGAGATCGTGGAGGGGCGCCAGTGTCCCGAATGCAGCTCGGATCTGGTCATCAAAAAAGGCCGCTACGGCAAGTTCATCGGCTGCACAGGCTATCCCAAGTGCCGCTATATCGAGCCGCTGGAGAAACCGGAAGACACCGGCGTCAGTTGTCCCAAGTGCCACAAGGGCACCCTGCTGAAGCGCAAATCACGGCGCGGCAAAATCTTCTACTCCTGCTCCACCTACCCCGACTGCGACTACGCGATCTGGAACCAGCCGATAGCGGAACCCTGTCCCAAGTGCGGCTGGCCGGTACTGACCATCAAAACCACCAAACGCAATGGCACGGAAAAGGTCTGTCCGCAGAAGGAGTGCTCCTTTGCGGAGTCTTACGATCCGCCGTCGGATTCATAAAAAA
This sequence comes from endosymbiont of Escarpia spicata, assembly GCA_003349915.1. GTDB lineage: Bacteria > Pseudomonadota > Gammaproteobacteria > Chromatiales > Chromatiaceae > QGON01. The sequence continues at coordinate 145,272 of QFXE01000020.1, forward strand.
TAGGATTTGTAGGGTGCGCCATGCGCACCAAAACTAGCCATATTCACGGTACGCACGCCCATCATGGTGCGCACAGCACACCCGACAGCCTTGGTTGGATCCGTAATTATCACATTGAAAGACAGCACTAGGCCGGTTCAATCGCAGCGGAACCGGCCTAGTGCTGCTCAACCTCAGATCGCCCGATCCGCTACGCTTGATCGGGCCTACATCCACGCAATGCTTCATAAATGGCGGCTACGATCTCCAGCACTTCCGCCATATGCTCAAAGGTGTGGCTGCCGCCATCGAACAGCGCCACCCTGCCAATCCCCGCATAGATCGATTCGGCGATTCGGTAGTCGAACAGCTCATCCCTCTTTTTCTGACGTAGAGCATCCTCCAGCACCACCGAGAGGGTTGTAATCGCCGCCTCCGGCCGGTGAGCGGGATAGGTGGGGCTGACCACCACAATCGGATAGAGTCCCTCTCTGAATACCGTCGCTTTGCCGGAACTGCCCGCGCTGTTGAGTCCATGAAGATAGAGAATCACGCTGTGTCCACTCATCCACACCCACCATCTCCACAGAGTAGCAACAAAAGTTGAAATACTCCTGCCCATCCATACAATACGCCACAGAAACGGTGCCCTAAGCGTCCAGCATGCGAAGGGTTAAAAGGGAACAGGGTGAGCAAACCATCGCAAAACCCTGGCTGTCCCCGCAACTGTAGGTGAGGAGCGTCTCCCGACGACACCACTGGATTAAGGTCCGGGAAGGTGGGAAGACGCATCGATCCACGAGCCAGGAAACCTGCCGTTTCTGCGTCGCATGACCACTGAACGGGGCATTCAGTGGGGCGGAAACCCGCTGGTCGACGCAAGAAGTTTGAAGCTTCTATCGTCGATGTGTATACAAGCAGGCTCTTTTTCCGGTGTTTCTGCCAGGGATAGACGCCCGCCGCACATCTCCCGTTTATCGCTACGATCCACGGAGATCTTTCATGCATAGCCTATTGGAGAGAAAAACTCTTCTATCCATCGCCATCAGTTTCTCACTCACCATCTCAACCGCACTGGCGGAGAGTACCCAGAAACTCAGTGACATCAATGTCACCGCCACCCGCACCGCCCGCACTGTCGATGACACCCTGGCCCCGGTGGAGATTTTCACCCGCCAGCAGATCGAGCGCAGCCAGGCGAAAGATCTGATTGGTCTGCTTACAGGCCGCGCGGGCCTCGACCTGCCCATCGCCGGCGGATACGGCCAAACCACCAACCTCTACCTGCGCGGCACAGGCTCAAATCAGACCCTGGTGCTCATCGACGGGGTTAGGGTTGGGGAGATTGTCACCAGTATCCCTGCTCTGCAGAAGTTGCCCCTGGCGCAGATCGATCGCATCGAGGTTGTACGTGGCCCCAGATCCAGCCTTTATGGTGCCGATGCCATCGGCGGCGTAATCCAGATCTTCACCCGTCAGGGCGAGCCAGGCATAAACCCCAGCGCCGTCGCCGCCTTCGGCACCAACAATACAATCGACCTCTCCGCCAACCTTTCAGGCGGCAGCAAGCGTACCCGTTTCAACCTGAACGCCAGCCACTTCAAAACCGATGGCATCAACGCCATCAAATTGAACAATCCCGATAGTGACGGCTATCGTAACGACTCACTGGGGGGATCATTCAGCCATGCTTTTGACGGCGGGCAGAAGCTTAACCTCCAGTTCATGCATGCCCAGGGTGAAACCACCTATGATGGTTTCGATCCCACCGCTGACTACCGTGAGGATTTCGTCCAGCAGACGCTGAACGGAAAGTTCACTTTCATGCCGATGGAGGCTTGGGACATCACCCTCTCCGCCGGGGAAAGCCGGGACGAGTCAGACAACTATACCAACGACCTGCCTGCCGGGGAGTTCAACACCCGGCGACTGCAAGCCTTCTGGCAGAACGACATCTATCTTGCCGATGACCAAATCATCACCGCCGGGCTCGACTATCTGCGCGACGAGTTGGAGAGCCGCGTCCAGTTTGCCGAGACCCGGCGCGACAACAAAGCGGCCTTCGCCCAGTACCAGGGCGTCTTTGGCGCTTTCAGCCTGACCGCGGGCGCCCGCCGCGACGATAACGAAGCCTTCGGCAGCCACACTACCGGCAATGTCGCCGTCGGCTACGAACTCACCGACAGCATCCGCACAACTGCCGCTTTCGGCACTGGATTCAAGGCCCCTGACTTCAGTCAACTCTACTGGCCCTTCTCCTTCGGCTTCCAGGGCAACCCTGACCTGAAACCTGAAGAGTCAAAAAATATTGAGCTGGGCCTGAAAGGCAGCCACGGCTGGGGCGGCTGGTCATTCAACCTTTTCCAGAACGATATCGAAAACCTGATCCAGAATGTGTTCGACCCGGTCACTTTTCTGCTGCAACCTGAGAATGTGGCGCAGGCCCGCATCCGCGGCCTGGAGACCAGCCTTGATACCCGCCTTGCCGACTGGGATCTCTCCGGCAGCCTGACCCTGCTCGACCCACGGGACCGCGATACCGATGAGGTGCTGCTGCGCCGCGCACGAAAGACCCTGCGGCTGGATGCCGACCGTCAGTTTGGTGCGAGCGGGGTCGGCATGTCTCTCATCGCCCAGGACAGCCGCTCCGATCAGGATTTTTCCACTTGGCCTGCCCAAACGGTGGATCTGGCGGGTTATGCATTGGTCGATCTGCGCGCCAGCCACCGCCTGAGCAAAGAGTGGATTGTACGCGGGCAGATAAAAAACCTGCTCGACAAGGAGTACGAAACAGTCAAGACCTACAACTCACTGGGGCGTGAAGTGTTTCTCTCCATCGCCTATGCGCCAAAGTAGGGGCATCCAGGCTAAAGTGTGGAACTGCACTTAATGTAGGTCGGATTAGATGCGCGCTGGCACTATACTGGAATCTGGCATCCTGCTTTTGTGCGCGATGTAATCCGACAAAACAGCGTCGGGTTACGATGCGCAGCAAACACGTCCCAAAGCCCAGGCTTGGTGCAATGCGCATCTAACCCGACCTACGTCTTTCTTGCTTTCACAGCAGAATACAAGCTTCCCATTGCGCTCCCGGCTTTTTTGACCGAGGCTATCGCCATGTCCCCGCTACGCCCGATCCTGCTTCTCCTCTCACTGCTGACAGTTGCAGGATGGGTGCATGGGACGGATACGCCGCCCTCCCGAGTCGTATCCATCAACCTCTGCACCGACCAGTTGCTGCTGATGCTGGCCGATGCGGATCAGATCGCCTCGGTCAGCTACCTTTCACTGCAGCCAGAGAGTTCATTTGTTGCCGAGGAGGCAAAACGATACCCGGTCAATCACGCCCGCCCCGAGGAGTTGCTGGCTCTCAACCCCGACCTGATCCTCACCGTTGAATTCACCGACAGGCAACTGCTCGGACTGCTTGAAAAGCTCGGCTACCGGGTAGCGCAGCTTCCCATGCCCACCAGTATCGACGGTATCGAAAACAATATCCGGCGTTTGGCTGAATTGTTGGGACAACCTGCCCGCGGGGCGGCCCTCATCCATGAGATGCGATCGGCGCTGTCGCAGATACCTCCCCAACCCGCCAACCAGAGACCCAAGGCCCTCTTCTACCAGCCACGGGGTTATACCAGCGGTAACGACACCTTGCAGAATGAAGCCCTGGCACTGGCAGGCTGGTCCAACCTGGCCACCAAACTAGACATCAGCGGTTACAGCAGCATCGACCTCGAGAGTCTGCTGCTCGGGCAACCCGATCAAATCTTCACCTCGACCTACACAGGGGAAACCCGCTCACTAGCCCAGAGACAACTGCATCATCCTGCACTGCGCCGCATCACCCACAACCGCCCCATCATTGAGATCCCTTTCAAATACTGGATCTGTGGCGGGCCGATGATTGCCGATGCGGTGGCTGAACTGCATGCCGCGCTGCCGAAGAAACAGTGATGTTGGGGGAGATAAGACAATCCCGGCTGCTCGGACTGCTTTGTGCGATCGCGGGCAGCCTGTTTCTATTCTCACTGCTCTTCGGCAGCCAGGCGATCCCGGTTTTCCAGGCACTGCAGGAGACGTTTGATGACACCAGCAGCGTACTGGCATTGATCCTGACCGAAGTGCGTCTGCCCCGCGCGCTGATCGCGCTTTTCGCCGGGGCCACCCTGGGACTTTGCGGCGCCGCCATGCAGGCCATGCTGCGCAATCCCCTGGCAAGCCCAGGACTCATCGGCAGTGCCAGCGGCGCTGCCCTTGGAGCGGTTATCGCGCTCTACTTCGGCAGTGCCGCACTCTCCCAGTTCAGCCTGCCTATCGGTGGTATCCTGGGATCACTCGGCGCCACCCTGCTGGTCTATCTGCTGGCAGGACGCAACGCCGGCACCCTCACCCTGATCCTCGCCGGTGTTGCGATCAACTCGCTGGCGTTGGCGCTCATCTCCCTGCTGCTCAATCTCGCCCCCAGCCCCTATGCAGTGCGGGAGATCGTGCTTTGGATGATGGGTTCACTGAGCAACAGCAGCATGGATAATTTCTGGATCATGCTCCCAGGCACCCTGCTGGGCTGGGTGCTGCTGTTGCGTGTCGGCCGGGCGCTGGATGCCCTGACACTGGGAGAGGAGACGGCCCAATCTATGGGTATAGATCTGCCCCGCCTGCGCTGGCGCATCTTTCTCGCCGTGGCACTGGCGGTGGGCTCGGCGGTTTCCGTTACCGGCGCCATCGGCTTTATCGGCCTGGTGGTGCCCCACATGCTGCGCCCATTCGTCGGCTATCAACCCGGCAGACTGCTTGCCACCAGCGCCTTGGGGGGTGCCATCCTGCTGCTTGCGGCCGACATCCTGGTACGCCTGCTACCCGCGCAGACAGAGATCAAGGTGGGCGTCGTCACCGCACTGGTGGGGGCGCCCTTTTTTCTCTACCTCATCATCAAGAGCAGGCGGTATATCCAATGAGTCTGCTTCGCGGAACAGCTCTCTCTCTCAGCATCGGCGATCAACCGATCCTTGAGGCCGTGGACATTGAACTGAAAAAGGGGGAGATACTCGGTCTGATCGGCCCCAACGGTGCGGGCAAAAGCAGCCTGCTGCGTTGTCTTGCCGGATCGGTCCGGACTGATAGCGGAGTGCTTCAACTTGGCCAACAGCGCTTCGTAGACATTCCGCGAAATGAACGGGCCAGACGTATCGCCTATCTGCCCCAGCAGACCGAGGTCCACTGGCCGCTCTCCGTGACCCGCATCATCGAATTGGGCCGCATTCCCCACCTCGAACCCTGGGGCAAACTTTCCGAACGGGATCAACAGGTAATCGAAAGCGTCATCGCGGATGCTGACCTGCTGCCATTCCGTCACCGTCCCTTCAACACACTCTCCGGCGGAGAGCGCGCCAGGGTACTGCTGGCCAGGGCACTCGCTGCAGAACCGGAGATCCTACTCGCCGACGAACCCGTAGCCGCGCTCGATCCGGCACACCAACTCGATGTCATGGAGATGCTTGCGGAGCACTGTTCACGAGGCAATGCCGCAATCGTGGTATTACACGACTTGCGGCTCGCCGCCCACTTCTGCCAGCGGCTGCAACTTCTGCATCAGGGATGCACGCTTGCCGTCGGGAAACTGGGAGAGGTGCTCACCCCGGACAATTTAGAGAACGCCTACCAGATCCATCTGCCCGATACACAAAGCGCCATCGACACCCTGCTCAATATCACCTGGAGCCGGATCAAAAAATAGCCTATTTCATCACGGCTTGAAAATGGCCCGTGCAACAAAAAAGGTCAGCGCGCTGGCAAACACCATCGCCATGAGTAACAGAGGCCAGATGGCCGGAACCAACTCCCATCCCGTCGCCATCATAATCCATTGTCCTTCGCCCGCACTCTCGGAGAGGGCGAACTGTTCCACCACAGAATCGCTGTAGATCAGCAAAAGGGCGATCAGGGAAAAGTAGATGGCGTAACACATGGGCGGGCTCCTGCTAGTATTCATGGTGCGCACGGCACACCCTACATCTTGGGTTCTGAACCCATAATCCAGTAAACAGGATCAATATCCGATGATTATCATCAATCCAGCTTATTAAGTCATCGGGTGATGATACTGCGCATTGCGTAGGAGCCGCGCCTCGCCGCGAATGTGCGTTCGCCGTGAGGCGCGGCTCCTACGAGGATAAACCGCCTATTTAAAAAGATCCTCTGCGGCGCTCAGCATGTCACCTCCTGAAGTTGTTGTAACGCCGTCATAAGCCGCTTCCCAAGGCTCAAAATAGTCACAGAAATTTGGCCGCTCTTTGTCGGTCACCCGCTCGGCAACAGGTTCCCGGCAATCATTGGCCAAACCGGGTTTGTAGTAGCGGCAGTTTTTACAGGCATGGGTCGCCTTGCTGCAATCCGGACAACGCGCTTCACGGCTGAAATCTGCCCCCTTAAGGATTTGTCCACAATTCCAGCAACGACCCTGCCAGTTCTCTCTTGTCATGCAGCACTCCCTGCCTGGATATCATCGAGGCGATTTCTCATCGCGGCATAGTAAACCACCGGGATCACGATCAGGGTCAATACCGTCGAAACGAACAAACCGAAGATCAAAGATACCGCAAGACCGCTGAATATCGGATCATCGAGGATGAAAAATCCACCTGCCATGGCCGCCAGCGCAGTCAACGCGATAGGTTTTGCACGCACTGCAGCGGCACTGACAACCGCCTCCTCAAAGCGCAAACCTTCGCGCACCTGCTGATTGATAAAGTCCACCAGCAGGATGGAGTTGCGCACGATGATACCCGCCAGGGCAATCATGCCGATCAGGGAGGTGGCAGTGAACTGGGCACCCATCAGCGCATGTCCCGGCAGGATGCCGATGATGGTCAGCGGGATCGGCGCCATGATCACCAGGGGCACCAGGTAGGAGCGGAACTGCGCCACCACCAGCAGATAGATCATCAACAGACCCACCGAGTAGGCGATGCCCATATCACGGAAGGTCTCGTAGGTAATCTGCCACTCACCGTCCCACTTGAGACTGTATTCGTACGGATTTTCCGGCTGGGAGAGAAACCACTGCTCCACACCCCCGTCACCATTGAGCTGGTCTGAAATCCCAAACAGACCATAGAGCGGGCTATCTGTCTCACCCGCCATATCACCCGTAACATAGACCACCGGCATCAGATCCTTGTGGTGGATGGAGTATTCCCGCACACGCGGTACCACCTGGACAATCTCCGAGAGCGGCACCAGCGTGCCACTCTGAGCGCGCACCCGCAGTGAGAGCACCTGCTCCAGATCCGCCTTGTCTGCATCCGAGTACTCCAGGCGAATAGGCACGGCATACTTCAGGTTCTCACCGTGAAGGAAACTCACGTCTTCACCGCCCAATACCGTGGCCAGCGCCTCAGCAACCGTGCTTTGGGCCACACCCAGACGCGCCGCCTTGGCACGATCGACCTTTACGACAAACTTCACGGATGGATACTCGACGCTGTCATCCACATCGATGATGTCAGGGGTGTTTTCAAAAATCTTGCGCGTCTCCCAAGCCACCTCCGTCTGCCCCTGATAGTCGAGACCGTAGATCTCAGCCACCAGCGGCGACATCACCGGAGGGCCGGGAGGCACTTCGACAACCTTGGCGTTACCGTTGTACTCACGGGCGATTTTCTGCAGTGGTGCTCGCACCGAAAGTGCTATTTCGTGACTCTTACGCTCACGCAGATGTTTGTCCACCAGGTTGACCTGGATATCGCCCAGGTGAGCCCCCTCCCGCAGGTAGTACTGGCGCACCAGACCATTGAAGCCGATCGGCGACGCTGTGCCTGAGTAGACCTGGTAATCGGTCACCTCGTCCACGCTGGCGAGGTAGTCACCCATCTCGTCGAGTACACGGGTGGTCTGCTCCAGACTGGTTCCTTCCGGCATATCGAGCATCACCTGGAATTCCGACTTGTTGTCGAAGGGCAGCATCTTCAATACCACCGATTGGTTGACCACCAATGAGACAGAGATAGCCATGAGAGTCAGGATGCCGCCCAGCAACACCCAGCGCATCAGATTACCCCGAGATCCCAGCAGAAAAGGACGCATGACCCTGCCGAAAAAACGACTGAGTCCGGTCTCCGCCTGGTCATCGTGGGCATGGGCGGCGATCTTCTCAACATGATTGGCCAACACAAGGTTGGTCAGCCAAGGGGTGAAGATGAAGGCCACCAACAGGGAGATCAGCATGCCGGTGCTGGCATTGATCGGGATCGGACTCATGTAGGGTCCCATCAGACCGGTGACGAAGGCCATCGGCAACAGGGCCGCAATCACGGTAAAGGTCGCCAGAATGGTGGGGCCACCCACCTCATCCACTGCTTTCGGGATTGCCTCCCGCAGATTTTTCGCGCCCATCTGCAGATGACGATGAATGTTCTCCACCACCACTATGGCATCGTCGACAAGAATACCGATGGAGAAGATAAGGGCGAACAGCGACACCCGGTTGAGGGTGAATCCCCAGACCCATGAGGCAAACAGGGTGATCGCCAGGGTCACCACCACAGCAGCGCCGACGATAAAGGCCTCACGCCAGCCGATAGCCAAAAAGACCAGCACGATCACCGAAAGGGTTGCAAACGCCAACTTGGTGATCAGCTTGTTCGCCTTGGCTTCAGCCGTCTCGCCATAGTTGCGGGTGATGGTGACGTTAACTCCATCGGGGATGAAGGTGCCCTGGAGCTGTTCGAAACGCTCAATCACCGCCTTCGAAATATCCACCGCATTGGTGCCGGCCTTTTTCGCCACAGCGATGGTGACCGCCGGATATTTCCCGCTGGACGGGACGCCCTTGAGCTCACCCTGTTCACCACCTCCCATCCAGACATACTGGTTCGGCAAATCAGGTTCGTGGCTCACTCTGGCCACATCCCGCAGATAGATCGCCCTGCCCTCCTGGACACCGACCACCAGGGAGTCGATCTCCTCGGCAGAGGTAAGGAAGGTACCCGCCTGCACCAATACTTCATGGTTTTGTGCAGTTATCGTAATGTCGTCACGAATCCGGTTGCCCGCCTGCAGCGCATTGCGCAGGTCACTCAGGTCGATGTTGTGGCCCGCCAGGGCTTGGGGGTCCAGCTCCACATGCACCACGCGGTCTGGGTTGCCGATGGTGTAAATATCCCGCGTACCCGGCACCCGTTTCAGCTCAGACTCGATGGCATGCGCCACCTGTCCCAACTCATAGGCCCCCTTCTCTGGATCTTCGGTCCACAGGGTCGCGGTAACGATCGGCACATCATCGATGCCCTTCGGTTTGATAATCGGCAGCCCCACTCCCAAATTTTGCGGCAGCCAGTCCTGGTTGGAGTAGACCTTGCTGAAGAGTCGCACGATTGCGTCCTCACGATTTTCTCCGACCACGAATCTCACCGTCAGTACCGCCATACCGGGACGGGAGGTGGAGTAGACGTGCTTTACACCGTCTATCTCCGACAACACCTGCTCCGCAGGCGTTGCCACCAGACTCTCCACCTCTTTTGCTGTGGCACCGGGAAAGGGAATGAAGACGTTTGCGAAAGTGACGTTGATCTGCGGCTCCTCCTCACGAGGCGTAACAAGCACCGCGAAAACACCCAGCAACAGCCCCACCAGGGCCAGCAAGGGAGTAATCTCCGTAAGCATGAAACGCTCAGCGATGCGTCCCGATATCGCCAGCTTACTCATTACCGGCCTCCGCCATCTGCTGCTTCACCAGGGCACCTGCCGCAATCGGATCGATCGTCACCCGGTCGCCCGCCGAAAGCCCGGCTATCACCGCCATCTTGCCGTCCTCCGACCGATGACCCACACGAATATGGCGGAACCGGACGCGCCCACTCTCCTCCACCACATAGACTGCAGTGACTTCTGAGCGATAGACCACCGCCTCGACCGGCACAACCAGTTCCCGCTTGGTCCCGGTGACAAAGGCTGTCTTCACAAACATCCCGGGAAACAGGTCAGGAATGCCTTCGGGCAGGTCGAGCCGTACCTTGAAGGTATTGCTGCCGTGGTGTGCAAAGGGGAAGATGGTGAGCTTGGTCGCTTCCACGAACACATTATCCGGCTGCAATATCCTTGCCTTGCCGGTCTTGCGAATGATGGGGATAAGACTCTGTGGTACGTCCACCAACACCCGTAGCTGATCCAGCGAGGTGCCACTCATCAGCTTCTGTCCCGGTTGGGCGATCTCACCCACCTCGATAAGGCGATGGGTCACAATGCCACTATAGGGCGCACGGATTTTTGTGTACTCCAGTTGCTCACTGGCCTGTACCAGACCCGCACTGGCGGCATCGTGACGGGCACGGGCCGACTTCAGGCTTGCATTCGCCTTATCCAGCTGCGACTGAGAGACCAGCTTTTTTACGGACAGCTCCTTGGTGCGCACATATTCATCTTTTGCCTCCTGCAATCGCGCCAAGGCCTCCTTCAGGTCAGCTTCGGCCTGACGCAGGCGCGCCTTCTGTTCGGTATCTTTCAGGGTGATGAGTAACTGTCCATTTTCGACATAGTCATCCACATCAAAGAGAATCTCCTGCACCTGACCCTGAGTCTGGGCGGAGACCGTAGTCTGATTGATCGCTTCCACCACACCGTCGAGACGAAACTCCCTTGGTGTCTCGCGGAAATCTGCCTCCACTGTGGTCAACTCAGCAGATGCAAACAGTGGGAACAGGCTGAGTATGACAAAATTCCACTTCAGCAATACTTGTGTATTTAATTTCATGGGATTTTCCCGATTGATATATTAGATTCTGCTTATATTAGCCTTAAATCCGGATAATACAAGTTTCTTATGCCGCATAAAATAAATTTTGGTCACAAAATACCGCTCAACCCACCCGCTCTGGTAAGGTTTGAGATCAAATATTGGAAACGCCTATAGAACCCATGCAATACCAGGACCTGCGCGACTTTATCCGGCAACTTGAATCCCGGGGTGAACTGAAACGCATTCAGACAGAAGTTGACCCCAACCTCGAAATCACCGAAATCTGCGACCGCACCCTGCGGGCCGGTGGACCCGCGCTGCTGTTCGAAAACGTAAAGGGTTCAGACCATCCGCTGCTGGGCAATCTCTTCGGCACCCCGCAAAGGGTCGCCATGGGCATGGGCGAGGAAACTGTGGAGGCATTACGGGAGGTCGGCAGACTGCTGGCTTTTCTGAAAGAGCCCGATCCGCCAAAAGGGATGAAGGACGCCTGGCAGAAACTGCCGATCTTCCGGAAGGTATTGGATATGGCGCCGAAGGAGCAACGCAATGCCCCCTGCCAAACGAAGATCCTTGAAGGCGAAACTGTCGACCTGACCGATCTACCGGTGCAGACCTGCTGGCCTGGGGATGCCGGCCCACTGATCACCTGGGGACTGGTGGTGACCCGGGGGCCCAACAAGTCACGCCAGAACCTGGGCATCTACCGGATGCAGGTCATCGGACGCAACCGCGTCATCATGCGCTGGTTAGCCCACCGTGGCGGTGCCCTGGATTTTCGGGAGTGGCAGGAGAGCCATCCGGGAGAGTCCTTCCCTATTGCCGTAGCACTGGGCGCAGACCCTGCCACCATTCTGGCTGCGGTAACGCCGGTACCCGACACACTTTCAGAATACGCCTTCGCCGGGCTGCTGCGGGGCAGCCGCACTGAGGTGGTGAAGTGTATCGGCTCAGACCTGCAGGTACCCGCCTCAGCGGAGTTTGTGCTGGAAGGCCACATCCATCCGGATGACATGGCGCCGGAAGGCCCTTTCGGTGATCACACGGGTTACTACAATGAGGTGGAGAGCTTTCCGGTCTTCACCATCGACCGCATTACCCACCGCGAGGACCCCATCTATCACAGCACCTATACCGGGCGGCCGCCGGATGAACCTGCAATCCTCGGGGTGGCACTGAACGAGGTCTTCGTGCCGATCCTGCAGAAACAGTTCCCGGAGATCGTCGACTTCTACCTGCCGCCGGAGGGCTGCTCCTACCGCATGGCAGTGGTGAGCATGAAAAAGCAGTATCCGGGGCACGCCAAGCGGGTGATGATGGGAGTCTGGTCCTTTCTACGCCAGTTCATGTATACCAAGTTCGTTATCGTAGTGGATGATGACGTCAACACCCGCGATTGGAACGACGTCATCTGGGCCATGACCACCCGCATGGATCCCGTGCGGGACACCACCCTGATCGAAAACACCCCTATCGACTATCTCGATTTCGCTTCGCCGGTCTCCGGACTGGGTTCAAAGATCGGTTTCGATGCCACCAATAAATGGCCGGGGGAGACAGACCGGGAGTGGGGCACGCCAATTCTCAGGGACGATGCGGTCAAGCAGCGGGTCGACGACATCTGGGACGAACTCGGCATCGACTCACCCTGACTGTCGCTTTCCACTCCATCCGCTACAATTCAGATTTGTACTCATCCAACTACCAGTAGGAAAACTAATCATGCGCACCGTCATGCTGATGAATGCCAAGGGTGGATGCGGCAAAACCACACTGGCAACCAATCTTGCCACCTGGTATGCGGACGAAGGTCTCAATGTGGCCCTCGCCGATTTCGATCCTCAGAAATCCTCGCTGGACTGGCTGGAGGCGCGTCAGGACTACGAAGGCATCCCCGACATCCAGGCGATCGATGCCACCGGCGAACCAATCAAGACAAAGAAGGGAACCGACCTGCTGATCATGGACGCCCCGGCCGGCACCCATGGCAAGGCGATCAACAAGATGCTGAAGCGGGTGGATACGCTGGTCCTGCCGGTACTGCCTTCACCCATCGATATCCGGGCCTGCAGCCGCTTTCTGGAAGAACTCCTGAGCAGCGGTCGTATCTCCCGGCATCAGACCCGAATCGGCATCGTCGCCAACCGGGTACGCGAACAGACAATCATCTATCATGAATTGGAAAAGTTTCTCGGCCACCTCAAAGTGCCGGTAATCACCCATTTGCGAGAGAGCAGGAACTACATCCAGTCGGCAGAGCAGGGTTTGGGCATTTTCGAGCTGGCGCCCTCTCAGGTCTATCAGGATGTCATTTTGTGGGATGCGTTGTTCGACTGGCTCGACATCAAGACCTGAAGCAGAACCGCCCCGAAGGTGTGACCATCGGGACGGCAAGCCCGGAAATGTAGGATGTGCTGAGCGTAGCGATGCGCATCTGTCACGATTGATGCGGTTTGTTTTACTCGGTAATTGCTCCTGCATTTCTCTACCTCCTGCATCCCTGCAGTCGTCACCACATCCTACAGGTTACCTCTGCGTTTTCAGGAGCACTTCCAGACAGACACTATTTGGCCTTTTCGGCCTTGCTCTGCAGTAAGGCTCTGTGCAACAGCAGTTGATCCGGCACACCGGTCTCATCAAGCCCCACTGTCTTCTGAAACTTTACGATTGCATCCCGCATCTTGTTTCCGTAGGCACCATCAATGGCTCCATCGTAGTATTTGTTCTCTTTCAGCCAAGTCTGCAGCCTCTCCAAAACCTCTTTATAAAGATAAGTCTTGTGCTCGCCATTCTTGGCTTCCACCACCGGTGACAGTGAGACGATGCGGTTACTCTGCATGGCTCTGGCCAGACTGGCTACTGCCACATAGAAACGCTGCTCCGGATTAGCTTTGCAATGCACCGCCAGCATCGTGCCAAGATAGACGGCGTTGCCCCAGGGAACGACATCGTAAGTATCTTTGGCATATTGACTGGTCGCCGTCAGATACCCTTCCATCCAACCCAAAAACGCAGCGTATTTACCCTCGGCTTTGGCCTTCTCCTCTACATATTGACTGCAGGTAGCCAAACCCATGCTTCTGACAGAAAACTTCCCATCACTATCAGCCGCCCATGCCTGGGACTGGATCATCCCCATTACCAACACGCCGGTGGCGATCCACTTGTTTAACATCGCGCTTCCACTCCTAACGAATAATCGGACAAAAAAAAAGCTATACGGAAACCGTATAGCTGTTAGTTTACTACGTAGATCCCGTCCTCCGACGGATTATTATTTTTTCAAGTACAATTCCAATTCAAATCATCTGAAACGGCGGGTCGGCGGCCTAATGCTTTCCGTCACTTCATTTGACTAGGATTCAGATTGTCTATCCAACCTCAGCTAAAAGCCTTGTCATAACTACTAGCAATAGCCATGCCATCTAGTTATTTTCTTTATTATTCAGTCTATTATAAATTTTAACATTAGGCTGACAAGCAAACGTGTAAAAGAATCCGACAGTTTATTGGAGGGGGCCACAGAGAAGATTTGTGGACTTTCTACGGCAAAAATCTCAAGTCCTTGTTTTTTAATACGTTAGAGCAATGAAATGTAAACTCACGGAATTCGAGCGACTGTAAAATATCCTGACAGTGTTTTTCAGCCCTGATTATTGCCACCCTGCTCTTCATCCAGCGAGGCAGGCAACCCATCTGCCAGAGTTGGGTAGCGCAGACCGACCTCCAACTCCTCGACCATTTTGCGATTACTCAGCCGCCGTGACTCTGCCAGATAGGAGAGCATGCCAGGGGACAACCGCCGTCTCGCCTCAGCCAGAGAGATAACCGGGGGGCGGGCAAGTCCAAGAAAGTCCGCCACCTGGTTAAAGTAGGCAGTCATGGTGCCGGGGTGCCCATCACTCACATTGTAGACCTCACCAGAACACCCCCGCGCCATTGCCGCCAGACAGACATCCACCAGATCCCGGGAATGAATGTGGTTGGTTATGGGCGAGTCAGTTTCCGCCACCATCGGCGCCCCTGACTGCAACCGCTTTAGCGGCAGTTTGCCCGGACCGTAGATCCCGGCCACCCGGAGAATCACCAGTTCGCCGCCGCTCGATAGACTCCATTCGCGCCAGCGCCGTTCAGCATCCAGTCTACGCCAGGCTCGATCAGCCCTGGGTGAGGGTGGGCGCTGTTCATCCACCCACTCCCCATCACAATCACCATAAACACCTGAGGTGCTCAGGTAGACCACCCGGTGCGGATGCCCGGTTTCAGCTATCGCCCTAATCAGGGCCGCCACCCGCATATCTTCGACACCGCTACCCGGCGGAGGGGCAAAATAGAAGAGTGAATGGCCCGCAACGACAGGAAGGGAAATCGCAGAATCATCCAGATCAACCACCTCGGATGCCAATCCCAACCCTTGAAGCTTTCGGGAACTGGCACGGCTCCTTACCCAACAGGAGACACTCGATTCCCGCACAGGCAGACGCAGCGCAACCCGGTGACCAATGTCTCCGCATCCAACAATAGTGACTCTCTGCATTACCCAATCAACTCCCCGGTTTAATTCCTGACTAAAATAGGCGAGAATTATTTGTTTACTGTTTTCTTGCCTGGATTCGTAGATTCAGGCTCTACTTCAATACCAAGGAATCCCATGAGTTTCAAAGTTCACGTCGAACCCAGCGGTCACGAATTCAGCGTGGATGCTGACGAAAGCATCCTGGACGCAGCCGTAAGACAGGGGGTCAACCTCACATACGGCTGCCGCAATGGTTTTTGCGGAGAGTGCAAAAGTACGCTGCTCGAAGGTGACGTGAGCTATGCAGGCGGCACCCCGCCCGCACTGGAGGACTTGCCGGAAAACAGCTGCCTGACCTGTAAGGCGATACCTTCCACCGATATCCGTCTAGAGTCAAAAGAGATCGTCGAGGCGGCGGACATCGAGATTCGCGAGTTTCCCTGCCGGGTGGATAAGATCGAGCATCTTAACGATGACGTGATCCGTCTCTACCTTAAACTCCCGGAAGGCGAGCGACTGCAGTTTCTGGCCGGACAATATCTCAATTTCATTCTTGAAGACGGCAGCAAACGGGCATTCTCCATCGCCAATGCGCCCCACAATGACGACTATATCGAACTGCACATCCGCCATGTTGCCGGTGGCTCTTTCACCGACTTCCTCTTCGACGGCATGGAGGAGAAGAGCATTCTGCGGCTGGAGGCACCCCTGGGCAGTTACTTTCTGCGCGAGGAGTCATCCCGGCCCATCATCTTCATGGGGGGCGGTACCGGCTTTGCACCATTGAAAGGCATTATCGAACACGCCTTCGAGATCGGCATCGATCGACCCATGCACCTCTACTGGGGTGTTCGCGCCAAACAGGATCTCTATCTGCCTGAGATGCCGGAAGCCTGGGCGCGTGAGCATGCCAACTTCAGCTACACACCGGTCCTCTCTGAACCTGATTCGGATTGGGAGGGGAAAAACGGCTGGGTGCATGACCAGGTAATCAGTGACAATCCGGACTTGAGCGGCCACGAGGTCTACATGAGCGGCCCACCACCAATGATCAAAGCAGGCAAGGATACCTTCCTCGCCCACGGACTGAGTGAAGAGCACCTCTTTTCAGACTCTTTCGAGTATGGTGCCGCGGCAAAATAACGGCGACTTTAAGCAGTAAGATAAAGAGTGGCCCTGCCATTCCAGGCGAGAGAAACAGTCGTAGGTCGGATTAGACGCGCAATGGCACAAAGCCGGGCTTTGGCACGACATTTATGCGCGATGTGATCTGACAAAACAGCGTCGGGTTACGATGCGCGGCAAGCCAGGCCACGAAATTCAAGCTTGGCACAGTACGCATCTAACCCGACCTACAGAACTGCACGGGATCAGATTCAGGTTTATTTCGACATATCCCAAAACCGTTCAAGATAAGCCTGGTGCAGGCACTCATACCCTTTGAGATCGCCATCTTCCTTCAGTCTGTTCATCTGCTCAATCCAGATCTGTTTACTATCGCTGTCAGGAAGAGAGACCTTATCGCACGCCAAATCCTGCATCTGTGCCGGGACGGCCTGCCGGGACATGTGTTTCTCCAGCTTGGGCAGCGTTCTAACCTCTTTTCCAGCCCGATCTGCCTGCAGTGACTGGATCTCACGTCTTGGCTTCATGCTGCTTTTAGCCGCCTTCTTTTTTGGCGCTACGGAAGGTAAGGATGCCGGCCCGGTAAAATCCATCGCCGGAGCTGAAGAAGATTCCACCGGCCAGCCGGCCTCTTCCTGCTCCATCAGCATGGGTACTGGAACTTCAGGTTCAAGCATGGAGACCGGCTCAAAGAGTCGGATGACCAGCCCGAAACTGAGCATCAGCACAGCAGCGGCTGCCATAAAGCTGAGTTGAGCAGCTCGTCTGTTCAAACGAAACTTATGCCCTTTGGGTGCAAAACCCAGATAAAAAGGCCGCTTGCGGCGCTTCACGGCCTGGTGGGCAGCCTCGCGGACCCGACCATCCAGATCCGGGGATGGTTTCTCTGAGCTACCCTGTTTGTAGAGATGGGAGATGCGTTCATCATGGATGTCGTTCTGATCACTCATCACAACCCTCCAGACCCTGCCGCAGTCGTTTCAGCGCATAACGCAGACGGCTCTTGATGGTCTCGCGCCCGGTATCCATCACCTCGGCAATCTGTTCCAGACTGAGTCCACCCTCCTCCTTCAACAGAAAGGCGCTGCGCTGCGGTTCGCTCAAGCCACCAAGCAGTTGATAGAGACGTTCCACGCACTGCCGAATCATCACCCAGGCATCCGGCCAGGCACTGACTTCCAGAGAGATCACTTCATCAGGTTTTTCAAGGGGGTCCACGGGACGAAGACTCCTCCAGTGGTCGACCACACGATTGTGGGCGATACGATATATCCAGGGCCGGAATGTGAGCTCTTTTTTCCACTGGCCTCTGGCGCTGATTACCCGCAACCAGACATCCTGGTAGATCTCATCCACAATCCCGGCATCACTGCACTGACGGGTGATATAGCGATAGAGCGGTCCCCTATACCTTTGGTAGAGAGCATCGAAGGCCACTGTCTCACCCAATCGATAACGTTGCATCAGTGATTCGTCGCTGGGGTTATCCATCGAACATCTTTCGCTTTATTGTTTTTGGAAAATGGCTAGCGGCTGACTGGCAGAGAGGTCGCTAGCCAGACCAACCAGGCGAATCAGATCATTCCGATAGCCTCCGCTGTCTTCGCCCCGTGCCCCACGGGCAAGTTTAATGATCTCATCGTAGCCGAAATTTTGCAGATAAGAACCGCCTCTCAGCACTTGCCAGAATGCAGCCACCGCCGAGGTAAAGCGGTAGTCGTGGCTGGTCTGATCAAGGCGCTGTTTGGTCTCACTGGACAGAAGAGGTCGTTCGATCAGTTCACTGATATCTGATCCCGGGCGTTTATAGCGCAGCCTGAGAAAGGCGATCTCTTCTCCGCTGGTGTCCCGCTTGGACTCACCACTGCCGTATCGCAGCGGGTCGATCCTGTTGCCCTTGCCGCCGACAAGCGCGACCTCATACAGCGCGGAGACTGAGTGACCGGCACCGATCTCACCGGCATCCACCTTGTCGTTGTTGAAATCCTCTCGCGCCAGTAAGCGGTTTTCGTAACCGATCAATCGATACTCCGAGACCAGATCCGGGTTGAACTCGATCTGGATCTTCACATCACCCGCCACAGTCTGCAGGGTGGCGCCCATCTCTTCGACCAACACCTTGCGCGCCTCCAGCAGAGTGTCGATATAGGCGTAGTTGCCGTTACCGTGGTCGGCAAGTTGTTCCATCAGTCGGTCATTGTAGTTGCCACCACCAAAACCCAGCGTGGTAAGAGCAATACCGCCCTTGCGCTGTTCATCGATCAGATCGATGAGTGCCTGATGGTTTACCGTGCCGACATTGAAGTCACCATCGGTAGCCAGAATGACACGGTTCACGCCATTTTCGATAAAAGCCTCCCGCGCCTTCCCATAGGCCAGACGAATACCCGCGGCACCATTGGTCGAGCCACCCGCATAGAGACGTTCCAGCGCCTGCTCGATAGTCGCCCGGCGGTTGCCGGCAGTCGGCTCCAATACCACACCCGATGCCCCTGCATATACCACCAGGGTGACACGGTCATCGGCATCGAGCTGTCCGGTCAACAGGCGCAGGCTGCGCTTGAGCAGCGGCAACTTGTCCGGAGAGCGCATGGAACCAGACACGTCCACCAGAAAGACAAGATTGGCAGAGGGCCGTTCAACATCCCGGGGAACCCATGATCGAAGGCCGACACGCAACAACCGGGTTTCCTGATTCCAGGGATTCGGTCCCAGTTCGGTGGTAATGCTGAAGGGCTGGTTTTTTTCCTTCGGCACCGTATCGTCGTAGGTGAAGTAGTTGATCATCTCCTCGACCCGTACCGCATCCTTAGGCGGCAGCCTGCCCTCCTTGAGTATTCGCCGCAGGTTGGCATAACTACCGGTATCCACGTCGATACTGAAAGTCGAGACCGGAACCTCCTGAACACGCTTGACGGAATTATCCTCTATGTGAGCATAAGACTCCCGGTCCAGCGGCTCTGATGACAGCCGGATTCCACTTGAAACAGCGGCCACCTGAGAGGGAGCAACGGCTTGCCCAGACCCGTCTGCCTCCCGCTTCATAAGCCCCACTGACTTATGTTTATGCTGGGCGGATAGATCCATCATAACCGTCTGTTCAGCCACAGCCGGGCGGCCCGGTCCTGGGTCGACAACCTCTGAGGTCGAATGCGACTCATACAGGCCGCAACCCGTTAACAATGACGCCGTAAGGGCGATAGTAGCAAATGGATTCAGTTTCATAGGGCTCTCCTGCCTGTGTGATTAATTCCATCTATTAATACGGATACGCAGGAGAAATGGGGTTAAATAACGGGAAGATTGACGATTTTTTCTTGCGAGGGTGCATGCTACACACCCCACGCACAAGCTCAATTGAATTCGTGAGATATAACTCCTAGCCAACTGTAGGACCTCTAACGCCCTATCGGCCCTCTGGATGACTGCTGCTTCAGTGTCTGCTCAATCCGGGCCACCACGTCGTACACATCCCGGATCGCACGAGCCAAAGCGGCCTGGTTCCAGATGATTGTCTTGAACGAGTAGAGCAGCTCCTTGTCATCCACCTTGCCGTCTGCCTTGATCTTCGGAACAACTTTGTCGAAATATTGCTGTGAGGTTGTGATTGCTGACTCTGTGGGTCTCATCGCGTCAATCTCCCATTTTTTAGATACCCTAATATCAGGATAAACCACATTTCAGAAAGCGGTTGGAAATATCACGGCGGACAGGTCCAACAACAGCGCAGATTCAGGCTATCCACTTTCTGGCAAAGCAATAATCGATACGGAACTTCCCGGCCTCTCACACTGTTACTCTAGCGCTTCAAGGCGGATAATAGTGGACGGTTCCCGGCTTTACCGGCTATGGAGGAGAAACCTCATGCAATCCGATCCGGAAAAACTACTCAAGCGACACGCAAAGCTCGTTCATTCCGATATGCTCAAGGTGGTCTCTCATGTGCAGCGGGATGAGGGCGAGTGGATTATCAATACGCTGATGGTGGAGGGACATGAGGTTCCCTTCAGCTACAAACGCAAACGGAGATACAAGAACATCGCCGGTCAACAGGTCAACCTGACCTACTACCCGGGAATCAAGATAGTTGCCGGAATAGAGCTTGAAGTGATGAACGTGGTAAGGATCAAGGTCGCCTGAGGAGAGATTTGGTCACTCCGCCAATACCCTGCCGACTAGCCATGAATCAGCCTGACCCGAAACGAACGTCCCTTCAATTTTCCTTCACCTAATTTTTTCAGTGCCGGTTGAACAACGTCCTGACTAACGGCCACATATGCCCAGTTATCAAAAATTTGAATCTTTCCGACCTGTTTTCCTGCAATGCCGTTTTTTCCGGTCAAAGCGCCCAGGATATCTCCAGGACGGACTTTTTGTTTTTTTCCACCGTCAATTTGCAGCGTTGCCATTAAGGGTTTCATTGCCGATTCTTCCAACAAACTGAGCGGCGGCAAAGATTCGCTATCTAAAATCGGGTCTACATTTGCATCCAGCGAAGCGACCTTGTAACTCTCTTTTCCACTATACAAAGAGTACGCAGTTCCTTTGCTTCCAGCTCGACCCGTGCGACCAATACGGTGAACATGACCTTCAGACTCGTGAGCTATGTGGTAATTGATTACAGCATCCAGCGCATCAATATCCAGACCACGGGCAGCGACATCGGTAGCAACTAGAATCGAGACGCTTTTGTTGGCAAACCGCACCAGTGTTTGATCACGGTCTCTCTGTTCAAGATCGCCATGCAAGGCGAGCGCACTAAAGCCAAAATGAAGTAACTCATCAGCCACTTCCTGGGTTTCCCGTTTGGTATTGCAAAATACCAGGGCGGATTCAGGGCGATGTTGCAAAAGCAGCAGACACAGAGCAGTCAAACGGTGCTCATTATTCTCAACCTTGAAAAAATGCTGCTGAATACTGGCATTATCATGCGTGGAAGCCACTTGCACCATGACGGGTTTAACCATAATGCGCTTGGCGATAGACTGAATTTGATCTGGAAAGGTTGCGCTGAATAACAGGGTTTGACGTTGCTCGGGGGTCTGATCAATGATGGCATCAATCGCTGCCTGAAACCCCATATCAAGCATGCGATCGGCTTCATCGAGGATGAGCATATTCACATTATTCAGCTGCAGAGTCCCTTTGTTCAAATGGTCCTCTATGCGTCCGGGGGTTCCGACAATAATGTGGGCGCCATGTTCCAGTGAGCCTATCTGAGGACCGATCGACATACCGCCACATAATGTCAAGACCTTGATATTGTGGATAGCCCTAGCCAATCTCCGAATCTCTTTTGCAACCTGATCGGCAAGTTCACGGGTCGGACAAAGCACCAGTGATTGCACACGAAAACGCTTTACATCGAGCTTTTCCAGCAGGCCAAGACCGAACGCAGCAGTTTTTCCGGAGCCGGTTTTTCCCTGGGCGATAACATCTTTTCCCGCCAGAATATGGGGCAGGCTCTGTGCTTGTATGGGGGTCATCTCCTCATAACCAAGAGAGGATAAGTTTTTAAGCAGAGCGGCATGCAGCTTAAGGGTTGAGAATGCTGTTTGGCTCAATGTGTTTTTTCCTGTGTTGGTGCTAGGGGGACTATGTTGATTGTTACGTTTTACACCGCTTAAACCTGTCTCGGCGTTTTGAGTGGTTTCCATACAGACGCAGTTTCCTGTTCAACACCAGGACGGTATTTAAGCTGTAGCCCTTTTAGAAAATTACGCAAGACCTGATCTTTGCAATCACGATAGTGTTTATGACCTGGTTTACGAAAAAACGCGCTTAATTCATGTTTACTTATGCGCACCCCTGTCAGACCCAAAATCTCCAATACATCTTCGTTTTTCAGGTTTAATGCGATTTTTAATTTTCTAAAAATGATGTTGTTGGTTAACCGTTGCTCCACTTCAGGTTGTGCTCCCTCTTTTTTTCCTCGTTTGTCATTGATCAAACCATTCAGAAAAATGGCCAATTGAGAATCGGAGCATTTCTGGTGGGCTGGATCATCCTCTTTTTTTAACCAATCGCTGATCTGCCCCCTCGTTACCTGGTATTCGGCCAAGGTAAATAGAGCAATCATTTTCGAATCGCTAAAGTCGAAGGTATAGCGGATACGGCGCAAGATATCGTTATTGGTCACAAGTATGCTCTGATCATGAAGTTATAGGGAAGCAAATCGGATCTGGGAGGAATGGCACTGGCTTAAGGAAACAATATTCGTGTTATCAATGGCCTGACCTAAACCCAAAAACAGTAGGTCGTGTTAGCGTAGCGTAACACGACAAGAGTGGTGCATAGGTTGGGTTACGGCCAAAATGACGGCCTAACCCAACCTACCCATGCGGACTCTCTTCAATATTCGGGGCAGGCAAAGAGTCCTTCCTGCCTAAGAACTCTCCACGCCCAACAGTAATTCTGACGACTGTTTGGTGTTCGTCTCTGCGGAGGCCGGCAACTGTTTCACCGTATCCTGCAACGTTGCCGGACCTGCCGATAACGCTAATCCGGAACGATAGCAATCCATCGCGGCCTCTGATTCGTCCATCTGCTCCAGCAACGCCCCGAGTTCCCGGTAAGCCTCAGGTGACGGCGCCAGTCCGATCCTGGCTTCGAGATAACTCCTCGCTTTACCCCAGAGTTTGCAGTGAAGACAGAGGCGGGCAAGCGTCAACAACAGCACGGGATCATCCGCATGCGCCGGCAACCAGCTTTCGGCCAGCGCAAGACGCTGAGCGGGGTCGCCCCCCTCGATCGCAGCGAACAACGTCACAAGCCGGTCACTCCAGGTGTGTCTCAGATAGTCTATGATGATCCTTTCGGCCTGTTCGCCCGTACCCCGCTCTATCTGCAGTTCACAGTAGGCCTCCACCAACGCCTGGTTACCCCGCAGCGAACGGGGCAGCTGATTCCATAATCTCAGCAGCACGAGTTGATCACTCTCCCCGGCGGCCTTGCGCAGCCGCTCCAGGTAGACCCGGCTCTCCAACTCAAGCTGCTCATCCTGAGAAATGACTTTGCGGCGGCGCAACTCGGGCAGCAGACCCTCCAGTTTGTCCCACTCACCCAGGTCTTCGTAGAGCTTCTTCAACAACTTCAGGACATAGGCGTGTTTCGGCGCCAGGGTGCGCACATGCATGAGAGTCGCCAACGCCTGTTCATATTGCTGATGGGCAAGCTGCAACTCCGCCTGGGTAAGACCGACCGCCACGTCTGCCGCAGGCATGCTTTCGTGGGCCAGATTCAGGTAGTGGTCCCGGCGCTCATGGGCGCCCTGCAACTGCGCCGCCCTGGCTGCGGCCAGGTAGTTGAGCAACGGTGTCTCCGACTGGCTCGCGTAACGCAGCAGGTGCTTCTCTGCCGGTTCCCAGCGTCCTTCGGAGAGCTCCACCAGCCCCTGAGTCAGAGCCTGCTGAGCCTTGCGTGTCCGGCGCTGTCCCCGCCAATCATGCACCTGTCCAGGAAAGGCCCAGAGTCGGGAGAGAGATCTCAGCAACAGGTAGAAAAGTACAAACAACAGCGCTCCCGCCAGGACGAAGAGCGCCAGACTCCCCTCTATCGTCCAATGTCCATAGCCGATGAGCACATAACCATTGTCCTCTTTCACCCACAGGGTCAAAGTGGCGGCCAACAGCAGGGCAACAAAACCGGCGATGAGGGACTTCACTGCCTCTCTCCCTGTTTCTCAAGCGCCTCGCGGCGGGCATGCAGGGTGCGCAGGGAACCGGAGATATCCGGCAGATCGGGCAGCAGCACCTCCCCGCCCAAACCTTGAAGTTGCGCCAAAAATGCCTGCACCTCTCCCGCCTCCATTTCAAAATTGCCCTCGATCCATTCGGCTGCAGTTCTCAGACTGTCGCGGTAGAGTCCTGCGTCCCGCGCCAGCAAAGCCACCTTCGCCCCTTCAAGCTTCAACTGCAGATTCTGATAGAGAAAATAGCGCTGTTCGGGCGGCAGCATGGCAGCAATGGGGCGATCGTGATGCCGCACCACCATCATCGATTTAAACCCCTCCCAGAGGTCGTCGAGAATCTTCCGCAGGTTGAAGCCTTCGGCTGTCAGCGACTCAATACTCTCTGATGTCTGCGGCGGACGTGGCGGTATACCGCCCTGGTCCCGCAAGGGCAGCTGATCCACCTGCCTGATCAACCCACCAATACGGGCACTCAGGCCAGCCATATCTACAGTGGGCGCAATCTTCAAAGCAGCTATCTCGCGGGCCACCGCTTCCCGCACGCTGTTCCACGCAGGGTCGAGAGTATCGCGCAGGCGTGAATCGGCTGCCTCCAGCGCGGTGATACTGGTGGCCACATCACCCTCCAGCGTGAGGCGGTGGTTCGCCACCCGCATCAGATATTCCGCCTCCGAGATACGCCACTGTCCCTGATCACTGCCAAGCTTGCGTTGCATATCCGACAGGGAGTCTTCCATCTGGACGCGCTGCGCCTGCATGGCATCGTGAGACTGCTGCAGTTGCTGATTTTGATCCGCCAGTGCCTGGCGCTGGGACTCAATCTGCTGCTGCTGCAGTTCAAAAACACGGCGGGTCTCTTGCAGACCGGCGGCAAAGGTCGACTGCTCTTGCGCCTTCCGGGTCAGATCTGCATCGATCCGCTGCAACGACTGCTGCATCTCCTGCCAATAGTTGTGACCGGTAAATAGCCCGACACAAACAGCCAACAGCGCAATCACTGCCAGCACAACCGCCAGTTTCGGGATGTAACCTGACGATGGGCGCGACCCCATGTCTGTTGTTTGTGCTTCACTATCGGCCCCGACAACCGGCTCGATGGACTCATCGACCCGCTCCTGCTCAGTTGCCGTTTTCTCCTGTTCTGTCATGACTCAGTGGTACCGTTTGTTATGCGGCCATAGGCCACTTTTCGATTCTGTTTCTCTATCTTTTGCCTGATCCACTGCGCTTGATCAGGCCTGCTAAATCTTACTCGGGACGAAGGTTAGTGAGTCTCCATCCACCACTCACAGAGCCGCCGGACGATGGACTCTTCATCCGCGCCATCAGCAAGCACTATCTGTTCAAATCCCATCCGCCGCGCCTCTTCCACCATACGCGGACTGATCACCAGCAGCGGGGTTAAACACAACCTCTGCCGACCGGCATCTCCCAGCAGTGCGGCCAGGTTGGCGAGAATATCGTTGCTCGTGGCCGTCACTACCTGAACCCGCCGGGACCAATCGGCCAGCATGGGGGCAACATCCACCACCGGGCGCTGCCGCCGATAGACCTCGGCATAGCTCACCTCGGCACCCCGTTGTTTCAGGGTCTCGCCCAGCAGCGCCCGGCCACCCACGCCCCGCACAATGACAATCCGCTTGCCAGCGACCTGTTGCAGCTCTGGGGTTGCCAGCAGCCCTTCGCTGTCGAAACGCTCCGATGGAACCACATCCGGCGGATAACCTGCCTGCATCAATCCCCGTGCCGTTCCCTTGCCGACCGATGCCAATCGGATGCCATCGGGTAACCGCTCTCCATGCAGCAGTTGCAGTCCGAAGGTGACCGCATTGGGACTGACGAAGATCAGCGTCTCCCCTGCCTCCAGGCCTAGCAACAAGCGGGCGGCGTCCGCATCTTCTGTCGGGTCTATCCTGATCGCCGGGAAAGGAAGCGCCTTTCCGCCATTCTCTTCGATCCGTTCGCACAGCCCCCCGGCCTGATGCTCAGGCCGGGTGACAAGCACCCCGATGCCCCGCAGGTCGCAACTCACATTCAGTCAGTCTTCATAGAGGGTGGCCAGAATCTCATCAGCCCCCCAATCAAGCAATTTTTCCGCCAGCCCAAACCCCATCTGTTCCGCTTCGGCTGTGGTGCCCTCCACTTCTCCCCGGAGAATACGGCTGCCGTCCGGCTCTCCCACCAGACCGCGCAACCAGAGAACCCCATTCTCCAGCATCGCGTACCCCGCAATGGGCACCTGGCAGCCACCCATCAGGCGTTGGTTCATCGCCCTTTCCGCAGTAACGCAATAGGCGGTCTCCTGATGGTGCAGGGGCGCAAGCAGGGTGTTGATCCGCTCATCGTCGCTGCGGCATTCGATCCCGACCGCCCCTTGACCGATCGCCGGAAGACTCTGCTCCGGACCGATGGTGGCGGTGATGCGATCCTCGAAACCCAGACGAATCAAACCCGCCGAGGCAAGGATGATGGCATCGTATTCCCCTTCGTCAAGTTTTCGCAGGCGGGTGTTGACGTTACCCCGCAATGGTTTGATCACCAGATCCGGCCGCAACTCGGCGAGCTGGCACTGACGACGCAGGCTGGAGGTACCGACGCAACTGCCTTGCGGCAGTTCATCGAAGCTCTTGAAGTTATTGGAGACGAAGGCGTCCCGGGGATCCTCGCGCTGCATGATGACCGGCAGATGCAGTCCTTCCGGCAGCTCCACCGGGACATCCTTCATGGAGTGGACCGCGATATCGGCCCGGTCTTCCAGCATGCCCTGTTCCAACTCCTTGACGAATAACCCCTTGCCGCCGATCTTGGCCAGGGGGGTGTCCAGTATCTTGTCACCCTGGGTCTTCATACCCACCAGTTCAACCTTGATGCCGGGATGCGCTTTTCCAAGCTCTGCGGCCACATGTTCAGCCTGCCACATGGCAAGGGGGGAGACTCGGGTGGCGATACGGATGGTTTTCTGGGGCATGTAAAGGGGCCTCGATATTAAAAATGCCGGTATTATTGTTTTCCAGGAGACTGTCGGGTTTATCCGTTTGAAGCGAAAATCACTGGGGGCGAATCAAATCAGTTTATCGAACGAGGCGAATAGTGGGCCTATTTAACGAGTTCGATAAGCTGAGTTGATCGCCATCCAGGGATTTGCAGCCAAACAGTGTTAAACCCGACAGCCTCCTAGAGGTCTGATCCCGGAAGGGCTTACAGCCAAATCCAGCCCAGACAGCGCCTATGCTAAAGCCTGCTTTGCCTGCAAGCAATTTATTATGTGATCAGCTCGCATCATAGCCTCGTAGGTTGGGTTAGGCGCACATCACCGCAATGATCAGTCATTTCCACTAATGCCAAGCGTGCGCCGTAACCCAACAGTTTCCGCGATATTCCTGCTCAGGCGTTGGGTTACGATGCGCTCAGGCAACGCCGACAAGCAGAAAAAGAGGCATTGTTGCGCATCTAACCCAACCTACGCTTTCTTTGTAACGATAGGGTTCAGCGTTGTCTCGCGTAGTAATTGACCAGTGCTTCCAGACTCTCGACGCCCTGTTTTCGCATCATTTTGGGTGAACTTTTTCGACATGCCCCGTTCCGCACGATTGACGCCAACCAGATAGTCTTTCAAGGTCCAGCGCAGGTAGGGTTTCCACTGACCGGCAAGCCGTCCGGCATTGTCTTCCGGATCGCTGCCGGCCTCTCCGTGACACTTTTCACAATAGCGACGATGCAATATAGCCCCTCTGTCCACCAGCCGCCAGTCGGTTTTTTGCATCGGCGGACGCTGTTCCCTGGAGGAGAAGTAACCAGCCATCCGGCGTACCTCGTCCGGCGTGTATCCAGGCAGGATTCTGCCCATTACCGTGCTGAAACGATCTCCCCGGCGATAGGCCTCCATCACTTCGATGAAATAGTTTTCGGAGAGTCCCGCAATCGACGGGGTGGCCGGACCAAGACTGCGTCCCTCGAAGCCATGACAGCCAAAGCAGCCTCCGGCGAGGGTTTCTCCATCGGCCCCGTCCATCAGTTCAGGAGTGGTTTCGGTGTTCGCTTGCGGTACAGCAGGCAACGGCTTTTGCGCCTCTTTGGGGGGCACACTGCAAGCAGTCAGCAGCAGTGCAGCGATAACGGCACACAGACGAAATGTCATCCGTCAGGCGCCCCTTTCAACCAACGCCGTACCTCCGGCAGATGACGGCGACTCACCTCCAGACGTTCCTCGCATCCGTTCAAGACCACCTGCATCTTCCCATCCGCCCCTCTCTCCAACCCTTTCAGACGCCGCCTCACCACCAGTGCATTCCGATGGATACGCAACAACCAGTCGGCATAACGATCCTCCAGTGACTTCAGGGTATCCTCCAACAACGCCTCTCCCGCACCGTGCCGCACGGCAATATATTTACTGTCGGCCCGCAGGTAGATCACTTCATCGAAGGAGAGACTCAATACGCCGCCACGATAGGAAACACTTAGCTGTGGTATCTTCTCTCGCTCCACCCGTCCCAGCGTTTCGCGTTGTGGCCGGGTGATCCGGCGGGATCGCTCCAGCGCCTGGCGCAGGCGCTCCCGGCGCACCGGTTTCAATAGATAATCCTGCGCCTCCCGTTCGAACGCCTCCAGCGCATGTTCTTCGTAGGCAGTGGTGAAGATCACTGCAGGAGGCGTTTCAAATCCGGCAAGCCGGCCTGCGGCTTCCAACCCATCCATGCCCGGCATACGGATGTCCATCAATACCAGATCGACACCCTGTTGGGCGCAAAACTTCAGGGAATCTTCTCCATTGACGGCCTCTCCCACCACCCGGTAGGGCGCGCCCAACTCGGCTATGAGCCCAGCCAGCCGTTCCCTGGCCAGCGCCTCGTCATCCACCAGCAGAATCCTCACTCCAGCCTCCAGGGATGGGGGAAAAACAGCCGCACCTGATGCTCCCCCTCCACCTTGGACTCGCTCAGACCCGCCTCTGTATCGAATAGCCCGGCCAGTCGTTGGCGGACATTTTCCAACGCCAGACGATTGCCTTTGCGCTGGGAAGTGACCGTCGACTGCGGCAGGGTATTACGGATACTGAGATTAACCCGTCGTCGCCGGTAACGACCGACGATGCGCACCACCCCCCCTCAGCCGCAGGTTCGATCCCGTGATAGACGGCATTCTCCAGCAGGGGCTGCAGAATCAGCGATGGCAGCATTGCTCTCTCCGGCAGCTCTTCCAGATCCCACTCCACACGCAAGCGTTCTCCGAGTCGCTGACGCTCCACGTTCAGGTATTGGCGGGCCAACTCCAGCTCTCTGCCGAGGGTGGAGAGGCGACGCACATCCCCCAGCGAGGCCCGGAACAGGTCAGCCAGATCCTCCACCAGCTCCTCGGCCAGCCTGGGATTACTGCGGGTAAGACTGGCGATGGTGTTCATACTGTTGAAGAGGAAATGGGGACGGATGCGGGACTGCAGCGCCTGCAGCCGGGCATCGTTCTCTGCCTCCACCTGCTGCCGCCAGAGATATTGCAGATAGAGATAACGCAGCACTACCACTCCGATGATGGCGCTGATGCCCAGACTTTTGACCAGTAATTCAAGATGTCGCTCCGGCGACAGATCCTGACCGGAAAACAGCTGACTCAACTCGATAACCACCACCGTGGCGCAGAGCAGCAGACCCCAGGCCAGCAGCCCGGCCCATTGATTTCCCAGACCCGGCAACCGGCGTCGCAACAGACAGAGCATTCCCGCCGTAGCCAAGGCGATCCACTGCAGCAGCAGAGAGTTGACGCTGAGAGTCTGCCAGAACAACGTCAGTGGGCGCTCGTCGGCCAGGGTGAGCACCATCGCCAACAGCTCTGTCGTCACCACCACGGCAAAGACCGCACGGATACTGCAAAAGCCGGGCAGAAAGGTCTCCTGTCTGCCCCCATCGCCGATCTCCGTCCGTTCCTTTTCCGCCTGATGCATCTCTCGATCGCCTGCTATAATCCGCGTTTTTCCGCTTTCATCTTCAGGATAGCCCTTCATGAGCGAAAACAACGCGTCTGCGAAACTTTCATCCGCCCGCCTGAACGCGCCCACCGACGCCTTTGTGGAGGCCTTCACCGCCTCCGTCGAGTTTGACCAACGACTCTACCAGCATGACATCCAGGGCTCCATTGCCCATGCCACCATGCTGGAGAAACAGGGCATACTCACTGCAACGGATCGGGATGACATCATCCGCGGGCTGGAGGCGATTGGCGAGTCTATCGCCCAGGGAAACTTCGAGTGGTCAATCGCCCAGGAGGATGTCCACATGAACCTGGAGGCCGCTCTGACCGAGAGCATCGGCGATGCCGGTAAAAAGCTGCACACCGGACGTTCCCGCAACGACCAGGTGGCCACCGACATCCGCCTCTGGCTGCGCGATGAGATCGAAGTGGTCCGTGACGGCATTTTACGCCTGCAGCAGGCACTGCTGGACCTCGCCGAGCGGGAGGCCGACACCATCCTGCCCGGCTTCACCCACCTGCAGACCGCCCAGCCGATCACCTTCGGCCACCACATGATGGCCTGGTTCGAGATGCTGGTGCGGGACCGGGAGCGTTTCGCCGACTGCAACCGGCGGCTCAACGTTTTGCCCCTGGGGGCTGCTGCCCTGGCAGGTACCACCTACCCCATCGATCGCCACTACACGGCGGAACTGCTCGGTTTCGACCGACCCAGCGAGAACTCCCTGGATTCGGTCTCGGACCGGGACTTCGCCATCGAATTCGCCGCCAACGCCAGCATCCTGATGATGCACCTGTCGCGCTTCTCCGAGGAGTTGATCATCTGGTCCTCCGCCCAGTTCGGGTTTATCGAACTCTCCGACAGCTTCTGCACCGGCTCATCCATCATGCCGCAGAAGAAAAATCCTGACGTGCCGGAACTGATTCGCGGAAAAACGGGACGTATCTTCGGTCACCTGATCGGCCTGCTGACCCTGATGAAGGGCCAGCCGTTGGCCTATAACAAGGACAATCAGGAAGACAAAGAGCCCCTGTTCGACACCATCGACAACCTGCAGGGATCACTCAAGGTCTTCGCCGAGATGATGCCCGGTGTTACCTGCCGCAAGGAGAATATGCGCAACGCGGCGATGAAGGGTTTTGCCACCGCCACCGACCTTGCGGACTACCTGGTGGGCAGGGGGATGCCCTTCCGGGATGCCCACGACGTGGTGGGACGCGCCGTCGCTTTTGGCGTGGCGGAGGGCAGGGACCTCTCAGCCATGAGCCTGGAAGAACTGCAGGGATTTTCCGAAACCATCGAGGCCGACGTCTTCGAAGTATTGACCCTGGAAGGTTCGGTCGCGGCCCGCAACCATATCGGTGGCACCGCCCCGGCCCAGGTCCGGGCCGCCATCGAACGAGCCAGGACAGCGATTACTCAGTAGGCCTGATCAAGCGCAGCGGATCAGGCATTTACGCCGCCTGGTGCCGGTTCCGCTACGCTTGAACCGGCCTACGGTTTCAGGTTTCAGGTTTCAGGTTTCAGGTTTCAGGTTTCAGGTTTCAGGTTTCAGGTTTCAGGTTTCAGGTTTCAGGTTTCCAACGCTTGTGTCGACCCGGAAGCGCGTCAACCTGCTATTTTGCAGTAATTTGGTAGACTCGCCCTGTTACCTGTCACCTCTAACCTTTCGCCTTTGGACCCGTCATGCCAAAAGATTCCCTCGACAACCTGAACACCCGCCTCAAGACCTTCGCCCAGACCCGCAACTGGGAGCAGTTCCACGATCCTAAAAACCTGTCGATGGCGTTGATCGCGGAGTGCGCGGAACTGGTGGAGCATTTTCAGTGGCTGACGCCGGAGCAGAGCATGAATCTGCCGCCGGAGAAACATGATGAAGTCGCGCTGGAGATGGCCGACATCCTGATCTACCTGATCCGCTGTGCCGAGCGCCTTGACATCAACCTGGTCGATGCTGCTTACCGCAAGATCGGCATCAATGAAGCGCGCTACCCCACCGATAAAGTCTACGGCGACGCCCGCCGGGCATCTGAATACGATAAAGATTAAAGATTCTTCTTCCCCTGCCGTTAAGGTTTTTGCGGGTTCCTCTCTCCATCCGTCAGAGGAACAAACAAAGACCGGGCCGAAGAGAAATACATTGGGCCGCCATCATTGAGTGGGGAATCAGAATAACTGATGGAATCAGTTTCAACCAAGCGCTGTTGGAGGCCTGCCCGACAGGCGTTTTGGCAGTGGACCAGGATATTCGTATCCGATGGATCAACCCAGCCCTTGAATCCATGTTGGATCTGTCCGCCAACGAGCTTGTAGGCAAGGATCAGCAAACACTCCCGGAAGGGTTGCACGCACTATTCGAAACCACGGAGATCCTCCACCTCTCCGTCGACGGTACAGATGAACGCTGGCTGCGGCGGGATGTACGGGAGATCAATGATGGTGCACAGTCACCACTCAAACTCCATTTCTACCAGGATATCAGCGGTCAGGTGACTGCGCAGATGGAACGCGAGGCACTGCAGAAGCAGGTTGAGGAGTTGACCATAACCGACCCCTTGACCGGGCTGGCGAACCAACGCGCAACCTTGCAGGCCCTGGCGGCGCAGGTGACGCGCAGCCGCCGCTATAACAATCCGCTAACCCTTGCCGTGGTCCGCATCAGCGATCCGGACGATCCATCCGCCCTCCTGGATAGTGACAGGGTAATTGCAGTCGCCCAGTATCTGCGTGACCGGCTCCGGTGGGCCGATACCATTGGCCATTACGAAGAGGATCTGTTCATGCTGGTGCTGCCCGAAACCAGCGAATCCGATGCCCGCAACCTGCTGGAACAGATCCAGCAGGAGTGCCGGGATGGCAGCCTGACCTTACTGGGAGACAAAACCGCACCCCATATTGGGATCGGTGTTGTCACTTGGGAAAGAGGTAATGACCCGCATCTGCTGATTCGCCACGCCATGGAGGCTTTGGAGTCATCATCCGGGAGCCGTTAGTGCCGGAACCCCAGCAAATCAGTTTTGAGGAGGGCATCAGCCGCAAAGATCTGAAGACCATCCGGCGGCGCTTCATGAATCTGCACCGTGAGCGGCTACGGCGCATCCTCGGAGAACTCAGACCCAGCCAGCATGAGTTCATCACTCTGCTGCCGCTGCTGTTTCATATCAACCATCCGATGCTGCCGGGTTTCGTCAACAGTGAATCCCCGGCCGGCATTCCCGATTATGGGCCCTCGCAGAAGGCCCTGACCATTGCGCGCAAACTCAGCCGCAGTTTCAGCTATAAGAAACGGGCACACCGTACCTTTTTGCTGGAGGGCCTCTACCTGATGGGCAGTACCGGCACCATCGGCCAGTCCGCCGGCAGCGATTTTGACGTCTGGCTCTGCCACACCCCATCCCTCTCCGGCGATCAACGCAGAACCCTGCAGGAGAAAGCTGAACTGGTCGAAAAGGCTGCGGACGAACTGGATCTGGAACTTCACATCTTCCTTATCGATCCAGAAGATTTCAGGGCCGGCAAAAAGGCCGCCCTCTCCCGTGAGAGCAGTGGCACCACTCAACACAGCCTGCTGCTGGAGGAGTTCTATCGCAGCGCCGTATTGCTGGCGGGACGCTATCCACTCTGGTGGCTGGTGCCCCCCGACCGCGAACTGGACTATCGGAACTACGCCGACAACCTGATCAGTCACCGCTTCGTCAACAACGCGGAACTGCTCGACTTCGGCGGTCTGGATCAGACACCTGCAGACGAATTCTTCGGCGCGGCGCTATGGCAGCTCTACAAAGGCATCGACTCGCCCTACAAGTCGATTCTCAAGATTTTTCTCATGGAGGCTTACAGCCGCGACTTCCCCCATCCTCAATGGCTGGCGCAGCAGGCCAAGGCCGCCATCTACGCCGGAGAAGACGATCTCAACAAACTCGACGCCTATATCCTGCTCTACCGCCGGGTTGAAGAGTATCTCATCCAACTCAAGGATGAAGACCGTCTTGAGCTGGCGCGGCGCTGCTTCTACTTCAAGGTCGGCGAGACCCTGAGCAGGGACAGCAACCTGCAGCACTGGCGCGCCGCCGAGCTGTTCAAGCTGACGCGGGAGTGGGGCTGGAGCCAGGCCCAGCTGCAGATACTCGACACCCGCGCCGACTGGAAGATCGACCAGGTGATCAGGGAGCGCAACGTGCTGGTAGGGGTGCTATCCCGCAGTTACCGGCTGCTCACCGACTTCGCCCGCACTCAGGGAGAGCATAGCCGCATCGACCCCATGGAACTCAATCTGCTGGGGCGCAAGCTCTATGCCGCGCTGGACCATCACCCCGGCAAGGTCGACAGCATCAACCCCGGCATCTCCAAGGATCTCTCCGAACCCCACCTCTCGCTGCACCACCGGCGTTCACGGGATGGCAGCCTCGCCTGGATGCTCTACCGTGGCGCCGTTGATGAAGAGGAGGTTCTGGAGTTCAAACCGATAAAGATCACCCTGAACCTCATTGAGATTCTGCTTTGGAGCCACATCAACCAAGTGTGGGACAAGGACACCATCATCAACCTCTATCCTGAAGAGGATCACGTCAGCAGAGATGAACTGCTTGCCCTGCACAAGAGTTTGCGAAATTTTTTCCCCAGCGGAAAACCGGCAACAGCCTCCATGAAAACACTGTCACGACCCGCTTATGCGCGCTCCCTGACACTCTTCATCAATCTCGGCACAGACCCGCTGCAACACCTTGCGAAAGAGGGCAAACAGCTTACCAGCGACCGCCATGACCCGCTCAGTTTTGGTGCCTCCCGCAACAACCTGGTGCTCAACCTCGAAGAGTTGGTGGAGACAAGCTGGGGTGAACTGCTGGTCACCCGCCGCGAGGGGACAGAGGGCCTGCTCGATGCCCTATGTCAAAATCTCAACCTGCAGGGACAGGCCGAAACAACCACCAGCCGGATATCCAGTTACAGCTTCTCCTCCATCCGTGGCAGCCAGATCGCATCACGGGTCACCGAACTCTTTCAACATATCATCGGCCACTTTCAGCAGTCCGAAAACCACGAGGGGCGTTTCGCATTCCGCCTGGGACACGAGTTTTACATGGTGCAGCAGAATGACAAAGACTTTGCGTGGCGCAGTCTGGAGTCCTTCGAGAGCCTGCTGGAGGAGTTGGAACAGCCACAACAGACGTTCCGCCCCCTGACGTTCGACCCGAGGATTCTTACCGATACCCCCTATCCGACGCTCTTCCAGCACAGCAGAAGAGACTTTATCCAGATCTTCTACCAGGTTGGCAGGCAGCAGACGCATATCTATCTGCTCGACGAGCAGGGCGCACTCTTTCAACAGACCCTGCCCGCTGACAGCCCCAGATTTCTCATGCGGCAGCAGCGGCGTTTTCTCAACAGTCTGCAGCAACTACGCAGCCTGATGCCCGGCGGTGAAATCAATCTCTTCGAAGAGCCCCGGTTTTACGAGTTGAAACAGGCGTCCAACGGCGACTGGAGGGTCGAACCCCGCCGAGTACCCCTGACCCGGCCTGACGACTATATGGAACTCTCCCTGGTCACCGACTCCCTCGATGCCACTGCCCGCCCCCACTCCCTGATCTGTGGTGATCATGAGTTCAGCCGCCTGGAATATGGTGAAGAGATCTATACTGCCACCGCCATTCATCTACAGGGCCTGCGTGAGGGTAACCAACGCTACCCTATCTATCTCACCTCTCTGCGACTTGCCGGGATGCAGACGATCGAGCCGCCCCGCACTGTGGAGCTGCTGCAACTGAAAAAACGTGTCGAACAGCGCCTTAACCGCGTGCTTGATCTTGCCCCCTGACTCGCCACGGATTCAGCCAGGATGTAGGGTGCGCCGTGCGCACCATGATCAGCGCGAATACGGCTTGTTTTGGTGCGCATGGCGCACCCTACAATTCTTAATTGCATTTATTGAAGCCCCACCAGCCATCAGCACGAACTCAGAAACTTGAGTTATAATTCCGTCTCTCTCTTCCTTGCCCTTCAATTGTTGAGCACTACTATGACCTGTTGGCCTAGATATCTCCTGTGGCTGGTAATCGCTGTGCTTGGCAGCGGCAACCTGCTCAGCGCCTGCGGCCAGAAAGGCCCCCTCTATCTGCCACCGTCTGAAGAGGCCGTGGACCAACAGGACAACGGAAAGAAGCGATAAGCCCGTCCTCATGCAACTCGCGTTCACCAAAATGCACGGCCTCGGCAACGACTTCGTGGTGATTGACGCCATCAGTCAGCAGGTCGAATTCACGCAGCAGCAACTACGCTTCATTGCCGACCGGCGCTTCGGCATCGGCTGCGACCAGATTCTGCTGGTGGAATCCCCTCGGGACGCGGCAACCGATTTCCACTATCGCATCTTCAATCCCGACGGATCAGAGGTGGAACAGTGCGGCAATGGCGCCCGCTGTTTCGCCCACTTCGTCCGTGACAAAGGACTCAGCACCAAGAACGAAATCCCTGTCGGCACCGCCGCCGGGAGAATCCAGCTCAAACATCTGCCCGATGGAATGGTGCAGGTGAACATGGGGCAGCCGCAGCTAAGCCCTGCCAAGATCCCTTTTCGAGCAGAGAGACAGGCCGCCACCTACGACCTCGAAGTCGGGGGGGAGAGACTCACCATCGCAGCCGTCTCCATGGGAAACCCCCATGTGGTGATCCAGGTCGATTCAGTGGCACAGGCCCCGGTTCAACGGCTGGGCCCCCTGATCGAGCGCCATGCCCGCTTCCCCAACCGTGTCAATGCCGGTTTCATGGAGATCGTCAACCCGGACCACATCAAGTTGCGGGTTTTTGAGCGCGGCACCGGCGAAACCCTGGCCTGCGGTACCGGTGCCTGTGCCGCAGTGGTGGCCGGACGCATTCAGGGATTGCTGAATCCGCAGGTGCGGGTCGGCCTCCCCGGTGGCGATCTTGTGGTAGAGTGGCGGGAAGAGAGTGAACCGGTACTGATGAGCGGGCCGGCGGCCACGGTTTTCGAAGGTAGAATCGAACTATGAGTCAACATGCTTCAGAGTCAGACAATACCAGCCTGGAGGAACGGGAGGCGCAGATCGCCCGGTACCTGACCGATCACCCTAACTTCTTTGAGCGCCATCCAGCGCTGTTGCGCAACCTGCTGATCCCCCACGAAAGCGGCGCTGCGATATCTCTCATCGAGCGTCAGGTGGAGAGCCTCCGGGAACAGGTGCATCACTACAAGTCACATCTGGAAGATTTGGTGGACGTGGCCAGGGAGAACGAGGCGCTGCAGGAGCGTATGCATCGCCTCACTCTAGCACTCATCGACGCAGCCTCTTTCGACGAGGTCATGAACGCCCTGGAAGATGAACTGCACGATGACTTCAAGGCAGATGCAGTGGAACTGAGGCTCTTCTCCAACAATCACCTCGAAGACCATCTGCTCGACGACAAACCTGAACACATCGCCACCTTCGAGCAGTTTTTCTCCGACAGCGTACCTATCTGCGGTCCCCTGCAACCCGCCCAACTCAATTTCATCTTCGGCACTGAAGGGGAAGAGATCGCCTCCACTGCGCTGATTCCGCTGAAAAATGATGGGGTACTGGGTCTGCTCGCCATCGGCAGCCGGGATCCCAAGCGGTTCGCAGCCCACCAGGGCACGCAGTTCCTGATGCGGCTCGGAGAGGTCATTGGCCGCACCCTGCAGGCAGTCTCGCTGCCTGGTATCTAGCAAACAACCAGCATCCTACATAAGCTGTCATCGCGACAGGTTACGGAATGTCTGATATGTCATTGCCCAACGATCCGCAAGAGTGGGTAGAACGTTTTCTCGGCCATCTGCGTCTCGAACGCCACCTCTCCCCCCGCACCCTGGAGAGCTACGCCCGGGATCTCAACCAAGCCACCCACTGGCTGGAAACAGAAAAGATCACTGCCTGGCAACAGCTTGACCAACACCAGGTCAGAAGTTATATCGCCCGACGCCACCGCCAGGGGCTAGACCCCAAGAGCCTGCAGCGTGAGCTCTCCAGCCTGCGCAGCCTGTTTCGTTACCTGTTGCGGGAAGGTGTTGCGGCGGCCAATCCAGCACTGGGTGTCCGCGCCCCCAAGGTTCGGCGCAAACTGCCGGTCACCCTTGATGCAGACCAGATCAGTCATCTGCTCGATATCCGGGACGACGACCCCGTTGCCATCCGGGACCTGACAATCATGGAACTCTTCTACTCCTCTGGCCTGCGTCTGGCAGAGCTGATCAGCCTCAACCTCGGCGATATCGATATTCCCGACGCCATGGTGGAGGTCACCGGCAAGGGCGCCAAGACCCGCCGGGTTCCCGTCGGTCGCAAGGCGCTGGCGGCGCTCGACCGCTGGCTCGCGGTGCGGAGCCAACTTGCCGGGGCCGGGGAGAACGCGCTGTTTGTTGGAGTGCGGGGCAAACGCATCAGCCGCTCCACCATCCAGCAGCGCTTGCGGCACTGGTCCATCGAGCAGGGGGTACCCAGAAACGTCCACCCTCACCTGCTGCGCCACTCCTTCGCCAGCCACCTGTTGGAATCCTCCGGCGACCTACGGGCGGTACAGGAGCTGCTGGGCCACGCCGACATCAGCACCACCCAAATCTACACCCATCTCGACTTCCAGCATCTTGCGGAGGTCTATGACAAAGCCCATCCCCGCGCCCGCAAGAAATAACAGGGTCAATCAATTTCTAACCAAGCCTCAGCTCAGGTACAATCGCTCCTTTGTAGTCATAGTGCGGATCTCCGTAACAATGTTTAAAGGCACGACAATCCTCTCAGTGCGCCGTAACGGCAAGGTGGTGATCGGTGGAGACGGCCAAGTCTCCCTCGGCAACACAGTGATGAAAGGCAACGCCCGCAAGGTGCGCCGCCTCTACAAAGGCGGCGTAATTGCAGGTTTTGCAGGCGCCACGGCAGACGCATTCACCCTCTTTGAGCGCTTCGAGGGCAAGCTGGAAAAACATCATGGGCACCTGACCCGGGCGGCCGTTGAGCTGGCAAAAGACTGGCGCACCGAACGCTCCCTGCGGCGTCTGGAAGCGCTGCTGTGTGTCGCTGACGCCAAGGCATCTCTGATCATCTCCGGCACCGGCGATGTAATCGAGCCGGAAAACAGCCTTATGGCGATCGGCTCCGGCGGCGCTTTT
Source organism: endosymbiont of Escarpia spicata (assembly GCA_003349915.1). Classification (GTDB taxonomy): domain Bacteria; phylum Pseudomonadota; class Gammaproteobacteria; order Chromatiales; family Chromatiaceae; genus QGON01. The sequence continues at coordinate 184,424 of QFXE01000020.1, forward strand.
GCGCAGGCTGCTGCCCGCGCCCTGCTGGAGAATACCGAGCTAGGCGCGGCAGAGGTGGTCAACAAAGGCCTCTCCATCGCGGCAGATATCTGCATCTATACCAACCACAACATCGTTCTTGAAGAACTCGACTGCGAGCAATAACCGTTATCATGTCGGAAATCACTCCCCAGCAGATCGTCGCTGAACTCAACAAACACATCATTGGTCAGGCGGATGCCAAACGGGCCGTGGCCATTGCCCTGCGTAACCGCTGGCGGCGATCCCAGGTACCTGATGATCTGCGTAACGAGATCACCCCGAAAAACATCCTCATGATCGGCCCCACCGGCGTCGGCAAGACTGAGATTGCCCGCCGTCTGGCCAAACTGGCAAACGCCCCATTCATGAAGGTCGAGGCGACAAAATTCACTGAGGTTGGCTACGTTGGACGCGAAGTCGACTCCATCATTCGCGATCTTGCCGATTCCGCCGTGAAAATGGTACGCGAAACCGAGATGAAAAAAGAGGCGGACGCCGCCCGCCATGCCGCAGAAGAGCGCATTCTCGACGCCCTGCTGCCCACTCCCAAGTCGAGTGACTGGGGTGATGACAGCAGCGCCGACAGCGGCGTCTCCAGCGCCACCCGTGAAAAATTCCGGGAGAAGATCCGCAACGGCGAAATGGATGACAAGGAGATAGAGATCGAGGTCAGCGCCTCGCCCATGGGGGTCGAGATCATGGCTCCACCCGGCATGGAGGAGATGACCAATCAGCTGCAGGGCATGTTCTCCAACATGGGTTCCGGCCGCACCCGGCGGCGCAAACTGCGCATCAAGGACGCTTTCAAGATATTGCAGGACGAAGAGGCGCAGAAGCGGATCAACGAAGAGGATCTCAAACTGCGCGCCCTCGACATGGTGGAGCAACAGGGCATAGTCTTTCTCGATGAACTGGACAAGGTGGCAAGCCGCTCCGACCATGGTGGCGCCGATGTCTCCCGTGAGGGGGTGCAACGCGACCTGCTGCCACTGGTGGAAGGATGCACCGTCTCAACCAAGCACGGCATGGTGAAGACCGACCACATCCTCTTTATCGCCTCTGGCGCCTTCCACCTCTCCAAGCCCTCCGACCTGATCCCGGAACTGCAGGGACGCCTGCCGATCCGTGTGGAACTGGGTGCGCTGAGCACCGAAGACTTCACCCGCATACTCACCGAACCGGACGCCTCACTGACCGAGCAATACCAAGCGCTGATGGCCACCGAGCAGGTAAAGCTGGAATTTACCCCGGATGGTATTCAACGCATCGCCGAGACCGCATGGGAGGTCAATGAGCGTACCGAAAACATCGGCGCAAGACGTCTGCACACGGTTATGGAGCGCCTGCTGGAGACGGTCTCCTTCGAAGCGACCGAGCATACCGGCGAGAGCTTCACGGTCGACGCGGCCTATGTTGATGAACACCTGGCGGAACTCGCAGCGGACGAGGACCTGAGCCAGTACATTCTTTGATAGAGCGTACCAACCCGCTTTGCTGCCGGGTTTCTGCCGCCGGGCAAGTGCTTAAAATTGCATCTTTGAATCAAGTTTAGAGAGAGAAGAGAGATGTCACACCCCAATCCCACCGAGATCCATCTGCATCGTCAATCCAAGGCACTCGAGATCACCTTCGACGACGGCAACAAATTTGCCTATCCGGCAGAGTATCTGCGGGTATTCTCCCCCTCCGCCGAAGTACAGGGTCACGGCCCGGGTCAGGAGGTATTGCAGACCGGCAAGGAAGAGGTGAACATTCTCCATATCGATCCTGTGGGAAATTACGCCGTCTGCCTCCATTTCGACGACGAACACAACACCGGCATCTACTCCTGGGAGACCCTCTACAAACTGGGGGCCAACCAAAATGCCAACTGGAAGGGTTACCTGGCAAGGCTAGAAGCCGCCGGATATCAACGTAAAGCACGAGCGAATTAGTCGCTCACGTTTCGAAATTCGTGATGATGTTGACATGGGTGAATGTGGCGAACGTAGGGTGCGCTGTGCGCACCATGACAGCTGTAACGGCTTATTCTGGTGCGCACAGCGCACCCTACCAAATGAATCATACGCCCTCATTTAGAAAAGGGGTTGGAGTCAAATTTGACCCCGCCCCCTGCCAGACACAGCAGCAGGCAAACGAAACATGAGTGACGACAAGACCACACATTTCGGCTATGAACAGGTTAATGTCGAAGAGAAGGCCGGGCGGGTACGTGCCGTCTTCGATTCGGTCGCCAACAAATATGACCTGATGAACGACCTGATGTCATTCGGGGTTCACCGCCTGTGGAAGCGCCACACGATAGAGATCTCCGGCGTGCGCCGCGGCCAGCGGGTACTCGATCTGGCAGCCGGCACCGGCGACCTCTCCGCCCGCTTCAGCGGCCTGGTAGGTCCTGATGGACAGGTGGTCTTTACCGACATCAATGCCGCCATGCTGGAACAGGGCCGTGAACGCATGCTGGACGAAGGGCGTGTCGGCAACCTGCAATACGCCCAAGTCGATGCCCAATATCTGCCATTTCCCGACAACTATTTCGACTGCGTTACCATCGCTTTCGGATTGCGCAACGTCACCGACAAACAGAAGGCACTGGACGCCATCTTCAGAGTTGTCCGCCCCGGCGGTCGCATGCTGGTGCTGGAGTTCTCCAAACCGACCATCAAGCCGCTAGAGAAAATCTACGACTTCTACTCCTTCTCCCTGCTGCCCAAGATAGGCAAGCTGGTAACCAACGACGAGGATAGCTACCGCTATCTGGCGGAATCGATTCGCATGCATCCCGACCAGGAGACCCTGAAGGGGATGATGGAACATTCCGGTTTCGAGCGTTGCGACTACTTCAACGAGACCGGCGGCGTGGTGGCGATCCATCGGGGTTATAAGCTTTGATCAAACATGACTGTTAGCGCCGCTGCCTTCGCCACCCTTGAACAGCTGATTAACCAGGCTATCCGGCTCGACCCTGAGGCGCCGGCACGCCTGGAGCCCATGTTTGGGCGGGTCATCCGGCTCGACCTGCTGGGATTTGGCCTGTCGCTCTACCTGATCCCGGAACCCGGCGGCATACAGTTGCTGAGTAACTTCGAGGGAGAACCGGACTGCGCCCTGCGCGGTACCCCACTCGATCTGGCCGCCATGCGCGGCAACCGTAAAAGCGCCGACCAGCTTTTCAGCGGCGCTGTCGAGATCGAAGGTGATTCTGCCCTGGCCCACCGTTTCGGCGACTTCCTCTCCGCACTCGATATCGACTGGGAGGAACAGCTCTCCCACCTCACCGGTGATCTCATCGCCCATGAAGTCGGCAATGCTGCACGCAGCCTGTTTGACTGGGGGAAGAAGTTGCGCCGAACCTCCGGACAGAACCTGCAGGAGTATCTGCAAGAGGAGCTGCGTCTGCTGCCCAGCCGCTACGAGATCGAGCCTTTCCTGGCAGGCGTCGACACCCTGCGCGATGATGTGGAACGCCTGGCAGCCAGACTGCAGCGCCTGCGCGGCAAGGCAGTTTCATGATCCGCCCCTCTCAGGCACTCCGGCTCGCACATATCAATCTGGTGCTGTTACGTCACGGTCTTGACGAGGTGGTGCTGGCCACCCACCTTTTTCGCCCACTCCGCTTCCTCATCTATCTATCCCCCTGGTACTGGCTTCGCCGCGACCGTGGCACCTATCCGGAGCGCATCAGACGCACACTGGAGGATCTCGGCCCCATCTTCATCAAGTTCGGACAGATACTCTCCACCCGACGTGACCTGCTACCGGATGATCTGGCCAATGAGCTGGCAAAATTGCAGGACCGTGTGCCACCGTTTCCCGGAAACCAGGCCCGAGCCATTATCGAGAAGGCCTACGGCCAGCCCGTTGGCGAACTGCTCGACGCCTTCGACGAACAACCACTCGCCTCCGCCTCTATCGCCCAAGTCCATGCCGCACAGCTGAAAAACGGCACGCCAGTGGTGGTGAAGGTGTTGCGCCCCGGGATCGAGAAGATCATCCGCCGCGACGTGGATCTGCTCTTCACCATCGCCCGCCTTGCCGAGAAATATTGGAAAGAGGGACACCGCCTGCGGCCGGTGGAGGTGATCGAGGAGTATGAGAAGACCATCTTCGATGAACTCGACCTGATGCGAGAGGCCGCCAACGCCTCCCAACTCCGGCGCAATTTTCTCGACAGCAAGGTGCTCTATGTGCCCGAGATCTACTGGGATCTCGCGCGTCAGAATGTCCTGGTCATGGAACGCATCAGTGGCACACCAGTGGGTGACGTGGAGGAGCTTCGACGCCGGGGCATCAGCATGAAACTGCTGGGAGAACGTGGGGTTGAGATCTTCTTCACCCAGGTTTTCCAGTACAACTTTTTCCATGCCGACATGCATCCCGGCAACATCTTCGTGGAGCCCAACGGCCGCTATATCGCTGTTGATTTCGGCATCATGGGCACCCTCACCGAAGCAGACAAACGCTACCTTGCAGAGAACCTGCTGGCCTTCTTCAACCGCGACTACAAACGCGTTGCCGAACTACACGTTCAGTCCGGCTGGGTGCCCAAAAGCACCCGGGTTGAGGAGTTCGAGGCGGCAATTCGCACCGTCTGCGAACCGATCTTCGAGAAACCTCTGAGCGAGATCTCTTTCGGCCACTTCCTGCTGCGTCTGTTTCAGACCGCGCGCCGCTTCGACATGGAGGTGCAACCCCAACTGGTGCTGCTGCAAAAGACCCTGCTCAATATAGAAGGTCTTGGGCGCATGCTCTACCCGCAGCTCGACCTGTGGACCACCGCCAAACCCTTTCTCGAACGCTGGATGAGCGAGCAGATCGGCCACCGTGCGCTGCTGCGCAAGATGAAGGAAAACCTGCCGCTCATCGTCGAGCATTTGCCAGATCTGCCGGTACAGATCAACAAGATCGTGGAAGACGCCGCCGCCGGCCGCCTGGAAATAAAATGGAAATCGGACGAACTGGTGCAGATGCAGCAGGTGCTGCGACACAACCATCGCAGCACTCTCTCCGTGATCTCAGGCAGCGCCATGCTGCTCAGTGGCTCGCTGCTACTGGTATTTGGCAGCGGCGCCCTCATTCCCGCCACGGCAACCCTGCTTATCGGCAGCAGCCTGGGCGTAGGCGGCGGCCTGATCATTCTTCGAGGCTTTCTTGCTGCCTCGGAATAGATAACGCAGAAATGTGGGATTGAAGCAGTCAGACAATCAGCCATGATCCCACTTTGTAGGGACAATACCCCGGATTACCCGTAGAATTAATTCCCGCCCTATCATCTTACGCAGGCCACAGTAGACACAATGAAGTTTATCGACCTCCAAACTCAATACCGGTTGATCGAAAAAGCGGTCAACCAGCGAATCCAAAATGTTCTTGAGCATGGTCAATACATCATGGGACCTGAGGTCAGAGAGCTTGAGGAGAAGTTAGCAGAGTTTGTGGGCGTAACCCATTGCATTGGCGTCTCCAGTGGGACCGATGCCCTGCTGATGGCATTGATGGCGCTGGATATCGGACCGGGCGATGAGGTCATCACAACGCCTTTCACCTTCATTGCCACCGGTGAAACCATCGCCCTGCTAGGCGCCAAACCGGTCTTCGTCGATATCGACGCCTCAACCTACAATATCGACCCGGCCCTTATTGAGGCCGCCATTACCCCTAACACGCGCGCCATCATGCCGGTCAGTCTATACGGACAGTGCGCCGACATGGATGCCATCAACACCATTGCCGAACGGCACAATCTACCGGTAATAGAGGATGGCGCTCAAAGCTTCGGCGCCACCTACAAAAACCGAAGATCATGCGGACTCTCTACGATCGGCTGCACAAGTTTTTTTCCATCGAAACCCTTTGGGGCATATGGGGACGGCGGCGCCTGCTTTACCAATGACGACGATCTGGCAAAAACATTGCGCGAAATACGGGACCACGGACAGGACCGGAGATATCATCACCCTCGTCTCGGCATCAATGGTCGCCTTGACAGCCTGCAAGCGGCAGTCCTGCTTGCCAAACTGGATCAATTCTACGAAGAGATTGAACTCAGACAAACCATTGGCGACAGATATACAACACTCATCAATGAGTACTGCAGCAATATCACTACCCCAACGATCGCGAACGGGAACACCAGTGTGTATGCGCAATATACCCTGCAGGTAGATCATCGCGAAAAAACCCAGACCATGCTGTCTGATTCAGACATACCAACAGCCATTCACTATCCAGTACCCCTCAATGAACAACCGGTATTTTCCGAACACAGCAATCCAACAGCTACACCTGTTAGCCAGGCAGTTGCTGCGCGTGTGATCAGCCTGCCAATGCATCCTTACCTTGAGGCGGAAGACCAGAAACAAATCGCTCTTGCGCTAAAAGAGATAGAGGGCCAACTGGAATAAACCACACAAATGAGCCCCCGAACATTTGAATGCTATCTCTTAATGACTCAAGTTTCTGAGTTCAAGCCATCCTGAGAAGATATGGGCAGCATTTATTTCATTACATGAGCGTCTGGTAGGGTGTGCTGTGCGCGCCGGAATAAGCAGGTACAGCAATCATGGTGCGCACAGCACACCCTACGTTCGTCACATATAGGGAAGCCACACCCCATGCCAACCATCACCATGAACTCCGAAACTTGAGTTACTGATACATCAATTTTTTCTACCCATCTTTCTCGCTTCTTCTTTGATTGTTAGACCAAGCAGGGCGGCAACAGGCACTTTTTACTGAAACCTATAATGCCAAGCTTAAAAAAAGCATCCATAATGCTGGTTGTACTCAGCATCTTGAACTCGATTGCAGGCTATCTGCGCGAAATAGTTGTCGCTGCATCATTTGGCGCGGGATCTGTTACTGACGCTTTTTTCAGCAGCTACGCATTTGTCATGACCGTCAATGATCTCCTGATCACTGCCGCCCTGACAGCTGCCATCATCCCGTCACTCGGTCACTTTGGCGAACAACTAAAAAAGCAGGGTCAACTCCTCTCCACTGCATTGACTGTCGTAATCTCTGCATCCGCCCTTCTCGCACTGCTGCTAAGCACACTCTTCCCTCTGATCATTGCAGAACTCGTCCCTGGCCTGGGGGAAGCAGAACTCACCAGTGCAACATTTCACGGCCGCTGGCTAGTCTGGCTCCTACCAGCTTACAGCTTGTATTTTCTCTTCAGTCTCACGCTCAATGCCGGACATCGCTTTATCGCACCTGGGCTTGCATGGCTGGGCATTAATGTAATATTCACCATTATTGTCGTTTCAACTGCCGATCAACTGGGAGATAAGTCTCTGCTGGTTGGCGTGATGACAGGCCCCATGCTTATGGCAGTACTGCTGGGCATAACCGTTATGCGACGGGTTCCTATAAAACCCTCCCTTGTCAGTCTTTCTGCAGCGCCCGTTCGGCATGCCTGGAAACTTGCGCGGCCAGTCATCATGTCGTTGGGAGTTGGCAGCAGCCTTGGCCTTCTGATGATCTCCCACCTGGCCGTACGGGGATATGGCTCTTTCAGCGGGACAGGCTCCGTCTCGGCCCTGACCTATGCTTTCCGCATCTACGAAGTCCCTTTGACATTGGCAGCCCATGTGGCCGGTACGCTGGTATTGCCCATTATGGTCAAATACTACGCTGATAAAGATTGGGACAAGATCGCCCTGCTATCCCGCCAACTCGTTTTCTGGGGCGCCATGCTTTTGATCCCCGCCAGCATGCTGATCTTTTTTGAAGCCGAGATTCTCGTGCGCCTGCTTCTTGAGAGAAAAAACTTTACCCCAGATGATTCAGCATTGACTGCCAGCGCCCTGCGCGGTTTTGCCCCCGCAATTGTTTTTGAAGCCGTCTTTGTCGTCTATTACAGAATATTCTATGCCCTTCACAGACCCCAAATACCCATCATCATCAGCCTGATCTCATTGACCATTCTATTTGCTGCCTTGCAGATCCAAGGCACCAATAGCACGGTGGAAAGCACCTCTCTCACTCTGTCCATCAGTTTCTTTGCCGCCAGTATCGCAGTCTTTTTCTTTATCCATCGTATTGCTGAAGCTGATGTCCTGCCTGACTTCCGGGAGGCCATTTGGCTTTTTCTCACAGGTGCGGGAATTGCATATGCCTGGCATTATCTCTCCACGACCGGCAGCACGGACCTCCTGTTGGCAATGGTTCGCGGCATTACGCTGCCCCTTCTCTTTTGGGGCATACTGCTCTGGATATTTCCTGAACAGCGGCATCGATTAATGCGTTTTTTCCATTTTAAAAAATCAGCGGAGATCGCCTGAGTGTCAGATATGGAAAGCAACAGGAAAGAGACTCAGCGCATCCTCGATACTTACCAAAAGCGAATCGATAACAAGCTGTTCGACAAGTACAGTCTCTTCTATCCCGGCGAACTCTATATGCTGCAACACAGGGAAGAGGACATTCTGTCGATGTTGCGATCTGCCGGCTGTACCGATTTAAGTGAAAGCCGGATTCTCGAGGTCGGCTGCGGGCGTGGCATACGTCTTGCCGACTGGCTGCGCTGGGGTGCACAACAGGCTAACCTCACAGGTCTGGATCTAATGCCCGCTTTCATAGATGCAGCCAAAGCCTACCTGCCTGCTGCAGAGTTGATTGTGGGTGGCGGTGACGCAATCCCCTATCCTGACAACAGCTTCGATATTGTCGTGCAACAAACGGTTTTCACCTCAATCAACGATAGCGGCCTGCGACAGGCCATTGCCAATGAAATGATGAGAACTTTAAAACCCGGCGGCCTGATTCTCTGGTACGACTTTCGCTATCCCAATCCGAAAAACAAGGATGTCTGGCCTGTGGGAAAAAAGGAGATCAAGTTACTCTTTGACGGCTGTAACTGCAGGGTAAAATCGGTAACGCTCGCGCCTCCCCTGACAAGACGCGCAGCAAAACTTTCGTTTACACTCTGTCGCCTGCTCGAACGCGTCCCTCTTCTTCGAACCCACTATCTGGCGCTGATTCGGAAGCCCTGAAGATGTCTTCGCTCGATACGATTGCTACAATTTTTTTCTGGCTGTTTCTGTTTCTGTTGGTATATGTCTACGCAGGTTACGGCTGGCTGCTTGGCGCACTTGTGGCAATTCTGCCTGAAAAGAAACGTAAGATGTCCCCTAATGATGAGGCCACTCTACCTTTCATTACCCTGCTGCTGACTGTCTACAATGAAGAGGGCAAGATCGCTGCCAGGCTTGATAATCTTCTGGCACAGGATTATCCATCTGACCGCCTTCAAATCCTAATCGCTTCCGATGGATCAGATGACGGTACTGAACCAATTATTCAGACATACGCAGGAAAACACGCCTGCATACGACTCATCCAGTCAGGTGGTCGTCTTGGAAAATCCGGCACTCAGAATCTGGCTATTGGCACCATAGCGCATGGAATTGTTGTCCTTACCGACGCCGATACCCGCTTCGAAGTGGATTATTTACGCCATATTGGAGAGGCTTTTCTGATACCCGAAGTCGGCTGTGTAACGGCCAACCTTCAGTTCAAGGATGTAGGCGGCGGCGTCTCTCAAAGTCAGGGATACTATTGGTCCTATGAACTCAAACTCCGCAGGTTGGAAAGCAGACTGGGTCTACTCGCCGTTTGCAGCGGACAGGCCATGGCCTTCCGAAAAGATTACTTTGTTGAACTGCCCCTCAATGTGGGTGACGACTGTATCATTCCACTCGACACAGCACTGCAGAATGCAAAGATAAAGCATGTCGACAATGCTATTGCCTATGACATTATGGAGCATGAAAGCCGTCGCGAGTTCAATACACGGGTGCGCATGACGCTGAGAAACTGGGTTGGCACCTGGTTGCGTCCAAACCTTCTCAACCCCTTTCGCCATCCAGGATACGCATTCACCCTCTGGTCTCATAAACTGCTTCGGTGGCTTGGTGGTCCAATCCTGTTTGCGCTGCTGATATTAAGCCTCTGGTTGGGTTTGAGAATCGATGCCTATCTCCCTGCCGCTATCGTTGCACTGCTTTTCTGCCTTGCGGGTATGATCGGCTGGCGCCTGGAAGGCAGAGAACATAACATCCCTGTTGTTGGCGCTGTTTTCAGTTTTTTTCTGGCAAACACCGGTTTTTCCATCGGCCTTTGGAAAGCATTCCGTGGCCAGCAGATTGTCGTCTATCAATCCGGCATCTCATCGCAGCAGAAATAGCCCTGGGGCAACTACACAATAAACGGCCAAATACTGTACAATTTACCCCATTATCGTTTTTTTCAAGCGGCCGACAAATAGCTGCCGATCCGCACAAATTATCGGATTTTCAGGAAGATAGCGCACATCATGAAGACAATGATTCTCGGTGGTGACGGTTTTTGCGGCTGGCCTACCTCTCTCCACCTGTCTCAGCAGGGACATGATGTCCTGATCGTCGATAACCTCTCCCGGCGGAAGATCGACATCGAACTCGAGGTGGACTCCCTGACACCCATTGCCCCCATGTCAACCCGACTTGCGGCCTGGAATGAGATCAGCGGCAAGACCATTGAGTTCATCGATCTGGATGTCGCCGTAGAATATGACCGGCTTGAACGGCTGATCGAAGAGTACAAACCGGACTGCGTGGTGCATTTTGCCGAACAGCGCGCCGCACCTTATTCGATGAAATCCCCCAAGCACAAACGCTATACGATGGATAACAATCTGGGGGCAACACACAATCTGCTCTGCGCCATCGTCGAGTCGGGACTCGACATTCATGTCGTCCACCTTGGCACCATGGGCGTCTACGGCTACAAAAATCATGGCGCTATGATCCCGGAAGGTTACCTGGACGTAGAGATCCCACTACCCGACGGAAAACGCATCGAGACGTCAATCCTACATCCAGCTGACCCCGGCAGTGTCTATCACACGACGAAGACGATGGATCAGCTGGTTTTCTATTTCTACAACAAAAACGATGCTGTCCGCATTACCGACCTGCATCAGGGTGTCGTCTGGGGTACCAATACCGAAGAGACCCGTCTGGATGAACGCCTGATAAACCGTTTTGACTATGACGGTGATTACGGCACCGTGCTCAATCGTTTTTTGATGCAGGCGACCATCAACTATCCATTGACCATCCACGGCACCGGCGGTCAAACCCGCGCCTTTATCCACATTCAGGATACGGTGAAATGCATCGAACTTGCGGTCAACAACCCCCCGGAAAAGGGCCAGCCGGTACAGATCTTCAACCAGCTGACCGAGACCCACCGGGTCCGGGATCTGGCCAAACTGGTCGCTGACATGACCGGGGTGGAGATGCAGAATCTTGACAACCCACGCAAGGAAGCAGCCGAAAATGAACTTGTGGTCGACAACAAGTGCCTGCTCGATCTTGGCCTCAACCCCACCAAGCTGGCCGAAGGACTGCTGGATGAGGTGATGGAGATCTCGAAAAAATATGCCCACCGTTGCGACAAGAGCAAGATACTCGCCCGCTCGCAATGGATTAAAAAATAACTCAACAGGATCAGGGATTTGATCTACGTCGTCGGAGGCCTTGCTCTCGCCATCATCTATACAGCTGCCGCCCTTGGCATCGCCATCTGGCAGACCGATCTGCACTGGTTTGGCGATATCACACTGGCCTGTCAGGTGACCCTCTCGCCGCTGGATCATTGCAGACTGGACACTATCGCCGTCGGCTGGGAAACCCTCGCTGGACTCTGTCTGGCGGCCCTGATGCTAATCACTACGCTGTTGCTCGCACAGGGGCGGCAAACGGTTAAACGTTGGGCGCTACCTCCCAACACCTTCGAGCGTTCCATCCTCTACCGTTTGTTTATTATCGGAGTCCTCACTCTTCTCTGCGCCCATTTTGTTACCCGTATCACCGGACCTGATCAACTTGGCCGTCTGGCCATGATCGAACGAGAGGGAATCTTTACGTCTTTGGAAAACCTGTGCTGGCCCATACTGCTCCAGCTGTATGTTACGGATAGATCCAGGATTGGCCGCTATTTTGCGCTGACACTACTGCTTGTAGTCGCTTCATTGGCCTTTTTTCGCGGCACGCTACTCTTAATATTAATTTTCGGCATAGGATTCTATCTGCTGGATTTCATCTGGCACATACTGAACCGACGCAATCACTGGAAACGCTACCGACCAATTCTCACAGAGCGACTTATCTTCGGCATTGTTGTTTCGTTGCTTCTGATCCCTGCCGTAATAACTGACTCGGCATCCAGAAAAGCCTATGTCCTGTCCGGGCAATCAACAACAGACATCTCCTCTGCAGCCAGACAGCCTACCTCTTCTCTGCAAACGTCTGATCCCAACATCACACAAAAACCCCTTCTGCCCACAGGCTTGGGTGAGCGGCAAATTATGCAGCGAATCATGTCCCCACTCTACCATGCAAGCATGGCCAGGAAGCTTGCTGACACTGTTCCACCACCAACGGCATGGGACGGTCTTGCCAGAAAATTACGTCTATCCAAACAGCCAAATCTTAATGAGCACCTCTATCATGCCATCTATCCCAGCCACCCAGCAGGTCAAACAACAAGCCTGTTTTTTGGAGAAGGGGCCGCATGGTCATCAGCTCCACCTCTCTTTTGGATCATTTCAGCCGTGCTGTTTCTCTTTCTTCTGGCACTGGCAGGAGAGCGTGTTGGGATTCCTATCGGACTGCTGGTTGGTCTGGCTATTTGGCGTGGTTACACGGGAGGGCTCATCGACATTCTCCCCTCTCTCATGCTGCAAATTATCGCCATCACGCTGATAGCCAAGCCTTGGATGAAGCGCATGGGAGCACTCAGATGAAAGGCCTTCAACGCCACCTGTTACAACTGATGATATTACTGCTGATCGGTATGACCTTACTCCAGTCAACCTGGGTTTATCTACAGATAGACGGCGCACATCGTCTACGGGTGACGTACCATAAGCACCTACCCCCTAACTGCTTTCCTTTAGAAATCCAAAGACGACTCAAGCAACACCTGATCAAAGACGTCCCTGGCATAACCTCAAACCAAATCGTCATCTCAAGTTTTGCAGATAAGCTCTATCTATCACTACCAGAGATTTCAAAACCAAGAAGCTTCTATGTAACCCTGGAGAGCATCCTGAATGAACAGATAAAATGCCTTTCTAAGGAGATATTTTCGCTGGAGGAAACGAACCTAAACCAATATGGTTTCAGGCTAAATCAAATCGAGTCCATCCAGGTCAATTCGCCCCGCACATTAGATTATGTCAGCATACTGATCAACATCGTTTTCTGCCTCTTTCTTGCCCGGGTATTTCTCAAGAAAACAGCTCAACCTCCAAAATAACATACCCGAAAATGTTTGTTTGACTCAAGGTATTCGATCGTGCATCTACGCAATCTCTATCTCGAGAAGCCCCAACTCATGTTGTTTGTTGGGGGCTTGCTCTACTACCTTACATTTTTCAATTACGGCATTGTTCTGGATGATGAAGGTTTTTTTCTTATGGGTGCCTCATCGATCACCGAGGGATCCTGGCCTATTGCAGACTTTTTCTCCTACCCGCCATTGAGCTATTTTCTGCTTGCCGGTTTTAACCAGCTATTTGGCGAAGGCGTGCTGACAGAACGAATTTTACTTGTATCAATACTGCTGTTGAATGCGCAGCTGTTGCTCTATATCTCCAGGTCTGCCCTGCCTGCACTCTGGGCACCGCTACCCGTAATTCTCTATACCCTTGCTCCTGGCCCCTGGTACAAGGTGATCTTTATCGCCTCAATCATCTGGGTACTGGCTGGCCTGCTCTACTATTTGAAGCGCCCCAACAGTAAACGCGCGGCGCTGATTGGCTTTTTGATTGGAGCCGCATTTATATCGCGCCATCAGGCTGGAATCATCACCCTCATACTTGGTTTTGGCACCCTCCTCAGTCAGGCTATAGGCAATGAACTTGATCGGTCCACCCGCAATAGGAGGGAAATCTGGATTACATTCGGCAAACAGCTATTCTCCATGCTTTCTCTGCTTATCATTATATTGAGCCTTATGGCTCTGGCGTATGTTATTGCCGGCAAATGGGACGCTCTCATCAGCAATATAAACCTCTACTACTGGCAAAATCATGGCAGAGAGGTAATGGGAAAGCAGGGGATTATTTCACGATTCAATCCATTTTCACTTTTTACCAGACCGCAAGCAGAGCAGTGGTTTTACGCGCTCGGCGTTGCTGGCGCATTTACTCTTTTTCTAACTCATCTCCACAAGTTTTTTCTCTCGAATACAAACCGGGCAAAAAACCAGCTCCGGCTGGTTATTGCGGTAACTGCCATCGGCACCCTGGCCTATACCTACCTCTTTGTCTGGAACTCCAGAATGCTCTCCAGCTTTGCTGTAATCTACATTGTCTGGAGCATTATCCTGTCTGACATCCACCTAAAATATATACATTCAGGAAATATCAGGCTTTCGAGATGGGTGCCAATTGCCGGCATCTTCACTGTTAGCCTATTCGCTATCTGGTTCTGCCGTGTTCACATCTACTCAGGAAGCCTGACTGTACGTTTTTTCCCAACGACCGAACTGGATCATCCACTCATGAAGGGAATGCATATCTACAGCAGGCAACAGGCAGACATCACACGCATGATGGAACTCACCGCTGAGAACAAGGCCGCAACCCTCATCCCAATGTCGGAAGCAACGACCATGTCCTATCTTTCTGGTCTGAACAATCCAACCTTCTACCGCCTGTTTACCACCGAATTCGGCGCTCCTGGTGAACCGCAGACCGTACTGCAAGAGATAGAAAACAACTGCATAGACTATTTTGTCGCCAGGCGAAAACAATTCATGGCAGGAGGGGAAACGGGTTCAAATTTACGGGTTTACGCTCCCGAGATTCGCACGCATTTAATTAAATCCTATAGCGTCACACCCTTGGGGGAAAGATTTGTCCTACTAAGCCGGACAGCAGAATGTTCGGATAGCATGCAGTAAAGCAGCGTAGAATGGCACCAGGCATCTTTCTCTGGGAAAATATCCAGTTAAATCATTGAAAGTACCATAAGCGGTAGCGAAATGTGGAACAAGCTATAAGCTGCATGATGGTGGGGCACACTAGCTGGACAGGTTAAGCATACTTCGCACCTCGGCAGGTGTTGCTATCGGACGCCCCAAGGCATCAATAATTTTTCGCATGCGCGTTACCAACATCGCGTTAGTTGCCAAACAGGTGCGGCTTTCATCGAACCAGATGTTATCCTCTAAACCAATTCGAATACCATCTGCTGCAACGGCACCGATAGCGTTCATATTGAGTTGCGCATCTCCAATGCCGGTAACAGACCAGAAAGATTGCTTCGGCAGTTCGGAAACAATCAACCCCAAATGCAGTAATTTGGCTTGGGCTGCCGCTATATTTCCCAGTAAAATATTGAAATAATATGGCGGCTCAATTAATTCTTTGCGGATTAAATAGTGGGCGAAATTTACCATACCCAAGTCAAAGATTTCCATTTCTGGCTTAATGCCCTTGTCTTGCATGGCTTCTGCCAAGCGCATAATCATGTTTGGGCTGTTGACACTGGCTTCCCTGTTAAAATTGACAGAACTCAATGTCAAACTTCCCATATCCGGTTTCGCAATACCGGTTAAATTCAGTACCTCAGATCGTTTTTCAAATTCATTAAAATTTCTTCCACTCGTAGTGGCAACGATAACCAGATCAGGGTGCTTTTCGCGAATGGCAGGAATTATCTTTTCATAATAGGAGTGCTTATAGGTAGGTAAACCTTCCTCATTCCGTGCGTGCAAATGCACCATACTTACACCCAAAGGTACACATTCCAGAACATCTCTTACTATTTCATCCGGGTCTATCGGCACATGCGGCGTTTGTGACTTTATTGGAATCATACCCGTTGGAGCCAGGTTGATAATCAATTTGTTCAATTCAAGCAGCCCCCTTTTTCAGAACGGCTGCCGGCACACCAACAACCGTGAAAAAAGCAGGAACATCTTTTGTTACTACCGAGCCTGCCCCCACTACCGCCCCTTCACCAACTGTACGCCCCAACATAATTGTGGCGCCGGCACCGATGAAAGCGCCTTTCTTTAAGTGGACACCACTACCAATTATCACTCCTGGCCCGATAAAGACATGGTCTTCTACAATAGCATCATGACTGATAATAGCGCCTAATCTGGCCGATACAAAGTTACCAATTTTAGCGCCACTACCGACCAGGCACCCTTGAGGCAAAATAATGCTTTCACCCACTTGCACATAATTCAAATCGACATCCGGATGAATCAGGCTCGCAAATTGACACCCATGATTTTGTAAAATCTCCGCAACTTTCTCACTTCTCGACCAGTGCCCACAGACATTATTAAATACAAAACAACCTTCTGGAATCCATTTCTCCAACATGTCCCGGCCGCCCAGCACAGGCACTTCGAAGTAGGAGGCCCCCTGCTTTTCAGGAGTGTCATCAAGAAAACCCAGCAGATCCCATGTCGCCTCTTTTTGATTGATTGCATCAATCAATTTAATTAAATCAAAATAGGATGCACCAAAAACAATGAGTTTCTTCATCGTCCGCGCCTAGTGTTTTTGGCATCCCGAAACCCCCAGATATAATGAGACGCATCCGGGCCAGCATGAACCAACAGATCCAGAATGCTTACATTATGGCTGAACGGTGGATGTAATTGTTGGTACTCCGGGTAATCTGAGTAATCTTTGAAAACCAGCTTAATTCCTGCCTCATCAAACAAGGAAGGCTCGATATAGTTTTTTGCAGTAGGACCAGAGAGATAATGAGTGATTCCTGTTGCCTTGCATATTTCGATCAACCGTTCTGTTTTTATTCCGGTAACATTTAAGCTGCCTGCATTTATAAAGTCCGTTCTAATACCCAGATATTGTTGCGCAATTATTTTGATAACATGCTGATTCACTTGAGATAGATTATCCCACTCCTCTCCTAAAAATATTTCATTTATAAGGGCTTCCACATAGTGGAAAAATGGGGCTTTTCCATAATGATGCTTGAGGCTTTTATAGTGTTCTTTTTGCCAACGATACTGGTTTATTTCGACATCCTGAATGAGGCGACTTCGTTTTGCACCAACAGGCACAGTCAACCATAGCGGCCCCCGTTCCGTTTTTATTAAGTTACGATTACGCCAATCCCGAGTAGTGAACTGGACATCGTCCATAAAAACAAACAGATCCACATCATGGACCATGTCAAAATATCCTTTCCATGGAAAGTAACTGGATTGGATAATTGCCCCTATTTTACTCATACTCCGGTCTTTATCATCCGTTCAAGGCACTTCGATCTTTCATATGGATCCTGAATGAAACCTAAGCCTGCCAGATAGCCAATCATACTGGCCGCCGTTGTGGACATAGCAAGATTTCCATAGGTTGGCAGCAACACTCGCGTAGCTTTAAATAACAGCCTCCATTCATTTTAAGGTACAACGCTTTAAATCAAATATTTCGCCTTTTTTATATTCAAGAATTTCTACATCTTTTTGGTAGTGTTCGCGCATAAAAATAACCAAACGCTCTATTCTTTCTGCTGACCCTGAAATAAGAACATCGTCGTTTGTGCAAATTGAATACTCGAAATTATTGATGCCGTACTCTTTAAGCACATCCTGAACGTATGGCATCTTTGATGCCCAGCCAATGCTAACCATCTTTATTGAGGATAGATCCTTCGCGCTCCTAAAAGGCAATACCAGTGACGTATAGCTAGGAAGTCCTGCCAAAAAAACGTAGACGTGTTGGTCATCAACAAAATCATAATCCTGAATATAGCGCTCCAAATTATGCGACTTAATATAATTTCCCACATAGCCAAAGATCAACATCGCCATTGAAAGCACGATAAATAGTCCTCGCGCAGCCGTGTTTATCAGCACCCCTTTTTCTTCAGAAGAATAGTCCTTTAATACAAATACCATGCCTCCCATCAATATATACATGCCGAGATATACGCGAAATGGAGGGATCTTTATAACAAATGATATTATTAAAAATATCAGCGCAAAAGCGCTCAACAAATAGATTGAGTGATTGAAAAGGCGGCCACCAGAAAACACCATGGCTAGCACAAGCAAATAAATAATATATTTATAATATTGATCATGTAATCGGTACAACCCGGCAACGACCTCTTTTATACTCTCTGTTAAATTCTCCTTCTTTGAAACTATCGGAAAAAATATTTTGTTATTTTTTTCAATACTGGCAAGAGAAAAAATCTCCTCGTTTGCAAACATCCAACTACGAAACATCAGGAAATCGTTCAGACTCCAATGATCACCTGTGGCAGACGATAAGGCTGAATCAATCTTTTCTCTCTCTCCTTCTCGCAAGGTGATAATCGCATTATCCTGCATTCCTGAACGTAATTTGTTTATTTTCAATGCTACATTGTGCCCTGGACTTTTCGCATAGAAATCTTTGTTTGCCAGCACACCGGCATAGACAATGGCACTCAGAAACAGCACTGAAACAATCATACTGAGTAATATTCTATTATCTGTACTTCCAACATATCTCCTGAAAGCTATCGAAGTAATCAGGAACATTCCAAAAGCCATTACCAGCAATGCTGAATTTATTCTTATCAGGCTTGCAATAAATACTGAAACAACGAAATAAACCAACCCTAAGTAACACCACTTCCGATTACCCGAGGTATAAGCCAATAGATAGGCAAGTACCAAAAGACCACTTGATGCGAGAAATACGGCTGTTACTGTAAATTGAGGCTGGTAAAAAAGTATGGGAAAAAAAGCTAGGGAGAAAAAGAAAAGCGCTAGTTTGATCTGATAGCTGTGATATCGACCCTGACTAACAACCATAAACACGATCATTGCAATCGCATTAAGCACCGTAAAAAGCAGATCATACCAATGGACTGTCGGATAGTGGCTGTACAACCACTTTAATACTACTCCATAAAGATAATTGATGAATAACAGATACTCGTTGGGTCCATAATCGTAAGCAAAGTATTTCCCACTCGCGTTAAGCCTCATCGAGATATCATCATTTGTCATGTAGTACGGGGTAAACAGATAGTAACTGACAAATAAAACGACTGATGCCGTTAGCAGTGCGAATATGGTCCGGTGTATCAGATCTTTCCTTTGATTAATCTGTCCCTGTAACATCATGATCCTTATCGATAAATAGTTTTGATCCAAACACCAAGACCTATAATGATGGCCCTTGTCAGGCCTGGCGGTTAACAGCAAGCTGATGACAACTGACCATGCCTGACACATAATTCACCTTGGTTGAACCCAAAGCATGCTAACAGACACTAACCCTGTAGTCGCCTTACCCAATTTTTTTCGAAGGCCGTAACACTGTGAACCCTGAACAACTACTGCTCGTCCTCGGCGCCGGTCGCTACCAGCTTCGTCTAATCAAACAAGCTGAAAAGCGAGGCATCCGCACCGTCATATCGGACTATCTTACTGACTCACCGGGTCGTGCCTTCTGCAGCTATCAGACCATGACGGATATGATGGATATCGATGCCAACATCGCTCTGGGACGCGAGTACGGAGTCGCCGGGGTCATCACTTCAGGCACCGATCAGGCTTTGAACACCATGGCGGCAACCGCCGATGCCTTGCAGCTCCCCTGCTACCTCACCCCTCAGGCAGCAAACATCTGCACCAACAAACAGGCAATGACACAAGCGATGGAACAGGCGGGACTACCGCGTCCCCGCTCACTGATCGTCAGCAGAGAGAAGCCAATTCAGGCCAAGGCCATGCACCTTCACTACCCGGTGGTCATCAAACCAACCGATGCCCAGGGCCAGCGCGGCACCAGCGTCATAGAGACACCGGACAGGTTCAGCAGGGCGATAGAGGCCGCCCTCGACGCATCTCGTAGCGGCAACGCCATTATCGAGGAGTTCATCGTCGGCCCGGAGATCACTGTCTGTGCCTGGCTCCACAATGGGGATGCCACCATTCTGATGGTAACGGACCGGGTCACCTACAATGCGCCACCTGCCGTGGGCGTCTGCTTTCAACACGTATTTCCCAGCCGCCATGCGGCCCAGCTGACCGGAGAGATACGCTCATTGATGATCGACTTGGGCGCAGCCTACGGTGTCAGCCATGGCCCGTTGTATGTGCAGATGATCGTCGGCCATGAGCAACTCTATTTCGTCGAGGGAAGCTGCCGGGTAGGGGGGGGTCACGAGGACAGCCTGATCCCGCTCGTCACAGGCATCAACATTACCGAACTCCTCATCGACCTGGCACTGACTGGCAGGGCCGCTCCCTTGGATTACAGTTTTGACCCGCAAAAGGTGAAGTGTCACGCTCTGGTCAACTTCATCCTCGCCCAGCCTGGCAGCATTACAGCCCAGTCACTACCCAACCCCGATACGACCGAGGGACTGGTGGAGAACGGCTACTACTATCGGAAAGGATACGAGCAGAGGACAATCGTCAACGCCCTCGGCCGGATCGGTTATTTTATCTGCACGGCACCCGACCGGGAGATGCTGATGCAGCGGGCCAGAACCCTCTATGATAACCACCATGTCAACAACGATACCGGCAAAGAAATGGTCTTCTGGCCGGACGACCCGCACATGATTGGTCGCTAACTTTCAACGCCATGAAAATGGCTGATGGTATCGCTCCTCAAGCCCAGGCGCAGGGTTTCGACGCCGATGACCGTCTCTGGCGAGATGTTTCCCAAGTTTACATTTGCAC
The DNA here is from genome assembly GCA_003349915.1 of endosymbiont of Escarpia spicata. Lineage (GTDB taxonomy): Bacteria > Pseudomonadota > Gammaproteobacteria > Chromatiales > Chromatiaceae > QGON01. Next base: position 205,178 of record QFXE01000020.1, read on the forward strand.
CAAACTTCTCTACGAACCACGCCTGTTGATCTTTCAACGGCGCTTCCCAGAGTATGTCATCCGGTGATATATCCAGGGTAAGTTCATCCACAAGACCGGTGCGAATCTCCTTCGACTGGCGGTAGAGTCCCACAGTGCCCGACTCCCGACCCTCGGCAATCACCTTCCAGGCCCCGGCTTCCAGCTCCTCTTTCATTGCCTTAACCCAAAGCCTTGGCGCCACAACCGTCAGGTCATCCTTACTGCCGAATTCAGACAGAACGATAAAACGCTCGGCAATGCTGCTGATCGCATCCAGCTTCTCCTGATGCTCGATATCAATGGAACCATCTGAGACCTCGATCATCTTTATGCCAAGGACCTCGGCGCGGTCGAGCAACTCTGCAACTTTGTTCTGTAGGACAGCCAACTCAAACAGCGTCCCCCCGAGGCAGACAGGAATACCCCAGCGGGTATAAAGGGCCACCTTCTCTTTCAGGCCAGGCGTGATAACGGAGGTACCCCAACCCAGCTTTACATAGTCGATATAGTCAACGGAGCCATCAAGGGTATTCTCCACCTGCTGCGGGGAGAGGCCGCTGTCCAACATCATGGTAATGCCAGCATTTCTGGGCTTGACCGATCGCTTCGGCAAATTGAACAGATCTCTCATTCGCTACTCTCCATCAAAGCAGCCGCAGCCGCATCCAGTACTGCCAAACCGCAACTCTTCTCCTGCCGGGCAATCCAGCCACTGAACTGTTCGGACTGCGCCCCGCACTCTGCGAGCATCTCCTTGAGCTGTGTATTTCCAGCACCGCCGACAGTTTGTCGTGAAGCGACGATACTCTCCGGCTTGATCAGCTCACTGAGGCTCTTGTCATCCATATTCAGGGTTTTACCGGTGACGGTCATAGCCGCCTTATCAAGAATCTCTGCAGTCAAATCCGAGCCCGGCAGACCCATCTCGATCATGCTGCGCACCGCCGCGCCTACAACATTGTGTGCGGTACGGTAATCGAGGCGGTATTCCATGACGATAAACTCCGCCACATCAGCCGCATAGGAAAAACCGGCCTTAACCCGTTGCAGAGTTGTCTCGCCATTTATCTCCATGCCTTCTATAACCGCAGACATCAGGTCGATCGCCTCGATACTCTTCTGTAGGCTGCGGGGCAGTTCACCATAGATAAAAATACGACTGTCGGGGTTGCCGCTGGCAATTTTCCCATAGGCGGCAAAACTCGGCAGTTTACCCAGCAATGAGCTGGCGACGCCGCGAACGTAGGCCAGGGGATAGGGATTCTTCTTCTGCGGCATGATAACGCTGGCCCGGCAGAGAGAGTCGGAAAGATCAACCATGTTGAACTCCGCCGTATTCCAGATCTGCAGCTCTTCCGCCATGCGGCTGAGGTTGGTCATGATGCTTACCAACAGACCCATCGCCTCAATCGGCGTATCAATCTGCCACATCGCATCCCGCGTGTGGGTCGCGATACCGGCAAAACCAAGCAGCTCCCGCAGCCTTTCCCTATTCAATGGCAACCGTGAACCATTGACGCTACCCGAACCCGCCGGCGACTGATTGATGTTGTCAAAGGCATGCATTAACCGCTGCTGGTCACGCAACAGGGGATAGAGAAAGGTCATCAGATAATGGCCATAGCTGGTCGGCTGGGCATGATGCAGGTAGGTAAAATCAGGGATGATCGTTGCCGTATTCTGACCCGCCTTTGCGATCATGATCACCGCTAACCGGGCGACGGCGGAGGCAAGTCTTAACAAGCCCTCTCTGACCGAGATCAGATAACCGATATTGACCGCTTCACGGCGAGGGCGGCCGATATGCAGCCATCCGGCAACCTCTCCAATCTCCTTTTTCAGGGCGACATCCTTGCTGTTATAAACATCGCCGTACGCTGGGTCGATGGGGAATTCCGCTACCGAAATCGCCTCCAGCGCCAGCAAACCTCTGATCAATTCTGCGCCGGACTCCTGGGGAATAATCCCCTGCTCGATGAGCATGATGGCGTGGGCAAGATCCGCCTTGTGCAGCCCCGGCAGTAGAATATCCGCATCCTCGCAATCATGTTTGTAGGCGGATTTGATCAATATATCCTGGGCTGAAGCAGCCAGTCTCCCACCCTCTCCGTAGTAATCCGACATCTTGGTAATCCGTTATCTCTCTGTTGAACCGGCGGGCACCGGATGTTTCTCTGCATAGCAAGCCGCCTGCTGCCCGGCAATGCGACCAAAGACAAAAATATCCAGTAGGGAGTTGCCCATCAGACGATCCTTGCCATGCACTCCCCAAGTGGCCTCACCTGCAGCGAACAGGCCTCTGACCGTCGTGCGGGTGTTTGCGTCGATACGAATCCCGCCCAGACTATAATGGGCTAAAGGGTAGACCAGCACAAGCTGCCGGGTAATGTCGTGACCTAACTCGAGCATCTCACGATAGAAGGCCGGAAACGACTGCGCTGTATGCCCCGCCCCCTGTTTCTGATCGATTGCCGGCGTATCCAGCCAGACCCCCTTTCGTCCATCCTCTGTGGTTACGCATCGCCCCTGCTGACACTCATTGACAATGGCATCACACACCTTGCGGCGAGTGGTCAGCGCATCGACAAAGGGTTTCATCTCGCTGTTCAACAGCTCCGCACCTGCCGCTCGAACCACCTCGGGCACCGGTTTGCGCCGCAACGATTTCGGCAGCACAATGCCAGTGGGGTGGTACTGCATCAGATCAGGATTGACCACCTCGGCACCGGCAGCAGCTGCCAATTGCAAACCATCGGGAATCTGTTCGCCGCCGGGCAATTCCAACCCCGCTCGTTTCTCGCTGGGAATCACCCCACCTGCAGCGATGATGATGGCAGCAGTCCGCAGGCTGTATCCCGCACCGTCCTGCAAGGTCAGCACATCGACTGCAAAAAAACCTCTCTGGGGTCGAATCGACAGCACTGCAGCATGCTCCACCACTCTGACCCCATCATTCTTCACCATCTCGGCCATCTGCGCCATGATGCGGTTTCCGCTGACATCACCACAAGAGAGAATCCTCGGCATGCTCAGGCCGCCTGCCGCCTGCAGCCGGTAGTCCGCCCCCTCCCGGTCGAACCTGACACCCTGCTGTTCCAGCCAATCGATAGTGTTGGATGCACTGGAAGTGAGGATCTGCACCAGCTCGGAATCATTGGCGTTTTCTCCGGCCGCCATGGTATCTGCAAAGTGCCGGGAGGTGGTGTCCGCGTCGCCCACCGCCGCCTGTATGCCGCCCTGCGCCCGAGCCGTTTTCGACTCAAGAAATCCGCCTCGGGTCAACATCACCACCCGGCCAAGCCGCTGACTGGCTTCATGGGCTGCCGCGCAACCGGCCCCGCCTGAGCCGATGATTAACACATCACTAACCAGAGCATTTTCAATATGGCGATTAAAACCCGGTGGCTCAGACAATGCGGATTGAACCCGTGACAACGCAGGAATCAGGAGAAACCATTATCTGACTCGCCCACCAAGCCCCTGTTGTAATCCCAGGTAACTTCCCTCACCACATAAATCGGACGCGATTTGGCCTCGTCAAACACCTTGCCGAGGTAGAGCCCGAGTATGCCCAGGTTGGCAAACAGCAGACCGCCAACAAAATAGATGGAGACGATAACGCTGGTCCAGCCTGCCACAGAGACGTCCAATAAGAAATAACGGGCGACCAGATAGAGTGCGTAGAGCAGGGAGCTAAAGGCCATAAAAAAACCAAAAGAGATAGACAGCTTCAGGGGTTTGTTCGACTCGGAGACAATGATATTCAGACCCATGCTCAGCAAGCGCCTGTAGCTGTAACTGGAGCGCCCCTCCCTGCGAGGCGCATGTTCAATATTCATGGAGGTCGCATGAAAGCCAAGCCAGCGGATAGTCAACTGCAGGGTGCGGGTCTGCTCCTGCATGCCATTGAAAGCCTCGATCACCTTGCGCTGGTAGATACCAAAGTTGGCCACTGCAGGGTCACTGTTGCTCTCGGTAAAGTAGTCAAGAACCTTGCGATAAAGACGTGCCGACAACACCTTGGCGGTGGAATCCTGGCGACTTTCCCGCCGGCCAAAAACCACCTCATAGCCCTCCATCGCCTTGGCGTAGAGTTTGGGGATCTCTGCTGGCTGATCCTGCAGGTCGCAATCCATCACCACCACCCAGTCGCCCCTGGCCAGCGCCAGACCAGCGCGTATTGCCGCATGCTGGCCAAAGTTACGCGACAGATCGACCCCGCGGATACGCGGGTCAGCCTCCGCCAACTGCTGTATGACCTCCCAGGCACCATCGGGGGAAGCGTCATTGACGAAGATGATCTCATACTCTTCGGTAATGGCGGCAAGACTTTCAGCCAGCTCGGCACAGAGCGCAGGCAGAATCGTCGCACAACCGTAAACGGGGGAGACTACAGAGAGATGGGGCGATATCTTTGTCATAGAAACCGGGGTTTTCAGCATCCTGTACGGAGCATGAGACAGATGCGAACAATGGTACAATCAAATCCAAACCGCCGCATCTTTGGATACCGATCAACTTCTCACTCTAGGAGGCTGTCGGGTTTATCCGTTTGAAGCGACTAATCCGCAGGAGCGGATTGAGCAGCTCTGCTGCCCCCGAAGGGGTGAAGGGCAGGATGCCCGTAATAAAATCACTGGGGGCGAATCAAATCAGTTTATCGAATGAGGCGAATAGTGGACCTATTTAACAAGTTCGATAAGCTGAGTTGATCGCCATCCAGGGATTTGCAGCCAAACAGTGTTAAACCCGACAGTCTCCTAGGGGCTGCCCCTCCTTAACGGACTAAACTCAGCAAGCACTCTGCCCGTCACCCCATCATGAAGCCGATTAAGCTGCCTAAATCCGTCAAGGCCACTGTTTCGATCGCCCTGCTCGCCGGCCTGCTCTACCTGCTCGACTGGCAACGTTTGGCCAGCCTCGACCTCTATGCGCTGTTCTATATCTCTGTCGGCATGGTCGGCACTCTCGGCCTCGACCTGTTTCTGGCGCTTCGTTGGCAGCTGCTACTCAAGCAGAAAAGCGCCCAAGGACTGCCACTGAGCTCTGCCTACCAGGGTTATCTGTTCGGTGCCTTTTTCAACATCTTCATGCCCGGCGCTATCGGCGGCGACCTGATGCGCATCAACCACGCCATGTCGCATACAGGGATCAATCTGAAAACCTCCGGACTGATCATCTTCATGGAGCGACTGTTCGGGGTTGGCGCCTTGCTCAGCCTGTTTGTTTTCGGTCTGCTGATGGGGGGCGCTAACCTGCCCCATATCGATTTCGGCCAGTATCAGATCCATCTGCTGATTGTTGCGGTTGCACTACTGAGCCTGATAATCATCGCCGCCTCCCGCAGATTTCGACTGCCCCTGCACACCGCCATCGCCGCCTTTCTGCTCAGTCTGCTGGCACAGGGCAGCGATGCTTTGCTTTCCTGGCTGATTCTCTCCTACCTGCTCCCGGACACCCCGTTCTTCTGGCTGCTGATCGCCATGCCGATAGCCTTCATCACCACCCTGCTGCCGATCTCCCTGGGGGGGCTTGGGGTTCGGGAAGGCACCCTGGTTGGCGTGCTGGCACTGTTCGGCGTAGATCCCTCCTCCGCCATCCTCTTCTCCTTCATGGTCTATCTCAGCAAGGTGCTGGTCGGTATGATTGGCGGTATCATTCTCAATCTCAGTCGAAGCAGCGAACAACACCAGTCAAGATGACACAAGTAACCAGTGGACTACGCGCCATCCTCTCCCATGCCAGCGTCTACCAGTGGCTGCAGGATCTGCTGGGCAAAAAGAACCGGCATATCTTTGTTGATCAGTTTATTCGGGCGACAGCAGGCAACCGGCTGCTGGATGTCGGTTGCGGCACAGGAAATCTGCTCAACTATCTACCGGATGGCGTGAACTACGTGGGCATGGACCTCTCCAGCGACTACATCACCGCCGCCCGGAACGAACATGGTGAGAAGGGCCATTTTGTTTGCGCCGATGTCGCCGATCTGGACTACGAGGCACTGGGCAAACCCGACATAGTCGTTGCCAAAGGGCTGCTGCACCATCTCTCAGACGATGAGGTCCACGACCTGTTTGCCAGCATCGCCTCGGTGGCAAAACCCGAGACCCGCCTCGTTACCCTCGACCCTTGCTACCTCGATAGCGGTAACCCGCTGGCCAATTGGGTCATATCCAGGGACCGGGGCCAGAATGTTCGTAAACCCGAAGCCTATAGGCAACTGGCAATGAAACATTTCCAACAGGTCGATCTTGAAGTCCGTACCGACCTGCTGCGCATCCCTTACAGTCACGCCATTCTGCAGTGCAGTGGACCATTATGAATAACCCCATTCCCTTCAACCGCCCGGCCTGGGCCGGCAACGAAACCGAACTGATCACCGAAGCCTTTGAAAACGGCTGGGTGGCTGGAGACGGCCCTTTCACCAAACGGGTCCAGGCGCTGCTGGAGCTGCAGCTGATCGATACCGAGAAGGTGCTGCTAACCACCTCCTGCACCCATGCGCTGGAGATCGCCGCGATCCTGCTCGATCTGCAGCCGGGCGACGAGGTAATCGTGCCCTCCTATACCTTCGTCTCCACCGCACTGGCCTTCCTGATGCATGGCGCAATCCCCGTGTTTGCCGACATCCGTCCCGACACCCTGAACATGGACGAGACCAAACTGGAGGCACTGATTACCGACAACACCCGCGCCATTGTGCCGGTCCACTACGCCGGTGTCGGCTGCGAGATGGATGAGATCATGGCCATCGCCAAGGCCCATAACCTGATCGTCATCGAGGACAACGCCCATGGTCTCTACGCCAAATACAAGGGCCGTCATCTGGGCACCATCGGTCACATGGCGACCCAGAGCTTCCATGAGACCAAGAACATCACCTGCGGCGAGGGTGGCGCCTTGATCATCAACGATCCGACCTATATCGAGCGTGCTGAGATCATCCGCGAGAAAGGCACCAACCGGGCGCGTTTCTTCCGTGGCCAGATCGATAAATACACATGGGTGGACAGGGGGTCGAGCTATGTCATCTCCGACATTCTGAGCGCATTCCTCTTCGGCCAGCTCTCCCACGTCGATTCAATTCAGGCCCGCCGCAAGCAGGTTTGGGAAAACTACCGTGAAGGACTGACCGACTGGGCTACAGCCCGGCAGATCGGCCTGCCCACCATCCCCGCCCATTGCGAGCAGGCCTACCATATGTTCTACCTGCTGATGCCGTCGCTGGAAGCACGCAGCGCCTTCATCCAGCATCTCAAGGCGCAACAGATCTCCGCCGTCTTCCACTATCTGCCACTGCACGACTCGGATATGGGACAGGCCGAGGGACGTGCGCCCCTCGGCTGCCCGGTTACCCGCGATGTGGCCGACCGGCTGGTGCGCCTGCCTTTCTACACCGATATGGATGAGGCCAGCCAAAAGCGGGTGATAGAGGAAATCAAAACGTTTCAGACCGGCAGGTGATTATCACAAGGGTCGGAGTGACGCAGGCTCCTCAACAATCCATCAGTGTGAAACGACCACCCAGAAGGTTCTGAAGATAATCTTCAGGTCGAGCCATAAGCTGCGCTGCTCCACGTAAGAGACATAGTAGTCGAGCTTGATCGGCATGATCTCGTTGAGATAGGTGGCCACAGGATCGTCCACCCCCTCCAACATGGCATTCTCATTGCGGAACTCGATGGACGCAAGATCGGTGATACCCGGGGGTACCGAGAGTACCTTATCGTGAATCTCAGCCGGGTAGTGGGCTACATACTCCGGCACCTCGGGGCGTGGCCCCACCAGACTCATCTGCCCCATCACCACATTGAAGAGCTGGGGCAGTTCATCCAGCTTCGACTTGCGCAGAAACTGCCCGCTGCGGGTAATGCGCGGGTCGGCCCCCACGGTCACCTTCGGTCCCAGCTTCTCGGCATCGAATCGCATGCTGCGGAATTTCAACAGTGCGAAAGAGACACCACCACGCCCCACCCGCTGCTGGCGAAACAGCACCGGCCCGGGACTATCGAGCCGCACCCAAAGTGCGATCACTGCCATCAGCGGCAGCAGCAACAGCAGCCCCGGCAGAGTCAGTAGCAGATCGAAGAGACGCTTGGTGATCACCCGCAGGCATCCTGCAGAATGGCCGTTGCCGCCTCGATCACCCGCTGCTGGTCAGCATCACTCATGGCCGGGAACAGGGGCAGGCTGACACATTCAGCAAAGACCTGTTCAGCAACGGGAAAGTCAGCGGCATCGAGCTGGTAGGTATCGCGCCAATAGGGGTGGCGATGGAGCGGGATAAAATGCACGCTGGTGCCTATGCCCCGCTCGGCCATCAGTTCGATAAATCGGTCACGGTCGATCATCAGCTCCCCCGTCTGCAGACGCAGCACATAGAGGTGCCAGGCATGGATATCATCGGGGCGTTTGACGAAAGGCAACCGTACCGGCAGCTCGGAAAAAGCAGCATCGTAACGCAGCGCCATCAGTTCACGCCGCTGACGGAAGGCCTCGGCCCGCTTTAGCTGATGCAGACCCAAAGAGGCGGCGATATCGGTCATGTTGTATTTATAACCGGGAGCAACCACCTCGTAATACCAGGCGGGTTTATCTGAGGTATAACGGTCGAAGACATCCCTGCTGATACCATGCAGGCGCATCACCCGCACACGCTCGGCGATGGCATCGTCGTCGGTCACCACCATGCCACCTTCACCGGTGGCTATGGTCTTGGTCACGTAGAAACTATAGACCGTGGCATCCCCCAGGGTGCCGATCCTGCGACCCTTATAGGTCGCTGGCAGGGCGTGGGCTGCATCCTCAACCAATCTGACGCCATACTCTTCCGCCAGCGCCAGCAGTTCATCCATCTCGCAGGCCTGACCGGCAAAGTGGACCGGCATTATCGCCTTCACCTCCGGGTGGTTTTTCAAGGCATCTTCCACCTGATCCACCGAGATATTGAGGGTCTGTGGATCGATATCGACGAACAGCGGATCAGCCCCCAGGTAGCGGATCACTTCCGCTGTAGCGGTGAAGGTAAATGTGGTGGTTATCACCTTATCGCCCGGGCCTATACCGATCGCCTCCAGGGCAAGGTGTAGACCGGCTGTAGCTGAGTTGACCGCGATGGCGTGGCTAGCGCCGACAAATTTGGCAAAATCGGCTTCGAATTTTTTTGTCTTGGCGCCCGTGGTCCACCAGCCGGAGCGCAGGGTGTCCACCACCTCCTTGATCTCGTCTTCACTGACGCTGGGCAGAGCAAAAGGCAGGAAATCGTCTCTGTTCATCCAATCAAAACCTGTTTTTGGGGTGGGCGCGAAAAAAGTGGCGTCATCTTAAGCAAGCGCCCGCTGATTGTCATTTCTGTTCGTAACTGTTCAACACAACTCAATGTAGGTCGGGTTAGTCGCGCATTCGCACAAGGTCCAAATACGGCACTGCAGATTGCGCGCGACGTAACCCGACAATCCAATGTTGGGTTACGATGCGCACGAAGTTTGGCAACAAAATGATAGTTTTGAGCAATGCGCATCTAACCCAACCTACAAAAAATCACCTATTCAGGACCAAGCTGAATAGTTACTTCTGTTCTTAGGTTCGGACTCGGCCGCAAGAAGAAATCTCATACCTCGACTGCAAGTAAGTGCTCCGTTGCTTGAGATCTCTCCCTGCGGTCGAGATGACAGGATTCAGCTTAGCTGAACCAGGGCCGTAACAGCGCAAGCGAATCCTCCACCCCGGTAGCAGGGGTGGGTTCAGGTCTTGGCGCCTCCAACATCGACTCAATCGCCGATTTCAGTGGCTCCGTCCGCCACTCTGCCTGCGTCAATTGCCTGAACGGAATCCGCTCAGCCACCCACTCAACCAGCCAGCGGCTCTCCGGCCACTCATTTCTGGCCGCCGAAAGCAGTGGTAATCCATTCGCCGCCGCCTCGGTAAAGCTGTTGTAACCCGGCTTGGTGATCATCAGGTCGCAGGATGCCATCAGATCGATGAATGCAATCCCTTCGGGAACGATAAAAAAATCGCAACGTTCGGCCTCAATAATCTCCGGCACCAGCCAGACCAGTCCATCAAGCCGGGGAAGCGCATCCGCAGCAACCGTTCCGCTCACGCCCCCAAACTGCAAAAGACCGATTCGACTCTCACTGGGCAGACCGAGACGCGCGATAATTTCTTCACGATGCGGCTTGCCCCTGATTGCCAATGGACCTATCGGATGGCTATTGGGCAGCCACGCCATCGGCATAGAAGGCGCAGGCCGCAAAAACAGATCAACCTGCTGATAGGCCTGCTTTATATCCCGCAGGCAATCTTCCAGGGGAAGCGTTGACATTGGGCCTTCATGGAGGATATCAAACCAGGTCAGTGAGCAGAGTCCCACCGCAGGGATGCCCAGATCCTTTGCCGCAACCAGAGGTAACCAAGGCACATCGGCGAGCAGAAGATCCGGCGCCGCCGACTCCAGCAAGGCCCGTTGCCGCTTCAGTCTTGCTGCGGAATCCTGATGGAAAAGCCGATAAGCCTCATGGGTGGCCTGCCAGTTGGCGGTCAATGGATTTTCCATCACCATACCCACATCACAGGCCTCGGCAAGCAATTCGAAGGGGCCGTCTATTCTGCTGCGGATAAATTCCGTCGGCAGATCGCCCTGAATCACTACCTGAAGGCCGGGCAGATCGCGGCGCAGGCCGTTGATCACCGGCGCGATCTGTGAGAGATGTCCATAACCGTGGGCAGAGACTGCAACAAAGAGTCTAGACATCTGGATTACACGTCCAGCGAGTAGTCATCAACCTTCCCTCTCCCGCAGACGGGCGTGGCTGAGGCCAGCCAGATAGACCGCCGTCAGAACGACATAGAAGCTGCCTTCCCCCCTGTCCATCAGGAAGGAGTTGAAGAGACAGCCCACAGTCATCGCCACCACCAGAGCCTGGGAGGATCCACGGAAGCATGGATCAACCTGTGCGGAGTGTCGCCAGTGATTGTAGAGCAGCAGCAGGAAAAGCAGCAGACCCACCAGTCCCAGCTGCACGGTGATATTCAGATATTCGTTGTGGGGATTGTCGGACAATAGCTCCAACCCCTTTTGCCGAACCAGTTCAGCATACTCAACCGAAAAACTGCCGCTGCCCGTACCGACCAGCAGATGATGACCAATCAGCTCCAGTGAGTTGCCATACATCTCCAAACGATTACCCACCAGCTCACGATCACGGGACTCTTCACTGAACGCATCCAAACGCTGCAAGGTCAGATCGACCCGGCTGCTGAAGTTTTCCGAAAATTGGTAGGAGAGCAGGCTGATCAGGACAATAACCAGCCCTCCCGCAAGCAGGCCGCGCCAGTTCAGATACTGTACGGCGGCCAACAGGATCAGCACCAGCAAAACCAGTTGGCCGGTGCGCCCACCAACCAGCAGCAGCACATTGATCAACGCCAGACCAAGCAACAAACCCCAAAGCCAGCGCCAACGGCTGCTATCCCGCATAAACCGGTCAAACAGCAGGTAGGCGGTGAAAGCCATAAAGAAATTCTGTGCAATACGCCCTCTGAACACTGTGTTAGGGAACAACTTTGTAGCTTGGGGAATCAGGTCAGCATACATGCCCCAAGAGGCGACTAAGGTAAGCAGCATCGCCAGCAGAAAGCCGTTGGCCGCACGCTTTTGCCAAAGGCGGCTGTCGAGCAGCGAAATCAACAGGGGGATATAAAACAGCTTGAGATACTTGCCCGATTTGTCCAACGCCTCATCCATCCCGGCACTGCTGTAGAGCAGCCCCAGAGCAAAAGCCAGCAGCAGAAGGAGCGACCAGCGAGTCAGTGGGTTTTCCCGCATCCTCCGCCACTTGTTGCTGTATCCGCCGCCCAACAGCCAGAAAATCAGCAGCAGGCCCATCGCGACTGTGAGCCATGCGGTGGGCATCGGCACACTAAAGGCGGCGAACACCGCCATGCCCCGGGCAGCCAGATCAAACCGCTGCTGCCATTGATGCCAAGTCATCATGATTCGTTCAAACACTCCTGGTAGGGATCACGAAATGGACCATGATAGAATCACTCCTCAATAAAGAGAAGCGCCAGACAAGGACATGCGAAAAAACATCATTCCTGCTCGATTCCAGTCCCAGGGAACGGCTCTGATTCACGACACTCTGATGGTGCCCATCGCCTGGACGCTTGCTTTCTGGCTGAGGTACAACCTCGGAATTCTGCCTGTTGAGTTTTTTGATGAGGGCTTAAAGGCCCTGCTGATCATCCTCCCGGTACAGCTTGGCGCATTTATCGCTTTCGGCCTCTACCGCGGAATCTGGCGTTTTGCCTCTCTGCCGGATCTTCTCAGAATCCTCAAAGCGGTTGCGGTTGGCAGCGCCATCGGTATGGCCCTGCTCTTTGTGATCACCCGGGCAGAGGAGATACCCCGCTCCGTTCCCGTCATCTACACCCTGCTACTGCTACTGCTGCTCAGCGGCCCGCGAATGATCTACCGCTGGCTGAAGGACAACCGGCTCTATCTCTCTTCCGGTCAGCGCGTACTCATCGTTGGTGCCGGAAAGGCGGGGGAGATGCTGGCCAGGGACATTCTGCGCAACCGCCACGACGCATTTCAGCCCATGGCATTTGCGGACGACAACCCGCGGCACCATGGACGGGACATCCACGGCATACCCGTCGCCGGTGGCTGTGATGCCATCCCGGCATTAACCGAGCAATACGAAATCGACATCATCATGCTCGCCCTGCCGTCGGCCACTTCCTCACAAATGCGCAGGGTGGTCGAATTTTGTGAACAGGCCCACATACCCTTCCAGGCAGTACCGCAGCTCAACGATCTGATGTCCGGCAATGTGCGGATCAACGACCTCCGTGAGGTCTCCATCGAGGACCTGCTGGGACGCGAACCGGTCTCGCTTGACTGGCCAGCCATCGAGCAGGCCCTGTCGAATAAAACCGTGTTGATCACCGGCGGCGGCGGCTCCATCGGCTCGGAGCTCTGCCGTCAACTGGCCCGGCTAAAACCAACACGGCTGGTGATCCTGGAGCAGAGTGAATTCAATCTCTACTCCATCGAGATGGAACTGCAGAAGGCCTTTCCCGATCTGGAACTGGAGTGCCACCTTGGCGACGTCACCGACCGTCCCTATGTCGATGATGTTTTCACCCGGCACCGCCCTGATGTCATCTTCCACGCTGCCGCCTACAAACACGTTCCCATGCTGGAACCTCAGCTTCGCCAGGCGATGCGTAATAATGTGCTCGGCACCCGTAATGTTGCTGAAGCGGCAAACCAGTTCAACAGCAGCGTCTTCGTGCTGGTCTCTACCGACAAAGCGGTCAACCCGGCCAACATCATGGGCGCCAGCAAGCGCGCAGCGGAGATTTTCTGCCAAAATCTCAATGCACACTCCAACACCCGGTTTATCACCACCCGTTTCGGTAACGTGCTCGGCTCAGCGGGGAGCGTGATTCCTCTCTTCCGCAAGCAGATCGCCGCGGGTGGGCCGGTCACGGTAACCGACCCCCGCATGGAGCGTTACTTCATGACTATCCCGGAGGCCTGCCAGCTGATCATGCAGACGGTGGTGCTTGGGGATGGCGGTGAGATCTTTGTGTTGGATATGGGCGAACCGGTAAAGATCAGCTATCTGGCTGAACAGATGATCCACCTCTCCGGTAAAAAGCCGGGAGAGGATATCGAAATCGAGTACATTGGCCTGCGCCCGGGAGAGAAGCTGTTCGAGGAGCTGTTCCACGAAAAAGAGGCGCTCGACAAGACCCGGCACGAAAAGGTGTTTCTGGCGCGCCACCGCAAGGTGGACTGGGAGGGTCTCACTGAGACCATGAAAACGGTTGCCGAAGCCTGTGAATCCATGAATATCCAGCGACTGGACGAGGCGCTGCACTCCCTGGTACCGGAGCACGGCCCCCAACCGAACGGGCAGTCCAACAGCAACGGAGCGGAGATCATCTATCTGAAAAAATAGCCGCCGCTCAGGGGATTTCGACCTTCGTCTCCGGGAGCGCCACCTGCAGCGCCTCTTTCAGCGCCCGCTTGGCCTCGTCATCACCATGCACCAGACGCACCTCTGCGGGCGGCCTGCGCATACCTTTCACAAATCGCACCAGTGAATCCCTGTCGGCATGGGCCGAATATCCTCCCAGAGTATAGACACCTGCCCTGATGGTGTAGCGCTTCTCATCGAAATAGACATAACCGCCTTCCGGCCCATAGCGCTGAATGGCCCTTCCCGGCGTGCCCGCCGCCTGATACCCCACAAACACCACATCGGTACGGGGATCACCGATCAGGGCCTTGAGATAGTTGACGATTCTTCCCCCGCTGCACATGCCGCTGGCGGCCAGCACGATAGTCGGACGGGCCGTCTTTTGCAGATAATTGACAGCGGCCAGATGGTCCTGATGCTCTTTGATGGTCGTCATCTGCTCGAAACTGAGGGGATGGCGGCCCAGCATGAGTCGACGTTTTGCCTCCCGGTCCCAGAACGGTTGCAGACGCCGGTAGACCTTGGTGAATTCACTGGCCAGCGGCGAGTCAACGATGACCTCCACATCATCCCAATCAATATTCCGACCCGCCTTGCGGCCACGACACTGGTGTAAAATCGCCTCCAGTTCATAGAGCTGCTCCTGGGTACGACCAATGCTGAAGGCGGGAAACAGGATCACACCCCGGTTTTCAAAGCAGCGCTCCACCACCGCCTGCAGCCTATTACGGCGCTCCCGGCGCCCCTCGTGCAAACGATCGTTTCCAACACCAGCAGGTCGGCTGAATAGGGAGGCTTTGGGGCGGACAGCAGGGGCGCATAGGGGGCGCCCAGGTCTCCTGAAAAGATGATCTTTTTTTGCTCGCCGGCAACCTTGGCCAGACATTCGATATAGGCGGAGCCAAGAATATGTCCGGCTGGCTGGAAACGAATCTTCAGGGAAGCCCCGGTGGAGGCAGGCAGAACCACTGCCCACTGAGCATATCCAAGGGGTTTGAGTCTCTTTTTGATGCGTTTGAGGAAACGGCGGATCAACCCTTCGTTACGGGTAACACCAATTCGCAACGCATCTTCGAGCACCAAGGGTAGCAGTTCTGCGGTGGGTTCGGAGCAGTAGATCGGCCCGTCGAATCCTGCCCCGATCAGCCAGGGAATGCGCCCGACATGGTCGATGTGGCAATGCGTCACCAGCAGCGCCCGCACCTGGCGGATGTCAAAATCGATCTCCAGCTGATCCGCATGAGCGCCGCCGGGGGAGGCCTCTTCCCCCTGAAACAGGCCACAGTCGATGAGTACGCTGTTTCCAGCTCCGACAAACAGTTCGTGGCAGGAACCGGTAACGCCTGTCACCGCTCCGTGGTGAATAATCTGAAACTCGTCCATGCGTGAAATCAGCGAACCAGGCCGGCCTCCACCTCATCCCTTTTGGCTTTGCCTTCAAGTGCTTCGATCAGCGCCAGGGAAAAGTCCATTGCCGTCCCCGGCCCACGGGAAGTGATTACCTTTCCGTCCGCTATCACCGGCAGCAGGTTCACATCCACGCCCGGCAGATCCATCCCGTCCAGCACACCGGGATAGCTGGTGGCGGATCGGCCCTCCAGCAGTCCGGCGCTGGCCAGCACCTTGGGGGCGGCGCAGATTGCCGCAGTGTAACCCCCTTCCCCTGCAAGACGCTGCAACAGACGGTGGATTGATCCAGATAGTCTGCACCGGGCAGTCCGCCGGGCAGCACGATCATATCGAATGACTCATCCACAACGGCGTCGAGGGTGGTGTCAGGCAGAAGGGTCAACCCTCTGGCGGCCTTGACCGGTTGATCGTCGAGACCGGCCGTCACCACGTCCACCCCGGCACGGGTCAGTAGATCGGTGATGGTGGCGGCTTCGAGTTCTTCACAGCCTTGGGCGAGGGGGACGAGGACGCGTGCCATAATCTTCTCTCCTGGTTTGTCAGATGCGAGGCCGGCACAAGCTGCACCCCCTCGCGTTCGAGCAGCGGTAACATCTCCGCCAGAATCTCCAGGGTCTCCGGATGCGGATGACCGATGCCAACGGCACTGCCGTCTCTCTTTGCCAGACGAATCAGGTTTTGGAACTGCATCCGGATCGCCTGCGGATCCCGCTCATTATCGAGAAAGACGTTGCGCCGCGTGACGGCCACCAGATTCTCCCTGGCCACCGCTTCAGCCTGGGTCTGGTCGGTAGTGCGGCTGTCGATAAAAAAGAGCTCCGAATCTCTGAGCGCAGCCATCAGCCAACGCATCGTCTCCGCATCACTGGTCATTCTGCTGCCCATGTGGTTGTTGATGCCGGCCACATACGGGATCGATGCGATATCCTCAGCAAGAGTCAGGACAAATGCATCCCGTTCCATGTCCATCGTCAGGCCGCCAGCACCCAGCGGATAGTTTTCGTTCGACTCCATCGGCAGATGAAGCATCACCTCTCTCTCAGTGGCGTGGGCGATACCGGCCTGCACTTTGGCAAACGGGGTGTGGGGCAGGAACGAGTAAGTGATGGCGCCCGGCAAGGCCAGTGCTGCCTCACCGGCTTCACGCCGGTTGCCCATATCATCGATAATCAGCGCGATATAGGCAGGGGATCTCCCGATCCCCTCTGCATCATCCGCCTGAGCCCCGGGCACGAGAATGGCGGCAACCCCCAGCAACAGGAGTGAACATGTTTGCCGGAGACCGCTCATCAGCCTGCCTTGCGTTTTTGCAGTATCGCCAATCCTTTCAACAGGTTGAGCGCTTCACTAAGCTGGTAGTCCCGGGCCGCCAATGAGCCCTTATTCTCTTTGTCATCCTTTTTCTCCCCAGCCTGTTTTTTTGCTTTCCCATTGCCGTTTTCCAGATGACCGGAAAGGTCCGCCTCTTTCAACGGTTTTACACCTTTGCCTTTCGACGCGGATACCTCCACATCATCCAGCTCGATGTCGGGCTTGATGCCCTCCGCCTGGATGGATCGGCCTGAAGGGGTAAAGTATCGGGCTGTGGTCATTTTCACTGCTGTGTGTTGATTGATCGGGATAATGGTCTGCACCGAGCCCTTACCAAAGGTCTGCTTGCCCATGATGACCGCACGGTTGTGATCCTGCAGCGCACCGGCAACGATTTCCGAGGCCGACGCAGATCCGGAGTTGACCAAGACCACGATGGGTGCGCCCTTGAGCACATCATCCGGCGCAGCCTCAAAGCGCAAGGCGGAGTCGCTCACCCTGCCTTCGGTATAGACGATCAGTCCCTGTTCCAGAAAGGCATCACTTACGGACACCGCCGCATTGAGCACCCCACCTGGGTTATTGCGCAGATCGAGTACCAATCCCTTCAGTCCCTCCTTTGCCGACTCATCCAGCTTGCGTACTGCCTTCAGCATATCGTCGGTGGTATGTGACTGAAACTGGGAGATGCGCACATAGGCAAAACGCTCATCCAGCAGTCGGCTCTTGACGCTGGTTACCTTGATGACCGCACGCACCACCTCGATCTTCAGGGGCTTTTCCGCCCCCTTCCGGGCAATTGTCAGCACAAGACTGCTGCCGGGCTTGCCGCGCATCAGGTTTACCGCCTCGTTCAGGGAGAGCCCCTTCACCGGCGTATCATCCAGCCGCACAATCAGGTCACCGGCAAGCACGCCTGCCCGCTGTGCCGGGGTATCGTCGATAGGAGAGATGACCTTGATGAAGCCGTCCTCCATGCCAACCTCTATGCCGAGGCCACCGAATTCACCACTGGTGCCGACCCGCAGCTCTTTGTACTCCTCTTCATTGAGGTAACTCGAGTGGGGATCAAGATCGGAGAGCATGCCGCGTATAGCACTCTCCAGCAGTACCTTGTCTTCCACCGGTTCCACATAGCTGGCCTTGATGCGGCCGAAGATGTCGGCAAAGGTGCGCAGCTCCTGCAGCGGCAATTCGACTACCTCCTTTTCCGGTTGGGCAGCGGCATATCCCGCCACCGAAAAACCCATCCCGAAAACAGCACCGAGGCTTAGTACAAAAAAGCTGTGAAACGAAAACTTCATCCCATTTTTCCTGCAAACATCGCCCTTTGGCGATAAAAATTCAATAGTCGGTTCAGACTGATTAAGACCGCTTCCACGTAACTATAGTGCACTCTGACTTTGTGGTACGCATGTAGGATGTGGTGGGCTTGCGAGCCGCATCCTACACCTTATTGTTTATAGCATGTGAGCGAACCACACTGATTCGCTTGCCTTTAGTACGCCGGCACCACTTCTTCGGGTTCACCGCCGCGCCATTATGACGAATGCCAAAGTAGACCCCCGACGTACTGCGGCCGCCGCTGCTACCCACCAACGCCACCACCTCGCCCGGTTCGACCCACTCGCCCGTCTCCTTGAAGAGACTCTGGTTGTGACCGTAGAGACTCATATAACCGTCACCATGATCGACAATCAGCAATAGTCCAAAACCCCGCAGCCAATCGGCAAAGGCCACGCGCCCATAGTGCACCGCCTTGACCTCCCGCCCCTCGGGCGCAGATATCAGCACGCCGTCCCAGCGCAGTTTTCCAACCTTCCTGGGAGAACCGAAACTGGCCGCCAATCTGCCTTTTGAGGGCCAGGGTAGGCGACCTTTAAGTATACCGAACGGCTTATGCGCAAGGCGCTCCATCGGAATATCCGCCAACGCCTCCTGAATATTCGCCAGCAGGGATGAGAGTTGCTTCTCATTGGCCTTGAGCTGATCCAGCTCCTGCCCCTTATTGCGAAGGCGCGCCTTGAGTGCAGCTATCACCCGTTCCCGGCCAACCCGAGTCCGCTCCAATTGCTCTCGCTCCGCCGCCTCCTTGGCCTGCAGTTGTTGCAGTCGCTGCTCCTCTTCTGAGAGCGCCTGCTCGATTTTCGCCAGACGCTGCAGACTGTCGCGAATCAGGTTCATGCGGGCCAGGCGCGCATCGTTGAGGTAATCGTAATACACCATCACCCGGCTGACCACGGCGGGATCCTGCTGATTCAACAGAATCTTCACCTTCTCCTGCCTTCCCATGATGTAGGCGGCCCGAATCTGCTGCTCCATCGTCTGGCGATGAAAGTCGAGTTGCAGGCGGGCATCGGCCCGCTCCTGTTCCAACTCCGCCATGCGCTGACGCTGGCGATCGAGACTCACGGCGATGACCCGGACACGCCTGGCCAGATCGCCAATACGCTCTTCGGTCTCCCGTAGTGCGCTGTTATGCCCTTGGCGCTCACCCTCCGCCGACTGCAACTGAGTCTGCAGTTGCTTGATACGGGCCTTGACCCGGGCCAGCTCCTCACTCTTTTGCTGCAGTTGCGCTTTTTCAGCCGCTACGGAGACGCCAGGTATCGCAGCGCACAGCACCAATGCCAGCAGCGTGGCGGCGGCACCGGCGCGTTGGATCACTCCGCCTCTTCCTCAAATCTGATCAGCGCATGCCCCTTCATTTCACCGGGCTGGTCCAGTCCCATCAGTTTCAGCAGGGTAGGAGCGATGTCGCACAGGGCGCCACTCTCGTCCAGCGTTCCCTCCCGGCCGACATAGATCAACGGCACCGGATTGAGCGTGTGGGCGGTATGGGGCTGGTGGTGGGTAAAATCCTCCATCTGCTCCGCATTGCCGTGATCGGCCGTAATCAGAACCTCTCCGCCCGCTTTGTGCAGCGCTTTCCTCACACGCCCAAGACAGTGGTCGATAGTCTCGATGGCCTGCTCCGCAGCCTCCTGAATACCGGTATGGCCCACCATATCGGAGTTGGCAAAGTTACAGATGATGACGTCATATTTGCCGCCTTTGATCGCCTCCACCAGATGGTCGGTCACCTCCTCCGCACTCATCTCCGGCTTCTCGTCATAGGTCGCCACTCTGGGTGAGGGCACCAGAATGCGATCCTCTCCTTCAAACGGCTCTTCACGGCCGCCATTGAAGAAGAAGGTGACATGGGCATATTTCTCCGTCTCAGCCAACCTCAACTGGCGCATGCCCTGCTTTGCGATATATTCGCCGAATCCGTTCTTGAGCCGCTCGGGTGGGAAGGCGACGGGGATTTCGAAGCCTTTGTGGTACTGCGTCAGACTGACAAAAGCACCAAGCGGCGACCAGGCCTTGCGCTCGAAATCGGCAAAATCCTCCTCGATAAACGTGCGCGTCAACTGTCGCGCGCGGTCTGACCGGTAGTTGAGGAAGAACACCACGTCATCCTCTTCGATCCCCACCGGGGATCCGCCCTCGGGCACAATCGCCGTGGGTTTGACGAACTCATCGGTTTCACCGCGGGCATAGGCTTGCAGCAACCCTTCACAGGCGTCCGTCGCGCTGTAATCCGCAATACCCTGGGTCAGCAGATCATACGCGACCTCCGTCCTGCACCAGCGGTTATCGCGGTCCATCGCGTAGTAACGACCCACGATACTGGCAATCCGGCCGGTGCCCATTTCGACGAAGACATCGTTCATCGCCTTCAATGATGCCTCGGCGCTTTTTGGCGGCCTGTCGCGTCCATCCAGGAAGGCATGCAGATAAACCTTCTTTACGCCCCGCTCAACCGCCAGCTTCACCATCGCGTGAATATGCTCTTCATGACTGTGCACACCACCGGGCGAAAGCAGACCGAGGATATGCACAGCCTTGTCCGTCTCCACAGCCTTGTCCACCGCGCTGGTGAGGGTCTGGTTGGAGAAGAAGGAACCGGTGCGAATGGAGCGGCTGACCCGGGTAAACTCCTGATAGACCACCCGGCCAGCTCCCAGGTTCAGATGACCCACTTCGGAGTTGCCCATCTGCCCGCCAGGCAGACCGACCGCGGCGCCGGTAGTGTGAATCAGGGTATGGGGATACTCTTTCCACAGCCGGTCCCAAACCGGCGTGCTGGCCGCAACTATTGCGTTTGCACACTCGTCTTCTCTATATCCCCAGCCGTCCAATATGAGAAGGACGACAGGTTTTGGCTTATCCGTCATGACAACTCTCTTAACTTCTCTTTCGCTCTGCAACGGGAAGTCTACCCCATCAGGTTGCTTATAAACCTTTGCATTAAAACACTTTTCAAATTTTCAGGCCAGAATGGCCATCCGGACACCAACCCGCTTATCAGGGAAAACCCGAACAAATCAGGGGGGTTCTCAAGCCCTATTAAAACAGCGTATTATTGTATTAGTTATTAATAAGGTCATTTCCATGGAACACAAATTCGGTAAACCCAGCAAACCCGTACTGAATGCCGATACGGCCGAATCCGATACCCTGTTTGCCACTGACGATGATATCGACCGTGCCTCCCGCTCGCTGAAGGCCATGTCCCATCCGTTGCGGCTGAAGATCCTCTGTACCTTGGGTGATCAGGAGATAAGCGTCCAGGAGATCGTCGATCAGGTCGGCACGTCCCAGAGCAATATCTCGCAGCATCTTGCCATCCTGCGCGACAAAGGCATTCTCGCCTCACGAAAAGATGCCAACCGGGTCTACTACCGGGTCAGTGATTTTCGCACTTTGCGGCTGATCGGCATGATGCGCGAAGTCTTCTGCACTCACGCCTGATTCTTCTCGCCATACGTTGTTTTTCAGCTCCGGGTTACCCCGGAGCTTGTTCCTGTTATACACTTCCCCACTTTCCAAACTCTTTCTGGTTTATTTAGAGGCCCCTGAATGCTGCAACAACTCATCGAGTTCTCCACCAACCACCTGATCCTGGTGCTGGCACTGTTGGCGGTTGGCGGGCTACTGGTCCATAACCTGCTGCAGGGCAACAAGGGCGCCGTGGATCCGACCGGCGCCACTGTAATGATCAACCATCAGGATGCTGTGGTGCTTGACGTTCGTCCCGCCGCCGATTTCCACAAAGGCCATATCATCAACGCCATCAACATTCCCATGAACGGTTTTGCCAACCAACTCGGTTCTCTGGAAAAACACAAGGACCAGCCGGTCATCGTCAGCTGCCGCTCCGGCGCCCAATCCGCAGGCGCGTGCCAAACACTGCGCAAAGCGGGGTTTGAACAGGCGTTTAATCTACGTGGCGGCATCCTGGCGTGGCAGAGCGCCAACCTGCCGATAACGCGTAAAAAATAAAATTTTCACGAATACGAAGGAATCAGCATCATGTCCGAAGAGAAACAAGAGCAGCCGAACCGAGAGCTCTCTATACAACGCATCTATCTGAAAGACGTATCATTTGAAACACCGAACTCGCCGTCCGTCTTCCAACAGGAGTGGAAACCGGAGACCAGCGTCAACATGAATACCGAGGTCAACACCTTGAGCGAGAACGTCTATGAAGTCGTTCTCAATGTTACCGTAACCACCAAGGTCGGTGAGCAAACAGCCTATCTCGCGGAAGTGCAACAAGCGGGAATCTTCTCCATAAGCGGCTTTTCGGATCAGGAGATGGGCGCGGTTGTCGGCTCTTACTGCCCCAATCTGCTCTTCCCCTATGTGCGTGAAGCGATCTCCGACATGGTTACCAAGGGCAGTTTCCCGCAGATGATACTGCAGCCTGTCAATTTTGATGCCCTCTATGCCCAGCACCAGCAGGAACAGGCGAAAAAAGTGGCGGAAAACGACAGTGGCCAGACCCATTAAGCCATCTGACACCTCCATCGCCGTACTGGGAGCAGGGTCCTGGGGCACAGCCCTGGCTATTCTGCTCAGCCACAATCAGTACGATGTGCGACTCTGGGGACACCTCCCAGAGGAGATCGAACGCCTGCAGCAGGATCGCCAGAACCACCAGTTTCTGCCCGACATTCCATTCCCGGAATCTCTGAGACCGGAAACCGATCTCGACAAGACGCTGTCCGGGGTATCAGAAGTGCTGGTGGCTGTGCCAAGCCATGCCTTTAGTAGTGTTGTACAGACCATTGCCCCACTGCTGGCGCCTGGCGTCGGCGTCTCCTGGGCAACCAAAGGATTCGAGCCCGGCACCCAGCGCCTGCTCTCCGATGTCGCCAGCGACATCCTGCAACGTCCGGAACTTGCGGTCATCTCTGGCCCCACCTTTGCCGGCGAAGTCGCCCGCGGCCTGCCCACAGCGGTCACCGTCGCTTCGGAATCCAGCGCCCATGCAGAGAGAGTCGCCGCCTATCTGCACGCATCCTGGTTTCGCGCCTACACCAGTCACGACATTACCGGCGTACAGGTCGGCGGCGCCAGCAAGAATGTATTGGCCATTGCCGCCGGCATTGCGGACGGTCTAGGTTTCGGCGCCAACACCCGTGCCGCACTGATTACCCGCGGTCTCGCAGAGGTCATGCGGCTTGGCCAGTCCCTCGGGGGCAAGACGGAAACCTTCATGGGACTGGCTGGCCTCGGCGACCTAGTACTCACCTGCACCGACAACCAATCGCGCAATCGGCGCATGGGGCTTGCCCTCGCCCGTGGCCTGACCATCGCGCAGGCAAAAGAGGAGATCGGCCAGGAAGTGGAGGGTGTACAGACCGCCTCCGAGGTCTACCAGCTTGCCCACAAGATGGGCGTTGAAATGCCGATCTCGGAGCAGGTCTACAAGGTGCTCTATGAAGGTTTGCCGCCGAAGGAGGCGGTTCACAGCCTGCTCGACCGGCGCCAGAGGGCTGAAGACTAGCCAGTTCGCTCCTGAAAACGCGGTGAAGGTTTGAGCGTAGGGTGCAACCTGCGCACCATGACTGCTGTAACTGCTTATTCCGGTGCGCACGGCGCACCCTACCAAGATGCATTAAACACCTCTGAACAACTAAACAGCACCGTCAAAATCCTGTTGCCGCCAAGCCTCGTAGAGGATAATGGCAACAGCGTTGGAGAGATTGAGACTGCGATTTTGCGGTTGCATCGGGATACGCAACAGGTTTGAATCGTCCAGTTCATCCAGCAGTGGCTGGGGCAGGCCGCGACTTTCCGGTCCAAAGAGCAGGGCATCTCCCGGTGCAAACCCGACATCGGCGTAGGCACGCCTACCCTTGGTTGTACAGGCAAAAAGACGGCTTGGAGCAACCTTCTGCAGGAAGGCCTGCAGCGAGGCGTGCTCCTGCAACTCCGCCCACTCATGGTAATCGAGTCCGGCCCGGCGCAGGCGTTTGTCGTCGAGTTCGAAACCCAGCGGGTGGATCAGATGCAAATGGCTACCGCTATTTGCACAGAGGCGTATGATATTACCGGTATTTGGTGGAATCTCCGGTTCGTATAGAACAATGTGGAACATTCTGCTCCGTGTGACCTCAAGTTAGAAACAGATGCAAGTGACGATGACCCAAACTGACCCATCCCCCCTGGCGATAGAATTCTGCGGCATGCCCTTCAGCACCCCAATCGTGCTGCTCTCCGGCTGTGTCGGTTTTGGCGAAGAGTACACGCGAGTCAAAGGTTTTAGCAACAGCGACGCTGGTGCAGTCTGCCTCAAGGGGACGACCCTGGAGCCCCGCCCAGGCAACCGGCCTCACCGGGTCTACGAGACGCCGGCAGGTATGCTCAACGCCATCGGCCTGCAAAACCCTGGGGTGGACAAGGTGGTGAATGAGATCCTGCCCTCTCTCGACTTCAGCGAAACCCGCTTCATCGCCAATGTCTCAGGCTCTTCGGTGGAAGAGTATCACGAGGTCACGCGGCGCTTCGATGACTCCCCCATCGACGCCATGGAGATCAACATCTCCTGTCCCAACGTAAAGGAGGGCGGCGTCGCCTTCGGCAACGATCCCGCCATGTCCGCCCGAGTGGTGGAGGCCTGCCGCAAGGCCACCAACAAACCACTGATCACCAAGCTCTCCCCCAATCAGACCGACATCGCCGGCAACGCAAAAGGCTGCATAGAGGCCGGCAGCGACGCCTTCTCGGTGATCAACACCCTGATGGGCATGGCCATCGACATCGAAAGCCGCACACCAGTCATCGGCAACAACCAGGGCGGACTCTCCGGCCCCGCCATCAAACCTGTCGCACTGCTCAAGGTTCACCAGGTCTATCAGGTCTGCCGGGGTCACAATATCCCGATTATCGGGCAGGGCGGTATCACCACGCCGGAAGACGCCATTGAATTCATCATCGCCGGGGCCAGCGCCATAGGTATAGGTACAGCGCTCTTCTACGACCCGTTGATCTGCAGCAAGATCAATAACGGCATTGAGGCGTATCTAAATCGGCACGAACTGCCCTCTGTGGACCGGCTTGTCGGAACCCTGCAACTCCACCAGCAACCGGCACCCAAGTGCGGCTGCTGAGCTTAACAGCCGACACGAAGCCATGGCAGTAACCGGCCAACATCCGCCAGCCGAAGTTCTTGCCAAGCTCCATCCCTTGGAGGGGCTAAGTGAAGATCAGCTGAAGCTGCTTTCTCATGCACTCCATCTACGAACAGAGGTCCGTGGCAAGAAACTCCTTTCGATGGGGTCCAGGGACGCCTTCAGCCTCTATCTGCTAAAAGGCCGGGTAAAATTGGAAACCGCCGATGGCCACGCCTCTGAGATCGAAGCCGGTTCCGTTCAGGCGATGAACCCGATCGCTCATCTGATTCCCAGGCAGTATGATGTCACGGTAGTTACACCTATCGTATATTTTCTCATCGACAACCGTCTCCTGGACGGCTTGACCAATGACAGCCTTGAAACCCTGGCAAGTGAAGAGCTCGCCTCCCTCAACGGTCAATACGAAAAAGACGAAACAGAAAACAGGCTCTCCCAGGCATTGCTGGCGGATCTGCAAAACGACCGGCTGATCCTTCCCAGTCTGCCCGATGTTGCCATCAAAGTCGGGCGCGCCATCGAAGACGAGGATACCGATGCCGAGCACCTGGCCAAGATAATCCAGACCGATCCGGTTATCACCACAAAACTGATCCGCGCAGCGAACAGTGCACTCTATGCCGGCCTGTCGCCCTCCGCCAGCTGCACTGCCGCCATCATCCGCCTGGGAAACACCACCACGCACAAGCTGGTTCTCACCTTTGCCTTGCGCGAACTCTTCAAAGCGCACTCCAAAGTGCTGCAGGACGAGATGCGTAAACTATGGAAACACAGTACCCATGTGGCTGGCATCTGCTTCGTATTGGCCAAACTTTCACGACGCTTCAATCCGGAGCACGCATTGCTGGCGGGACTTCTGCACGACATAGGTGAAGTGGCCATCCTGAGTTACGCAGAGAATTTTCCCGAAATTGCCAACAACGAGCATCAGTTGGAACTGGTGATGAAAGATATGCGCGGAGTGATCGGATGCCACATCCTGGATGCATGGGGTTTCCTTGAGGATCTGGTCGCCGTTACCAGAGAGGCGGAGGATTGGACCAGAGATCACCCGGAAGAAGCTGACTACACCGATCTGGTGATTGTCGCGCAACTTCATAGTTACATTGGCACGCCGGAAATGAAAACCCTGCCGACACTCGACAGGGTGCCTGCATTCCAAAAACTCGATATCGGTGATCTCACTCCTGAACTGAGCATCCAGATTCTGGAAAATGCCGCCGACCAGATTGCCGGCGCTCAGGCACTACTTAACAGTTGATTCCCATCTTCCATCAGCAAAATTGATCCGAATTTTTCTATCTGTCGGAATTTTTAACACCCTGTTACGGAACTGGCTCACAGAAATAGTTACTGCACCAGAGCAGCTTGCCTGCCAACGCCATAAATCACTTAATTAACAATAAGATAGAACAACATCAGGTGGGCAGATTTATTATGCTGTTCTGTCGGGTCTTTTTACAGTCAATTGTAATAAAAATTCACGATGTTCTTTAATTATATTGAAAAACAAAGCGTTAGAAAGACTGGCACGGGAACTGCATCTAACCATTTGCAACATTTTGTGACTACTCAAAAATAAATAAAGCGAGATTATAGATGAACATTAAAAATATCATTACAGGCGTCATCTGCAGCACTGCGCTGATTGCCGGCTCCGCATCAGCGGCGCTCTACGAATTCGACGGCGCTGAATGGGCTTCCTGGGCTCTGATCGACAACGACGCCGATCTGAATACCGATCCCAATGTCTGGATCTCCACAGGCGTCACTGAAAAAGGCGATTTCAACGCCTTCTGGGAAAACGATGGCGCTGGCAATCCGGCTTGGGCAGACGAGTACTCCGTGGCCTACTTTGGTGCTGACGGCGGC
>QFXE01000003.1 GCA_003349915.1 endosymbiont of Escarpia spicata
CATATTCTTTACGTAGTCAGCATGTCCCGGGCAGTCAACGTGCGCATAGTGACGGTTATCAGACTCATACTCAACGTGGGAGGTGGCGATGGTGATACCACGCTCACGCTCTTCCGGAGCATTATCGATCTGATCGAAGGCCTTCTGCTCACCGCCGAACTTCTTTGCCTGCACCAGCGTGATCGCTGCCGTCAAAGTGGTCTTGCCATGATCAACGTGACCAATGGTTCCCACATTGACGTGCGGTTTTGTACGTTCGAATTTTTCCTTGGACACAGTAGCTACCCCTATACCCGATTACTGTTTCTTGTTGATAGCGTCGACAATATTTGCCGGCACTTCCGAATACTTGGCGAATTCCATGCTGTAGGTGGCACGACCCTGCGTCGCCGAACGCAGGTCTGTTGCATAACCGAACATCTCGGATAGCGGAACCTCAGCCTTAATCTGTCTACCTGCAGGTGAATCATCCATCCCCTGCACGATGCCACGGCGACTGTTTAGATCACCCATAACATCACCCATGTACTCTTCGGGCGTAACCACCTCGACCTTCATTTTCGGTTCCAGCAGAACCGGCCTGGCCTTCGAGGCGCCCTCTTTGAAACACATGGACCCTGCGACCTTGAACGCCATCTCATTCGAGTCAACGTCATGATATGAACCGTCATACAGAGTGACCTTCACATCCACCATGGGATAGCCGGCAATTACACCACCCTGCATCGCTTCCTGAACACCCTTGTCCACTGCGGGGATGTACTCACGCGGCACTGCGCCGCCCACAACCTCATTAACAAACTCGTAACCCGCACCGGACTCCTGTGGCTCGATGCGCAGGTAGACGTGACCATACTGTCCGCGACCACCTGATTGACGCACAAACTTTCCTTCCTGCTCGACCTTAACCCGGATGGTCTCGCGGTAGGCCACCTGCGGTGCCCCTACATTCGCTTCGACATGAAACTCCCGCTTCATCCGGTCAACGATGATATCCAGATGCAGTTCGCCCATTCCGGCGATGATCGTCTGCCCCGACTCTTCGTCCGTCGTTACGCGAAACGAGGGATCCTCCTTCGCCAACTTCGAGAGAGCAACACCCATCTTTTCCTGATCGGCCTTTGTCCTCGGCTCAACCGCAACCGCTATAACCGGCTCCGGGAACTCCATGCGCTCCAGCGTAATCGGCTGATCCAGTGCGCAAAGCGTCTCACCCGTCGTGACTTGCTTGAGACCGACCGCCGCCGCGATATCGCCTGCACACACCTCCTTGATCTCCTCCCTGGAGTTGGCATGCATCTGCAAGATGCGGCCGATTCGTTCCTTCTTGCCTTTTACCGGATTAAAGATCGTATCGCCGGACCTCAAAACACCCGAGTAGGCCCTGAAGAATGTCAACGTACCCACAAAAGGGTCGGTGGCAATCTTGAATGCCAATGCTGCAAACGGCGCATCATCAGACGCCTTACGCTCAGCCTCGGTACCATCCGCGTCATCCAAAACACCGGTGATAGCCAGCACATCGACAGGCGAAGGCATCAACTCAATAACCTTGTCCAGTACCGCCTGCACACCTTTATTCTTAAAGGCCGACCCGCAGGTCACTGGAACAATCTCAAGACTCAGCGTACGTACTCTCAGCCCTTCCAGTATCTCTTCCTCGGAGAGGTCACCCTCTTCGAGATACTTCTCCATTATCTTATCACTGCCCTCGGCAGCGGCTTCAACCATGCGCTCGCGCCACTCGTTGCAGGTATCAACGAGATCGGCCGGGATATCCTCATAGGTGAAATCAACACCCATGTTTTCTTCCGACCAAACCACTGACTTCATCTTGATGAGGTCAACAATTCCCTGAAAACCCTCTTCGGCGCCTACCGGCACCTGGATCGGCACAGCATTTGCGCCCAAGCGCTCCTGCAACTGCTCGACCACCCGAAAGAAGTCCGCCCCCATGCGATCCATCTTATTGACGAACGCCATCCGCGGGACGTGGTACTTGTTGGCCTGACGCCAAACAGTCTCAGACTGCGGCTCCACACCACCAACTGCGCAAAGCACGAACACTGCACCATCCAGCACTCGCAGGGAACGCTCGACTTCAATCGTGAAATCAACATGCCCAGGTGTATCAATGATATTCAGGCGGTGCTCAGCAAACTGCTTAGCCATACCGCTCCAGAAGCAGGTCGTTGCAGCGGACGTAATTGTTATGCCGCGTTCCTGTTCCTGTTCCATCCAGTCCATGGTGGCAGCACCATCATGAACCTCTCCGATCTTGTGAGAAACACCTGTGTAATAGAGCACGCGTTCGGTGGTTGTCGTCTTACCGGCATCAATGTGCGCCATGATACCGATATTCCGGTAGCGCTCGATTGGTGTCTTGCGTGCCATTTTAAAGAGCTGCTTCTAAATAGAGCCGAATAACCTGCCACCTACCAACGGTAGTGGGAGAAAGCCTTGTTCGCCTCTGCCATGCGATGAGTATCATCGCGCTTCTTCACAGCCGACCCTTTATTCTCAGAAGCGTCCAGAAGCTCACCTGCCAGGCGCTGCGCCATCGACTTCTCACTCCGCTTGCGTGCCGCCTCGATCAACCAGCGCATCGCCAAGGAGTTACGGCGAACCGGGCGCACTTCAACCGGCACCTGATAGGTCGCACCACCCACTCGACGGGACTTAACCTCAACAACCGGCCGAACATTATCCAGCGCGGTTTCAAGCATATCCAACGGCTCACCACTACGCTTCTGTGACATCTGATCCAAAGCAACGTAAAGGATCTTTTCGGCCACGGACTTCTTACCGTCGACCATCACCATATTGATGAACTTGGCAAGCAGTTCACTTCCAAACTTGGGATCCGGCAGGGTTTCCCGGCGGGATGCTACTCGTCTTCTAGGCATAGCTCTATCTCAATCCTGTGCGCTGTTAGCTTTTGGGCCGCTTGGCGCCATACTTGGAACGACCTTGACGGCGACTCTCGACACCTGAGGTATCCAGACTGCCGCGCACTACGTGGTAACGAACACCGGGAAGATCCTTTACGCGACCACCGCGAATCAGAATTACCGAGTGCTCCTGGAGGCTATGGCCCTCACCACCAATATAAGTGGTAACCTCAAAACCGTTTGTCAGCCTGACGCGGGCAACCTTTCGCAGTGCCGAGTTCGGTTTTTTCGGCGTAGTCGTGTACACACGGGTACATACGCCTCGTCTCTGTGGGCAAGCGTCGAGCGCCGGCACATTGCTCTTTTGAGGTTTACGCTTCCTGGGCTTACGCACCAGCTGGTTAATCGTTGCCATCTATTCCGTCTCCAGAGACGCGATGTTTGTCAAACTTATAAAAATTTAGAGAAGCCGAGACCCAACCGGATACCGCAAGGCAAAAGCTTGCGCCGATAAGCGTCGATTTCTCTGGCAATACATTTGCTCCACCTGACCAGTAATGGACCGTACGGAGCAACAGATAGTGACAGACCAACTAAGTGCCGGTATGTCAAAGAGCGCGCATTCTATGCCCACCACATAAGGATGTCAAGAAAAGCTTTATAAAAACCGGCAAATACCCATGCGCTCTGCAGCTGCGCGGGTATCTGCCGATCTCAACACCTTACCTTAATGTTTGAGGGATTATTCCCCCTCTGGCGCGTTCAATGCCTCCTTGAAGGCCTGTTCGACATCTTCCGCCACCAGTTCCACTTTCCCGTCTGCATCCGCCAGCTCTTCCTGACGTTTGCGGCGACGTTCATTGTGGTAGGAGAGACCGGTTCCTGCCGGAATCAAACGCCCGACGATAACGTTCTCTTTGAGTCCGTTCAGAGAATCGGAGAGCCCTCGAACTGCCGCTTCCGTCAGTACCCTCGTGGTCTCCTGGAAAGAGGCCGCAGAGATGAATGACTCGGTAGCAAGAGAGGCTTTGGTAATACCCAACAACAGTGGCACATAGAGCGCTGGATGCTTGCCCTCGGCCCGCAGACGTTCATTCTCTTCAAGAAGCGTCGCCTTTTCGGCCTGCTCACCACGAAGAAAGCTGCCGTCCCCGGCATTGGTGACTTCAACCTTGCGCAGCATCTGGCGGATGATCACCTCGATGTGTTTGTCGTTGATCTTCACACCCTGGAGACGATAAACATCCTGAATCTCCTTCACCAGGTACTCCGCCAGCTCAGTCACCCCAATCAGCCTGAGGATGTCGTGGGAATTGAGCTCACCATCGGAGATCATTTCACCCCGTTCGACGTGCTCGCCCTCGAATACATTGACGTGACGCCACTTGGGTATCAGTTCCTCATGGTGCTCACCTTCAGAGTCGGTGATCACCAGGCGCTGCTTGCCCTTGGTGTCTTTGCCAAAACTGACCGTTCCGGTCGCTTCGGCCAGGATCGCCGGATCTTTCGGCTTACGCGCCTCGAAAAGGTCAGCCACGCGGGGCAGACCACCCGTGATGTCACGAGTCTTCGAAGACTCCTGCGGGATACGAGCCACCACGTCACCAACGCCAACAGTAGCGCCATCCGCCACGTTGACCACTGCCAACGCCGGCAGGAAGTAGTGAGCGGGAATGTCGGTACCGGCGATATTCAGATCCCCGCCGTCCGCATCCACCAGTTTTACCATTGGACGAATATCCTTACCGGCAGCGGGACGCTGCTTGGGATCGATAATCTCCAGCGAGCTGAGACCGGTCACCTCGTCCACTTTGCTCTGCACGGTCACGCCGTCCACAAAATCGACGAATACCAGGGTACCCTCCACCTCGGTAATAACCGGGTGGGTATGGGGATCCCAGTTGGCGACGATCTGGCCACCCTCGACCGCGACCCCATCTTCGACCTGCAGGGTAGCGCCGTATGGCACCTTGTAGCGCTCACGCTCGCGGCCCACGTCATCGACTACCGTCAACTCACCGGAACGGGAGGTGGCCACCAGATGACCAGCGCTGTGTTTGACAGTCTTAATGTTGTGCAGATGAGCGGTACCGCCCGCCTTCACCTGAATACTGTTCACCGCTGCGGAACGGGAGGCCGCACCACCGATATGGAAGGTACGCATGGTGAGCTGAGTGCCGGGTTCACCGATCGACTGCGCAGCAATAACACCCACAGCCTCACCCTCGTTCACCTCATGACCTCGGGCCAGGTCGCGTCCGTAACACCGTTTGCAGACACCCTGTTTGGCATCGCAGGTAATCGCGGAGCGGACATGCACCAGGTCGACACCAACGGATTCCAACTGATCAACCCAATCCTCATCCAGCAGCGTACCTGCACCGCAGACCACCTCATCGGTGCCGGGCCTATGAACATCTTGCGCCGTCACTCGACCAAGGATACGTTCACGTAGCGGCTCAACCACATCACCACCTTCGATGATGGGCTGCATCAGCAGACCGTTTTCGGTGCCACAATCGTCTTCCAGCACCACCATGTCCTGGGCAACATCCACCAGGCGACGGGTCAGGTAACCGGAGTTCGCAGTCTTCAGTGCCGTATCCGCGAGACCCTTGCGAGCACCGTGGGTGGAGATGAAGTACTGCAGTACGTCAAGACCTTCGCGAAAGTTTGCGGTGATGGGCGTTTCGATGATGGAGCCGTCTGGCTTGGCCATCAGACCACGCATACCGGCAAGCTGACGAATCTGGGCAGCACTACCACGCGCTCCGGAATCAGCCATCATATAGACGGAGTTGAAGGAGTCCTGTTCTACCTTCTTGCCGTCGCGGTCAGTAACGATCTCCTTGCCAAGCTTCGACATCATCGCCTTGGCAACCTGATCGTTGGTGTGCGACCAGATATCCACCACCTTGTTGTAACGCTCACCATTGGTAACAAGACCGGAGATATACTGATTTTCGATCTCCTTGACCTCAGATTCCGCCCGGGCAAGGATCTCCCCTTTCTCTTCCGGCACGACCATGTCGTTGGAGCAGAAAGAGACCGCAGCACGGGTGGCATAACGAAAACCCATGTACATCAACTGGTCGGCAAAGACCACTGTATCCTTCAACCCAAGCCTGCGATAACAGGCATTGATCAGGCTGGAGATCACCCTTTTACCCATCGCCTGGTCCACCAGCGAGAAGGGCAGACCATCCGGCACGATCTCATAGACGATGGTGCGGCCTATTGTGGTATCCACCACACGCATCTCCTCGGTCATTGAGCCATCGTCACCTTTGATGACTTCACGGATGCGAACCTTAACCTTTGCCTGCAGATCCGCGAATCCGGACTCGTGGGCACGTTTCGCCTCAGCCACGTCGGAGAAGGCCATGCCTTCACCCTTGGCGTTGACCCGGTCACGGGTCATGAAGTAGAGACCCAACACCACATCCTGGGAGGGCACGATGATCGGATCACCGTTCGCCGGGGAGAGGATATTGTTGGTGGCCATCATCAGACTGCGCGCTTCCAGCTGAGCTTCCAGGGAGAGCGGTACATGCACCGCCATCTGGTCACCATCGAAGTCGGCGTTGAAAGCGGTACAGACCAACGGATGTAGCTGGATCGCCTTACCCTCGATCAACACAGGCTCAAAAGCCTGGATGCCGAGACGATGCAGGGTCGGTGCGCGGTTGAGCATCACAGGATGCTCGCGGATGACCTCTTCGAGGATATCCCAAACTTCACTGGTACCACGCTCCACCAGTTTCTTGGCCGCCTTGATGGTCGTTGCCAGACCGCGCAACTGCAGCTTGGAAAAGATGAAGGGCTTGAACAGCTCCAGCGCCATCTTTTTCGGCAGACCGCACTGATGCAGTTTCAGGGTCGGGCCAACAACGATAACGGAACGACCGGAGTAGTCGACACGCTTACCCAACAGGTTCTGGCGGAAGCGGCCCTGCTTGCCTTTGATCATGTCAGCCAGAGACTTCAGCGGACGGCGGTTGGTGCCGGTAATGGCGCGCCCACGCCGACCGTTGTCCAGCAGTGCATCCACCGCCTCCTGCAACATGCGTTTCTCGTTGCGCACGATGATAT
The DNA here is from genome assembly GCA_003349915.1 of endosymbiont of Escarpia spicata. Classification (GTDB taxonomy): domain Bacteria; phylum Pseudomonadota; class Gammaproteobacteria; order Chromatiales; family Chromatiaceae; genus QGON01. Next base: position 6,984 of record QFXE01000003.1, read on the forward strand.
CCGGCGCATTGAGATCCAACAGGCGTTTGAGGCGATTATTACGATTGATCACCCGGCGGTAGAGATCATTCAGATCGGAGGTGGCAAAACGACCGCCATCCAGGGGCACCAGGGGCCGTAGCTCCGGCGGCAATCCCGGCAGCACGGCCATCACCATCCACTCAGGACGGTTGCCGGAATTATTCAGAGAATCCAGCAGCTTCAGCCGTTTGGTGAACTTCTTGATCTTGGTTTCAGAGTTTGTGCCTTCGATATCTTCACGCAGGCGTTTGATCTCCTCCGGAATATCGATGCTTTTCAACAGCTCGTAAACAGCTTCGGCCCCCATGCGGGCGTCGAATTCATCACCGTTCTCCTCGATCGCCTCCAGGTACTGCTCATCGGTGAGCAGCTGGTTGCGCTCCAGGGGAGTCATGCCGGGGTCTACCACCACGAAGGACTCGAAATAGAGCACCCGCTCAATGGAGCGCAGAGTCATGTCCAACAACAGACCAATGCGGGAAGGCAGGGATTTCAGAAACCAGATGTGCGCCACCGGGCTGGCCAGCTCGATGTGGCCCATGCGCTCACGGCGCACCTTGGCCAGCGTCACTTCTACGCCGCATTTCTCGCAAACCACGCCACGATGTTTGAGGCGTTTGTATTTGCCGCAGAGGCACTCGTAGTCACTGGTAGGGCCAAAAATCTTGGCGCAGAAAAGGCCATCCCGTTCCGGTTTGAAGGTACGGTAGTTGATGGTCTCAGGCTTCTTTACCTCGCCGTAGGACCAGGAGCGAATCATGTCGGGGGATGCCAGACCGATGCGAATCGCATCGAATTCCTCGGACTGTCCCTGCTGCTTCAGAATGTTCAGAAGATCTTTCAAGGTACTGTCTCCCCTTTATTCCTGTTCCAATTCGATATTGATGGCAAGAGAGCGAATCTCCTTGACCAACACGTTGAAGGACTCGGGCATACCGGCCTCCATGCGATGGTCGCCATCGACGATGTTTTTGTACATACGGGTACGTCCGTTGACGTCGTCCGACTTGACGGTGAGCATCTCCTGCAGGGTGTAGGCTGCGCCATAGGCCTCCAGCGCCCAGACCTCCATCTCACCGAAGCGCTGGCCACCGAACTGCGCCTTACCACCCAACGGCTGCTGGGTAACCAGGCTGTAGGGTCCAGTGGAGCGGGCATGCATCTTGTCGTCGACCAGGTGATTCAGTTTCAGCATGTACATGTAACCCACGGTCACAGGGCGCTCGAAATTCTCCCCGGTGCGCCCATCAAAGAGGGAGCACTGACCGGTATCAGAGAGTCCACCCAGCTCCAGCATGCGCTTGATCTCGGACTCCTCGGCACCATCGAAGACCGGGGTCGCCATGGGCACGCCACCGCGCAGATTCCTGCACAGCTCGATCACCTCGTCGTCGTTGAGGGAGTCAATATCTTCCGGCTTGCCACTTGTGTTATAGACCTTATCGAGAAAGCCCCGCAGTTCCGAAACTTTCGAATTGGCCTGTAACAGCGCACCAATTTTGCGCCCAACACCCTTGGCGGCAAAACCCAGATGAGTCTCCAGCACCTGCCCCACATTCATACGTGAAGGCACGCCGAGCGGGTTGAGTACGATATCCACCGGTTCGCCATGCTCGTCAAAGGGCATATCCTCGACCGGCACGATCATGGAGATAACACCCTTGTTACCGTGGCGGCCGGCCATCTTGTCGCCCGGCTGGACGCGGCGCTTCACCGCCACATAGACCTTGACCATCTTGAGCACACCGGGAGCGAGGTCGTCACCTGAGGTCAGCTTGCGCTTCTTCTCCTCGAATTTTTCGCGGAACGCCTCGCGTTGCTGTTTGATCTGAGCTGCGATGGCTTCCAGTTGAGTGGCAGCCTCCTCTTTGCGCAGACGGATCTCCAACCACTTGTCACGCTCCAAGTCGGTGAGGTAGGTCTTGGTGATCTTGCCACCGGCCTTGATACCCCCTGGACCACCATCCGCAATCTTGCCGATCAGCATCTTCTCGACACGCTGGAAGGTATCGTCTTCCATTATGCGCAGCTGGTCGTCCAAATCCTTACGCACACGATCCATCTCGACATCTTCGATCTGCAGCGCACGGGCATCCTTATCAACGCCGTCGCGCGTGAAGACCTGGACATCGATAACCGTTCCAACAACGCCTGACTTAATGCGCAGAGAGGTATCCTTTACGTCGGAAGCCTTCTCACCAAAGATAGCGCGCAACAACTTCTCTTCTGGAGTGAGCTGGGTCTCGCCCTTTGGCGTGACCTTGCCCACCAGAATGTCGCCCTCTTTCACCTCGGCACCGATATAGACAATACCGGACTCATCGAGTTTGGAGAGCGCAGACTCACCAACATTCGGGATATCCCCTGTGATCTCTTCCGAGCCCAGCTTGGTATCGCGGGCCATGCAGGTCATCTCTTCGATGTGAATGGAGGTAAAACGATCCTCCTCGACAACCCGCTCAGAGATGAGAATGGAATCCTCAAAGTTATATCCGTTCCATGGCATGAAGGCGATGCGCAGGTTCTGGCCCAGCGCCAGCTCACCCATGTCGGTGGAGGGACCGTCTGCCAGCACGTCGCCGCGCGCGATAACGTTACCCACATTCGCCAGCGGCCGCTGATTGATACAGGTATTCTGGTTGGAACGGGTGTACTTGGTCAGGTTGTAGATATCCACACCCGGCTCGCCTGCTTCCGTCTCATCATCGTTGACCCGTACCACAATACGGGCCGCATCCACGGATTCAATTTCACCACCACGCTTGGCCACCACGGTTACACCGGAGTCCACCGCCACGGTGCGCTCCATGCCTGTACCCACCAGAGGCTTCTCGGCCCGCAGGGTCGGCACGGCCTGGCGCTGCATGTTGGAACCCATCAGGGCGCGGTTGGCATCATCATGCTCCAGGAACGGGATCATGGAGGCTGCCACTGAAACAATCTGTTTCGGCGAAACGTCGATGTATTCCACCTTCTCCGGCGAGGAGAGGGTGAACTCATTCTGAAACCTGGAGGAGATCAGCTCATCGGTCAGCTTTCCATCGGCATCTGTCGTGGCACTTGCCTGGGCGATGACAAAACGCCCCTCTTCGATTGCGGAGAGGTAGTCGATCTGATCCGTTACCTTGCCATCCGTCACCTTGCGGTAAGGTGTCTCGAGGAAACCGAAACGGTTGGTGCGGGAGTAGACCGCCAGCGAGTTGATCAGGCCGATGTTGGGCCCTTCAGGGGTCTCGATGGGGCAGACTCGACCGTAATGGGTTGGATGTACGTCACGCACCTCGAAACCGGCGCGTTCACGGGCAAGACCGCCCGGGCCGAGCGCAGAGACACGCCGCTTGTGAGTGATCTCGGAGAGCGGGTTGTTCTGATCCATGAACTGGGAGAGCTGGCTTGAACCAAAGAACTCCTTGATGGCGGCAGAGACCGGTTTGGCATTGATCAGCTCTTGCGGCATCAAACCTTCGGACTCAGCCTGGGTCAGGCGCTCCTTCACAGCGCGCTCGACGCGCACCAGGCCAACGCGGAACTGGTTTTCCGCCATCTCACCGACACAGCGAATACGGCGATTGCCCAAGTGGTCGATGTCGTCGACTATGCCGTTGCCGTTGCGAATATCGATCAGTTCTCTAAGGACATCGACAATATCCTCTTTCGAGAGAATTCCCTCACCGACCTCGTCTTCGCGTCTGAGACGCCGATTGAATTTCATGCGACCTACCGCAGAAAGATCGTAGCGGTCGGAAGTAAAAAACAGGTTTTTGAACAGGTTCTGGGCCGCATCCTTGGTAGGCGGCTCACCCGGACGCATCATGCGGTAGATCTCCACCTGCGCCTCCAACTCATTGGTGGTGGCGTCGATACGCAAGGTATCGGAGAGGAAGGGACCGTGGTCGAGATCGTTGGTGAAGAGCGTTGCAAATTTCTTCACGCCTTTCTCGGTAAGCTGCTCGACCAGCCCTTCGGTCAGCTCGGCATTCCCCTCGGCGAGCAGTTCACCGGTCTCTTTATCCACGATGCTGTGCGCCAACACTTTGCCGTAGAGATACTCGCGGGGCACATCAAGTTTTTTGACACCCGCCTTTTCCAACTGGCGGATGTGGCGCGCAGTGATGCGGCGACCCGCCTCAACAATCACCTCGTCACCACTCTTGATATCGAAGGTCACGACCTCGCCACGCAGACGCTCCGGCACCAAATCCACCTTCAGAGTGCGCTTGGTCATGGAGAACCGATCGGTCTCGAAAAACATTTCGAGAATCTGATCGCTATTGTAACCCAGCGCTCGCAACAAAATGGTGGCCGGCAGTTTGCGGCGGCGGTCGATACGCACAAAGACGTTGTCCTTGGGATCGAACTCGAAGTCGAGCCAGGAACCACGATAAGGAATGACTCGCGCAGAAAAGAGCAGCTTTCCTGAGGAGTGGGTCTTGCCTTTATCATGATCGAAAAAGACACCGGGAGAGCGATGCAGCTGCGAGACGATGACACGCTCGGTACCATTGATCACAAAGGTACCGGTGTCGGTCATGAGCGGCAGTTCGCCCATGTAGACTTCCTGCTCGCGGATATCCTTGACGACCTTGGAGCCCGCAGGAGCCTCCTTGTCATAGATAACCAGCCGCACCAATACACGCAGCGGCGCTGCATAGGTCGTGCCCCGCAGCTGGCACTCACGCACATCAAAGACGGGCTCGCCGAGACGGTAGTTCACATATTCGAGTATTGCGTTACCAGAATAACTGGTGATCGGCAGTACCGACTTGAATGCCGCATGCAAGCCAACATCACTGCGCGCAGCGACGGGCACACCGTCCTGCAGAAAATCGCGGTATGAATTGATCTGCGTCGCAAGCAGGAAGGGCACATCCAGAATACTGGGGCGCTTACCAAAGTCTTTACGAATACGCTTTTTCTCGGTGAAAGAATAGGCCATGCTGCCGTCCCTCAGTGTCAAAGGCTTGGTGATTCAAGCGTTCGTTGTAGAGTCCGGCATCCGGCCGGACCTCGAAAATTCATTTAATTCGACATCCTGTCGAGGCCCTCCAAATGGACCTCACTTCATACAAGCGGGAAAGGGCCGGTGACGTTACGCCACCAGCCCTGACCATGACTGCTTGCAGACAGTCGAGAACAGAATTATTTGATCTCGACTTCGGCGCCTGCCTCTTCAAGCAGCTTCTTGGCCTCTTCGGCCTCGTCCTTGGAAACAGCTTCCTTAAGGGCGGAAGGTACGCCTTCAACGGCTGCCTTCGCTTCCTTCAGACCCAGACCTGTAAGACTGCGGACAGCCTTGATGACAGCAATCTTGTTGCCACCGAAAGAGGTCATTACAACATTAAATTCGGTCTGCTCTTCTGCAGCAGCGGCTTCGCCACCACCAGCGGCGGGGGCAGCTGCAACAGCGGCAGCAGCGGTCACACCGAACTTCTCTTCCATAGCCTCGATCAGCTCGACAACGTCCATTACGGACATCGCGGCAATAGCCTCAAGGATATCTTCTTTAGATACGGCCATTGGTTAACTCCTGAATATTAAATTGCACGTAAATGATTAAAATGAAAAACCGAATCAAGCCGCCTCTTTGGCGTCTTTGATTGCCGCCACAGTCCGGACCAGTTTGCCAGGCACCTCTTTCATGGTGCGTGCCAACTTCTCCACCGGAGCCTTCATGACCGCCATCAGCATGCTGATAGACTGGTCGTAAGTCGGCAGTTTCGCGAGTGCGTCGATATCCGTCGGCTGCAGCAATTTGCCGCCGATGGAAACCAACTTCACCACGAGCTGCTCGTGCCCCTTGGCAAAGTCCTTAATGACGCGTGCTGCAGCACCCGGATCTTCCTGCGAGAAGGCAAGGACCAAAGGACCCGTAAAACCTTCTGCCATGCAGGCAAATTCGGTGTCTTCCACTGCTCGCTTGGCCAGGGAGTTCTTGACCACACGAAGATAGACACCGTTATTGCGCGCTTCACGGCGCAATACGGTCATCTGCTCTACGGTCAATCCCCGGTACTCAGCGGCTACAGCGGAAAGTGCACTGCTCGCAACGTCACTGACTTCGGCGACGATGGCTTTCTTCTGTTCGAGATTGAGTGCCAAAGTCGTCACCTCATTGACAACGAGGAGCGGAATATCCGCCCCTGTTTACACTTTCGATACCATCGGTATCGAATCCCAACGTGCACCGTCTTCAGGAAAAATCCTGATTCGGGGTGCACCGTCTGCGCGGGCGAATATTAAGCCTCCACGAATGGAGACGCCTGCGGTCTTTGACGGCGCCGGTCAACAACCGGTGCCCCAAAGCCTTTTGTGCATCGACCCGGCGGCAGAACCGCCTGATCATGCAAAATTTAGATGGAAAGGGTCGCCTGATCGACCACCAATCCCGGACCCATGGTCGAGGAGGCGGTGATTTTCTTCAAGAAGACGCCCTTTGCTGCGCTGGGCTTGGCCTTGACCAAGTCCACCAGCAAGAATTCCAGATTCTCTTTGAGTTTCTGTGGCTCGAAATCAATCTTGCCGATGGAGCAGTGGATGATTCCAGCCTTGTCGGTACGATAGCGCACCTGACCTGCTTTGGCGTTTTTCACCGCGTCTGCCACATTCGGCGTAACCGTGCCCACTTTCGGGTTTGGCATCAGACCACGGGGACCCAGGATCTGGCCCAACTGGCCCACAACGCGCATTGCGTCCGGGCTGGCGATAACCACATCGAAGTCCATCTTGCCTGCTTTCACATCGGCGGCAAGGTCCTCAAAACCCACGATATCGGCACCCGCTTCGGTAGCCGCATCTGCGTTCGCACCTTGGGCAAAAACCGCCACACGAACGGTCTTGCCGGTACCATGAGGCAATACGGAGGAACCACGTACGACCTGGTCCGACTTACGGGGGTCAACGCCAAGATTTATGCTGACATCAACCGCCTCGGAAAACTTCACCGAAGAGACCGCTTTCAGCAAACCGAAAGCCTCTTCCACAGCATACAGCTTGCCGGCCTCAACTTTTTCACGAATCGCCTTCGCGCGCTTGCTCAACTTAGCCATGACTTACTCCACCCCTTCTACATCAAGACCCATCTGACGGGCGCTACCGGCGATGGTCCGTACTGCCGCATCCATATTCGCCGCAGTCAGATCAGCCATCTTGGCAGTGGCTATCTCCTCAAGCTGCGCACGGGTCACCGTACCCACCTTGACGGTATTCGGAGTGGGACTGCCTTTGCTCAAACCCGCTGCCTTTTTCAGCAACACGGATGCCGGCGGTGTTTTGGTGATAAAGGTGAAGGAACGATCTGCATAGACCGTGATCACCACAGGGATGGGCATCCCCTTCTCCATACTCTGGGTCTTGGCATTGAACGCCTTGCAGAACTCCATGATATTCACACCATGCTGTCCCAGGGCGGGACCAACCGGCGGACTCGGGTTCGCTTCCCCTGCGGGAACCTGAAGCTTGATAAAAGCCTCGATCTTCTTAGCCATGATTTACCTCACTGTGGGTGCAAACGCTTGGGACTGGTTACCCAAACTCCCCATAAAATAAATAGGGCCGAGGGCCGAGGGCCGAGGCGAAAAATTTCTTCCCTCGGCCCTCGGCCCTGATTCCTCAGCCCTTACTTTTATCCCTTCTCTACCTGCCCGAACTCCAGATCCACCGGGGTGGAACGACCGAAGATCAGCACGGAAACTTTCAGGCGACTCTTCTCGTAATCGACTTCCTCGACCACGCCACTGAAATCGTTGAACGGCCCGTCGACGACACGCACCACTTCGCCGGGTTCGAACAGAACCTTTGGACGCGGCTTCTCGACGCCTTCCTGCACTCGCTGCAGAATGGCATCAGCCTCTTTGTCGGTGATCGGCGCTGGACGATCGCCGGTGCCGCCGATGAAACCCAGCACTTTGGGACAATCCTTTACCAGATGCCAAGTCTCGTCCGTCATTTCCATCTGCACCAGGACGTAACCGGGGAAGAACTTACGCTCACTCTTCCTCTGCTGACCGGCACGCATCTCAACGACCTCTTCGGTAGGCACCAAAACCTCACCGAACTTATCTTCCATACCAAAACGCTCAATGCGCTCTGCCAGGGAAGTCTGCACGCGGGCTTCAAAGCCGGAGTAGGCGTGTACTACATACCAACGCATGGACATATAACCCGCCTCTTATCCGGTTAGCATGCGCAAAATCGCACCCAACATCATATCAAACAGCCAGAGCACGATGCCCATGATCAAGACCATCACGAAGACGATCAAAGTTGTCTGCACCGTCTCCTGACGACTCGGCCAGACCACCTTTCGCACTTCGATCTTGGCGTCTGACGCAAACTGCCAGACAGTACGACCAACGACTGTTTGATAAGCGACAAAAGTCGCGACACCGATAACCAACAGCAATCCCAGCACCCGTAGCAACTGGGAATAGTCATCGAAATAGTAAAAGCCGAGAATGGCAGCAACGATAAGCACAACTGCGGCTAGCAGCTTCACCGTATCCATGCTGGAGACTTCGACTTGTGACTTCGCGTTCATAGGTTCAAATTGCCTGGATGCGCCAGATTGAAAATGGCAGGCCAGGAGGGACTCGAACCCCCAACCTGCGGTTTTGGAGACCGCTGCTCTACCAATTGAGCCACTGGCCTAGAAACGCTTAACAACAGGGCCGGCCAAACCGGCCCTGCACACTAATGCATCGATTACTCGATGACCTTGGATACAAC
>QFXE01000017.1 GCA_003349915.1 endosymbiont of Escarpia spicata
GATCGGAATCACCAGAATACGCAACATGCGCTATCCAAAGAATTGGGTATGATTTCGGCAGTGTCTGTGAGGTCACGCCACTCAAGACCATTAGAGTCTATATAACTGGCATGAGCAGATGTGGCTGCAAGGAAGGCCAAACCACAGCCGACTGTAAGAGCTGACTTTAAGAATCGATTCATTTCCTTGTTCCTCCTGAGAATCAATTACAATTACCTACTGACATTGCCCACTTAAGCATGATTAACAGCAGCCCCGAAAAATATCACGCAACAACTATGCCTGCATAAAATCCATACTAAATACAATGACATAAGGAAATTCCAGCAGGCTGATTTTCCAAACCTGTAAAGAAATCCGACAATAAACAGGATTTTACTTCTTTGCATGAGGCTATTGGTGAGGGGAAATCGATAGCTTAAAGGATAGATTTATATTAATTTCAATTAGTTAGTGTGGCCGGAAAGGCAAATTCAATTAATTTTCAAGGTGTAAATAATTCCGACAAATTAACTTTCACCCAAAGCCTCTGTCTAATTGGCATAGGTATTGGACGCTTCTCTACCCATTCGCAACCCCCCTTGATCTTGCGTATCCAGTTAGGTGAGAAATCTACTACTGGACATTATGTCCAGGTATGACCAAGAATCATCTTGATAAGAGGGTCTCGCCCCTCCTCCCGGAGATTTTCGAAGTTGTGTTTTTTGAAGTGCGGTAAAAGTTAAATTTCAACAATGGAGAAGCGCAAATGCCTCAATACGTTATTGTTTATCTAGGCGGTGATCAACCATCCAGTCCAGAGGAAGGTAAGCAACATTTTTCGAAATATATGGATTGGTTAACTTCATTGGGCGACTCAGCGGTTAGTCCTGCAAATCCGCTTAAGAATACGAGCACAGTAAACTCTGATGGCACTGTTACCATTGGAGGCACAACGACAATGTCTGGTTACACAATAATTGAAGCGGACTCTATGGAGGCGGCGCTGTCGATTGCAAAGGCTTGCCCTTTTCTTGATATTGGCGGTTCACTTGAGGTGTCAGAGTTATTAGAGATGCCAAGCTAAAAACTCTAGTTTTGGAGTTCGTGGTGATGGTTAGCATAAGCATGGCTTCTCTAAATGTGAAGAACGTAGGGTGTGCCATGCGCATCATGATTGCTGTAACTGCTTATTCTGGTGCGCATAGCGCACCCTACCAGATGAGTTAAACGCCTCGCTTCATTTTTTCAGGATGGCTTTACAGCTAAAGGCACTTTCGAAAAACATCATTAAGCTCTCGTTCAGTATCCCCTTGTTATCGTTACCAGTAGGAGAGGAATTCAATCGCTCTTCTGGAGGTTAAAAATGCGCAACAAGAGCCTGATTACCGCACTCTCGGCATCCACTTTGATTCTGATGTCCCTTGGAGCCCCGCTGACCGCGGAAGCAGAACCCAATGATAAAGCAGGCATGATCAAGACCGGCGGCTACAGCTATCATACCGAGCGGCCACGCAAGCATGAACGCTTGCGTCATAGGGGGCACCGTCATTCCCAGCATCACCGGCATTGGAAAGGCAATCGTCACCATTGGGGATATCCGGCATACCGCTATCCAAGGCACCACTACTATTACGACGATGCGCTTGGAGCATTCGTCCTGGGAGGTATCCTGGGGTACTACCTGAGTGAGTGATGTGAATGTAGTCAAATATGATTAGCCGGGGCAGCGGTCAACGCTGCCTCTTTGCATCATATATCGGGATAGTAATTTGCTTTTTCGAAACGCAGCGGAATAAACCTCCCCGAAGCGAACAGGAACTTTGCCTTGTGGCGAGTACCTCAAGCCTGCCGTCGGAAGCACTGTTGCGGCAAATACGGACCAGGGTTGGTTGGGATCCGGTATAATGAAGAGCGGGTATTGCTGCGACAGCTTGCGGGTGGAAACGAGCAGTCATCGCTTTGACAGGCGACAGGCCAAAGGTCATTGTACGGCAGGATAGATAAGGCGCAGTGAATGAAGGCAGAAGATAGACCGTCGGCTGGAGTAATGGGAATCATGATTCCCCTGGGTTTGGCGCTCGCGGTTAGCCCCGTCGGCGAGACCCTCGACGCAGGAGCCAACTGGTTCGACCGTTTCTTTGGGGATGAGCGGGATGCGGAGGAGACCGATGCGGTGGTTCATCTGCGTCTGATTCAAGATCTGCGGTTCGAATCGCGCAGTGAAACAACCTACGACCCGAAATTCCGCCTGCAGGTGAAACTGCCGCGGTTGCAACGCAAGGCCCGGCTGGTGATCGAGGGGGGAACCGAAGAGGGTCGCCTGACCGATTCAGAGGTGCCGCTACCCACCGCCGCAACTACCGGGACCACCAGTGCCAGTGGCGCCAACCTGCGCTTCGATGTGCTGGATCAGGCGATGAAAAAGTTGTCCTTTTCCGCCGGGTTCCGGCTCAACCCACTGGCCACCAAACTCCGGACGCGTTACCGAGAGGCTTGGCGTTACGATGAGGATTGGTTGACCCGATTGGCCGGCACCGGCTTTTGGGACTCCCGGGACGGCTTTGGTACCGATCTGCGCGGTGATATCGAGCACGCCCTGTCCGGTGGGGATATGCTGCGCTGAAGCAACTACGGGATGCTCTCCGAGATCAGCAACGGCGTAGAGTGGAGCAGCGAATTCACCTATTTCTACCGGGACTCCTCCCACCGGGCCATCGCCTTCGACGCTGGCGTGTTCGGGCAGACCCAACCCGATGTTCAGGTCAACACCTATCGGGTCCGTGCACGTTATCGGCGCAACTTCTACCGCCCCTGGCTCTTCTACGAAGTGATCCCGGAAGTCTTTTGGTCCAAGGACGACGGCGGTGGCAGTCGTGACATCAACACGGCCCTGTTCCTGCGTCTGGAGATCCTCTTCCGCCAGAATGACCCAGGTTAGGCGGGTAGGCTTGGAATATTGTCCATCCGATAGCACTATGCCGCGACCAATTTCTGATCCACCACGCCATCGTTCAGGCCGACGCTTTTGCTGCCACGTGAGGCCGTTTGGCGGTTGAGTGCTAAATAATATATTCCTTTACCGCTTGTCCGCTTTACCACCCCCCATTTAGAAATCGATCCCAAACTCCCAATTTTTCTGCTCTTGTTATTTCCCTTTACTAAAGGCGCCCACTACGAATTTTAGGAGCTCAAATGAAACAGCCTTCGTACGCTCCGTGTCCAGCTGCGCGGCCGCTTTAGTGGTATTGGGATCCTTTCCTGCACTTTTCCCGGTTGCTGCTGCATGCAGATTTTTGACTGATCCAGTGACCGAATCAATCTTCTTTGTCAAGGCGAAGAGATCAAGTCCTAGCTGTGCCCCATTGCTTGCCACACTGACCGCTCCGGATCCAGCTCTTACCGCGCCGGCAACTCCAACCAATGATTTGCTTGCAGCGGTGATCGAGAACAAAGCATCAGTGAGGGTATCGACAAAATCGATCGCTATGGCACCCATCTTGATAAAGGCATTACCGGCGAGAAAGACATGGTACCCGGAGGTTCCCACCTCGAACTTGTGCGGTCCATTGTATTGACCCAGCATTAATTCATAACCTGCCTGGCGAAGTTGGAATCCGATACCAAAAAATTTCTTAATGATCACTGCGGTAAAGGTGCCCTTGATCAGGGTTGGCCCAAGGTTAAACAAAATCTCACCAATGCTGACAGACACAGAGAGCTCCACCGCAGAGAAACGCCCAGTGGGATCAGAGAAGAACACCGGATTTGCATTGGCATAGAGGTAACGGTGCAGGGAGACAGGATCCCGTAACACACCTTCAAACGAATCCCGACCAACAAAACGTCCCGTTGCAGGATCATAGTCACGCGCCCGCATATGCACCAGACCGGTGGTGGGATCGACACGTTCACCGGAATAGCGATAGGGATTGGTGGTTGAACCGAACTGACTCAACTCTTGGCCAAACGCCTGGTACTGGTAACTGTCCGAAAGATTTCCGGCACTATCCGTCAGCAGACGTATATTCTGCCTGGCATCCCTGTGCAGGTAGTGAGTCACTCCACTGCGACTCTGTGCCAACATTTGGTTACCGTAATAATATTCAGCTACCGGGTTTGCTGCGCTATCGTAGTCACCCAGCACCTGCGACACACCTGTCGGGTTGATTGGATCAACCAGGAAGTGAGTGGTCACCGCTGATTCAGTCCGTTGGGTTCGGTTACCTTGAGCATCGTAGCCATAAGTCACTGCACCACTGGATGCGTTAACTGAGGTCAGCTTGTTTTCAAAGTCAAAGTCATAGGTCGTCAACCCACCGCCATCGACCCGTGAGCGCCGGTTGCCATTGGAATCATAGGCATAACTTGTACTGCCTGATGAGAGCAGTTTATCTGCGCTGTCGTACTGATAAGCGATGGTGGTGCCACCCAGATCAATGGTGCTGGTTCGGTTTCCGACCTCATCATAGATGTAGTTGCGGTCAAAGATCAGAGTGTTGAAAATATTCCTGTGGATCTCGCGCGTGAGACGCCTCAGATCATCATACTCATACTCAACAGATGAACCATCAGTCTGTGTCACCCGGGTTCTGTCACCGATTGCGTTGACCTCGTAGTGGAAGCGTTCCAGTTCAACACCCGCCTTGCTATGCACCTGCAGAGAGAGCCGGCTCAGACTGTCATAGGTATAGGTCGTAACAACACCGTTGGGGTAATCGATGCTGGCCAGATTACCTATGGCATCATAGGCATAGGTGGAGATGTTGCTATCTGGGTCAACCACCGTTGCGATACGATTCAGCACATCGTAGGTGTAACTTGTCGTGCGTGCCAGAGCCATCGGCATGAGGCGAGGGGCAACACTGGTGCGGTTACCTTCAGCATCATAGCCATACTCGATTGAGCTGCCGTCGGGATTATCCAATCGAACCAGGCGATCATTCACATCGTAGCTATAGGTTGTCGTACCCTGATCATTATCCGCCGTGGCCACCTTGCCTGTTGCTGTATAGCTAAATGTCTCACTGGTCGTATCCGGAAAGGTCTTTGAGATGAGTTGTCCGTTGGCATCAAAACTCTGCGCTGTTATGTCGCCATTGGGATCGGTAGTCGTCGATACATTACCAACCGAGTCGTACTGCATTGCCTCAACGGTGCCGTCCGGGTAGATCCTGGTAGTCTGTCTGCCAATATCGTCATAGGCAAACCGGGTCGTGTTGCCCCGTGCATCTGTCTGAGCCAGCAGGTTGTCTTCCTGATCGTAGAGGTAGGTGGTCGGATTTCCAAGAGCATCGGTAACCTGGGTCAGATTGCCGTTGGCATCGTACTGATATAGTGTCGAACGAGCCAGGGCATCCGTCTCGCGAGTCACACGGCCCTCGGCGTCATATCCAATGGTCTCAAAACTGCCGTCTGGGAAGGTCACCTGCACCCGACGATTTAGCGCATCATAGGCAAAACTAAAAACATGACCTTCGGCATCTATCATGCCGGTTCGATTACCCACACTGTCATATTCGAACCGGGTCTCCTGCAACAGCGCATCGATCACCTTGATATTTCGGCCAGCAAAATCGTAGACAAATCTTGTGCTGTTGCCGCGAGCATCGATCTGTTCGACGATGCGACCGGCATTGTCATACATCAGCACGCTGGCATTGCCATCCGGTTCAGTAGCCCCAATCTGGCGGTCCAGATCATCGTACTGCAAAGTTCTGACGTGACCCAAAGGGTCGGTCGTGCGCGTCAGGTTGCCTTTGATGTCATAACTGTTTTCGGTCAGATTGCCGAGGGCATCCGTGGATGAGAGCTCCCTGCCCTCTGCACTGAGTACCTGATGGGTTGTGTTACCCGCGGGATCAGTGATGGCCTCCAACAGACCGGTGACGGTATATTGAAAGTCTGTTGCATGGCCCAGAGGGTCGGTGCTGCGAATAGCCAGCCCCCGACCATCGAGCAGTTGAGTAATGGTCTTGCCGAGACGATCTGTCTCCGTCAGCTGGTTACCATTGGCATCATAGGTATAAGTCGTGCGATTGCCCAGCGCATCCGTTCTGGCTATCTGATTATCGACTGCATCATATTCATACTGAGTGGCATTACCGAGGGCATCCGTCTGCACCAACAGGTTACCCCTTGTATCGTAGCTATTGCTTAGCTCAACCATGCCCAGCGCATTTTGACGGCTTACCAAGTTGCCCCGCGCATCGTATTCAAAGTCGGTGCTATTTCCACGGGCATCGGTTTTACGGGTCACCCGATCGGCACTGTCGTAAGTAAAGGTCGTGGTATTGCCAAGGGGGTCTGTTTCCGTGAGCTTATTGCTACGCGCATCATAGGTTCGTGTGGTGGTCTCACCTTCACCGTTGGTGGTAGTAAGGGGATTACCCGACCCATCATAGGTGTGGCTAGTCACACTGCCGAGAGTATCGGTCACCGAGAGTACGTTGCCGCTGGCATCGTATTCCATCACTGTCATGCTGCCATCGATATCGGTGACAACCTCCTGCCGCGCACCTACATTATGGGTCAGGGTGATTATCCGGCCATCTGCATTGGTGGTGCTGATCAGTCGGCCATCAGGACCATATTCATTTCGTAACAGTGAGCGATCCAGGGGATCAAGCAGGTTGATCAAACCATGATGGGCATCATAGGCAAATGTTGTCGTGTTGCTTTCTGTATCGGTGTGATGAGTCAGGTCCCCATTGGCATCATAGGTATAGGTCTGGCTGTTGCCGTTCGGATCGGTGATCTGTGCAATGCGGCCCAGGTCGTCCCGCACAAAAGTGATGCTCTTACCCGACGAATGGCTGATGCCATTCAGTGTGAAGGTCAGGGTGTTGCCGTTTGCATCCCTGATGCTCTGCACACCATCCGCTTTGCTGATGACGATCTGCGTGCCGTCCGCTGAGGTATAACGGAACAGGTCCGGATCGTAGAGCTTGTTGGTCAGGTCATCCCGCAGCCCAACATCTCCGGGTTGACCATCGAGGATAGTCAGGTTGTTGTTATCCAGGCTCTCCAGACGGCCGAGGGTTCCAGGCCGGGCTATGTAACTGGCTCGGTTGGCTGAAGGTGGGAAAGGAACCAGGGCAGAGACAATGGGATTGACCAGCAGATCAAACTCTTCAACCTGTCCATTGGCAAGCACCAGGCTCACCTTGTGGTCATCCGTGGGCAGCAGCACATAGGTAAAGCCGGATTTGGCAACCTGCCAGGCCGATCCTAATACCCGGTTGCTGCGTAGGCGCAGTGTCTGCACATCGAGTCGCCAACCGACACCAAAGTCACCCTTGCGCTTATCACGACTATCGTAGTTTCGAACCACCTTGATTGGGATACCCGACATGGGGATGGTCAGGTCAGTAAAACTGAGGCTGAAGTTGCCTACCTTGAGGTTCTCATCGACCTGAACCGTCGATTCATGAATACTGACATTTCCACCCTGATCAAACACCGTCAATCGAATCGTATAAAGATCATTGATCAATATGGTCGGGTCAAACTGGCCCAGCACACCGTCAGAAACCTGGATTGTGCTATTGGCAATTTCAGTGAAGTCCGGTTCCCCCGTAGGCGCAATCCCAATGGTGTACTTGAGAAAATTGGCATCCGTGGCGGTGCCGACAATATCTACAGGTTCAGTCACGGTGCTGCCTGCAGCAGGCGCTGTGATCTTCGCGACCGGTGGTGCCACGTCCCCATTGACCCGTTCAATCACGTTAATTATCGCCGAACCGGATACCGGGCCGCGGGTCGCGCTGACATTAAACACGCCCGCTGTTGCAGAACTGAATACCGGACCTGCTGACCAGTTGACGATTTGAGTAAGATTCTGACTGGTCCCGCCCTCAAAGATACCGGTGGCAGATAAGCTAACCACATCACCCGTCAGGATATCTCCCGTAGCGGGCAGCACCAGTATAGACGTCAGGTTAAGGTTGCCATCTATACCATCACAATCCTGATCAATTCCGTCGGCTGATGGATCATTTGCGCCGGAGTGGATAGTGTTGTCAGTATCATTGCAATCCCCCTGGTTCTCAGTAAATCCATCGCCATCATTATCAATGTCTTCCGGTGCCGGACCCAACGAAATAATCAGATCTACTGCGCTACCGAATTCTGCCACTGAGCCGGCAACGGGTGTCTGATTACTGACATCACCAGCTGGAATAACAGGATGATTGAGACTTAGCACATCACCCGTGAGCAACCCACCCCCCCCCAGCGAGGTTTCGGCGATGGCTTGAGATTGACTGATTACACTGGGCACAGTAACCGGCAAACCAACCGTTAATGTGTAGGTCTGCGGTGTACTAAAACCAATGGTATCACTCGCAAGTATGCTGACCTTGTAGCTGCCTTCGCTGTCGGGCGTAAAAGATACCCTGCCGTTGCCCGGATCAATGGTCATACCGGCTGGTCCGCCTGTCAGAATAAAACTTACCGAATCCCCCGGGTCAATATCGACCACGCGTGGCGCGTACTCATAGGGAAACCCTACCGTAGTCAGCTTATCCGGAGCAGACAAAAATACGGGTGGCGTTCCGGGTGGCTGCACATCGAAAGTGACCGTCGCTGTATTGGAGTTAACCTGCCCATCATTTGCAGTGTAGGTAAAGCTGTCGGTAGTTCCCGCCAGTGGATCCGGTGGCAGCTTGATCAGATTCCAGCCGTTCAGACCTGGCTGTAACCAATGAGGAACCGGATTACTTAGCGTATTGCCTTTGGCATCGGCATAACCTTCATTGAAAGTCCATTGATTGCGATGTGCCGGTGCGTCAGGCAGCGGCTGAGATGCTGTGCCTTCCCATATACGAGTCGCACCCGCCAGCCCGTTAGAGAAAGAAGAGATAATTTCTGCCGCACCATCACCATCAATATCCGCTATCGTGGTGTATCGTTGCTCTCTGGAGGCAGATCCAATTGGCATGTATTCCAGTAACGAACCGTCGCGTCCATCGAAAATATAAACACCGTCGTCTTCACCAAAGATTGGATTTGGGATATCCAGATGAATAACAATATCGAAGGCGCCATCACCATTGGCATCGAAGGCGGTTGGGTTGACGCCCTTGAAACGGGTAATGTCTTCACCAAATTCCTTAAGTCCCTGATGACTCCAGAGCAGTGACCCATCTGTGTCATACACCTCCATATAGCCTGATGTCAGGAAACCTCCCAGACCGTTGTACCAGGCAAACTCCACCTCACCATCGCCATCAAAATCAGCGACCGAAATCTGGCTCTGCGAATTATTTTGGTTGGGGTTGGCAAAGACCGTGGTCCCGTCATGCTCAAACAGATACAGATGACCTTGATCACGGCCAACAATCTCCGGAAACGGATCTTCATCAAAGTTGGCA
Organism: endosymbiont of Escarpia spicata; assembly: GCA_003349915.1. Taxonomy (GTDB): domain Bacteria; phylum Pseudomonadota; class Gammaproteobacteria; order Chromatiales; family Chromatiaceae; genus QGON01. The sequence goes on from QFXE01000017.1 coordinate 9,354, forward strand.
ACTGCCACAGAAAGATGAGATTCCGGCAGGGTTATTGTTGGTAGATCAAATTCCTTATTGCCCAGGTGATCCAACACCTCTTTGTGGAAAATGATCTCCAGGGTGCCGTCGAGATCCAGATCCACCACGGTAGGCGGTTTGTAATCCGTATCCCCTGCGATTGTTGTGCCGAGGTATTCCCACAGGATGGTGCCATCGGCAACGTTATACACCGTGACGCCATTGCCTGGCGCCGCTGCACCGAAAGCGCCGGTATACCATGACATAATGATTTCCACGCTGCCATTGCCGTCAATATCGGCGAAGGTTGGGCCCATCTGGGCGAATCCGCCATCAGAACTGTTGCCGATTGAAGTTACCAGACCAAGGGGTTCACTGGCACCGTCGCCCGGCCATACCAGGGAGCCATCGTGATGCACAGCAAGCAACTGTTCTCCACCACCGCCCCCAACCCCGGGGATGATTCGACGCACCCCGATTATTTCCAGGTCACCATCACCATCAATATCATGTAACCCCAGGTGCGAACCCGTGCTCATACCGCCTGCATTTCTAATATCAGCCGCATTTGGTAATAGTTGTTGGCTACAATCATCAGCGTTCATAAGCCACACTTCAGTTCCCTGAAGGGTCGTATCAAAGAAAGCAACACCTGCAAGTTCTATATCACCGTCATTATCAACGTCACCCACAGCTATAGTAGCGTTGTGCTGCAGATGTGTAGCCAAAGGCGATTCACACTGTATTTGTGTATAAACCTTGGTCGACTGAGGCACAAAGTTGAAACCATTTTTACCGGGTTGCAACCAGTGTAGTTTGACAGAGACCGGTACACCACCGTCATCCTCGATATGGGTGTAGGTATCAATCAGCTGGTTACGGATGCCGCGTGAAGCCGCCCAGGGATGGTCGGCAAGCCCTTCCAGAATAGCAATGTTGCCGGCCCAGACAGCGTTCGTGCTAAAAGCATTGTTAACAATGATTTCTGATTCGCCATCATCGTCCATATCGGTAATCAACAAACTGTTTAGGTGGCTTCCTCCCTGGTTCAGTCGGGTGAAATTAAGTTCCGCCCCGGTTTCTCCATCATGAATATACAGCCCGTTGGTACTGCCATTGTGCCCTTCAACACCATTAACATGAATGACCTCAGCGATACCGTTGCCATCGATATCGAATGCCGTTGGCCCAGCAACGTCATCAAAAATCCACTCCGTGTCAGTGTGTTGCCATTTTATGCTGCCATCTGCCTCCAGTACCGTGAGATAGTGGCGCCCTATATAGGTCACGATTTCTATTTCGCTGTCAGCGTCTACATTAGCGAGGGTGACGGGTATATCAAACCCGCTATTGGAAACCATATTCTTGCGGGCATTGTCATTGAAAAACCAGATTAGGGAGCCGTCCTGATCAAACAGATAAATGCCCCGATTGGTCTGGAAATAGATTTCCGGCTCAGGGTCTGAGTCGAAATTTGCCACCGCCGGAATGGCTCTTGGATTAGAACTGACCGTGGCCGCACCCAGGCTTTCATTCAGCGGAAAGGTTCTGAGATAGACACCGGTATTGCTGTAAACATGGCTGGTCATCAGGATTTCAGGAATGCCATCCAGATCCAGATCCACAATCACCGGCTTGGTTCCCGCTGAATTGCTGGTATTTGCTGTCGATGGTGCATCTTCATTAACGACCAGTAAATTGCCGTTGTGGTCAAAAATAGCCAGATAGGGCAAATTGCCCTGAATAAAGGCGACAACAATCTCCGAATCACCATCAGCATCCAGATCCGCAATGGCAGGGGCGGTATATTGAAAAGAGGTCTGAGAATTTATCTGCGGTATGAGATCTGTCTGGCCAATCAGTGTGCCTTCATGGTCAAGAATGAGATACCGGTGATCGCTGAGCACTCCGGTGGTGCGAATTGGAACTAAGATTTCAATATCACCATCGCCATCCATATCCGCTGCAGCCATCGGATGTCGAGGATTGGTGGTCGTTCCCAGGTTGGGGATAGCTGTCCCGAAACCTTGGCTTTCAAAGGACCAGAAAATTGTGCAATCGGGCCGCATTGCGGTGATATGCTGGCGGCTGGCACCACCGGTTGCATAGAGCCCGGTAAAGATTAGTTCAGATTGCCCGTCACCATCGAGATCCATAATGATCGGGACTGTTTCGGTTGAACGACGCTCATTTTCTGGAGGCTGGCAGCGTATCTGTGCGCCGAAATTGAAAACAAACTCAGGTGGTGTCGGCGTGTAGTCAAACGAACCATCGGGGTTAAGGTTTAACGTGCCTTTGCTGGCGTCAGTTGCCAGTGCTGAGGTGAGCACATCACCGTCAAGGTCCAAGTCATTTTCAAGAACACCCGGGGAAGCAACAACCAGAGTTTCACCCACTCTTGCCGTATAAGTGTCATCCACAGCAACCGGTGCGCGGTTAACTGCTACAACGGTGATAATAAAACTCTGTACCGCGATAGCTCCTGAGCCATCGGTTACCTGAACGGTCACATCATGGGAGCCAACCTGATCAACTGTGGGTGTCCACTGCAGCGTTCCACCTGCGGCAAGCGTCAAACCAGCCGGTGCTAATGGCAGGGAGAGAGTCAGGCTATCGCCGACATCCGGATCACTTGCAGTGGGCGTTACTGCCAGTGCATTTCCAACAATAACAGTCTGGTCGACAATCGGCGCCAGCTGTGGTGGCTCATTGGCAGGTGGCGGCACCAGCGGCGCGACGACGTCGATGGTGAAACTCTTCGCATCGCTCAATCCCGCATTGTCATTCACCTGGGCCATCACCACGTTCGCACCCAGATCAGCAGCACCCGGCGTCCAGTTAAGATCACCCGTGGCTGGATTTATACTCATTGCAGATGGTGATACCGACAGTGAATAGGTCAGCGTATCGCCGATATCCGTATCTATTCCAAACAACCGCAGTGAAAAGTTTTGATTGGCTGAAATAGTACGATTGCCCACCGCTACAAGTGTGGGGGGATTGTTCTGGATAGTCGCGCTTACGACCACTTGGGCCACACTGACCAGCGTACCGTCACTGACCACCAGGGTAGCCAGATAGTTACCTGCCACATCCGGCGTGAAACTCGGTGTCGGACTGGTAGCATCCGATAGAATTGCCGTGCTTCCCGTCGGTATCGTCAATGTCCAGGCATAGCCAAGGGGATCCCCATCCGGATCACTGGAAGCGGTGCCGTCCAGATTCACCTGGGTGCCCAGTGTCACGCTGCCGGCATCGGCCACCGCCACTGCCACCGGCGCTTGGTTCTCGGTCTGGATAATGACCGGATCCGAATCGCTGTCGAGCGTACCGTCATTGACGACCAACCCAACAACATAGGTACCGGGCAGATCGATGACAAATGCCGGGGAGAGTGCGCCGGGATCACTCAGACTGGCACTGCTGCCAACCGGTTTGCTGGTAAAGGCCCAGGAATAAGTCAGAACATCACCATCCACATCGCTGGAGCCACTGCCATCCAACGTCACCACACCACCCACAGGCGCCGTCTGATCCGGACCTGCATCAGCTACCGGCGCAGAGTTGATTGTGCTGATTTTTATCGTATCCGGTGCTGAGTCAGCCACTCCGTCATTTACAATCAACTGACCCAAATAGTCTCCCGGCACATCTGGGGTAAAGGCCGGAGAAACTGCGGTGGGATCCGACAGGCTGGCACTGCTGGTCGCAGGTGCGGCAATCAAAGACCACAGATAACTCAATGGATCTCCATCTGCATCGCTGGAGCCGTTACCCTGGAGGGTCACCAAGTCACCGACAGCGACCGTTTGATCGGGCCCCGCATCCGCCACGGGCCCTGAATTTTCGGTTGTGACAGTGACAATATCTATTGCTGAATCGACAATGCCATCATTCACAATCAGCTCAGCAGAGTAGCTGCCTGGCAGGTCGGCAATGAAACTGGGCATGACGGCATTGGGATCCGATAAGGCGGCCACACTTCCAGCTGGCACACCCGGCAAGGACCAGGTAAAAGTCAGCAGATCACCATCAACGTCACTGGATCCCGAACCATCCAGCGAAACCGTGGTTCCGGTAAAAATGCTCTGATCCAGCCCCGCCTCGGCTACCGGCGGCGAGTTGCTGGTGGTGATAAGAACCCTGTCCGGCACTGAGTCATCAGTCCCATCATTCACAACCAGTTCCAGTTCATAGATCCCGACAGCATCCAATACAAAGTCGGGCATGACAGCATTCGGATCGGACAAAGCGGCGGCACTGCCGCCAGGCGCACTCAGAAGGGACCAGTTGAAGGTCAGTAAATCACCGTCAACATCACTGGAACCGGAGCCATTCAGTGTTACGGTGCTCCAGAGAAAGGCACTTTGGTCCGGCCCTGCGTCGGCTACTGGAACTGTATTTGAAGGGGCTGGATCTTCCTGACTAAAACTCCAATCATGATCCTCATCGCTAAAAGTGTGACGCCTGTTATACCGTATAGTGATTGTATCCGTTGATTCTATGCCGTCACTGACCGGGACATCTGGAAAAACTATCTCCCCATCGATAATTGTCAGGTACGGCGTGTTGCTTGTGAGGGTTGCGGTAACATTACTCAGTGGTTCAGGTCCACTGTTATTCAGTACAGCCGTATAGGTATAGATGACTTCAAACCGGTTTACGCGCTGAACACTGGTTGCTGTAACCAGCCCCATGCTCAACTCACCAAAGGCCGGCAGCACATAGATGCAGTTAAGCGCAATTAAAAGAAAAATGGTTTTGCGGAACCCGGAAGATCCTTTCATACGCATAATCTCATCCCGTTGAATGCTTTATTTTCAGCACAACAACCCTTAAATTCAGGTCATCCAGTAATCAGCTTAATCTCATAAACCGCTGAAGGAAGGCGTGAGCGTAACCATTCAAGTTCGCGTTCAGTGAGCTTGAAACCGCACGATTTTGATCCCGTCCCAAGTCAAAATGGACGGGGGATATCCTGGCCGGACGACCAGAAAAAAATATCTGCGGCATAACGCCTCTTCCAAACTGCCTTGCACAGCCCAGCTTTAACGGCATGCCAGGTTCTTTACTCTATTTTTCTTCTAAACCTAATCGATTCGAGACGATTCTGGCCTCTCTGGAAACTGAGCAAGATCTATTCCACAAAACCCAAATTAATGATTTCTATATCTTTTTCCAATAGCGGAAAGAAGACTTCAGTCCGGCTTGTAAAATAACCCGACACATTAATAGAATTTATATTCTTTTTTTTGTTTTATCAGGGATAAAAAGCGGGTGGAATCCGTTAAATTACGGCGAGACGTGGGATTATTTACCCAAACAACAACGAGATAGGGGCAATATTATAGAATCAGAAGCAGGAAAACCGGCCGCTGTAAAATTCTACGACAAGTAAAAAACGGGGCACAAGGTGGCTGGATCACAAGTCCGGCGAGAGACTGCCTCCACAAATCCCGGCTGACTCAGCATGCCGGTAGAGTCCTTCCTCATCAATCACTTCGATACTGCTGCCATGAACCTGGATCAGCTTTTGCTCGGAAAAATTGTGCAGAATTCGGGAGAAGGTTTCCGGCTTTACCGAGAGTCTTGAGGCCAGCACCCCTTTGGGGGCATTCAGTTCGATGGTGTTTCCGTTCGCTTTCCCAGCATTCCAGCGTCCCCAGAGGAAACCCGCTACCCGCCCGGTAGCACTCTGCAGTGTGAGGTCGTCAATCTCCTTGATCAGCCGTTTGAGCCTCTGACTCATATCCCCCATTAAACGGAAGCAGGTATCCACCGACTCCCGCAACATGGCGAAAAAAGCGGAGTTATCGAAAGAGATAACTTCAGTTTCCCCAATGGTTGATGCATTCACCGGAAAGTTGGGACTCTCCTGAAACATCAATGCTTCAGCAAAAGTGTGGCCGGGAGAGATGATCTCAATTACCTTCTCATTACCATTAAGGGACAGGCGATAGAGCTTGATCTGACCCTGCGTGACCAGGTAGAAACGCGTCGCTTTCTCTCCGGCCTGGAACAGATGCTCCCCATCCGATAGCCTGATGCGGCGACTCATTGCCTCAACACGCTGGATCTGCTCTTCGTCCAGGCGGGCAAAAAGATACGACTGTTTCAACTCTGTCGACACACTGCGCTCCAAAGGTATTTAAGAGGCAGTCCGCACCAGGGATAAGTTTGTCAACCAACCCTATCCAGCTCAAAGCTCACGGCACGAAACCGTCGGACTGCATGCACTAAATTGTAGCAGAGCAGCAGCGCAGATAGCGACAAGAGAGACCCCGCGAGGCGGGAAAGCGCTTCCGGAAAAAATACAGCTGCACCCAAAGTCACCAACATCAGCAGATGCAAGTGGTATTGACGGCGCGCCAATGTGTCAGGAAGAAAGTCCTTCATGGTGGGAATACGCGGTCCCACACCTCCCTGGTGAACCATTTTTCGATGTTGCAGGTGAAACCAGCTCAGAAACGGGACAATTTTATAGAGCATTCCATTTACGACTGAAAGGCCAAAGCCGACCAGCAAAACAACGCCCAACAGTAAGACGAATCGCTGGTCCAGACCTCTCATCATCCAGACAGGAAAAGCCGCCAACAGCATCAGCATGCCCAAACGCCAGAAGTCGAGTGTCACATCCGGCAGCTTGCGACGCCGTTTCCGCTGCAACTGCAGCGTCGACCAGGCAAAGCCGGAAAAGCCCAGTCCGATGGCACCCACGAGACCCCATGCAAGCCAATCCGGCGTCCATTCCATAACTCCCGCCGGGTAGAGCATCGACCAAAGCAATACCAGCATGAACAGTACGCGGGGGAGATGCCGCGTCATCGGCACAGGATACTCAGGTGTGAGTTGAAACATAGGCACCACCTGGTAGGAGACACCAATCACCAGCAAACCCACCCAGGCCAACAGCCCCCAGCTCAGATGAACATTGGTCAACACCAACGGCTGCCAGAGAGGCAAAGGCCAGACCAGACTGGCGGTGAGCAACAGGCCAAGAATAACCGTCACCGCCAACCCTGAAACAGCAAAGCGCATTGCCGTAACCGTGGGACTCGGCAATTTAACCCTCAGCAGCGCTATCGCCACCCCACTCCCAAAGATGACAAAACCTCCCGCAAGCCCGGCCATGGCAACGGGCATCCAAAACTGTCCATCCTGGATAAACCCGATGACAAGAGAGGCGACACCGATGGTCAGAAGCAAGTGAGCCAGTGTACTCACCCAAAGAACGTCAGGAACCGGCGATCCCGCCAGTACGGGGAGCATCTGCATCATCGCCCCAACCATCACCAATCCCAAAAAACCCAGAGTGAAGAGGTGTGTGAGGGCCAGGGTAACAGGTGACCAGCGGAACGTAAGCGCGTCGGCCCCAAAGAGCATCAGCATCACACCGGCAAGGAACAGAAACAACGGGGCAGTAAGAAAAAATCGAATTGGAACGGAGAACGGTGGCGCCTGCTCAAGGGAGAGAGTGGCCTGAGTCAGCATGCCTCCGCATTCCCCATCAGCGCCTGGACCCTTGCGGCCATTTCCGCGTCATCGGCACGCCAGATATAGATCTCAAATCGTCCCAGGCGGGCAGTGCCGACCTTCCAGACAAAGCTCCCCTCAAGCATTGGAAAAAGCATGCGCGGCTCACGGGAATGGATGACATGCAGGCAGTCACCCAATGCGAGCGCCTGTACCGCCTCCAGTGTCCGCTCCAGCGGTTCACAGGGCTCCAGCATGCTGACATCCAGGTTAATCACCATGATCCAGTTTCAGTCAATAGATTCCATCCGACTCAGCAACTCGGAAGCTTGGCCACCAAGTACCTGGTCCGACATCTGGTAGAGCATCTGCTCCTCCTTGGCATTGTGTTGTTGCATAACCACCAACAGCGTATCAGACAACCCCAGGTAGCGATCCTGATCCTTGGCTTCCACACTCTCAGCCATCTCCTGAAACAGATCACGCATCTGCGCATGTTCGCCACGCATCACTTCTGTCGGCCCCATGGCCATGCCGGTCATTTCCTCAAAGGCGGGAAACAGCACCTCTTCCTCCATTTTGAAATGGTGCTTCATCGCCGCGTGAAACGCCTCAAATTGGGTGGCAGCGGCCTCCCAGTTTTCCTTCGCCGCCTCGTTTTCCGCTGCAGCAAAGATCTCATCACAACGCCGGTGATCATGCGTCATCGTTGCAGAAATGGTGCTCATTGATGCCTCTGGCTACATAAAATAACGGTGAGTATCAACCAAAAGCACAGAGATAATCTTTGATAAACGTCAACACAAAGGTGACATATCTCAGAGGATTTTAATTTCTAGAGAGTTGCTCTATATTTGACCATGGAGTCACCCGATGCCCCGCACGTCCGGAGAACTACCCCGGTCCACGCTGGCGCACATCTTCTATGATGACGGCGTCGGCTCCCAGGAATTCCTCCTGTTCAAAATCCTTGGGGGCGCCTTCGGTTATGGTCTCAAACGCAATGTGCGTGAGCTCTATAAGACGCTGTGCCGCAGCTACAATGAAGGAGACAAGATCTACCTGTTCGGTTTCAGCCGGGGTGCCTTCACGACCCGTGTGCTAGCGGGCATGATCGCATACTGTGGTCTGAAAACAGATGCTGCAGACGAAACCGAGCTCGACAGGATCGCCCGGCAAAACTACAGCGCCTTCCGTTCTCAGTTTCATCAAACCTTGCTAAGCAGGCTCTACCGTAGAATTTTAGGGCTGGGCAAAGACTCCATTTCCAATGAACAACCTGACATCCAGTTCATTGGTGTCTGGGACACAGTGGATGCCTACGGCCTGCCTATCGATGAATTATCCGTACTCTGGGACAAGTATATCTTTCCCATCCGATTTCCGGATCGCTGCCTGTCCCAAAAGGTTATTCGCGCCTGCCACGCCGTCTCAGTAGACGATGAACGTCTGACCTTCCATCCACTGCTGTGGAATGAAGCCAAGGAAAATGACCCCAGTCGGATCGATCAGGTATGGTTCTCTGGCGTACATGCGGACGTGGGCGGCGGTTATCCCATGGACAATCTCTCCCTGGTACCCTTGGACTGGATGATTTCCAAGGTCGAGAGCTTCGACGACCCTGCGGACAACCTGCAATTCATCCAGGCAAAACGCAAGGAGATCTCTCAACATGCCGACTGGCATGGCGTGCAACACGATTCACGTGCAGGAGCCGGCGCCTATTACCGTTACAAACCCCGTCATATCGATCATCTGTGTAATGATCAGGAAAATGGCGTGGAGATCAAAAGGCCGAAGATTCATCGCAGCGTACTGGAGAGAATCAGGCGGGATGTTGTGCCCTATGTACCCACAGGGTTACCTGCGAACTACGAAGTGGTCTCAACGCGGCCCCAGGCACCTGAGTACGAGAAACCGCAGGAGGCTCTGGCCAGGGCCGAAGCCATGAACCCCGCCCTGGACGTAATCTTCTGGCGGCGTTGGCTCTATGGATTGCTGTTGGTCACAACAGCGCTGTTCCTGGGCTCCCGTTTCTATCTGGACTGGACACCCGACGGAAGCTGCGTGGGCAGCGCCTGTGCCATTGACCCTATCCTGGTTTTCGCCAAGGATGCCCTGCCGGATTCACTGGGCGGATGGTTTGACGCCTGGCGGCAGAACCCCATATGGTTGTGGAGTGTCCTTGCCGCTTTCGCTCTCTTTACCTGGCTTAAGGCAATAGCCTGGCACTCGACTCAGGCACATGCCGGGGCAGCTTGGGCAGTATTGAAAGGCAAAGCCGAGATAGTGAAATCCACAGTTAACTCGGCTACCCAGGAGAAGAGACACAGCAGCGTCCGGCAATTCCGGGAAAAGGCCCATTCCACTGTTCGAAACAGAAGCAAATCGGTGCTGGCCCACTTGGCCCTGCTGGTAATTCTCTATCTCATCCTGGCGGTATTCAGCCATTCCATCCTGCATGAGAGGGCAAGCTTTGGCGGACTCTGCGTTCAATCAGAAGCAACAAATAATCTGGAAGAAAGCAAAACCGTCACCCTCGATATCAGCAATCCCTGTTCGGCAACCGGCATTGCATTGAAGGCTGGTCAAAGTTACCGCTTTGAAGCCATATCTGAAGGCCTGTTGGATGGAGATATACCCTCCGGACCTGAGGGCACATCCCCGGCCAAGCTTATACCCTGGACCCCTTTTCGCCGTCACATCGGAGAGCCTTGGATAAAACTCATGGGACGTATCAACGATCAGGGCAACGAGACCTTCGCCATAGGCAGCGATCTCCCGAAATACACAGCCAAAACCGACGGAGAACTGTTTCTCTATGTCAACGACGCAGCATTGGGTTTCTTGCCAGGCAAATACTGGGCACTACCCTATTCCTGGTCGTTGGGACAGAACAAGGGAAAGATTGAGATCACCGTCATCCGACTGGCGGATGACGGTTGAAACGAGCTTGCGAACCGCATTGGCCGTGTAACTCTCCTGCATCAAACATCTTATCTGACTCCCCCGCCCAGCTATCTCCATAAAAAGGTAACTCAGGCGGGAGAATCCATCTCATACATCGCATGAAAGCTGTCAGCCGACATGCAATAACCATCGGTGCCGTCTTCATTGTTAAAGACGATATAATCACCGGTGCTATAGTGGGATTCACCCTCAATGGTTTTGATGCTGCCATCATGATCTGCCTGCCGCGCCCACACTGGGGTGGTTTTTACGAAGCGCCCTGGCGCCACCTTGCTGTAGGTGCGGGCAAATACAGCGGTGTCGATAGTGTAGGTATCACCATTGTTGTCCACCAGCCAGTCGCCCTGTTTGCAGCGCTGTTCGGCACCCCACTTTTGGTAGACGAAGCCGATGGTGTCCAAGTCCAGTTGAACCGCTGTGACGACTTGATCTGAGTGCTTTTGATAGCGGGTGAGGTTTTCCATGAGTTCAACATAGCATGGATCCTGATCCAAAGCGGAAACCCACTTTTCCTGTAGGAACCGCGCCTCGCGGCGATGAGGTGTCGGACACCGTCATAACGCCGATTTGCGCCGAGGCGGGACTCCTACAGGCAATGAATCAGTGATCCCAATAATTTTATTCGGAAAACACTTTTTTCAGAAGATCAGTGGTTCTGGCCGTGGGATTCTCCCGGATCTGTTTCTCCTGTATGGCTATATATTTGAACAGGCCATCCATGGTCCGGTCTGTGACGTACCGGTCAAGATCAAGTGAGTCGGTATTGAAAAAACCACCGAGCATTCCGCCCGCCTGGCCCAGCAGGGATTTATAGGCCGAGGTAACGCCAGCGCTATTCGTGGCCCGTTCTACAATTGGACGAAATTTCTCCTCCAATTGCGCTTCACTGCTCTTGCGAAAATATTGCGTTGCGGCATCGTCTGATCCATTCAAAATGGATTTGGCATCAGCGACGCTCAACTCACGAATGGAATCACCCAGAATTGCCGACGCCTCCGGCACAGCCTGTTCTGCTGCCCGATTCAGGGTTGTGACAAACTCGTCGACATAGTGCCCCTGCCCTGTCTTACGGGCAATCGATTCAATCGTCTTTAGAGAATCAGGCATGGCAATGCGCACCAGTTCGTCAGCTAAAAAACCATCCGTCTTACCCAATCGATTGATCGCGGTCTCGACGCCATTGGCAAGCGCCTCTTTCAATCCGGACACCATGTCACTGTTGCTCAGCACCGATTGCGTAGCACTTTCAACATTGTCGCTCTCGACGAACTGCTTAAAGATACTTTTCCAATCACCTTGGGCACTCGATGCAAGTACTGTCAGTACAGCTGTTACCGCAAGCAGTCGGGTAAATTCGCGCTTTTTCATTATCCCTGTCCTCTTCCATACATTTTTGGATTCTGTTTCAGACTCTTCAGAGGCTTATTATTTCAGCTTATCCAGAAACCCGTCTACACAAACAGAGCAAAATCGGTCCGTTTCTGCTAAATGATGCACAATCCCTTCCCGCTTGAAAGGGTCACTTTTTTGCGTCATGCCTCCTGCGGCAATCGCCCACCCCTGGACATCACGGAATACAAGACGGCGCAAGTGAGGTTGGTTTCACTAAAACAGAACTGGACAGGCTGGATGTGCTTTGCGAGGCAGTGTTTTGACTTTTATCAAGTTTTCTTCATGTCACCTAAAGAAATTACTGGCATGGCCGCCAAAGGATATTAGAGTGAATTGAAGGGATTGGCATCAGATTGGCTATTCGTCTGAACAATAGATGAGAGAGGTGACCTGGAATAACCGCTATTTGGGACATCACTGAAAAAATGAATGAAAACAGTGATTTAACAAGAATTAAACGACCGGTGCTGCTACCGCTGGCCATGACGTTCATCATTCTGACGAGTGCATTTCTCGCTTCAATTCTATGGATTGAGCAGGAGCACGCAAGGGAGAAATTCCTCTCTCTCAGTAATTCTATCGAAGCCTCTTTCCTGTGGAAACTGGATGATGAGGCAACACTGCTTTCCAGTTATCTCTTTCTCATCAGCAACAGCAGCTGCTTTCAAAACGCCTGGAGGAGACAGGACAGACAGACATTGCTGGGATGCAGTGGCCCCGTCTTTCAGCAAATGCAGGCGTTTTTCCAAATCTCAGAGCTAAATTACATCACAGACGATTTTAACTATTTTTTGCGTGTTAACGAACCCTTAAGATATGGAGATCCTGAGCGTGGCCGAGTTGTGCACCGTGCTGCCAATACCGGAGAGCTCAGTTATGGCCTGGAGATATCCCAACGTGGTCAACTCCTCCTGGTAATTGCAAAACCCTTGCATATTGATAACAGCACTCTTGGTTTTATCGAAATGGAGATTGATATATCTGATGCTATCTACGAGGTTGCAGCTATACAGAACGTGGATCTTTTTGCTTTCATTGAAAAACCAAAGATCAATAGGGCATTGTGGGAGCAAGAAGCGAGCCGGTCCGGGAGTGACTATGGCTGGGAGTTCCTGGAAAACCACATTATCGCAATTGGCGACCCATTGAGTTTTCCCTATAAACAGAAACATTTTTTTGACAGCCATATTATCGAAGATGAAGAAGCGGCAATCAGCTACAAAGATAATGAGCGCTCCTACTCATTAGGCAAGTTCCCTCTGCTTGACGACGCAGGTCGTTATATCGGGCATATTGGGATAATCCTTGATAACACAGAGGAGCAGATTGCAATCTGGGGGCTGTTCAGGCGTTTTCTTACGCTCTTTTTAGTGGCTGGCAGCCTTCTGTTTTTGTTGTTTGTCCGATACCTTGGCCGAATTGATCAGGGGCTGGTAACAGTATACCGCGATCTGCATCAGGAGATTACTGAAAGAAAAAGAATGGAGATCTCTCTGCGCAAGCTTTCGAGTGCGGTCGAGCAGGGCGCCAGCGCAGTTGTGATCACCACTGATCAAGGAGAGATCGAGTATGTCAACCCTCGCTTCAAAGAAGTGACAGGCTACTCTTTGGATGAGATTAGAGGGAAGACACCCAGAATATTGTGCTCGGGGGAGACGCAGGCTGACATATACGAAGATCTCTGGAATACCATTTCGGCAGGACGGCACTGGGTTGGTGATCTGCACAACCGCAAAAAATCAGGAGAACTCTACTGGAGCCATCTCTCCATTTCACCAATTTCCACGGATAGTGGAAAAATCACTAACTACGTGGCAGTCAGTGAAGATGTGACTGAGCTGAAATCAGCTCACGAACAGATGGAACGCCTGGCGTTCTACGATACCCTGACTGAACTGCCAAACCGCCGTCTGTTCAAGGACCGGTTAGAGTGGGCCATTAAGGATGCTTCAAGAAAAGGGAGTTCAGTGGCTCTTCTGTTTCTCGATCTGGACCATTTCAAACATGTGAATGATACCTTGGGACATGAGGCAGGAGATTTACTGCTGAAAAGCGTAGCCCGGACTTTGACAAAGAGCGTAAGGGGAAACGATACGGTAGCACGTCTTGGGGGGGATGAGTTCACCATTCTTCTGACGGATATACAGAGCCCTTCCGCTGCCAGAAAAGTAGCGGAAAAGATTTTGCAGTCGCTGCGATCACCGGTTCACCTGGAGGGCAAAGAGGTCACAATAACCACCAGTATCGGTATTACGCTGGGTCCTGAGGATGGAACCCAAGCCAATGCGCTGATGAAATATGCTGACCTAGCCATGTATAAAGCCAAGGAGAAGGGACGAAAAAACTATCGATTCTATACCTCTGCAATGAACGACGAAGTGCAGCAACGGGTCCGGATTGAAGGGGAGTTGACCAATGCGCTGGAGAACAGGGAGTTTTTTCTTTTCTACCAACCGCTGATCCGTATCCACGATCGGAAGATGGTGGGAATGGAGGCTCTGATACGCTGGCAGCATCCGGAACGTGGCCTGCTGGCACCATATGAGTTTCTCACAGTTGCAGAAGAGACAGGCCTTATCAACTCAATAGGTGATTGGGTACTGCGTCAGGCCTGCCAGGATACGGCTGATCTGCATCGCGACGGATATGGCGATATTGCTGTTTCAGTGAACCTTGCGGCAAGTCAGTTCCGTAATGCACATCTGCCGAAAACCATTAGCGAAATACTGGACGAAACAAGAGTGGATAGCCGATGGTTAGACCTGGAAATTACCGAAAGTATCCTGATGGAAAATACCGATCAGGTAATTGAAACGCTGCGGCATCTCAAGGCTCTGGGAGTGACGCTTTCGGTGGATGATTTCGGGACCGGCTACTCGTCGCTGAGTTATCTGAAACGTTTTCCTGTGGACCGTTTGAAAGTGGATCGCTCATTTGTTCAGGATATACCGGGTGACCGCAATGATGTGGAGATCACAGCGGCCATTATCGCGATGTCCCATAAACTGAATCTGCACGTGGTTGCCGAAGGTGTTGAAACAGCAGAGCAGTTTGAGTTTCTCCAGCAGAATATTTGCGATATATGTCAGGGGTATATGTTCAGTGAACCCGTGCCGATAGACAAACTCAGGCAGTACCTGGATGAGCAGAAAAATAGTTAGACCCCATCGCCTACTAGGTGGGGAGTGACTTGCCGAGGGATAAAAAGGCTAGACGGCATGCCTTCAGGAGAGCAAATTTCAGGGGAATTGGGTGAAAAAGGGGCCTTAAACGCGACTCGTTACGACCCCAATCTCGGCAGATGATTCGCGGCACTTGGGCCGCGAACCTTTTTCAGGATTACTTGCGGCTCAGTTCAACCCGGCGATTCTGGGCTTTACCCTCAGGCGAGTCATTCCCGGCCACCGGATTTTCTTCACCGTAACCCATCGCAGACAGGTTATCAGCTTTGACGCTGTTGACCACCAGATAAGCCATCACGGTTTCTGCGCGACGCTGGGAGAGATCTTTGTTGTAAACAGCATCACCATCGCTATCGGTATGACCGGATACCTCCACCGCGATATCCGGATTGGCAACCAGGGTGGCAGCGACACGATCAAGAATTTCGGCAGAATCGTCAGTCAACTCATCAGAGTTGATCTTGAAATTCACCCCTCGCAGGACGATGGCAACATTCTGCTCGCAACCTAAGGCATCAACAGCCGCGCCTGCAGTGGAATCAAGACACATATCGGCGCTATCCAGCACGCCATCAGCATCACTATCGGTAACTACAGGTACTTCAGGAACCGGAGCCGAGGCTGCGACTTCGACTGGCTCTAGCTCTGCCATTTCGACTTCGGCTGGCTCTGGCATGGCCACTTCGACTTCTACTTCAGCAGGGGCCTTATCGACCGGTGCAACTGCAACGGGGGCAACCGGTGCATGCCAACCCCAGGGACCATGTCGGTTGTAACCACCCCAACCCGGTACACCATATACAGGCGCTCCGCTATAAGGCCGTGAGGGGGCAACTTGTGGCAATGTCTGCCAGTTAGACATAGGCATATGCGCACGATGTTCTTTGACCCAATCCGGGACTTCCGGGCGCTCAAATGACGGCATCTTCCCACGACGTTCGGATACCCAATCGGGTAGTTGCGGCGCTTCAAAAGCAGGCATCCGGGGCATCGTCGGCATCTGGGCACGACGTTCGGCTACCCAGTCGGGTAGTTGCGGCGCTTCAAAAGCGGGCATCCGGGGCATCGTCGGCATCTGGGGGCGGCGTTCGGCTACCCAGTCGGGTAGTTGCGGCGCTTCAAAAGCAGGCATCTGGGACATCGTCGGCATCTGAGCACGACGTTCGGCTACCCAGTCGGGTAGTTGCGGCGCTTCAAAAGCAGGCATCTGGGACATCGTCGGCATCTGGGCGCGGCGTTCGCTTGCCCAGTCGGGCACCTGCGGCGCGCCAAAGGCAGGCATTGCCGGGCGGGCCATACGAGCCATGTGACCCCGCCCCATCGGACCGCTGAACAAGCTTTGACGCATCGCCTTCCTCTCCGCACGACGCTCCTGAACCCAGAGAGGTGCTTCCAGTCGATCAAGGCGGTGGGCGGAACGGCATTCAGGGTTACTACCTGCAGCTTCGGCCAGGACAGCAGTCGGTGCGGTGGTAACCATCAGGCTGAACATAGCGTATACCAGCGATCGCTTGTAAAACATGGGTGTCACTCCTGTAAGGGGCAGACCACATACTACGGGTGGCAAGCCAAAGACTCTTGGTAATTCATAAAGTGCGAATATTCTACTTTATTTCACCTGCAATAGAGAAGCCTGATATTTGTGTAACGTTTTTTTACATTTAAACTCAGGTTTCAGGGTTCGCGGTGATGGTTGGCATGGAGTGTAGCTTCTCCAAAATGTAACGAACGTAGGGTGCGCTGTGCGCACCAGAATAAGCAATCATGGCGCGCACAGCGCACCCTACCAGATGGTTTAAACGCCGCCATTCATCTTTTCAGGATGGTTCGAACTCCGAAACTTGAGACTTGAAGCCTGTCTGGCTTTGCATTCAGCTTTCATTCAGCCACACTCCCATAGTCTGTAATCAGAGGTTGAGTTATCTCACCCCGACTGACAAATTTACGGGAGATAGTGATGAAAAAACTGAATGGAATACTGCTTGCTACAGCGGGTTTGCTGTTTGCATTTGCAGTCGAAGCAAGACCGGCGTGGCAGGATGATGATGTCGATATTGAGATCGTCTCCGATTATGGCCGGGAGTTTGCCAAATACGAAATCGACAGCGACGGGAATACGCACCGCGCCTACCTGGAAGCCAAAAAGGGAAGAAATTACAGTATCCGGGTCTCCAACAATAGCGATAGACGTATCGGGCTCGTTATTGCGGTTGACGGCAGAAACATCATCTCCGGAAAGAAATCCCATCTAAAATCCCGCGAACGTATGTATGTTCTTGGTCCCTATCAGCAGGCAGAGTATGAGGGTTGGCGCACCAGCAAAAAACAGGTCAACCGATTCTACTTCACTCAAGTAGACGATTCATACGCTGATGCCTGGGGTGACCGCACGGCGATGGGCGTCATTGCAGTTGCCGTGTTTAATGAGAAAAAACCTAAAATTGCGCACGACAATTACCCCCGTCGACAGGAGAAACGCCTCTCGCGTCGAGGACAGGGGGCAGACACGCGCGAAAGTGCCCCTGGCACCGGTTTTGGCGAATCAGAGTACTCTCCAGTCAGAACCGTTCGCTTCAAGCCGCGTTCCAAAGCGAGTGAAAAGCACTTCCTGAAATATGAGTGGCGCAGAACACTGTGCAGAAAAGGTGTGATCAATTGCCAGCGCTCTCGCAATCGTTTCTGGCCTGATTCCTGGGACGATGGATTTGCCCCCTTCCCTCCCGGTCGCAGGAACCATTAAGCGCCGTGTGTAATCCTGTAGGCAGGATCAAGCGTAGCGGATCAGGCAAAAGCGTGTGTTTGCCGGTTCAGCTACGCTTGAACCGGCCTACAGTTACAGTTTTTCAGAAACGTGTGGGAGAGAGGTTATAAACCCAAACTACTGAATTCATTTTGAAGCCGGTTTATCAAACGCTCCCTTTCCTGCACCACATAAGGGATACGTTCCCCACAACCCCACACCGGTCCAGGCCAGCAGGCATCGCTTTGTGAACGGGCCACCACATGCCAGTGCAACTGTGAAACCACGTTACCCAGAGCGCCAATATTGATCCTGTCCGGTGTGGTCATCGCAGTGAGCAGATTCGAAACGGCACTACTCTCTCTGATGAGCGTCAGTTGATCATTCTCCTCAAGCCTATGTACCGCCTTGATATCCTCACGCTGCGGTACCAAAATCAACCAGGAAAAACGACTGTCGTCCATCAGGCGAAGCTCGCATAACTGCAGCTTTGCAACAAAGAAGGTGTCAGCTTTGAGTTGTGGATGAAGCAGGAACATAAAACCTCAATGCATGATATGGCATTCAAAGATCAGGCAACCTAACCTGTAGCGCCGCCTCGGTACGAATTGGCGTTGTAGCAATGTTTCATACCTCATCGCCGCCCGGCTCCTACATGCGCCAAATCCATGCGATGTCGCCTATCAATGCACTCCGTGCCAACGGATGGGAATCAATAGCGCTATAATACCCCGATGAAGCGTACCATCTTCTTTATCTCAGACCATACCGGCATTACGGCCGAGGCTATTGGCCGTTCACTGTTGAGCCAGTTCAAGGGACTTGAATACGAGACCATCCACATGCCTTTTATCGATAGTGTCGATAAAGCCCGCCGCGCCTCCGAACGGATCAACCAGGCAACCATGGAGTCGCATACTCATCCGCTGGTGTTCAGTACATTGGTCGATCCAAAATTGCGCGCCTGTCTACATGGAGTTGGGGCTGTAATCTTCGATTTTTTTGACGATTACACCCATCAGCTCGAGAATGAGTTGGGCACCACATCCACACCAGTTAGAGGACGCGCCCACGGCATGGGCAATCACCACGTCTATAATGCCCGTATCCACGCAGTAAACTTTGCCCTCGCGAATGACGACGGGGCAGTGGTACGCAACTACGCTTCCGCCGACCTCATTCTGCTGGGAGTCTCACGCAGCGGCAAAACGCCCACCTGCCTGTTTCTTGGACTGCAGCACGGTATTCTGGCGGCCAACTATCCCCTTACCGACGACGACCTGGAAAACGGCCGTATCCCCAAAACTCTCCAGACTCACACTGACAAACTGTTTGGCTTGACCATCGATATACAGCAGTTACAGCGTATCCGCCAGGAACGCCGCCCCGGCGGGCGCTATGCATCACTGTCCCAATGCAGATTGGAGGTCGAGGAGGCGGAAACCATGTTCCACCGTTACAAGATCCCCTTTCTCGACACCACATCCATGTCGGTGGAGGAGATATCCGCAAGGGTTTTGCAGCAGACAGGCCTTGAGAGCCGGATGGGTTAACCTGTTGCCAGCTTGATCAGGCCTGCGAAGATCAATCCTTCTTGCGTGACTGATGTTTCTTCTGCTTTGACTTTTGTTTCCCGCCAGCCTTTTTCTCGCCTGTGTTGTCCTTTCCACGGTGGGATTTCTTGCCTTTGCCACCGCGACTCCCTTCGTCCAATTCAATGTCCAGTTTCTGCCCGCAGACATAGACCCGACGCAGATGTTGGAAGATATCCTTCGGCATGCCTTCCGGCAGTTCCACCGTGCTGGAATCCTCACTGATATCGATATGACCGATATGTGCGCCATCGAGACCCGCCTCATTGGCAATAGCGCCAACGATCTCTCGGGGCGAAACACCATCTTTGTGGCCAACTGCAATGCGGTAGGTTTCGCGTGGGATATCGTCATCTCGCCGCGAGGGCCGCTCTTTACGTTCTTTATGTTTTTTGCCTTCCCCAGGCCCTCGATCACCACGGGGGGCTTCACCCCGCCCCTGATTCGACTTACGCCCAGGGCGCTCAGACCGGCCGCGCTGTTGAGTCTGTAACTCCTCAACGATGAAGGGGCGCTCACGCTGGCTCAGGTAGGTCAGCGCGGCGGCAATATCCATCGCGCTCATCTCCTGCTCCTGTTCGAGGCGGCTGAGCAGACGATAGTAGTAGTCGAGATCCTGTTCCGCGAGGGTCTCCCGCAGCATCAGCATGAACCGGTCGATGCGGTGTTCGCTGAGATCATCTGCGGTGGGCATTTCCATCGCTGGAATACGCTGGCGGGTGTTACGTTCGATGGCCTTCAACAGATGGCGTTCACGGGGCTGTACAAACATCAGAGCCGTGCCTTCGCGCCCTGCCCGGCCGGTGCGGCCGATACGATGAACATAGGATTCCGGATCATTGGGGATATCGAAATTGACCACGTGGCTGATGCGTTCAACATCCAGGCCACGGGCCGCGACATCGGTGGCCACCACGATATCGAGCTGGCCTTTTTTCAGCCGGTTGATGGTGCGTTCCCGCATCGTCTGATTCATGTCGCCGTTCAAAGCTTCAGCGGCAAAACCGTGGGCCTCAAGCTTGTCCGCCACCTCTGCCGTGGAGGTCTTGGTACGCACAAAGACAAGCATCGCATCGAACTTCTCCACTTCCAGTACCCGGGTCAGGGCATCCATCTTGTGATGGCGGGTCACAACGATGTGGCGCTGCTCGATGGTGGTGACGGTCTCGGTCTTGCCTTTGACCTTGATCTCCATCGGATCGGTCAGATGCTTTCGCGCCACACGGCGGATCGCATCCGGCATGGTCGCGGAGAAGAGCGCCACCTGACGTGTCTCCGGTGCCTGATCGAAGATCCACTCAATATCATCGACGAAGCCCATCTTCAGCATCTCATCGGCCTCATCCAGCACCAACGCCTGGATGCCCTTCAGAGAGAGTGTGCGGCGACGCAGATGGTCCATCACCCGTCCCGGTGTCCCAACGATGACATGCACCCCCCGCTTGAGCTGGCGCAGCTGGGTCGACATGCTCTGTCCGCCATAGAGGGGCAGGACGTGGAATCCCTCCAGATGGCGGGCGTAGCTCTGGAACGCCTCAGAGACCTGCAGTGCCAGCTCACGGGTCGGCGCCAATACCAGCACTTGGGGGTCGCGTTGTTTCAAATCGATACGGCTCAGCAGCGGCAGAGCAAAGGCTGCGGTTTTGCCGGTGCCGGTCTGGGCCTGGCCCAGCAGATCCCGTCCCTCCAGCAGGTGCGGAATACACTGTGCCTGCACTGCTGTCGGAGTTTCATACCCCAGCCGCTGGATCGACCTTAAAATAGGCGTGGCCAGTTCGAGATCGTCGAAAACGATAGAAGTTGGATCGGAAGACATGGGGAACAGCACCTCGAACAGGGAGAAGATCCACCGAGGAGGCTCAATGGAAGGGACGGGAAAGGCGCGTAATTATACAGATTTTGGCCATAGCTGGATAGCATCACTCGCTAAAACCTTAAGATTTAGCACTACCGTATCGTTGAACAGACAAAAAATGTTATTGAATTTTCACATTTCAGCTCCATACTGGCTACTCTTAGTAGGTTATGTTCCTCCCATAACAAATAACCGCCAACCATTTTTCTGGACTGGTGCAGCCACTGTAGGCCCCCATATTTACCGTGAAAACGTTACGACGACTTTTCAGAAATGCCCCCATGCCTATTGCCATCAAATGGTCAATCGCCATCGGCACCCTGATTTCACTGGTAATGAGCACTCTGGGCTGGTTTCTGATCACCCAGCAGAACCGCATCCACATGCGGGAAGTGGGAATTTTCGGCACGGCACTGGTAGAGCAACTCTCTCACTCATCGAGTGAACCTCTGCTCGCTGACGATCTGTTCAACCTCCAGGGGTTGGTCAGCAGACAGACCCAAAGTCGCGATATCGTGGGTGCTGCCATCATCGGTTTGCGCGGCCTGCGCGCTGACTCGGGAATCGTGCCGGAAAAGCTGGGCGCTACAGATGAACAGAACTCCCGAGTATGGTTCTGGCGCGATGAAGATGGAATCTCCCATCCTGTGATTACCTTCACCGCCCCAATCCGCTTCCGCGACACCACCGCGGGTCAGGCGATCATCACTCTCGACCGGGAATTTCTCGACCGTCATCAGCGCGCCACGATCCGTATCATCGCCTATGCCACCTTGGGCCTGATCCTGATCGCCGCCCTGCTCTCATACGCACTGAGCCGCAGGCTTTCACGTCCGATCACCCTGCTTGCACAGGCAGGAGAGAAAAAAATCGGCGCCGACTTTACCGAAAGTATCGATGCGGGGCGCAGAGACGAGATTGGCCAGGTCTACGCCCACTTCGATCGTATGTCCTTGGGACTGCTGGAGAAAGATCAGGTTGAAGCGGCCCTCTCCCGCTACGTCTCACCGGTGGTGGCAAACAAGATTCTCTCCAATCTGGCTCAGCCCCGTCTGCCAAACCAACAGGTGGATGGCTCGGTGCTCTTTTGCGACATTGTCGGTTTTACAGAACTTTCGGAGAATCTGCCGCCTGACGAGGTCGCAACCATGCTGAACCTCTATCTGGGTTATATCGCCGAAGCAGCCCATCTCAGTCATGGATTTGTCGACAAGTTCATCGGCGACAGTGCCATGATCCTGTTCGGCGTACCGGATTCAGACCCGAAGCATGGCCAACACGCCATCCGCTGCGCCTGGCTGATTCAGGCACTGGTCAAGCAGCTCAATCGTCAGCGTGTGACTTCTCCGATCCACTTTCGCATCGGCATCAACAGCGGAGTCATGCTGGCGGGCAATATCGGCATCCCGGAGCGTCTGGAGTTCACCGTTGTGGGTGACACCGTCAACCTCGCCTCACGGCTCTGCTCCCTGGCGCCGGCGGATGGTATTATCATGAGCGAAACAACTGCCATACAGCCCCATATTGATGAGATGATTGAACTGACGGAACAAGCACCCATCCAGGTACGCGGACGCAAAAACCCGGTAACACCCTCCATCGCAGGCGCACCCTCCTCCGAATTCGGTCACTGGTTGATGAATGCCATCAGCACTATCCTCGACAATGGAACAAGGGGATGAAACAGCTGCTTCTGCTGACGCTGGTACTCATCAACGGTTGCGCACTCAATCCCCTGAAAAAAGAGGAGCAGCCCAAGCCGATACCAATAGACGACTCACTTACCAGCGCCCAAACACTGGCACAGGAGGGCCGTTTGGGCGAGGCCGTGGCCCTTCTCGAAACTGCCATCCTGCAAGAAAATGACAACACAACCCTTCAGGCAACGCTCGATAAGCTGCAACAACAAAAGAGCACATTACGACATGAGTTACAAAATCGTTTACTGATTTCAGAGGTCCATGGAATGCAGCGGGAGCTCCCGCTGATGGAGAGGCTCTCCCTTTCGGAATCAGACGACGGCTATCTTCGTTCCAGGCTAATGGACAAAAAAACCAGGCTGCAACGCAGCCATAAAGAACTCTCCAACTGCGGCTGGCGTTATGCGAAAACAGACCGGGAGCTGGCAATAACCTGTCTGAACCTTGCTCAATCGATCCACAACGACGTCACCGACCTACGGCTGCTCACACAACTGCAGGAGAAAGAGCAGCTTGCCAATGAGACTCATAAACAGGAAGCGCGTCTGGCGCGCGAAATGGCTTGGACCACTCGCAATCAACAGCGCATTGCACAGGCAAAAAGCTTTTTGAAGCAAAATATTCTGCTTGAAGCGCGTTACCTGATCAGGCTGGTATTAAAAGAAGACCCCAAAAACAGCGAGGTTAAAAAATTGCTTTCGCAGTTGGAAGTCAAACTCAAAGGTCACGTCGATACCCTGCTGGAAGCTGGTGACCGACTCTACCGGGATGACGAGATAGAAGGCGCCAAAGCAGCTTGGCACGCGGCCCTGTCCCTGGACCCAAGTGATGAACGGGCCAGAGAGAAGATCAAGCGCGCCCAGAAAGTACTCGACAACCTGGAATCACTTAAAAAACCGGAGTAATTCATCAGCCCGCCGAATCCTGCAAGGATCCCGGCTGCTGATTTCCCAGTTCTCGTGTATAGCCCCTGAATCGAACAGGGTTATGGCCTGTGAAAAGGCCTGAAACAGCAGGACCCAGACGTTGCCGGTGGATATTGGCCGCTGATCCGGTACAATCCCGCCCTGCGCAATGCGGGACACAAGCCCTTCATGCTGGATACCCCGCGTCCGCGTATCCGTCTCAAGGATTACGCATACAATTGGGATGCGCGACAAGGTGCTGCCCCGAACCAATCCGGGATGCGCCAGGCGTCTGATGGAGCTTGTCCAGGAACTGGTCAATCTGCGTTGTGAGACTTAACGAACACATGGCCGGGCAGGAACCCACCAAATTCCAGCCGGTCGCTTAGGAAGCAATTCGGATGATAAAAGCGCTTTCAAGTTGCCTGGTGGGATTACTGCTCTCATCAGCTGTCCAGGCGAATAGTTGGCTCCCCAGCAACCCAGTCTCGTTTTACGAAACCAGCTACGAGATGCAGCGTTTTGCCGCAACTCTGAACGAAGAATACTGGCTGGCCAATACTGCTGAAGGGACCGAACAGCCGATATCACTCAATGATCGTCCCTACGGCTTTGGCAGGGAACTGAACGACGACAGCCCTGCAGACTGGAATGGGATCAAACGGGATGCATTCTACTTCATAGGCTACCAGGCAACAGCCATCGCCGTGCTCTACGTAATGCCGGAAAGCATCTCCCAGTGGAGCGACGAGGACAAAAGCAACTACAGCTTCTCCAAGTGGTGGGATAACGTCTCAAACCCAATCTGGGATGGGGACCACTGGTGGATCAACTACATCCTGCATCCCTATTGGGGTATGGCCTACTATACCCGTGCACGGGAGCGCGGTTATGACGAGATGAGTTCATTTTGGGCATCCGTCGCCTTCTCCTCAATGTATGAATTCGGACTCGAAGCCCTTTTTGAACCGGTTTCGATACAGGATCTGATCTTTACACCCGTGATCGGCAGTATGCTCGGCTACTACGTGGAGGGTGTGCGTACCAATATCAAGGCGCAGCGCCACTACAGTTTCGGTGATAAATCCCTCCTGGTACTCACAGACCCACTGGGAGCCGCTAACAGCATGGTGGATGGCTGGTTCGGTAACGATGTGGAATCCGACCTGAAATTCCGATCCTTTGTCAGAGAGAATTACTACACCAACTCAGAACCCGAAGCATGGAGTGACTCGCCCTATCACACTGAACGCGTGGTAGGTGATTATCTCGGTCTTGAGATGAACCTGAACTGGCGTTAAAAAGGTAGAAAGGTAACAGATTTATTTTCGTAGGTCGGGTTAGCGCAGCGTAACCCGACAAGATCCTACCCCGCAGCAAGCAGGCAGCTTTCCGACAAGTAGCCACGCTACCCGTTGCATGCCTTCTCGTTTCTTTGACCAGTCCCAGTCCCACTATCCGAGCCTGCCATCGGTTATACTGACGCATAATCAGGCCGGTTTGAAACCATCAAAATCTATACAACGTAATTTTGGATGACCGAGTCATGGGTTACTGATATTTGATCATATGGAAACCGATGCGGCGATTTGTTGTAGTCACCTGCCTGCTGCTGGCCACTGCTGCCGCGCATGCTTTGGACATAGCGGTGCAGATCGAAGGCCTGGACGGCGAGCAGGAAGCCAATGTGCGTGCTTTCCTCTCCCTGGAGCAGGAGAAGACACGGAAGGGACTGACCGAGGGTCGGTTGCGTCTGCTACACAGGGAGGCCCCGACGGAGATTCGTCGGGCGCTGCAACCTTTCGGCCACTTCAAACCCAAGGTTGAATCCCGGCTGGAACAGCATGAGTCAGGTTTTCAAGCCCTCTACCAAATCCAGCCCGGCCCCCGGATAAAACTGGCAAAAGTCGAGTTCAATGTCACCGGTCCAGGCAGGGGCGATACCCTGTTTGCCATGGGACTCGACCTGCACGAGAACGACTTTCTGGATCAGACCCGTTACAAGGTGCTTAAGCAGCAACTGCTATCCGATGCCATAGAGGCCGGATATCTCGATGCCAGCTACAGCATCCATGAAGTACGGGTAGACCTGGACAGGTACCAGGCCAAGATCCGCCTGGAACTGGAGAGCGGCCCGCGCTACCGGTTTGACGAGGTGCGCTTCGTTCAGGACATACTGAATCCCGAGTTTCTTGCACGCTACCTGCGCTTCGGTCCCGGCGACCCGTTCAGCCACGAACAGTTGCTGACACTGCAGTCCAACCTTATTGATAGCGAGTACTTCAGCCACGTGGAGGTCCGCACTCTGCGTGATGAGGCAGTGGACGACCGGGTGCCCACCGAAGTGGTACTGACGCCCAACAAACCAAACCGTTACCGGATCGGACTCGGTTTCACCACCGACACAGGGCCACGCGTCACCTTGGACTGGAAGCGTCGTCTACTCGGCCGTAACGGCCACCGCATGCTCAGCGAACTGCGCCTGTCCGCACCTCACAGCTCGTTAAAGACAGAATACACCATCCCACTGGAGCGCCCGTCCAGGGACTCCCTCTCATTCTCGGCACAGGGAGACCGTTTCGACACCGATGCCCGCCGCGGTGAACGACTGCTGCTCAATAGCGCCCGTTCAGTGGGCCTGGAGAATCACTGGCGGCGCACCATAGGCATTGACTACTCCTACGAAGACTTTGAGGTGGGTGCACAGGACGACAACGCCTTACTGCTGGTGCCTTACGTGAGCTGGTCGCAACTGCGCAGTGACGGTCTCTACTACATTCAGCGCGGCCACAGGATCAACCTGCGTTTCGAGGGAGCCGCTGAGCAACTGCTCTCCAGCACCAGCTACCTCCAGGTTCATACCCACAACAAGCTCATCCGTGGCCTCAGCGACGGCAACTGGCGTATCCTCACCCGCATGGAACTGGGCGCCACCCTGACGCAAAATCTGCTGGGACTGCCCGCTTCCAAACGTTTCTTCGCCGGCGGAGACAACAGTGTGCGCGGTTTTGGGTGGGAAGAGATCGGCCCACAGGACTCGACCGGTGCGGTTATCGGCGGACGTTTTCTGGCGGTGGGCAGTATCGAGTTGGAACGTTTGCTTGCGGAAAAGTGGAGTGCCGCCGTATTCGCCGATGCAGGCAACGCCTTCGACCCAGATTATGCTGCCGACATCGAATACAGCATCGGTTTCGGCGTGCGCTGGCACTCACCGGTGGGACCCATTCGGGTGGATCTGGCCAGCGCCCTGAGCCAGGACGAACCCTCAGTGCGTCTGCACATCGTTATCGGTCCCGAGTTATGAGCTGGCGCCTCCTCATTCTGCGAGGTCTGGCAACCCTGATCAACACCATTCTGCTGGCCTCCATCTGCCTCATCCTCGGACTGGGCTTTGTTGCACACAGCGAAAGCGGCACCCGTTGGCTGTTCGATCTGGCCAGGGATCTGGCACCGGGTGAGCTGCAGGCAGACAGTCTCAAGGGACGCCTCACAGGCCCGCTGTACCTCACGGGACTCAGCTATAGTGATGGCGACCTGTTGCTGGAGATCAGCCATCTGAATCTGGACTGGCAGCCCCTCGCCCTGTTGCAACGACGCCTGCAGATCCTCTCCCTGGCACTGAACCAGAGCCGTCTGACACTGCCGCAAACAGCACCGGACGACACCCCAGCCGAGCCCTTTCCCGGCCTCTCCCTACCCCTTGAGCTGGTTTTAAAATCGGTAGAGGTAACCGACTTCCATCTCATCCAGCCCACGGCTGCCGAACCTGCCATCATCGAACAGATCAGCCTGGCTGCCCAAACTTCCGGTGAAACGCTGAAAATCAATCACCTGGAAGCCACCGCCCTTGGCGCTCAAGTGGAGGTCAACGGAAATGTACGCCTGGTCCCGACACTGCCCCTGGAATTGCAGTTGCAATGGCGTTATCAGCTGCCGGAGGGTCCCGGACTGTCAGGACAGGGCCGCGTCGCCGGCAACCTGAGCGAACTCAAACTTGAGCAGACCCTCTCCCCCCCCCTGTCCACAAACCTGAACGCCACCCTGTATGAGCTGGAAACAGCACCCCGCTGGGACGCCAAACTGGCGCTGAATGGCTTGGATCTCGGTACCTTCGTCGCTGACTTTCCCGCCAGAGTCAGCGGGCGGCTCCACACTACCGGCAGCCCCGATGCGGTCAAGACTGACTGCAATCTGAAGCTGACCGGGCACTCCCTGGGCGAACTGAACACGGCACTGGTTCTCACCTATGAAGCGGGCAGTCTGGTTGCAGACCACCTGCAAATCACCACCCCCGCAGGCGCAAAGATCGAAGGTCACGGACACTACACTGTAGACGATGCGCAGGGCGTATTCGATGCCAACCTCTCATGGAGCGACCTGCGCTGGCCCCTGGCTGGGGAGACAATCCAGGTACGCAGCAATCAGGGCCGATTGAAAGTCGACGGTCAGCCGACGGACTACCACTACCAACTCAACCTGGACGCGCTCATCCCTGATCAGCCTGTACTCACACTGGAGGCATCCGGCAACGGCAATACCGATGGCCTGGACTTTGAGGCGCTGCACATCCTCCTGCCTGAAGGAGAGATCGACGGTTCCGGCCGGGTCGGCTGGACACCACAGCCAGCCTGGAATCTAAATCTTACAGGAACCGGTATCAATCCCGGACTGTTCCATCCCGATTTTCCCGGCAAGCTGGCACTGGATCTGACCAGCCGGGGCCAGCTGTTGGACGACGACCTCCAGGTTGAAATGAAACTGGCACGGCTGGATGGTAAGCTGCGTGATTATCCGGTCAAAGCCGATGGCGACCTGAAACTCGCTGCTGAGACGTTACAAATAGACAGTCTGGCGCTGACCTCAGGCAAAAGCGTGGCCCACATCGATGGTACGGCCGGTGACGTACTGAACCTGGAATGGAGCCTGCAGGCCGATGACCTGGCCAGTCTGTGGCCCGGCCTGAGCGGTTCCCTCCTGGGCGAAGGCCGCCTGAGCGGTAGCCGGGAGACCCCACAAATTCACGCCGACATCAGCGGCAAGGCTATCAGTTTCGAGGCCCATGAGGTGGCTGAACTTCAGGTACAGGCGGCGCTGGATCTGAGTCGCAACCAGCAGGTGGAGCTGGACCTGGCGGCCCAAGGCCTGAAGTCAGGCGCCCTGCAGTGGAAACAATTGTCACTGAGTGCCAAAGGTGCACGCACCGCACACCACATCGAGCTGAACCTGGTCAGTCAAAAGGCACCGGCAGCGCAACTGACTGTTGATGCCGGGCTGGATGAAAACAACAGCTGGAGCGGACATCTGCAGACACTGGCCCTCACGCTGCCTGAAATCGGCCGTTGGGATCTGGAGCGCCCCACCGCTTTTATTCTGGCAGCCAAAACCCAACGGGTGCAGAACCTCTGTCTGGCTGCCCACGAAGGGCGCCTGTGCACTGATTTCGACAGGAATGCGGAGCATGGCTGGAAGGCAAAACTGGACGCCCCGGCCTTTCCCCTAACCTTCTTCCAGCAGTGGCTGCCACCAGAGCTGGCACTTACAGGACACAGCGACCTGGCAGCAGATTTTCACACCGATCCCGAGGGGACAATCCTCGGCCATGCCGATATCAAACTACCCAAGGGAGAACTGGTTTTCGAACTGAATGGTGAACCCCGCCAAGTGGATTTCTCCGGTGGCGGTCTACAGGGGAAGCTGGACGCCAAGGGTGCCCATGCTGAAATCACTATCCCTCTGGCCGATCTGGGAGAGATCGATGGGGAGATACGTCTGCCAGGGCTGAATGCCGCAGACATGGACCTGGAAAAGCAACCCCTGGCGGGTCACCTGAAGGCACGTCTCAACGACCTGGGTCTGGCCTCAGTGGCGGCACCGCAACTGCAGAACGTGGCAGGTTTCATCGATGTGGATTTCTCCCTGTCCGGCCTTGTGGGTAAGCCCGAATTAAAGGGCGAAGCGGAGCTGAAGGAGGGTGCCCTGGACATCCCTGAACTGGGGTTGGAACTGCGCGATATTGGCATGAACATAAATGCCCCAACGCTGGACCGGCTGGTGCTGCAGGGTAAAGTCAGTTCCGGCAACGGCATCCTGACGCTGGAGGGCGAAACTCTCGTCAAACCGAAAGAGGGTTATCCCACCCGCCTCAAGATACAGGGAAAGGATTGGGTAGCGGTAAACATCCCGGAAGCGGAGATGCACGTATCACCGGATCTGCTGATCCTGCACAACAGCAAACGCTCTGAACTGGACGGCGAGATTCACATCCCCTACGGCCGTATCCGACCGAGGGAGCTGCCCGCCTCCACGGTATCCGACACGCCGGATCTGGTGATTGTGGGTCGTGACGCGCCGCAGCACGAACAGAACGATCCGAACTTTCACTCAAAGCTGCGCATCATCTTCGGCGACAGGGTCAATTTCGAGGGTTTTGGCCTGCGTGCTGATCTCACCGGCAACCTGCTGCTGATCGATGAACCGGGCCGGCCGGTCATAGGCCGCGGCAGAGTGGGTGTGACGGATGGCACCTATCGCGCCTATGGACAGGATCTCAAAATAGAACGCGGTTACGCCCTGTTCGCCGACAGTCCGGTGGACAATCCGGGCCTGGATGTTCAAGCCGTACGCGAAGCTGGAGAGGTAACCGCCGGCCTGCGGGTAAGCGGCACCCTGAAGACGCCCAAGCTTTCACTCTACTCCACCCCGACCATGACCCAGAGCGAAATCGTCTCCTATCTTCTCACCGGACATCCGCCGGGAGAATCCAGTGGGGATGTGAGCATAGTCGCGGCACTACAGGCGGCAGGTGTGGGCAGCCTCGCCACCGAAGCAGGCCGTCAGTTGGGATTGGAAGAACTACGAATAGAAGCGGGTAACAGCCTGGCCGAGGCCTCCGTGGTGGCAGGCACCTATCTATCACCACGCCTATATGTGCAATACGTCAACGAACTCGCCACGCGCGAGACCAAGCTGAGACTACGCTACGACCTCACCGACAAACTGCAGATTCAGACAGAAACCGGCCGTTCACAGGGAGTGGATCTGTTCTACACCATAGAGCGTTAAACCAGGCGAAACCACGCCGCAGGTGCCGTCCCTACCACATTTTCGCAGCAAGCTGCGGGTTACCTTTCCCCACTTGGACACACTGCCTTTTCGTCCAGTGACGATACTTTTCTATGTTGAGCTGGACTCCACCGGAAAACCTTCCATGCGCCACTCCGGCAGACCACCATCCAGACGCCTGGCTTTAATGCCTCTCTCCCGCAGTCTCGAAACGGCATCGAATGCCAGTACACAATGCGGCCCACGGCAGTAGGCAACGACCTCCTGGGAAGGATCAAGTGCATCCAGCTGCTTTTCCAATTCTGCCAGCGGAATATTGATCGCACCCGGCAGATGTCCCGCTGCATACTCTTCCGGCGGACGCACATCCAGCACAGTCACCAGGCCATCCCTGACCCTCTCCAGCAATTGTGCCGCCGGCACAGGTTCCAGGCTGTCCTTGACCTTGAGATAGTCATCCACAAGACGATCCACGTCAGCCAGATGGCGCTCTGCTACCTCTCTTAGCGAGCCAAGCAGGGCCGAGACATCCATACCACTCAACCGGTAGTAGACCTTGTGACCCTCTTTGCGGTTGATGACCAGTCCGGTCTGTCTGAGCTGCTGCAGATGTTGGGAGGTATTGGCGACGGTCAGACCTGAGACCTGGGCCAAGGCATCCACGCTGCGCTCGCCCTGTGCCAGAAACTCCAGCAATTCCAACCGGTAGCCATTGCTCAGTGCCTTGGCGACTCGGGCGAACTGGCTGAAAAGATCATGTTTGAAATTACCCGTTGACATAGTTACCGCCCCAACTATACTTCAATTATTCAAGAGATCTATTGAATTAATGGTAATTAAAAAAGTATAGCAGACAAGAGAGTGGAGGCTAGTGGATCATGAATTGGCACGACTGGATTCTGGGCAATGAGTTGCCCATTCGCCTGAGTTTTTTCTTCGGCATCTTTGCCGTTATGGCTGGATGGGAAATCCTTTCACCCGCCCGCATCCTCACCGTCCCCAAGGGTATCCGCTGGGCCAATAATCTGGGACTGGTCTTTCTCAACAGCATTGTGCTGCGGCTGCTTTTTCCCGCGGCTGCGGTGGGTGTTGCCGCCCTTGCCGAGCAGCAGGGTTGGGGGCTGCTCCACTTCTACGACATCCCCTTCATATTATCGATCGTCATTGCAGTGATAGCAATGGATTTTGTCATCTACCTGCAGCATGTGATGGTCCACGCGATACCTGTTCTTTGGCGCCTGCACCGGGTACATCACGCTGATCTGGACTATGACGTCACCACCGGAGCCCGCTTCCATACCCTGGAGATCATCCTCTCCATGCTGATCAAGTTCGCCACCATTCTGCTGCTGGGTTCACCTGTCGTGGCTGTGGTGATCTTCGAGGTGGTGTTGAATGCCACTGCCATGTTCAATCACAGCAATATCCGACTGCCGGCAAGTCTGGACCGGGTAGTGCGCTGGTTCCTGGTCACGCCAGATATGCATCGCGTTCACCATTCGGTGGAGGACGATGAGGCAAACAGCAACTTCGGTTTCAGCCTGCCCTGGTGGGATCGGCTGTTCGGCACCTATCGGGATCAACCCAGAGGCGGTCACGAGGGTATGACCATCGGCATCCACAAATACCGCGATCCGAAACAGGTCAACCAGTTGCCCGGCATGCTGGCACTACCCTTTATCGGCAAGATCAGTGGTTACGCCATCAATCGCCGCAAATGGAGCGGCCGCGATGAAAACTAAAGGGCTGTGCCGCTTTTGGCGGGATGACGCAATGAAATAAGGATGCCCCACCCGTAAAAACTGCAGTCGAAGTCTGATATGGAGCCGATCATGAACACTCTGATCATCTTGAATGACCCACCCTATGGCACGGAACGCAGCTATAACGGCCTGCGCCTGGCCAAGGCGCTGAGCAAAACAGATGCGAAGGTCACGCTGTTTCTGCTGGCCGATGCAGTGATCTGTGCAAAACGCGGGCAGAAGGTACCCCAGGGATTCTACAACATCGAACTGATGCTCAAATCCATCACGCGTAAAGGTGAGGTGCTGCTCTGTGGCGCCTGTATGGATGCCCGTGGCTTTACGGACGAGGACACTGTGCAAGACGCCCGGCACAGCACCATGGCGGAGCTGGCAGATCGCACCCTGGCGGCGGACAAGGTGTTGGTGTTTTAACCTCGTTTGGCTTCATCACCTACGCAAAGATTTCTTCGATGCACTATGCCTTCAGTGATGCCCTATGGAGGGAACTGGGAGCAAACCTGTTTGTGGGAGATCACAATGGACAGTTCGGCTCCCTGGGCGATAACGATAACCTGTATCTCACCCTGCGATGCGCCTTTTGAACATGGAATGAAATAATACATGCACCCATGAACCCAGACACTCAACAAGAGCCCCTCCTGGCATACAGTTCCCGTCCCAACGCGGCGGCGCATCAGGACACCCTGCCGGGGCGCTATCGTTGGTGGGTCATGGCGCTCTCCATGGCAGCCTTCACCCTGGCCTTCGTCGGCTGGTTCAATGAGTCCTGGCTCTACCTGTTCGAGAACCCAATCTGGCTCAACCGCTATACCGAATATGCCATTATCCTGGTCTTTGGCCTCTGGCGTATTCGTGCCGAGAAGAACCCCTATACCCGCAAACGTCTGATCATTCTGGTAACAGTGGTCACTGGTTTCTGGTGGCTGATTCCCTGGCTTTCACCAATGTTCGAGTCTTATGCCGGTTATGTCTGGAGCCAACCGGTGTTTCCTGCTCTGTATACACTGGGGACCCTCACCTTTTTTCTCACTTTGCTGTTGGTGTTCCTCTTCGGACGGCGAATTATCTGCGGCTTTGGCTGCCCCTGTGTCGGTATTCGCGAGACCGTGGGCTTCCCTTTTCGCAAGGTGACACTGCGCGGCGACTGGGCCTGGCGGCTGCGCCATACCAAGTGATTTTTCTTCATCTGGTATGTGGGGGTGATGGTAGCCACCCAGTTCCCGCCCAATGCCTGGACCGCAACCCTTGTCGGTATGTTTGCAATGGTGGTGGGGCTCACTTATTTCGGCACCTTCTTCATCACCCCGATCACAGGCAATCGCTTCTACTGCCGCTACCTCTGCCCCTTTGGCGCCACCTTTGGCCTGCTCAATCACGCCGGTTTCTACGGCATCGAGATGGACACGGAACAGTGCATCGACTGCCGACGTTGCGAACAGGCCTGCGACATGGGCATCCCGGTGTGGCGGCAGGGAAAATCAACCGGAGATGTCACTGGTATAGAGGACTGTATGGGCTGCGCCCGCTGCGTCATCTCCTGCCCCACCGATGCGCTGGCAATTCATGACGTGCGCAACCTGTTCCGGCCCAATCTGCGGCAGGATGCCAGTCATCTGCTGAAGCGAAAACCGCAGGCATCAACTCCCCGAATAGAACCGGCACATCGACCTGCAACTGAGCGTTTGAGCACCTGGAATGAAGCAGAAAAGGTACTATCCACCGAGGCGCTGCAACGCCAGGCCGAACGCTGCCTCGATTGTGGTGTTCCCAGCTGCCGCAATGCCTGCCCATTGGGCAATTTCATCCCGGACTGGCTCGAAGCTGCCACCTACGGGGATTGGCAAACAGCCGGAGATCTGGTCCATGCGACCTCACCACTGCCCGAGGTATGCGGCAGGATCTGTCCTCAGCACCTTCTGTGCGAAGGTGCCTGCACCCGTGCACAGCTGGAAGGTGCTGTCACCATCGGGGCAGTTGAGCACACTCTGGCCGAACGGACATTGGATGCAGGTTGGCGGCCCAAAGAACCCACGCATCGAAATGGTCGCAAGGTAGCGATCATCGGCGCCGGTCCAGCGGGTCTGAGCTGTGCAGAACGTCTGAATCGCGCGGGCGTGGAAGTTACTATATACGATCGCTCGAAAAAGATCGGCGGCCTGCTGCAGACAGGTGTTCCGAGCTTCAAACTGGACAAGACCCTGTTGGCACGTCGGCAGACCCTACTGGAACAGGTCGGCATCCGGTTCACTCTCCGTCTATCGGTGGATGATGTCATGTTGTCTCGCCTGCTTGAGCAGAATGATGCCATCTTTCTTGGACTGGGCGCGCAGACCCCACGCTCCATCGAGTTGCCTGGAGAGACTCTTAGCGGCGTTGAGCAGGCACTTGACTGGCTGAAAAGAATCAATGCCGGCGAGAGAGAATCATTAGCCGGCCAACGAGTATTGGTTGTCGGCGGTGGTGATACCGCCATGGACTGTGCCCGCGCCGCACTGCGCCTGGGAGCAGAGGTAAACGTCGCCTATCGTGGCCCAAAAGAGTGCCTGCGCGCCTCCCCCAAGGAGATCACGCTGGCCCAGGAAGAGGGGGCGAGGTTTCTGCTTGAGCATCAACCGCGACAGATCAGCCACTCTGTAGGGGTGGCGTCCCCGCCGCGAAACAGCCTCGGACCAACCGCCGACGATCGCCGCGAGTGCGCGGCTCCTACCACGGTAGAATTCGATACGCCTGAAGGCATCCAGAAGATCGAATCCGACCGTGTCATTCTCGCCCTCGGCCAGCGAGCCAACCCACCAGCCTGGCTCGGCAACTTTGGCATTGCCACGGAGCCAGACGGCCGTATTCGTGTCGACCCCCAGGGCCGCACCACTCACCCCGGAATCTGGGCCGGTGGCGATAATACGCTGGGTCCCAATCTGGCCGTCAACGCCATAGCTGCGGGTCTCACCGCAGCTGAAGGCATATTGACCAGCTTCAGCCTGTTGCAACGGATTCGGCGGCAGGTATGAAGCGAATCATTCTCCTGCTTATGATCTTTTGTCTGCCGCAGTCAGTCGCAGCCAACCATCCGTGGGTGGGTATAGATCTGTGCGAGGTACATAAAGACAAACTGCCGCCGGGCCTCACGCTCGAATCACTCCCCGAGGCTCAGTCACCCGAGGCAGGATTACTGCAAAGATACTGCACCCAATGTCACAACCTGCCGGGACCGGATCGCCACACGACGGCCGAATGGCGTGAGGTAGCAGCCAAGATGTTTCTGTTGATGGATGTTTCACACCGTTTCGGCGGATTGATGGGCCGGGTGGAGATCATGCAGAGTGAGGAGCAGGAACGTTTGCTGGTCTATCTGGAGCACCATGCGATTGATGGGGCCGGAGTCAAACCGCCCGAT
Source organism: endosymbiont of Escarpia spicata (assembly GCA_003349915.1). Lineage (GTDB taxonomy): Bacteria > Pseudomonadota > Gammaproteobacteria > Chromatiales > Chromatiaceae > QGON01. Next base: position 45,385 of record QFXE01000017.1, read on the forward strand.
CCCCGTCACGACTCCCAGCATGCTTTGCGCGGTTTGACTCCGACCCCTGGCGTAGACCAACCCGATCCCCACTGGCTAACACGCCTTTGGGTTCTGGTTCCCTTCCTGTTACTGATGGGGTTAGGTCTGTTCCGCTGGTGGAGTCATAGTCATCATGCGTAATCGAATCATCATTCCGCTGATTATCGCCCTGTTGGCTGTTCCCGCAGGCTTTGCTTATGTGCACTGGAGCAAGGGAGGAACCTGCACCGGTCTCTACTCCCGTTACTGGTCACCCGATCCTGTGCAAGGCTATTGGGATCCTGACAACTTCTACCAGTCACCGGATTCGGTCCAGGGTATTTTCGCAGGCAAACTGTGCGTCCAATGCCATGAGGGGATCACCCCCGGCATCGTCAACGACTGGCGCGCCAGCCGCCATGCCCAGAGCGAGGAAACGGTCTATTGCAACGACTGTCACGGCAATAACCATCAGCAGTTACATCTACCCACGCCCGATGTGTGTGGCAATTGCCATACGAAACAGCACGACGAATTCAGGGATGAGACCCGCTACGGCTTCCCCAGCCATGTACTGGCGATGGAACGGGCGGTGGATGCCAAACACTTCGTGGACAAGCCCAAGGCCGAAGTCCAATCCTGTGTGCAGTGTCACTCGGTGGCCACCAAGTGCGACTCCTGCCATAGCCGGCACCGTTTCGATGCCACGGAGGCACGCCGCCCTGAAGCCTGTATCACCTGCCACTCCGGGCCGCCGCATCCCGATGATGAAACCTACTTCGCCTCCGCCATCGAGCGCGACTACTTCGAGATGTGGTACTTCGACAACCTGGGGGCGTACAAATCTGCCGCCCACGGCAACCCGGCAGGCGTTGAGGCTGGACACCGGAAAATGGCGGCGTCACTGGATCGCATCGAGACCCAGGCAAACGAGTTGCGTGAACTCTCCCAGGCGAAGAAAAAAGCAGGGTTCACAACCAAACCAGCAGGGGATCTCTGGATGAAGGGTGCCTACACCGACATCGGCTGCCACAGCTGTCATGGTGAAAATCACAAAGAGTCAGCCATTAAAGCGAGAAAAGACCAAATCTGTACCGGATGCCATGAAGGTTCTGTAAGCCACAGTTACTCCACCTCCAAACACGGCATCATCACACGCCTCGAAGAGGCCAGGCAGGATTGGCGGCAACCCCTGCAACGCGGAAATTACCGGACTCCCGGTTGCAGTTACTGTCACCTCCATAACGGTGACCATGGTGATACCATGGCGCCTGGTCGCGGTCCTGAAGTACGGCACTGGATCTGCGCCGGTTGTCACAGCCCCCGCTACATTCGAGAACAATTTGCCAATGGAAAACGTCAGCTTGAAATCGCCGGCCTCAAGCTGACGGAGGGTGAGTCATTGATCGCCTCTGCTGTCGACGATCAGGCAGATGCCTGGTCGAAACTGCGGCAAAGTCTGAACCACCATCGGCACAATGTTCTTCTCGGCATCGGTCACCAATCCCCGGATTATCAATGGTGGCATGGTCAACCGGCACTGGATGGTGACCTGATCCGAATTCGCGACAGAATCCTGCAATCCAGTCGACGCAAGTCACTGGCGGACAACCCGGAGGAGTAACATCCATGTACACCCTGTCTCAACGAGCACCTTTTTTTCTACTCTTGTTGCTGTTTTGGCAAGGTCCGGCTCTGGGATTGTCCCTGTCCGGTGTGGTGATGGATGATGAAGAAACTGTTGCTGGAGTGGAGGTCATGCTGACAGACGCGAGCAACAACGTCGTCCTGGACAGTGTGGATACCAACAGGAAAGGTGTATTCCGTTTTTCCGTCAAACCGGGTATTTTCAATATTGGCGCTTTCAAAAATGAGTATACCGTTGTCTGGAGCAGAGGCGTGGCAGTAAAAGACACCGACATTTCAATCAGGATCGAGATCACGCCAAAGGCGTTTGCGGAAGATCCGTTATCAACATCTGATGATTGCGAGTGAATAAACCACCCCACCGCAAGCGGACGAGGTATTTGAGTCTAGGAGCGGCAAGCTGCAGGGAATCAAACCCAAAGAGATGAAAGACCAGCATTGTGAAATCACCAAAGTTGCCGCCGGGGCGGATGATGCACAAGACCGGCTTTGGCCCTCCCCCGCCTATACGCAACAGGTCGAGGCATTGAAGAACGCGATAGGCAAAAAGGTCTATCTCGTCGAACTCAAACCCGGTGATATCAACATGGGCATCCACCTTTCGGATACTGCCTTTGAATTGCTGGGTATTGTCGATTTCCCACGTCCCGACCCCACAAAAGGGATCGCCCCACACCTGATCCTGCTCGACGATGGCCGGGGCATCAATCTGGGACACATTGCCCGGATTTCGGTGAACACCCCCTTCAGTCCTTCTGCCGCCAATACCCTCTATCAGGACAGATTCCTGATGCAGAGTCTTCTGTTACGTGAGCGGCGGCTTTCCAAGGCTTCTATTGCCGCAAAATCCAAAGCGTTGCTTGGAAGAGTGCTTGGGAAACCGTTGGATAACCCGAGCATAGAGAACGGGGGATCTATCTGTAAGTCAGATGGGACCACCAATAGAAAACAGGTAAAGAAATCACAATAATAGTTAGGTAAAGGAGTTGAAGCCCCAGCCAACAAGAGTAAATGCCACGGCCAACACAGCGGCAAACAGGGCCAGCGCCTGCCACTTGATGACCTTGCGCAAGATCAGCATCTCGGGCAGCGATAGTGCCGCCACGCTCATCATCAGGGCAAGCGTCGTGCCCACGGCAACCCCTTTTGTGAGCATCGCCTCGGCCACCGGAATCACCCCGGTGGCGTTTGAATAGAGGGGGATACCCAACACCACGGCCGCCGGTACCGAGTACCAGTCATCGCCTCCCAGATATTCACCAACCCACTGTTCAGGCACAAACCCGTGGAACAGGGCGCCCACGCCTATGCCCAATACCACCCACTTCCAGATTCGCCCGACAATCTCCTTCACCTCCGCTACCGCATAGCGATGTCGGCCGGCAAAGGATCTGTCGGGCTCGGGTAAGTCAGCCTCTCCCATGTGGATCTTCCAGACATAATCCTCGACCCAACGTTCCGGTCTGAATGCCTGCATCGCCAAACCGCCGAACCAGGCAACCAACAACCCCGCCGTTACATAGAGCGCCGCCAGTTTCCAGCCGAGGATGCCAACCAGGATTACTGCGGCGACTTCGTTAATCATCGGGCTGGCAATAAGAAAGGAGAAGGTGACGCCCAGGGGTATTCCCGCCTCCACAAAACCGATGAACAACGGCACCGAAGAGCAGGAACAGAATGGTGTCACCGCACCGAGGGAGACCGCGAACCCCCGTGCCTGCCAATCCGGGCGACCACGCACAAATCTGCGGACCCGCTCCGGAGACAGCAGTGCCCGCAGCAGTCCCATGAGATAGATGACAATAACCAGAAGTGCAAATATCTTGGCCAGGTCCATGACGAAGAAGTGCAACGCCGCGCCCGTGGATGATAACGGATCGAGACCCATGCCTTGATAGACCAGCATGTTTGCCAGGATCTCAAACATCCACAGTTTCTTCCTTCTCCTGGGGTACATCAGGAAGGCGAAACGAAAGCAGCGCAGCCACCAGCAAGAACCCGGCCGACCACCAGAGACACCCTACCAGCCCCTGCGTCTGGTAGGCCCAACCGGAGAGCATTGTACCCACCAGCCGGCCCCCTGCATTTGCCATATAGTAAAAACCGACGTTCATCGAGACCTTGTCGAAATCGGAATAGGCAAGGATCAAATACGAGTGCACAGCTGAGTTGATGGCAAAGACGATACCGAAAAGAATCAGACCGAGGATCAGCACCACTTGCGAATCCCATCCCTGCCCCAACGCCAGAGCTAAGCCTGCGGGGATAAACACAAGCAGAAAGGCAGAGTTGCGCGCAGTACTGCCGCCTGGCCCCTGACCGTGATGAGTGTGCCGTACCAGTCTTGGTGCGGCGGCCTGCACGAAACCGTAGCCGATCACCCACAGCGCCAGGAAACCACCCACCCAGGAGAACTCCCACTTCAGCACGTCATAGAGGAACACCGGCAGGCCCACCACAAACCAGACATCACGGGAACCGAACAGGAAGAAGCGGGCCGCCGACAGCCAGTTTATCGCCGGAACCTTGGAGAATACCTGGGTGAACTTGGGCTTGGATTTCATCTTGCCCACACCGGAGGGCAATAACACGGCTGTTACCACCAGCACTACCAGCAACATACCCGCCAGCACCTCCAACGCTGCCCGAAAACCGATCCACTCCAACAGGGCTGCACCGATAAAGAACCCCGTCCCCTTGAGGGCATTCTTGGAGCCGGTCAGCACGGCGACATACTTGAACAGCTTCGACTCGCCACCACCACCGCTTAAGGTTTTCACGCTGGCCTTGGCCGACATCTTGTTCAGGTCTTTTGCGATGCCTGACAACGCCTGGGCAGCCATCACGAAAGGCACGGAGAGCCAGGCGTCCGGCACAGTGAGCGCCAACAGTGCCACCACCTGCATCCCCATACCGATATGCATGGTGAGATTCAGGCCGATGCGAGCTCCCAGCCACCCCCCCACCAGGTTGGTGACAATGCCGAAGAACTCATAGAAGAGAAACAACATCGCCACCTCGAAGGGCGAGTAGCCCAGCAGGTGGAAGTAGAGTACCACCAGCATGCGGATAGCACCGTCGGTGATGGTAAAGGCCCAATAGCCGCCGGTGACTGTCAGGTAGTTTCTGAGGTTATTATCCATTATCGGCCATTGTCATGAGGAGGTTAACAGCAGGCGGCAACGCGACAGACCGCCTCGCGAATCAGAGTCTCCGGCAGTGCCTCATAGGTTTCTCCGCCAAAGGTCACGGTTCTGCAATCCGTCGGCTGGCCAGTGAATTCACAGCAGGAATCGCAGTGACTCTTACCCGAACTGGCCTCGGGAAGGATCGACTCGATAGGTCGCCCATTGATGAGAATGAGATTGGACTGATCGATCTCGTCCATTCCCAATATGGTCTCCTCCAATCTGATATCCCAGCCCGATGGCTGACACTCTTTTGCGAGCCGTTCGATTAGCATGTCCAGAGCTACACCCGTATCGGTGCAGCGAACACAGGTATTTCCCGCTTTCTCAATATGTCGCCATTCGACGACCAGTCTCTTGTCATGCATATCTCTCTCCTTCCGCTATCACTGATCAGGGTCGCAAAAAATCATAGGGAGCTGGCCACCTTGCCGGCAAGATCCATCATCCGTTCCACATAACCCCACTCATTGTCATACCAGGCATAGACTTTGACTTGAGTACCATTAATCACCATGGTGGAGAGTGCGTCGACGATGGAAGAACGCGAATCATTGAGATAATCGACAGAAACCAGCGGCCGCTCCTCATAGCCCAGAATACCCTCCAGCTCCCCCTCGGCAGCCTCTTTGAAGTAGCCGTTAACCTCTTCAACCGTTACCGGACGACTGGCCTCGAAGACGAAATCGGTGAGTGAAGCGTTGAGCAGCGGCACCCGCACGGCGTGGCCATTGAGCTTGCCGGTCAGCTCAGGAAATATCCGGGTGATCGCCTTGGCCGACCCCGTCGAGGTGGGAATCAGCGACTGGCCGCAAGCTCGCGCCCGGCGCAGATCCTTGTGACCCATATCGACGATGGTCTGGGTATTGGTAATGTCGTGGATGGTGGTCATGCAGCCATGTTTGATGCCGATCCGCTCATGCATTACCTTGACCACCGGCGCCAGACAATTGGTGGTACAGGAAGCAGCAGTCAGCAGATGATTCACCGCTGGGTCATATAGATCATCATTAATTCCGTAGACTATGTTAAGCGCACCTTCAGTGGGTGCGGCCACGATCACCTTCTTCACACCCTGTTCGAAATAGGCATTCAGGGAGTCCGGCTTTTTGTGGTGTTTACCGGTGGCCTCGATAACGATGTCACAATCCGACCAATCGGTATCCCCAATTTGCGTATTTGATGAGTAGGCCAACGGCTTGCCATCGACGATCATCACATCATCTCCCGACGCGGTTTCAAGATCCCAGGTGCCATGCACCGAATCAAACTTGAGCAGGTGCGCTGAACCCTCCGCATCTGTGGCAATCTCATTGACGCGGACAATCTCAAACCCGTCCCTTCCCCAGCCTGCCCGCAGACCCAGCCGCCCCATACGACCAAAGCCGTTGATACCAATTCTTACAGTCATCTCTATCTCTCCTTAAAACGGTCTATTCAGCGATCCATTGACGGACCAGATCTGGACCCGGCAGGCCACCGGCATGAACCACCTTGCCATCGACCACCACACCAGGGGTGGACATCACGCCGTAGCCCATGATCTCCGCCATGTCGGTAATCTTTTCGAGATCGATCTCCGCACCTGCCTGTTCTGCGGCAATTCGGATCAGATTGGCGGTGGTCTCGCAGTTCTTGCAGCCGGAGCCCAGTACCTTGATGTTTTTCATAATCGGTTCCTCTGGATCTTGTAAAATCAGGCGCTACAGACGCCACTGGGACGGTTGGGCATTTCCACCAAGGCAACGGTGTCACTGGAAAAAGGCTCTTCATCACGTATTCCTTCCGCCGTCTTGCGGATCACCGCCTCCACCCAGGGTGGAACCTCCGGGTTGAGACGGTAGTAGATCCATAGCCCAACCTTGCGGTCACTGACCAGTTCCGCCTTGCGCAGACCAGCGAGATGGTGGGAGACCTTGGGTTGGGGAAGTCCCAGCGCTTGGGTCAATTCACAGACACAAAGTTCTTCATGATTGACCAGCAAGGATAGGCAACGAAGACGGGTAGGATCGGAAAGCGCCTTGAAAAGCAGTGTGGGCGACATATCGAATCAGCTCTATATCTACGGAAGAAGATATAGAGTATATCTACACAAATCGATATTGAAAAGAAAAATTTGGCTCGTCTACAAAAAAGGTGGGAATCGATACAGCTCTACCTGTGAGTTGTGACATTCTTAATTTGTCTGTGACCTACATCTCACCTACTGACATATTTTCATCTCGATCACAATTAAATGTGATGCGGTCAATAAAAAATGATGCCTATCATCGTTATGAAACGATTTGATACAGCAGAGAAACAGATGGGAAATATCTGTGCATTAAATTGCTATACACACATCGGATGCAGCTGAATCTTATGCCGGCTACTCCTCTGATGCGTCTTTCTTATTAGCAAGAGGTAACCAACAAATGAACAAGTCTACCAAGCACGTTTTCCTGGCTTTTACTCTGACTGCAATCAGTACGCCTTATGCGAAGGCGGATCACAACAGTATCTGGGGCGAGGGATGGGCCAACATGCCGAACGATATCCATAACACCCGTCTCGATACAATGGATGGCGATAACGAAGAGTTCCTTGACTTCGTTCGCATGGGTGCCGGTGCGGATTCCGTCAACCGTTATGCTGAGGATGGCTCCACAGAGACGGGCCCCGGTACCGGTAGTGCTTTCCAAAACGGTGTCGATTCCGGGGCCATGGGCAGCAGTTCAACGAGCGACATGCGTGGCACTCGAGGTGGAAGAAGCTAAAACTTTCGCTCAAGCAAAAAAGGCGCCTCGGCGCCTTTTTTGCCGTTTCATGATGCCACAGAGGAAAAGCATGAAGATGAATATGCAAATCGGCAGACTTAAACATACTGGGGAGATCCTCTGGTGCATCGCTATCCTGCTGTTTGCAGTCGAGGTGACTGCAGCTGATCAAACTGCTGCGCCTGACGAGGATGCAGAAAATTTTAACTATCCTATCTCGCTCAACGCCACCTATATATATGACGATAATATCTATGCACAGAATGCTGATGCGCTGGGTGATTCCATTCTATTGATATCACCAAGAATCGCCGCAAAATCCTTGTGGGATCGCCACAACCTCACCTTTCGTGCAGGGGCGGATTTAGGGCTCTACAGCACCTATTCCAAAGAGAATTACGAAGATCTTTTTCTCAAACTTCGGGGGCGTTATGACCTCTCAGACAAGACATCGGTGTTTGGCGGCATTGGCTACAGTCTGGAGCATGAAGGACGTGACTCACCGGAAGACAACCTGAGCGGACTTGAGCCGACCACCTATGATTCGACTGAGCTGAGTGCCGGCGTGTCCCACGATATCGGCCTCTACTCACTGCGTCTTGGTATGACCAGTGAATGGCTAGACTATGACAATGTTCCCGCAGTTGGCGACTCGCTGATCTACAACGATGATCGGGATAGACGATTGGATAGTGTAGGGCTACAGCTAAAACGCAGCGTAACCGACGCAAGTGAATGGTATGCACGAACGCTCTATAGTCGCCGCGATTACGATGAGGCATTGAGTCTTGATGGTTATCAACGGGACTCCACCGGCTATCGTGCCGCCTTTGGTTTCAAGTACAAAGCTGATCAGAAAATGCTGTTCGACGGCTATCTCGGCTTGATGACGCAGAATTACGATGATCCACGTTTCAGCCGCGTGGATGCGGTTGACTTTGGTGGAAAACTCGTTTGGCTGCTCAATTCCAAGAGCCGGTTGAACCTGCTCTTCAATCGCACACTAAACGAAACCACCGTGGCCGGCTCTTCTGGATATCTCCTGACAGACCTGGGGGGTACGCTGGAGTACAATTTCATGCCGAAGACGATCGGCAGTCTCTCTCTCTCGAAAAGTGTTGCGGATTACCAGGAGATAACGCGTCAGGATGATCTGTTGTCTTGGGGTGTGGGAGTGAAGCATCTTCCCAACAAGAATCTGTATGTTTCAGCGGACTACAAGATATTTTCCCGGGATACCTCGGATGCCTATCTGTCCGATAGCACGCTAACGGATGAGTACGATTTCGATCGGCAGCGGATCTATTTGACCATCGGGCTCACTTTTTAAAATGGAAACATACTGATTTGGGGATTTCTGCCCCGGAAAAGAGAGTCGTCCAGCTTGCTCTCTTTTCCGGCAGCTAATCCATCTACTTGGCCATATAGTGAACACCACCGAAATGTTTTTTCCCGTCAACGGTCTTGAACAGCACCATCAACTGATATTTTCCCGCTGACGCCAGATCATAACCGGCCATATACCAATCCCCTATCTTCATCAGCATCTTGCTGCTCTCTTCGCCGTCGGGCAGAGCCACCTTTGAGTTGGCGATGATGTCGTTCAGCGCCTGCCCCCCCCTTCTCCACTTTGACCATCAGATTGTGACTGCCGCCGACTGTCTCATCCTCACCATCCAGTTCACCCACACCACGGCGCAGCTCCGGCCCCAGTGCGGGGTTGATCCCATCTGGGAACCGGCTGGTGACGTAGTTAAGCTGCTCCAGTACCCGGGAGCGGGTCCAGTAGAGTTCAGTCCCATCCTCGAAGATGATGTAGACAAAGGAGAGGCCAAAGGACGTGAAGAGGCGATAGCCGTTCTCCAGCTGCAGGGTATTTTTTCCCCTGCCAACATTTACTTCATAACACTCCCCCCCACCACCTCGCGCACACGAAGGAGACGGGAACGCACCTCTTTCGCCAAGTCAGCCACGTCGTCACGATCAACCAGATTCAGTACTGCCTCCGGGTCCATGAAGGCAACGGCAATCGTGCCGTCCTCCTCTTCCCGGATCACCACATTGCAGGGCAATAGCAGGCCGATATCGGGTTCCGCGTCGATGGCCTGGTTTGCCAGGGTCGGGTTACAGGCACCCAGGATCTTATAGGGTCTCTTTTCCAAACCCAGTTTTTTCTTCAGCGTAGCCTGGACATCGATCTCAGTCAGGATGCCGAATCCCTCTTCCTTCAGGGCATCGATCAACTTCGTCTCAATCTCGTTAATTTTTCCCGTCAACCGGGTTGAAAAACTGTACATCTTGTTGTTCCTCCATTTTTTGGTAAAAACTATAAAGTCCTCAGAAAGTGGATGATCTTCCATCGTTCCTCTTCACTCAGCGACTCCTTAAATGCCGGCATGGCAGTATTGAATCGCCTGCCGCCTTCACTGATGGTCCAGATGAGATAGTTATCCCTGGCCATCATGCGCATCTTCATGAAGTCATTGAGATTGGCGGGACGAGGCGAAAGCTCCTCGGCGGCTGGCCCGTTTCCATAACCCCGTTTGCCATGACAGACAGCGCAGTTGGCCTGGAAGAGCTGCCCGCCTTCAGCAACTACTTTGTCGGATGCAGACAATGGATTTCGCATATCTCTATAGGGTTCAGGAACCCCCACCATCATGCCTTGGTGATGCCTGGCCATGCTGTGGTTCATCATCATGCCGGCAGCCAACGTGGCACCAGTTATTAACAGCAGAGCCAGGGCGCTCAATCCAATTTTTCCTCGTCTATTCAAAGCAGTTTTCCTTCAAGGCCGCAATCACCTGTTGCCCAATCTGATCCTTTTCGCCCTGGAATCTGATTGCAAAGCTATACATGCTTCTTTTCCTCATGAATAATTAACAGTTATGGTGATTTTTTCCGAGATCAAAGGTGGATCCTGTGGTTCATGCTGCTCATCACCCAACAATAACTGCAGCGTGTGTCTGCCAGATAGCAGTTTCAGCATGACCTCGGTCTCGCCCCGATCAAAGTGAATATGGTGCGGGTCCCGGGGGATGACTTCATCCATATCCGGCAGCTGTTCCACGTCCACCAGAAGGTGGTGATGGCCGGTAGTGTGCCGACGCTTGCCCTCTGTCCCGGCAGGGGTTATACCGAAACCCTTAATACCGAATTTCACATTGAATGGACTCTTCACTACATCACCGTCCGCAAGGCCGATGAAATAGACCTTTGCGCTTTCGGGCGGAGAGTGCGCACCCGTGATGGGTGTCGCCAGCAGCAGTGCCATTGCCAAAACGGGTGTGATGGCCGAAACAAGCATCTTCTTGATCATCTCTATCCCCTACTGGTTCCTGCTGGCATAGACGGTGGTTTTCCCGTTTTCCTGGATGGTCACAACGTTATATGGATCTTTCCTCGGCCCTTCCATCCCTGGCGAACCCATGGGCATGCCGGGTACGGCAAGACCCTTGATCGGTGGTTTCTCTTTCAACATGCGTGCAACCACATCCGCAGGCACGTGCCCCTCTATGATATATCCCCCGACCTTGGCGGTATGACAGGATTGCATGTTGCGCGGCACGCCAAGCTCTGTTTTGATCGAACTCATATTACGCTGGTTGTGTACCTCCACCGTATAGCCATTCTCTTTCATATGACTGACCCAATCCTTACAGCAACCACAGGTCGGACTTTTGTAGACCACTACATCAGCCGCCTCAGCGGGTTGCTGGCTGAACAGTACGCCACCGGCAACCAGCGCGATCCCGGTCAGCAACCAGGCAGCGAGTTTTCCGTAAAAGGGTGATTTCCTCGACTTCCCAATGTTTGTCTTTACCATGATTTTTTCCTCTGTGATGATCAGCCTTTTTTACTGGGCTGCATTGGTTTGCCGGCCTGAGCATTCCGCTCGTGCCACACACGATAGATCTCATCGGACCAGTGGGTCTGCACCCAGGCCAGAATGTCATCAATCTGTTTATTGCTCAGTATGTCAGCGAAGCTCGGCATAGTTCCGCCGAGGGGAATCCCCCCCCGTTGCACGGTTCGGCGCAACACGGATAGCGGATGGTGCCAAGTGTGGGCGGCACCGTTCAATGGTGGCGGCGGGTACTTGCCATCCGCACCAGGTTTTTTCCAGTCCGGTGTGCCAGAAGCATCCGGCATGTGGCAGCTGGCGCAATTCGTCTGGAACAGTACATTGCCCCTCGCAACCTGCTCCTGGTTGTACCAACGCTGAACGGACGGAGATACTGGCGGTGAAACAACCGGTTTATCGACGCTGGCCGCTGCACCTTGCTGCTCGCTGCAACCGGCCAATACAACCAGACCCATCAATGGCAACAGGCTCAACAATCTTCTCTTCATTACTCACTCTCCCGTTGTCTGGCGGCAGGGATCGAATTAAAATTTAACTCCAACCCCTTCATCGCCGATCAGAACCAGGCGCGGATACCAGCGACGATCTGAACATCGCTGGTATCCTCACCCTCATCTCTGGCAAAGTCGGCGGTCTGGCCGAATTTCCCCGTCCAGTTGACACCTATGTAGGGAGCAAACTCCCGTCGTATCTCGTAGCGCAACCGCAATCCCAACTCCATATCTGAGAGACCGGAACCGATACCGACCGCTTCGTCATCCTTGCTGTAGAGATTCATCTCGACCTCTGGCGACAGGACCAGCTTCTGCGTGAACATATATTCGTATTCGGCATCCAACCGGGCACCGATCTGTCCCGACTCACCGATAAAGATTCCGGCATCCACCTCGAACAGATAGGGCGCCAGACCTTTGAAGCCAAGGGCCAGGAAGTCCCGCTTCGGATCCGGTTTTATATCCCGTCGCCAGCCAACCTGGAGATCCCAAAATGGTGCAATGGCCCGGCTGTAAAGGAACTGCACTTCAGCCTCCTCAGTTTCGCCATTCACACGTTCCACTTCCGTCTTGAACCAGAACTTATTGAGGTCGTATCCAACCCAGGCATCCGCTTCCAGTACCAGTGGATTGGAACCATCCGTACCCCTGATCTCCAGTTTGTCGATCATTACCTGGTAGACCAGTGGATCATCTGCTCCACCGGCAAAAACTGGGCTGGATAACCCGATCGCCATCAACGCAGCCAATATCTTTTTCATCATTTTGTTAACTCCTCAACTGACGACGACGGTGCGGAACATACCGAGCATGTGATAGAGCAGATGGCAGTGATAGGCCCAGCCACCCTCCGCATCCACGGTGACCCGATAACTGATGCGGGAACCGGGCTGCACGATCACGGTGTGTTTGCGCGGCAGGTAGTTGTTGTCACCGGTCTCCAGATCACTCCACATGCCATGCAGATGCATCGGGTGGTTCATCATGGTGTCGTTGACGAAGGTGATACGCAGACGTTCGCCCAGTTTCCAGCGCAGGGGTTCAGCATCGCTGTGTTTGACGCCGTTGACCGACCACATGTAGCGACCCATGTTTCCCGTGAGATGGAGTTCGATCTCCCGATCCGGATCACGGTGATCATGGGTCGTGCGCAGGTTCTTCAGATCAGCATAGGTCAGTACACGGCGGCCGTTGTTACGCAGGCCGACACCGGGATCATCCAACCGGTACTGGGGAGCATCCGCCCGCATATCCACATGAGGGCCGTATTCCGTTGGGGCATGATGGACAGGACCCGCTGTAAAATCTGATGGGTTGGGCTTCATTGCCGGGTTTGATGCCTTTAAACCCTGTTGCAATGCCCGGCACGCCGTCCATGGCACTCGGCAGGATGATGCCGTGCCAGTGAATGGAGCTGGTCTCTCGCAACAGATTGGTCACCCGCAGCGCACCGTATCACCCTCGCGCCAGCGCAGGATGGGCGCCGGCAGTGAACCATTGACGGTTGTGCCAATTCGCGGCGCACCGGTGAAGTTGACTGCCTGCTCACCAATAGTCAGATTGAAATCGGTGCCGCGCAGGGTTTCAGGCCCCTGCTGTTTCATCACGGCGGCAAGCGCGCTGGATCCCAGCCCCAGCCCAGCGAAGGCGCCACCCATTGCCACGCCTTGTACAAATCGGCGGCGCGTCAGGCACGCCCCCTTGATTGGGTCGTTAATACTACTCATGGAGTTAATCTTCCTCTGCAAATCAGCGGCAAACACATAGCCGCTGACTATTTAGTCAACAAATAGTTGTCAGGCGATCACTGATAGATCAGCGATCAGCAGCAAGGAAGTCAGGCCCTGGGTGGGCGAAAGAGAGAAGAGGAGAGTTGGCTTACAAAACCCTTGTCTGCTATAGGCAGAATGGGCGTTACGGCAAGATGGGTGGGAAGTAAAAAAAACGGCATCAGCGCAAGCACACAGGATGCACACTGACCGGATGAGCAGCTATGACCGACGCAGCCATCGTCAGCATTACACTGTTCACAATCGTGGGACGCCTGGTCCATAACCATGCCGTCGTCATGCATATCCGACGTCTGATGCACACTCCCCTCCTGATCAGGGGAAGCGGCAAAACCGGCCATCGCACTCTGCAACGGAGATAACCCCAGCAAAAGTGTCAGGAGAAAAGCCAGCAATTTGTCAGATAGTCGAGGCATACAGCTAGATAATACTGAGATTCATTCTTATTTCAATTATTTTTTCTGGCAGTCAATTTTTAAAAAAGTTCCATCTCTTTTGTCGGTCAGAGGCCGGAGCCAACACAGCATACAGACCACGACCGGCCAGGTTTCGGTCTTGGCATTGTTAACAACGTGGTTACTATTCAGCACGATTCAACGTAGGCCAGGTCAGTCGCACAACAGCCCAGGATCGAAATATGGCACAGCACCTTGCGCACGACGTAACCCGGCAAAGCGCTGTTGGGTTACAATGGGCACGAAGCTTGTCGGTAAAATGATAGTTTGGAGCAATGCGCATCTAACCTACAAAATAGGCGCATATTCAGAATCAAGCTGAATAGTTACAAAATACTTCCTCATCCCTAACCATGATCCACACCCTGAAAGACTTACGCGAACGCTTTGGCCCAGCCTGGCTTGAGCAAGGCTCACGCTTCCTGAAGAATCATGCCGCCTTCATGCCCCAGGTTCAGCGAAGGGGGGCGTTGATCACGGCGCTGATCAACACCGATCAGCAGCGGTTACGGGTCTATGTCCGCGTACAGATGGATCCGGGCAAGGAGATCCAGATCAACGGGGAGTGCAGCTGTTCGTCCGGAAAGAATTGTTCACATGTGGCCGCTGTGCTAATCAAAGTATTGCAGGATGAGCATGAGATACCGCAAGAGGCGTTGGAAACCAGGGAAGCAGAGCCCCCCTTGAGACGACCCATGACAGGGTTGCTGGACTATCCGCATGGAGTGTATCAGCGCCTGATCTATCTACTCCGCCCCAACCCGGCTGATCCCACCCGGATAGAAGTTGAGACCCGTTGCGCCCGGGCACTGAAAAACGGCGGTTACTCGGAAGATCGCATCTATGAACCCGCCTGGGCTCAGCGGGGAACGCCTCCGCGTTTTCTGCTGAAGACCGATCTGGATATTCTGGCTGGCCTGAATCAGGTGGGAGAGGTAAAACCGTCGCTCAAGGGTAAGTCAGGCGAACAGCTGCTGCGCGCCATGCTGGATACCGGGCGTTGCCATCTGGAACATGTTTCCGGGAAGGCCCTGCGTCTGGGTAAGCCACAGTCTGCAACCCCCTGCTGGGAAGTGGATTCCATCGGCAATCAACGGATCAGATGGCATGAACGCGCCACCATTTTCCTCGCCTCTCTCTGGTGTCTGGATTCTGATCGATGCATCCCCTTGGTGAGTGATCTGCCCGGCGCCTTGGTAGAGTCACTGGCCGCCATGGCGCCCGTGACCCCGGAACAGGTTCCCAAGGTAACGGCCGACCTGCAAAAGCGCTTTCCTGACACCTCACTGCCACTCTTGCGACAGATCAGGGTTGAGCAGCGCTCACCTGTGGCGCCTCAGCCCTGCCTGCACCTCAGCGCACAGGAGATGCCCCTGGCCTGTCTCTCATTCAAGTATCACGAAATCCGCATCGGCACCCGGGGAGCGCCTTTACAGTTCAAAGACGGCACACAGGTACATCTGATCCGGGATGAACCCGCCGAGCAGCACTGTATAGAGCGGCTCATCTCATTGGGTTTTCGCATCCATGAGGGTCAGAGCAGGGTGAGAGCAACCGATTGCTTTTTACTTGCAGATGAACCTCTCCCCTGGCTCGATTTTCAGTCCCGTCAACTGCCGGAATGGGGAACACAGGGTTGGCGGGTGACCTGTGACAAGGACTTCCCCCACCGCCTGGCCCGCCCGGACCACTGGTACACGGAACTCGAACCCCTGGGAACGGAGGCGGACGGCTACGGTATCAGCGTCGGCGTCGTTCTGGAGGGCCAGCGCATTAACCTGTTGCCAGTCCTGATGCAGTGGCTGCACAAACTGCCACCGGACCGGCGCGGGGAGAGACTGGAAGGGCTGATCCATGAGTACGGGATGGCCGTACCCCTGGAAGACGGCCGCTACCTGCTCCTCTCCCGAAACCGCGTTCGCCAGATCATGGAGACCCTGTTCGAGCTGCACGACAGCAAGCTCGACGAGATGCAGCGTCTGCGGCTCAATCGCTTCCAGTTGGCCCGTCTGGCGGAACTCGACGAGTCGCCGGATGGTGAAACCCTGCATTGGCTGGGTGCGGAGGCGATACACAGCCTGGCGGAGACCCTACGCAAGATTGAGTCTATCCCAGCCACAACGCCACCGGCGGGCCTGCGGGCGGAACTGCGGCCCTACCAGCAACAAAGCCTGGACTGGCTGCAGTTTCTGCGTGAGCATCGACTGGGCGGTATACTGGCGGATGACATGGGGCTCGGTAAGACTGTGCAGACCCTGGCTCATCTACTGTACGAAAAAGAACAGGGGCGACTGGACAGGCCCAGCCTGGTGGTCACCCCCACCAGCCTGATGACCAACTGGCAGCGGGAGGCGCAACGCTTCGCTCCCGATCTGCGGACGCGGGTCCTGCACGGTCCCCAGCGGCATGAACTGTTCGAAGGAATGGGGAAACAGGATCTGCTGATCACCACCTATCCCCTGCTGCTGCGGGACCAGGACCGGCTACTGATCCAGGAGTATCACCTGCTGATCCTGGACGAGGCCCAGGCCATCAAGAATCCCAAGGCCAAGGTCGGCGCAATCGCACGCCGGCTCAATGCCAGACACAGGGTGTGTCTAACCGGCACACCGGTGGAAAACCATCTGGGGGAACTTTGGTCCTTGTTCGATTTCCTGTTGCCCGGTCTGCTGGGCGAGGAGCATCAGTTCCGTCGGCGTTGCCGTAAGCCGATTGAAAAATGGGGCGACGAGTATCAGGCCGACCGGCTGCGCCACCGCATCCGACCTTTCCTGTTACGGCGCACCAAACAGGCGGTGGCGCCGGAACTGCCTCCCAAGACCGATATCCTGCGCACGGTGGTACTTGGGGAAACACAACGGGAACTCTATGAGGAGATCCGTCAGAATATGTATCAACGGGTGCGTGAAGAGGTAGCTGAAAAAGGCATCTCCCGCTGCGGCATCCTGATCCTCACCACCCTGCTCAAACTGCGTCAGGTATGTTGCGATCCACGCCTGATCAGCCCGGAAGAGCGGGGGCGGATCGAGACCGGACACTCCGCCAAACTGGAACTACTCATGGATCTGCTGCCGGAGATGATCGAAGAGGGTCGCCGCATTCTGCTCTTCTCCCAATTTACTTCCATGCTGGGGTTAATCGAGCAGGCACTGCAGGCTGCCGGCATCGACTATGTCCTGCTAACCGGCAGCACCCGTGATCGAGCCACCCCCATTGACCGCTTTCAGACAGGCAAAGTGCCACTGTTTCTCATCAGCCTCAAGGCCGGCGGCGTGGGCCTCAATCTTACTGCGGCCGATACCGTCATCCATTATGATCCCTGGTGGAACCCGGCCGTGGAACGCCAAGCCACTGACCGAGCCCACCGCATCGGCCAGGAAAATCCGGTATTTGTCTACAAACTGATCAGCGAGGGCACAGTGGAGGAACGAATACAAATCATGCAGGAGCGCAAACAAGCGCTGGCCGACGGGCTTTATGACAGCACCGGTACCGCCGACCCCCAATGGACAGAGAACGACCTTGAGGAGCTGTTCGGGCCGTTGGTCTGAGTTCACTCCAGAGTTAAGATGACACCATGAGCCACCCTATCCAACAGGCCGTAGATCAGCTGCTCCTGGAGCAAGGTGAATACAGCCCCCTCGAACTTCTACTGTCGGAGGGACGTCTGGATTACAGCGATTATGAGGCTTGGCGCACCGGTGAGATCCCACGACTGGAACAAGTGTTGTTCGGCGACCCGGAAAAGTTGGACGGCCTTCTGGCCGAGGCCCAGGAGTATGCTGCTGCCCTGGCCCTGCAACCGGAAACACTGCGCTACCACGCTTGGGGAGGTTCCGGTGGGTCCCCCCTCAGCTTCAGTGACAACAACATCCGGGAGCAGCGCTTCCATACTGTTTTCCGCAAGGCCGAAGATCAGCCTCAGTTCGACCTGTTCATGGACGCCACGGCAACCAACCTGGCCAATGGCATCGTCCTGGCGCTTATCGATCGCAACAACCACGAAGCCCATCGCCTGCTCGATCAGTTGTTTGAGGTGGACCCTGGCCATCCCCGGCTGGGAGCGCTTGAAAGAATGGTTGAGGCAGGTGATCGGCTGGCCGAACCTGTCGCAGACTGCGAGTGGGAACTCCACTATCTGAAGGATGAACTCCTGCCTCTGGCCGAGAAGGAGCTGGGACGCGAAAGCCGCAACCTGCTGGTGCCTCATTGGCGGCGACTCACCGACGCCCTCCATGGCCAGGCCTTCGACCCCACCCAGCCAGAGCTGCATGCCAGCTACACGGCAAGCCAGACCTTTGACTGGGAAACGGTGCGCCGCACAACTCAGGAGGATCCCGATTGGCCACAACAAGTCCTGCTGCTGCGCCGTCACGCCCATGCCTGTGGACGCATGCACAACCTGCTGGAGTCCCTGCAAAGCTGGATCCGGCTATGCTGGTCTTCTCCCCATGAGGCGGTAACGATTGCCACCGAGGCAGATACGGACTTGCAGCAGATGTGGCGGCTTTTTCTGGCCCTGGACCCGGAGCTGACCGCAGAGGATTTCCCTGCCTGGTTATTATTGACTCGCCCGGGTCTGGCGCAACAACTCCCGTCTCCCGAAGGCGACGAACTCTGTCCACCGTCCTATGCGGGGGTCTATCACATGCTGCGAGAGGGTCAACAGTCTCAAAACACCCCGGATGCAACCGAGATACAACGACGCGGCGAGCTGAAGCAATTGAATCCGGAACTCTTTATCCATTTCATGCGCGCCAGAACAGCCCACTGAGTAGCAGGGGCAGCGCCGGCCCAACTAAGGCTGGAGGGATATCTTCCCTTCCTCTACTCGCGGAGCGAGCCTACCTGCCAATACCTCCAATAACGCGTCACCAGCGATCAACTTGCGCCAGCCATTAAGGATCGCCAAGTCCCGCTCTCCGAGAATCAGCCTTTCGATGTCGCCTTGTGACGCCAGGGCCGATGGCATGATACCTTCCTCCGCTGCCAACAGACGCAGGCTGCACATGAGGAGATCGGCCATTGCTTCCTGGTTGATGGAGAGCCGGGGAGAGCGCCGTTTTTCCTCTGGCCACTGCTCCTTAGGCAATTTACGGGCCTCTGCAATCCTCTCCAGCAGCATCTCTCCAAAACGCTTCACTGTCCCGCTTTCAAGTCCGCGAATCCGTTCGAGTTGCCGGATCTTCTCAGGCATGCGCCGAGCCAATTCCAGCAGCACCTCGTCTTTGATAATCCAGCGACGGGGGCGGTCCGCCGCTATCGCCCGCTCTTCACGCCACGCTGATAATGCCTTCAACACAGCAAGTTGAATGCCTTTGAGACGCTGCCGTCCTTTAACCCGCTGCCAGGACTCATCTGGATCTACCGCATAGGTCGCGGGATTGGCCAAGCGGGCGAAGTCATCCTCCAGCCAGCGGTCTCGCCCTTTCTCTTGTAGACTGGCGACCAGCTTCAGATAGACCTCACCCAGGTAGATCACGTCATCGAGCGCATAACGCAACTGCTCCTGCTCCAGGGGGCGTCGTGACCAGTCGGCCCGTGTATGACCCTTCTCCA
Source organism: endosymbiont of Escarpia spicata (assembly GCA_003349915.1). Taxonomy (GTDB): domain Bacteria; phylum Pseudomonadota; class Gammaproteobacteria; order Chromatiales; family Chromatiaceae; genus QGON01. The sequence goes on from QFXE01000017.1 coordinate 65,139, forward strand.
GGCTATGATCCAGCACCTGCTGCACCAGGGTACCGTAACCCACCTGATCACCCAGACCCAGCAGGGTTGCCGCCAATTGGGTATCGAACAAAGGCCCCGGCAGACTCTGCCGCAGTAGATAGAAGATCTCCAGGTCCTGGTGCCCGGAGTGAAAGATCTTCACTATTGCCGGATCGTAGAGGATATCCAGCAGAGGAGCGAGATCGTCAATTGCCTGTGGATCTACAGATGCGGCCAGACGCCCGTTGCTCACCTGCAAGAGACAGAGTTGGGGAAAATAGTTCTTCTCCCGCATGAATTCTGTATCCACCGCCAGCCATTCACTGCCCCGCAGTTGGTCACAAAGCGCGTTCAGTCCGGTAACGGAATCGACGTGGAACTCCTGCATAATCAGCAGCACTCCTGGAATGATAAAGTCGCGAGCATAACATGTTGCTGGTGGGGATATTATGGCGCCATTGCAGATTCACCCTGGCATCCGCACAAAAAAACAGACCATTTCTGAAACCAAACTGTAAGGATCTCCGTATAACAGCGACTAACGGACGGAAAACAAAATACAAAAGATATTCGTTACCGATTTTTACCCAGGAGAAACACGATGAAACTCACCACACGAAAAAAGACGCTAAACGCCATTCTCTCAGGTTGCCTGGCCACATTTGCCCTGAGCAGCGCACCTCTTTATGCCGCCAATCCCTGTGGTGCCAGGAACCCCTGTGCTGCCAAGCAGGCGATGAAGATGCACAATCCATGCAACCCCTGTGCGGCAAAAAACCCTTGCGGTGCGAAAAACCCCTGTGCGGCCAAGAATCCCTGTGCGGCGAAAAATCCATGCGCCGCCAAGAATCCCTGCGCGGCGAAAAACCCATGCGGGGCTGGAAAAGTGACCCGACCAGCCGACTACAAGCCTTACCGTGGCAACAGTGCAGCCCTTGCCGCCGAGGGCAGCAAGCTGTTCAGGGACACCAGCCTGAGCACCAACGGTATGTCCTGTAATACCTGCCACGACAATAACGCCTCTTATCAAGCCACCTTCGCTGAACCCTACCCTCACTACGTGCGTATGGCCGATGACCAACAGAAGCTGAAAGCAGTCCATGCCGACGAGATGGTGCAGCTCTGCATGATGGGCCCCATGAATGCCAAAGCGTTAGCTTGGGACTCAAGAGAGCTGGCCGCCCTCACCGGCTATGTGGTGGCACAGCAGAAGGGCTTCGCTAAGACTCACAAGATGGGCGCAATGAACCCTTGTGCCGCCAAGAATCCCTGTGGGGCGAAAAACCCTTGCGCCGCCAAGAATCCTTGCGGGGCGAAAAACCCCTGTGCAGCCAAGAATCCCTGTGCGGCGAAAAATCCTTGCTCTGCAAAGATGCACTAACGTGTCATGCGGCGGGCACTCCAGCCCGCCGTCCATTCACACAGTGGCTCTGAACTCAAGTTTCGGAGTTCGTGGTAATGTTTGGCATGGGATGTGACTTCATGTGACGAACGTAGGGTGCGCTGTGCGCACCATGATTGCCGTAATTGCATATTCTGGTGCGCACGGCGCACCCTACCAGACTAACCTGTCGTCCATTCAGCCACTGGCTCTGAAGATACTCAAATTCCAAGGGGAAATCTGATTAGATGCAGCTGCCTGTACTGTTACTGTCGCTGGTCATCGTGATTCCGCTCTTACTCACCAACGAGCCACGTCTCGCACTGCTGCTTCTGATTGGTGTAGCCCTCGGCATCACTCTGCAACATACAGCCTTCGGTTTTACCAGTGCCTACCGGCGCTTTATGCTTTACCGTGATACCGCCGCATTAAATGCCCAACTGCTCATGCTCGCAGTCGCCACGCTGCTGTTCGCGCCGATTCTAAGCAGTGGCGCTGTTTTTGGGCATGGCGTGGTAGGTGCGGTGGCTCCAGCAGGTCTACAGGTCGCCGCAGGTGCCTTTCTGTTCGGTATCGGCATGCAGCTCGGCGACGGCTGTGGCTCCGGCACCCTCTACAAGGCCGGCGGTGGTGCACCGCGAATGCTGATCACCCTCTTCGCCTTTTGTGCAGGGTCCTTCTGGGCAAGTCTTCACATGGGTTGGTGGCAACAACTTCCATCACTACAGACCCAGTCACTCGCCGAGCCATTGGGATACCCAGCCGCTGCCTCATTGCAGTTGGCATTTATCACTCTGCTTGCCCTGCTGCTGCGTCGATGGCGCAGCCGGCAAAAAATCACTGCCACCCCACCACAGAGAGATTGGCGGCGTTTGTTATCAGGCCCTTGGCCTCTGGTCATGGGTGCCCTGCTGCTCGCGCTGCTCAATTTCACAACCCTGCTGACAGCTGGCCATCCCTGGACTATTACCTGGGCCTTTACCCTGTGGGGTGCCAAGGCAGCGGTACTTCTCGGCTGGGATCCATCCAGTGCGCCATTCTGGAGCGGGGCTTTCCAGCAGTCGGCGCTACAGGCCGGCATCCTGCAGGATGTCACCTCGGTGATGAATATCGGCATCCTGCTCGGAGCATTGGCCGCCGCCGGACTGGGAGGCCGGTTCGCGCCCTCGTTCCGCATCCCCCTGCGTTCGCTTGCTGCCGCCATCATTGGTGGTCTTTTGATGGGTTATGGCGCCCGCATCGCCTATGGTTGCAATATTGGCGCTTTTTTCTCGGGCATCGCTTCCCTTAGCCTGCACGGCTGGCTCTGGATCACCTGCGCTTTGCTGGGCAGCGCACTGGGCGTACGCTGGCGGCCCCGTCTTGGACTTTCAAACTAATGAAGTATTAGAAACGAATGAACAGTAAAATTTCCAATATCCAGTTACCCACCCTCACCCCACCAAATCCTGCGCAACTCCCATGCGGAGAAATCGCGGAGATGCTGGCAGCAGGCACTGAGGTACGTACCAGTATGCGGGCACTGGAGAGAGTCGGGCTCAACCTGGTAGGCGAGGTATTGAAAGACCAGGGCGATTTTATCGAGCTGGAACACTATCCAAAAGATGATGTCTTTGACGACGAGACCCACAGCCAGTACTACTATCACACCCATCGTGACGATGCGGATGAGCATGGTCACTTCCATACTTTTCTGCGGGCCGGGGGCATGCCAAAAGGCGCCAAACCGCTGGACTACCCCCTGGCCAGTGAACCCTGGCCACAGGGAGATGATGCAATCGGCCATCTGGTGGGCATCTCCATGGATGCCTGGGGTCGGCCTATCGGGCTGTTTGCCGCCAATCGCTGGGTGACGGGTGAAACCTGGTATCCTGCTGAGACCATGATCGAAATGCTGCCCCGCTTCGCCATCGGGCACGCCTGGCCCTCCTGGCCGGTGAACCGTTGGATCAGCGTCATGGTCAGGCTGTTCCAACCGCATATCCGCACCCTGCTCACCCACCGCGACAGTGTCATTTCCGCCTGGCAGCAGGCCCACCCTGGGATGGATGTGTTTGAAGATCGCAACCTGGAGCTGACGGGGTATCTGCCCATCTCGGTGGAAAAGTGGATGGCGGCACTGAAACAGGCTTCATCGTGAACCGCCACCGGATCAAATTTCAGTTTGCCTGCGGGTTTGTGTTTTCGATGCTGATCTCGACGGCGATGGCTGACAGCGATCCCAGCGCATCCATCAGTACCTTCCTCTCCCGCCACTGGCAACGCCCGCTGCAACATCAGGGCGAGGCACCGGCCTCCTTCCCGGCGCTGGAGACCTCACTGGACCCCAGGGCCTGCGGGACCTGCCATCCACAGCAGTTCCAGGATTGGCAGGGAAGCTTGCACGCTCACGCAATGGGTCCTGGCCTGCTGGGGCAACTCATGGACATGAACCCCGTCAGCAGAGCAGAACATCAGGCCTGTCTGCATTGTCATGCGCCCCTGGCGGAGCAGGCCGATGAAGTGGTTGCATGGCTCTCCGGTGGAGAAACCGGCAGCCCCCAGGAAGAGACTATCCCCAGTGGCCCGCTCTACAATCAGGGATTGATCTGCGCCGGCTGCCATCTGCGCAATTTTCAAGTCCATGGCCCGCACAGAAACAAGGCGTTGCCACCCTCCCCGTCACTGGCTGAAAACGCCCATCTGCCTCACAATGGATGGCAACCCCAGGATGCCTTTGAGAGTTCCCGCTTCTGTGCAGCCTGTCACCAATTCGAAGCAGATGGCTACGCTCTGAACGGTAAACTGCTTGAAAACACGTTCGAGGAGTGGAAGGCAAGCCCGCAGGCGAAAGAGGGAAAAAGTTGCCAGTCCTGTCACATGCCGGACCGCCGTCATCTGTGGCGAGGCATACACGACAAGGCGACTGTGCTGTCGGGTGTCAGGATCTCGCTGGACGGGGTAGAGACAAACAACGACAGGGTCAGCGGCACCCTGTCCCTGACCAACACGGAGGTGGGCCACCAGTTCCCAACCTATGTCACCCCCCGCGTGGTGATGGAGGCGATCCAACTGGATAGTCTCAATCAACAGATTTCCGGAACCCGGCAGGAGCAGATAATCGCCAGGCAGGTGAGCCTCGACCTGAGCCGGGAACTGTTCGATTCCCGCCTCGCACCCGGAGAGACTGCCCACCTGGAATATCAGGCTCCCCACCATCCTGAAACCCAATCCATCCTGTTCCGGATCCAGGTCGAGCCAGACACCTTCTACCGGGACTTCTATCGGGCCACCCTGAACAGCGGATCGAGTGATAAAGGTGCCGAAACCCTGCGTCTCGCACTACAGAATGCCGAGGCATCGGTCTATACTCTGTTTCGCAGAGAGATACCGCTGGAGTTGAACAGTGAGCCATAATCGTTGACTGGAAGTCTGTCAATCTGACTATGGATTTCGCCCAACCCAATGGACATCTTTCCTCTTATCCTGACTTGAAGATTCATTTGGGAACAGCCAGGTCGTTGAGCGTTTATTCTATAAACCATTCAAGGGAAGAGCATGTCCATATCGGATCCCGAACGCTGGCTTGAGGAACATGGCTCTGCGCTCTATTCGTTTGCACTCCTGCATGTGCGCGACGGACATCGGGCTGAAGATTTGGTGCAGGAGACCTTGCTGGCAGCCCTCAAAGCCCGCGAACGTTTTCAGGGCAACGCATCTCTCCGAACCTGGCTCATCGGCATCCTCAAGCACAAGATCATGGACGAGTTCCGGCGACAGTCCCGCGAGGCACCCATTCCGGATTCTCCCGAAGATGCGTGGGATGCGGCTGAAGCGCGACGGGCGGCGGAAAATTTCACCGATAATGGCCGCTGGAGTCAGCCACTCACAAATTGGGGAGACTCAGAGCAGGATTTTTCCCGCGATCAGTTCTGGTCACTGATAGAACAGTGTTTGGCTGCACTCTCCCCCCGTATGGCACGACTTTTTGTTTTGCGCGAATTATGGGAGATGGAGACCAAAGAGGTGTGTAAGGAGCTGGCTATCACCCCGACCAACCTCTGGACAACACTGCATCGAGCCCGATTGGGTATGCGACAGTGCCTGGAAAAAAACCTGTGTGCCTGATGTGAGGTCTCTGCACAATGCTTACCTGTAAAGACGCGAGCCGCCTGATCTCCGAGGGGCAGGATCGAAAACTCAGTCAGAGGGAAAAGATAGGCCTGCGCCTTCATCTGTGGATGTGCGACAGTTGCCGTCTCTTTGAAAAACAGGTGGGCCATCTGCGCCAAGCCTTGCGCCGGGGATGGTCAGGTGGCGATTTACCCACGGACAAGCAGTTGCCCGAAGAGGCCCAGGAGCGTATCCGTAAAGTCCTTAAAGAACACCCAAACGACGACAGTAACTCATCCACTTGAGACTGGCTTCTCTAAATGAAACAAACGTAGGGTGTGCCCCGTGCGCACCGCGATTGCTGTAATTGCTTATTTCTGGTGCGCTCAGCACACCCTACCAGATGAATTAAACGCCGCCCTTCCTCTTTTCAGGGTGGGTTGAACCCAGAAACATGGGTCTCTAAGATCCTGCCTCGCATAGACAGGTATTTTCGACCCTTCACACAATCAATGGTGATGGGTATCCGTATGCTGGAAGTATTTACGCAGAGAAAAGAGATCGTTTTTCTCAATCAACTTGGGCACAAGAAAATACAGTACGACAACTGTAACGCCCGCAATCAGGCTGATAACACCCCCTTCCACTACCACGGCGCCAAAAGTAACGTAGAGATAGGTCAGCGGCAGCATGCCAAGATAGGTGGCAATACTGAATTTTGCTAATGACATCTTGGTCAATCCAGCACCATAACTGACGATATCAAAGGAGATCATAGGCATCAGCCGGGAGAAAAAAACAATTTTCGTCAGCAACCTGTCGGAACAGAGTGTACAGAAATTTATGTGGCCACTTATCAGGCTTTCTATCAAATCACGCCCCAAAAAACGGGCAATAAGAAAACTGATCATCGCGCCCAACAACGCGCCGATAGACGCGTAGAGGGTTCCGGCAATTGGGCCAAAAACCGTACCGGCAGCAATATCCAACGGCAAACTGGGAATCGGACTTATCACCACAGCGGAGGCCATCACACCAATGAACAATACTGGCGCCATAGGTCCTGCGTCATTCAGCCACTGACTGATCCTGTCAGGCTGCAGAAAATCGCTGATATCAAAATAGGACTCAACCCAATAGAGCAACGCAAAAACAACCAGGACGAGGCCAATCTTAAGTGTGAATTCAGGCCTTTTCATTAACCCAATTCAGCATAAAAATTCCAAGATTCAAAAACGGGGCCACGGCTACTTTCCAACTCAGCATATGCTTCATTCCGACGAAAAGAAGATATCACCGTACCAGGCTGTCGCCTTTGCGCCAGTATCATCCGTGTCCGTCATGAGTGCTATCAGGTCGATCTGATGAACATCCTGACCAAACAGTTGTTTAAAATCCTCCTTCAGATTGCGTCGCTCCGATTTCCACAGCAACACATCCGATACGCCCGAGTGTACAGCAACCATCATTGATTGATCGGTATAGGCGCTGGGCCAGACACTGCCCTCTGCCTGGCTGCTCGACCAGACATAGGTGATTGAGCGGGTACGCCAGGGAGCCCAACCACCCTCCTTCACCACATAGATCCTTGCAGGATAGTCATCGCCTTGCCGGCTATGTTCATTTGGGCGATCCAACACCCCAGCTACCCGCCAACGCCAATTGAGGTACGGTGTCTTGTCCAGATTGATAGAGATCTTCTTCACCAGCCCGGATGCGGACCCCGCGCTTACCGCCTTTATCACCTGTTTGCCGTTTTCTTCGACCAGTTGATAACTCGTGTGACCTTTAAAATCGTGCCTCTCCCATCCGGCCAGGCCATCAATATTGATATGTTCAACAATAGGCGACGCTGCATGAAGGATGGAAGAGCTGCTCAACAGACAGACCAGCAAAAAGGTTTTCATATTGACGTCCAGTAGTCCTTTCTATCTTGAAACAGATATTCCACCGAGTTCACCGTAAAACAAATATTTAGCGCACATACCATTTACCCGATCCTATTATAGGTTCGCCGAACAGCATACGACTTGGTCGCACGAGAGCGCTACTTCCTTACACGGCCGATTCTACCTTCTACACTCGCGGCCAAGAAAAACCTTTCTCAACTGAATGATGTGTGATCTGCCTAGCCAGGCCAGCCCAGAAACCTGGTCTGTAAGCATTTTTCCTGATCGACGACTAAGAGGAACCACAATTTACCTGGCACACATGGAGAAAGAAAAGTGGAAATCACGTCCCACACGTTGCTCGCCTTTGCGATCCTCGCCCTCATCGGCGCCTTTTTCGTCATAGAGTCTCTGACTGGCATCCTTTCACCCGCTATTCTTGTCTCTCTCTTCTTGCTTGGCATTTCCCTGCTGGCCGTCAGAAAAGCTGTGGAGTGGGTAAAGAACAGAAAAGTTTATGCGAAATGGCGGAAGCCCTCCGCATTCGATCGTAACCTGGTGGTGATTGGAGCGGGATCAGCCGGACTAGTGACCGCCTATATCGCGGCTGCGATAAAGGCTAAGGTCACGTTGGTCGAAAAACACAAGATGGGTGGCGACTGTCTGAACACTGGGTGTGTGCCCTCCAAGGCGTTGATACGCTCTGCCAAGCTACTCTCTCACATGTCTCGTTCCAAAGAGTTCGGCATCCGTGAGGCCCATGCTGACTTCGACTTTGCCGAAGTAATGGAGCGGGTTCAACGTGTGATAAAGAGAGTCGAACCCCACGACTCAGTGGATCGGTATACCGAACTCGGCGTGGATGTGATTCAGGGCGAGGCGAAGATCACCTCACCCTGGACAGTAGAAATCAAAACGGCAGAGGGCATGCAAACCCTTACAACCCGCAACATCGTCATCGCCACCGGAGCCAGGCCCTTTGTGCCGCCGATTCCGGGACTCGCGGAGATTGGCTATCTCACCTCCGACAATATCTGGGATCTGCGAGAACGCCCACGGCGTCTGCTGGTCCTGGGTGGAGGCCCTATCGGGTCGGAGATGGCGCAGACTTTCTCCCGCTTGGGTTCACAGGTCACCCAGGTGGAAAGGCGACCCCGGCTTCTGATCCGCGAAGACCCGGAGGTGTCGGAGATGGTCAACGAGCGCTTCCGTTCCGAGGGTATCAAAGTGCTGCTGGAACACAAGGCAAAACAGTTCCTGATGGAAAACGGCGAGAAAGTCCTGGTCGTAGAAGACCTGCAAAATGGAGGAGTAGAAGTGCGCATCCCCTTCGATGCTGTGTTGGTTGCGGTAGGCCGTGCAGCCAACCTGAAGGGCTTCGGTTTGGAAGAGCTGGAAATCCCCGCCGGTCGCACCATTGAGACAAATAAGTTCCTGCAAACGATCTACCCGAACATCTACGCCGCAGGTGACGTGGCTGGCCCCTTTCAATTCACCCACACCGCCGCTCACCAGGCATGGTACGTGGCAATCAATGCCCTGTTCGATCCCTTCAAAAAGTTTCAGGCAGACTACTCGGTTATCCCCTGGGCCACCTTCGTAGACCCGGAGGTAGCACGGGTGGGTTTAAATGAGCTCGAAGCAAAGGAGCGCAATATTCCCTACGAAGTGACAGTATATGGGATCGACGATCTCGACCGGGCCATTGCTGACGGGGAGGCCCACGGCATGATCAAGGTACTCACGGTACCAAAGAAGGACAAAATCCTCGGCGTCACCATCGTGGGTGAGCACGCCGGAGACCTGCTTGCCGAGTATGTGGTGGCCATGCGCCATGGCATCGGCCTCAACAAGATCCTGGACACTATCCACATCTACCCAACCCTGGCTGAAGCCAACAAGTATGTTGCCGGAAACTGGAAACGTGCCAACGCACCCGCAGGTCTATTGCGCTGGAGCGAGCGTTTTCATTCATGGCGGCGTGGAATAAAAACAAAGGAGACACGAGTAAGCAAGACACTTCCTCCTGTTGGAGAGAAATACAGCCGTTAGATTGTCTAACTAAAAGATAATCAGAAAATCTTTTTTCTACAGATAACTGACTGTCGCATTCTGGTCGAAAGCTGCCCTTCGCAGAATGCGGTAATGAACGGTACCTCTGGCCGAAAGCAGCGATTTTTGACCGAGTTTAAAAGAATTTGTAGGTGATGTTTCCTATACTCAAATAAAAATCCAATCTCCCAGGTGATGAGGATGGTACGACATATCTTGGTTATAACGCTTACCTGTCTGCTGATGATAGGCCAGCCTGCCGCGGAGCAGGGTATCAATCAGGCCATGAGACAGATCGAAGAAGCCATACACCTGACTCCGGATATCTACAACGGGCGAGAAGTCTACCGGATATGTGCAGTCTGCCATATGCCGGAAGGCTGGGGCACTGAGGATGGATATTATCCTCAGATAGCCGGACAACATTCTACGGTAATCATCAAGCAGCTCGCGGATATCTTGGCCCGAAACAGGGACACTCCCACCATGTTTCCCTTCACTATTCTAGAGAACCTGCAGCCGCAGGAGTTCGCCGACGTGGCGGCCTATCTGGCAGGCCAGCCGATGACGCGCGATAACGGCCTTGGCCCTGGGACGGACCTGGAGCACGGCAAGAGGCTGTATGAAGAGAACTGCATAGATTGTCATGGAAAAAATGGGGAGGGAACCAAAAAAGACTACATGCCCCTGATCCAGGGACAGCATTACAACTATCTGGTACGCCAGTTCGAATGGATTCGAACGGGGAAACGGCGCAACGCCGATGAGAAGATGGTGGAGCAGATTCAGGGATTCACAGACCGCAATATCTCGGCCATCATGGACTACACGTCACGACTGAAACCGCCATCTGGACGGCTGGCAGCGCCCGGTTGGCAGAATCCGGATTTTCCCAATTTCTTTCGTGGGGAGTCACCGAAATAGACGATTCACTTTCGAATCTGATAGACGGCATCAAGGCGGACTATCAGCAATACAAAGCACTCGCTGGAAACGTTCGTCTAATTCTTTTTGCTGTTTTGGTTCCGCACCTGGCATACATAGCCAGTCTAGTTCCATATGATCTAACTGTTCGGTGCTATTAACTGTTTGCTGGCCCAGTCCAGATTTATTCATCTGTTCAAGCTGGTATTGCATACGTATCCCTTTATCAGCAGCAGGGCTTTCCTTACCCATCGCTATTTCCAGTTGAATACAAAGCAGCCTGCGTTCTGCCCCGATTGCAACTCGATCAATAACAGTCTGAGCTGAATTTCGACGCTTCTCTATACGGCTGGACAATACTGAGTCATGAAGGTCTATGGAATCCCATTGTTGCGAAATTTCCTGGAGTTGTTCTTCTGAGGGCGATTCTCCCAAGGCCTCCAGTTGGGCACAAAGATTAGCTTTCAGTCGGAGTGCATCTATCTGCTTGGCGCGCATACTATTAACAATTCGAGAATGACATTCTTCGAACTGATCGCAGGCATTGCGATAATCACGTTGAATGCCTTCTGCCAATTTTTCAGGGAGTTGCCTGGTTGATTGAGGCCAATTTGATTTAGGAAGTTGTAATTCAGGCAGTTCGGCGTATTTAGCTTGCAGAATAGTAAATAAATGATCAGCCTCCCCTAGATTAGTAGCGGTTCTGGCCAGTTTTTTAATATCCTTAATAATGTCCTTGTAGGCATTGATCTGTTTTATCTCTTTTCCCCTGGCGAAGCTCCTGTACTTTGTTGTAGACAATATCACACTGCTTTTTGAATTCACTCCACGCCTTTTGGTCTTGATTACGCTTAGTGATACCGATCTGCTTCCATCTTATTTGTAGTGCTTTTAATTGCGCCAGATTTTCCTCTTTGACAACTGCTTCAGCAAGCGTCTCAGTTTGCTTAATCAGATCATGTTTCAACCTTATATTAGCTTCATAAGCAACGTCCAATTTAGCAAACACATCGTCCTTAAACTTTGAAAATTGCTTCCATTGTTTTTGGCCTTCATTTCGTTCAACATCTTTTATGTTAGCAAAGTTATTACTAATACTGCGAGCAGAAGACTGCACAGCCCTATAGTCAGGATTGTTGTCCCAATCGGTTCCTTCGAGTAGTTTGTGCATCTGTTCAACATACTGCTGTCGTTGTTCGAGATGAGTTTTACGAATCTTGTGTCGTTCATTAAAAAACTCTGCACAAGGTTGATAAACTTTATCAGCTGCCTGTTTAAACCGTGGCCAATACTGGTCTGATATATCCGAGTGCCCGAGCTTTTTCCAGAGTTTCTGGAGATTCTTTATCTCGCCTGAGAGCTTGTCGGGGTGCTGTTTGGAGGCGCCGAGAAGCTCCATCTTTTCACAAAGCTCTATATATTTGGGTTCGGTCGCAAAATCCTTCCAATCATCCATGTCACCCAATGCTTTCCTGGCTTTTTCGAATCGCTCTTCGAGGGCCAAACGATCTTTTCCTTCAAAAGGATGGAGTCCTTTTTCGACTCTTTCACAAAACTGTTTTGCTCTCGCCAGATTGCCAGTGCGGGAAAATCGAAAGATAGAACTGATTTTATTGTGCAAAAGATCAAGTTTTTGTTCCCGTTCGGCTGCAGACTTCTTCTGTGTTTTTCGCCAGTCTGTCAGCTGTGCTTGTAATTCAGTCGCCACTTGTAGCTCACCATATGCAGAAGGCCATTTATGATTTTTTAAAGCGGCGCTCAATTCCTGACTATTTTCGGCTAACTTGTTAGCGGCTTTGGTTTTCCCGGATACATCAGATTCATCTAACTCTGTAACACTCTCATCCCGCAATATGTCGGTAGCCTGAAGCACCAACTGAGTCGCAGATTGTAATGCACTGACCAGCTTGTCGTATTGATCATGTATTACAAAAGTTGGCCGGGCTTTCACGGCTAATTGTTGCCAGCTCGAGCTGAATTGATCTAATCTGTTTAGCGTTTTGGATAGTGACTCTATAGAGCTGGTGAGATCCCTCCTCGCTACGTTTTGGAGAAAAGCTTCGATTTCGTGAACCAGTTGTTGCTGACACAGGTGAGTCTCTTCACGAATGCTTTGTTCTTCAAATCGAGAATCTACAATCTTACGCGCAGTTTGATAACGCTGGTTCGTGTCTGGATCTATTTCGAAATCAAGGTTATCCCAGTGCTTTCGGTGAACCAGTAATTTAGCTTTGAACTCGGGCCGCCAATCTCGACTGGCGAGATACTCTATTTCTTCAGACAGCTTTTCTACAGTAGTTAAATTCTTGACATGCTGTTGCTCTTGCCTTCTGAATTCATCTATTTTTTCCTTAAGAATGCGTTCGGCATTCTTGTCTTTTCCGCGCAGTATCTTCCTGGCGGACTCGAGCGCTTCGATATTTGTCAGCTTTTCTGCAACCAGTTGTCGAGAGTCAGTAAAAATGGTTAGACCAAGTACTTCAAGAAGTTGATTTGTGGACAAGCTTTGTATGGCTTCAGATCGAACTGAAGAGATATCGGCATGGGCGGCAATGCGTGATTTCAATTCTGGATAGCGATTTAGCAAGTCGTGATATTGATCTTTATTAAGAGAACATCTTGTACTCATTAACTCATTAACCCTTTTCTCAGCTTCTACACAAACTGAGTGATTGGAATGCTTTATCGAGATTTCGTGCAAAGCAGCGGCAGACGTTAACTTCTGGATTGCCGCAATACAGATTGAAACATCCTCATCATCTGCGGCTAACTGAGTAAGTATCTTCTGTTTTTCTGAACTTGCACTATCCATTTTAGAAATGGCTTTCAGGCGTTTCTCAATTGAGCTGCTTTTCCAGGCGGGTTTAAAAAGATCGGCTAACATATTTTTCCATCTTATTGTTTTTAGCAGGAGTATTTCCCATGTGTGTTCTATTCTAGCTCCTGTTTGATCTGGTTGTTCCATATTTCTGGAATCGCGCAAGGTTCTTTTTTCCGCACAGCCCTTGGGTGACCCTGCCATTCCGCTCTGTCCAATACACCAGTGTGGGCAGGGACGGCCGTGCTAATCATGCAGGTACGCCTATAGTTGGGATTGATAGTCCCCCGGCCAAAATCAGACACTACCTGTCAGATCAATCACCCCTGATCCATATTATGCATTCACAACTGAAAGCAGGCTATCCACGATATCGTCCATTTCTTCCCGTTGCGGGTGCATCTTGTTGTAGACCCGCAACCCAAATATGCCGGTCATCAGCAGCCGTGCCAGCGTGGATGGCTCCTTTCCGGACGTAAGCTCCCCCCGCTCAAGCGCTTCTGTCAGCACTTTGCAGAAGCGATTTTCAACGTACTCAAGCGCTGCTATTACCCGTTGGTTTATCTCTTCATCTTCCGCAGGGACTTCCAACAGGGTATTGACCAGCAGACAGCCCTTCCCCTCAGGATCAGCAGCTGTCTCTTCGAGAAGATGTTCAAAAAAAAGACGAATTCTGACCAACGGGGGTTCATCGCTGTTCAACTCGGCGTCAACGAACCGTTTCAGTTCTCCAGCGTAGTAATCAAGAGAATGTAAAAAGAGGCTGCGTTTGTTATCGAAAGCGCCATACAGACTGCCCGGTTGCAAACGGGTCGCTTCGGTAAGATCCCGAACAGAGGTCTTGTGATAACCCCGGCGCCAGAACAACAGCATTGCGTCCTGCAGTGCTTTGTCACGATCAAACTCGATAGGTCTTGCCATATCTCTAACCAAATTCTCTGAAATTACTTATATGCTAGCGTTACTTGAACGATCGTTCAATAACAACTATGGTTATTGAACGATCACTCAATTACCAAAAAAGGAGCATCTCATGTCGAGTTTCCCTGTCCACTCCCGCGAATCAGCCCCTGATGTTGCGCACCAGACACTGGATACTGTCGCCGGTCTGTTCGGTTTTATACCCAATCTGCTTGGGGTAATGGCGACCTCTCCGGCGCTTGCCGAAGCCTATGTCGCTCTTTCCGGTATCTTCAAGAAGAGCGGCCTGAATGCTGCGGAGAGGCAAGTGGTGTTATTGACGGTGAGCCGCTTCCACGAATGTCATTACTGCATGGCGGCCCACTCCCTGGCCGCTGATATGGAGAAGGTACCCGCCGATGTGGTTGAGTCCATCCGCAGTGATCATCCCATCACCGAGCCAAAACTGGAGGCGCTACGGGTTTACGTCAATCGCCTGATAGAAAAACGTGGCTGGATCAATGAGACAGAGATGGCTGAATTTCTTGCTGCCGGTTTTGAACCATCCCATGCCCTCGATGTGCTGGTCGGCGTCGGGCAGAAAACCCTCAGCAACTTCACCAACCATCTCGCCAAAACTCCGCTCGATAGTGCCTTCGAACAACACGCCTGGGCACCTGCAGAATGAAACCGATGTAAGGAACAGCCTATTTAAGCGACCAATACGGCTCGCGATGCTGTGGGTTAGTTGGGTGAGTTCTCCACTTGTCGGCGCTTTGCCTTTGACCCAGCGAAACCAGAGCATGTGTGATTTCTCAAACCTTGAACTGTGCTACCAACCCCTGAAGGTCAGCTGCCAGTTTGACATAGGACTCACCTGCTTCAGCCGTTTGTTGTGCACCTTGTGATGTCTCGGCAACAACCTTGGAAATATTGATGACACTGCGATTAATCTCTTCAGTCGCCTGCGTCTGCTCCTCGGAAGCCGTGGCAATCTGTAGATTCATGTCACTGATAGAGGTAATGCCACTGGTAATCGCTTCAAGCGCATGGCCCGCACCTGCTGCCTGATCAACTGTAGCCTTTGCCTGCTCACTGCTAGCCTCCATAACCTGTACGGCCTGTTTTGCGCCCCCTTGCAGTTGTTCGATCATCGACTCGATCTCTCTGGTGGAGTCCTGAGTGCGGGCGGCAAGGGTGCGTACTTCGTCGGCCACCACGGCAAAACCCCGTCCCTGTTCACCCGCACGCGCCGCTTCAATCGCGGCATTGAGCGCCAGCAGGTTAGTTTGTTCTGCAATCCCCTTGATGACATCCAATACGGCACCGATAGATTCAGTGTTGTTTTCAAGCTTATGTATAACTTCGGCGGCAGATTGCACATCATTGGCCAGTCTGTTGATAGAGTTAATGGTCTTTGTAACGACATTTTGGCCATTATGCGCTTCCTGGTCGGCATCCTGGGCCGCTTGCGCAGCTTTCGTTGCGTTACGTGTCACCTCTTGTACCGTGGCTGTCATCTGACTAATGGCGGTGGCGACCTGGTCAGTCTCCATTTGCTGTTTCTGGATTCCAAGATTGGTCTCTTCGGTAATAACGGACATCTGTTCAGCTGCGCTGCTCATATCCACCGTTGATGCTGCAACAGTAGTAATGTTGGCATGCATCTTATTCACCATGTCTCTCATTGCTGCTAATAGTTGATTGACTTCGTCTTCTCCATTGGTCTCTACCGCTACAGTTAAATCACCATCGGCGATCTGGCGAAGCAGTTGACCAGCATTTTCCAGGGATTTGATGACAATCTTGTTTAGCAGAAACAGGACCAAGCCGGTAAAGATGACCATAAAGATGACCATAAAGATGGCAACTGTAGCACCTATTTGCCAGCGGACAGTGGATGAAAGTGCATCTTTAATCTCATGCGATTTGCTGCTGGTCTCTTCTATAGTGGAGTCCGTTAAGCTCTTGATACGGCTTAAGAGCTTGGTAAAGGATTCATCCTCCAGGTGTTTTGCCTTTTTTAACTTCTCTGTCGTAATCATCAACTGGAGTTCAACAAAGGCATACTCATTCTTGCCTTCACTTTTAAATAGACGAGTCTCTTCTGATAGTACCGTATCCCCAAACTCAATCCATTCTCCATCTTTCTCTGTACGTACCCTAACCCCTGAGAGGTCATCAGATGCTTCGAGCTGATGTTCGATGGCATTAACGATGCCATCCACATCAAATGACTCCGCCAGCGGCATCAGTTGCGCTATCAGGCCATTGGTATAGGTGATTTTCTCCGTTGAGAAATTCTCATTGGCCAGTATCAAGGTATATTGTTTTTTCTCTATGAGCAGGCGCTCAACTTCGTTGGCAATGTTCTCCAGGTCACTGTTCAGGTTGGGCAACAGTTTGCCTTCAAAACTCTCGCTAAGACTATTATCGATAGTAGCTGGGAGGATATATGACAAAGTGCCCGCACCGACTACTGCCAGCAGTAGCAGAATCCCCCCGAAAATAATTATTAGACTCGACTTGTTAAAGCCCGAATTTTGTTTTGTTGGCGTTTGCGAATTCATCTCAATTGTCCCTTGGAAAACTATAGCTCAGGCATGGTATAGAAGAGACCTTGCCAGAGAACAGAGTCTTTATTGCTGTTACCAACTATAGGACTTTGAATCTATCTGACCTTTTTTCATCAGCGACAGGGTGAAATCCAATAGTGCCGGGTCAAAGTCACGCATCTCTTTGGCGCCAAATGCCGCCTGACTGGCTTTGGCTGCAGATTTGATTTTGGCGCGATCAGCAGCAGGGACACCCTTGGAGGCAGAGAGTACGTTATCCGGGTTTTGCTCTATTGAGATTTCTGGAATCCTGTACATGGCCATGCCGGGATAACGGCTGCTTTTGCTCTCCCACCACCAGTTCTTTACCACACCAGCCTTGGCCTTGCCGGCTTTGACAGCGCCTACTGTGGCGGCATGATTTTTGGTTTTGACAGCGGCTTTGCCGCCCGTGGCTGCCTTGGCGCTGGATTCGCCCGAGCTGGCTCCCACGGCATAGGCGATTTTATCGGGGTCATTGCTCAGGATACTGGCCGGGTCACCGTCCTTTGGATAGACCAGAACGCCGGAATACATCTCTTTACCCGTGATACCCTGCACCAGTCCCTCACCAAGCTCACGGGCACGAATGATCGCCGATACAAATGAGCCCACATAGACCAGCGATGCCTTGCCTGAATCAAATTCTTTGAGAATCTGCGGGTAGCTTTTGGCAATGCACGGCTTGATGCTAATACCGGCTTGTTCACTAAGTACTTTACTGATTATTTTTGCTTTTTTGCCCTTGGATTTCCACCCAGGTGAAAACCAGAGATCCATATCAGCAGCAAGCGTAACGCAGCTGAACATTGCCAGTGTAACCAGTGTCATTGTGGTGAGGAATCGTTTCATTTCTTAAGTCCTGTATTCAGATTGGTGGTGAAAAATATTCGGGGAAGACGTAGTCATTTATTTAGTTATCGGTAAAGGCCAGATAATCTTTATGGTTATTGTTGAACTTTGTGTATGAAGGGCCATTAGTCAGCCATAAAAACAAAATAGAGTAGGGTTGAATGACAGTGCGTGACCTGCTCCTCTCTGATGTGGAATCATTTGCCTCGTTATCGGTAGAGAGATCGGATGACAGCATCAGGGAAAACCTGATATGGGGGGTTGAAATACCATAGAAGGCTGAAAGGGTAATTCAGGGGCCGGAGCAAAAATAACGCATCCCATTGATTATAAATAACTTTATATGAAATAGAACGAAGACATACTGACTGCCGGTCTATTGCGATGGTGGAGCAGATTCAGGGATTCACAGACCGCAATATCTCGGCCATCATGGACTACACGTCACGACAGAAACCACCGCCTGGACGGCTGGCAACGCCCGGTTGGCGGAGTCCGGATTTTCCCGATTTCTTTCGTGGGGAGTCATCGAAGCAGACGATTCACTCTTTGGCCTTGTATGACCGACGTAGATACTGTCTTCCGAGTCAGGGGGTCCCACCTATGTTCACTAACTTGTAGCAACTCCAACCAGCGATGGTTTCACCCTGGCGGGATTTTTCGTTGTTGCTGAACGGCAGGTTATGGGGGAAATCAGAAACCGCCTGTCAGATCAAATCACGACTGGTACACACTATGCATTCACAACTGACAGCAGGCTATCCACGATACCGCCCATTTCTTCCTGTTGTGGGTGCATCTTGTTTTAGACCCGCAACCCAAATGTGCCGATCATCAGCAACCGTGCCAACGTGGACGGATCCTTTCCTGAGGCAAGCTCACCCCGCTCAAGCGCTTCTGTCACCTGCAGAATGAAACCGGCGTAAGGAGCAGCCTATTTAAACGACCAATCACCAATAGATGGAAAAGCCAGCGAGAAACATCACGCAGATGAGACACACTCTAACTGGAGCCTTTCAGCCTACACTTGGTTAAAGCAGGGCCAGGCCGAACTTGGCGGGAGCGCGGTAGCAAGATGAGGAAGGCATGAAAACAACAACCTGGAAAACAGCGAGTGTCGAAAAGCCCAATAAGCCCGACAGGGTCGAAAATGCCGAGCGGGTACGAGTGTCGGCACAAGCCAGTGGAAAGCAGGCATGGCGCCGTTGGGGTCCCTATCTCAGTGAGCGTCAGTGGGGCACGGTGCGTGAAGACTATAGCCCCCGCGGCAAGGCATGGGAGTACTTCACCCACGACCAGGCACGTAGCCGTGCCTACCGTTGGGGCGAGGACGGCATTGCCGGGTTTAGCGATGAAAAACAACGACTCTGCCTTTCGCTCGCCCTCTGGAACGGCCAGGACCCAATCCTCAAGGAGCGGCTGTTCGGTTTGACCAACAGTGAAGGCAACCACGGAGAGGACGTCAAGGAACTCTATTACTATTTGGATGCCGCACCGAGCCACGCCTACCTTAAGATGCTCTACAAATACCCCCAGCGTGCTTTCCCTTATGCTGATCTGGTGGAAGAGAATCACCGTCGCGGCAGGGATCAACCCGAGTACGAGCTGCTTGATACCGGCATCTTCGATGAAAACCGCTACTTTGATGTCTTCGTCGAATATGCCAAGGCAGATGTGGACGACATCCTGATGCGAATCACGGTGTTTAATCGTGGCAACAGAGATGCCCCCCTCTACCTGTTGCCCCAACTCTGCTTCCGCAACACCTGGGCCTGGGGCCAGGATCCAATCCGCCCGACGCTCTCCGCCACCGAGCGTGGCTGCATTGCGATACACCACGAGAAGCTGGGCGACTACCATTGTTATCTGGACGGCGGCCCCGAGTTGCTCTTTTGCAACAACGATACTCATGTAAAACCGTTGCGGGAAATGGAGGCCACCGGCTACTTCAAGGATGCCTTCCACGACTATGTCATCAATGGCGACCACACTGCTATCAACCCGCGGCAGAACGGCACCAAGGCGGCGGGGCTCTACCACTTTGATGTCCCTGCCCTCGATCAGGTGCAGGTGCGTGTCCGGCTGAAAAAAGGGCGGGATCAGCGCCCTTTTGACCGCTTCGATGCAATATTTAAATTACGCACTGAAGAGACCGATGCCTTCTACGCTGATCTACAGAAGAGCCTGCCGGATGACGAAGCCCGGCTGATTCAACGCCAGGCCTTTGCGGGGATGATCTGGAGCAAGCAATTCTACTACTACGACATCCCGCAGTGGCTTGACGGCGATCCGGGCCAGTCAGCTCCGCCGGAGGAACGCCGTCATGGTCGCAACAGTGACTGGCGTCACCTCAACAACGCCGACATCATCTCCATGCCGGACAAGTGGGAGTACCCCTGGTACGCAGTCTGGGATCTGGCCTTTCACTGCATCACTCTCGCAATGGTCGACCCGGACTTTGCCAAGCGCCAGCTGTTGCTGATGACACGGGTCTGGTACATGCACCCCAACGGGCAGATCCCCGCCTATGAGTGGGGCTTCGATGACGTCAATCCTCCGGTTCATGCCTGGGCGGTGTGGGAGGTTTATCGCACCGAACGCGAAACCACAGGAAAGGGAGACCTCGATTTTCTCGAACGGGAACTGCACAAGCTGATCCTCAACTTTACCTGGTGGGTCAATCGCAAGGATGCAGACGGCAACAGCATCTTCCAGGGTGGCTTTCTCGGCTTGGACAACATTGGGGTATTCGACCGCAGTTCTCCATTGCCCACCGGCGGTCATATCAACCAGGCAGACGGCACCAGCTGGATGGCCATGTACTGTCTCAACCTGATGCGTATCGCGCTGGAACTGGCACAGACCAACCACACTTACGAGGACATCGCCACCAAGTTTTTCGAACACTTCCTCTATATCGCCGCAGCGATGAACAATATCGGCGATCAGGGCATTGGCCTATGGGACGAGGAGGATCAATTCTATTACGACGTGTTGCGCTTTCCCGATGGAAAGCTGAAGCCGATGAAAATCCGCTCGATGGTGGGACTGATACCGCTTTTCGCGGTAGAGATTCTGGAACCCGAACTTATCAACCGGCTGCCCGACTTCAAACGCCGCTTGAAGTGGTTTCTCAACTACCGTCCCGACCTGGCAGCCCTTGTCTCCCATTGGGAAGAACCTGGCCGGGGCAATCGCAGGCTACTCTCTCTGTTGCGCGGCCATCGCATGAAATGTCTGCTTCGGCGCATGCTGGACGAGACAGAATTCCTCTCCGATTACGGTGTGCGCTCACTATCCCGCGCGCACCAGGATGCCCCATATATTTTCGACTTCATGAACAACTCCCTGTCAGTCTCCTATCGTCCAGGCGAGTCGGATTCGAATGCGTTTGGTGGCAATTCCAACTGGCGCGGTCCCATCTGGTTCCCGGTTAATTATCTGCTGATCGTCTCGCTGCGTCGCTTCGCCACCTTTTATGGCGACGAATTCAAGATCGAGTGTCCCACCGGCTCGGGAGAATACCTCTCGATCGATAAGGTGGCCGATGAATTGGCGATGCGCCTGACCCGGCTTTTTCGTCGCGACGAACAGGGACGAAGAGCGATATTTGGTGACAACACCAAACTACAAGACGATCCCCACTTTCGCGATCACCTGTTGTTTCACGAGTATTTCCACGGTGACAACGGCCGCGGGATCGGCGCTTCTCACCAGACCGGCTGGACTGGATTGGTAGCGTCACTTCTGGGTTCGTAAAACAAATTATTAGGGCCTGTTAATACTATGCATTCAACGTTCATCAAGACCTTGTCGGCCACACTGATTACGGTCGCAATCATCTACCCTTTCTGGCCAGCCACTGTGTGGGTATTGGTTTTCATCGCCCCTTTCACTGCACTGGGATTTTACGACATGTTCCAGAAGCGGCACTCCATTCGCCGAAACTTCCCTCTGTTTGGGCGCGGCCGGTGGATCATGGAGGAGATCCGGCCTTTTATTCGTCAGTATTTCGTGGAGTCAGACACCGACGGCGCACCCATCAACCGGATGTTCAGGAACATTGTGTACCAACGCGCCAAAGGGGCATTGGAGACTGTGCCTTTCGGTACGCGGGTCGATACCTACCGTACCGGTTATGAATGGATCGGGCACTCACTCTCCGCGATAGACGTATCAGATGTCAACGAGGATTTACGGGTCAATGTCGGCGGACCGGATTGCAGGCAGCCATACTCGGCCAGCATCTTCAATATCTCCGCCATGAGTTTTGGCGCATTAAGCCAGAATGCCATTCTGGCACTCAACAAGGGTGCAAAATCAGGCGGATTCGCGCACAACACCGGTGAAGGCGGGGTCAGCCCATACCACCTGGAACATGGTGGCGATCTGATCTGGCAGATTGGAACCGGCTACTTCGGCTGTCGTGACCGGAACGGCAAATTTTCCCCGGATCTATTCAAAGAGAAGGTTTCCCTCGAAAGCGTCAAAATGATCGAGATCAAGCTCTCTCAAGGCGCCAAACCCGGCCATGGCGGGATCCTGCCTGCGGAAAAAAACACCCCTGAAATCTCCAGGATACGTGGTGTGGAACCCTATACACAGGTCAACTCACCCGCCACCCATACCGCATTCGATTCACCCCTGGGATTGGTGCAATTCATAGCTCAACTGCGTGAACTCTCCGACGGCAAGCCGGTCGGTTTCAAGCTCTCGATTGGACGCAAGAGCGAATTCGTCGCCATCTGCAAGGCGATGCACGAAAGCGGCATTCTCGCAGACTTCATTACTGTTGATGGCGGTGAAGGTGGTACCGGCGCCGCCCCGCTTGAGTACACAAACTCCATCGGCATGCCGTTGCGTGAAGCCATTACCTTTGTTGCCGACTGCCTGACCGGTTTCGGCCTGAAACAGCATATAAAGATCATTGCATCCGGCAAGATCATTACCGGATTCCATCTGGTAAAAAACATGGCGCTCGGCGCCGATATCTGCAATAGCGCCCGAGGCATGATGCTCGCAGTTGGCTGCGTACACTCCCTCATCTGCAACAGCAACCGATGTCCCTCCGGGGTTGCCACGCAGGATCCACGACTCTTCAACGGACTGGTTGTACCGGACAAGGCAGCGCGTGTTGCCCACTATCATGCAAAGACGGTGCATGCGACTGCAGAGATCATCGCATCAACGGGCATCTGCCACACCTCTGAGTTGAATCGCACCCATATCTATCGTCGTATCAGTCAGTATGAAATCAAACGATATGACCAGATCTTCCCCTATCTGCCCTCAAACTGTCTGTTGGATGGGTCAATACCTGACTTATTCAAGCTCATTATGCAGGAGGCGAGCTCCGATATTTTCGCTCCTCATAACTGCCTGACGCGTATTGACAACGAGTGCAGAGAGATTGATATGCCGGAGGAAATGGCTGTCGCTGAAAAGACGACTACTACAGAGGATCGATAAAAGATCATCCCGCAATATTCACCTGGCATGGGCTGTGGCATCTCTATATGCGACGAACGCAGGGTACACTGTGCGCACTATGATCGCTGTAACAGCTTCTTCTGGTGCGCACAGCGCACCCTACCAGATACTCATGGAATGAAATAAATTCAGCCCTTCATCTTTTCAGGATGGTTTGAACTCCAAAACTTGAGCTACAACCTGGTTCAGCAGCTTGCATTCATCGATACAGTATCCTAGCTTGTAAATATAGGTGGAAGAGAAAAACTGTAGGAGAATGACGATGTTCAGAATTATTCGCCTTTTCTTGATGCTGCTTCTGATGGGTGTGCCGCTTTCTCTTTTGGCACTCGATTTCGAGGTAACAGCCCAGACCACCGACTGCTCCGGCGACATCGGATTCTCCTCTTTCGATTCCCGGGACCTCTATAAGATGCAATCGGCAGACTGCAGCGACCCGAATACCGGACAGAAGCTGCAGCAGGTGCTGCTGAAATCCAAATCTGGCCTGGTCACCTACGACGTCATCTGGGTCACTCAGGAGGAGGCCAGAAACATCCTGCAGCAGATAAAGGAGATCAAGGCAGCCAAGATCAAACGTCTGACCCGCCCCGAGGTGGTAATCCAGAAAGAGACCGTGATCCGCCACGAACGCCCAGCTGCAGCAGTGCCCCCAGCCGCCACCCGTTCGGCCCCGTCGGTGCGTAGCGACCTGCCCGGACCGGCAATCAACATCATCGATCCGCCAATCGCCAACACCCGCTCCATTACCAATGTCATCACACCATCCGATGCCGATAAGCGGATCGTAGTAGGCAAGATCAACTCACCCGCCGGTCTGATCTCCCTGACCATCAACGGCCAGTCTCACAAAGTTGACGAACACGGCATCTTCAAGGCAGAGGTACCGGTAAGTCGTTCCAAAACACCGGTAACCATCATCGCCGTGGATAATCAGGGCAAACGGGGCACGGTGGAGTTCCGACTGCTGCCCGAACCTCTGCAGGAGCAACCCGATGCTGCCGCCGGTACGGACAGCGACCCTGACATCTTCGGCACCTATCACGCCTTGATCATCGCCAATACCCGATACGATAAACTGGATGACCTCAGTACCCCGAAAAACGACGCGGACGCGATCGCCGACATCCTCAAACAGCGTTATGGATTCACTGTCACCCGCGTCTACGACGCCACCCGCTACGAGATTCTCTCCGCCC
Organism: endosymbiont of Escarpia spicata; assembly: GCA_003349915.1. Classification (GTDB taxonomy): domain Bacteria; phylum Pseudomonadota; class Gammaproteobacteria; order Chromatiales; family Chromatiaceae; genus QGON01. The sequence continues at coordinate 89,330 of QFXE01000017.1, forward strand.
TGAACAAGGCCCGCCGGGAACTCACGGAAAAAGACAACCTGCTGCTCTACTACGCCGGTCACGGAGAGTACGACAAGGCCAATAACCGGGGCCACTGGCTGCCGGTGGATGCGGAGACCGACAGCACTGCCAACTGGATCTCCACCGTGGCGATCACTGACATCCTCAATGCCATGTCGGCGAAACATGTGCTGGTGGTGGCGGACTCCTGCTACTCCGGCGCCCTCACCCGGGCAGTCAACACCGAACTCGATCCCGGCATGTCGGAAGAGACCCGTATGAAATGGCTCAGGGTCATCGCCAAGACCCGCTCACGTTATGTGCTGACTTCGGGCGGCGTGAAACCGGTATTGGACGACGGCGGAAACGGTCACTCCATGTTTGCCAATGCACTCATCGATGTACTGAACGGGAGCAAAGGGGTGCTTGAGGGCTCCAAACTGTTCCGCGAAGTCAAGTCACGCGTGTCAGCCCGGGCAGAAGAGCTCAATGTCGATCAATCCCCTCAATACGCCCAGCTCAAGCGTACCGGCCACGAGTTTGGTGAATTTCTCCTGGTAGGTCAGCGTTGATCCTGATCTGGTGTAACTGGAAGGCTTCACTCCATGGATGAATTCAGAACGGCGCTGGACGACTTTTTCACCGGACAATTGGATCTGGAGGGGCTGTTGGGCAGGCTCGATGCCCAACTACTGCTGAACCCGGAAAGCCGGACAGAACTCACTGCACTGCTCGAAGAGTTGCAGCACAGCAACCGGATTCCGACACAGGTTGTCGCCAGTCTGCGTGGGCGCCTCGACCAATACGCGCAACCCGCCCAGGATGCTGCAGGAGGAGAAACGCGAATCCATTCAGACCTGGAGGCAGGCCGTCCGTCCCCCATTCCCGACGAAGCAACCCGTATCGCCGGAACCCCGACACCATCGCCCTCTCCCGCCGCTAAAACATGGGCTGCCCCTGCACCTCATCACGCTTCAGGCCGTGCCACTCACCCGCTGATAGGCGACACCCTTAACGGGCGTTTCGTGCTGGAGGATGAGATCGGCCGCGGCGGCATGGGCGTGGTCTACCTGGCAAAGGACCTGCGCAAGGAAGAGGCGCGGGACCGGGAGCCCTATGTCGCCATCAAGGTGCTGAACGAGGCGGTGCAGCAGAATTCCGATGCCTTTATCGCCCTGCAGCGTGAAGCCAAGAAGGCTCAGCGCCTGGCCCATCCCAACGTGGCTACGGTCTACGACTTCGACCGGGACGGCGACACGGTCTACATGACCATGGAACTGATGCAGGGTGAGTCGGTTGAACATCTGATCAAGCGAATCCGGCCCAGTGGGCTGCCCCTGGAGAAGGCCCTGCCAATCATCGAAGGGATGGCCCTCGGCTTGGCCTACGCCCATAAAAAGGACATCGTGCATGCTGATTTTAAGCCGGGAAACGCCTTTATCCTGCAGAATGGCGAGATCAAGGTACTCGACTTCGGTATCGCCCGCGCCTTCAAACCACCGGGGCAGAACTCCGGCGACGCCACCGTCTTCGATCCCGCAAAATGGGAGGCCCTCACTCCTGCCTACGCTAGTTGCGAGATGTTCGACCAGGCGGCCCCTGATCCGCGGGACGACATCTACGCCCTCGGCTGCGTCAGCTATGAACTGCTCACCGGACACCACCCCTTCGACAAGCTGCCGGCCAACCAGGCCCGTGGCCGAAAGTTAATACCCAAACCCATCCCTGGGATCAGCCGCCAAATGAACCAGGCTCTGATTCATTCCCTGGCCTTTGAACGCAGCGAGCGCACCCCGGATCTGGAGCAGTTTCTACAGGAGATGAAAGGGGGAAACGGTGCGAATCTCAAGTTGTGGGGATTGGCAATGGCTATCTCCTTGCTGCTGGCAGTAGTGGGCATTGGGATCTATCTCTTGATCGGCGAAGAGACAGACAAGCCGGAGGATTCACTCCTGCCGGTACCGGCGGTTGAACCACTGGTAAAAACGACCCCGATCCCGACGGTCCGACTGGAGCCATCAGAGCCGGATGAATTCGAAGAAACACCGGCTGTCGAAACCAAACCCGAACCTGAACCCAAGCCCGAAAAACTCGATGCCGAAACCCAGGCCAAGGTTGAGCGCATCCTGGAAGTCGCTGAACTTCACCGGATGATCGGTCGCCATCTGGAACCGAAAGGCAGCAATGCGGTAGAGGCCTATCGGGCAGTTCTCGACCTGGATCCTGAAAACCGAATAGCCATGGAAGGCCTCGATCAAGTAGCCAACCATTATGTGACTCAGGCCAGACAGGCCATGAAACAGGGAAATACTTCAGCGGCGCAAGTCCTGCTCGATCAGGGCCTTCAGGCAGCCCCCGAACACAGAGAACTTCAAGTCTTGAAAAAGCGGCTGCAATCTGAGTAAGCATATATATTTAATTCTCACAATAAGGCTATCAGCAGATACTTCAATCAGAGCGCCGATTTGATCTTATACTTCAGATTAAGGACAGAGATTTTCGCCTCACCCGCATTCATGGGAAGGAGCCAACAGATGTTGAAACTCAAGCACGGGTTATGTCTGCTCACCGCCGCACTGACCTTGGGACTTGCCTCTCTGGCACAGGCGGACTACGTAGCCTATTCGATCATAAAAGAAGGTGGTGCCAAGCAGCCACTACCCGAATATATCGGCGACATTGATGTTAAATACCTGGTCAATCTTGAGTGGGGCGGATACAGCGGCAAGAAGACCCGTATCGGCGTATTGCCGGTAGAAAACAACTCCTCCAGCCAGAGCGTCAGCGTCAGCGGCCCCAGTGGCACCTATACGTACAATGCTGCCACCAGCAGTGGCGGTGTTCCAGTCCAGGGTATCGAGGCGATGCTGACGGACGTCATGCACAAGACCAAGCGTTTTCGCCTGGTGGAGCGCAAGGTGCTGGACCAGACCCTGAAAGAGCAGGATCTTGGAGCCACCGGCCGTATTGCCAAACCTTCTGCCGCCAAGATCGGCAAAATTCTCGGCGCTCAATACCTGTTTCAGGCAGTGATCACCCATTATGAGGCAGGGGTGGAAGAGAAAGGTGGCGGCCTCGGTGGTTTGATAGGCGGCAGTGCCGGCGCTCTGCTGGGGGCACTCTCGGTGAAGGAATCGAAGGCCGTGCTGGGCATGAATTTCCGCCTGATCAACTCAGAAACCAGCGAGATCATCTACACCGATCAGGTCGAGGCAGAATTGAGTGAATCCGGGCTCACCTTCGGCGGGGCAGGCATAACTGGCGGTGGCGGACTGGGAGGCTTCATGTCGAAATACGCCAAAACCCCCATCGGACAGGCTGTGATCTCCACCGTCAATCGTGGGGTCTACGGCTTGGTCAAACAGACCGGCACCTCTCCTGCCAGCGGTTCGGTAATCAAGGTCAAGGGCAACAAGATCTACCTCAATCTGGGCCAGGATACAGTGGAACCTGGAGAGAGCCTGGACCTGATGCGCATGGGTGAACAGCTGATCGATCCGGAGACGGGCATCTCCCTGGGTGGGGAAGAAGAACTGGTCGGCTCGGTCAAGGTCACTGCAGCGAAGGAAAAATACTCCATTGCCAAACCGGCGGGACGCCTCAAGGCATCGCGCATCAAACGTGGCGACAAGATAGTCTCCCAACGTGCCCCAGAACCGATGAAGTTCGCCACTTCCTGGAAACCACCAAAGGAGAAAAGCGGGTTCTTCGGTGGAGACAGTAAGAAGGAAACCAGCAGTCCATTCAGAGACGATTCGCTCTTTTAACAAGAGCCATAATGATCCCCGGATGGGGCATTAAATCGCAGGAGCGGCGCCTCGCCACGATGGCGCCGTAGATGGATAAACCGCGGCGAGGGCGCCGCTACTACGAAGACCTTGCAGCAAGCTGCACTGACACAGGACGCTATACAATATGGGTACACCAGCAGCAAGACTAGGTGACCAGGTCATCCAACAGGCCCCCCATTGTCACGCCCCGATTCACCCACCGGCACCGGTCCCCACACCGGTGCCTCATCCGCCTCTGCCTCTGGCAATTATCAAAGGCGAACCGACGGTACTGATCGGAGGCCAACCCGCAGCCCGGGTTACCGACCAGACTGCCCCCTGCGCCCTCCCCGGCTGCGTCCCCAACGGACCCGGCATGGTTGCGATGGGTTCTTTTACCGTGCTGATCGGTAACCTGCCTGCGGCACGCATGGGAGACATGACCGCTCATCCAGGTTGCGTGGCACCCATCCCCAGCCCGGTGGGAAAGATTCTTCCGCCCTGTTGTCCCACTGTCCTAGTCGGCTGAGGCGGATCCCCCATTGCGCCTCAGCCATTTCGAAGCTCTCGCACCAGTCTGTCCCCGATGCCGCCTGGAAACGGCGCAAACACATCCATTAGCGGTGGCAACCGTGGAAAAACAGATCGGGGAACTGATAATCGAAGGCGTGATCCACTGTTCCAATCCGGCCTGCCAGTTGGAATATCCGATCATCGACGGCATCCCTGTCATCGTGCCCAACGTCCGCCAGTATCTCGCGGACAATCTGTTCCACCTCACTCTGCGCAGCGATCTCTCACCCACGCTGACTTCCATGCTCGGCGATGCAGCGGGACCGGGTACCCCCTTCGATAGCAACCGCCAGTATCTGAGCACCTACACCTGGGACGCCTACGGGGAATACGATCTCAAGGAGCAGAAAGCCCAACCAGGTGTTTCACCCGGCGCGGTAAAACGCTGCCTTAAAGCCGGGATGGAGTTGCTGCCGGAAGAACCGAAAGGACCCGCTATCGACCTGGGCTGTGCCGTGGGTGGCTCTACCTTTGAACTTGCCCATCACACCGACGGGCTGGTGCTCGGCATCGACAACAACTTCTCCCTGCTGCGGCTGGCCCAGCGGGTTCTGCAGGAGCGGAGAGTCAGCTATCCCCGACGGCGAATCGGTATCGTCTACGACCAACGGGAGTTTCCTGTACCGGTGACCCAAACGGAGCGGATCGATTTCTGGGCATGTGATGCACTTGCGCTGCCCTTCACCGATGCCACATTCGACCTGGCAGTGGGGTTGCAGCTGGTGGACTCTGTCAATTCACCAACGTCCCTGCTGGAAGAGACAGCTCGCAAACCGTGCGCAAGGCCGGTGGCAAGACCCCTTTGGAGTACGTCATCGTCACCATGAAAGAGGTGATCGTGACCTCGATATCCGCAGGTGGCAGCGGCGGCGAAGACCGGCTGACCGAAAACATCACATTGAATTTCGCGGAGGTAAAGTACGAATACCAGCCGCAGGATCAGAAAGGTGCCAAAGATGGCGGCCTGCTCAAGTTTGATTTTGATGTGGCAAAAAATGATGTGAAAAAGTGACGGATCTCCGTCGATAGCTATATGGGACGGCCCCGCGAACAGGTGGGGCTGCCCATTCATGTCATCCTGAAGGTGGTGAACCGCAACACCCCTTCGCTGAACTGATCGGGGTGTGAATATGTTGGCGCAACAATCCCTGCGCGATGGAAATCTCGATGAGGCCCTGGCACAGCTCCAGGATCAGGTGCGCAAAGCCCCAGCCAAGGCCGAATACCGAACCTTCCTATTCCAGCTGCTGTCGGTAATGGGCAGTTGGGAACGGGCGCTCAACCAACTGAGTGTGGTGGCCGATCTGGATGACGGCACCCTGGCCATGGTGCAAACTTACCGCGAAGCGATCCGTTGCGAGGTTCTGCGCGAGGAGATTTTTGCCGGCAAACGCTCTCCCCTGCTGTTCGGTGAACCCCCTGAGTGGGTAGCACTTTTGATCGAAGCCCTGCGCCTCGGTGCGGAGGGCAAACACGCCGAGTCTCAGACTATACGAAACCAGGCCTTCGAGGCGGCTCCCACTATCAGTGGCACCCTCGACGGCCAGCCCTTCGAGTGGATCGCCGATGCAGATCCCCGCCTTGGCCCTGTCCTCGAAGCGGTGGTCAACGGGCACTACTACTGGGTGCCGATGCAGCAGATCCACCACATCAATATCGAGGAACCCGAGGACCTGCGCGACCTGGTCTGGATGCCCGCCTACTTCACCTGGGCCAATGGCGGTGAGGCGGCAGGGCTGATTCCCACCCGCTATCCCGGTTCGTTTGCCAGCCAGGACCCGCAAATCCAACTGAGCCGCAAGACCGAGTGGATCGACGCCGGTTCAGATCTCTATCTGGGGTTGGGACAGCGTATGCTGACCACCGATGGCGGTGAATTCCCTCTGATGAACATCCGTGAAATCAACCTGGACACAGTGGATGAACCTGCAGAGCCGACACCACAGGATGAGACCTGACGGGATTCGACAGACCTTGGCTGAACTCACCCAAAAAGAGCGTCTGCAGCCGTCCCTGCTGGATCGGTTGGCTGATGATGACCCGAACAAAAAGAACGAGTCCCGTGATCAGCGGGTGCTCTCGATTCAAAAACTCCGGGAGAGTGTGCTACGGGATCTGAGTTGGCTGCTCAACACGGTAAATCTGGGCACCATGCAGAATCTGGAGGCGTATCCTGAAGCAGCACAGTCGGTGCTCAACTACGGGGTCCCGGACTTTGCCGGTCACACAGCCTCCAGTGTCGATGTGCCCGTTCTGGAGAGGTTGTTGCGTCAGGCAATCATCGACTTCGAACCCCGCCTGCTCAAGAACAGCGTCCGGGTTAAACTCCAGCTTGCCGAGAGTCACATGAACCACAACGCCATGACCTTCGATATTGAAGGCGAACTGTGGGCGGAACCGGTACCGCTGCATATGTACATGAAAACCGAGATCGACCTGGAGGTCGGCACCGTCACCGTCTCCGACTATTCCGGCGGAGGCAGGGGCTGATGAATCCTCGGTTGCTGCAATACTACAACCGGGAGTTACAGTTCATCCGGGAGATGGGCGGCGAATTCGCCAAGGAGTTTCCCAAGATCGCCGGTCGGCTCGGACTCGAAGGTTTCGAGTGCGCCGACCCTTATGTGGAGCGCCTGCTCGAAGGTTTCGCCTTTCTTGCCGGTCGCATCCAGCTTAAACTCGACGCTGAATTTCCCCGTTTCACCCAACACCTGCTGGAAGCGGTCTATCCCCACTACCTGTATCCAACACCTTCCATGACAGTCGTCCGGTTCCAGCCCGATCTTATGGAGGGGGGATTGGCAGACGGTTTCACCCTGCCCCAAGACAGCGCCATGCGTAGCCTGATGGGTAAACACGATCAGACCGCCTGCGAATATCGTACCGTCAGGGAAACGGTCCTCTGGCCACTGGAAGTAACCGACGCCACCTACCTGCGTTCTCTTGCCGGCATCGACCTGCCCCATCTCCCGGAAGCCAAGGCAGGCATTCGACTGCGTTTGCGGGTCACCGCAGGGCTCAGCTGCGACAAGCTGGCTCTGGAAAGCCTGCCACTCTATCTGCAGGGCGCGGACGAACTCCCCATGCACCTCTATGAGCAGATCCTGGGCAACGCAGTGGCGGTGGTGGCGCGCCCCACCAGTCGTCCCGCACCCTGGCAGGAGGTTATGGATCGGCAATCGATCAATCAGATGGAATTTGACGACAGCGAGGCTCTGCTGCCTTTCACCGACCGCTCCTTCGAAGGATACCGCCTGCTGCATGAATATTTCGCCTTTCCGGCACGCTTCATGTTTGTCGAACTGACAGGACTGGCTCCAGCTTTCAAGCGCTGTCCACACGATGAGATCGAACTGATCATCCTGCTCAACCGCAGTGATGCCTATCTGGAAAAGGTGGTCAACGCAGACAATTTCGTCCTCTTCTGCACACCGGCGGTCAACCTCTTCCCCAAGCAGTGCGACCGCATCCACCTGACCCACAAAGAACACGAACACCACCTGGTGCCGGACCGGACCCGCCCATTGGACTACGAGGTCTATTCAATCACCGGGGTCACCGGCTACGGTGTCGGCACCAAAGCGGAGCAGGAGTTCCTGCCATTTTATGCCTCCCACGACTTGGCGGCACAACAGACCGATGAGGGATTTTTTACTCTGAGACGTGATCCACGGGTCATCTCCTCCCGTCAGCGGCGTAATGGGCCGCGTTCAAGTTACATCGGCAGCGAGGTATTCCTCACCCTGGTGGATGCCAAAGAGGCACCCTACCACCCGGACCTGCGGCAGTTGGGCATCTCCACCCTCTGTACCAACCGGGATCTGCCACTGCAGATGCCGGTTGGTAAAGGCACCACCGACTTCACCCTGGAGAGCGGAGGGCCGTTCGACAGCGTGCGGGTGGTCGCCGGCCCTACTCGCCCCCGACCTTCCTGGGCGGAGGGTGACACCACCAGGCGGCTGGTCAGCCACCTGTCGCTCAACTATCTCTCGCTGATCGACAACGACGAGGCCCAGGGTGCGGCGGCCCTGCGGGAGTTGATGAGCCTTTACAGCAATGTCGCTGAAGCACCCGTGCGCAAGCAGATCGGCGGCGTCAAGAGCATCACCTCAAAACCAATCATCCGCCGCGTTCCCATACCCGGACCAATCGCCTTCGGCCGTGGCCTGGAGATCACCCTGACCCTGAACGAGGACGAATTCGAAGGCGCCGGCGTATTCCTGTTGGGCGCGATTATGGAGCGGTTTTTTGGCCGCTATGTCTCTCTCAACTCATTCACCCAGACCGTCATCCGCACAACGGATCGCGGCGAGATCATGCGATGGCCGTTACGCACAGGACAGCAACACTTGCTCTAGCGCTAGAGCAGAGCCTCACCCAAGAGCCGTATAGCTATGACTTCTACTGGGCCATGCGGGCGCTCGAAGCCTACCATCCGGGCAATCCCCGGTTCGGCGAGTCCCTGCGCCCCGCAGATGATGCAATCCGGCTGGGAGAAGAGGCCTCCCTGTCATTCGCTCCCTCCAGTATCTCCAGCTTCATCCCTGCCAATGAAGGACAACGCCCACGTTTGGAGGTATTGTTCTTCGGCCTGTTCGGACCCAACGCGCCCCTCCCGCTGCATCTGTCAGAATACGCCCGGGACCGGGTGCGCAATTCAGACGACCCCACCTTCAGCCGCTTCGCCGACCTGTTTCATCACCGCTTTATTTCGCTCTTCTACCGTGCCTGGGCCAATGCCCAACCGGCAGTCAGTCATGATCGACCGGAGCAGGACCGGTTCGCCACCTACCTGGGCGCCACCTGCGGTTACGGCATGCCGTCGCTTCGCGAGCGGGACGAAATGCCCGACTTGGCCAAACTGCACTACTCAGGCTGGATCTCCAACCAAGTCCACAACGCGGACGGTCTACAGTCGATTCTGGCGGGGGTTTTTCGGCTGCCGGTATCCATTGAGCAGTTCGTGGGACACTGGATGACCCTGCCGCAAGATACCCGCTGCCGGCTTGGCGAATCCCCAGAGACCGGCGCCCTCGGTCTGACCGCCGTCATCGGCGCCCAAGTGTGGGATTGTCAGCATAAGTTCCGCATCGTATTGGGGCCGCTCGAACTTGAGGACTACCGGCGAATGCTGCCTGGTGGAGAAAGTTTTAAACGCCTGACAGCCATCGTAAAGAACTACATCGGCGACGAACTGCACTGGGACCTGAATCTCATCCTGAAAAAGGAGCAGGTACCGCCAATCCGGTTGGGCACAGAGGGAGAGTTAGGCTGGACCACCTGGTTGAGCCGTGAGCCACCCACAGAAGACCCGCGTGACCTGATGCTCAACCCCTTTTTCAAGCCGTAATACAGCCGGGGGCAACTATACTTGTTACAGAAGTTAACCATTGGGAAACGGTAAAATGCGGATCACAAATCGACGTAGGATGTGGTGAGGTACGAACCGCATCGATCGCGACAGATGCGGTTCGTACCTCACCAGCATCCTACATGCGTACGGTTATTGAGTTACGCAATGCGCATCTATCACGACCTACGGAATAACTGGAAATCTGTGTAGATACGAAGCAATCAAGAACACAACAAAGGGGATATAAGGATGTCTGAAATCAGTCGCACCGCCCTGTTCGGCAAACTCAACAGCGTCGGCTACAAGTCCATCGAAAGTGCCACCGTCTTCTGCAAGATGCGGGGCAACCCCTACGTGGAACTGGTGCACTGGATCCACCAGATCCTGCAACTGAAAGACTCCGATCTCCACCACATCATCAAGTATTTCAGCCTGGAGCCCTCCCACTTGGTCAGGGACCTCACCGAGACCCTGGACAGTCTGCCCCGAGGCTCCACCTCCATCTCCGATCTCTCCGCACACATCGAGGAAGCAGTGGAACGTGGCTGGCTCTACGGCACGCTGATGTTCGGGGAATCCCAGGTACGCACTGGTCATCTGGTTGTCGGCATTCTCAAGACCCGTAGCCTCACGCACGCTCTGAGCAGCATCTCCAAAGAGTTCCAGAAGCTCAAGCTGGAGACCCTCACCGACCGCTTCGACGAAGTGGTGGGCGACTCCCCTGAAGCGACCCTGCACGCCACCGACGGCTTCCAGGTGGGTGGCGGCGTTGCCCCCGGCGAGGCCAGCGGCGCTATCGCCCCGGCCCAGATGGGCAAGCAGGAAGCGCTTAACCAGTTCACCGTGGACCTCACCGCCGAGGCGGCATCCGGCAAGATGGACCCGATCGTAGGTCGCGACGAGGAGATACGCCAGATCATCGACATCCTCATGCGGCGACGCCAGAACAACCCGATCCTCACCGGTGAGGCTGGTGTAGGCAAGACCGCCGTGGTTGAAGGCTTCGCCCAGCGAATTGCTGCCGGCGACGTACCGCCACCGCTGCAGAATGTCACCCTGCACTCCCTGGACGTCGGTCTGCTACAGGCCGGCGCCAGTATGAAGGGCGAGTTCGAGAACCGCCTGAAGCAGGTGATCGAAGAAGTACAATCTTCCGAAAAACCGATCATCATGTTCATCGACGAGGCCCATACCCTGGTGGGCGCCGGCGGTGCAGCCGGAACCGGCGATGCGGCCAACCTGCTAAAACCAGCCTTGGCCCGCGGCACCCTGCGCACTGTCGCCGCCACCACCTGGGCCGAGTACAAAAAACACATTGAAAAAGACCCTGCCCTCACCCGCCGCTTCCAGGTGGTACAGATAGACGAGCCATCGGAGGAGAAGGCGATCCTCATGATGCGAGGCATGGCAAGCACCATGGAGCACCACCACAAGGTGCAACTGCTGGACGAGGCCCTGGAGGCCTCGGTCAAACTCTCCCACCGCTACATCCCGGCGCGCCAGTTGCCCGACAAATCAGTGAGCCTGCTCGACACCGCCTGTGCCCGGGTCGCTATCAGCCAGTACGCGGTACCCGCGGAGGTTGATGATTCGCGCAAGCGCATCCAGGCCCTGAATACCGAACTCGAAATCATCGGACGGGAGAAAAACGTCGGTGTCGACACCACCGTACGGGAAACGGAGGCCAATGAGTCACTGGCGACAGAGGAAAAACGGCTGGAAGGCCTGGACGAACGCTGGAACAACGAAAAAACACTGGTCGAACAGATTCTCGACATCCGGGAAAAGTTGCGGGTCACCACCCACAAGGTGGAAGGTACCGACAGCGATTTGGAGAGAGCGGCTGATGCCGCAGCGGAAGATATCGCTGTCGAAAGTACGACGGACCGAGACGAAGAGGTCCTTTCCGACGAGGAACGTCAGACGTTACTGGCACAATTGAAGGGACTGCAAAACGAACTCCACGAACTTCAGGGAGAGCATCCCCTCATTCTGCCCTCAGTGGATGGACAAGCTGTCGCCTCGGTCGTTCAGGACTGGACAGGCATCCCCGTGGGCCGCATGGTTAAGAATGAGATCGAGACTATTCTTCACCTGGCAGACACTTTGGAGCAGCGCATCATCGGGCAGCGCCATGCCCTGGAGATGATCACCCGCCGCATCCAGACCTCTCGCGCCAGCCTCGACAACCCGAACAAACCCATCGGCGTCTTCATGCTGGCGGGTACCTCCGGTGTAGGTAAGACCGAAACCGCCCTGGCCCTGGCCCTGGCCGAAACCCTCTATGGCGGCGAACAAAACATCATCACCATCAATATGAGCGAATACCAGGAAGCACATACGGTCTCGACCCTCAAGGGTGCCCCTCCCGGTTACGTCGGTTACGGCGAAGGCGGAGTACTCACCGAGGCGGTGCGTCGCCGTCCCTACAGCGTGGTGCTGCTGGACGAGGTGGAGAAGGCCCACCCTGACGTGCACGAAATCTTTTTCCAGGTCTTTGACAAGGGATGGATGGAGGACGGCGAAGGCCGGGTGATCGACTTCAAGAATACCCTCATCCTGCTCACCACCAACGCCGGCACCGATCTGATTACCAATCTGTGCGCAGACCCGGAACTGATGCCGGAACCCGAAGGCATCGCCAAGGCATTAAGGGAACCTTTACTCAAAGTCTTCCCACCTGCCCTGCTCGGTCGCCTGGTGGTAATCCCCTTCTATCCGCTAAGCGACGAAGTGATCGGACTTATCGCCAAACTGCAGCTTGGCCGTATCGAAAAACGCATCCGCGAAAATCACAAGATCCCCTTCAGTTACGACCAGAATGTCATCCAACTCATCACCGACCGCTGCACCGAGCTGGAGAGTGGCGGCCGTATGATCGATACAATCCTCACCAATACTGTGCTACCCACCATCAGTGAGGAGTTACTCAAGCGCATGATGGAGGCAAAGCCCATCGAGCGGGTGCATGTGGGAGTTGAGGGGGGAGAGTTTAGCTATGGGTTTGAATAGATGTTTTTTTGGAGTGGAGACAGGCCTCTTTCACTCAAACCTGCCCCTACTGATTCCCCCGTACACGGCGGGAGTATGTAATTAGGAGAAAACCCAATGCCGTATAAATGCCCAAAGTGCGGTCACGTGCAACAGGACAGAGGAAATGGAGTCTGCCCAAACAGCATGGGTCCAAACAAAACTCATTCACCACCAACCATGCTGGCCTTCTCCGAGTCAGCACCAAAGAAGGTGGTGAAAAGGAAAGAACATACCAAGCCGCTACCCTCCGATAGCGTATACAAGGATGCATACTTTGGTTTGTTCATATCGATATATGGCGGTGATAGAACCAAACATACGACTGACTTCCAGACCATGAAAGCTATGGTTAATGATTACATAAAGGGGGAAGACGGGATCATTGCAGACGAAGATATACCTGATATATATAACATGCAGGGTAACGGTAAAAAAATCCGGCCGGCACTAGAAACCTTGAACAAGCTTCTTTTCAGTCGTATCAGAGAGGCTATGGAAGGATTAGTTGACTGTCATCTGTTCCAAACTATTGATTTCATTCAGAAGGATGAGTGGCGACAGTGCCTGGTAAAGAAAGTACCGCCGGTTGTCGCGAATGTGCGTTACAAAGGCTCAGAGTCGTTGGGTGCAAATCAGGACTACATCAATATCACGCCCACTTTCCTGGACAACAATCCCATTCCCGCCATCATATTTGGCATTGCCCATGAGATCGGTCATATCGTTGACTGGAAAATAAGAGGAGATGACCTGGATGGGACTTTCCAAAAAACAATTTGTGAGGATTGGAGTAAAGCTAAAACGTGGGGACATCCAGCTGAATACTTTGCAGACAGTTGTGCAACACTCCTGCTTATTGGTGCGGGCATAGATATTAGTATGATTAAGAATGGCGCAAAGAGCGCGACCGAGGGTGTAGGAATTTCAAGCGGCGCCCATCCTGGTGGCAGTGAACGAATGAAACGGGTGAACCATATATTGAATACCTGGACCTCCAGTCTGCCAAAACAATTAGTCATGAGGAAAAAGGGAGGATAAAGCGGGTAAAAGGGGACAGATTTATTTAACAAACCCCGTCATAAGAATCCGTATGGATAATACTGGTCAGACCACGATTTTGCGAACTTTATCGGGGTTAAAGAGGGCGGTAACAAGCACGAATCTTTTCAATTAGCTTTTATCACCGACCCGAATGGCACTTACTTTAGG
>QFXE01000019.1 GCA_003349915.1 endosymbiont of Escarpia spicata
TGATCGGAATCACCAGAATACGCACAGCGATAATAAACGGGACCAACGGGTGTCGGTCATTGGTTCAGGTCCTGCTGGTTTAGCCTGTGCCCAGCAGTTGGCGCGGGCGGGGTATAGGGTGACGGTCTTTGAAAAGGCGGATCGCATCGGTGGCCTGCTACGCTACGGTATCCCTGACTTCCGGCTCGATAAGCGGATGGTGGACCGTCGTCTGCAACAGCTCGAAGCCGAGGGTGTCTCTTTCCGCACGGGGGTTCATGTTGGCGTTTCGCTGGCTGTGCCGGAGCTGCAGCAGTCGTCGGATGCAATGGTATTGGCTTGTGGTTCGGGTCAACCTCGCGAGGTGGTTGTTCCTGATCGTGAGTTGCGGGGTATTCACTATGCTCTCGATTTCCTCTCGCAGCAGAATCGGCGGGTTGCGGGGGATGAGATAGCCTCGGCATCTGTGATTGACGCCAGAGACAAGTCGGTGGTGGTGATTGGTGGAGGGGATACCGGCAGCGACTGTTGTGGATTCAACAGGCGGATGGCAGTTGGTCGAAGCAGCCGCTGCCCAACCAGCGGCTCCAGATGTCGGCCGGACTTGTGCTGCTGGCGATGGGGTATGCCCATCCTGTGCATGCGGGGCTGCTGGAGCATTTAAGGGTCGCATTCGATCACCGTGGTAACGTGGCGGCGAATGAGCGGGACTATCAGACCAGTGTCAGGGGGGTGTTCGCCTGCGGTGATCTGCCGGGGATATGATGTTTCGCTATTGGAACAGATGCTCGGGCAAGGTGCGGCGTCAGCCAGAGTGTTTTTTGGGTTACGCTGCGCTAACCCAACCTACATGGAAAGGTAATTTCTTGCAGGAGATGAACTAAAATTAGAGTAGGGATGATGGAGACCCCCAAGTTTGGGGTTACTCCAAAGCCAGTGAGTTGGCGTTGATAACAGCGATGTCTTCTCCGGTCTCGTTTCCCCACAGCCGTTACATCGAGGCCGGAGTGGTCTGTCGAACCTTTTTGGAGGTTGTCATGAAAGTCTTTATGTTGATGGCTGGTAGCGGTCCGTTGATGATTCTCACCTCTCACACCTCGATAGAAGAGCCTGAGATGTTGGAAAAACTCGCAAGCAAGGGTATCGATAAGTTTCTTGCCTATGAAGTTCCCTTCGATCTGGCCAAAGCGCGTTACGGTGGTCACTTCACCGTAGTGGCCAATGATCTGCACGAAACCGATGATCTGAGGGTGCTGGACTACAATGGCGAACGAGCATTTCGTCTCTTTACCTTTGCTGAGCTGGGGCCGGTAATGATGCATGAGCCGGTAGAGGAGAAACGCGCGGCGTAAGACCATGTTTGGGATGGTGCAGGGACGGAGTCAAATTTGACTCCGTCCCCTCATGGTGTAAGGGGTCATGCGTGAGAGGCACTTAACTTGAAGCACAAAGCGCCAATAATCGAACGCTTGGGTAGGTTGGGTTAGGCCGTCTTTTTGGCCGTAACCCAACAATTTGCGCCATTATTGTCGTGTTACGCTACGCTAACACGACCTACTGTTTATTAAGGTAGTTGGCAAGTCTTTGACAATACGGACATTATTGTCTTAAGTAAGTGCCAGTTCGGGTCATACGGGAGAAGCGTGGCTGTCGAGCTGTTTCAGCTGTGACAAGGTTGCCCCTTGGGTCGCTCTGTTGTCGATGGGGTCCAGAGGTTTGCTAAAGCGCCCTTGGGTCGGCAGTACCACCAGTTCGATGGTGGTTCCATCAGCCTGGAAACGAAAGCCGGGTATCGTCTGTTTTGAGCCATCACCAAACTTCATTCTCCATTGGCTCTCATCCCAGGGGATGTGCAGGTCCGAGAGGGCAAAGATCACCTCTTCCGAAGTGTCGGCAAAGAGGTGCAGGCGGATTGGGCTGTTCCGATCGGCAGTACCGTCAAAAACCGGGCCGACCAGCAGTGGCTTGAAGCGGGCAAGTGCACCCATGGCTTCCATGGCGAGACTGCGCAGATGTTGCAGTGCTGTAGCCTGATCCTCTCCACGAAACAGACGCTGCTGCTCCCGCAGGGCGCTTTCGATCTCATCTCGATTTGGCATCAGGCGTCTGTTGCCAAGGCCAAGCCGGTCGGCTGCCTTTTGGCAGGCGTAGTTGTAATCTCCGGAACGCAGTTCGGTGAGGATACGGGCCGCTTCGTAGGCGATACGGCGCTGGGATTCTCGATTATTCGCTTTCATGTCTGTTGCGGTTGGCGCCGCCGATGAGAATCAATTTGATACCCTGTCCGTCTTGCTTTGTAGCATATTGAGGGCTCTGCTGCCTGAGATCTCTCCCTGCGGTCGAGATGACAAAGGAATGGCAGGCCAAAATGCCTTAAAAAGGATCCTCTTCCGGGGCAGGGGCATCCAGATTCTCCGTTTCCGGAAGGCTGGATGTCCCGTTCTCCTGTTTGGGGATCTCAGGGGCGTATTTCTCGCGAAAGACCTCAAAGATTGCACCCTTGTGACCGGCGTTCACCGGTTTGCCGGTCTTTTCGTCGATGCGCATGGTCACCATGCCCTCCGGCAGCTCCAGAGGCGCCTCTTCAGTGTCCTCAAGTCCGGTGCGCATGAAATGGATCCATGCGGGCAGGGCGGCGCGTCCCCCGACCTCACCTCTGCCGAGAGGCTGAAAGTCATCGAATCCGACCCAGGCAATGGCTACCAGATTGCGACTGAAGCCGTTGAACCAGGCGTCACGCTGATCGTTGGTGGTGCCGGTTTTACCCGCGATGTCCTTGCGGCCGAGCGCGCGGGCCTTACGGGCGGTGCCGCGCTGGACCACGTCGCGCATCATGGAGTTCATCAGGTAGTGGTTTTGTGGCGTGATAACCTGCTCTGCGCAGCGGATCTCCGCTTCGACGGTTGGCTCTGCCGCCACTTCAGCTGTTTCAGTGGGTTCTTTCGGCGCAGCGGAGGGTGGCGGTTCTTCGCAAATCTGCAGCGGGTTGGCCTGAAAGATGGTCTCGCGGTGGTCGTCATCGATACGTACGATGAAGAAGGGCTCGATGTGGTAGCCACCATTGGCCAGCACTGAATAACCCTCCGCCATCTGTAGCGGGGCGATTGCGCCGCTGCCAAGCGCCAGTGAGAGGTCGCGGGGCAGTTTACCCTTGTCGAAACCGAAGCGGGTGACATACTCCAGGGTTGGCTTGATGCCCATCGCCCGCAGGAGGCGGATGGAGACCAGGTTACGGGATTTTGTCAGGGCGTAGCGCAGGCGGGTGGGGCCGAAAAAGTTGCCGCTGTAGTTCTCTGGACGCCAGGAGGCCTCCAACGCCGGGTCATCGAACACCACCGGTGCGTCGTTGATCAGGCTGGCAGGCGTGTAGCCGGCTTCCAGGGCGGCGGAGTAGATGAAGGCCTTGAAGCCGGAGCCGGGTTGACGCTTGGCCTGGGTGATGCGGTTGAACTTGCTTAGATAGAAGTCGTAACCACCCACCAACGCAAGAATGGCGCCGTTGTCAGGATCGACCGAGACCAGCGCGCCGGCTGCCTTGGGAATCTGGGCGAGGCGCCAGTAGGGTTCGCCCTCTTTGGGTGTTTCGCGGTGGATTCTGATCAGATCTCCCGCTTGGAGGATGTCGGCTGCGGTTTTGGGTTCAGGGCCCTGGTGATCCGGGTCCTTGAACTGCCGGGCCCAGGAGAGGCCCTGCCAAGTCAGTGTAATCTGCTGCTCCGGCCCCAGATAGAGCCCGGCGTTTTGCCCATCGGTGCTAAGCACCACTGCCCCCTGCAGATCTGGAACAATCTTCTGCTCCCTGAGAAGTTTGTCCATGAGCGCCGGGTCTGGGGTTTCCCCCAGGTCGAAATGAGCCTCGGCACCACGGTAGCCGTGCCGCTTGTCGTAGGCATGCAGTGCCTGGCGAACGCCTGCGTTGGCGCTCTCCTGCAGTCGGCTGTCGATGGTGGTGTGGATGGTATAGCCACCAGTGTAGGCGGTGTTGCCGAATCGCCTGACCGCTTCTGCGCGCACCATCTCGGCGACATAGGGCGCCTCGACCTCACTCATGGCCCGATGCAGGGTTGCAGTCACAGGGGTGGCTTTGGCGGCATCGTGCTCGGCGCGGGAGATAACTTCCAGCGTCAGCATCCGTCCCAGGACGTAATCCCGGCGCAATAGGGCGCGGCTCGGATTGGTCACCGGATTGTAGCGGGAGGGGGCTTTTGGCAGGCCTGCGATCATCGCGATCTCAGAAAGCTCAAGTTTTCCTACCGGCCTGCCGTAATAGACTAAAGAAGCGGCACCAACACCGTAGGAACGGTGCCCAAGATAGATCTTGTTGAGGTAGAGTTCCAGTATCTCCTCTTTGCTGAGTTCGCGTTCGATCTTCAGTGCAAGAAAGATTTCGTTGAGTTTGCGGGTGAAGGTTTTTTTGTTACTGAGAAAGAAGTTTCTCGCCACCTGCATGGTGATGGTACTGCCGCCCTGGCGGCGTTTGCCGGTAAGCAGCAGTTGGCCGGCGGCACGAAGGATGCCTTGATAGTCGACGCCGGGATGTTCGAAAAATCGGTCATCCTCGGCGGCGAGAAATGCCTGTATCATGCGTTCGGGAATCTCGTCGTATTTGAGGGGTTCCCGGCGTTTTTCGCCAAATTCGGCGATCAGCTTGTGATCGCGACTGTAGACGTGTAAGGGAACCTGGAGTTTGACATCCTGCAGAATATCGGTGGATGGCAGGTCGGGTTCCAGGTAGAGATAGGCAGCACCAATGCCGCCTAAACCGAGCAAAAAGAGCCCAATGAACAGGAATAAAGAGGTTTTTATCAGTCGGGACAACAACTTCATGCGCTGGTTCACAGAAAAGGTTGGCCCTCAGGGACCAGAATGAATTGGTGTGAGATCCTATATTAGCAAATTTACGAGAAGGTTGATTGTAGTGAGTTGCAAAAAATGGCTTCACAAAAAAATCATTTACTGCTATATAGTTACTTACTCAAATTAAAGAGATTCCTCGTTTTTTGCGGCACGAAAGGAGAGTTCTGAAAACCGCATGTTTTTCTTCGGACGAAAAAATCCGCCCCTGATAGGCATAGACATCAGTTCGACAACGATCAAGTTGCTTGAGTTGTCGAAGAATGTCGGGCGCACAGGTGCGATGTATCGGGTGGAAGCCTATGGCGTGGAGCCACTGCCACCGAATGCGGTGGTGGAAAAGAATATCGCTGATGTCGATGCGGTAGGGGAAGCTATCCGGGCAGTGGTCAACCGCTCGGGCACCCGTGCCAAACAGGTCGCGGTTGCGGTTTCCGGCTCTGCAGTAATCACCAAGGTCATCTCCATGCCGTCCGCCCTGTCGGACCAGGATATGGAGAGCCAGATCCAGCTTGAGGCGGACCAATATATCCCCTATCCACTGGAAGAGGTGAATATCGACTTCGAGGTGCTGGGTCCTTCCGACAAGAACCCCGAGCTGGTCGATGTTCTGCTCGCAGCCTCTCGAAGCGAGAATGTGGATGACCGGGTCGCGGCAATGGAGCTGGCAGGACTGAATGCCGCAATCGTCGACGTTGAGGCCTATGCGATGGAGAACGCCTGCACCCAGCTGGTGGACCAGTTGCCAGAGCGGGGAGTCGACCAGACCATTGCGGTGGCGGATATCGGGGCTACTACCACTACCCTCAATGTCTTGCACAACAACAAGATCATCTACACCCGTGAGCAGAATTTTGGTGGCCGCCAGCTGACCGAGGAGATCCAGCGCCGCTATGGACTCTCCCTCGAAGAGGCTGGTATGGCCAAGCGGCAGGGCGGCCTGCCGGATAATTATGTGCCTGAAGTGCTGGAGCCGTTCAAAGAAGCGATGGTTCAGCAGGTCAGTCGCTCCCTGCAGTTTTTCTTCTCCTCCAGCGCCTTCAGCAGTGTTGAACACATCGTGTTGGCAGGGGGAAGTTCCTCTATCCCTGGAGTCGACGAGTTGACCGAAGAGAAGTTGGGTACGCCGGCGTCTGTGGCGAATCCCTTCGCCAATATGTCGGTGTCATCCAAAGTGAAACCACAGGCACTGAGTGCCGATGCACCGGCGTTGATGATTGCATGCGGTCTGGCCTTGAGGAGCTTTGACTGATGGCGCTCATTAACCTTCTGCCATGGCGCGAAGCCGAACGCACAAAGCGCAAACGCGAATTTGGTTTTATGATTCTCGGCGGAGTCATTGTCACTATCGCCGCCATCTTCTTCATGCACATGCATATGGAGAGCCTGATCTCGGCGCAGAATCGCCGCAATGCCTATCTGCAGCAGGAGATCGATGTGGTCAAGCAGCAGATCAGGGAGATCAGGGATCTGGGCAAGACCAAATCCGGCCTGTTGGCGCGCATGGATATCATTCAGCAGTTGCAGAGCAGCCGTCCTCAGATCGTGCATCTGTTCGATGAACTTGTTGCCACGCTGCCCGATGGCGTCCATTTGACAAGCGTTAAACAAAACGGGGCGTTGGTCTCGGTCGCGGGACGGGCTCAGTCGAATGCCCGGGTTTCTGCTTATATGCGTAACATTGAACGTTCGGAATGGCTGGGTAATCCCCGTCTCGATGTTATCGAGAACAAGGAGGCGACCGGTACCGGGATGAGTCACTTCAAACTCACGGCGAAGCAGCTTGCGAGTGGCGGGGAGGCGACGCAGTGAATCTGCAGGATCTGAACGAACTCGATTTTAACAATATCGGCGTCTGGCCGGGGCCGGTTAAGTTTGTGCTGATGCTCATTGTCTGCGCGCTGGTTGGTGTCGGTGGCTACTACCTGGATACAGAAAAGCAGCTTAAACAACTCGAAAGAGTAGAGATGAAAGAGGTTGAATTACGCAGGACCTTTCAGGAGAAACAGGCAAAAGCCGCCAATCTGGATGCGTATAAGAAGCAGCTGGAAGAGATGAAGCAGTCGTTTGGCGCCATGCTTCGGCAACTGCCCAACAAGACAGAAGTGGCCGAGTTGCTGGTTGATGTCTCGCAAACAGGTTTGGCCTCCGGTCTTGAGTTTGAGTTGTTCAAACCCCAGGGAGAAGTACCCAGAGAATTTTATGCGGAGCTGCCGATAAAGCTGACCGTCACCGGTCAGTATCATGAGTTTGGCAATTTTATCAGCGGCCTTGCCGCACTTCCGCGCATTGTCACCATTCACGATATCAATATCAGTCCGAAAAATGCCAAGCGTGGCGAAAGTGATGGACTGGTGTTGCAGGCGACTGCAAAGACCTATCGCTACCTGGATGAGGAGGGTGAGCAGTGAGCCGTATCAGTAAAATGATCTGGATGTTCGCCTGTGTGCTGCCGGTGCTGTTTGTCGTGGGTTGTGCCAAGCCGCAGATCAATGATCTGAAGAAGTTTGTGGCGAAAGAGAAAGCGGCAAGCCCGTCGCAGATTGAGCCGATTCCGGAGATTCGCCAGATCGAGACTTTTCTCTACGATCATCAAGACAGGCGCGATCCCTTTGCACCCTCTTCGGAGCAGCCGTCTGCTGAGCGAACCGTCGTTGAGAGCGGGATAGTTCCCGATTTCAATCGGCGTAAAGAGGAGCTTGAATCCTACTCTCTCGATACCCTTCGAATGGTTGGTACCCTGGAGCAGAACGAGATCGCCTGGGCTTTGGTGCAGACGAGGGAGGGCACTATTCACAGGGTGCGTAGTGGTAACCACATGGGCCGTAATTACGGGCGGATAACACAAATTTCGGAAGAGAAGATCGGCTTGACCGAAATTGTGCAGGATGGGCTGGGCGGCTATCGTGAACGCCCGGCATCGCTTGCGTTGACAGAATAGTTCTGAGGAATTGCGAGATGAACGTTATGCCTATGGCATTCTGGCGTAGAGGGGAGAATGCCTCAGTCGCTGCTAACCAAAAGAGACGCGGTCACGCTGTACTCTTTTTGCTCCTGTTGTGGACGCTTCCCGCGCTGGTTTGGGGTGGGGTTTCACTTGAGGATATTGATTTCTCGGCGCTTCCCGGCGATCGGGTGCAGATCACACTGGCCATGTCGGGCGATGTGCCTGAGCCGAGCAGTTTCATTACTGAATCCCCGGCCCGTATTTCCCTGGATTTTGCCGGTGTCAGCAGTGGTTTAGCTTACAAAAGCAAGCAGATCGGGATCGGCGTTGCGCACAGTGTCAATGTCCTGGAAGCGGGAAACCGGCTGCGAGTGGTGATCAATCTGTTGAACTCAGTGGCTCACCGGGTTGAGGCTCAGGGTGGTAACATTGTGATTACCCTTGATGCCGGGGGCCGCGATACTGCGGAGTCTGCCGAACCGGTGGCCGTTGCAGGGAATGCAGGACATATGGTGCAGACCCCTGCGTCTACGGCGGCAGAGGCGGGTGAGGGGATCATCGGAGTTGATTTTCGTCGTGGCGAAACCGGTGAAGGCCGTGTGCTTGTCACGCTTGCAGATTCCACTATCCCGGTCGACGTACGGGAAGAGGGAAGCCGCGTGGTGATGGAGTTCCTCGGTACCACAGTTCCGGGAAAACTGATCCAGAGCCTGGACGTGATGGATTTCGCAACGCCGGTGACGCTCGTCGAGACCAGACCACAGGGAAACAATGTGGTGATAGAGATCACGGTAACCGGCGAATACGATTACATGGCCTATCAGACAGGCAATGTCTTTGCCGTTGAGTTAAGGGGCCTGAGCAAGGCGGAAAAAGAGGCGCAACAGAAAGAGCGCATGGTCTTCTCCGGTGAGCGTCTCTCACTTAATTTTCAGGATATCGAGGTGCGTTCCGTACTGCAGTTGCTGGCGGATTTCACCGAACTCAATCTGGTTACCAGTGATACGGTCAGCGGCCGCATTACACTGCGTTTGAAGAATGTTCCCTGGGATCAGGCGTTGGATATCATCCTGAAATCCAAAGGTCTCTCCATGCGCAGTAATGAAAATGTGATCATGATTGCGCCAACGGAAGAGATCGCGGCACGCGAGCAGTTGGAGTTGGAGTCGCAACAGAAGATCGAAGAGCTGGCCCTACTGCGTTCAGAGTTTGTACAGGTCAATTATGCCAAGGCTAAAGATTTGGCGACGCTGCTGAAGTCCTCGGAGAATCGTCTGCTTTCCGAGCGTGGTAACGTGACAGTGGACAAACGAACCAATACCCTGCTGCTGCAGGATACAGCGGCAAAACTGGAAGATATTCGCCGTTTGTTGCAGAGGCTGGATATCCCGGTGCGACAGGTATTGATCGAATCCAGGATCGTGATCGCCAACAACGACTTTGCCAAGGATCTGGGTGTTCGTTTCGGCGCCACGTTTAACGCGACTTCCGGTGACAGTGGTGGTTTGTTTGCCGGCGGTATGCCTGGCCACCTCACGCCCGGCGCCGGTGTCACCGGCATCGAGAATCCCGCGGGTTCAGGTAATGAATCGCTGATTGTCAATCTACCGGCGACTGCGCCATCCGGGGCATTAAACCTGCTGGTGGGCAAGGTGGGCTCATACCTGCTGCAACTGGAGATCTCCGCGATGCAGAAAGAGGGTAAGGGCGAGGTTATCTCCAGTCCCCGGGTGATCACTTCCGATCAGAACAAGGCTTCCATCAAGCAGGGTGTCGAGATCCCCTATCAGGAGGCTACCTCCAGTGGCGCCACTTCTGTGAGCTTCAAGGAGGCGGTGCTGAAGCTGGATGTCACTCCGCATATCACTCCCGATGACCGGATCCGGATGGATCTGGCGATCAATAAAGACAGTCCTGACTTCTCTCGTTCTGTTTTGGGTGTGCCGCCGCTCGATACCCGCAAGATTGAAACTACGGTGTTGGTCGATAACGGCGAAACGGTGGTTCTGGGTGGTGTTTTTGAACGCACCAAGACCAAGAACCGTGAGCAGGTTCCTCTCTTTGGTGACCTTCCCTACGTAGGTGCGCTGTTCAGGAAAAATGAGCAGAGGGATGAGAACAAGGAGCTACTGATTTTTGTGACGCCCAAGATTCTCAAAGATTCATTGCGGGTTCGCTGATTTCGTCACCACTGTTTAAGTTAAGGTTAAAGGCGCGCCGAATGGCGCGCCTTTTTGTTTTTTTAGAAAGGATGACTTGCCGCTGCCGGTAAAATCTGGCATATCTGCTGATTATGAAACGAAATCAGAATCTTTTTCTTGTGGGACCGATGGGTGCCGGCAAGACGACCGTTGGCAAACAACTGGCGGAAGCCCTGGGTATGGCGTTCGAGGACAGTGATCGGGAGGTCCAGCGTCGAACCGGCGTGGATATCCCCACGATCTTCGAGTTCGAGGGTGAGGAGGGCTTTCGTAACAGGGAGCGGGCCGTCATCGACGACCTCTCTGCGCAGGAAGGTGTCGTACTGGCAACCGGAGGTGGCGCTATCCTGGATGCGGACAACCGGCGCAATCTCTCTTCCAGAGGCATAGTGGTCTATCTCTACTGTACGCCTGAGCAGCAGTACGACCGGACCTATCGTGATCGCAATCGACCGTTGTTGCAGACCGAGAATCCTCTGGCCAAACTGGAGAGCTTGATGGAGCAGCGGGATCCCCTCTACCGACAGACTGCGGATCTGGTGGTGATTACCGAACAACGTAACACTCAGTCTGTGGCTCGCGAGGTTCAGGAAAAA
This sequence comes from endosymbiont of Escarpia spicata, assembly GCA_003349915.1. Taxonomy (GTDB): domain Bacteria; phylum Pseudomonadota; class Gammaproteobacteria; order Chromatiales; family Chromatiaceae; genus QGON01. Next base: position 10,578 of record QFXE01000019.1, read on the forward strand.
CTGGAAGCGTTGGATTAGGGAGCCTCTGAACAAGTCATGGACCTACAGCTTGCGGCTGAAATGCACTGCTTCTTCGTTGGAAATCTTCGCAATAGCCTGCTATTACGTGCGATTTCCGCCTCAAATCAGCGCATTTCATCTCACAATCTGAACGGCCCAGACTTATTCAGAGGCTCCTTAACGGCTCACAAACAATAATTGAGAAGGAATCAGCTTGAACGCAGTAGTTAACAGGCTTGAAGTGGATCTGGGGGAACGCGGTTATCCCATCTACATCGGTGCCGGTATCCACGCCAACGCAGATTACTACCGCCCTCATATCAGTGGCACACAGGTTATGGTGGTAACCAATGAAACCATCGCGCCGCTCTACCTAAAAAATACCCTGCAGGCATTGGATGGCTTTGAGGTTGCCAGTGTCATTCTGCCGGATGGTGAGCAGTTCAAGACCCTGGAAGTCCTCAGCCGGATCTACACCGCACTGCTGGAACAGCGCTTTACCCGCAAATGCACCCTGATTGCCCTCGGCGGAGGTGTGATTGGTGACATGACCGGTTTTGCCGCCGCCTCCTACCAGCGGGGGGTGCCCTTCATTCAGGTGCCGACCACGCTGCTTTCCCAGGTTGACTCTTCGGTGGGAGGCAAGACGGGTGTGAACCACCCGCTGGGCAAAAACATGATTGGGGCCTTCTATCAGCCCAAGGCCGTGCTGGCGGATATAACGACACTCAATACCCTGGATGACAGGCAGCTGGCATCGGGTATCTCCGAAGTGATCAAATACGGACTCATCAACGACCGGCCATTTTTCGAATGGCTGGAGGCCAATATGAATGCTCTGCTGGCCCGTGAACCTGAAGCGCTGGCCTATGCTATAGAGCGCTCCTGCCGGGATAAGGCGGAAGTCGTGGCGGCGGATGAGAAGGAGGCGGGTCAGCGGGCTCTGCTGAATCTTGGACACACTTTTGGCCATGCCATAGAGACCGGCATGGGGTATGGTGAGTGGCTGCATGGCGAGGCGGTCGCCGCCGGCATGTGCATGGCGGCCGACCTTTCCCGTCGATTGGGCTGGATTGATGGTAAAGATTTTGAGCGTACCTGCCACCTTATCCAACGGGCCGGACTGCCGATCGATCCGCCCAAGACACTCTCCAGCGAGCAGTTTATGGCGCTGATGGCGGTAGACAAGAAAGTATTGGACGGAAAGCTGCGGCTGGTGCTCTTGCATGGGATTGGAGAGTCAGTGGTCAGCGACGATTTTGACCAACAGATGTTGCAGGAATCCTTGGGAGTCTGTCGGATTTAACACTGTTTGGCTGCTTTCGCTCCAAACGGATAAACCCGGCAGACTCCTGGACCAGCAGACGACCTGACACACGGATTGGCCGACGGGAGGGGCGGGCAGTGGCAAATTCCGAAAACTATTTCAGCACGCTGGAGCTCGCTCAGCGGCAGGATCTCATTCGCCACCTGATCGAGAATAGTGAAGTCGTGCCTTTGGTGCGTGGTCCTGGTGGTATCGGAAAAAGTGCCATGGCGGCACAGATACAGCTCCATGCGCCTGACGCCTGGGTGATCTGCCATCTCGATGCGGACCCGACGCTGCAGCCCGAGCTGATGCTTGCTCATATCGCCCGTGGTTTTGGGCTGGCAGATGAACATCCAAGCCTGATGGATCTGCTGATTGATCACTTTGAGCATCTACACCAGCAGGGGCGTGTGCCGGTTGTCCTCCTGGATGATGCACAACTGCTGCCGCCTGCCAGCCTGATAACGTTGCTGCGCCTGTTTGAACATCAGGTGGAGGGAATCTCCCAAGTCAGTATTGTCCTCTTTGCCAACACCCAGATTGATCTACTCCTGGCGACGCCCCAGTTGCAGGCCATGTCTCACCATGCACTGCATGTCATCGATATGCCGGTAATGGGATTTGAAGCCGCCAAGGCATTCATGGGCTATCTGATTACGGCGGAGGGGTTGCCTGAAACGCTTGTCCTGGACGATGACCTTCTCGGTCGGATACATCGTGAAACTCAGGGAAGAATTGGGCCGCTCGGAGAGTCGATCCTTGAAGCCATTAGCACCAGACCGGTCCGGGCCGGGGGGGTGAAGACGGGTCAGTCCACCTTTCGTTGGTTGTTGATGGCTGTGTCTGTGCTGATTGTTGGCGGGGTGCTGTGGTTTCAGGATGAGATCAATCATCTGTTTGTCACAGGGAAATCAGCGCTGCCAAATGTAGAGGAGAGGCAGCAGGCCATACCGGCGCCGCAGGAGGTGCTGACCCTTGATCGCCGCACCATTGAGCCGGCACAAGAGAAGGCGCCAGTAGTGGAAGTGATTCCAGAACCGGATTCTGAGTCGGCAGAGGATCAATATCTCGCGGAGATAGATGTCAAGGAGCCGCCAATCGAGGTCCCCGTGGAAATTGAACAGGGGGGCGAGACGATAGATGAGGCGCCGCTGTCTGAAGAGCCGGCGCCGCAGACAGAGTTGCTGTCTGCCGGAACAGATAAAGCAGTGGAGTCTGCTGCGGCCTCTGAAGCTGAAGAAGAGGTGTCTGAGGTGGCTCAGATCGAAGCCGTCCCGGAGCAGATAACGGAACGAGCCATCGAGTCGGAAGTTCTCCCGGAAAAGGCACGACTGCCGGAGGTGCTCCCTGAGCCACAGGTGCCGGTTGATCCCCTGGACAAGAACAACTGGTTGCTGGAACAGAATCCTGAACATTTCACGTTGCAGTTGATCGGTGTCGAGCAGCTCGCATCGTTGCGGCGGTTTGTGAAGCGACATGATCTGGAAAAACAGGCGGGATATATCAGGACAAAACGCAAGGGCAAGGCGTGGTATGTGTTGCTCTGGGGTGTCTATCCTGAACGCGATGCGGCGCAGAAGGCGAAACGAAAACTGCCCCGCTCTCTGGGGGGTAGGGACGTCTGGGCGCGTACTGTGGGTTCGCTGCAGCAGGAACTGAATGCCTCGCTTCCGTAAATTGGATGCATAAGTTTTTTAAAATCATAGTGTTGCGTCGCCGCTCCGAGCTGTTTCCGGGGCAGTACACCCCCGTATTTTTTGTGTGAAATCGCCACAAACTGGCCTGATCGGCCAATCTCCAGTATCCTACGCGGTTCTGTGCGTCCCGATTCATGGGGCGGGTTGGCGGGTGCGCGAGAGGGTTTTCCCGCCAATTTATTTTTTGTCAGGTTATTGCATACAGGCCTTTCTGGCGGAGATTCTCCGCTATAAGGGCCCGACAACAACGAGGTTTGCAATGGGCCAAGGTGCTTTACCACCGAAGCAGGGACTCTACGATCCCGCTAACGAACATGATGCCTGTGGTGTCGGCTTTGTCGCCAACATCAAAGGTAATAAAAGCCATCAAATTGTCCGGCAGGGTCTGGAGATTCTGGATCGACTGACCCATCGTGGTGCGGTCGGCGCAGATCCGAAGGCGGGTGACGGCGCAGGTATCCTGCTGCAGATTCCCGATGTTTTTTTCCGCACCCAGGTCGATTTCGATCTGCCCGAGGTGGGGCGTTATGCCATCGGTATGCTCTTCCTGCCGCAGAATGAGGCGAGCCGGAACGAATGTGAGGAGACTGTTGAAAAACTGGTCACCGCTGAGGGTCAGTCGGTAATCGGTTGGCGCGACGTTCCCGTGGACAACAGTGGCCTTGGTTACAGTGTTGTGCCCACTGAGCCTGTCGTGCGGCAGATATTCGTCAGTCGTGGCGATAACTGCGTCGATCAGGATGCCTTTGAGCGCAAGCTGTTCGTCATCCGCAAGCAGATTGAGAAGCTGATTCGCGAAGCGGAGATGGAGGGCGGCGAGTCCTTCTACTTTACCTCTTTCTCATCCCGTACCATCGTCTACAAAGGCATGCTGCTCTCGGGACAGGTGGGTGAGTATTTTAACGATCTCAATGACGAGACAATGGTCACAGCTCTGGCGCTGGTGCATCAGCGTTTCTCCACCAACACCTTCCCCACCTGGGATCTAGCGCATCCGTTCCGCATGATCGCTCACAATGGGGAGATCAACACCCTGCGTGGCAATGTGAACTGGATGGCCGCGCGCAGGAGCTCCATGGCTTCGGAGATTCTGGGTGAAGATCTGGATAAGATCTGGCCGTTGATTCCTGAAGGGCAGTCGGATTCGGCCTGTTTCGATAATGCGCTGGAGCTGCTGGTGGCCGGTGGCTACTCCCTCTCCCACGCGATGATGATGCTGATTCCAGAGGCCTGGTGCGGCAACAAAGTGATGGATCGGAAGCGCCGTGCTTTTTATGAGTACCATGCCGCGCTGATGGAGCCCTGGGATGGTCCGGCTGCGGTCGCCTTTACCGATGGCCGCCAGATAGGCGCCACCCTGGATCGAAATGGCCTGCGCCCCGCCCGCTATCTGATCACCGATGATGATCTGGTGGTGATGGCTTCGGAGATGGGTGTGCTTGATATTCCGGAAGAGAAGATCGTTAAAAAATGGCGGCTGCAGCCGGGTAAGATGTTCCTCATCGATACCGAAGAGGGCCGCATCATCGATGACGTTGAGCTGAAGGCCAATATCTCCGGCGCCCAGCCCTATCGGGACTGGCTCGACAAGACCCAGATTCACCTGGATCAGCTGCCCGCCGACGTGGCGCCGATGGCACCGGACGCGACTACGCTGCTGAATGGTCAGCAGGCGTTCGGTTATACCCAGGAAGAGATCAAATTTCTTCTCATTCCGATGGTGATGACCGGCATGGAGGCGGCAGGCTCCATGGGCACCGACCTGCCTCCGTCCGTGCTCTCCAACAAGTCGAAGCACCTCTCCAGCTATTTTCAACAGAACTTTGCCCAGGTGACCAATCCGCCGATCGACCCGATCCGCGAAGAGATTGTCATGTCCCTGGTCTCCCTGATCGGCCCCCGTCCCAACCTGCTGGGAATGGCGGACGCGGGAAAGAACATGCGCCTGGAGGTGCCGCAGCCGATCCTCACCAACTGTGACCTGGAACGAATCAGGCACATCGAGGACAATACCGGAGGGGCGTTTCGCACCAAGACCCTGGATATGACCTACGGCATTACCGAGGGTGCTGAAGGGATGAAAGGGGCGCTGGCCGCACTCTGCGAGCTGGCCGAGGCCAAGGTTCGGGAGGGCTATAACATCCTGATCCTCTCCGATCGTAAGGTCGATACAGACCGCATTGCGATCCCTTCATTGCTGGCGACTTCCTCAGTGCATCACCACCTGATCCGCAAAGGGTTGCGCACAGAGTCGGGACTGGTGGTCGAGACCGGCTCCGCACTGGAGATCCACCACTTCGCCACCCTCGCGGGTTACGGTGCAGAGGCGATCAATCCCTATCTGGCTTTCGACACTATCGATGCGCAGCTATCCAGTCTGCCTGAACCTCTGACGTTCAGCGAAGCCCAGCGCCGTTACATCAAGGCGATCGGCAAGGGCCTGAAGAAGGTGATGTCGAAGATGGGTATCTCCACTTATCAGTCCTATTGTGGTGCGCAGATCTTCGATGCCGTGGGCCTTCACAGCAGTTTTCTGGCGGACTACTTTACCGGCACCAGCACCACCATCGAGGGCGCCGGAATGGCGCAGATTGCCGAAGAGGCAAAACGCTGGCACGAGGCAGCCTACGGTGGCGCCGAGATCTATCGCAAACATCTGGATGTTGGGGGCGACTACGCCTACCGTATCCGCGGTGAGGCGCATAATTGGTCCCCGGACAGCATCGCCAAAATTCAGCATGCGGTGCGCAGTAACGACTGGGATACCTACGAAGCATTCGCCCGGCAGATCAACGAGCAGAATGAGACTCTGCTGACCCTGCGTGGCCTGTTCGAGTTCAAGTTTGCGGATCAGGAGATCCCGCTGGACGAAGTGGAACCTGCAAAGGAGATCGTCAAGCGTTTTGTTACCGGCGCCATGTCCTTTGGCTCCATCTCCTATGAGGCGCATTCGACGCTGGCCGTCGCGATGAACCGCATTGGCGGCAAGTCCAATACCGGCGAGGGTGGTGAGGAGTCCGAGCGCTTCAATCCACTGCCGGATGGATCCCAAAATCCCGAACGTTCTGCGATCAAGCAGGTTGCCTCCGGGCGCTTTGGCGTGACCACCGAGTATCTGGTCAACGCCGATGACATCCAGATCAAGATGGCCCAGGGCGCAAAACCCGGCGAGGGTGGACAGCTGCCAGGCCACAAGGTCAACCAGCAGATTGCCCGGGTACGTCACTCAACCCCCGGTGTTGGTTTGATCTCGCCACCGCCGCATCACGATATCTACTCCATCGAGGATCTGGCTCAGCTGATCCACGATCTGAAGAACGTGCAGCCAAAATCCCGTATCAGCGTGAAACTGGTCTCCGAGGTGGGTGTGGGCACGGTTGCCGCTGGCGTCTCCAAGGCCCATGCCGATCACGTCACCATCTCCGGTTACGATGGTGGTACAGGCGCATCGCCTCTGACCTCTATCAAACACGCGGGTTCACCCTGGGAGATTGGCCTTGCCGAGACCCACCAGACCCTGGTGCTGAACCGTCTGCGCAGCCGTATTGCGGTGCAGGCCGATGGCGGCATGCGTACCGGACGCGACGTGGTAATTGCCGCGCTGCTCGGTGCCGATGAGGTCGGTTTTGCCACCGCACCGCTGATCGCCCAAGGTTGTATCATGATGCGCAAGTGCCATCTCAACACCTGTCCCGTGGGCATTGCAACGCAGGATCCCGAACTGCGCAAGCGCTTTACCGGCAAGCCCGAGCATGTGGTGAACTACTTCTTCTTCGTTGCCGAAGAGGTGCGCCTCCTGATGGCCAGGCTCGGTTTCCGCAACTTCCAGGAGATGATCGGTCAGATGGATCGCCTCAACATGCGTAGTGCCATCGATCACTGGAAGGCCAGGGGGCTCGACTACAGTCGACTGCTGACCAAGCCGGTTGCCGCTGAAGGGGATGCAGTCTACAACAACGAGACTCAGGATCACGGTCTCGATCAAGCGATCGATAATGAGCTGATCAAGCAGGCGGCGCCGGCCCTGGAAAGGGGCAAAGCAGTGAAGATCGAGATCGATATACACAACTACAACCGCACCTTCGGCACCATGCTCTCGGGTCGTCTGGCCGAGAAGTATGGTTTTGCCGGTCTGCCGGACGACACGGTCTACATCAAGGTGAAGGGTACTGCAGGTCAATCCTTTGGTGCCTGGGTGACCAAGGGCGTCACTATTGAGTTGTCCGGTGAAGGCAACGACTATGTCGGCAAGGGGCTTTCCGGTGGACGCCTGGTGATCTACCCGCCTGCGAACTCCAAGATCGGCAAGGCGGAAGAGAACATCATTGTCGGCAATACCGTGCTCTACGGTGCGATCTCCGGCGAGTGTTATTTCAACGGCGTGGCGGGCGAGCGTTTCTGTGTGCGCAACTCCGGTGCCTCGGCGGTCGTGGAGGGCGTGGGCGACCACGGCTGTGAATATATGACCGGCGGCGTCGTGGTCTGTCTCGGTTCCACCGGGCGCAACTTCGCGGCGGGCATGTCCGGTGGTATCGCCTATGTGCTCGACGAAGAGGGCGGTTTCGAGGATCGCTGCAATATGGCCCAGGTCGAACTGGAACCTATACCTGCCGAAGACGATGCGCTGGAAGAGCTGGAGCATCAGGGCGGTGATCTGGAGACCCAAGGCCGGGTCGATGTCAGTCACGATATGACACGTTTCGACGCGACCCGTCTCAGGCAGCTGATCGAGAACCATCTGCACTACACCAACAGCGCGGTGGCGAAGAACATCCTCGACAACTGGGAGAGCTATCTGCCGAAGTTTGTAAAAGTTATGCCGGTGGAGTATCGCCGTGCCTTGAAAGAGATGCAGACACAGCAGATCAGAGAAGCCGGCAGTAAGGGGGAGCGTTAAGATGGGTAAGCCCACAGGTTTCAAAGAGTATGTCCGTCAGGATCGCACCTATGCGCCGGTTGCTGACCGCGTGGCCCATTTTGAAGAGTTTGCCATTGCCCCAGGCGATGAGGTGCTCAGTCAACAGGGCGCACGCTGCATGGATTGCGGCATCCCCTTTTGCCATAACGGTTGCCCGGTCAACAACATCATTCCCGACTGGAACGATCTGGTCTACCGGAATGATTGGAAAGAGGCGGTCTCGGTGCTGCACAGTACCAATAACTTTCCTGAGTTTACCGGCCGTGTCTGCCCTGCTCCTTGTGAGGCGGCCTGCACCCTGAATCTGGATGATGTCCCGGTAACGATCAAGAATATTGAATACAGCATTATCGAGAAGGCTTGGGAAGAGGGCTGGATCAAACCGCAGATTGCCGAGCACAAGAGCGGCAAGCGGGTGGCTGTGGTCGGTTCCGGTCCTGCCGGCATGGCATGTGCGCAGCAGTTGGCGCGGGCTGGCCATGAGGTGCATCTGTATGAGAAGCAGAACCGCATCGGTGGTCTGTTGCGTTACGGTATTCCCGATTTCAAGCTGGATAAGAAGATCATCGACCGCCGCATGGCGCAGATGCGCACCGAGGGCGTCGAATTCCATACCAATACCCATATTGGGGTGGATCTGCCTGCCAGGCCGCTGATGAATGCGTTCGATGCGGTTGTGCTGGCGGGGGGGGCGGAGCAGCCGCGTGATCTGCCGATTCCGGGTCGCGAGTTGAAAGGCGTCGAGTTTGCGATGGACTTTCTGCGCAGAAACAGTCATCGGGTACAGGGTGACCAGGTGGACGATTTCATCTCCGCCGACGGTAAACATGTCGTGGTGATCGGTGGCGGTGATACCGGCTCCGACTGTGTCGGGACATCGGTGCGTCATGGTGCGCTTTCGGTGACCCAGGTAGAGCTGATGCCGCAGCCGCCTGAGAAGGAGGACAAGGGCACCACTTGGCCCGACTGGCCCAACAAGATGCGCACCTCCACCTCTCAAGAGGAGGGTTGTGAGCGCATGTGGTCGGTGGCGTCGAAAGCGTTTATCGATGATGGTAACGGCAATCTGGCTGGCGTAAAGTGCGTTAAGGCGGAGTGGAATCAGGATAAGAACGGCCAGTGGCAGATGTCCGAGGTCGAAGGTTCTGAATTCAAAATCAAAGCCGAGCTGGTGACGCTGGCGATGGGTTTTGTACACCCGGTCCATGAAGGTATGCTCGATGAGTTGGCTGTGGAGCGTGATGGACGCGGTAACGTAAAAGGGGAGACCGATGGCGCTGATGCCTACAAGACTTCCCTGGATAGCGTGTTTGCCGCTGGTGATATGCGCCGCGGCCAGTCGTTGGTGGTCTGGGCGATCCGTGAAGGCCGCCAGTGCGCGAAGGCAGTAGACGAGTTCCTGATGATGGGAGCGAGTGATCTGCCGCGCTGATTGCGGGTTTACGCGATAGTGAAAACGGGGGCCTGGAGCCCCCGTTTTTTATTGGAGCGTGAGTCAGGTCAGATGAAAGACCGTGAGTTCTCCGTTCGGATTGAAACGCCAGTCGATGTGAGTCCAGGTGGGGGCGAGTTCCACTCCGCCGATATTGAATTTTGCGTAGTGTGTCTGCACCACTTCCTGTAGCTCATGCGGTGTGAGGCCGCTACAGATGATGTCGTAGGCGTTGGCTATCGAGTGTTGCGAGGTTGGGGAGAAATAGGGGCTTTCCGGCGTCCTGAAACCTGACCACTCCCGCTGGCCTCCGTCACGATAGTTATTGATGATGAAAGGCTTGCCCACATACTGCCTGATCTTCACGAGGTTTTTGTAGGCGCGACGGTTGACAAAATTCCAGGATCGCTGGTCTCCAAACCTTTCGTAGATGCTTGGGGGAACCAGTTCGGCGATATGGAAATAGCTGGGCATGGCGCTGTCTCCTTTTGGTCACTCTCAGTCAGGGAAAACTGTCAATTATTATCGTTTTGCGCATTCAAGTGTAGGTTGGGTTAGCGAAGCGTAACCCAACATTTCCACCTGTTCGTCAGGTTACACTGCGTTAACCCGACCTACAAAATGCAGCAGTTATGATTGCAGAATTAATATCTTAACCTTTGTGCCTTTCTTGGCGGGTTATGAGTTTCTGGACGGATACAGGTCAGTATCTCGGTGATTCGTAGGCTGTCTCTTCGTCACCCTCAACGATGGGTTTGACATAGACTTCAACCCGGCGATTCAGCTGGCGTCCGGCTTCTGTTGCGTTGGTGGCGCGGGGTTCTGACTCGCCTCTTCCTTCGGTACGGATGCGGGCGCCAGGTACGTCCCTGTCTTCAAGGTAGAAGGCGACATGATCTGCGCGTCGGCTGGAGAGGGTTTCGTTGTACTCATTGGAACCCCTGTTGTCTGTGTGGCCGATGATATGCACTACGGTCTTGTTGTACTTGTTCAGCAGCCTGGCAAGCTTGCCCAGGGTCGGTTTGAAGGCTGGGGAGATGTCGGCGCTATCGAAGGCGAAGGAGACTTCATTGTTGACGCTGAGCTTCAGGGTGTCGTCTTTCAGGCGCTCGATCTCCACATCGTGGCGTTCCTGCTCCGCTGCAAGGCTCTCCTCGAACTCTCTCTGTTGATCGTCCATATAGTTACCAATGGCAGCGCCTGCCAGGGCGCCAACCGCTGCACCGACGAATTTCCCGGATTTATCGTTCATCTGGTGTCCGGCAACCGCGCCGACTACTGCACCGATGGCAGCGCCGGTTTTTGCCCGTTGGTGAGGATCGTTCGTTGTACAGGCACTGAGAAAGAGCAGAAAAAGCAGTGCAAGGATAAGCGGCTTTGATTTCATAGTGATGGATAATTCTTTGAGTCTGGCCTGGTCGGCTGGAAGGTGGATTGTATGTTATGAGATTAGCAGGTTTTTATGTTTGATGAATCAGATAGGGGGGGTATCATCACAGCTGATGTCCGCAAATCCTGTTCAAGACAATTTCTTGCCGGGCGTGAAGCAGAATCAACCCAATCTGATGGCAGTAACCAACACTGCAAGGTGAGTATACATGAGTGAAACCCTGATGCTGTTGCCCAGTGCTCAATTCGAGCGCATTCGGGTGGTGCGGATTCCTGACGACCTGGATACCAATGAAGCCTATCGGTTTGCCACGGGTATCATCGCGCAGGCGGAAGAGTCGAATGCAGACTTCGTCTGGGAGGATATCGCCGAGGCACTGGAGGCGCGCGGTTTTGAGCCGCTGGCGCACATCCTGGGTCCGGAATTGGATTGATCAGACGATTGGGTACATGTAGGCCTGATCAAGCATAGCGGATCAGGCAAAAGACTTGGGACAAAGAGCGGGATTTGCCGGTTCTGCACGCTGAACCGGCCTGCTACTCGACGTCGTCGAACTCATCCATGTCCATCTGCAGCAAAATGGCTTTGCGCAGCAGTTTCTGTTCGTTGCGCATGGTCTTTTTCAGACTGCTGATCTCTTTCTCCAGCTCTTGAATCCGATAGATAAACTCATCGGCGTTGGCCATCATCTCCGGCGCAGCATTTGAGGCGGACATCTGTGCGCCAGTGCCACGAGAGGGCAGTTGCGAGACGGAAGCGAGCAGCTGTTGTCCCTGGGTGCCGGGCTTCTGGTAGCTGACTTCCTGCTCCAACTCCTCGATCACGTCGTCCACCGCTTTTTCGTCCATGGTGTGCAGCTCTTCCAGGCATCCGTACAGCATCAGGCGATCACACATGGAGTTGATGCGGCGAGGCACGCCCTCGGTGAAGTCGTAGATTTTTTGGAATACCTCATCGGCAAACGCCGGATCGTCTTCCCAGCCGACGAGTTGTAAACGGTGCTTGATATATTTTTCGGTCTCGTCGCCGCTCAAGGGCTCCAGATGGTAAGAGGCGATGATGCGCTGGCGGAACTGTTCCATGCCAGGGCTCTGCAGCGTGCGCTTGAACTCCTCCTGGCCGAGCAGGAAGGTCTGTACCAGCGCTTTCTCCCCAACCTGGAAGTTGGAGAGCATGCGCAGCTCCTCCACAGATCGGGCAGGGAGGTTCTGCGCTTCGTCAACCACCAGCAGAATCTGCTTGCCCTCGGTGTGGCGGGTGCGGGCGATGGCTTCGAGGTTGTGTAATAACGTGGCCTTGTTGAGGCCTTCGTGGGCGAGACCAAAAGAGGCACAGACCATGCGCAGCATGTCGTCTGGATCGACCTGGGTGGTAACCAGCTGGGCCGCCATGACGTTTTTATTGGAGAGCTCCTGAAACAGGTTTCTGACCAGCGTGGTTTTGCCGGTACCTATGCCACCGGTAATCACGATAAACCCCTCACCCTGCTCAAGTCCGTAACGCAGGTAGGCCATTGCCCGATTGTGCCCCTTACTGTTGAAGAAGAACTTGTGGTCGGGTGTCAGCTGAAAGGGTTTGCCTTTCAGTTTGTAAAAATCGTCATACATGTTCGGTTGCCTGTGATTCCCTGGCCAGAATTGCCGGACAAGTGGAAATAACCATGAGTTTTCAATTGGTCGAATACAAGTACAAAAGGTTGATGCGACCTTTCGGAGGAGTGATTATGCAATGAAATCGACAGTTTGCCTACCTTGTTTGATGGGGGGGGGAAGTGATCATCTGTTACAGATGGGCAAAATGCGGAAAGGTTGGGAGAAGTGGGGGAGTTGACGTTCCATGGCTGGCTCACTATCTTCATGGGTAGACAACGAGTGCATCAATCGCTGCTGCTGTTTGGCAAAGCACGGGCCTAGAGCGGCATCTAAAGGTGCCACACAGTTTTATACCGTTAAGTTTCAACTTCATAATGAGAAGAATAAGGAGAATTTATGTTGCAAGCCGGTCAGAAGGCGCCCCCTTTCCAGTTACCAGACGCGGATATGTACATGGTCGATTCCAGTGATTATCTGGATAAGAAAAACCTTGTGCTCTATTTCTATCCCAAGGACGATACGACGGGTTGTACGATCGAGGCAGTGGAGCTGTCCGATTTGATGGAGGATTTTGAAAAGCTGGATACCCTGGTTTTCGGCATCAGCCGTGACAATTGCGCGAGTCATGCCTCTTTTCGCGACAAGCACGGGCTGACGGTGCGCCTGCTGGCGGATCCCGAGGGGGAAGCTTGTGAGGCCTTTGGCGTCTGGCAGGAGAAGGAGGCACATGGCCAGAAACGCATGGGAATCGTGCGTTCCACGTTCATCATTGACAAATCGGGCGTGGTGCGTGAAGCGCTCTACGACGTAAAACCCAAGGGGCATGCCGGGCAGGTTTTACAGTTGGTCGAGTCGCTCTGATCGTGATTTTGATGCAGTGCAGGTCAGCGAATGCTCCCTCCCTGACCTCAGGCATCATTGGATTGGCGCAGGATGTGTGAATGAAACTGCGCACTCAGATCCTGCTGTTTCTTTTCCTGTTTGGCTTGGTTCCACTGACCGTGATGGTTGTCTCCAATCTGCCTTTTGTCCTGGACCGGCTGGAACTCTTCTACCATAAGGCGCATCTGCAGAACCTGCGGGCAGATTTCAGGGATCTTGATGAGCACCTGGCCAGTCGCCATGAAATGTTGCGACTGCTGGCCAAACTGCCGGAACCGGGCGGCGTGTTGGGAGAGTCCGGGGTGGAAGGCGAGGCGCGCATCGACAAGGCGCGGGTGGACTATACCGGATGGATCAACAAGGTTCTGCGGGACCAGTTTGATATCATCCAGATCCTCTTTTTGGACGATCAGGCAAGACCCTATTTCTGGCTGGAACGGAATTCGCGAACTCAGCGGTGGGAACCCACTGCCACTCAGCCCGATCTGCCGAATCTGGAGATGAGACAGGCAGGCATGCGCCAAGAGCTTGGAACCGTAGCGGTAAGTCTGATCAGCCTGAACCCCGCAGCGGCACACGCTGACCCCAGACGCTTCATGACGCTGCGCATGATCAGTCCGATCGAAGGTAGTGGCCCCCAAGGTTTCGGCAAAACGGTTGGGGCGGTGGTTGCCAATATCGATGTCGGCGGCATGGCCAGGGCATACCTGAATACACTCTGGGTCAACAATGACGGTGTCTATCTGGAGGAGCAGATCTCCGGTGGCCAGACGCCCCGCGCCTTCACCGATTTTGCCGGTCTGAAAGAGATCTTTACGGCAGGCAAACTGGCACTCTGGAAGGGAGATGCCGGTCAGCAGGTTATCTGGGTGCCTCTGTTCATGACAGAGGATTCGGGGCCGCTCTGGGTTGGGCGGGCGGTGGATCCATCTCCGCTCTCCGAGTTTCGTAATACGCTGGTCATGCGTGTGCTCACCATTGTCTTTGTCGTCTCGCTGCTTGTGCTGTTATCAGCCAGGTGGATTGCCTTGACCGTTTCCCGTTTTGGCCAGACCCTGACGGAGGGCGTCGGGCGGGTATTGCGTGAGGATGAGCCGGTTCGTTTCCATTGGCGGGGACCCAGGGAGGTAAGCGAACTGGGTGAGCAGTTGACGGTACTGGCCGAGGCGCATACTCACCATTCGGAAGAGCAGCGGCAGCATGCCCGCCAACTGGAGGAGTCGAACCGCTACAAGTCGGAGTTTCTGGCCAATGTCAGCCATGAGCTGCGCACCCCGCTGAATTCCATTTTGCTGCTCTCCAAAATGCTTACAGAGGGGCCGGAGGCGTTGCATGGAGCACAACGCAAACAGGTCTCGGTGATCCATGAGGCAGGAGCAGATCTGAAAGCGCTGATCGACAATATTCTCGATCTTTCGCGCATAGAGGCGGGGCAGGCCAGTTTCAGCCTGGAACGAATTGATCTACGGCGTTTGATCGAGGAGTTGATGGAGCTTGTGAAGCCCCAGTTCGATGCAAAATCCCTCTCATTTACGGCAGATATCGCCCCGAACGCCCCGGAATCCTTTATCTCAGATCATGAGAAGGTGCGGCAGATACTGAAGAATTTTCTCTCCAATGCGGTCAAATTCACCAAAAGTGGTGGAGTGACGATACATGCCTATGAGGGCGAAGATAGCGCCTGTCCAGTCTGTATTGGGGTGGAGGATAGCGGCATCGGAATCCCTGGCGACAAGCTCGGGGAGATCTTTGAGGCGTTCAAGCAGGCTGATGGCTCCACCAGCCGTCGTTTTGGTGGCACCGGCCTGGGTCTGAGTATCAGCCGGGAACTTGCCCATCTGATGGACGGCAATATCAGGCTGGAGAGTGAGGAGGGGGAGGGTTCAGTCTTCACCCTCTGCCTGCCGTTGGAGTTCGACCACTCCGATATTGACGAGGCGCGGCTGGAGCATGTTGAACCCGAGGCGCCAGGATTGCAGGAACATCAGCCGGAACCGTCGACAGAGCCGGAGGATGAGGCCATGCCGCAATCTGCAACAGCCGGGGAGGCGGATTACAATGGCAAGCGCATATTGTTGGTTGATGACGATCTGCGCAATCTGCTGGCGTTGACGCCTCTGCTCGAAAGCTGGGGGTTGGAGATCACGGCAGCGGGGGATGGCCGGGAGGCGCTGGAGACCCTTGAAGAGGACCCGGAATTTGCCATTGTGTTGATGGACATCATGATGCCGGAGATGGATGGCTATGATACGATCAGACATATCCGTAGAGATGGCCGTTTCAGGGATCTGACCGTAATCGCGCTCACCGCAAAAAACACGGCGTTAGACCGGGAGCGGTGTATAGAGGCAGGTGCGGATGACTTTATCCCAAAACCGATCGATGCCGATGAGTTGAAGGCGTTGATTGACCGGCACCTGCCGTTGTAACGGACCAGTTTCACACCAGCAGACAGACCATTAATTAAAGAGAGATGAAACGTTACTCCGGGTTCAAGTTGCTGATCGTCGATGATCATGAGCATAATCTGTTTACGCTCAGAACCCTTGTCGAGCGGCATATGGATGTGGAGATCTTTGAGGCAACCTCCGGCCAGCAGGCCCTGGATATTGCGGTCAAGGTGCCGGGTATCGATCTGATCATTCTGGATGTGCAGATGCCGGAGATGGACGGATTTCAGACCGCATCGATGCTGAAGATTCGCAAAAAGACCAAAGACATTCCCATTATCTTTCTCACTGCGGCCTTCAAGACTGAAGAGTTCCAGCAGAAAGGCTATGAGGTGGGTGCCGTAGACTATTTACTGAAGCCCATTGACGATAACCAGCTGATCAACAAGATCAGTACCTACTTCCGTCTCATCGAGAAAGAGCGCCAGCTGAACCGGGTGCTGGAGCAGAAGGTGGCGGAGCGCACCGCAGAACTGGCTGCCGCCAAACTGCATCTGGAAAATATCATCACCTACATGGGCGAGGCCCTGCTGGTGCTGAATCCCGAGGGTGGTATCGAATCCGCCAATCCCGCCGCCTGCCGGATGCTCGACTATACAGAGAGTGATCTGCGGAGCCTGTGGATCAGCGACGTGTTCGAAGAGGCGGAAGAGGAGCAGGCCGGGGCATTTTTCGGTACCTGGCTCGAGGCGCTGATTCGTACCGGGGCTATAAGCCGCATCGAAGCACGTTTCATCGCCAAGGACGGGCGCCGTGTACCGATACTTTTTGCCCGTACCGCAGTCAAAGATCAAGATGGTAAGATCAGCCATATAATTTGCATCGCAAAAGATATGACCGGATATATTCGTGATGAGGATGCAGCTTAGGAGTTAGTTATGAGCGAGCCGAACGAACCGCAAGCGACCGATGAAGATACTGCCCTGACCGCCAACGCTTTGAAAGCGATGGCCCATCCGCTGAGATGGAAGATACTCTGCTCTCTGGGCGAGAGTGAACTCTCCGTCGGCGAGATCGTTGAAAGGACTGGCACCTCTCAAAGCAATATCTCCCAGCATCTGGAGCAGCTGCGCAACAAGAATATTGTGGTCTCCCGCAAGGAGGCGAATCGAATCTACTACCGTATTCGCAATCCTCAGTTGCTGGATCTCATCGGTATCATGCGCAATGTGCTCTGCCCCGCCAATCTCGATGACCGTTACCCCAGGTCCTAAGATGGATGCGCGGCTGATTGAACTGGAAACCCGGCTGGCGTTTCAGGAGGAGAATATCCAGTCGCTCAATCAGTCGGTGGGGCATCAACAACAGATTATAGACAGCCTGCAGCAGGAGATTGAGGATATGCGGCAGCGTCTCCAGGCGTTGAGCCCTTCGCCACTGGAAGGGCATACCGACGAGCCCCCGCCTCCGCACTACTGAGCCAGCGCTCACTTGCTCCATACACCGGATTCTCATGTCCAAAACACCTCCTGATGCACTGCTGCTGCTTGCTACCGGCTGCGCCCACTGCCCCGTAGTCCTTGAAGCGCTGAGTCGTCTGCTCGAAGAGGGGCATCTGGGGCGTCTGGAAGCGATCAATATCGTGGAACACCCTGAAGCGGCTAAAGCGGTGGGGACGCGCAGTGTTCCCTGGACCCGTATTGGGCCGTTTGAGTTGGAAGGGATGCACAGCCAGTCTGAACTGGCGCATTGGTGCGAGCTGGCCGCCACCGGCAGGGGGTTTGGTGAATATTTCAGTCATCTGCTTGAGACCCGGCGCCCGCACAAGGTGGCGGAGGTCATTGAGCGTGATCCGGCATCCCTGACCAGCCTGTTGGCACTGCTCGAAGATAGCGGCACACCGATGGCGGCACGCATCGGCATCGGCGTGGTGGTGGAAGATCTGCAGGGGAGTGAACTGCTGGCGGCGGCGGTGCCGACGCTGATACGCTTGGCTGATTCCCCGGAGGCCAATGTCCGCGCCGATATTGCCCACTATCTTGGGCTGGTCGCTACCCCGGAGGTTATTCCGGTGCTGCGGAAATTACAGCAGGATGAACACCCGGATGTGAGAGAGATTGCAACAGATTCTCTGAATGAGCTTTCTCCATAGGAATGCCCGATCCGCTACGCTTGATCGGGCCTGCGTCTGCTTTTACGATGAAAACGAATCAGGGATTTTTATGGATCGCCGCGAACAGATACTCAGTGTGCACGCCCTTTTTATCAACGAAGTGGTAAAGAGCGGCACTGACCCGGACCGCAAAGTCGAATTTGAGCAGCTGCTGAAGGCGGCTGAAAATAACGAGTGGACCGACTTGGTGGCGGCCATCCGGCGCATCATGGGCGGTCGCCGGGATATAGAGATATTGAATGGCCTCGATGAGGAGGATCAGGTCATCGCTGAAGCGATCCTGAGGGGGTTGCAGGATCCCTCCACCCTGCCCGATCCCAACGCCAAACCCGATCCGGCCCAGGCGGCGCCGGGACTGGCTTCCATGATCCATGCCGCTGCGACCGGCAATGTGCAGGCGCTGCAACTGATCGCGGATATGGCGGACCAGATGAGCAGGGCAGGTGGTCCCATGGCGCAACTGGCTTCGGTGATTCGTCCCCTGATCAATGGCGAGAGGAATCCGGGTAAGCTCTGCAGGAAGCTGGACGAACCCACTGAGAAGATGGTGCTGGGCATCCTTGAGGAATTGAAGTCGTTGGAGCAGCATTGATGGCGCGCAATTTTCTTTTTATCGGCGCGGTGAGTGGTTGTCTGACAGTCGTCATTGGAGCCTTTGGCGCCCACAGCCTGAAAGAGCTGGTCACCCCAGAGATGCTGCTGGTCTTCCAGAAAGGTGTCCACTATCAGGGAGTGCACAGCCTGGCGCTGTTGGCAGTGGGCTTGCTGGCGCTTCACACACGTTCGACGGCTCTAACAATTTCCGGCTGGTCTTTTATCTCCGGCATACTGCTCTTCTCCGGCAGCCTCTATCTGCTCGTCCTCACAGGCGTGAATCCGTGGGGCATGGTCACCCCCATTGGCGGCACTGCATTTATCGTCGGTTGGATCTCGCTCGCCCTGGCGGCGCGACGTATCGGCTAATGTCAGATCTGACCCGAATGGCACTTACTTT
>QFXE01000015.1 GCA_003349915.1 endosymbiont of Escarpia spicata
ATCGGAATGAGCCAGAATATGCACATGTGATGATACAACGTTCGTTTGTAGCGGGGACGTCCTCTCCGTTTCGGTTGACGGTTGGATTTGGGCGTCTATCACCGAAGTGCGTTCTTTATTAAGCGAGCTCACCGGATTAAGCGAGCTCACCGGCCTCGACGTCTCGGTTTCCAACCCTTCCTACGCTGAGCCGGACTCGGCGTGGGCTCCATCAGCCGTCGCGGCCTTAGGCGCCACCCTCACAACAGGCACTGTCACAGCATCAATCGGTGTGTCGCGGGACTACTCGGCAGCTGCTGGTGGTTACCTGAAAGGGGAAGTATGGGATTATGTGACACCGCGCGACGATTTCGTGTACACGGACCGCATAATGCCCGGGCAGATCGACGATCCCGATATCGGGGCTTTCATGTATCGTCAGGCCAACGTCCCAGAACCCTCATCTCTCGCCTTGCTATTAGCTGGCTTTGCTGGTCTGGGTTTCGCAAGACGTAAACGGCTTCAAAAATAACAGATTGTACGGGCTTTCCAGCCCACCTTGTCATCAGTTCACTGATGTAAGTTTTTTTGCTTTGATTTTGAATATCTCAAAAAGGGGGATAAAAAAAGTAAACCACAACTGATAACCAATAAGACAAGAGAAATCGCAAAAAAGCGCGCATAAATATTTGAGATATGCAAAAAAACCCTTATAGGGAAAACAGGATCACCGTTTACTAGTGCAGAAAAATCTGGGTCAAATTCAATTTCTTTTGCTAAAAGCGATTGTATATTATATAGCTTAATGCCTGTGCTCTCGATGGCATTAGCATCTGCTAGGTTAAGGGCGGCATTAAATTCGTTTAAAGCTTTATCATATTTATATTTATTAAATGCGATTCTGTTTAAATAGGCTCGATCCATTCCGATATCTTCTGGAGTTCTGCTGGCTTCTTTTTCTACTTGAGAATCACCATTAACAAACTGTATTGCAATAGGAGTTCTTTCATTTGTAGGCCAGATATAGTAACTCAGATCTTTGATAATTAAAGTCGGCGATAGCATAAGAATTTTATTATTTGCTTGCATATAGACCAAAGTTGACACTGTTAAAAGGCACGCTACCATCAAAAGAAAAATGATTTTTGTGCCAAAGCCCACGGCTTGCTGTTTATCATCATTTAAGATGTCTTCATGAATTAAGACATTATTTTCGATGCTTTTACGCCGAGACAGTTCTTCAGTATAAACAGTGAACCCAACTTCAGTAATGTCTTTCGGATCTATTTCATCAAACTCTTCCTGCGTCATCTCTCTATATCGAGTTTGCAACTCAAGTAGTGTTGGAGTTTTCACCGTTACATCCTCATTTAACCAGTTGGATTTTTTATCCTTGTGGGGGCGTGAAATCCCTACCGACAGATATTGCCGAGGAGGCTAATCTTTAGCCCCATATTTTTTCAATAGCTTAATTATACGGATATGAGACATTTTTTTTGCTAAAGTTAAGAGCGTATAATCCGTGCCTTTTATATTTATCCTCATATTTATATCTGCACCACTTGCCAGCAGCAGTTTGACAACTTCAGTATGACCATTTCCGGTCGCTTTCAACAACGGAGTAACGCCATCAGTCTTGGCCGCATTAACATCCGCCTTGGCCGCCAACAGCAGCTTTAAAACTTCAATGTGATCATTTTGCGACGCCATCGACAGTGGAGTGACTCGGTCAGTATCGGTCGCATTAACATCCGCTTTGGCCTCCAGCAGCCGCTTTACAACTTCAGTATGACCATTCTGAGACGCCATCCAGAGTGGAGTAACGTCGTCGGTTTTTCTGGTCATATTAACATCCGCCTTGGCAACCAGTAGCAGCTTTACAACTTCAGTATGACCATTTCCGCTCGCCATCCACAGCGGAGTAACGCCATCAGTTTTATTGGTCGTATTTACATCCGCCTTGGCTGCCAGCAGCAGCTTTGCAACTTCAGCATGACCATTTTGCGATGCTATCCACAGAGGAGTAATGTCGTCAGTTTTTTGGGTCGTATCAACATCTGCCTTGGCCGTCAGTAGCAGTTTGACAACTTTAGCATGGCCTTTCTCGCTCGCTATCAAGAGCGGATTAACTCCATCTGTTTTTCGGGCCGCATTGACATTTGCCTTGGCCGCCAGCAGCAGCCTGACAACTTCGGCATGGCCATTCTCGCTTGCTTTCGATAGCGGAGTAACGCCGTCTGTGTAGGCAGCATTAACATCAGCCCTGGCTGTGAGCAGCAGCTTTACAACTTCAGCATGACCATTCTGCGATGCTATCCACAGTGGGGAAAGGCCGTCAGTTTTTCTGGCCGTATTAACATCCGCTTTGGCCGCCAGCAGCAGTTTGACGATTTCAGTATGACCTTTATGCGACGCTATCCAAAGCGGAGTAGCACCGTTAGTTTTTCGAGCCACATTTACGTCCGCCTCAGCCGCCAGCAGCAGCTTGACAACTTCAACATTACCATTCTTCGATGTTATCCACAGCGGAGTAACGCCGTATTTATTTATTACATTTACATCGGCTCCGGCCTGTATTACTTCTTGAATCTTAGGTATATTTTTCCCGGTCATAGATTCAGAAAGAATCTTCAGCTCTATTGTTGCTACTTTGTTTATTGGATTTACAGCGAAGGCAGAGTCACTGAAAATACATATAAGAAACAAAGCCTGCAAGACCTCCCTTATTCCTGTGTGATTTATTCTTTCCACAGGCAATATCTCTCTAAGCACTTTCTTAATACCTTATAAATTCAATAAATGTTATCCGGCAATAAAATAAGCAATCAAGCAGGGAGTAGGCCACGATATTGCCCTCTTAATGTTCTGGCAGCAGAAAAATAGTTTGGTTATGGAGTAAAAATTGGGCCTTAAAAAATACCTGAAACCGATCACCTGTCTTTGTGGAAATAACACCATCGCTTAAATCATTATCAGATAACTCCTCCGGTTTCCCATTAATGGTTAGTTCACCAATTCGACCAGAGATTGGTTTTACAAAACAAGATGTGTATGAATCTGGCTTTCCCTCCTTTATCGTCTCAATGGTGATATCTTCCTGAACGATTGATCTAAAATAAAGGTCGCGAACCGTAATCGTTTTGTTTGTTTTTTTATACACCCCCGGCTTAACACCGGTAATTACGACGCCTTGAACCTCGAATGGGTAGGGACGGTCCTTTACCCCTAGAAAATACCCGGCACCTTTGGGTGATAGCCAATCGTTGTCACCGATGGTCACGGTACCGTCTTTTGCTTCATGCCTAAAGATACCGCAGACAAGATCTGGATTGTCGGTATCGTATCCTAAGGCAATACCCGAATCCGCTGGCCGGGAAGATAAGTCATAAGCTATTCCAGCTGAACCATTCGTGGCGGCGCAGAGAATGATGATTGCTAATAAAACCACCCGCCATGCGGATGTATATACAAGTTGCTCTTTCCTTTTTCTCATAAGTCACCTCGATTTTTTGAAACTTTTGTAGGAACTGTCTCTTTAGAAAATACTAAAAAGGGAACGGGAAATAACACCATTAGTAACCAGTCTTGAATTTGTATCTGCACATTATCTGAATGCTTATAGCTAAAATACCTGGTGGCTGCTCGAGTTAACAACTGAACCCGCGCGAATATAGGTAGTGTTGTTGTAGGCACTATCCAGGATCGTTGCAGAGAGATTAGTTGTTTCAGTAAGAACGAGCCACTTTTGACCCAACGAGTCAATGTAAACTTGTGGTGGGCGATTGTAGTATCAAGCGCAGTGATTCCACAGACGAGGGTGAGCGCCGAATATACGCTTTTAATTCTCCCGAAAATTGACTATTACCACCCATATCGCTGTTGCTCTCCAATGACCGGCGGCATTTCCTCGAAAAACCACGCATATATTAAGCCATTTTAGCTTTCAGTAATGAAATCAGTGGGATACAAATCATAATGCTGGTATATCAATATAAAACTGTAAAGTCTTCCGACAGATTATAGAGTCCTACTTGATCGTATAGCGCTATTCTATAACTTACATTGATAGCCAATCGGCTAATTTTCTTTATAGTTTCAATTAATTGGAAAGGATGGACAGTTGAAAAAGGCCAACTGATGTTGCTGTAAAGAAATCCGACAGCTACTTATTAGCAGTGTTTACTGTGCACTAAGACAATGGGCTTTTCTGCCGCCTCTATATTGTGAGGTTGCTTCAATTTCGCCAGGCTTTGTTTTTCAAGTTATTCTAATAGTTCATCAAATGCCACCCGCTACCGACGTGCAAGCACGACCGCACGCCGTCTGCTGTCAGTAGCCAATGAGCACCGTACCTCCCGCCTGTTGAGGGGGAAGTGATGACGGTACTGAGTGGGGATCACGGTGCGGAAGTATCAGGTACCGTGATGGTTGTTCCAGAGACAGGCGGATATCTTCGCCTTTCTGACCTGAGCGGATCACTACGGGCCAGAAAAGTAATAATCCTTATTTTCCAGTGAGCTGTTGGAGGTGGACACTGCCGAATATGCATGTAAACAAATACAACAACAAGAGAAAAATATTAACAGGGTACGAAATGTAATAGACACCCCTTTGATTGTATTTGGTTCCGCGATTCGGAATCGAATTCCATGCTTTACGGCTGGTATTTTCTAGGGGAAGGGGGGTACCAGCCAGAGCGGCTGAGTTGTTCAAATGTAAGAGTCCTCATGGTCTGATCCTGAAATAAATTCTGCAAAATATAGTTCTGATTTTGGCCATATTCAGAAAAATACACATTAAGAATGAGCAGGAGTAATAATGTCCCACTATCCCAAATACAATATCTGCTGATCCGTCTGGCATGTGTCAGCGGTTGTCATGAAAAAGCGGTTTACAGTCCCGGCAAATGGGGGGTGATCTGGCTTAAGATATTCGCTGATCTGCCGCTATAATTACAAAGTAATTATAGCGATAGGGGAAAATTGGCCGGATGATGAAATCGAGATGAGGCAATTGCCAGAATCGATTCAGCCTCCGCCTGCAACACAGGACAGTTCGGGCAAAGTTGGCTGGAAGATGATAATGCCCGGATTCCTGGGATTATTTCTTTCCTTTCTTCTGGTGGTCAGCCTGATTGCATATGGCCTGCTCCTGTATGATCAGACCCATCTGCAGAAGCTCCGGAAAACCTCGGTTCTGGAGGGCGTCGAGCAGGCGGTTACCGATATTGAGCTGACTTTTAGCAATGTCCTCTCTGACCTGCGTATCCTCGCTGAATCCGATGCGGTTTCCGCCTTGATGAGCGGTGACGAGAAGGCTCGAGTGGCGCTGGCTTCCGAGCTACTTGTCTTCAGCCGCCATAAGGGACTTTACGACCAGGTGCGTTTCCTTGATACCGGCGGCATGGAAAAAGTGCGCATCAACTACCATGCCGGGCGACCCGCTATCGTTCCAGAGGGTGCCCTCCAGAATAAAAAAGGCCGCTACTATTTCGAGGACACCTTGCGCCTCTCTCGGGGCGAGGTCTTCGTTTCACCCCTGGACCTCAACATCGAACGAGGAGAGATTGAGCAACCCCTCAAGCCAATGATCCGCTTCGGCATGCCGGTATTTGGCTCGGATGGCCGCAAAAAAGGGATCGTGCTGCTCAACTTCCTCGCCGAAAGGCTTGTTTCTCGCTTCTCGCGTGTAGCTTTGGATGATGATGAAACCCGCTCCCTGCTCAACCGAGACGGTTATTGGCTTTCCGGTCCAGATTCCCGCGAGGAGTGGGGTTTCATGTTTCCAGAGCGCAAGGAACTGACATTTGGTAACCGTTTTCCTGTGGCATGGCGCGAGATTCTGGCGAACAAGTCAGGGTCGTTTCAGGGGGAGATGGAACAATTTGTATACACAACCGTATATCCAATCAGCCCTGAACTGCATAGCAGTACCGGCGCGGGGAAGGCTTATCTGCCAAGCAGTGGCCAACTTGAAGCTCGGGACTATGTCTGGAAGGTAGTTGCAAAGTATCCGACGATTTCCCTGCTGGATTTGATTCGCGACCCTAATTTTTTGTTCCATACATTCTGGCCTTGTTTGGAATTACCGTTGGCGCCTGGTTCCGCAGTCGCTCACGCTACCAGGCACGGAAGATGCTCGAATACCTTGAAAACAGCCGTTCAGAACTGAAGAAACAGGTCGCTGAACGCACCCGTGAGCTGGGGGAATCCCACCAGCAGCTTGAGCTGCTGCTGGCATCCACTGGAGAAGGTTTGTACGGGATAGACACCCAGGGGCACTGTACCTTCGCCAACCAGACTGCCTTGGACATTCTGGGATACCAGGATGAGGCCCAGCTACTGGGTAAGAACATGCACAAACTGATACACCACAGCCATATTGATGGTACTCATTATGATGAGGCGGTGTGTCCCATATTCAAAGCATTCCGTCAATCTGAAGGCGTGCACAGGGATGATGAAGTATTGTGGCGCGCCGATGGAAGCGCGTTTTCTGCCGAATTCCGTTCCTTCCCAATTCAGCGTGATGGTGCGGTTTTGGGGGCAGTGGTGACCTTCAGTGACATCACCGAGCGCAAACGGAATGAGGCGATATTGCGAGAAAGCGAATTCCTGCTTGCCAAGTCCCAGGCGATTGCCCACGTCGGTAGTTGGCATTTGGATATAGTCACCAACCGGTTGTCTTGGTCAGATGAAGTGTATCGTATTTTTGGTGTGTTCCCACGCGAGTTCGGTGTCACCTACGAGGCTTTTCTCGATAGCGTCCATCCGGAAGACCGAGACATTGTGGACGCGACCTATATTGGATCAGTCCGGGAACAGCATGATGCTTTTGAGATTGATCACCGCATTATCCGCCCCAACAACGGTGAGGTTCGCTTCGTCCATGAAAAGTGCAATCATACAAAGGATGAAACGGGAAGAGTCATTCAATCAACCGGCATAGTACAGGATATTACGGAACTCAAGCAGGCGGAGACAGAAAATGCACTACTCCTGCACGACATGAGCGAGCGCGTGAAAGAGCTTCAATGTATTTTTCAAATCACTGAAGCTATCCGCAAACATGCCAAATTGGAAGATATCTTGTCTGATGTGGTTAGAATTATGCCACCAGGCTGGCGCTATCCTGAATTCACCAAAGCGCGGATCATTTATAATGACAGGGAGTTTGTTGAGAATCCATTCGATCAAACTATATGGAAACAGACAAGCGATCTTATAGTCGGCAATGAATACCGGGGTTCTGTTGAGGTCTATTACACGAAGGAGTTCTCTATCCTTGACGAGGGCCCTTTCCTGAAACAGGAGCGCAATCTCATTGACAGTATCGCCAAGGCATTAAGCGGGGTTATTGAGCGTAAACAGGCCGAAGCGGAGCTGGAACATCTTGCCACCCACGACGCGTTAACAGGGTTGTATAACCGCAAGGTTTTGGAGCAACGGATGACCGATGAAACACTCAGGGCTACCCGTTATGACCACGTACTATCAGTCTGTATGATCGATATAGACCATTTTAAACAGATTAACGATATCTATGGGCACCAGGCCGGGGACAGTGTGCTCCGTAGCTTCGCAAAAGTATTGGAGAGTTCAATCCGCAAAACGGATTATGCGGCCCGTTATGGTGGTGAGGAGTTTATCGTTACCTTTCCGGAGACACCCCTTACCGAAGCAGAGGAACTGGCAGAACGACTGCGTAGTCAGATTGCCGATCATTATATTCCGATAGAGGATGACAAAGAACTCAACGTTACCGCTAGTATAGGCATTGCCACCTTTCCGGAGCATGCCCAAACCTGGCAGGATTTAATAAAAGCGGCAGATAAGGCCATGTATGCAGCGAAACAAAGTGGGCGTAATTGCGTAAGAAAGGCGGAAAATACTATTTGAAGTTGAAATAAGTTATTGAATATAAATAAATATTTAATTTTTCTGTCTTGCATGTACCCCTAAATATACCCCCCAGATTAATTTTTCTCCCCACTATTAGTTCATAACGTGAGCAGTCAGGACGCATCATTTCAGTCTCAGATTGTCCGGTGTAGTATATTTGCCGTTGCCGGGAAAAGCCCAAGACACTCATAGCTATCACAGCTCAACTCGTATGTGGTGTGGCTGAATAAATAATAAGAAAGAGGGAATCGTTTCATCCATGTTCGAACAGACCTTCAAAAATATCGACGATGTGCTCTGGAAAGAGGCGGGCTGCACCACGGAGCTGGACTACACTGAGCAGACCTCCTGGATGCTGTTTCTCAAGTATCTGGATGACCTGGAGCACGAGCGGGCGATGCAGGCGGAATTGCTCGGTAAGCCCTACAGTTTCATTATTGATGACAACTACCGCTGGTCGGCCTGGGCTGCGCCGAAAACAAAAAACGGCGATTTCGATCATGATGCCGCCCTCACCGGCGACGACCTGATCGACTACGTTAACCGCAAACTTTTCCCCTACCTGCATGGCTTCAAACAGCGCGCCTCAAGCCCGGATACCATCGAGTACAAAATCGGCGAGATCAAAAACAAGTTCAGCAGCGGCTACAGCCTGCGCGATGCGCTGGAACTGATCGACGGCCTGCGTTTCCGCTCCCAGCAGGAGAAGCATGAGCTGTCGCATCTGTATGAGGCGAAGATCAAAAACATGGGCAACGCCGGGCGCGACGGCGGCGAATACTACACCCCGCGCCCGCTGATCCGCGCCATGGTTAAGGTGACAAAACCCAAACTGGGAGAGAGCATCTACGACGGCGCGGTCGGCTCGGCGGGCTTTCTCTGTGAGGCCCATGACTTCCTGCGGCAGAAAAAACTCACCACCAGCCAGCTCAAAACCCTGCAGATCCGTACCTTCTACGGCAAGGAGAAGAAATCTCTCGCCTACGTCATCGCGATCATGAACATGATCCTGCACGGCATCGAGACCCCCAATATCGTCCATACCAACTCACTGACCGAGAACCTGGCCGATATTCAGCAGAAGGATCGTTTCGATATTGTGCTCGCCAATCCGCCCTTTGGTGGCAAAGAGCGCAAGGAGGTCCAGCAGAACTTCCCCATCAAGACCGGCGAGACAGCGTTTCTCTTCCTGCAGCACTTCATCAAATACCTCAAGGCGGGAGGTCGGGGCGCGGTGGTGATCAAAAACACCTTCCTCTCCAACGCCGACAACGCCGCCCGCGCATTGCGCAGGGAACTGCTGGAGAGCTGCAATCTGCACACCATCCTCGACTGTCCCCAGGGTACGTTTCAAGGGGCGGGGGTGAAAACAGTGGTGCTCTTCTTCGAAAAGGGCGCACCGACCCGAAACATCTGGTACTACCAGCTCGACCCCGGCAGAAGTCTGGGTAAGACCAATCCCCTCAACGATGACGATCTGAGTGAGTTCGTCGAACTGCAGGCCAGGTTTGCCGATTCTGAAAAGTCCTGGAGCCTGGATGTCGCCGATCTGGATGCCGACAGCGTTGATCTCTCGGTGAAGAACCCCAACAAGGCCGAAGAGGCACCGTTGCGGGAGCCGGAGGTGATACTTGCCGAGATCGCAACGCTGGATAAGGAGAGTGTGAAGATTCTGGAAGGGATTCGGGGGTTGTTGTGAGAGTGGGGTGGCAACGATCAAAATTAGTAGATGTCACCTCTAAAATTGGAAGTGGCGCAACGCCGCGAGGTGGGAAGAAATCCTATAAGGAAGTCGGTATCCCCTTGATCAGAAGCCTCAATGTGCATGATGGCTACTTCAAGAAGAAAGATTTGGCATTTCTCGATGATGATCAGGCGGAAAAGCTGTCCAACGTAATAGTTGAAAATGGTGATGTTCTTCTAAATATAACAGGTGCATCAATTGCAAGATGCTGCGTGGCTCCAACAAAATGCTTGCCTGCACGAGTAAATCAGCATGTCGCAATTATCCGCCCAAAGGCACTCTTGGTTGACACACAATTCCTGGCGTATTTACTCGTATCACGAGAACACAAAGATTCTTTGTTGAATGCGGGTGATAAGGCAGGAGCAACACGGCAAGCGCTCACAAAAGCCCAACTTCAGAATTATGAGATTGACTTTCCTTCATTGCCAGTACAAAAACGCATCGTCGCCATTCTCGATAAAGCCTTCGAGGGGATCGCAGCGGCCGCCGCCAATGCCGAAAAGAACCTCGCCAATGCCCGTGAGTTGTTTGAAAGTTGCCTAAGCAATGCATTCGTTTGTCGAGGAAGTAGATGGTCACGAACGCGGCTTTCGGAGTTGATAAACATCACTCATGGATTTGCCTTTAAAGGGTCTGACTTCAAAGTTAGTCAAGATGATTCAAAACCTATTGTACTGACTCCAGGAAACTATACTGCGGACGGTACGCTGTACTTTTCTAGCAAGAATACCAAGAGGTTTTTTGGACAGGCTACGCCTGGGTATTTGTTCAAAATAGGTGATCTAACTGTTGTCATGACAGATTTATCATCCAAGATGAAAATATTGGGCAAGCCGGCATTTATTGCTCGCCTCAATGTGTTGCACAATCAACGAATCGGTCGAGTAGTATTCAAGAGTAAAAATATTGCCCCAAGGCTTGTGTACTATTTTCTACGTACGCGTATGGCATCTGAAAAAATTAAAGAAACGTCTACCGGGACAATGGTTCGCCATACGGCGCCGAAGAGGATTCTGGGGTTAGAGATCAATTACCCGATCAAACATGAGGATCAGTTCGATCTTGTATCTTTTTTAGATGATTTTGAAAGGCAGGTCCAGAGCCTCGAAGACATCTGCCAGAGAAAGCTCGCTATGCTAACCGAACTCAAACAATCCCTCCTGCAAAAAGCCTTCTCCGGCGTATTGACCGCTGGCGATGCCGATCTCAAGGAAGAGTCCGCCGCCTGAGCGAAAAGGCAACTTGTAACGATCACTTACAAGTTCGGCAGTTTGACTCCAACCCCCCAGAGTAAGGCGATATGGCAATCGGAATCTCATTCATGCTTGATTTTGAAAAACAAGTATGAAAATGTCCCTTGTGTCGCTAACTGACTGACATAAAATAGTTTTCCAATCAGGATTCACAAGTAAAATCGCTTACATGTCCAATGACCTGGAACAAAGGATTGTCTCTTCATGAACGAAGCCGAAACCCGTGCTGAACTGATCGACCCCGCTCTCAAAGCGGCGGGCTGGGGCGTGGTGGAGGGCAGTCGGGTCCGCCGGGAGATGATCACCCTGGGTCGCCTGCAAGGTGGCGGCAACAAGCGGGCGAAGCAGGATATCGCCGACTATGTGCTGTTCCACAAGGGGCAGAAGCTGGCGGTTATCGAGGCCAAGCGGCGTGATCTGCCCGATACCGAGGGTGTGGCCCAGGCCAAGCGCTATGCGGAGCGTCTGCAGGCCCGCTTTGCCTACTCCACCAACGGCCTCGGTATCTACCGTATCGATATGCAGAACGGGGCCGAGGGGTATGTTGAGAACTACCCCACGCCAGACGAACTCTGGGCTGAAACCTTTGCGGAGGAGAATATCTGGCGCAATCGCTTCGGTGAGGTGCCGTTCGAGGACAAAGGAGGATTCTGGCAGGCGCGTTTCTATCAGCACAATGCCATCAACCAGACCTTGGAGGCGATTGCAGCGGGGCGGGATCGCATCCTGCTGACCCTCGCCACCGGCACCGGCAAGACAGCGATTGCCTTCCAGATCGCCTGGAAGCTGTTCCACAGTCGCTGGAACCTGACCGGAGAGCCGGTGCGTCGCCCGCGCATCCTCTTTCTGGCGGATCGCAATATTTTGGCAGATCAGGCCTACAACAGTTTTTCCGCCTTTCCCGATGATGCGCTGGTGCGGATTGATCCCGAGATTATCCGCAAGAAAGGCCGGGTACCGAAGAACGGCAGCGTCTTCTTCACTATCTTTCAGACCTTCATGACGGGACAGGATGCCGAGAGCAATCCGAAACCTGCCTTTGGCGAATATCCAGAGAACTTCTTCGATTTCATCGTCATCGACGAGTGTCACCGGGGTGGTGCAAATGACGAGAGCAACTGGCGCGGGATTCTGGACTATTTTTCACCCGCTGTGCAGCTCGGTTTGACGGCGACCCCCAGACGTGAGGGCAATGCGGATACCTATCGTTATTTTGGTGAGCCGGTCTATATTTACTCGCTGAAGGAGGGCATCAATGATGGCTTTCTGACCCCGTTCAAGGTGCAGCAGATCGCCACCACGCTGGATGACTATGTCTATACCTCCGACGACGAGATCATCGAGGGAGAGATCGAGCAGGGCCGTCGCTACAGCGAGGATGATTTCAATCGGGTCATCGAAATCGAGGCGCGTGAGAAGTTTCGGGTCGGGCTGTTCATGCAGATGATCGAGCAGAGCCAGAAGACACTGGTTTTCTGCGCCACCCAGAATCATGCGCTGGCGGTGCGCAATCTGATCAATCAGGCCAAGCAGAGTAAAGATCCAAACTACTGTGTTCGGGTAACGGCGAATGATGGCACTGAGGGCGAACGTTTTCTGCGCATTTTTCAGGACAACGAAAAGACCATTCCGACAATTCTGACCACCTCGCAAAAGTTATCCACCGGCGTTGATGCCCGTAATATCCGCAACATTGTGTTGATGCGGCCAATCAACTCCATGATCGAGTTCAAGCAGATAATAGGACGTGGAACGAGGCTGTTCGACGGCAAGGACTACTTTACGATTTATGACTTTGTTAAGGCTTACGAACACTTCAATGACGATGAGTGGGATGGGGAGCCGTTGCCGCCAGAGCCGTGTGCGAAATGTGGGAAGATCCCCTGTGAATGTCCGATAGGAACACCTGATCCCTGTCCTGTCTGCGGTGAGCACCCCTGTGTCTGTATTTCCCCTCCGCCCGAACCCTGTGAGGTGTGTGGGGAGTACCCATGCGTCTGTGAGAAGAAACGTAAAATCAAGATTAAGCTTGCAGACGGCAAGTACCGTAATATCAAACACATGACCGCGACCACATTCTGGAGCCCCGACGGGAAACCCATGTCTGCCGCCCAGTTTGTTGAACGTCTGTTCGGCGAACTGCCGGAACTTTTTAGGGATGAAGATGAGTTGCGGTCACTGCGGGGAAGGCCGTATACCCGTAAAGCGCTGCTGGAAGGGCTGGAGGAGAAAGGATACGGCGTGGAACAGTTGGCTGAGATCGGCAGGCTGGTCGAAGCCGAAAAGAGCGATCTTTTCGATGTGTTGGCGTATATCGCTTTTGCTTTACCACCTGTAACCCGGTCTGATCAAGTTGCTGCGCATCGTGAAGAGATATTTTCCAGCTACGACTATGCGCAACAGGAGTTCCTGAGATTTGTACTGGGTCACTACATCCAGCAGGGTGTGAGCGAACTGGCCCAGGAAAAGCTACCTCAGTTTATTGAACTGAAATTTCATGGTGTCAACGATGCGGCTGATACCCTGGGGAACATGGCAAGCATCAGGGAATTGTTTATTGGTTTCCAGAAGCATCTCTATTCGTCAGGTGAACAGCAGGGCGTGGATTGATGCTGGAAGGGGTCGGAGTATTTTGATTGCAGGGCCAAGATAAAAAAGGCCAGCCGATTGGGCTGGCCTTTTCGTTTGGTGGGGCGGGCTCACTCGAAAAGTATGTATAAGATTATGATAAATAAATAAATTAAGTGGTTGTGGTTAACGGGTTACCGCCAAAGTTACCGTTAATTCCGTTTGTCCCCTTTGTTGAGCGAAACTGATTTAGTCCTCGTCCTGAATGAACTGCTCTTATGTTCCAAGGTGTTTCAGTGAATTCCTTATTACTATGCAACATCAGTATGTTACGGGACTTATCCGGACATGCTTGTTGCTAGTAGGAAACAAATTAGAGAAGATTGTGAGGAACTGGATTCGCGGACATATTGATATCAATAATGGAGCCATCTCATGGCTGAGCAGAAAGACAACAATAATCTCGAACTCGCCCAACTCATCAAAAGCCTCAGAAACGAACTCAGCCTGGCCCAGGAAGAAGGTAAGGGGGAGGGGATTCGCTTCACTGTTGAGGATGTGGAACTGGATCTTGAAATTGCCGTAGAGGAAGTGGTTGATGGGGGAATAGCCGCCAAATTCTATGTCCTTACCAGTCATTACAAGGCGAAGAAGAAGGATGCTGTAAGGCAGAAGATCAAATTGAAGCTCAAACCAGAGGAGGTTGCCAGCAATTCAGATAAAGATGGTAATCGTGCCAGGAAGCCCCTCAGTGTAAGTGGCAAGCGAAAAGCGAGAAGCAAGTAGAACCAACGAGGGTCAGGGATGTTATCCATCGAGCTATGTACCGAGATATCAGTGCCCATGGAAGGTGGCTATGTGGGCGAAGGCTCCGGCTACACTATCGCCCCAGGCTGGGTATTGACCGCCTATCATGTCTTATTTCGTGATGCTGATCTCAACGAGAATCAGAAAATCACCATCTGCTGGCGGGCGGCTCCCGGGAAAGCAAATGTTGATCCGCCATCAATCAAGGTTAAGAGAAACAATATAGCCTGGTCTGATGAGCGCCTCGACTTGGCCCTGATTCGCTGTGAGTTGCCTGAGCTGGGGGTCGAAATCCCTAACGCAGAGAGCGCCATTGCCCGGTCAATTCCATCTGAAGAAGAAATACACTGGAAAAGTTATGGATTTCTGAGTGAGTTGGAGGATGCAGATGGGGGTCGAGATACTCATGGCCCAAGCGGTACGATTGGAACCATCAATACGCAAGAAACCACACACTCTATTCAGGTCAAAACGGGTCCGCTTAATACCCATGAACTATGGACTGGTTTCAGTGGCGCTCCGATTTTTGTCAAACATAAACTGTCAGCCATCGTGTTGGAAGCCAACCCAGGTCGTCGTGGTGCAAGTCTGCGGGTTGTATTTATCCGCAACGCATTGGATGTTGTCTCAGGGCCTGATCAGAAGAGTTTGGCAGAACTACTTGGCATTGATCTGTCAGAAGATTATGTCGAGGCGCTTAGTAAGTGGTTCAAGCCGTCGTTTCTATACAGAATCGAGCAGTCGGATACCGTAAAGAATAATGCTACGGCAACATTCAATGCACTGAACCCAAATGCCAATGTTTTAACGTTGGATCAACTGGCTGATGCCTTGCTGGATTGTACGCCTCGCCAGTGTGTGGCTTTTTTGGAGAGACTTGTCCAGAGTCTGGGTGATCATAGAAGCAACACAGAAAACGCTGCCCTGCATGACGTCGCAACCCTGATGATGTGTTTGTTTTTTCCTGACCATAATGCAGTGAAAACGATTCAGGCATCCCGTCGTAGGGGCGAACGCATCATTGATAGCGCCACCGTGAGTCGACTCGATACTGAAATTGCGATGGCGTCTGCTGATCAGGTAGCTCCCAGCATCGACTATCCTCGGGGGCGCACTGTTTTTCCCTACAATGTCAGCTCGAAAGAGGAACGCTGTGGCATAGATGAGCGCCACCGGAAAGCCGTCGAGGACATTGGTTCTCATTTGATAAATAAATTGGTGCCAGGTGACTGCAAAGGTGTTGTTGATAACCTCTGGGCGGAAGTCTACAAAAAGGGTGCTGTTGGTGACCTTGTTGCAAGTCTGAAGACAGCCGATGAAAAGTTGAAGCACATGGCAAGTCGCATTGGCAAGAAGCAACGACGATTTTATGTCCTCCTTCCTCCAAAGACGGCCGTTGATAAACAGGCGAGTTGGGCCTTGTTGAAGGACTGGTTTGACAATCTGGATCTGGTTAAACGGAGTGAATTTCCCGATCTTGAAACGGTAAGTCTGATTTCAGACCTGGAAGAGATAATCCTCAAAACGCATAGCGATAAACTCGATGACGAAGATGATTGAAACAACAGCTACAGATAACGGAACTTTCATTGCTCAAGGTCCCGAACAATATGTTGAACTCACCAAAAACATGGGAAAAGGCACATTTAAACACCTCTTTGAATCAGCGCACATCAACGCCATCAATACAGCCATCGCCTGTCAGCGCCCGTTGCTGATTACTGGTGACCCTGGTGTAGGCAAAACTCAGCTGGCACGGGCGGCGGCCAAGATGCTGGATCGGGCCTTTGTGCGCTACACAGTAGATGCCAAGACCGAATCCCGTGATCTGCTCTGGCAGTTTGACGCGGTTGCCCGGCTGGCAGACGCACAACTGGCCCAGAGTCTCAAATGGAATGAAGCTACCTGCGAAAAAAAACTTGCCCCGCAAAACTACCTGCGCCCCGGGCCGTTCTGGTGGGGATTCAACTGGAAACAGGCAGAAAGTCAGCCAAGGGCCGCGGCACCGGTTCAGCGTGACCGTGGTGACTATAAGAATGGGGTGGTGGTACTTATCGATGAGGTAGATAAAGCCGAAATCGACGTGCCCAACGGATTGCTGGAGGCCTTGGGTGACGCCAGCTTTCAGCCGGATGGCTTCTCGGTAGCGGTGAGAGTCAGCGGTGTGCCACCCCTGATTGTGATTACCACCAACCGGGAGCGGGGACTGCCGGATGCTTTTGTGCGACGTTGTGTCTTACTGAAGATGGAACTGCCAAAGGAGGAACAGGCACTCCGA
Source organism: endosymbiont of Escarpia spicata (assembly GCA_003349915.1). GTDB lineage: Bacteria > Pseudomonadota > Gammaproteobacteria > Chromatiales > Chromatiaceae > QGON01. The sequence continues at coordinate 16,534 of QFXE01000015.1, forward strand.
ATCCTCTTGGTGGGGAGGGGAAAGGCCCATACTCGTCTGGAAAACCCAATACTCGAAGAGGCGGCCGATCTGTTTATCAAAGATCGCAAGCAGGCCAAAGACGACAAATTACGCTATTTGCCAGGGCAAGCAGAGTACCTGGATCTGTTGCGCGCCATTGAAGAATTGAGTGGAAACGGGTACTCGCACGACAAGTTACTTGCAATGGTCAGCCCCTATGTCTTGCGCAAGGGCGATGCCCTCTGATGTGCCGGGGGGGTGTCAGCCGGGCCGATCTGCTGCGGGCCTTGGTAGAACATAACGGCGCACTGACTCCTGATGCGGTTGAGACCCTCGGTTTTTCCCCAGTACCTGAAAAACAGAAAAAAGAACTCCCACACCCAGAAGAGAATGATCCAGGCCCTGGCCAGACTGAACGAGAACAGTCTGTTCTGCCAGACAACAACCTACCACTTGAACCGATACTATTCTGGCAGCCCGTCAGCATTGAAATAGACGAAATAGAACACTTGGATTCATTTCCGGGCGTCACCTACGTACGACTACCGGAGCGCAAGCCCGAAGAACCACCAGAATATAAATACCTGGCCCCTTTCACCGAACTGGTGCCTCGCCTGCGCGCCGCACTATCTGAACGACGCCCCTCCAGGGCCTATGATATACCTCATATCGTCGATCATATTGGGCGGGGTGGTACTTTGCACCACCTTCCGCGACAACACTGGATGGGGTGGGGATCGAGTCTCTATGTCATCGAAGATCGCAGCGACCACTTGGCCTCCTATGCCCAGGATCAGGCAATGGTTCAGGTTCATCTGCATCGCCTCTACGTTAAAACAGGTTTTTTCCCGGCTATTTATAGCGAGTTGTATGATCAGCCCTTGGTTCATTGGCCTGATGGCACAGTCTCCAGCATCGATCCGCGACCGGGTGATCAGGTGCTGGTTCTGGGGGATCTTGGCTCGCTTGCCGCAGATGATGGACACGCAACTGCCTTCTGGTCCGAATTCGGTAACAAACTTTGCGATGCAGATGTCTCGCCTCTAGCGCTGTTGCCTTGCTCCCCGCTGGAGTGCCCGGCAGAGATTGCTGCTGTTTATCAACTGCTGAGTTGGGAACATCCGGTGCCACTGCCGCTTTCAACAGAAGAGATCGAAAAACGTGGGCAGATCCTGATCGATCAACTCTCCATCGCCTCAAGGGTTGAACCCGGCCTGCTGCGCGAGATACGTCTCACTTTGGGGGCAGACCGTTTTCCGGCTCGCATGGAGGCTTGGGTCTGGCAGCATCCGATCATGGATGAACCGGATATGGTCGCGACCTCGCTAAAGAGTGAATTAGCACCCGATTGCCGCCTGCTGTTCGCCGCTGACGATAATTATCGGGCGCAAACCCTGAAGGCTGTCAAACTGTGGCAGCGCCATTTGCCCTATGAAATCTGGTTGGATTCCGTGGTCGAACTCATTGGTTGCGACTGGGCAAATGAGATCATTGGGGGTAAAGAGCGCAAAGATGCCACTCAGCTCCTCTTATACCTTACTGGTCGTGTCAGTACACAAGGCAGTGACAGAATGAATTCGCAGGCCTGGGCCTGGCTTGAAGGATTCGTAGCGCGTCTTGGTGAGCGGGTAAAGCAATCAGAGGTTGGCAAAGAGGCCTGTTGGATCTTGAGTGATGCAGTGGAAAGAAGACGGAAGGGTTTGCCTCCGGCGCAGAATAGGGAACCCCAACGCTACTTGCTGTGGCAGCAAGGAGGGCAGCTCAGTTTCCATGCGGAACAAATCGAAGCCGCCCAACCTGGAAGCTTTGTCGGCCGACTCGATTCACGTGATACACGCCTGGAGATCACCCCCGTAAAAAAGATCTTTTGGTCGGAAGACGAGCCCCCCACTTGGGCAAACACCTGGGGTGAAGATGAGTATGGACTCTGGGTTGAATTTCTCTACCAAGGCGTCCGCCAGCGCATGCGCTGGATTGCGCCCGGCAGTTTTTCCATGGGTTCGCCCCAAGACGAACACGAACGGGATGATGATGAGGGTCCTCAACATACTGTGCAGCTCAGCCATGGTTACTGGCTTTTCGACACTACAGTTACCCAAGTCCTCTGGCAGGCGGTGATGGGCAACAACCGAAGTCGTTTCCAGGGCGATGACCGGCCGGTGGTGCAGGTGAGCTGGGATGATTGCCAGGAGTTTGTGAAAAAGATCAACGCCGCCGTGCCGGGGCTGGAATTGAATCTGCCCAGTGAAGCACAGTGGGAATACGCCTGCCGCGCTGGCACCGCTACCCCATTCAGTCAGGGAGAGAATATCAATCCGGGGCAGATCAATTACGATGGAAATTATCCCTATCGTGATAGTGACAAGGGTGAATATCGACAGGAAACCTTGCCGGTAATGGCCCTGCCACCCAATCCCTGGGGGCTCTATCAAATGCATGGAAATGTCTGGGAGTGGTGTCTGGACGGAAAGCGGGGCTACACCGAAGCGGCCGTTCATGATCCGCTGGGGCCGACTGAAGCGGGTGCGAGGCGCGTCTTTCGCGGCGGTTCATGGGGCAACGGGGCGCGTGGCTGCCGGTCTGCCTGCCGGCTCTGGGACCCCCCGGACAGGCGTAACGGCTTCCTTGGCTTTCGCCCTGCCCGAGTTCAGGAGTGAGCTCAAGCCAGGCAAGAGCGGAGCGTTCGCGTGCCGGGATTGGGCCGTGGCGGAGCCCGGCACACCCCGGTGCGGGTACGTGGAGCGGAGCTGAGTATTAATGCGTATCAAGTGTTTTAGCATACCGGCCTTTGACAGTGATGCAGCCGAAGGCGAGCTGAATCGTTTCCTCGCAGCACATCGCATTCTCGGTATCGACCGTCAGTTCGTGCAGGATGGTATCAACAGCAGTTGGTGTTTGTGTGTCAGCTACCAGGAGATGGCAGATCGCCCAGCGTCCGTAAAGCAGCGCGGCAAGGTTGATTACAAAGAGCTGCTCAGCGAGCGCGACTTTACTGTCTACTCCCGCCTGCGTGATCTGCGCAAACGCCTGGCTGCACAGCAGGGTGTGCCGGTCTATGCCCTCTTCACCAACGAGCAGATGGCTGCGATGGTACAGCGCCGGGTGAGTACACTCACCCAGTTACAAGAAATAGACGGCGTGGGCAATGGTCGCGTAGATAAGTATGGACAGTCTTTTCTCGATCTGCTCGCACAGGCACAAGATGAACTGCCCGAGCTAACCGGGGGCAAGGGTGAAGCGTAGCGCCATCGGATTGGAAGTCGTCGCTGACTGGCACAACCTGGCTGCGGCCTTTGGGCGCGCAGCCATTGGTGCGGGTAGAAATCCGGCAGTGGAACAATTTTGTGCCAATCTGGAGAGCAACCTTGAGCGGTTGCGTCAACAGATCCTGCTTGAGTCTGTCCCTGTTGGCGAGATGACGAGTTTCTGTATTCGGGACCCCAAGACTCGTATCATCCACGCCCCCTGTTTTCGTGAACGGGTGCTGCATCATGCATTAATGGCCCATGTAGGGCCGGTACTCGACCGGACTCTGGTGGATGACACTTTCGCCTGTCGCAGAGGTAAAGGCGGCTTGGCAGCAGTGCAACGTTGCCAGTACCACCTGCGACGATTTGAGTGGTTCGTACAGATCGATATCAAAGGTTTTTTTGCCAGCATTGACCAGCAGATCCTGCTCGCGTTGCTACAGCGCAAGTTCAAAGATCCGGGCCTGCTGCGGCTGGTCGAAAGGATCATCCGTGCTTATCAGTCCAGCCCTGGTCGAGGCCTGCCGATAGGTGCGCTGACATCTCAACACTTTGCTAACTATTATCTGGCCGGATTGGATCGCTGGTTATTGGAACAAATGAAGGTGCGGGGGATGGTACGTTATATGGATGATCTGCTCTGGTGCTGTGACACTAAAATCCAGGCAAGGCAGAGCCTGTTGGCTGCCGAGACCTTCATCCGTAATAAACTGAGCTTGGAGATCAAACAGCCGCCACGTCTCGGTCGCAGTCGCTATGGCACGCTCTTTTGTGGTTATCGGATATTGCCGGGCAGATTGCTGTTATCACGTCGGCGCAAGCGTCGTTACATCGAACGCCGCCGTTTCTGGGAACACAGTTTTGAGCAGGGGAGAATCGATGCCCTGGGTCTGCAGGCCGGTTATGCGGCTACCCTTGGCATTACCGCCCATGCAGATGCGGCGGCTTGGCGAAGCGAACAACTTTGCCGCCGACCGCTGGCAAATCTGCTGGCGGAGATATAGTCTTGGTAAGGTGGAGTGTGATCAAAAAGCGGGTGCGAAGCGCGTCATTCGCGGCGGTTCATGGAACAACAAGGCGCGTAACTGCCGGTCTGCCTACCGGAACTGGAACCACCCGGACAAGCGTAACAACAACCTTGGCTTTCGCCCTGCCCGAGCTCACGACCGGGTCGGATGATCCGAACCTGAACAGATCGTGCTCCCGGCCATCCATTTGGAGATGGCAATACCCAATGGCCCCCGGTGTGTTAGTAGCCCGTGGTAGATGCCCGGCGAAGGCTCGCCGGTGGGCCGCTTTACACTGTATTCGCCGATCTCACAACCCCTGGAGGATCGATGACTAGCGCGCAGGTTAAGCGGATCGACACTGGTTGGCACCCGCTGGCGGATGGCAATCCCCCATCCTGGGCGAGTGGTTGGGGAGACGATGAGTATGGGGTTTGGGTCGAGTTCACCCTGAAGGAGGTGACCCAACGGCTGCGCTGGATACCTGCCGGGGAATTCGATATGGGTTCCACTGCTGAGGAGATGAAACAATTTGGACGTGATAACGAAGGCCCAAGCCACCCGGTTACAATCGGTAAAGGCTACTGGTTGTTTGATACGCCGGTGACTCAGGCGTTGTGGCAGGCGGTGTGGGGTGAGAATCCGAGCCGTTTCAAAAGCGATGACAGGCCAGTCGAACGGGTGAGTTGGGACGATTGCCGGGTATTTCTGGAAGAGATCAATAGCCGTATCACAGGGTTGAATCTGCAGTTGCCCAGCGAAGCCCAGTGGGAGTACGCCTGCCGTGCCAGAACCACTACAGCCATTTATTCCGGTGAGTTGGAAATAATTGGTGATGGCAACGCACCAGTGCTGCATGAGATCGCCTGGTATGGTGGCAATAGCGGCAAGGATTTTACACTGAGTGAAGGACGCGAAATCACCCACCTGAATGATCGTCAATTCGATGAGAATCCCTCCGGTACCCATCCGGTCGGCTTGAAAAAGCCCAACCCCTGGGGGCTCTACGACATGCTGGGTAATGTCTGGGAGTGGACGGCAGATGTTTGGCAGGGTGATTACGAGGGTGCGCCACAGGATGGTTCGGCTAGGGTGTCAGATCAGGCGGGTGCGGGGCGCGTCATTCGCGGCGGTTCATGGGTCGGCGGGGCGCGGCGCTGCCGGTCTGCCTGCCGGCTCTGGGACCGCCCGGACGGGCGTTTCGGCCCCCTTGGCTTTCGCCCTGCCCGAGTTCAGGAGTGAGCTCAAGCCAGGCAAGAGCGGAGCGTTCGCGTGCCGGGATTGGGCCGTGGCGGAGCCCGGTACACCCCGGTGCGGGTACGTGGAGCGGACGGCCCTGAGGATCGAGGATGGAACTCATTTCTCCCCCACTTTTTTCAGACCAATTTTCTGCTCCCGCATTGCGCGCGCCAGTTCCCGCAAGAGTCGCCAGGTACCGCCCCTGAAGGCGTTACGCGCGACGGTTTGTTTGCCTTCTGGTGTCCTCGGGCCGGTCGACTTCTCCCAGGGCCGCCATTTCCGGATTAGTTCTGCCTGCCGTGCCCGTCGCTCGGGTGTCCAGCCGTTCGCCATCTTTCTCCTCCAATAGTTTGTTTTGCAGATTTTGATTTTCTCGCGCGGGTGCGGGCTGATCCTCAGTTGAAGATACATTGTTCACTTGCTGAGGGCCGTGGGCAATATTGGCTTGCCGGACGTAGCCAACCAACGGCGGGTTCTTGATTGTTGCCAAGGTTTCCCAAGTGGCACGGCATTGCGATTGCGCACGCAATGCCAATTTCAAATAGGTGTCACAGGCTTGCATATACTCGCCGATGTTAATAGATGCCCTCAGCGCCAAACTATTGAAGATGGCATCGAGTGTATGAGCCTGCGCCGTAAGCATCTCCTCACCTCGCTTCAAGTCACCATCATTGGTGGCTTTGGTCTGTTCTGTCAGGGAATCTATTAATACAGGCAAATCGAGTTCGCAGAGATTCTTTCCGTATTCTTTGAGAGTTAATGCCGCTTGTACGGTGGGGCGCAGCATTTCTCGTGTAACTGCAATCTTTTCATCCTCACTCGGCCTCTTGGTTGCCGTGGCCTGATTTGTGGCGCGTTTCTTGGTGGTCTTGTGTTTATTAGTCATGTACCTGAACTCCCATGCTTGAGTCATTCACCACGACTGGCGCGTGCGTAGGCTTTGGCTGCTGCTCGGACAGATTTTTCTACCGGTTTGTCAGAAACCGATAAAACCGATAAAACCGACTCAACGACCTCGATCTGCCAGGCTTCGGCTGATCTTTTGCCACTCGCACGCACAAAGCGCATTCCGTTGACAATTCGCCCAGAATGTCGACGTATCCACCATCCCAGCTTGCGACGGTTGATTTCACCTCGCTCCCCCGCGATGTCATGAATGACCTCCCGCAGTTCGACAGCCTCATCATTGAATTGAGATGCACGATTAACCGCGTCACGTACCATGGCAGGAGTTTTTCTGAACATGGAAAACCATGCATCAAGCAGTCGTGCCAACGTTTCGCGGTCAGGATCTTCTGCCATCGCCTCGAATACAGAAGCGGTTGGATCTGCACGCCCAAGCCAGAGAAGCGGTTGCCTGCATAGGTCTGACCAATCGCCGTAACTTGCCAGGGCTTTGCAGGGTGTCATAGGCCGTCCTGCCACAATCCAGGCGCAGATGATGGTCAGGGCCGCTGATACATAGCGGCCACGTTCTCGCAGTACCCCACGAACCAGGTCAGGGCGTTTGAATGTGCGTGATGCAGGGATTTCACATTGTGGTGCCAGCCTTATTGTGATGCAGCGTCGTGTCATGTCTCGAACCGGCCCAACGTTGTTACCACTGGAAAGGAACAAAGCACGTGTGGTGACCGTGGCTGTCTTGGAGACGCCGAGAATGCGCCCCGTCATGTGTTCGGAAGTTAAGCTTGTACAGAGACTCTTGTGCGCTACCAGATCGCCGGTCAGGTTGTCGAACTCGATCACCGCAGGGGAGCGCAGAAGTTCCGCCAGCAAAAGCTTGCGGCACTCCTCATCATCACCCGGAAACGTGGTTGGTGTTCCTCTCTGAGGTGTGGCAAAGGCCGTAATCAGTTCACACAGATACGATTTCCCCGACCCCACCATGTGGGCTTTGGCATGGAACATGGGTGCGGCAGGTAGGCTTGCGCGTATGGTCGCCGTCAGGATAGCCGTGAGTGCGGCAGCAAGATCGGACTCATCTGCAAAGCTGAACTCACTGAGTAAATCTTTCAACAGATCAAGTGCTGCTTTTGCATCGGCCTGACTCGGGGCTTCGGTAATAGAATACGCGTGCTCGTTGAATACCCCAAACATGCCGGTGGCGGGGTCGTAGCCAGCTGTCATTACCAGACTGCCTTCAGACCGAAGGTAGGGCTGACGCGTCAGACCGTTCAATACAGGCAAATGGGGATAACTTATAGAATCGAACAACACACCTGCATGACGGGCTGGCGGGTCGGTTCGTACCCAATCCTTGGCACGCGCATCGTATCTTTCCCAGGTTGCTGCACCTGCGAGGGCGCGTACCAAGGCAGGTTGGGTAATCTCCTGAATCTTGGTTTCCTGGGTACTGGGGTCTGTAGACACTGTCACGATCAGGCCCCCTCGCTGATAGTAGCGTTTAGTCTGGGCCAGTTCGCGTTCAGCGGCATCGACAACTCGATGAATCTCACCCCCAACCACACGAATCGTCGATTTCATGCGCGCGGCATTGATGTCAACATGCAGGGTATCGAGCAAATCTCGAATGTGCCGGTCAGCGCAATGGCCATGGAGACACTTGAATCCACCAATTGGCCAGCTGTCATCGGGCTCGAAATAGGCCGTACCGCTGTCAATAGCATCGGTGTGCTCATTCACCCAAGGGCAGGTGATGTCGTGTTTGCCGTTACCCAGTGGGATTTTGTATAGCCCACGATCCCTCAAGCTGGCGAGGACTGCGTTTTCATCCGGGCGAGGCAGCAGGATAGGGTCACCGTCGTCAGGGCGAGGTTGGGCTGTATGGAATGCTTGCCTTTTCGCTCGGCCAGACTGTGACATCTCAAGCTGCAGGCCGTTGACCAGTTCCTCCACTGAATACCGAAGATCGGGGTTCCAGGCTTTCATTTTGCATCGAAAGGCTGGATCATGTTTGCCATTGACTGCAACAGGTAGGCGCGCAAGTCGTGCGCGTGGCCCGTTTGCACCGGGATCGCAGAGACCGGCGGAAACTACGGCATTCATGAGCCGATCAGCCAGCAAGCCATCCGTAAGAGGGGTGTCCAACAGGTAACCCGCCTGATAGTTGCCGGGTGAGGTTTCCAGTAGCCAGGTGGGTGACAGAGTCAGCCGCTCTTTCGGCACTTTGGTGCCGATGTCATCGAGCATGATGGTGTGGAGCGCCACGAACTGGGCCTTGCGTCGACGATATTTACCGGCTTCGTCGGGACGAAATACTGCCAGTGAGAAATAGTTGTTTCCGTCGTCAGATAAATCTGAATCAACATCGTTCCAAGGTTGACCGAACCACGCAGAACTCTTCACAGATGCAGGGTTGCCATGAAAACTGACGATGATCGGTGAGGCATGGTCATCGTGGTTACCAAACACAGAGTTCAGAAACTCACCATTTCCAATTGAGTAGGTTTCGTCGGTTTTTTCGGTTACATCAACACAGGTTGGTAAAACTGTCAGATCATCATGTTTCATCGCTGAACCCCCCCCTTACTGTGCAGCCTTGCGACTGGCTTCAATCTTTTGGTTTAACCAGTCATCAATATCAGATTCGAGCCAGCCGACAGAACGGCTACCCAGGATGATCTGGGCGGGAAATTTACCTTGGGCTATATAAAGATATATCGTGCTGCGAGAAAGCCCAGTACGTGCCTTGACGGCGGGAAGTCTGAGGATTGCAGTAGCCATGTTTGTGCCTCCTGAAGGCTCTGTGGAACATGGCTACCGATTGTTATGGCATGACGCTGGTATGAATAGCCGGGAATGTTGTAAAAACTTACTGGCAAAAACAGAGCGAGATAGGGAGGGCTTCTTGACTAAAGGGGGGGGTGGTTTCGGTCGATAGAAAAAATTATATCTATATTTACAATAAGTTAAATAGGGGGGTTATTTGCCTGGGGTTTTAGGTGCACCCCCTTTGTCTTGCCAGTTGGCTACCTTTGCACATTCTTCGATTCCCGTTTCGTTTGGTTTTCCTTCCTCATCAGATAATTTGTAATCAGCAGCATGTTCCCGGAGCCATTTGGATAGAGCCTGCTTAGGACTCTTGCCTGTTGTGTGTGTGGAATCTTCTAGCGCCAGCCAAGCGTTTATGGCAGCCGCAAGTTTTGGGGCATATCGCGGATGCAATGGATCTAGGTAATCTGGTTTATCTGTTTCTGTCGGAAAGAAAAACTCTGGCTGGAACTCTTGATCCCTTAACCATGCGCGAATGTCTTCCAACAAGATGGTGGTTCTCTGCCAGTCAATCTCATCAAATTCACACTCGGGGTCGAATTGAAGATCTTCTTCGTACATAGTCCTGGCGGGGAGTCGTTGAGACAAAACTGCATGACAGAGCGCCGATCGTACCGCGTCGTAACCTTCGGGGCGTTTGTCCGGTTCCCAATCATCAACCCATTCTTGGTTGACAGCAGGGTCTGCACCGACGATCAGAAGCGCAGTCTGAATAACGCTGTATGCTTCGCAAAGATGCCAGTAATCGAGTCCTTCCATAATCGAATCCAATTTGAATTGTCGTTGATGCGCCGCTAGGTGCCATTTTCATCCGATTGTATCCCTAGTAGTATAAGCGCAGGAACATGAAATGACGCAACAGGCGAAACACTTTTCAGTGGCGATAATCAACTCCGAAACCAGCGCCATACTTGTAGAGCCGGTCGTAAAGGGTGGGCTAAAAGCCGTGGCTGAAAAAGAGCGGCGCAGTCTGGCCAACAGATTGAAGTGATGATTCGGCGGTATTGCAACGAGGCGGGAGTGTCTATTAAGGATACATATACAAATCGGGCCAATTGAATGAGTCACGACAAGGAAGGTTGGATGGGCACCAGAATTAAGAAAATAAAACAACCGCCCCTGGAGACAGAGGCTGAGTATCGATGGACAAAAAAGACAAACAACAACTCAGTGAAATAGACATCTGCGACCTGTTCATCACCCCTGCCATCAAGGAGGCAGGCTGGGATCAAATGCAGCAGATCCGCCGTGAGGTCACCCTGACCCCCGGCCCGGTCATCGTTCGCGGCAACATGTCAGCCCGCAACAAGAAAAAGAAAAAATTCGCCGACTATGTGCTCTCCAAGGAGCCCGGTATCCCCATTGCCGTGGTCGAGGCCAAGGATAACAAGCACACTGTAAGCCACGGTATGCAGCAGGCGCTCGGCTATGTGGAAATACTCGAAGTCCCCAGTGCCTTCAGCTCAAACGGCGACGCCTTCGCCTCCCACAACAAGGTGCTAGCGACCGGTGAGCCAATCGAAACCGAATTTCCGCTCGATGCATTCCCAACGCCAGCAACCCTCTGGCAACGGTACAAGACCTATCGTGGCATCGAAGATCAGGCCGAAGATCTGGTTATCCAGCCCTATCACATGGACAGCAGCGGCAAAGAGCCACGCTACTACCAGGTAGAGGCCATCAATCGCACCATCGAGGCCGTTGCCCGCGGGCAAAAGCGCGTCCTGCTGGTCATGGCCACCGGTACGGGCAAGACCTACACCACCTTCCAGACCATCTGGCGGTTGTGGAAGGCTCAGCACGTCAAGCGCGTACTGTTCCTGGTCGACCGAAATATCCTTGCTGATCAAACCCTGGTTAACGACTTCAAGCCCTTCGGCTCGGTCATGACCAAAATCAAAAACCGCAAGATCGACCCATCCTACGAGATCTACCTGGGCCTATACCAAGCCATCACCGGGCCGGACGAAGAAGATAAGATCTTCAAATCCGTCTCCCGCGACTTCTTCGACATGATTGTCATTGACGAGTGCCACCGTGGCAGCGCCGCAGACGATTCCGCCTGGCGTGAGATCCTCGAATACTTCTCCGGTGCCGTGCAGCTCGGTCTCACCGCCACCCCCAAAGAGACCAAATACGTCTCCAGTACCACCTATTTTGGCGAGCCGGTTTATACCTACAGCCTCAAACAGGGCATAGAAGATGGCTTCCTCGCGCCTTACAAGGTGGTACGTATCGACATCGACAAAGATGTGCTCGGCTGGGTGCCACCGCCCGGTATGAACGACGACCTCGGCCAGGTGATCGAGCATCGGGAATACAACCAGGCAGACATGGACCGCATCCTGGTCCTCAATCAGCGCACCAAACTGGTGGCCAACCGTGTCATGCAATACCTCAATGCCACCGATCCATTCAGTAAGACCATCATCTTCTGTGAAGACATCGACCACGCCGAGCGCATGCGCGTCGCCATCGTTAATGCCGCCGGGCAGGTGGCTATCGACAACCCCAACTACGTCATGCGCATCACTGGTGACAGTGTCGAAGGCAAGGCCGAGTTGGACAACTTCATCGACCCGGAAAGCCGCTTCCCGGTCATCGCCACCACCTCTGAACTACTCAGCACCGGCGTTGATGCCAAAACCTGCAAGCTCATCGTGCTGGACAAGACCATCACCTCCATGACCAGCTTCAAACAGATCATTGGCCGTGGCACCCGCATTGATGAGGAGAACGGCAAGTGGTTCTTCAGCATCATGGATTTCAAGAAGGCCACCGAACTGTTCCGCGATCCCGACTTCGATGGCGAACCCGTGGTGATCTACGAGCCGGGCGATGACGACGACCCCGTGCCACCCGATCCAGATCCCGGTGATGATGTGCCAGATGATGAGATACAGGAGGAGCCTGGCACATACAAAGTGCGCGTCAGCGGCGTACCAGCCCGTATCATCCACGAACGTATCGAATACATCGGCCCAGATGGTGATCTGATCACCGAGTCCTACAAAGACTTCAGCCGCAAGCAGATTCAATCTGAATACGCCTCACTGGATGACTTCCTCAAACGCTGGAACGGCGAGAAGAAAAAGCAGGCCATCCTCGACGAGTTGGAAGAACACGGCATCGTCCTCGACAACCTTGCCGCTGAGATCGGCAAAGACTATGGCGACTTTGACCTCATCTGCCACATCGCCTTCGGCCAGCCGCCACTTACACGTAAAGAGCGCGCCAACAAGGTCAAAAAGCGCAACTACTTCACCCAATATGGCGACCAGGCCCGAGCCGTACTGGATGCCCTGCTGGAAAAATATGCTGACGAAGGCATTAACACCCTGGAAAGCGCCAAGGTGCTGAAGCTCAAACCTTTCGACCAGATAGGCACCCCGGTGGAGATCATCACCAAGGTATTCGGTGGCAAAGCAAAATACGAGGCCGCCATACAAGAACTCGAACAAGCCCTCTTTGAGCAGGACCAAACCGCATGAGCAACGTTTCTGGCATCATCAAATCCATCCAGGACATCATGCGCAAAGATGTCGGCGTCGATGGCGACGCCCAGCGCATCAGCCAACTGGTGTGGATGTTCTTCCTCAAGATTTTCGATGACCGCGAGGCAGAACTGGAACTGCTGGAGGACGACTACCAGTCACCCCTTCCCGATGACTTGCGATGGCGGGCTTGGGCAGCGGATACCGAAGGGGTGACGGGTGAAACCCTGGCCCGATTCGTCAACGACTCACTGTTCCCCACGCTCAAGGAGAAACTACCCACCCACGGCCCGGCAGGCCAACGCGCCCAGGTGGTGCGCACCGTCTTCGAGGATGCTTACAATTACATGAAGTCTGGCACTCTCATGCGCCAGGTCATCAACAAGATCAACGAAATCGACTTCAACAACACCGAAGACCGCCACACCTTCGGCAGCATCTACGAACAGATTCTCAAAGACCTGCAAAGCGCCGGTAATGCGGGCGAGTTCTACACCCCCCGTGCTGTCACCCGCTTTATCGTCAACCGGGTGGATCCCAAGCTGGAAGAGAAGGTGCTCGACCCGGCCTGTGGAACCGGCGGTTTTCTCGCCTGCACCATCGACCACAAGCGTGAGCACTACGTCAAAACCAGCGAAGACGAAGAAGACTTGCAAGCCTCCATCTTCGGCGTAGAGAAAAAGGCCCTGCCGCACATGTTGGCCACCACCAACATGATCCTGCATGGAATCGACACGCCCACCGACATCCGCCACGACAACACCCTGAGCCGCCCCTACAAGGACTACGGCAACAAAGACCGCAAAGCCGTCATCATCACCAACCCGCCTTTCGGCGGCATGGAAGAGGACGGCATCGAAAACAACTTTCCCGCCAACCTGCGCACCCGTGAGACCGCCGACCTGTTCATGGCGCTCATCATCAAGCTGCTCAAGGACAAGGGCCGCGCCGCCGTGGTGTTGCCCGATGGTTTCCTGTTTGGCGAAGGCATGAAGACCCGGCTCAAGGAGAAGCTGCTGGAAGAGTGCAATCTGCACACCATCGTTCGTCTGCCCAATGGTGTCTTCAACCCCTACACCGGCATCAAGACCAACCTGCTGTTCTTCACCAAGGGGCAGCCCACCGAATGGATCTGGTACTACGAGCACCCCTACCCGGAGGGCGTCAAAAGCTACAACAAAACCAAGCCCATGCGCTTTGAGGAGTTCCAGGTCGAGATCGACTGGTGGGGTGATGAGGCCGCCGGCTTCGCCAGCCGTGAGCAAACTGAACAGGCCTGGCAGGTCAGTGTTGACGAAATCAAGGACCGCAACTACAACCTCGACATCAAAAACCCCCATGTCGGCGAACAGGTCAATCACGATCCCGACGAACTGCTGCAACAGTATCAGGAGCAGCAACAGGCCATCACTGACCTGCGCGAACAGCTCAAGGCCAGTCTGCATCAGGCACTGAACGCGACCGCCAGGGATGGCGGAAGTGCCGAAAATGCAGGAGCAATTTTTGGCGAGGACCAGGCATGAGTGCAGAGGTAAATGCTCAAGCCAGCGGTAATCCGGTCATCGATCATCTAGATCTCTGGAGCAGTGTCTATGTGAGAAAGGCCACCACTGGACGTGGTAGCAATGTCAAGGTCAGTCCCTACGGCATCCAGAAACTGCGCGAACTGATTCTGGAGCTGGCTGTGCGGGGAAAGCTGGTACCACAAGACCCCAATGATGAACCTTCCAGTGTGCTGTTGGAAAAGATTGCTGAAGAAAAAGCGCGGTTGGTAAAGGAAGGTAAGTTAAAGAAGCAGAAAAAGTTACCTAGAATCGGAGATGAACAGCCTCATAATCTCCCAGAAAACTGGGAGTGGATGCGATTGGGGGCCGTTACAAATTACGGGGTTACTGAAAAGGCCAATCCTGGTGATGTTGATGATGATGTTTGGGTTCTAGAGTTAGAGGATGTGGAAAAGGTTACATCAAGATTACTGAAACGCATTCGGTATTCTGAACGGCCATTCAAAAGCGCAAAAAATAGATTTGAAATTGGAGATGTGCTCTACGGAAAGCTACGCCCCTATTTGGATAAGGTTCTGGTCGCGGACGAATCTGGTGTTTGTACCACTGAGATTATCCCAATAAGAAGTTACGCGGGATTTGTTTCTGAATATTTGCGTCTGTTACTTAAAGCTCCCAGTTTTATTATTTACGCCAACGAATCAACACATGGAATGAATCTACCTAGGCTGGGGACTGATAAAGCTCGACTGGCGCTGATTCCAGTGGCACCCGCTGCCGAACAACACCGCATCGTCGCCAAAGTCAACGAACTCATGGCCCTCTGCGACCATCTGGAACAACAACAAACCGACAGCCTCCAGGCCCACCAGACCCTGGTCGAAACCCTGCTGCGCACCCTCGTTGATGCCAGTGATGCCGAAAGCACCCAACAAGCCTGGAGCCGCATCGCTGAACACTTCGACACCCTCTTCACCACCGAAGCATCCATCGATCAACTCAAACAAACCATCCTCCAACTCGCCGTCATGGGCAAACTCGTCCCCCAAGACCCCAATGACGAACCGGCTAGTGTGTTGTTGGAAAAAATTGCGGAAGAGCAGGCGGGGTTGATAAAGGAAGGAAAGATAAGAAAGAAAATTGCATTGCTGGAAATATCCACTGATGAAAAATTGTTCGACTTGCCTTTTGGTTGGGAGTGGGTGCGCTTGGGTGCGCTATCACCAGATTTTCAAAACGGTGCGTCGAGCCGTGGAGACAAAGAAGGAAAAGAGACTGTAGTTTTGAGACTGGCAGATATTGATAACTGGCGCATATCACTCGCAGAGCCCCGGAGCCTTACGATAGCAGAATCCTCAATCAACAAATATTCGTTAGAAAAAAATGATGTATTGATTATCAGAGTAAACGGCAGTGCAGATATTGTTGGCAGATTTGTCTTATGCGACCGTGAAATCAAAGCCATTTATTGCGACCACTTCATTCGTATGCGCTTTCCTGTGCAAGCACTTGTTCCTGCGTATCTTGAATTACTTGGCTCTTCAAGTCTGGTTAGGCAAAAGATTAACGATCTGTTCGTCAGCACGGCAGGCCAAAAGACTGTTAACCAAAAACACATTGGCTCTTTAGCAATTACACTTCCTCCTCTGGCCGAACAACACCGCATTGTCGCCAAAGTAAACGAACTCATGGCCCTCTGCGACACCCTCAAGGCCCGCATCCAGGATGCCCAAACCGCCCAGGTTCATCTGGCTGATGCCGTCGTCGAGCAGGCCGTGGCATGACCGACTGGGGATAACGCACCGAAATGGATCTCAAGACCGTTCACATTGCTGGCTACAAGAACCTGGTCGATACCCGGCTCACTTTTGAAACCAGCGAAACACCCATCACTATTATCGGCAACAACGGTACCGGCAAATCCAACCTGATCGAGGCACTGCTGCATATCTTTGTCGGCCTCTACTACGACAGGCCGCCGGAATTCGATTTCCACATCCAGTACGCAGCGCACAACAAAACCATCGAGATCAGCAACAGCGTTGAAACTGGTCGCTATAAGGTCATTGTCGACGGCACACCATTGAGCAACACCCGGTTTAAGGAATGGGTGCGAGAGCCCAATCAGATGCCGCCTTTCCCCTCGCAGGTGTTTACCTATTACTCCGGCACTTGCGACCGGGTGAAAAATATCATCAAGAAATACAACCGCAGCTATCTGTACAAACTGAGACGACAGTCAGACGATCTGGAACGGCAGTTTGTCTTCTCCGATATATCACAGGCCGAATGGATTATGCTTGGATTGATTGCTCATCAGCATCATGGACTGTTGAAAGAAATGGGAATTGGAGAACTGGATGCACTGCACCTGGCCATCCAACCACCAGAAAATTATGTTCGAGATGAGGATGATCCAATCTTTTGGGGTACAGAAGGTGGCATTCGAGAGTTTTTGGCAGATATCGACAACCTCGCACTAGATCGCCGTGAACCGTATGCAAAATATAGCTGGTCGCATGATCGAGAAATGCGATTGTATTTATTGGAAACAGAACAACTAGAGAAAATCGGTTCAATATTAGAGCGACGGGGAACCAACCTCTACAGTATGCTGCAAGCATTATCGGCAAAAAAAATACTAACGGATATTCTCTTTGATGTAATTAATCGAGAGGATAGTGCACAATACCAAACCGATTCATTGAGTGAAGGTGAAAAGCAGCTTTTATGCGTAATCGGTGGTTTAACTCTATCTCAAAACAATGAATGCCTGGTACTGCTGGATGAGCCGGATACCCACCTGAACCCCGCCTGGTCATGGCGATACGATAACCTGCTCAAGCAGGCGCTCACCTCCCGGCAGCGCACTAACTCGACCACCATCATTGCCACGCATGACCCCATTCTCATTTCCGGCCTGACCCGTGAGCAGGTGTTTATCGCCCGGATCGAGGGTAACCAACTGCTTTATGAGCAGCCATACCGAGACCCACGGGGCCAGGGTGTGGCCAATATTCTGGTGAGCGAGTATTTCGGTCTGCCTTCGAGTTTGGATGAAAACACCCAATCGTTACTCGATGAACGGCTTCGTCTTGCCTATAAATCTGAAGCACTCACGGATGAAGATAAAGAGCGGTTGTCGGTAATCAATAAGCAACTCGAAGGCCTGGGCTTAACCATCTCGTTTCGTGATCCAGCGTATAAAGAATTTGAGGAATGGAAGTTTAGGCAGGCACAGGGGGATGTGTGAGATACATTGATCTAGATGCGGTTATCGATTCAATCTCCGGTGGAGATCCTTGTCACGCTGAAGGCCGTTGATGACGCGATGCCGGGTAAGTCGGATGCCGAAAAAGTAGATACCGCAGCAAATGGAAATGATCACTGGAGACCCGTCAAAACGCATCTAGAGGATGCCAGTAATCGCAAGTGCTGGTACACCGAATCAAAGAGTCCTGGTTGCCAGAATGATGTGGAACATTTCCGCCCCAAAGCAAGAGTGCCCAAGGAAGGTTGTATTGAACACTGGTACTGGTTTCTGGCGTTTAACCCCATCAACTATCGTCTTAGCAGCCAATTTTCCAATCGGCTAAATTATAATTCGGTATTGGGAGCGACGGGTGGAAAAGGTAATAAGTTTCCACTCATGCCTGGTTCTCCACGGGTAACAGACATGGCCGGGTTGGATGATGAGCAGCCAGTGATTCTTGATCCCTGCATCGAGGCGGATACGGAGCTTCTAGAATTCCAGCCCGACGGCCGACCGGTTGTGAGTATGAAGCATGTGGCAGATGTCGATGCGAGGTATAGAGTTGAACAGAGCAAACTGTTGTTGAATCTGGACTTCCCGACATTCAACGAAGGCAGAGAAAGTCTGTATAACAGAATCAAGGAATTGGTGGAGCGCGGTGATCGATATGTGCGAGATGGTGTCGATGCACTGGAGGATGTACAGAATGACCTGCGCGCTCTGATGCATGAGGGCGCGGAATACAGCAAAGCAGCGGAGTGCTACATACGTTGCTTCCGTGACCGCGATTGGGTTGAGGAGCTGATTTTGTGATCGCTTTGATAACACTCGGCAATCTTCAAGGGTACAGATTAGGTCCGAACTACTACACTTTTTCTGACTGCCAGAACTTCGCCCCAAACAACGTGGTCAAGGGTTTGTGCCTCGGCACCGTGCTAGTATTTGTCGTCCCAAAGTGCTTCCTCCAGTGAGGCTCAGACTCTTTGGTTTATATGAATAATCTCCGCACCAGTTTTTAGCTTATCAAGGTAATCCGCCCATTCCTGCATCATCCTGACCCTCTCCGGCATGTGTTCTGCGTAGTTATAGGCTGCTCGAACTGAATTTCTCTCAGCATGAGCTAATTGGCGCTCGATAGCGTCTCTGTGCCAACCCTGCTCATTCAGAAGGGTAGAAGCCATAGAGCGAAACCCGTGGCCCGTCATTTCTTCTTTTGTGTACCCAAGTCGCCTCAGGGCTGCATTAACTGTATTTTCTGACATGGGACGTTTATTGCTGCGCACGCCTGGAAAAACATACTTTCCGTTGCCGGTGAGTGGCTTGATCTCTTTCAGAACTGCCACTGATTGTGTTGAGAGTGGAACAATATGGAGCGTCCGCATTTTCATCTTCTCGGCTGGAATGCGCCACTCTGCGTTGCCCAGGTCAATTTCTGACCATTCGGCATGTCGAAGCTCTCCAGGGCGTACGAATGTCATGGAGGCAAGCTGGAGGGCGCTGCGGGTGATGAATGAGCCCTCATAGCCGTCAATCGCTCTCATGAGTTCACCAATCTTTACCGGATCGGTAATACTGGCATGGTGTTTTTGTCGGGTAGGGGGCAGGGCACCTTTCAGATCGGCAGAGGGATCGCGTTCTGCCCGACCAGTGGCTACGGCATAGCGGAAGATCTGTCCGCAGCTTTGGTGGATGCGGTGGGCTGTTTCCAGTGCGCCTCTGTCTTCTATTCGGCGAAGGACTGTCAGTAGCTCAGGTGCTGTGATCTCGCCGATTGTCCTTGTGCCAATCCAAGGGAACACATCTTTCTCCAGTCGCAGCAAGATCCGGGACGAGTGGGTTTTCGACCAGTTGGGCTCATGCTTGCCCCACCATTCACGGGCTACAGCCTCTAGGCTGTCTGCTCCTGATTGGGATGCCTTGGTTGCTTTGCGGGCTTCGCTTGGGTTAATTCCATCCACCAATTGCTTTCGGGCTGTTGATCTCCTGTCTCTTGCAGCTTTCAGAGACACGTCAGGATAGACCCCCATTGAGAGGGTTTTCCGCTTGCCGTTGAAACGGTAATCCAATCGCCACCACTTTCCTCCTTTTGGAGTAATGAGGAGATACAAGCCCGAGCCATCTGTCAGTTTGTATTGTTTGTCTTTGGGCTTGGCGTTACGGATGGCGCTGTCAGTGAGTGGCATGGCGGTAACTCCAGTGGCGGTAAGTGGGGCTACCGCCAAACTTACCGTCATTTATCGTGGATTTCATAGGATAATACTAGACGGTAACGGACAGTCAGGCAATAAAAAAGCCCGCTGTTACGCGGGCTTAGGGTCTTTATTGGATTGCTTTGGATCTTGAATTGGTGGAGGCGGGCGGATTCGAACCGCCGTCCGCGAGTCCTCTGCCTGAGGTTCTACATGTTTAGTCCGGTCTATTATTTTTAGCTGGCTGCCACCCGACGGACAGGGTGTGCAGATAGCGGTTTCGGTAAAGTTTTAACGAATCCGCCCCGAACAAGCTTCATCGCGATCTTATGAGATATGACGCCTGATTGGTCCGAAGACCCTGGACGCATAAGCACGGCTCCAGTCAGACGGCATTCTACCGGTTATTAAGCGGCGAGTGCGTAGTTGTCGTCGTTGGCAACTATAAGTTTACAGCTAGTTTTACGAGGTAATCTGCCCCTCGACATGCACCTAAGGTTTTGTAACCCCCGTCGAAGCCTACGTCGCCCCCAAGGAGAAACTTTTCTCAAGTCTCAAGAGTAGACATTATAAATTACCAGGAAGTTCCGCGCCATGCCGAAGTGAGGTTGGATTAGCCGCGTTTGAAGATTCGCTCTTTCTCCCGCTTCCAGTCACGGTTTTTGTCGCTGCTGCGTTTATCGTGCTGTTTTTTACCTTTTGCCAGACCGATCTCCAGTTTGGCGTAGCCTTTTTTCCAGTAGAGTGCGGTGGGAACCAGGGTGTAGCCTTTTCGCTCCACCAAGCCGATGAGTTTGCTCAGTTCACGGCGGTGCAGCAACAGTTTTCGGCTGCGGGTCGGATCGGTCGTGACATGGGTGGACGCGGTTTTGAGGGGGGTGATATGGGCGCCAAAGAGGTAGGCCTCGCCGTTCTGAATGATGACGTAGCTCTCCTTGATCTGCACGTGTCCCTCGCGCAGGCTCTTGACCTCCCATCCCTGCAGGGAGATGCCCGCCTCGTAGCGTTCTTCGATAAAAAAGTCGTGCTTCGCCTTCTTGTTGAGGGCGATGGTCGAGCCGCCGGAGGATTTCGCTGATTTTGATTTTTTTCCCATCGGCGCATTCTATGCGAGTGGGCATCTATCGGCCAGTCCTGCCTTGTTATAGAGGTTGATTTCACGCAGAATAAATCGCTTTCGATCAAGCGCTTCAGGGGACACAGTTTTCGCATGACTGAACGGACATCCATCCACGGCCAGTGGTCATCCAGGCTGGTCTTTATTCTGGCTGCAACGGGCTCAGCGGTGGGATTGGGCAATATTTGGAAATTCCCCTACATCACTGGCGAGAATGGTGGGGGTGCATTCGTTTTGGTCTATCTGCTCTGTATTGCTGTGGTGGGTATCCCGATCATGATGGCGGAGGTGATGCTGGGGCGGCGTGGCAGGCAGAGTCCGATCAACACCATGACGGCACTGGCAAAAGAGGAGGGCGCTTCGTCTGCCTGGTCTCTGGTCGGCTGGAGTGGTGTGCTGGCCGGTTTTATTATCCTCTCTTACTACAGCGTGATCGCCGGCTGGGCTTTGGCCTATGTCTTTCGGGTGGCCGGAGGGCTTTTCAATGGTGCCGATGCGGCAGGGGTGCAGGCGGTTTTTACCGGTCTTACCGGTGATCCGGAACGCTTGATTGCCTGGCATACCCTGTTCATGCTGATGAGCATGGCGGTGGTGGCGCGCGGGGTGCGGGCTGGTCTGGAAAAGGCGGTGACCTACCTGATGCCGGCGTTGTTTGTGCTGCTGTTTGTGCTGCTGGGGTATGCGATGAGTACGGGGGCGTTCATCGACGGCCTGAAATTTCTCTTTCAACCCGATTTCGGCAAGCTGTTCTACGTATGCGAAACTGTTGCTGGAACCGAAAGTTGTGAGCTGTCCGGCAGTCCCGTACTGGTAGCGATGGGACACGCTTTCTTTACCCTGAGCCTGGGTATGGGGGCGATTATGGTTTACGGCTCCTATATGCCGAAGGGGACCTCTATCGCCCGTTCAACGGTGTTGATTGCGCTGTTGGACACCCTGGTTGCACTGGTTGCTGGCATGGCGATATTCCCCATCGTGTTTGCCAATGGTCTGGAACCCGGTTCAGGCCCAGGGCTGATCTTTCAGACCCTGCCGATTGCATTCGGCGCCATGCCCGGCGGACAGTTCTTTGGGACTCTGTTTTTCGTTCTGCTGGTCTTTGCCGCATGGTCCTCGGCGATCTCGCTGATCGAACCGGCGGTTGCCTGGTTGGTGGAGAATCGGGGGCTGACTCGCGTACGTGCCTCTGCCGTGATCGGTATGACGACCTGGGTTTTGGGCCTTGGCAGCATCTTCTCCTTCAATATCTGGTCAGGGGATGAGTATAAGTTGTTCGGAAAGACGTTCTTTGATCTGTTGGACTATCTGGCAGCCAATATTATGCTGCCGCTGGGTGGTTTGCTGATTGCACTGTTTGCCGGCTGGCTGATGAAACGGGAATCGAGTGTGGATGAGTTTGCCATGCATGCTTGGCGTTATGGTCTGTGGCGGGTGCTGATCCGCTACGTTTCGCCATTGGCCGTTGTTGTCGTCTTTCTTAACGCTGTCGGGATTTTCTGAGTATGCCGGTAGTGAGCAAAAGCGCCCTGGTTCATCATTCAGCCGAAGAGATGTACCGATTGGTGTGTGATTTTGAGTCTTATCCGGAGTTTCTCCCCTGGTGCAGTGCCAGCCGTCTGATCTCAAGAACCGAGGATCAGATTTGTGGAGAATTGGAGGTTTCCCGTCTTGGTATTCGACAGCGTTTTTCAACCTGCAATGCGTTGGTTGTCAATGAACGGATGGATATACAGTTGCGGGATGGGCCATTCAAAAAATTACAGGGTGGCTGGCGATTCACTCCCCTCAAAACCGATGCGAGCAAGGTGGAGCTGGTACTGGATTTTGAGTTCTCGGGAAAATTGATCGATGCTGCTTTCGGCAAGGTTTTTAATCATATCGCCACCACGCTGGTAGAATCGTTTTGTAAGCGGGCGGATGAGGTGTACCGTGACTGATGAAGATATTTTGGTGGAAGTGGCCTATGGGAAGCTTGATGAGCAGGTCATTCTTGAGGTCGAAGGTGCATCCGGCATGACGGTGCGCAAGGCCATCGAATCGTCAGGGGTTCTGGAGCAGTTTCCTGAGATAGGCCCGGACTCAGTCAAGGTGGGTATTTTCGGCAAACTCACCAAGCAGGATACGGTATTGAACAGTGGTGACCGGGTGGAGATTTATCGGCCACTGATTGCTGATCCCAAGGAGGCGAGAAAGAAGCGCGCTGCCGAGGGTAAGGTAATGAAAAAAGGTGGCGGTACGAAAAGTTGAGTAGGAGCGGCGAGGGCGCCGCTCCTGCAATCAATCATCCTCGATTTCAAGGCCGGCTTTCTGCAGTGCCTTGTCTACGATGCCCAATTCGCCAGTGTAGTCGGGTACGCTGACAACGAGTTCTTTCTTTTCCTTCTGTTCAGCAATGTTTTCCGCAGGTTTGATGTCTCCACTGTAACGGACCATTGAGTTACCGTCGAAAAAAACGGAAAAGTGCTTGATCTCCAGAGGATCGTTGCGCCTCTTTATGCTGAAAAGGTAATCCCATCGGTTCTGATGAAAGACATCCACCAGGAGAGGGGTGCCGAGTAAGAATCGCACCTGCTTTCGGCTCATTCCAGGCTTGAGTTCAGCCACCACTTCAGGGGTGACGATGTTGCCCTGTTGGATGTCAGGAATATGGACCAGGGAGAAGTCCTGCCAGCTTGAACAACCGCCAAGGACGAGGAGAGTGCTGACCAAAAGAGAGATGAGAATCTTTTGCATTACGAGTACAATTCAATAAAAATCAATGTTGGATGATACCTCATCACCTTCTGAAAAACACGAAGGCGGAGTAGTGATAAGTGGATAATCAGGAAATTAGAAAAGCGGGCTTGAAGGTTACCCTGCCAAGGGTAAAGATTCTTGAGCTACTTGAAGCGAGTGTGCCCCGCCACGTCAGCGCCGAAGATGTCTATAAGATGCTCCTGGAAAAGGGCGAAGAGATCGGTCTGGCGACTGTCTACCGGGTGTTGACCCAGTTTGAAACAGCGGGTTTGGTTACCCGGCATAATTTTGAGGGAGGGCACGCAGTATTTGAATTGGATCGTGGAGAACATCACGATCACATCGTCTGTGTACTCTGTGGGAAGGTTGAAGAGTTTATGGATGCCACTATTGAAGAACGGCAAAAAGAGATTGCCGCAGAGCATGGATTTGAAATGGAGGACCACTCTCTGATTATCTATGGGCGTTGCAACAACCCTTCATGTCCGGGCCGGGAATAGTGACAGTCTCCCAGCGGTTCTCGCCGTGTAAGGAGTTGTGATTCTCACGCTCAGCCAGCACTACTACCCCTGATTCCTTGCGGCAGAGACAATTTTCAGACAAGGGGGTGATCCTGTCCCCGGGGATGGTAACTGTCCCTTATTGCAGCAAATAACCTTTGGCGTTCCGGTCAATCCGAGTGTGAGCATGGATGTTCGGACAGGTGGGGTGATGTCCGATGAAAGCACCCCTGAATCCTGGTGGTGGATGAAGAACTCGGTCCAGGTGGACTCCAGTATATCCGCTACGACGATCAACATGCGGGTTCTCAGCGGCTGTCCTTTGTCTCCAAGTGCAATATACAAATCGAGCAGAGCGCCAGCGATGCCTGCCTCATCATTGAGACGTAAGTGGAGATAAATTCGCTGTACATGAGAGCGCAGGTCGGAAGGCTCATGTGTGATCTGCCGGGCCAGGTAGCTCGAAGCCTGCTCCCACCAGTTGCCGGCGTTCAACCAGAGTTGCTTTGCATCAGGAATACGAAACGCAGCCTCGATATCGGGATCGATCTCCCGAACACGCCGGAGTTGATGCTCATGGTCAGAGTGGGTGATGACTCGCACTTTGCTTTGCCAGAGTGTACGGTGCCGGTTCGTTGCCAGTTATAAGGGCTCCAATCGCCCGTTCCGCCAAGTCTACCACAGATGCGGCCTCTCTCTGACATCGATCAATATTGACAGTGAGTGACTACTTGATGCCATCAAATGGTGATCTCAAGGTCTTGGATCAAATCATTTTGATGATGTTTTCCGTTGCACGCTTTACGTCGAGAAAGATTAAACCCAGTTTTGCGGTGGGTTTTGCCAACACAGTGACTACCGCCTCCTCTCCGGCGTGCATCATAAGCACGTAACCTTTGTTGCCTTTCACCAGGACCTGTTCGAGCTCGCCGCGGGCAAGTTCCTGGGCGGTACGGTCTCCCAATGAGAGCATGGCGGCACTCATCGCGCCAACCCTGTCTTCATCCATTCCCGCAGGCAGTTGTGATGCCATCATCAAACCATCCGTTGAGATAACCCCGGATGCTTCGATATCGGCTGAAGTGCCGTTAAGATCACTCAATATAGAGTTCAGCATGTCTGAGCGCATGTTTATGTCCCCAACTTTATAAAATTATTGTAGATTTCTGTTGTTATCATTACTTTACAGCCCCGGCGGGGAGAGGTGAATTTCTCGACCTTGTGACCGACAGTGTTTTCTCTTAAATGCATGGTGCGAAGGCAAGGATAGGTATTTTTACCCATTCAGGTTTCCATAACGTTTGTTCAATGCCCAAATCAGCTGGGTCAATACCGGCTGATTAAGATGTGGTACGCCGCCAATGACGAGCACGAATCGGTGCTCACCAATGTAGATTGGCCAGAATCCAACCTGGCTGTTTCCTGCTGCGTCCACCAATGCCCACGCGCTGGTCCAGAATTCCAGCTTGTCATGCAAAATGTTGAGCCGGCGTTCGTGCATCGAGGCAATGTCAGCGCTGATAGCGGACAGATAAATCGCAGTTTCGTTGGAAAAACCCAGGGAGTAGATAGAAAATCCCTGATAATCCGCCAAAATGACTTTGCCGCTGCCTGAAAGCTTTGGGAGCAATTTTGGCAACAACTGCTCGATGATTTCCTCCGGCGCTGCGTGTCTCTCTTCAAAACCCTCGATCCAGCCCATGGTCTGGGCTTTGTAGAGCGTCTCCAGTGTCTCTTCTTCGTCGACTTGGCTCCAGGATATCAAGTTTTCCAGGGTCAAACGATGGCTCGACTCCCCATCCATCATGGCGCGCAGCATGATTCTGGCTAATGTCGGGTCGGGTGCAGAGACACAATAGTAGGCACCAGCGGGCGTTGGGAGTACAAACAAACCCTGCGTTAAAAGATAGTTTTCCAAGTCAGGCAGCAAATTCCAGATCCAATGAAACCACTAATGCTTCGATAAGTAATGCTACGTCGATTTGGTTTCTCGCATCTACCGAAAAAACGGGAATATTAGGAAGGACGTTCCGTAGTTGCGCCTGATAATCGTTGATTCTGGGGGTAATGCAGATGTCTGTTTTGGTGATACCGATGGCAATGCGACTTTTTTTGGTGAACTTTTTGAATGCCCGGAGGAAAAAGTGCAGTTCACTGAAGGGGTCTGGATGGGTGTTGTCGATGAGCAGTACCAGGCCAGTACTGCCCTTGCTCAGAATATCCCACATGAAGTCAAAGCGTGTTTCGCCAGGTGTGCCGTAGAGATGAAGGGTTTTAATTCCCGGCAGCTGCATTGTCCCGTAATCCATGGCGACGGTGGTGGTCGTTTTGGAATCCCGGGATATGTCGGTAGCCTGGGCCTCGGTAGTCAGGGGAGGGGTAGTGCAGACGCTGGTGATTGCTGTGGTCTTACCTGCACTAACCGGCCCAGCAAAGAGTATTTTGTAGTTATCCATCAGGTGGTTAGGGGAGGCAGACCTAGGAGACTGTCGGGTTATGGAAGAATCTACTGCGCCGGTGGGAAATCGGTCCATTTTTTCGATATTTTTCGTTAAATAGGTCCACTATTCGCCTCAAAAGATCAAAAAACTGGCCTCGATTTCCCACCTTGCTCGCTACGATTCCCATAATCTGACAGCCTCCTAGTGCAGGCTTAACTGACGCAGGATTTTTTGGAACAATGTTTTGTTGCCGTTGGACTTGACGGGGTTATCTTCGGTGGCGATTTCCTCATTTATGCTTTCCTCCGTGGTTGCCAGTCCGATTGCATGAGCGGCGCTGAAGAAGGAAAAAACATAACGTTGCGGGATTTCCAATGCCTGGGCGGTGCTGGCCAGCGTGTGTGCCTGTTTTGCCCAAAGTGCAGCAATTCGAGTGGCTTGGGGAAAAATCTGCAAACGCGTCAGATTGGGCCAGTGTTTAAATACGACGGTATTGTTGGGGCTGACGTTGACAGGAATCCGTCCCAGGCTGGTCCAGAGCGTGAGTTCCCAAACAAAAGCTTCCACGGGGCGGCGATGGGTCTGGCCCGGTATGTCGCATACTGAATCCTGTACAGAGAGCAGGTATTCATCATCGTTGACTGGTTGGGAGGCCAGCGACTGTAGCCGTTGGCCGTCAATTTCAACCAAAACTTCTCGGGTCATAGGAACAATGGTAATTGAGCCGTGGCTACTTGAGATGCTGACGGGCCGCCCGGAGGTTTCAGCAAGCTTGACGGCCTTCTGTACACGTCCGATCAGAAATCTTTTTGGATCGTATTGCACCCAGGCGAGCTGGGTTTCATTATCCAGGTCCACGTCAGGTGTTGAGCCGATGAATGGCGCAGCAGTTTTTATTTCCTGTTTGCCAACTGAGATCTGCTTGGTTGTCGCATCGGCAGGTTCGCTCAGAAGCGGTGGGTTATTGGTCTGCCCACCTTGCTTGTATGCATACAATTGGGCGCGTCTGATCTTCTCTTTTTTCAACAGCGCCTGTAGCAATTTGATTTTATGCCGTAGCTCCTGATGGTGGCCGGTAAGCGCCAGCTCAGCTTCAGCAGATGATTTGGGCAGGGAGACCGGTGCCACTTGCCTCTGTTGGAGATGCAGTTTCTCGCGGATTTTTTCCAGCTCACTGTGCAGAAGATCTGCCTGCAATGGTTTTTGCAGCCATTTTGCGTTTTCTACCTCCGTCTTATGTAGGGAGAGCAGAATAGCAGGGCAGCTGCGTTGGCGCTCTGCGTGTTTTGCCCAATAAGACTTACCACGAAGGCCATCCAGGTCGATAAGGCAGATGTCGGCGGACTGTGGATCCACAGCTACGACATAGTCGCCCTGACATCTGTCTGAGAAGAAGTACCGCAATCTGTTTTCGAGGCGCTCGTTGATATCGAGCAGGGCGACTTTCAGTGGCCTGTAGTCTGTCTTCTGGGGCATTGCACAGGTTGCGATGAATGATTGCTCAATAGGGGTATCGTTGCTCTGCTTTTGAACTTTCATAACTACACTTTTAATCTTGTGGCTACTTTGTATAGAACTCAGAATAACGCGCAGCGAGGTTCTTATGATAGGGCATGAAACCTAATTTTACATCGGGTTGGATCTGTCCGCCAAATCATCATTCAGGTCTTCGGGATAGTGTCCTGATGGGCAAGAGCTGGGAAGTGTGTCACAAAAGCACAATGAAATGGCGGGGGGCTGGATAATGAGGCCAGGAAGTGATGATTGTTTACAATACGCCCACTGGAGTGATTACCGCCTGTCCGCGAGGGAGATCATCTCTTCAGCGTGGGCGAGCGTCTGTTCAGTTATTTTGATACCGCCCAACATGCGGGCGATCTCCTGGATTCGGCTCTCATCCCCCAGTGGGGTGATCTCCGTGCGGGTCAGCTTATTGGTCGTGCTTTTCTGCACTTGGAGGTGGTTCAAAGCCTGTGCCGCTACTTGGGGCAAGTGGGTGACGCAGAGAAATTGCCTGGACTCGCCGAGGGTGCGCAGCATCTGGCCTACGATCTCAGCCACACTGCCGCCGATGCCGACGTCGACCTCATCGAATACGAGGGTCGGGGTGTCGCCGTAACGGATGGTGGCGACCTGGATGGCCAGACTGATGCGGGAGAGTTCACCGCCGGAGGCCACCTTGTTAAGGGGCTGCAGAGGCATGCCTGGATTGGCGGAGACCATGAATTCGATCTGCTCAAGCCCCGAGCCGTTGGCGTCTGCTGCGTTGATCCCCTTTAGGGTGACATCGAAACGTCCACCGGGCATACCCAGTTGTTGCATGGCAGCACTGATCTCCTGAGCCAGTCGTTTGCCGGCCTGACGGCGCTTGCCGCTCAGTTTTTTCGCCTGCCCTAAAAACGCCTCCCGCTGTTTTTCAACATAAACGGACAGGGTCTCCAGCTCTACATCGGCGTTCTCCAACTGCGCCAGCTCCTGCAGGATCTGCTGCAGACGCTGGGGGAGTCTCTCCGGGCTGACCCGGTATTTTCGCGCCATGTCATGCAGTGCGCCGATGCGCGCTTCCACCTGCTGCAGGCTTTCGGGATCGAGTTCAAGACCTGAGAGATAGTTGCGCAGGCTGATCAGGGCCTCATCCACCTGAATCAGGGCGCTTGCCAGCATTTCCCCGGGTTCTTCGAGATTGCTGTCCAGCTCCTGCAGTGCGCTGAGTTCATCACTCAGACGTGCGAGTTGGCTGCGCAGTGACGGCTCGTTCTCATCGAGCCCATCGATCACCGCTCCGCACCCAAAACGCAGTCGCTCCAGATGGCTCAGGCGTTTGTGGTCTCTGTCCAGCGTCTTGATCTCTGCGGCGGAAGCACCAAGCTGCGACAATTCATCGGCCTGAAATCGCAGCAGGTCCAGTCGGGAGGCCCGGTCTGCAGCAGCGGCCAGCAGGGTTTCCAGTTGTTCAAATGATTTGCGGTAGTCTCTGAATGACTCATCGACTGTTTTTGTCAGGCCAAGATGGCCCCCGTAGGCATCGAGCAGACGCCGCTGATAGTGGGGGCGCAGTAGTGATTGATGCGCGTGCTGGCCATGAATCTGCACCAAACGTTGCCCCAGTTCCTGGACCTGTTGGATAGGGACAGGGCGACCGTTGATATAGGCGCGGGAGCGGCTCTCTCTGGAGAGCACTCGTCGTAGCAGGCAGTCGTTCTCATCGTCTAGGGAGTGATCCTGGAGCCAGCTGTGGATCTCCGGCAGGGCGGAGATATCGAAGATGGCGGTGATTTCGGCTCGTTCACTGCCGTTCCTGATCATGCTGTTGTCTGTTTTGCCGCCGAGGGCCAGACCAAGGGCATCGATCAGGATAGATTTACCCGCCCCGGTCTCACCGGTGAGAGCGCTCAGTCCGGAAAAAAGGTCCAGCTCCAGTGCTGCAACGATGGCCAGATTACGAACATATATCTGCGTCAGCATCAGCCCCAGCCCAACTTGGCGCGCAGGAGATTGTAGTGATCGTGTCCACGGGGATGGATCAGTCGAACCGGGTGCTTCGCCTTGCGGATGCGGATTATATCCCCCTCCACCACCGGGAGCGTGGCCTGGCCGTCACAGGTGACCCGGACATGTTCCGCATGACCCTGGGCCAGGTGAATCTCCACTTCGCTGTCACCGTCCACCACGATGGGGCGGTTGCTCAGAGTATGGGGGCAGATGGGGACCAACACCAGAGCATTGAGCGAGGGCATCAGCAGGGGGCCACCGCCGGAGAGAGCGTAGGCAGTGGAACCGGTCGGTGTGGAGATGATGAGACCATCAGAGCGCTGATCATTGACCAGTTTGCCGTTGATATAGGTCTCGAATTCGATCATGCGGGCAATATTCCACTTGTGCACCACCACGTCATTGAATGCAGGAATGGCATCACTCGAACCCTTGTCCTCACCGATGGAGGCCTGCAGCATGAAGCGTCGCTCCTCATCGTAATCCCCAGCCAGAATGGCGTCGAGATGGGGCAGCATCTCTTCGGGTGAGATATCAGCGAGAAAACCGAGTCTGCCAAGATTTATACCGAGAATGGGGGTGTCCTGGTCTGCCAGTACACGGGCAGCGTGCAGCAGAGTGCCGTCACCGCCCACTACGATCACCAGGTCACTGTTACTGGGTAGGTCGATTTCGGGAATGCCGGGCAGGGGTCGTCCCTCCAGCAGTTTGCAGGTGGCCTCTTCCAGCAGTACCTCGTGACCGCGCCGGGAGAGGAAATCCCAGAGACGACGGGTTGTCGCCTTGACGGTAGGGTCTCCGTGCTTGCCGATCAATCCGATGCGCTGGAAAGGCTGGTTCATTTTATTAGCGGCTCCTTAGTGCCGGGAATCATCGGTTTTATTCAAGGAAACTTAGCATGTGCTTCAGACCAATCCAAGCATTCAGAAGGCTTATATTCCTTGACTCAAAAGGGGTGAGTTGCTAGTTTTCACCCGGTTTTGGCACTCGATATAAAAGAGTGCTAACAGTGTGCCTTTGCGGAGGGCTTTTTGGCAACGAAGAAGGTAATCAGTGAAAGCGGGGTTGGCGAACGTGCCCAGCACTTTCTCAAAGTGCTGATTGAACGCTATATCCGTGATGGTCAGCCCGTGGGTTCCAGAACGCTGGCGAAGGATGCCGGGATGGATCTGAGTCCTGCGACCATCCGCAATGTGATGTGCGACCTGGAGGATCTCGGGCTGGTGGCGTCGCCACATACCTCGGCCGGGCGGATTCCCACTGTGACCGGTTTTCGCATGTTCATCGACTCTCTGCTCACTGTGCAGCGGCTGCAGGCGGGAGAGGTTGAACGCATTCGCTCGGAGCTGGCTTATTCCGGTGATGCGGGTAACCTGCTGACCTCGGCCTCGCAACTGCTCTCCGGCGTGACGCACATGGCCGGGGTTGTGACGGTCCCGAGGCGGGAACGCACGGCATTCCGTCAGATCGAGTTCCTGCCGCTATCCGAAAATCGGGTGTTGGCGATCCTGGTAACCAATAATGGCGAGGTGGCTAACCGCATCCTCAATACCCATCGGGATTTTACCCGCCTGGAGTTGGATCAGGCCGCCAATTTCCTCAACCACTCCTTCTCCGGGCTGGAGATGGAGAAGGTGCGTAGCCGGGTGCTGGAAGAGCTGAATGCCGCCCGTGAAAGTTTCGATCAGACCATGGCCCAGGCGCTGGAGATGGCGGGAGAGGTGGTCGATGCGAGCGCACCGCGCGAAGATTGTCTCATTGCCGGGCAGACCAATCTGATGGAGTTCGAGGATCTGGCCAGTCTGCAGCAGCTGCGCAAACTGTTCGATGCCTTTGCCGAGAAGCGCGAGATCCTTCATCTGCTCGATCAGTTCCACAATGCCGATGGGGTGCAGATATTCATTGGTGAGGAGTCGGGTTTTCAGATGCTTAACGGTTGTTCGATCGTGACCGCCCCTTACCAAGTGGATGAAGATGTGGTGGGTATGCTGGCTGTCATTGGCCCAACCCGCATGGAGTATGAAAGGGTGATCCCGATTGTCGATGTCACGGCAAAGATTTTGGGTGCGGCCTTGAAAAACAGATAGCAACCCCAATTTGTCGGGTAATTCAGAGCAAAATATTGAGATTCAGAGGTTAAGTAAGAGATGGATAAGGATCAGCCGGCAGAGTCCAGCGAAGAGATAGATAAGGTAGAGGATGTGAGCGAAGAGAAGGCCGCGGAAACCGTGGTTGAGGGCGAAGTCGTCAGCAACGGGGAGGACTCCCCGGAGGCGTTGACGAAGTTGCTGGAAGACGCCCGCAGCAAGGCCGACGATCACTGGGATCAGCTGATGCGTACACGTGCCGAGATGGATAATCTGCGTAAGCGCCAGGAACGCGATCTGGAAAATGCCCATAAATTCGCGCTGGACAAATTCTCCCAGGACCTGCTGCAGGTCTGGGACAGTCTGGAGTTGGGTCATCAGGCCGCGCAGGAAGAGAGCGCCGATGTGGAGAAGCTGCGGGAAGGCACGGAGCTGACCCTCAGGCTGCTCAGCAGCGTGATGGAGAAGAATGGTGTGGAGCAGGTCGATCCTACGGGTGAGACCTTCAATCCGGAATTCCATCAGGCGATGTCGATGCAGGAGCGGGATGACGTGGAGCCCAATACGGTAGTGGCTGTTGTGCAGAAGGGTTACCGCCTGAATGGCCGCCTCATTCGTCCGGCAATGGTGATGGTTTCCAAGGCGCCGTCCGCACCCGTTGATGAACAGGCTTGAAGTTTTTTCGGCTGACCCCATCTATAGAGTCAGTTAGCAAGAATTAACACATTAATTTAGATATAGAATTCGGAGATAGAGAGACATGGGCAAGATCATAGGAATCGATCTGGGTACCACCAACTCCTGCGTGGCAGTGATGGAAGGTGATGCCGCAAAGGTGATCGAAAACAGCGAAGGTGATCGTACCACCCCCTCCATCATCGCCTATGCGAATGATGGTGAGATCCTGGTGGGTCAGTCGGCCAAGCGTCAGGCGGTTACCAACCCCGATAACACCCTGTTTGCCATCAAGCGCCTGATCGGTCGTATGTTTAAGGACGATGTGGTGCAGCGCGACATGGATATGGTGCCCTACAAGATTGTCAAAGCCGACAATGGCGACGCCTGGGTCGATATCAGTGGCAAAAAGATGGCCCCGCCGGAGATCGCAGCCAAGATCCTGCAGAAGATGAAGAAGACCGCTGAGGACTACCTCGGTGAAGACGTGACCGAAGCGGTCATCACCGTTCCGGCCTACTTCAACGACTCCCAGCGTCAGGCCACCAAAGATGCCGGCCGTATCGCCGGTCTCGACGTCAAGCGCATCATCAACGAGCCCACTGCTGCGGCCCTGGCCTACGGCATGGACAAGAAGCGCGGCGACCAGACTCTGGCGGTCTATGATCTGGGCGGCGGCACTTTCGATATCTCGATCATCGAAATCGCCGAGATTGATGGCGAACACCAGTTCGAGGTGCTCTCCACCAACGGTGATACTTTTCTCGGTGGTGAAGACTTCGACATGCGCATCATCGACTTCCTGGTCGATGAGTTCAAAAAAGATCAGGGCGTCGACCTGCGCAATGACCCCCTGGCCTTGCAGCGCCTGAAAGAGGGTGCGGAGAAGGCCAAGGTGGAACTCTCCAGCAGCCAGCAGACCGATATCAATCTGCCCTATATCACGGCGGATCAGACCGGTCCCAAGCATCTCAACATCAAGCTGATCCGCGCCAAGCTGGAGTCGCTGGTGGATGATCTGGTGACTCGCACCATCGACCCCTGCAAGATCGCCCTCAAGGATGCAGGCATCTCCACCTCCGATATCGACGAGGTGATCCTGGTCGGTGGCCAGAGTCGTATGCCCAAGGTACAGGAGCAGGTACAGGCTTTCTTCGGCAAGGAACCGCGTAAAGACGTCAATCCGGATGAGGCGGTGGCCATCGGCGCCGCTATCCAGGGTGGTGTATTGGGTGGTGAGGTCAAGGACGTGCTGCTGCTCGACGTAACTCCGCTCTCCCTGGGTATTGAAACCCTGGGTGGCGTGATGACCAAACTGATCGACAAGAACACCACCATCCCGACCAGTGCGTCCCAGGTTTTCTCCACTGCCGATGACAATCAGACCGCGGTAACCGTGCATGTACTGCAGGGTGAGCGGGAGCAGGCGGGGGCCAATAAATCCCTGGGTCGTTTCGATCTGACCGACATTCCTCCGGCGCCTCGTGGTGTACCGCAGGTCGAGGTGAGCTTCGATATCGATGCCAACGGCATCCTCAACGTTTCAGCCAAAGACAAGGCGACCGGTAAGGAACAGTCGATTATCATTAAAGCCTCCTCCGGTCTGAGTGATGATGAGGTTGACCGCATGGTGAAGGACGCCGAGGCGCATGCCGATGAGGATCGTCAGTTCCAGGAGCTGGCAACGGTTCGCAACCAGGCGGACAATATGATTCATGCCACCAGAAAATCGATGGAAGAGCTTGGCGAAGACAAGCTGGAAGCCGGTGAGAAGGATACCATCGAAGCGGCGATCAAAGACCTCGAAGAGGTGATGAAAGGCAACGACAAGGATGCGATCGAGGCGAAGACCAAGGTACTCACCGATGCCTCGTCGAAAATGGCCGAACGTCTCTACGCCCAGCAGGGTGGTGACGCGGGCGCCGCCGAAGCAGCGGGTGCTGCCGGCGCAGCAGACAACGACGCCGGTGCCCAGGGTGGTGCCGACGACGATGTGGTCGATGCCGAGTTCGAAGAGGTCAAAGACGACAAAAAATAAGGCCGGAATGCCTTGCTGAAACACCGCGCATCGACCCTTCGGTTGGTGCGCGGTTTTGGCATTTATTGGGGGAACGCTTTGCGTTTCATATATCATATGAGTTTGAAGTTCGGTTCAACAGCGCATGTCTAAACGCGATTACTACGAAGTACTGGGTGTACAAAAGAACGCCAGTGAGGCCGAGATAAAGAAGGCCTACCGGCGTCTCGCCATGAAGTACCATCCTGATCGGAATACCGGAGACGAGGCGGGTAAGGCTGAAAAGAGTTTCAAGGAGGCCAAAGAGGCCTACGAGATTCTCTCCGATGCCCAGAAGCGGGCTGCCTATGACCAGTTTGGACATGCCGGTGTCGATTCCAGCATGGGCGGCGGCCCAGGAGGATTCGGCGGCGGCAACGCAAATTTCAGTGATATCTTCGGCGACGTGTTCGGCGATATCTTCGGTGGTGCCCGAGGCGGCGGTGGCGGTTCTCGTGTACAGCGTGGTTCCGATCTGCGCTACAACCTGCAGCTTTCATTGGAAGATGCCGTCTCTGGCACCACCGTGAAGATTCGGGTGCCCACGCTGGTCAAGTGTGATACCTGTGGTGGCACGGGTGCAAAGAAGGGTTCCAAGCCCAAGATCTGCGATACTTGCGGAGGACAGGGTCAGGTACGTATGCAGCAGGGATTCTTCTCTGTGCAGCAGACCTGTCCACGCTGTCATGGAAAGGGCTCCGTCATCGATAATCCGTGTACAAGCTGTCATGGTCAGGGTCGGGTGCAGGAGCACAAGACCCTTTCGGTGAAAGTGCCGCCAGGGGTCGATACCGGTGACCGTATTCGTCTTTCCGGTGAGGGTGAGGCCGGCGAGAATGGCGGTCCTTCAGGCGACCTCTATGTGCAGGTCGTGGTTAAACCCCACGGAATATTCAAACGGGAGGACAACCACCTCTATTGTGAAGTGCCGATCAGTTTTTCCGTCGCGGCGCTGGGGGGGGAGCTTGAAGTGCCGACCCTCGGTGGTAAGGTAATGCTCAAGATCCCGGCAGGGACCCAGACCGATCGTATGTTCCGCATGCGCGGCAAGGGGGTGAAGCCGGTACGTGGCGGTGCGGTGGGTGATCTGCTCTGCAGGGTGCAGGTGGAGACACCGGTAAACCTGACAGATGAGCAGCAAGAGTTGCTGAGAAAATTTGATGAAACCATGAAAAAAGGTGGCAGTAAGCACAGTCCTCAGTCCAGCACCTGGGTGGATGGTGTAAAGAAGTTTTTTGAAGGAATGGGCTTTTAGTTATATAACTGCCATAACGGGCTGATGATCCGCTGGTTAACCGAGCAACTGAGAGGATAATAATATGACGCGTGTAGCCATTGTAGGTGCGGCAGGGCGTATGGGAAGGACGCTGATTCAGGCAGTGAATGAAGCGGAAGGACTGGTCCTGAGCGCGGCAACCGAGCGGTTGGACAGTAATGTGCTCGGCATGGATGCCGGAGAGATGATCGGTATCGGAAATCTTGGTGTTTCCATCGCCGACTCGCTGGAGGATGTGGTGGATGATTTTGATGTGGTGATCGACTTCACTGCCCCCAAAGCCACCATGAAACATCTTGAAGTCTGTATGACTGCGGGCAAAAGCATGGTGATCGGCACCACGGGCCTGAGCGATACTGAAAAGAAAGATCTGGTGGATGCTTCCAGGATGATTCCCATCGTCACTGCGCCGAATATGAGTGTTGGAGTGAATCTCTGCTTCAATCTACTGCAGATTGCCGCCAAGGTGATGGGGGAAGATACGGACATCGAGATTATCGAAGCCCACCATCGCCACAAAGTGGATGCACCATCCGGTACTGCGCTGCGTATGGGGGAAGTGGTAGCGGATGCCTTGGGACGTGACCTGAAAGAGTGTGCGGTCTATGGCCGGGAAGGCATGACAGGCGCGCGCGATACCAAAACCATCGGCTTCGAGACTATTCGTGCCGGCGATATCATTGGTGAGCATTCGGTCTGGTTTGTTGATGAGGGTGAGCGTGTGGAGATCGTCCACAAGGCTTCCAACCGGATGACCTTTGCCAAGGGCGCTGCAAGAGCAGCGAACTGGATCGTCAACCAGGAGGCAGGAATCTTCGACATGCAGGACGTACTTGGGTTGAGGTAACCCCTTGGACTGGTCGCTTCGCCTGCCGCTATTTTGGGTACTGATACTGCTGGCAGGATGCAGCGATACCCCCCTACCTGTCACCGGAAGACCAGGTCCGGCAGTTCGTCGCCAGAGGTGAGGTCGCGGTGGAGGGCCGGGACCTGAGCGGTGCAGCAGCACTGATCTCGGAGCAGTATTCTGATGGCAGAAGGCGTACCCGGCATGAGATCAGGCGCCTGCTGGCGGGTTATTTTCTACGGCACAAATCGATTCATGTCGTCTACCGGATCGACCAGGTGGAGTTGCTTGAGGATGCGCAGGCGCAGGTCGTGCTGTTTGCAGGCATTGCCGGTACCGCTCCTGTGGGTAGTGAGGCGCTGAGCCAATGGCGTGGTGAACTGTTGCGCATTGAGCTGCTGGTGGCACTGGAAAATGATGAAGAGTGGCGTCTCCAGTCGGCCAAGTGGCGCCGGGCGAGCAAAAAAGATCTTTTGTAGGGTGCGCTGTGCGCACCATGACTGCTAAGGGGTCGGAGTCAATCTGGCCCGGTTTATGCTGGTTATCTGTCAGGATTCGTATGACAGGCCGTGTTTATGCTTCAGTTACCCGCACTACCCGCCAGCCAGGGAGCCACCACGCTCTCCGGTGCCTCATCAGGAAAAGGCGGTAATCAGTCAGCTGTATCACCGGACAGCGCGCCGGAAAACCCTTTTGATCAGCAGATGCAGGAGATGATCGACGACCTCGAAGAGGGGGTAGTCATTGCTCTGCCGCTGATGCCGGGTGTAGAGGGGAGTGACAAACTGACCCCATTTATAGCCACCGGCGGCAACCTGCTGCCGTTCAATCCCGCTGCAAACGGCAAGACAATGCCGCAAGCTGCTATCCAATTGACAGACACCTCTGGCTTGCAGGCAGCGCTGCCCCCCATCGGTACGGACGCCCAGGCTGACATGAAAACTGCGTTGATGCTCGGACAACTGGCCCAGGGAGCGGCGAAAGGTGACCTGGCCGGTTTGGGCAGGGTTTCAGAAGGTGTTGCCCTTGAGGGCAGGACAGTTGGAGAAATTACCGGTGGATTCAGCCTGGCCGGATTCCAGGCAGTGGGTGGCGGCACTGCTGCCCGACCGGGCATGGAGATGCTGCGGGTCGATGTGCCTGTCAGCCAGCCGGGATGGGATCAGGCCGTAGGAGAACGCATTCAGTGGATGCTCGGCCGCAATATCCAGAGTGCTGAAGTAAAGCTGACACCACCGAATATGGGGCCGATGGAGATCCGCATCTCCGTGCAAAATGACCAGGCCAGCGTAAGTTTCATCGCTCAGCAACCCCTGACGAGGGAGGCCCTGGAGGCCGCGATACCCCGTTTGCGTGATATGTTGGGTGAAGCCAATCTGAACCTGGCCAACGTGGACGTGGGGCAGCGTGAGAACCAAGATGCGCAACCCGGTGCTGAAGGTCGAGGCAGGGGAGAAAGTGTAGGTATTGGTGGTGAATCCGCGAACTTGCCGGAGTCAGGAGAACCCCAAGCGACAAGGCGGATGTCGAATGGTCTGGTAGACGATTACGCCTGACGAAATCTTGGAATGTCGGTGCGCATGGCGCACCTTACAATCTCGGACAGTAGGGTGCAACCCGCGCACCATGACGCTATGTGTCCAACAACGATTTGATCGAATCGACCACCCGCCCGGCGGTCTTGCCGTCCCAGAGATCGGGTGCGCTGCCTTTTCCTGATTCGCCTCGGAGCACTGCGTCGATCTGTCCTTCGATACTCTCCAGGGTGCTGAGCTGGTTGGTGCCCTGGGTGATGGTAATCGGCCGTTCAGTATTGGGGCGAAGGGTCAGACAGGGGATGCCGAGATAGGTTGTCTCTTCCTGCAGACCGCCGGAGTCAGTGATGGCGATACGGCAGTTGAAGACCAGATTCATGAAACTGA
Organism: endosymbiont of Escarpia spicata; assembly: GCA_003349915.1. GTDB lineage: Bacteria > Pseudomonadota > Gammaproteobacteria > Chromatiales > Chromatiaceae > QGON01. Next base: position 55,350 of record QFXE01000015.1, read on the forward strand.
TGTAGTTCTGCGGCCCCAGCAATTTGATGTTGGGATTGTCTGAAATCGATGCCAGCAGCCCGGTGCTCTCCAGATTCTTGCGTGTTCTCGGGTGAACCGGGAAGACGATGGTCAGCGCTTTGGCAAGATGGGTCAACATGTCGCAGAGCGACTTCAAGGATGTCGGGTTATCCACATTGGCCGGTCGATGCAGGGTGACGACGGCATATTCCCCCTTTTCCAGCCCCAAATCGGTATAAGCCGGGTCAGCTTCGATCTTGTCTCGCATCATCTCCAGTGAATCGATCATGATGTTGCCGACCCGGATGATCTTCTCCCTGGCGACGCCTTCATGCAGCAGGTGTTCGTCCCCGTCTGAAGAGGGGGTCCAGAGAATGTCCGCCAGCACATCTGTTGCCAGACGGTTTACCTCTTCAGGCATGCTGCGGTCGAAAGAGCGCAGACCAGCCTCGAGGTGAGCGACCAGCGGACGATTCAAGCTGCTGGTGTCATCGGGGTCGTAGACGACCTTGGTGGCTGCCAGCGTGCAGGCGATGGTTGAGTTGACGTCGCCGACCACCACTACCATGTCTGGTTTGTGTTCCAACACGATCTTCTCATAGGCCATCATGACCTTGCCCGTCTGTTCTGCGTGGCTGCCGGTGCCTGCGCCCAAATGGATATGTGGCTCCGGGAGTTGCAGGTCATGAAAAAAGGCATCGGACATGTTCAGATCATAGTGCTGGCCCGTATGCACGATTTTCGGATCGGCCCACGACTCTTTGGCGAGTGCGTGGTAGAGCGGCGCGATCTTCATAAAGTTGGGCCGGGCTGCTGCGATCAGGTGTATGTTCCGTTTCATTGACTAAAGTCGCTCCGATTATTGTTTCGTCCTGGATCTTTCTTTCGCTGACTATGGGTATGGCTGCCCGGCAGCAATAAGGAAGACGGTTTATTTTGATGTCTGGGGTCGAGTGGTAATGTTATTTTTTGTAAAGATGAAGTATGGAATACCACTCTGTATCGGTTTTCAACTCTGAAACTTGAATACGGGTTAATTCCTAACCCAAGTTTCGGAGTTTGTGATGATGTTGGCATGGGATATGGCAAACGTAGGGTGCGCTGTGCGCACCAGAACAAGCAATCATGGTGCGCACAGCGCACCCTACCTGATGAATTATACGTCCCCCTTCATCTTTTCAGGATGGCTTGAACTCCGAAGCTTGAGTGCCTGACAGTCGCCAGAAAATAAGGGAATCATCGACATAGATCAAGCTTCAGCGATTTTCTGCTGCCATTGATTGGCGCGTGAAATGACGCTGGCCTCGTCGATGGTCGTAAGCGCTCCATCACGCAGCAGTTCGCGGCCGGCAACCCAGACATGATTGACCTGTTCGCGGCTTGCCGCATAAACCAGCTGGGAGATGGGATGGTACACCGGCTGAGTGTTGAGCCGTTGCAGGTCCACCGCCACCAGATCCGCCGACTTGCCAGCCTCCAGTGAGCCAGTCACATCACCCAGGCCCAGTGCCCGGGCGCCATTGATGGTAGCCATGGAGAGTGCGCTTGCGGCTGGTACGGCACTGGCATCCTCCGCCACGCCCTTTGCCAGCAGTGCAGCGGTATGCATCTCGCTGAACATGTCGAGGTCGTTGTTGCTGGCAGCCCCGTCGGTACCCAAGGCGACATTCACCCCGGCTTTCATCAGACGGCTGACCGGGCAGAAGCCGCTGGCCAGTTTGAGGTTTGATTCGGGGCAGTGGACGACGTGGCCGCCTCCGTCAGCAAAGGTCTCGATCTCACCCGCTTCCAGATGGGTCATATGCACGGCCATCAACGAAGGGGTGAGCAGTCCCAGCTCTTGCAGGCGCTGCATCGGGCGGTTTCCGTGATTCTGCAGCCCCTGCACAATCTCGTCGTTTGTTTCGTGCAGATGGATATGTACCGGAATCTCCAGCTCGTCTGCCAGTACCCGGATGCGCTCCAGGGGTTCATCGGAGACGGAGTAGGGTGCATGAGGGGCGAAGGCGGTATGGATCAGGTTATTGCCACGAAACTGGTCATGTACCTCCAGACCTTTATGCAGGTAGTCATCGGCATCCGTGGCCCAGGCCGAAGGAAAATCGATGGCGATGAGCCCCACAACGGCCCGTATTCCCGCCGCATCGGCAGCGCGCCCTGCGACGTCCGGGAAAAAGTACATGTCATTGAAGCAGGTGGTGCCGCCGCGCAGCATCTCCGCTATTGCGAGCTGGGTGCCGTCGTGGACAAACTCTTCACTTATCCAGCGCCCCTCGGCAGGCCAGATATGCTCGTTGAGCCAGGTCATCAGGGGCAGGTCGTCGGCCAGACCCCGCAGGAGTGACATGGAAGCATGAGTATGGGCGTTGATCAGGCCGGGGATAAGCGCGTGCCCGGTCAATTCAAGCTCATTGGCGGCCAAATATTTTTCCCGCGCCTCCAAGGTCGGCAGAATGTCGAGAATGCGCCCCCCCTCGATGGCGAGTGAATGATTTTCCAGTACCAGGTTTTCCGGCACGACAGGGATGATCCACTGTGCGTGGATCAGGGTATCGACAGTAGAGGGCATAGGGTAATCTTGCCTTTTTTATTGAATTTGCCTAAATAGCGCCAAATTTGCCACGGGAACCCTAAAGATGGAAGCACCAGATAGAAAGATTGAGCCCACACCCGATACTGCGATTGTCTGGCGTGAAGACCGGCTCTGGTTATTGGATCAGCGTTATCTGCCCGCAGCAGCCGACTATCTGGAGCTGAGCAGTGCTGCCGCAACGGCAGATGCCATTCGGAATATGGTGGTTCGTGGTGCACCGGCAATCGGCGTCACAGCGGCTTACGGCGTGGTGCTGGCGGGCAGGGATGCATTTGCGTCTGCGGCATCGGAGTGGAAGCAACGGATAGGCCCGGGACTGGAGAAACTGCGCCAGTCACGGCCTACCGCCGTGAATCTCTTTTGGGCGCTCGATCGGATGCAGTCGTTGATAGACGATCTGCCTGAGGCAGAGAACCCTGAAGCCGCCCTGCTGGCGGAAGCCGTGGTCATCCATGAAGAGGATGTGGCGGCAAACCGGGGCATGGGGGCGTTGGGTGCCTCGTTGATCGATGGACCCACCGGGGTCATTACCCACTGTAATGCCGGGGCGCTCGCCACCGGTGGATACGGTACCGCCCTTGGGGTGATCCGCAGCGCCCATGCTGCCGGGTTGATCGATCAGGTGTTCGCGGATGAGACGCGGCCCTGGCTGCAGGGATCCCGTCTCACTGCCTGGGAGCTGCTGCAGGACGGCATCCCCGTGACCCTGCTGGCTGATGGCGCGGCGGCGAGTCGTATGTCTCAAGGCGGTATCGGATGGATTATCGTCGGTTCCGACCGCATTGCCGCAAACGGGGATGTGGCAAACAAGATCGGCACCTATGGTCTCGCCGTTGCGGCGAAGTTCCATGGGGTGAAGGTCATGGTGGCGGCGCCGACCTCCACCATCGATATGCAGGCGGCTTCCGGAGAGGATATCCCCATTGAAGTCAGGGATGGGGATGAGCTCCTCTCCTGCGGGGATAAGCGCATCGGCGCTGAAGGGGCAGGGGTCTGGAACCCGGTTTTTGATGTGACCCCCGCCGGGCTGGTCGACGCTATTGTCACCGAGAAGGGCGTTGTTCACTCGCCGAACGCAAAAAAGATGCGTGAATTGATGGAAAAGTAGGCTGAGACGGCCTGAAAATCGATTTCAGACGTTTTTTATACAGCAGCGGGGGCGGTAGCTATGGTATAATTCGCTTTTTATAACGCCCCTTAGACGTCTGTCCAGGTATTGATTGCCTTGGGACAAACGCCTAAATTCGTGCCCGCGAAAGATAGCAGACGTCCATGAGCGAATTCGCCAAAGAAATCCTGCCGGTCAACCTGGAAGACGAGATGCGTCAGTCCTATCTCGATTACGCCATGAGCGTAATCGTGGGGCGCGCACTGCCGGATGTCCGCGACGGCCTCAAGCCGGTCCACCGCCGTGTTCTCTTCGCGATGAACGAACTCGGCAACGACTGGAACAAGCCCTATAAGAAATCGGCGCGTATCGTCGGCGACGTCATCGGTAAATATCATCCCCATGGCGATACTGCGGTCTATGACACCATGGTGCGAATGGCTCAGCCCTTCTCCATGCGCTACCTGCTGGTGGATGGTCAGGGTAACTTCGGCTCGGTGGACGGGGATTCACCTGCGGCCATGCGATACACCGAAGTTCGTATGTCGAAGATCGCCCACACCATGCTGGACGATCTGGACAAGGATACGGTCGATTTCGTTGCCAACTATGACGAAACGGAACATGAACCCAGTGTTCTGCCGGCCAGGGTTCCCAACCTGCTGGTCAATGGCTCTGCCGGTATTGCCGTGGGCATGGCCACCAATGTGCCGCCTCACAATCTGACCGAGGTGATCGACGCCTGTGTGGCGCTGATCGACAACGACCAGATCACCATCGATGAACTGATGCAGCATGTGCCCGGTCCTGATTTCCCGACGGCGGGCATTATCAACGGCGCCCTGGGCATTCACGAGGCCTATCATACAGGCCGTGGCCGCATCTATATGCGGGCGCGCACCGAGATCGAGACCGATCCGTCCAACAATCGGCAATCGATTATCGTCCATGAATTACCCTACCAGGTGAACAAGGCGCGCATGCTGGAGCGCATCGCCGAGCTGGTGAAAGAGAAGAAGATCGAAGGCATTACCGAGCTGCGCGACGAGTCCGACAAGGATGGCATGCGCGTGGTCATCACTCTGCGCCGTGGCGAGGTGGCGGAGGTGGTGCTGAATAATCTCTTCCAGCACACCGCAATGCAGAGTGTATTCGGCATCAACATGGTTGCCTTGGTGGATGGCCGGCCCCGCCTGCTGAATCTCAAGCAACTGCTCGAATTCTTCATTCGTCACCGCCGTGAGGTGGTGACCCGCAGAACCCTGTTTCAGCTGCGTAAGGCGCGCGACCGTGCGCATGTGCTCGAAGGACTGGCGGTTGCACTCGCCAACATCGACGAAGTCATTGAACTGATCAAAAAGGCATCCAGTCCTGCCGAGGCCAAAAAAGCGTTGTTGGCGCGACACTGGAAATCCGGGGCGTTGGAGTCGATGCTCGAACGGACCGGTGCCGGGAGCACCAGGCCGGAAGGATTGGCGTCGGAATTTGGTCTGACCGACGAGGGTTATCGTCTTACTGAGGTACAGGCCCAGGCGATCCTCGACCTGCGGCTGCATCGTCTGACCGGCCTTGAGCAGGACAAGATCATCAAGGAGTACGAGGAGCTGCTGGAGAAGATTGCCGATCTGCTCGACATCCTCGGTAATCCGAACCGCCTGATGCAGGTGATCCGTGATGAGCTGTTGGCCATCCGCGAGCAGTATGGCGACGAACGGCGCACCGAGATCCTGCAGAATCGGCTGGATCTGACCCTGGAAGACCTGATCACCGAAGAGGATGTGGTGGTGACTCTCTCCCACGGCGGTTATGCCAAGGCCCAGCCCATCACCACCTATCAGGCCCAGCGCAGGGGCGGCAAGGGTAAGATGGCGACAGCGACCAAGGATGAGGATTTTATCGATAAGCTGTTCGTTGCCAGCACCCACGACACGATTCTCTGCTTCTCCAATCGCGGCAAGATCTATTGGCTGAAGGTCTATGAATTGCCCCAGGCGGGCCGTAACGCGCGCGGTAAACCGATGGTTAATCTGCTGCCGCTGGAAGGGGATGAGCGCATCAATGCCATTCTGCCGGTGCGTGAATATACCGATGACCGTTATGTCTTCATGGCGACCAGTTCCGGTACGGTGAAAAAGACGCCGCTGGAGGCTTTCTCCCGGCCTCGGGCCAATGGCATTATTGCCGTGGATCTGCGCGATGGGGACAAACTGATCGGTGTCGATATCACCGACGGTGACCAGGATGTGATGCTCTTCAGCAGTTCCGGCAAAGCGGTGCGCTTCAAGGAATCCAATGTACGAGCCATGGGGCGTACTGCTTGTGGTGTGCGCGGCATCAAGCTTGAAGGGGGGCACGAGGTGGTCTCCCTGATTGTCGCGGAACAGGGCGACGTCATGACCGTGACTGAAAACGGCTTCGGCAAGCGCACAGCGGTAGAGAAGTACCCGGTGCATGGTCGCGGCGGCATGGGGGTTATTTCCATTCAGACTTCGGAGCGGAATGGCCCTGTGGTTGGCGCAGTGCAGGTTGATGATGATGATGAGGTGATGATGATCACCGACGGTGGGACGCTGGTGCGTAACCGTGTCGTCGATGTCTCCCGGATGAGCCGTAACACCCAGGGTGTCATAATGATCCGCCTGAGCAAGAAAGAAAAACTGATCGGCATCGAGCGCGTCGAAAGTCTCGACGAGGCTGAGGGCGCGGAGGATGCAGAGGCGTCCGCTGAGGACGAGAACGAATAGGGATTCAGATCATGCCTGCTTTGACAGGCGCGATGTCAATATTATTAACTTAAATATCAGTAGATTGAGAGGCAAAGATGTCACGTGTCTTTAACTTTAGCGCCGGTCCTGCGGCACTGCCGGAAACCGTTCTCCAGCAGGCGCAGGAGGAACTTCTTGACTGGCATGATGCAGGTATGTCGGTCATGGAGATGAGTCACCGGGGCAAGGAATTCATGTCCATCGCGGAAACGGCAGAGGCCGATCTGCGGGAGTTGCTGGCAGTGCCGGACAACTACAAGGTGCTCTTTCTGCAGGGTGGTGCCTCCAGCCAGTTCGGCATGGTGCCGATGAATCTGACCCGGGATAACAACAAGGTCGATTACATCAACACCGGCTCCTGGTCGAAGAAGGCGATCGCCGAGGCGAAACGCTACTGTGACGTCAATCTGGCCGCGGATCTCACCGGTGGTTTCACTCGTGCCTCGGCGCAGTCCGAGCTGAATCTCCGCAGCGATGCTGCATACGTCCACTACACACCCAACGAGACCATCGAGGGCGTGGAATTTCCCTATATCCCGGATACAGGTGATGTGCCGCTGGTGGGTGATTTCTCCTCCACCATTATTTCCCGCCCGTTGGATGTGTCGAAATACGGCATTATCTATGCCGGTGCGCAGAAGAATATCGGCCCTGCCGGTCTGACTCTGGCCATTGTCCGCGAGGATCTGATCGGGGAACCTATTGATGGTACGCCGGTGATGTTCCAGTATGGGACTCACGCCAAAACGGGTTCCATGTACAACACCCCGCCGACCTATGGCTGGTACCTGTCCGGACTGGTCTTCAAGTGGCTCAAAGCCAAGGGTGGACTTGAGGCAATGGCCGAGATCAACGCACGCAAGGCCGCGGCCTTGTATGCCGCTATCGACGGTTCTGACTTCTATGCCAACCCGGTGGAGATCGCGAGCCGCTCCTGGATGAATGTACCGTTCACTCTGGCAAACGCTGAATTGGACGGAAAGTTTCTGGAAGGGGCTGCTGCTGTGGGTCTCAAGACCCTCAAAGGACATCGTTCTGTAGGCGGCATGCGTGCCAGTATCTACAACGCCATGCCGGAAGAGGGAGTAAAGGCCCTGATCGATTATATGGCTGAGTTTGAGCGAGTTAACGGATAAATAGCGCAAAGTAGGAGCGGCGCCTCGCCGCGATTTACCCATTTTATGGAATAATCGCGGCGAGGCGCCGCTCCCACAATCTAAGCTAAATTTTATGGAATAATGCTCTTTGCGTTTTCCACGTCTCAGCGGCCTCCGCATTGATAGCACCAAGGTTGAAGTAACATGCACAAGATACTGACATTAAACAATATTTCTGTGGCTGGGCTGGATCGTCTTCCGCGCGAAAAATATGAAGTGGCCTCCGAGATCACTCACCCCGATGGGATCCTGCTTCGCTCCTACAAGATGCACGATATGGAGATTCCGGAGACAGTGAAAGCAATTGGCCGCGCTGGCGCCGGTGTGAATAACATCCCGGTCGATAAGATGACGGGGAAGGGTATCGCCGTCTTCAATGCGCCGGGTGCCAATGCCAATGCGGTGAAGGAACTGGTGATTGCCGGTACGCTTATCGCCGCACGTAATCTTGGCCAGGCCTGGCAGTTCGCCGCCGGTCTTGGTGGCGAAGATGCCGCCATCACAAAGGATGTGGAGGCGGGCAAAAAGAATTTTGTCGGCTTTGAGCTGCCTGGACGCACCATGGGTGTCATCGGTCTGGGTGCCATCGGCGTTAAGGTGGCCAACGCCTGCCGTGCGCTGGGCATGAACGTCATTGGCTACGATCCGACGATCACCGTGCAGAGCGCCTGGAAACTGGCGGCCGATGTGGAACAGGCGTTGAGCGTGGACGACCTGCTGTCCAAAGCGGATTTTGTCACTTTTCATGTGCCGCTGAATGACGCCACTGCCAACATGATCAATGAGGATCGTCTCAAGCTGATGAAGCAGGGATCGGTACTGCTTAACTTCGCCCGCAACGGCATCATCAATGACGAGGCTGCCGTAGCGGCGCTGGATAGCGGACAGCTCTATGCTTATGTCTGCGATTTTCCCAGCAATCTGCTAAAGGGTCATCCTCGGGTGATTACGCTGCCGCACCTGGGTGCATCCACCAAAGAGGCAGAGGACAACTGTGCCATCATGGTGGCCGACGAAGTCAGTGACTATCTTGAGAATGGGAATGTCACCAATTCGGTGAATTTTCCCGAGATCAACCTGCCGCGCAACGGTGATGGTGGATACCGGATTGCCGTGGTCAACAGCAATGTGCCAAATATGGTGGGTCAGATCTCCACTGATCTGGGCAATGCCGGGCTGAATATCATCGATATGCTCAACAAGTCTCGCGGTGACATCGCCTTTACGCTTCTGGATGTGGATAGTGAGCCCCAACAAGCCACACTGGATGAGCTGGCTGCCATTGACGGAGTACTCTCCGTGCGCTGCCTGGGCTGCAAAAAGTAAGGCGGGGGGCGACTGAGGCCGGACTGCGCACATGAGTGACAACGATAAGCTGGAGGCAATCCGCGAGCGTATCGACTCCCTGGATCAGCAGATTCAGCAACTGATAAATGCCCGTGCGGCAGCGGCCCAGGAGGTTGCCGATATCAAGCTGGCAGCAGATCCCGATGCGCAATTCTACCGCCCGGAACGCGAGGCGGAGGTGCTGCGCCGGGTCAAGGCCCGCAATACCGGCCCGTTGGATGGTGAAGAGGTGGCGCGTCTGTTTCGCGAGATCATGTCCGCCTGCCTGGCGCTGGAGCAACCTCTCAAGATTGCATTTCTTGGTCCGGAAGGTACCTTTACCCAGGCAGCAGCCCTCAAACACTTTGGCCATTCGGTCAAAACAACATCCCTGGGTTCTATCCCCGACGTGTTTCGAGAGGTGGAATCCGGTATCTGCCAATATGGCGTGGTGCCGGTAGAGAACTCCACAGAGGGGGTGATCAGCCATACACTGGATACCTTTCTCTCTTCTCCATTGATGATTTGTGGGGAGGTCTCCCTGCGTATCAATCACAATCTGTTGAGTCATGAGGCTGGTTTGGATGCGATCAAGGCTGTCTATTCGCATCAGCAATCCCTGGCCCAATGCCGCAGCTGGCTTGATCATCATCTGCCGCGCGCTGAACGCGTTGCTGTGGGTAGTAACGCAGAAGCGGCCAAGATGGCATCGGATGCATCGGGTTGTGCGGCTGTCGCCGGTGAGACCGCTGCGGAAGTCTATGCGCTGCCGGTGCTGGCGAGCAACATTGAGGACGAGCCGGGTAATACCACACGTTTCCTGGTCATTGGCAACAAAGATGCGGCAGCGAGCGGTGAAGATAAAACCAGTCTGCTTTTTTCCATTCGTAACGTAGCCGGTGGCCTGCACACGATCCTCTCTCCTTTTGCCGAACACGGCATCAGCATGACGCGCATCGAATCACGGCCGTCGAGACGTGGCAGATGGGACTACGTCTTTTTTGTCGATATAAATGGCCATCGTAATGATCAATCGATAGCAGAGGCGCTGGCCGAGCTGGAAAAGAAAGCGAGTCTGTTCAAAGTGCTGGGCTCCTATCCAAGGGCTGTTTTGTAAATGGAATGGGGTTGGAGTCAAATTTGACTCTGACGCAAAGCACAAAGCGCCAATAATCAACCGCTTGGGTAGGTTGGGTTAGGCTGTCTTTTCGGCCGTAACCCAACAATGTGCGCCAATATTGTCGTGTTACGCTACGCTAACACGACCTACTGTTTATTAAGGGGTATTTGGCAATTATTGATAATATGAACATTGTTGCCTTTAGTCAGTGTCATTTGACTCCGAATTATTAGTCCATGAACCGATTCATTGAAAATGTTACTCCCGGTATCGCTGAACTGACGCCCTATGTTCCAGGGAAACCTATCTCCGAACTGGAGCGGGAGTTGGGAATCAGTCACTCGGTAAAGCTTGCTTCCAATGAAAACCCGCTGGGTGCCAGTCCTAAAGTGGCGGAGGCGATCGGGCGGTCGGTAGCGGAATTGGCCCGTTATCCCGATGGAGGGGGACATGACCTGCGGTTTGCATTGGGGGTAAAGCATGACGTGGATCCGGCACGCATCACCCTCGGCAACGGCTCCAACGATGTACTGGATATGATCGCCCGGGTCTTTTTGGCGCCAGGAAGCGAGTCTCTCTTTTCCCAGTATGCCTTCGCTGTCTATCCCATCAGCAGTCAGGCTGCAGGAGCGAAACTTGTGGTCGCACCTGCCGATGATTACGGCCACGACCTGGATGCGATGCGGCTACGCATCACCGGCGCTACCCGCGTCATCTGGATTGCAAACCCCAACAACCCCACCGGTACCTGGCTCGAAGCTGATGAACTCAAGGCGTTTCTCGCTGCTGTTCCGGAGAATGTCATTGTTGTGGTGGATGAGGCCTACAGCGAGTATGTGACTCAGGAAGCCTATCCGGATGTTTCCCGGTGGCTTGAGGATTTTCCCAATCTGGTGGTCACCCGCACCTTCTCAAAGGCCTATGGGCTGGCCGCTCTGAGGGTCGGTTACGGCATCAGTCATCCCGATGTGGCGGAACTGCTCAACCGGGTGCGCCAACCTTTCAATGTGAACAGTTTTGCTCAGGCAGGTGCATTGGCGGCGCTGGAGGATCAGGCATTTATCCAATCATCGGTGGAGGCCAATCTGGCAGGTTTGACACAATTGATCGAGGGCTTTGAAGCCCTGGGTCTCGGTTATATCCCCTCGGTGGGTAATTTCATCACGGTTGAATTGGATTGTTCCGGCGTGGAGATCGATCAGGCTCTGTTGCGGGAGGGTTGTATCGCACGGCCGGTGGCTAACTACGGGATGCCGAACCATCTGCGGGTCACCGTGGGGTTGCCGGAAGAGAACCGGCGTTTTCTGGACGCTCTGAAAAAGGTGCTGGGACGATGATCAGAAAACTTGCCATCATCGGGGTCGGTTTGATTGGCGGATCCATGGCCCGCGCCCTGCGTGAAGAGGGTGTGGTACAGGAGATCGTCGGTTGCGGGCGTAGCAAGCCCAACCTGGAGCGGGCGGTTGAACTGGGTGTTATCGACCACTATACCCACGATATTGGTGAAGCTGTCAGGGGGGCGGATTTGATTGTTCTGGCAGTGCCGCTGGGTGCAATGGAAGCGACTTTTCGCGCCATGCAGGACCATCTTGCAGACGATGCGGTGATCACCGATGTGGGCAGCGTAAAAGGCAGTGTTGTCGAGGACGCAGTCAAGGTCTTTGGTGAAGCCCCGGCATTCCTGGTGCCGGGTCACCCTATTGCCGGTACTGAGCGGAGTGGGGTTGAGGCGTCGTTTCCGGAGTTGTTTCGTAACCGCCGGGTTATCCTGACGCCGCTGGACAACACTGATCCGCAAGCGCTGCAGAAGGTCGAGCAGGCCTGGCGGCATTGTGGTGCCGATCTTAGCTACATGGCTGTGGCGCATCACGATGAGGTGCTGGCGGCGACCAGTCATCTTCCCCATATGCTGGCCTACAGTCTTGTGGATAGTCTGGCGCGCATGAAAGAGAACGACGAGATCTTTCGCTATGCAGCGGGTGGTTTTCGGGACTTTACCCGTATCGCCTCCAGCAACCCGGTCATGTGGCGGGATATCTGCCTGGCAAACCGTGAGGCGCTGGGCGGTATGTTGAAACGTTTTGCCGATGAGTTGCATGGCATGGCGGACGCGCTGGAAAAAGACGACGCAGAGGGTCTGCTTGAAATCTTTGAACGTGCCAAGGCGGCACGGGATCGTTATATCGACGGGGTGGAGTAGTAGGGTCACCAACCAGCTGTAGGCCCGATCAAGCACAGCGGATCGGGCGTTTTCAAATGGCAGAATAGATGAGGTTTCCGGTTCCGCTACGCTTGAACCGGCCTACTTATACCAACCATCGGACTTTAACATCCTCCAACTGTTCAAATATATTGAGAGAAAGTAGTTGAGCACATCATCAAACATCAAATTTCACGTTAAACCCGGCGGTAGTCTCACAGGCAGTTTGCGGGTGCCGGGTGATAAATCGATCTCCCACCGCTCTATTATGCTCGGTTCTCTGGCCGAGGGTGTGACTGAAGTGACTGGTTTTCTCGAAGGAGAGGACAGTCTGGCAACCCTCAACGCCTTTCGCCGGATGGGAGTTGAAATAGCCGGGCCGGACGCAGGCAAGGTAGTGATCCACGGTGTTGGAAAACACGGACTCAAGGCGCCGGATGCCCCCCTTGATCTCGGTAACTCCGGGACCTCGATGCGCCTGCTCTCCGGTCTGCTGGCAGGGCAGGGCTTTGAAGTGACTCTCAGTGGCGACAGCTCTCTCTCCGGGCGGCCGATGAAACGGGTCACCGAACCTCTGGCGCAGATTGGGGCAAAGATCGATACCGCCGAAGGGGGAACAGCCCCTTTGGTCATACATGCCAATCGCTCGATGCAGGGCATGGACTACAAACTACCGATGGCCAGTGCCCAGGTAAAATCCTGTGTGTTACTGGCGGGACTCTATGCGACAGGGGAGACCTGTGTTACCGAACCGGCGCCGACCCGTGACCATACCGAACGTATGCTGGAGGGATTCGGTTACGCGATCAGGCGTGAAGGGGCGCAGGTCTGCCTGACTGGCGGAGGAAAGTTGTCCGCCTGCAATATCGATGTCCCGTCAGACATCTCTTCCGCCACCTTCTTTATGGTTGGTGCCACTATCGCCGAAGGCTCGGATGTCACCCTGGAGCATGTCGGTATCAACCCAACCCGGGATGGCGTCATCAATATCCTGCGGCTGATGGGGGCGCAGATCGAGGTCTTCAATGAGCGAACCGTGGGTGGCGAGCCAGTGGCGGATATCCGGGTGCGTTCCAGTCGGCTCAAAGGAATCCCGATTCCTGAAGATCAGGTGCCCCTGGCCATTGACGAATTCCCGGCAATCTTTGTCGCCGCAGCCTGTGCCGAAGGGGAGACCATCCTGACGGGCGCCGAAGAGCTGCGGGTCAAAGAGAGTGACCGCATACAGGTGATGGCCGATGGGCTGAATACGTTGGGCATCGATGCCAAGGCGACGTCTGACGGCATTGTCATACAGGGTGGGACAATCCAGGGTGGCAGGGTCGACAGCCATGGCGATCACCGGATTGCCATGTCCTTTGCCATGGCGGCGCTGCGTGCCACAGGAGATATCCACATCGACGACTGCGCCAATGTGAATACCTCGTTTCCCGGCTTTACCGGTCTGGCCGGCGGGGCTGGGCTGCGGATCAGCAGTTCGGAGGATGCTTGAGCATGGTTCGGGTGATTACTATCGATGGGCCCTCTGGTTCGGGCAAGGGCACCATTACCCAACAGGTGGCAGAGGCTACCGGCTGGCGCATTCTGGACAGCGGTGCAATCTACCGTGTGCTGGGGCTTATGGCTGATCGTGCTGGAATCAGTGTCGATCATGTCGGTAAACTTAGCAAAATGGCGGAAATGATGCCGCTCTCCTTCGATGGAGAGCGGGTTTTGCTGGATGGCGAGGATGTTACTGATGCGATTCGCACCGAGACCGCGGGATATGCGGCCTCCAAGGTGGCTGCTGTACCGCAGGTGCGCACTGCGCTGCTACAGTGGCAACGCAACTACGCACAAGCGCCCGGTCTGGTGGCTGATGGGAGGGATATGGGAACGGTCGTCTTCCCTGCAGCGGAGGTCAAAATTTTCCTCACCGCGAGTGCCGAAGAACGTGCCCGCCGTCGCTATAAACAGTTGAAAGACAAGGGATTGAGTGTTAATCTCGCCCGTCTCACTACGGAGATCCAGGAGCGTGATGAACGCGACAGGAATCGTAGCGTGGCTCCACTCGCAGCGTCGGAGACGGCGTTGGAACTGGATTCCACTGAGATGACCATTGATGAGGTCGTCGAGAAGGTAATGGAAAAGGTGCGTTTCACCTTTTCCGATCTCAACGTCTGACCCTCAATGGTGCCGGCAGTGGCCGGATAAGCGGCTGGATCGACCAGCTATTTTTTTAACCATTAACCTGGCAGGTTTTTACAACTGCCTGTGCAACCGTTCAGCGTTGCAGGAAATCCAAACCCATGACCGAAAGTTTTGCAGAATTATTTGAGGAGAGCCTCTCCAATACCCAGCTTCGTCCCGGTGCCATCGTTATCGGCACGGTGCTGGACATCACCTCCGAATCCGTCATCGTCAATGCCGGACTCAAGTCCGAAGGCGTGATCCCGCGTTCCCAGTTCCTCAATTTGGATGGCGAGATCGAAGTCAACATCGGCGATCAGGTTGAAGTCGCTCTGGATGCCGTGGAAGACGGCTTCGGCGCGACCAGGCTCTCCCGCGAAAAGGCCAAGCGCAACCAGGCCTGGAAAGTGCTGGAAACGGCATTTGAAGCAGAGGAGACCATTCACGGCCGTATCAACGGCAAGGTCAAGGGTGGATTTACCGTCGAGCTCGGCGATATCCGTGCATTCCTGCCCGGTTCGCTGGTGGACGTGCGTCCGGTACGCGACACCGCATATCTCGAAGGCAAGGATCTCGAATTCAAGGTGATCAAGCTGGATCAGCGCCGCAACAACGTAGTGGTTTCCCGCCGCGCCGTGGTGGAGCAGGAGTACAGCGAAGAGCGCGAGAAGCTGCTGGAGACTCTGGAAGAGGGTCAGCAGATCAAGGGTATCGTCAAGAACCTTACCGACTACGGTGCCTTCGTGGATCTGGGTGGTATCGATGGCCTGCTGCACATTACCGACATGGCCTGGAAGCGCGTCAAGCATCCTTCCGACGTGGTTGAGATCGGTGATGAGATTGATGTCAAAGTTCTCAAGTTCGACCGCGAGCGCAATCGCGTCTCCCTGGGTCTGAAGCAGATGGGCGACGATCCGTGGGTCAATCTGGCTCGCCGTTACCCGGAAAACACCCGCATGTTCGGCAAGATCACCAACATTGCCGATTACGGTTGTTTCGTGGAGATCGAAGAGGGTGTCGAAGGTCTGGTTCACGTTTCCGAAATGGATTGGACCAACAAGAACATCCACCCCTCCAAGGTTGTCAGCCTGGGTGACGAAGTTGAAGTCATGGTGCTGGATATCGACGAAGAGCGTCGTCGCGTCTCCCTCGGCATCAAGCAGTGCAAATCCAATCCCTGGGATGAGTTTGCCACTACCCACAACAAGAACGACCATGTCTCCGGTAACATCAAGTCGATCACCGATTTCGGTATCTTCATCGGCCTGGACGGTGGCATCGATGGTCTGGTTCATCTCTCCGATATCTCCTGGGATGATGTCGGCGAAGAGGCAGTGCGTGACTTCAAGAAGGGTGATGAGGTTGAAACCGTTGTTCTTTCCGTCGATCCTGAGCGTGAGCGCATCTCCCTCGGCATCAAACAACTTGCGAAAGACCCCTTCTCCGCTTTCGTTGCAGCCAATACCAAGGGCAGCCTTGTGAACGGTGTGGTTGCCGAAGTTGATCCACGAGGCGCTGTCATCACTCTGGCTGATGGCGTTGAAGGCTACTTGCGTGCCTCTGAACTCTCCCGCGACCGCGTCGAAGATGCGCGCAGCATGTTAAAAGAGGGCGACAAGATTGAGGCGAAGTTCCTTGGTGTCGATCGCAAAAACCGTACACTCTCTCTCTCTATCAAGGCGAAGGATGCGGATGAAGAGACTGCAGCTATCAAGGGTTATGCCCGTGATGCGGCAACCAGCGCACCGACCCTCGGTGATTTGCTGAAAGAGCAGATGGACAACCAGGGCGACTGATTTTCGATAAATCAGTAGTCTGACAATGCGGGGGCCGGGATTGCCGGCCCCCAATAATCACTGGGAAGCTGATAAGAATGACAAAATCCGAGTTGATCGAGATAATCTCTAAAGCGCAGAGCCACCTTGCCTATCGGGATGTGGAGCTTGCGGTAAAGTGCATGATCGAGCAGATGAGCCAATCACTCTCATCTGGTGAACGCATCGAGATCAGGGGTTTTGGCAGTTTTTCACTTCATTACCGGCCGCCGCGTATGGGACGCAATCCAAAGACCGGCAGAACAGTCGCGCTTTCAGGAAAGTATGTTCCCCATTTCAAACCGGGAAAGGAGCTGCGCGAGCGCGTGAACAGCGCTATTGAGCAAGAGTAGCTGTCTGGCCCACTAGTCAGCCGCTTTTCCTGTTGCTGCTCTTTATAGCAGTAACCCTTTCTGGACTCCCCGTCAGACTTTGAGTGGCCCACAGGGGATATAGCCGCTCGCTTTGTCATCGCTTTTCAACTCTGCCCGCAGTCGTTCGACAATTGTTCGCAGTACGGTGACACGGGCATATTTTTTGTCGTTTCCCGGGATCAGATGCCAAGGCGCAAATTCTGTGCTTGTGCGGATCACCATCTCGTTGACCGCCAGTTTGTACTCCTCCCACTTCTCCCGGTTTCTCCAGTCTTCATCGGTTATTTTGTGCTGTTTGTATGGCGTGGCCTTGCGGGCCTCAAAACGGGCGAGTTGTTCGTCAGCGCTGATATGCAGCCAGAATTTCATGACGATGATGCCGTTTTCCGACATCTGCTGTTCGAACTGATTGATCTCTGAATAGGCGCGCTGCCACTCGGGATCGCTGGCAAACCCTTCGACCCGTTCCACCAGCACACGGCCATACCAGGAACGGTCGAAGATGGTCATACGTCCAGCCCGGGGCAGGTGACGCCAGAAACGCCATAGATAGTGGTGTGCCTTCTCCTCATCGGTGGGTGCAGCAATGGGAATGGTTCGATAGAGACGGGCATCAACTGCGCTGGTAAGACGCCGGATGGCGCCACCCTTACCCCCGGCATCGACGCCCTCGAAGACCAATACACAGGAACGTTTTTTCTGGTAGGCCTTCCAGGTCAGTTCGTTGGCTTCGGCTTGCAGTTTTTTGAGCTCGGATTTGTAGAGGTCTCTTTTCTTCGTTTTTGAGAGATCGACTTGATCGAGCAGGGTAATCTGCGCCGATGCCTGATTCGGCAGTGTGGGGGCATGAGACGTGGCCGGGATGCAAAGAGGTTGAGGCGTCTCCAGGCGGGATTTCATCGCCTCCAACAGTGTCCGGCCAACAGTGAGATCACGGTAACGCTTGTCCGTGGCTTCGATCATATACCAGGGGGTGGCACCCGTGTCCGTGTGCCGGATGACACGTTCCGCCACCTTTTCAAAATGGCGGTACTGTTGGCTGAAACGGGCTTTTTTGGGCAGCATCTTCCAGCGGCTCTTGTCATCTCTGGAAAGGCTTTTCAGCCGTTGCTTCTGTACCGTTTCCGGCAGGTGAAACCAGAACTTCAGTATTAATGTGCCATCTTCCGTGAGCATGCGTTCAAAGTCGGCAATACGGTTCAGTTCGGCATCCAGTTGCGCGTCGTCACACCGGTCGCGGAATCTGTGTTCGATGGGCGCCAGATACCAGCCGCCAAAGAGGATGCTGATATCCCCTTTTGGTGCCAGGGTGCGCCAAAAACGCCAATAGCGGGGGCGCGCCTGCTCCTCATCGGTCTGGTCCCAGAAGGCGAAGGTCTGCACATTACGGGGGTCTAGCCACTCATTGAGGCGATTGACCACCCCACCTTTACCCGCTCCCTCAACCCCCGCAACGATAATTACAACGGAAGTATTGGTCTTCCGGATCTCCCGTTGTACGCGAAGCAGTTCGGTGCGCAGATCGGGTTCTTCCGCCTTGTAGTCTTCTTTAGTGACTTTTCGACCGACTTTAGTGGCTTCGAACATGGCGATTTCTCCTGGGCTCAGTCTGCGAACTCTGTGTTCCGTTTTTGATGTTTCTGGACGAACACTAGGTTAGTTGCTTACGGGATGAATCGCTATCAGCAATTGCGGGAAACAGCAGTGTGGTTGCTCATGGTCAACTGGAAACGCCATCATCTGTTTACAGTTCTCTAAATGTTCTCTATTATTTTATGATAGAGAACATTTAGAGAACAATTATGTTGAGCAAAAGTTACCTGAAGGCCCTGAGTTTTATTCGTGAATTTATCGTCCACGAAGGTTATGCCCCAACTTTGAGCGAGATTGCACTGGGGATTGGTATCCGCTCCAAAGGCGTGGTGCATCGTTATGTGCAGGCATTGGCCCAAGAGGGTGTCATCGAACTGCATGCCGGGCGCAAGCGGGGCATTACCTTGCCGGAGCCGAATAAAGAGCGGGATATGACGCTGCCACTGGCCGGACGTATTGCAGCGGGGCGGCCGATCGAGGCGATGGAGGATCAGGTACGGGTGGATCTGGCCGCCTTTTTTATCGGCCCTGGGCGTTTTGCGCTGCAGGTCTGTGGTGATTCGATGGAGGAGGCCGGTATCCTCGATGGCGATATGGTGGTGGTTGCGCAACAGGAGCACGCTGCCGATGGGGACATCGTGGTGGCACTGATTGACAATGAAGAGGCGACGCTGAAATACCTGCGGCGGAATCCGCATGGTGATATCAGTCTGATTCCCGCCAACAGCGCGATGGCGCCCATGGTTTATGCCGCAGAACGGGTGCGTATCCAGGGTGTGGTGGTGGGGCAGCTGCGTACCTATGGTAAGCGTTGATGACAGCCTTGAAGGATAGGCGCTGGCGGCGTGTCATCATTTTGATGGATATGGATGCCTTCTTTGCTTCGGTGGAGCAACGGGACCACCCAGAGTGGCGGGGACAGGCGATCGGCATCACCAATGGCCAGCGCGGCACCTGCATCATCACCTGCTCCTACGAGGCGCGTGCCCTGGGGATAAAAACGGGCATGCGGGTCAGGGAGGCGCTACAGATCTGCCCGGATTTTATCCAGGTACCTGCCTCCCCTGAACGGTACGCCGCAGTTTCCACCCGCATCATGCATGTCCTGCGGACGATCACGCCGGATCTGGAGATCTTCTCCGTGGATGAGGCATTCCTCGATGTCACGCATTGTCAGCGGCTTTATGGATCGCCGGAGCGGATAGGGCGTCTGGTAAAAACGCGGGTGGAGACGGCTTCTGGCGTGCGCTGCTCAGTGGGCGTGAGCGGGGATAAGACAACGGCGAAATGGGCAGCCAAGCAGGGCAAGCCGGATGGATTTGTGCTGATTCCGCCATGGGAGGCTAGATATCGCCTGCGGGAAGTGCCGGTCACGGAACTCTGTGGTATTGCAGATGGAGTCGGCCGTTATCTGGCGGAGCGAGGTGTCTTTCGTTGCGGTGATATGGCGCGGCTGCCGATCGGTGAACTTGGCCGGCGTTTCGGCAATCAGGGAAGGCGCATCTGGTATATGTGCCAGGGGGAAGATCCGGAACGGGTGGAGACCCGGGTGGCGCCGCCAAAGTCCATCGGTCACGGCAAGGTGATGCCACCGGATACACGGGATCTGGAGACAATCCAGATATTTTTGCTGCATATGAGCGAGAAGGTGGCAGCCCGGTTACGCAGGCACGAACTGCAGGCCAGCCGCTTCTTTGTGGGACTCCGGGCGGGATGGGGGTGGATTGGCGCCAAGCGGGCTACCCCCCTGCCGACGAGTGACGGGAGGCGGATCATGGCGTTGTGCCGCGAAACCTTGCGTGAGCAGTGGCAGGGAGAGGGCGTCTCTCAGGTTCAGGTCACGGCGTTGGATCCTCGACCGGTTTGCGAACAGCTGGAGCTTTTTGGCATGGATGAGCAGGTGGAGTCAGACGCGTTGCATCAGGTGGTGGATCAAACCAACGAACGCTATGGCGAGTTTGCCATTGCACCCGCCCGCCTGCTCAAACGATCTGATATGCCGAATGTCATCGCACCCTCCTGGAAACCCTTCGGGCACCGTCAGAGCATTTGATGCGGGGCTATCTCACCATCATGATCAGCAGGACCACAAACCCCACTATCGCTGCCAACGGCAGCACTACGGCCTGCCAATCGCCTTTCTCCGCCTTTGGGCCGTTTTGGCTCCAGTGTTTGTAGGCTGGCCACATGAAAAACAGCATCATCACAACGCCTGCTGCGGCAAGTATCTTCATCCAATCCATAATCTTTTTGCCCTTATATAAAGAAAAACCCCGGCACAGGCCGGGGCTTTAAGATACAACATCAAGCGGCTACTCAATCGTCACCGGAAAGCGCCCCTAACAGATGCAACAGGCTGATGAAGATATTGAAGATGGCGAGATAGAGACCATAAGTGGCCATGATGTAATTGGTTTCGCCGCCACTGATAATGCGACTGGTGTCGAACAGGATAAAGCCGCTCATCAGCAGGATGATGCCTGCGGAGATCGCCAGTGAAAGCGCGGGCAGATCCATGAAGAGATTAGCGAGTACCGCGAGCAGGACAACCATCATGCCGGCAAACAGGAATCCGCCCATAAAACTGAAATCACGCTTGGACGTCAGTGCGTAACCGGACAGGCCGAGAAAGATGATGCCGGTGCCACCAAAAGCGGTGCCGATGATCTCGGGACCTTTCGGCAGGGCAAGGTAGATGGAGAGTATAGAACCCAGTCCAAAACCCATCAGGCCGGTGATCAGAAAGATGACCCCAATGCCTTTGGAAGAGTTGGCGGTGCGGGGCAGAACAAATATGCCGAGCACCATGGCGCCAATCACCGAGATCATATAGGCCATAGGCGGCATCGTCATTGCCATGGAGACCGCAGCCATGATCGCGCTGAAGACCAGCGTCGCGGACAGCAGCATATAGGTGTTCTTGAGCACCTTATTGGTAGCCAGTACCGATTCCTGGGAACGGGCGGTGCTAAGATCAAATTGGTTCATGTCGGCTTTGCCTCCTGGGTAAATGCCTGAAATCGAACGTTTAATATATGACAAAGTACATCCATATTAGTTCAGGGAAGGATACCTATATCATTTGAAAGATCAATAGATGAAATATAGGCGAACTCGGGCTTTTTCAAGGAGGAATCTGGTGGTATCCTAGCGCCGCACTGGAGAGGTGGCAGAGCGGTTGAATGCACCGGTCTTGAAAACCGGCGTGGGTTTGTAGCCCACCCAGGGTTCGAATCCCTGCCTCTCCGCCATAAAATCAAAGGCTTACATCATTATTGATGTAGGCCTTTTTTGATGGTTTTTTGCTCCATGGGACACTTCCTAAGAATCAGCTGCTATTAATGACAGCACTCCACAAGCAAACGAACCCCCAAAGTGCGTCAACACTAAGGAAGCTCTGGCCACTCCCCCAACCTGTTCTAGGAGGTTCGGTGTGGCTACCAAGAATCTTAGCACTTCCTCCGGATGGAGCATGTGAAATGGCCAGCATTGAAAAACCTCCTACCGTGTAAAAGCGCGCCTGCAGGGGCGGAATGTAACTGAGACCTTCAAGCATCGGACCGATGCCAAAGCCTGGGCCACTTAGACTGAGGCCGTGATCAGTGAACAGCGGCTTGTAGGTACTCAGGCGAAAAGGCATACAGTTGAAGCTCTGATCGGCCGTTACAAGCTGGCTGATCTCTCGCCGGCCCTGATTACTGAATGTCGGGACAAGATGAAACAAAAAAGAGCGCCAGGGACGGTCAATCGATACCTGACCTCGTTTTCCAGCGCGATCAATGTGGCTAGACTATCCCGGACACACAATCTCAATTAATCTTGAGACCAACCAGAGAGTGTGTACCGATGAGCAACCAGAAGAAACAGAGTCCCTATACAGCAGAGTTCAGAGAGTCAGCGATTAAGTTAGCGACCAACCTATAACCAAGACAGCAGAGGAATTGGGTGTCAATAAGAATACGCTGCATACCTGGATCAGCAAATACCACTACCCACAGAAGCAGCGGTTGCCGTGAATGATGGCGCCGGTTGTTATCATCTCCGTATAGAGCAGTGTGTGTCTGGAAATGAGGCGCAGGAGGTGCCGGCAATAGCGGTTGGTCCAATCGAGCACCGGGGCGATGTTGAGTTTGCAGTCTAGTCGAGGTAGCTGTGACAAACGCTAATCCAAGTGATTCTCATTTGTCACCGCCCCCTTTAAGGCAAGTTTACACTGCCCCCTCGGTTCATGGTCTACAAGCCGGTCTCCTCCACGGTTTTGCTCACCGCCGCTACCGTGGCATCCAGCATCTCCCTTTCTTCCGAGGAGAGTTCGAATTCTAGGATACGTTCCACACCAGTGCCGCCAATGACCGCGGGCACGCCCAGGAACAGGCCGTTCACGCCGTATTCCCCCTCGCACAAGGCAGCGGAGGGAATCACCCGTTGTTTATCCTTAAGATAGGCTTCGGCCATCTCGATGACGGCGGAGGCGGTACTGAAATAGGCGCTGCCGGTCTCATATAGCTTGACCAATTCGGTGCCGGCATCCTGAGTACGTTTCACAATGGCCTGAATCTGCTCGGCCGAGAGTAGATCAGTGATGGGCACTCCTCCCACCGTTGCAGTGCGAACCAGAGGTACCATGCTGGGTCCGTGACCACCCATCACCAGGCAGGAGACATCCTGCACCGAGAGCTCGGTCTCCATGGCAATGAAGGTACGAAAGCGCGCACCATCCAGAGCTCCCGCCATGCCCACGACTTGAGCCTTGGGCAGGCCCGAGAGCTTATAGAATGCATAGACCATGGCATCCAGTGGGTTGGTGGTAATGATCACCAAGGCATTCGGGGCATGCTGCTTCACCTGGTCCGCCACGTTGCGGATGATATTCAGATTGATATTCAGCAGATCGTCGCGGCTCATCCCCGGCTTGCGCGGCATACCGGCCGTGACCAGGACCACATCGGAACCCTCCATGGCGGAGAAATCGCTGTTGCCCGATAGCGCCACATCAACCCCGTCATTTGGCCGCATCTGCATGATATCCAGGGCCTTGCCCTTGATAAAATTCTCCTTGTCGGGAATATCCAGAATCACCAGATCACCCAGCTCCTTCTGGGCCACCAGCAAGGCCAGGATACCGCCGATTTGACCACCACCGACCACAGCTATTTTTTTTCTTTTCATCTAGCTTCTCCTCCGCAATTAAGTAATCTGAATCGTTGAGCTCCTGGCCCTCCGTGGCGTTCAGTGACTGACAATAGCAAACATCAGCAAAAGATATTTAGGGTCAGAGCTATATGTACATGTTATTTATTATTGATTTGCTTGGGTTTAGGTTCTCTCTTCAGGGGAACGACGCGGTGCCCTGCCAAGCGTTTCACCTCCGGCTTGAACCCGCCGTTCCCAAGTGCCATCCCCTGATTAGAGGCTTGGCGAATTTGCATAAATTTCGTTGTATCGAATTGTCGTACAAACAACTCGCGGTAAGATGCTGTCCTTTCAATCACCGTGCTGCCAAGTTGAGTGTATAGGAAGCATAAATGCACTTTTTCCCAAAGTCGAGGGGGTGTTAATTTGCTTCTAAATTTGAACCAGCGTTTGTATTGAATAATGACCCATGTTGGTTTGGAAAAACCATAGAACTTCCTGAAGTTATTTATTCAGCCTGGGACAATTATTAAATGCAACTTTTACTCAAACTGGATCAATTGGGTATGGAAATCAACAGCCCTGCAGGACATGCTGGAATATATTTCCATGTTTTATAATAGGAAGCGACTGCACTCATATCTGGGCTACATAAGCCCCAATGACTTTGAGCAGCAACTGATGGAACTGAAAAAAGCGGCTTAACTGGTTTGTAGCAAAATCCTTGGCCACGTCAACCCGCTTCACGGACTCACGGAATGAGTCACCGCCTCAGTGATAATGACAGCATCCTAAGTGTTCCCTGTCGCAGGAGGTTGCCATGTCCACCATTACTGAATGTCTTTCCCAGGTCAGATTGGGTGAACCACAGGTCCACCATAATCTCGTCCTTTTTCCGTTGATCGCTGAAAAGAGTGCCGAACCCCACTATCTCTTGCTGGATGAAGCCTTGGCGCGGGGATGCGCCCGTGTGACCGAAGTATCCGAGTCAGGCTCTGTTCCGGAACTCAGGTTTGTCAACGAATGCGATCGTCCGGTGTTACTCCTCGACGGTGAAGAGCTGGTGGGGACAAAGCAGAATCGCATACTCAACCTCACCGTTATGGCGCCTGCCCACAAGAGCATCATCATTCCTGTCTCCTGCGTGGAGGCGGGTCGGTGGCAGGCCGAATCCGCCGACTTTGCCAGCGCCAAGCGCGCGCACTATGCTGCAGGAAGAGCGAGCAAGGCGGCCCATGTAAGTGCATCCCTGCGCAATTCCGGCACCCGGCGTAGCGATCAGTCGGCAGTCTGGCAGGATATATCGGAAAAGTCTGAGCGAATGCAGGCCCACTCCGGGAGTGAAGCCGCTGCCGCAATGTACCAGCAGCATCGCGCCAGCCTGGATGATTTTCTCCAGGCTTTTCAGCCGGTTGAGGAGCAGGCCGGAGCGATGTTCGCAGTGAATGGCAGGATTGTGGGACTGGATCTGTTCGACAGCCCCGCAACCCTTTCAAACCTGCTGGACAAGCTTGTGGAAAGCTACGCGCTGGATGCTATCGACACGATGCAGGCAGGGTCAGAGGGAGCGGCAACTGATGACCCGCAAGTGATGTTGGATGACACCGCCAGGGCGGCAGTGGAATGCTTTCCTGCCGTGGGTGAAGGTGAGGATCTGCGCCTCCACGGCGAACGGCTCACCGGGGGTGCGCTGGTGAAGGATAACCGCGTGATCCATCTCTGCGCATTCAGGTTGCAGGTCAGGGGCAGTGCTGCTGACCATGGAGGAAGCCGGTTTGCGAGGGCATCGCAACGTCGCAGCCGATGGAGACACTAAGGCAGTGATCCGTCGGCCATTATTTTTTGTGATAATGGCCGACGGAAGGCCTGGAAAGTCCATGCAAAACCAGAAATCACGGATAATGAGTCTACCGTAAGCGCTTGCGATAGACTCGGACGGAGGAGAGGCGTTTTTCCTAGGGAAACACACCACAAATGGGCATAGACACAAAACTCATCCACAGAATTAGAGTCGACTACCAACTTGATTGGCAGGGTATCCACGGTGTATCTCACTGGAGCCGGGTCAGACAGAATGGTTTGCGATTGGCTGAAGAAAATGAAGCGGATACCAGCGTCATTGAACTGTTCAGTGTCATCCACGATAGTTGCAGAGTGAATGACACAAACGACCCTGAACATGGGCCAAGGGCCGCCAGGTATGCTGAGATCTTGCGGACTGAAGGGATAATCCGGCTGACTGATGGCCAGATGAAGCAGTTAACGGCAGCCTGTGAAGGACACACCCACTCTCATACTCACGCAGATATGACCATTGCAACCTGCTGGGATGCAGACAGACTCGATCTGGGACGAGTCGGTATAAGACCCGATCCACAGCGGATGGCGACGCAGGCGGGTGCCCTGCTGGCAAAAACCGCCGAGTATCTGTGAGTGCAGAGCATGGACTACTATAATAATAATGCCGAGGCCTTTGTTGAATCGACCCTCCAGGTTGACATGCAACCGCTTTATCAGCGTTTTCTTCCGCTGTTGCCAGTGTATGCTCATATTTTGGATGCTGGCTGCGGTTCTGGCCGCGATGCTAGGCATTTCATCAAAAATGGTTATCAGGTCACTGCTTTCGACGCCTCCACCGAGATTGCTGCCTTGGCTGAAAAAGAGATCGGACAATCAGTCCACGTGCAACGTCTGCAAGATATTCATTATCAAAACCAGTTCGATGGCATCTGGGCCTGTGCCTCGCTGCTGCATGTTCCCGCCAAAGAGTTACCAGATGTTTTTCATCGACTGGCAGATGCGTTGAAGCCCAATGGTGTGATCTATTGCTCATTCAAATATGGTCGGGGCGAATACGAAAAACAGGGTCGTCGATTCACCGATCTGGATGAGGCAGGGCTGCAGTCATTGGTAGGTGAGACCGAAACTCTGACAATAAAGGAAATGTGGGTTACGGTTGACCTCAGGCCAGGGCGAGATCATGAGCGATGGCTGAATGGAATTCTGGTAAGTTGTCGTGATTGAGAGTGATATTGATCTGACTATATTCCAGGCTGGCTTCCAGAATAGATGAAAGAATCAAACCAATCATTAGTCACCGGTGGTCAATCAGACCCGTTCCTCCCCCAGTTGCTCGATGCCATTAACCAGGCTACTGAGATCGATATCACCGTGGCTTTTATTCGCCAGAGTGGTCTGGATCTTATCTTTGATGCGTTGAGAGATGCGATGGATCGCCGTGCGGTGATTCGGGTGTTGACCTCCGACTACCTGGATGTGACCGAGCCACAGGCGCTGCGGCGGCTGATGCTGCTGGCGCAGCGTGGGGCGGATGTTCGGTTGTTCTCTACGGCTGGCGATCCCAGCTTTCACATCAAGTCTTATATCTTTTTGCGTCGTGACGGTGATGATCTTTTCGACGGTTGTGCCTTCGTCGGTTCCAGCAATGTCTCCAACATGGCACTGACCCGTGGTCTGGAGTGGAATCTGAGGGTGGATTACCCGGCGGATTCGGCCAAGTTTCTGGAGATCTTCGACAAATTTGAGGCGCTGTTTTCTGATTCGCGGCTATTTTCATTAACCCACGCTTGGATCGATGACTATGCGGCACGGCGCAAGGTGTCGTTGCGGGTGGTCAGCGGTGAGCCGGAAGAGGAGCCACTGCCCGCCACTTCAACCGAGATTCAGGCAGAGGCGCTGCTGGCATTACAGTCCACTCGGATTGCTGGTTATCGGCGCGGGTTGGTAGTGTTGGCCACGGGTCTGGGTAAGACTTGGCTGGCGGCCTTTGATGTGCAACAGATCAAAGCCAGGCGAGTGCTGTTCGTCGCCCATCGGGAAGAGATTCTGATGCAGGCGGAAGATACATTCGCTCGTATTCAGCCCGAAGCAAGCATTGGTTACTATAAGGGTAATGTCAGGGATAGTGAGGCAGATTTTATCTTCGCATCAGTCCAGACCCTGGGGCGGGATGAACATCTGCAACAGTTTTTGCCCAACTGTTTCGATTACATCGTGGTGGATGAATTTCATCATGCAAACTCTCCCACCTATCGTCGCCTGATCAACTATTTCCAGCCGGGTTTCATGCTCGGTCTCACCGCAACACCAGAGCGTACGGATCAAGCGGACATACTTTCGTTGTGCGACGATAACCTGGTATTTGAGAGGAATTTCGTCGAGGGTATCAATGCGGATCTGCTGTGCCCGTTTCACTACCACGGCATTCATGACAGGACCGTGGAATATACCGAGATCCCTTGGCGTAATGGACGTTTTGATCCCCATGAGCTGAGTAACCAGCTGGCCACCCGTGCCCGAGCCAGACACGCGCTTTCTGTGTGGCGGGAACTGCGCCAGAGCCGGACGCTGGCGTTCTGTGTCTCTCGTTCTCACGCCGAGTCTATGGCGGACTATTTCAAAAATGAGGGAATTCGCGCAGCGGCTGTACATGCCGAATCAGAACTGCCACGCCACGCGGCATTGAATCAGCTGGAGAGCGGCAAGCTGGAGGTGATCTTCTCGGTTGATCTCTTCAATGAGGGAACCGATCTCCCAGTCATTGATACGGTGATGATGCTCAGACCGACGGAGTCAAAAATCCTGTTTCTGCAGCAGTTGGGACGTGGTTTGCGACTGCATCCCGGTAAGGAACATCTGCGAGTGCTGGACTTCATCGGTAACCACAAGGCATTTCTGAACAAGCCGGAGTCCCTGTTCGGGGTGACTTCCCTGCGTGAATTCATCAGACGGCAACTGCAGGATGATCTTCCACTGCCCAAGGGCTGTTTTGCCAACTATGATCTGGGTGTGATCGACTTTTTGAACGAAGTGATCAAAACCCTGCCCAAGGGGATTATTGAGATCTACGAGCAATTGAAGTCGGTGGAGCAGCGGCGACCAAGTGCGGTTGAGATGTATCGTGCTGGTGTGGATTTTAAACATATCAGGAGCAATAAGAAGTTTGGTTCCTGGTTTGACATGGTTGCAGATCGTGGAGGGCTGGACGAAGCACAGCAAAAGGTGTTGCAGCGCCATCGTCACTACTTCCTTGAAGTCAAAAAGGCAGCCATGAACAAGTCGTACAAGATGGTGCTGCTGGAGGCGCTGCTGGAACTTGAAGGCTTCATCCACCCGCAGACCATCCAGGATTTGGCGATCCGCTCTGGTGAGATTCTGTTGCGTCGGCGGCCATTGATGGTAAAGGATCTGCCCAACCGGTTTCAGAATCTGGCCGAAGTACTTACCACTCGCCTCGGTCCGTGGATCACTTACTGGAACTCAAATCCGGTACACGCCTTTACAGGCGGTAATAATAACCAGAGCCAACCATTCTTCGAGTTGGATGGAGAGCGATTAAAACCCAATTTTGAATTGGCGACCGAAGATCGAAATATTTTTCGTGCCATGGTGCAGGAGTTGGTGGACTACAAACTGGCCTGCTACATGGACCGGACGTCGGGGGATATGAATTCCCGTGCGCTCACTGAATCAAATTCCCCTGCTGAGATCGATACGGGTTGGGACGAGATTCCTTTTTTCCCCAACCTCAAGATCGCCTGTGGACATTTCAAGGATGCAGACGGTGAAGATGAAGCCAGGATAAAAATAGCACCTCAACACCGTACAGATCCCGCTCGCCATTTCGTTGCGCGCGCCACAGGCAATTCCATGGATGGCGGCAGAAATCCAATCCGCGATGGTGACTATCTCCTACTGGAACTGGTCGATACAGAACATGCGGGTTCGATCAGCAACCAGATCATGGCGGTGGAACGGCAGGATGTGAGCGGTGATGATCAATATGTTCTGCGGGTGGTGCGCAAGCAAGGTGATGGTGGCTATTATCTCCAGGCCAACAATCCAGACTATGCTGATTTCGGTGCCACAGAGGGGATGCGCCCCTTTGCCCGCTTGTGCAAGGTGGTTGCTTCGGAAGAAGTTGTGAAGGTGTGATCCACAAATGCTCACATTAGACTTTCTTGTCAAAAGATTCATAATTTAAAGTACAGTTCTCTGAGACCCTCCATATTTATCGCATGGCGCAGTTATGAGGAACCGACCCTTTAGGCAACTTGTCTCACGGGATCTTATATGGGTGTGCCTGGTACTGCTGGGCCTCCTCCTGCTCGCGGTGCCATTTCTCACAAGCGGTCCAGACGTTTGGCTGGAAATCGATTGGATTGACGGCAGGAAGCTTTTTTCCATTGACGATTCGTATCGTTTTTTCGCCGCCAAGAATGCCTTCCGTGTGCCTACGATTTTCCTCTGGAATTATGTTATGCCGCTGGCACTGTTGTTTGATGCGATAGTTGCCGCGCTGTCTTTCGACAATCTGCTAGTCATGCGATTGGGTCACGCCATCGTAGGAATACTGACTCTCGTAGTGATCGCCCGTGCCAGCCTTCGATCCGGGTGCCACCCCATTCTGGCTGCTGCGTCGGTTCTGATTGTAGGACTGATGCCACTCTACGTGATCATTTCTTCCAGTTTCTACGCGGAGGGTCTCTTTGGCTTGTTGCTGGCCGTGGCTTTCTTGCTCCTCATTGAGGAGAGAAACACTTTGCTTGCCATCATCGTGGGGTTGTTGCCATTGGTCCGGCCAGAGGGAGGAATATACTGCCTTTTATTCCTTGTCTACTTCGGGTTTCGTCGAGATGCCAAACAGGGTGCACTTGTTGCTTTGCCCAGTTTGATTTACCTGGTTGTTTTTCTTCTGCATTCGGGAGACGGGATCTCCTTTCTCGGGTGGCGACTCGAATTGAGAAACATACTGTCACCGACACTGGGCCAACAATCCGGTTCGGGGATTTCACTGGATCGACTGTTAAATCCACTCTGGTGTGGTCTGGCTCTAGGTTCGTTGTTGATACGCAGATACAGGAAGTGGTGGCCGATTCTCCTCGGACCCTGGGTTCTGATTGGGATACAGGCATTGGCTATCACTCGAGGAATGCAGGATTTTGAGCTCAGATACCTGTTCTCTGTCATCCCCGTATTCGGGATTGCCTGGGCATTTCCGATCCACTACTTGTCTCAGGCGGAATCCAAGTTGCGTTTCCACCGGAGTCTGATCACGTTCCTTACGGTCGCGATTTTCCTTACCACCCTGGCAGGGCACATGTTGCAGTCTGAATGGTTACGCCAACTTTACGATCAGCTGGGGTCCTCTGAGCATAATTTGGTAAAAGGGCAGGAGATAGAACGAGATTCGGGCCAGGGTCTCAAACGGTTCAACCCAAAGCCATTGCGTGCCTTCGCTGGTAGAGTCGACGCCTACGTGGATGCTCATAAAGACGTTCAAACCCTCTTTGTTGCTAATCCAACCCCCCTCTATTTCCTCGACTTTTTGGAAAATGGGCCGCACATCGAGACCGTGTTGATTCCGCATAACGCAAATATAATGGCCAATTCCGATGGTTATTTCTTTGGATTCAGCCTGACGACGTTGTCGTATCGCTATTTTAAGTTCGTTCCACCAAATCTTGCCCAGCCGGCCTCTGCGATGCTGATCCTCAATGATTCCGGCTATAGCCCCTTCACTCATTTGACCTTCAGCGAAAAAACCAGCCCCGACATCTCTTTAACACACAGTAAGAAGGGCATTGCAGCAAATATACAATCCGGATCCATGCAGGCTTTTGCAGTAACATACTCGTCCCGGGACTCTGTTCAGTGGTTGTTTCCCAACCGGTAAAAGTGTCTTAGAGTTTGCGCAAACAAGATAGTCGGCCACATACTCGGCGCTTACGCCAGCTCTCGCCACCTTGTGGAGTGGAATCCGCGTCACTAACGCCTACTCATGCGGTTGCATCAGTATGCCGGGGTCATGCCAGGTGAAACCGGGGCTTATTCCAGGGTTTTACGAATCCTGCAGTGGTTGTCTGCATCCGCGGAACGATAGAATAACGCCCCCAATTGTACGATGGCAGCTGCGCCTGCCAGGACTGTCCAGGCCAACACGGCAGCGGCTTTTTCACCCGCACCAGAAAAAGTGCCAGGTGCTTCCACCATGGAACCGGGGGCGTGTAAGTTAATCCCTGTTGTCAGCCTCGTGAATAATCGGTAAAAGCTGCGTCTTATGGAAAAACTTCGCAGAAAACCTGCGCTGAAACAAAGCAAGCGCCATGCAGTGTATTCCGAGCGCCCGTGCTCTCTCTCGCTGTGCCCCACCTCTATCTGGGCAATGCAAGAAGCCATCAGGGCAGCTTCTGCTTTTGGTAGCGCCGGCGGCGGATTCTGAGCGAAAATCTCCATGGCCAGCACCGACGTTACCGCGTTCAAACCGCAACCCCAGTCCCGCAAATTGACGCCTAATGCATGACCGACCAGTCGATTCACCAGCCAGGACGGCCCCCTTCTGGTGAACAGGGAATCCTGCCGGTTGAGGCGGACACCACAGGCAAAATCGGCGCCATTGCGTATCGCTGCGACCAGGCTTGGAATATCCTCCGGATGATTTTGCAGATCGGCATCAATGGTGATAATGATGTCTCCATTGGCTTTACTTATGGCTGCCAGGATAGCTGCACTTTGTCCATAGTTTTTGACTAGATCCAGAACCTTCACCCGTCCTTCTCCGTCGCGCAAACCAGTCAGAACTTCGTAACTGTTGTCCGTACTTCCGTCATTGGCGTAGATGATCTCGTATTCCAATCCTGCGGTACGAAGGGTCGAAACCAGGCGTTCATGCAATTGGGGCAGCGAAGCGGCGTTGTTATAAACGGGTACAGTAATAGATAAGGTCGGGTTGTCCGGCACACCCATGGGACGTCTGCTCAAACCCAGGTCCGATTCCTTATGAGAGATGCAGGTGGTAGGTGTACTCAGCTCGTACATACTCGAGTTTCAAGTCCTGGTAGATGCGATGTACAGGGTAGTTGTCTATCTGGGTGTCAAATTCCGCGCACTGCCAGGACATGTCCTTTGTGTGTGTCAGTGCATATTGCAACAATCCATAGTAGTCACCACCCCTGGAGCCGCCAAGCCCAGAACCATAGCATCCGATCCCGAAGCTCCGATATAGTCTCCTATCGTAGCGAAAGGCGAGATACCCAACCACCCGTCCGTTCAATTCTGAAACCCAAATCTTATCGGCATCTCCGTCCAGGTATTTCTCCGCCCAACGCACATAGCGGTCCACTGCGTGTTCACGAAGAATTGGGTCGGCGGAGTATCGCCCCGGGTAGTGCGCGTACAGTTGGGATGTGAGTTTCAAGATCCGATCCCGGTCAAGCGGCTCGTATTCACGGTATCTGCGTGGCTTTCTGGAACGGGTGACCATCGGTTGTTCCGGCGGTTCACCGGAAGTCGGGTGAGAAAGATAGGTAAGAATGGAATCCGCCATGAAGAATCCAATCTGGGTAAGCATCCGCTGTGTGCCCAAGTCAGAGGCATCGACGCGCACCGAAAGATGGTCAAATCCAGTCTTCATGAGAAGGCGCCGGAGTCCTCCAGCAGTCAGATCTCCACAGAGATGGGTGATACGTCCAATTCGGCGCTTGTACAAGTCGCTGTCCCAGGGAAGATCGACGATACGAACCAACCCGGTCGGCATCAAACCATCCCGACACCATAACAGGAGTGCCGTGGGTTCCGGCTCAAGGATGGCATCGGTAAGCGTTTTCGTGGCTTGAATCTTGGAGATAACCGGATAATTCCGATACCGATTATACGGATAGGAGCGGGCCCAATTTTCTACGAATGTCAGTTCTCTGTTTTTCAGGGAAACGAGGCTCGTGGGATTTCTGTCGCCCGCAGCGGTAGATTTCTTGCTCTCATCTGGATATTTCATCTGCCTGTCTTAACAGAAGATTTTTTCTGAGCCCTATAGCCAGCGCATAATCCGTGATGCCGAATGCGGATCATCAAGAGATGCCTACCCTTGGCTCGCGATTGTCGCGAGTACTCTTTTGACTTCCTGAGTCCAGGGTGCGAGTGCCTGATGGTTGAGTGCCTCTTCAAGCTCGCGCTTTGCCAGTTTAATGGCGCCTGTTTTGAAGTAGCCAAGACCCAAATGGTAGCGATACAGAGACGATTTTGGATCTCGATCCACTGCTCGCTCCAGATAGCGAACAGCCTTTTCGGGGTTCCCAGTCTGTAAATGCACCCAACCAACTGTATCGAGGACGTTTGCTTCTTGGGGAGCCAGTTCCAATGCTCGGTTCGCACGGGAGAGTGCGTTCTGGTATTCACCCAGACCCAGGTAGAGTAGTGCCACATTGTTAAGCAGAGGTATGGAATCGATATTTACGGCAAGACCTTCTTCATATACCGCTGCACCTTTCTGAACATGTCCTGATCGCTGATAAATCTGGGCAAGTGCCAAGTAATAACGAATAACAGTCGGTTCGATATCAATTGCCGACCTCAATAGCTTCGCCGCCGTTTCTACATCACCCTTTACCAGCTTAATTTTTGCGAGCTGGTAGAAAGCAGGGGCTAAGCGACTTCCTTCGCGGGTAGCACTTTCCAGGGCTGTCTCAGCCTTGTTCGTATCCTGCCGACGAGCCCAACTCATTCCGAGAACCGCGTAGGCACGAAACTCAATATCGCCACCGGGATCGGCGCCGTTCCCGAGCCGATCCAAGACATCGTCAGCCAGCTCAATCGCGCGCCTTGTATCGCCTTTTTTAAGGTAGATGCGCGCCATCTGTGTATGAAACAGCAGCTTTCGCGGGGTTTTTGCTGCGCCTCTTTTATAGGTCTCTATCGCAGCGTCGAAGTCACCCAGAAACTCATAGGCCTCGGCGAGGGCATGGTATCGTGCCGGATCATCTGGTTTGGATTGCAGCGCCTCCACCAAAGATTCTGTTTGTATCGCCAACCGCAGTTCGGCTCTCTGTTTCTCCACTGCCTCAGCGGATACGCCTGATTCCAAGGCGCTGTCGATATATTCCTCGGCCTTTACTTGGTCGCCGTCCGCAATGTAGCTTTTCGCCAACAAAAAGGCTGTATCGGGATCTGCCGGGCTCAAGCTGCTCTGAATCACTTCCCTCGCCAGACTGGTACTTCCGAGTTCTATCAACTCAGTGGCATATAATTTCTTAAGTACAGGGTCAGCGAGTCCAAACTGCGCCTGGTGGCGCTGCAGGTAATGCACAGCCTTTTCATGCCATCCGTTCACTCTTGCCAGCTTCGCGGCCAGAGCGAGCGATTTGCGACTATCGCCAGCTTTCTGTAATCCGGTGTCGAGGGACTCGATCGCATCTGCCGCTCTGCCCAGGGATGCAAAGACCTGACTCTGCAACAGGAACCCATCGAACAGGCTGGGGTATTTGGTAATTATGATCCGGGCATACTCGAGCGCTGCTATGTGCTCGCGTTCGCGGATCTTCAGTAAGACCAACTCCCGTAGCAAGAGCTGCGCCGGGGGGGCGTCGCCCTTTGGGTCGCGGAGTACACGCTCAGCCGCATCGTAGTTTGCGGTTGCCTGATAGACTCTGCCGAGGCGGAGTCGGGTCTGCGCATGCAGAGGATCCTGAGCCAGGATGTTTTTCAGCTCCGCCTCCGCTTTGCTGTATTGCCCTTTTCTGAAGTATACCCCTGACAGGTTTAGACGGGCCGGTATTGCACCCGGGTCTCTTTCGAGGACGTCCAGCAGCGCCTTTTCCGCCTCTTCAAGATCGCCTGCACTCAGCTTGGCTTGGGCCAGAAGGTTGAGCAATAACGCCTGCAGCTTGGGGTGAAGGTCCATCCCGAGCCGGGCTTGTCGGGCAGCGCCCTCGAATCTGCCCTGTTTGAGCAGATTCGCAATCAACAGGATACGTGCATCCAGTGCGTTTGGAGTCGTCTTGAGCGATTGCCGCAGAGCGATCTCCGATTGCTCCAGATCACCGCCAATATAACGATAAAGCCCCTCGAGCGCGGATTGCGCATCAGAATTCAACTCCGCGCTCTCCAACGACTTCATCAACTCGTTGACCCCATCTTCCCTTCGGTCCTGGAGTAGATAGGCCCTTCCCAGAAGGTAATGCAGTTCGGAAGATTTTTTAATGGACAGCGCCTTTTCCAGATACTCCGATGCCGCCTTTGGTTGCTCCGTCCGCAATGAAATAATCCCCAGCAACTTGAGCGCCTCGAAGAAGTTGGGGTTCAGTGCTATGGCCTCCTTCAGCCGGTGCACGGATTCCTTTGTTCGCTGTTCCTTTATTAGTACGTAACCGAGGGTGTATAGCACCTGGGGCGAGTTGGAAACATCCAATGCCTTTTCCAGAAGGTCAATCGCGGCGTGGTAGTCTGGCTGCTCCCGTCGGATCAGCGCCAGTGCCTCGAAGTAATACCCCAAGCCCTTGCTAGGAGAACCTGCAGGAATTTCCCTCGCCACGCGGGCGACGGCAGGGTAATCACGCCGCTCCATGTGGATCTGGAGCAGTGCTCTGAGGGCCGTTTCCTGCTCAGGATCGATCCTGAGAACCTGCTTAAAGTAATCCACTGCCCGGGGTAAGTCATCGGTACGGCGAAATAGCAGTCCCAGCCCCAGCAGCACTTTGGTATTGGTCGCATCACGCGCCAGGAGCGCCTGGAAGATTCTTTCCGCTTCTTTCGAGTCCCCCTTATCAAGCAGGATGTTGGCCAACAACAATCGCAATTGGTCAGCACGCGCCGCTGGGACCAGTTGAATGGCCCGGGTGACGCTCCGCCGGGCTGAGCGCCAATCCCCAAGCCCCGCCTGCGCGTATCCCAGGATTGCCAGCATTTCACCGTCATCCGGCTTGTTCCGGAGATGGGTCTGGGCCAGTTTGAGCACTTCCCGGAAATGCCGGGTCTCCAAAAGCTGACGAATTTTCGTACTGCCGGAAAACTGCACGAAACCCGGTGGCGAGATGTAGATTGCGTGGGCTGTATTCCAGAAGATCGCCAATTGTAAACATATGCCGACAACAACCGCGAGACCGAAACTCTTCTTTAATGTCATTTTATTTATCTCATGACCCATCACGGCTTTTTGTATC
This sequence comes from endosymbiont of Escarpia spicata, assembly GCA_003349915.1. Classification (GTDB taxonomy): domain Bacteria; phylum Pseudomonadota; class Gammaproteobacteria; order Chromatiales; family Chromatiaceae; genus QGON01. The sequence goes on from QFXE01000015.1 coordinate 91,655, forward strand.
GGCGCAGGTGGCTGTGCAGACACCATCACTCAGAGCAGGTTGTTCAAAACGTCATCATACACGTTTCAAAGTCCACCACTTATTTGGCAGACAAAATTGACGGTACAGCAAGGATGCGCATCCAGGCGCCATAATGAACAGGAAGGACTTTTTCAGGTGTTTCGATCGCTATATAAACTTGTATTTTGAAAATCGAGAAGCAGGAAGGAGGCCCCAATCGGCCTCCTTCCTGCTGTGAGGGGAAAGACAGTCTATGCGTTGTATCTGGCGGGCATTGTACGTCTGCGCCGTGATACGGCTACACCGAGTAGACCGGTGCCCAGCAATATCAGCGTGCCCGGTTCAGGTGTCCGGATGGTAAAATCGGCTGCCATGACCTGGTCAAATGGCAGTGCCCAAGACCGATCAAACACCGCAATGTCGGGCCCGGGCGTCGTCAGATGCTGTTCGAACAAGGGTCCTAAGGTGATATTAATGTCACCGACACCCAAAGTATTCACTATGCCAGGCAGATCCAGTCCCAGATGGGCAGAGAGGATCTCCAGATCGAACGTGGGGTCGATCCGCAGGGAAGTGGTATTGGTGAAGGTGTTGTCGAGGAAAAAAGTAGGCGTGACTGTGGTTTCCTTTGCCACTGGTGTGTCGAACAGGACGCTGTCCCCCACTGCAACAGTCTTGGACTGCCCGTCACTGAGATCCAGCTGTACCATCAACGTCGGATCGAAGGTAAAACTCTGGACAACCTGGACGTTGGCGCCAACCAGGACGTCGAGCAGCTCGTAGCCGGCCGATGCGCCGAAAATCCCAATCTCTGCGCCCAATGGCGGCAGGCCAAGCAGGGTTGTTGCGATCAGGTCAAGGTCTACATCCACGTCAAGGAGGGGGTCGGAACCTATGCCGGAGGAGACGAGGTCTCCACTGGCGTTGGTCCCCGCGGTCGAGGTGTCGAGGTCCGGAATCTGAGCCGTGGTGGTGATTGGTCCAACATCAAACGTGACGGCGGTGGTATTCGAGTCGATATCCACCAGATTGATCGTCTCGTCAATATCAATAGTCGGAAAATCCAGGGCGCCGCAGAATGCGACGCAAACTTCGAATCCCCCCTCCGCGTGTACGTCGAAGACGAAATCGAGGGTCAACGAGGCCTCGGGGAAGTTCGTGCTCATGGCGGTGGCACCCTCGGCGAGCGAGGGGGAAAGAAGGAGCGGCGCCCCCGCGCTCAGATCCTGCGGGTCAGGCCACTCGAACGTGGTGCCCACCGGGTACGCCACGTTGACCGAGCCGGAGTCGGCGGCGAGGGCGAGATCAAAACCGATCTGGCCATCCGTGCTGCCGGAAATCTCAGCGCCGTAGTCCCCTAGATCGGCTGCGGGAATCGTCACCGCAGGTGTACAGATGCCCCACGCGCAAATTTCCGGAATCAGGGTGATTGACGGTGTCGTGACTTCAGCGATACCCCCAATCGAGCCGGATTCGTTCCATTGCGGACCAATGAAATGGTTTATATCCAGGATTCCCGCCGCACCCGGCGCCCACATGCTCTGGTCTGTTGTCTCAAACGCTACGTCACTTCCGTACATTGCCGCTTGAACCGGGGCCTGCCAGAAAGCAATCAGGCAACCGCCCCATAGTGCAACCAGAATCCTCCACACTCTTTGCATACCCATTTTGATATCCTTTTTGTGTTCGTCCAGTCATGAAGCGCGATCGAGTTCTAAATCACTGCAAATTTATTGTTCCTGTCGTCGTAAGAGTTGCGGTGGTAATAAGGCCAAGGCTTTTGGTGTCCAATAAATAAAAACCGGCACAAATAACATGTAAAGTCAAGCATGTTTTGTGCCTTAAAAGGTATATCTTTGTTTTTGCGGCGAAATGCTCATATCAGAAGCGATCATATAGTTAAGAAATGTAAAATAATTCGACACATTGTTATGAATATAAATCCTATTATAAGGGTATACTCCTAGAAATTATGCTCTTCGCGCCGCTCTTTTTTCATTCCAGAGCTCCACTGCGGGTTATTAACTTGCTGTAATAAAAGAAAATATCAAGGATCTGTGGTCCGGGAAGAAGGCAGGATTCGCAGTCCAGGGCAGGACGATTGCAACTGTAAAGTTTTTCGACAGTTTAAGGGCCGGTATTAAACCAAAGGGATTAGTCTACGGGTCGGGGTCAGGCGTTTTCCAGGACATCCCAGCCCTCGTTGGCCAGCATATCCACCAGGCGGATCAGCGGTAGTCCGATCAACGAATTGGGATCGTTGCCCTCCATCTTCTCAAACAGCGTGATACCCAAGCCTTCCGATTTGAATGAGCCTGCGCAGTTATAGGGCTGTTCGCGCTGAAGATAGTGCTCGATGGCCTGCTGTTCCAGCTGACGGAAATAGACGTGAAAGGGTTCGCAGCAAATCTGAGTGTTACCGGTACGGCTGTTAAGCAAGCAGAGGCCGGTGGAGAATGTGACGCGCTTTCCGGCGGCCTTTGAGAGTTGCTCGACGGCACGTTCGTGGCTGCCGGGTTTACCGAGAATGTCTCCGTCAATAGTTGCCACCTGGTCGGAGCCGATAATGAGGGCGTCTGGCCAAGATTCTCTTACCGCCTCGGCTTTGAGTCTGGCAAGGCGGGTGACCAGCGCCTCCGGGGTCTCTTCTGGAACAGGTGTCTCGTCGATCTCTGGAGAGGCTGTTTCAAAGGCGATGCCAAGGCGGTTGAGAAGCTCGCGTCTGAAAGGGGAGGTGGAGCCAAGGACGAGGGTTCGCATTACTGTGGCCATATCAACTTCTATCAATTTAAGTGTGTCTGGAGGTTGGACGCGCGGATAATAGCAAAAACCACAGCGAATAAGCGCATTCAAGCTGACTCTGTTGTATATTGGGTAGAAATTATGCTGTTTATTATTCTATTGGTATTTTCAATACAAAGCATGAATAATCTTAATAGATGGCATGTTTTCCTTTAATTAACAATAAGTAGCTCTTCTTTCTTAATGTGGATCGTGCTTGACTCATGTCCACCAAGTGACGTAAAAAGGACGCTGCGTGCTATTGGGAGACAAGATTTGCCTATGCCAATATCGGATTTACTGCTGGCTGGTTCCAAGCTTATGGCGCTGGGAATGGGGATTGTGTTCTCTTTTCTGGTTGTTCTGGTATTTGTCATGCTGGCCATGTCCCGTTTTGCCATGGCGCTGCAGAAGCCGGAATTGGAGGAGCAGCCGGATGGGGGGCTGCCTGTCTTACAGCAGGGTCACCCATCAGCAAGAGGGGATCTGGTTGCCGTCATAACAGCGGCCGTCACCCGTTACCGCGCGACACACAATTGATTATCCAGTAAAATCCGACTCCTATATAATTATTTTGACCTGATCTGTTAACAGATGGCGGCAGACTTCCCATGACTGAAAAAAAACCTCTAGGTATCACTGAGCTTGTTTTGCGTGACGCCCATCAGTCGCTGTTTGCGACGCGTATGCGCATCGAGGATATGTTGCCGATCGCCGAGAAGCTTGATCGGGTGGGATTCTGGTCCCTTGAGACTTGGGGCGGTGCAACCTTCGATGCCTGCATTCGCTTTCTGGGCGAAGATCCCTGGGAGCGGCTGCGCCGGTTGAAAAAGGCCATGCCGAAAACTCCTCAGCAGATGTTGCTGCGTGGTCAGAATATACTCGGTTATCGGCATTACGCGGACGATGTCGTCGAATCTTTTGTCGATCGTGCGGCGGAAAATGGTATCGACGTATTCCGCATCTTCGATGCGATGAATGATTTGCGGAACCTGGAAACCGCGGTCAAAGCCACCTTGAAGACAGGCAAACATGCGCAGGGCACCATGTCCTATACGGTGAGTCCTGCGCACGACATGGACTATTGGTTGACGATGGGTCGTCAACTCGAAGAGATGGGCTGCGATTCCATCTGCATCAAGGATATGGCGGGCCTGCTCAGGCCCTATGTGGCCGAAGAGCTGGTTACCCGCCTGAAATCCTCCTGTTCGATTCCCATTGCCTTGCATAGTCATGCCACTACCGGCATGAGCACTGCGACTGCGGTCAAGGTTGCGGAAGCGGGTATCGACATGTTGGACACGTCGATCTCTTCCATGTGTATGACCTATGGCCATTCAGCGACTGAGTCGGTGGTGGCAATTATGGATAACACGGCGCGCGATACCGGTCTCAATCTGCACCTGTTGGAAGAGATCGCAGCCTATTTTCGCGAAGTGCGAAAAAAGTATGCGAAGTTTGAGGGTTCCTTGAAAGGGGTTGATTCAAGAATTCTGGTGGCACAGGTGCCTGGTGGCATGCTGACCAATATGGAGAATCAACTGCGTGAGCAGGGTGCCTGTGACCGTTTCGACGAGGTACTGGAAGAGATACCCAAGGTGCGCAAGGATCTTGGGTATATTCCATTGGTGACGCCTACTTCGCAGATCGTCGGTACCCAAGCCGTTATCAATGTGCTGCTGGGTGAACGCTATAAGAATATCGCTAAAGAGACGGCGGGTGTGTTGAAGGGTGAATATGGTGCAACTCCGGCACCGGTCGATAAGCTGCTTCAGGACAAAGTACTGGATGGTGGGGAGGCGATTACCTGTCGTCCGGCTGACTTGATCGAGCCGGAGATGGACAAGTTGGCGAATGAATTTGATCTCCTTGCCAAAGAGAAGGGACTGCGGGTTGCGGATGCGGTAGTCGACGATGTGTTGATCTATGCGCTCTTTCCCCAGGTTGGGCTTAAGTTTCTTGAGAATCGGGATAATCCGGATGCATTTGAACTGGTGCCCGGACAGGAACCGGAAGTGCCGGTCGCTGCAGCGCCAGTTTCGAACGATGAGCCTGGTTTCTACCAGGTTGAAGTCAATGGTGTGGCCTACGACGTGAAGGTAACTGCCGGTGGCGAGGTGAGTGGCATTCAGCCTGCCCCTGCCCCTGCCGCTAGCGCGGCACCGGTGCCGGCAGCTGCCGGTGGCGGGTTGGTCTCCTCTCCATTGGCGGGGAATATATTTAAGATAAATGTTGTGAAGGGCCAGTCGGTTGCCGCTGGTGAAGTGGTGATGATCCTTGAAGCCATGAAGATGGAGACCGAGGTGCGGACGACGATTGCCGGTGTGGTCGCGGATATCCTGGTCAAAGAGGGTGATACCGTCCAGGTCGATGATGCACTATTGAGTCTCGCCTGATGGAGATCGGACTGGAACCCTTATGGTTGTCCACCGGCCTGGCTAACTTCACTTGGGGGCAGGTGCTGATGATGCTCATCGGCGGCCTTCTGATCTATCTTGCCATCGTCAGGAAGTTTGAGCCGCTGCTGCTGCTGCCTATCGGTTTTGGGGCTATCCTGAGCAATATCCCGGTGGCTGGTATTGGGGGTGACACCGGGCTGCTCGGTTACATCTATCATGTCGGTATAGAGACCGGCGTATTTCCCCTGTTGATCTTCATGGGTGTTGGAGCGCTGACCGATTTCGGTGCGCTGATCGCCATGCCCTGGACATTGTTGTTGGGGGCTGCCGCCCAGTTCGGTATCTTCGTAACCCTGATGGGTGCGCTGGCGCTGAATATGGTGCCGGGTTTTAATTTTACCCTGGAGGATGCCTCAGCCATCGCCATCATCGGTGGCGCCGACGGGCCGACGGCGATCTTCCTTGCATCCCGCCTTGCGCCGGATCTGCTCGGGGCGATTGCTGTGGCTGCCTACTCCTATATGGCGCTGGTACCCATTATTCAGCCGCCGATCATGTGTTGGCTGACCAACGAGGAGGAGCGGGGTGTCGTCATGCAGCAGTTGCGCCACGTCAGCAAGCTGGAGAAGGTACTCTTCCCCTTTGCGGTATTGCTGCTCTGCATCCTCTTTCTACCTTCTGCTGCGCCGCTGATCGGTATGCTGACGTTTGGCAATCTGTTGCGGGAGAGCGGTGTGGTGGAGCGCCTGAGTCACGCAGCGCAAAATGAGATCATCAACATCGTCACGATCTTTCTGGGTCTGGCGGTGGGTTCCAAGCTCTCTGCAGATAAATTTCTTACCGTTGAGACTCTGGGTATCCTTGGTCTGGGCGCCTTTGCCTTCTGTATCGGCACGACGGCCGGCGTTTTAATGGGCAAGGTGATGCACCGTGTTACCGGCGGCAAGGTCAACCCCCTGATTGGTGCTGCCGGTGTCTCCGCCGTGCCTATGGCAGCCAGGGTGGTGAACAAGGTCGGATTGGAAACCAATCACCACAATTTCCTCCTGATGCATGCCATGGGTCCGAACGTCGCTGGAGTCATAGGTTCTGCCGTAGCTGCTGGTGTGTTGCTGGCAATCGTGGGTGGCTGACGCCCTGTGTCCCTCGCTGCGAGTCGCGGCTCCTATTGGCATTGTGTCCTTTGCATCTTCAGAAATCAGGGTAGGCCGGTTCAAGCGCAGCGGAACCGGCAATCCCGCCTACACCACATTTCCTAACTTAGTGAACCGGCTGGTCATTTTGACACGCCGGCCCTTTCCATAATATCATTGTCCGCTTATGTCGCAGCACTTGCCCGATCAGTTTGATCCTTGGCGCTTTGCTGATCTGGGCAATCAAATCAGCGGTCGATTTCCGTTGGCGGATTTGCCGAGATTACGGGCTTGCCTGATGGATACCGAAGGCGAAGTCGCCTTTGACTTGGTGTTTCAGCGTGATGAGCGCCGACGCGCCTGTGTGCGGGGTGATTTGCGGGCTTCATTGAAACTGGAGTGTCAGCGCTGTCTCGGTCCGATGGTATTGCCGGTGGATGCGGAGATCTCTCTGGCGTTTGTCGAAGGCCAGGATGAGGCTGAAGCGTTGCCGGAGCAGTTGGACCCTCATCTTGTGGAAGATGGGCGGGTGAAACTCAGGGACTTGGTGGAAGACGACCTGTTACTGGTGTTGCCCCAAGTTGCCAGGCATTCGGAAGGGGACTGCACAATGCTGTCTGCGGATGAGCCTTCCCTTGATCCGGAATCGGAAAGCGGGATGGCAGAGCGGGAGAACCCGTTTGCAATGCTTGCAGAATTGAAGCGCGACCACGATTAATTGTTAGACTGAACTTAGGAGCTCAGCCATGGCTGTTCAAAAGAGCAAAAAAACCCCTTCCAGGCGTGGCATGCGTCGTTCTCACGATGCCCTGTCTGCGGAGACTCTCTCCATCGATTCCACCTCCGGTGAAACCCACCTGCGCCATCATATGAGTGCCGATGGTTTTTACCGTGGCCGTAAAGTGATCGATACCAAAGGCGAATAAGGCACCTCAGTGGTCTGTTCCCTCGGAATCTGTCGGATTTAGACTGTGCCCCCGGAAACGCAGTAGATCAATTCCAAATCCGACAGACTCCTGGTTAAACCTGGAGTCCCGGCAGATCCTCTGATCTGGCCGGGTTCTTTATTATCTGGGCTTATCAAATCTGATGACTAAAGCTGTCACAATCTCTCTGGACGCGATGGGTGGCGACGGCGGCATTGATGTCGTTATCCCTGCCGCTCTGGACTACCTGAAACATGATAAAGAGACCTCCCTTATCCTGGTAGGGCAGGAGGCGCTGCTCAAGGAGAGGGTCGGCAGCCATGGATTTGGTGATCGTCTGAAGATTCATCACGCTTCCCAGGAAGTCGCGATGGATGAGCTACCATCCAAGGCGCTGCGGGGGAAAAAGGACTCCTCCATGCGCGTTGCCATAAATTTGGTAAAGGAGGGCGTTGCCGATGCCTGTGTCAGTGCCGGTAATACCGGTGCGTTGATGGCGACTTCCCGTTTTGTACTGAAGATGCTGCCGAATGTAGATCGTCCTGCGATCATTTCGGCGCTGCCTTGTATCGAAGGCCAGACCTACATGCTCGATCTGGGTGCGAATGTAGATTGTACTGCCGAGCATCTGTTTCAGTTTGCGGTGATGGGCAGCGAGTTGGTCTCGGCGGTGGCGGATATTCCCAATCCCCGTATCGGCCTGCTCAACATCGGACAAGAAGAGATCAAGGGTAATGAGCAGGTAAAGAGTGCCCATGAACTGCTGGCGGCAAGTTCGCTGAATTATGTCGGTTATGTGGAAGGGGATGATGTCTACAAAGGCGGTGCGGATGTTGTCGTCTCCGACGGTTTTGTCGGCAATGTTGCGCTCAAGAGCAGTGAAGGCGTGGCCAAGATGATCAGCCACTTCATGAAGGAGGGCTTCAGCAAGAACTGGCTGACCAAGCTTGCCGGATTGATTGCCATGCCGGTGCTCCGGTCGCTTCGCCGCCGTATCGACCCACGCCGTTATAATGGTGCCAGTCTGCTGGGCTTGCGGGGCATTGTCATCAAAAGCCATGGCGGCGCGGATGAGCTGGCGTTTGCCAATGCGATCAGTAGAGCGCGCAAAGAGGCGCTTACCGATGTTCCATCCCGCATCAAGGCCCAGGTCGAAGCGCATTTGAGAAGGGAAAGCGAGTGATCTACTCCCGTATAGCCGGTACTGGCAGTTATCTTCCTGAAAAGGCCCTGACGAATCAGGATCTGGAAAAGATAGTGGATACCACTGATCAGTGGATCGTGGATCGAACCGGTATCAAGAAGCGCCATATCGCCGCTGACGATGAGTACACCTGTGATCTGGCTGAAAAGGCCGCCCGGAATGCCATGGAGATGGCTGGGGTCGAGCCTAAAGATATCGATCTGATCGTGGTGGCCACCACCACGCCGGATCAGATTTTCCCCAGCACCGCCTGCCTGTTGCAGGCCCGGCTCGGTATCCACGGGCCTGCGGCTTTCGACGTTCAGGCCGTTTGTACCGGGTTTGTCTACGCGGTCGGTGTGGCGGATAAATTCATCAAAACCGGCAGTGCCAAACGCGCCCTGGTAATCGGTGCCGAGACTCTCTCCCGAATTGTCGATTGGAACGATCGCAATACCTGTGTTCTGTTCGGTGACGGCGCGGGTGCGGTTGTGCTTGAGGCGAGTGAAAAACCGGGCATCATCTCCACACATCTGCATGCCGACGGCGCCTTCGAAGGGCTTTTGCGTGTACCCAGCGGTGTCTCCCGCAACTATGGAGCGCTGCAAGAGGGTGGCGCCTATATGGAGATGCGGGGCAACGAGGTCTTCAAGATGGCGGTTACCACACTGGGCCGCATCGTCGATGAAACCCTCAAGGCCAACGATATGGATAGATCGGATGTGGACTGGCTGATCCCGCATCAGGCAAATATCCGCATTATCAACGCTACTGCCAAGAAGCTGCGTACCTCCATGGATCGTGTGGTCGTTACCGTGCACGAACATGGCAATACATCGGCGGCTTCGGTGCCATTGGCGCTGGATACCGCAGTTCGGGATGGACGCATCAAGCGTGGCGAAACGCTTTTGATGGAAGCCTTTGGTGGTGGGTTCACCTGGGGCTCCGTCCTCGCTAAATTCTGATCCATAGATTTTTCTGATTATCTAAATTATGAGTGACACTGCATTTAGTATTGTATTTCCCGGTCAGGGTTCCCAGTCTGTGGGTATGTTGAAAGCATTGGCCGACGATTTTTCTTTGGTGGGCGATACTTTTACTGAAGCCTCGGACGCCTTGGGCTTTGATCTCTGGAAGCTTGTGCTGGAAGGCCCGAAAGAGACGTTGAACCAGACTCAGAATACTCAGCCTGCGATGCTGGCGGCCGGTGTCGCCGTCTGGCGCGTCTGGCGCGTCTGGCAGGCCCAGGGAGGCACGGCTCCGTCAGTCATGGCCGGTCACAGCCTGGGTGAATACTCTGCATTGGTCTGCGCCGGTGCGCTGGGTTTTTCCGATGCGGTCTCACTGGTGGCCAAGCGCGGCATGTTCATGCAGGAGGCGGTGCCGGAAGGTACTGGTGCCATGGCTGCGATCCTGGGACTTGATGATGACAAGGTGCGGGACGTCTGTGCCGCCGCCGCAGAGTCACAAGTGGTGGAGGCCGTTAACTTCAACTCTCCGGGGCAGGTGGTGATCGCTGGTAGCAAGGCTGCGGTGGATCGCGCCTGTGGACTTGCGAAAGAGGCGGGCGCCAAGCGTGCGTTGCCCCTTCCGGTCAGTGTGCCCTCCCACTGCGCATTGATGAAGCCTGCAGCCGAAAGACTTGCTGAACAGCTGCAGGATATTGCGATTGAGATGCCCTCGATCCCCGTATTACACAATGTCGACGTGGCGGTAGCGGCTGATACCGGGGCCATCAGAGCCCGGCTTGCGGAACAGCTCCATAATCCGGTGCGCTGGGTGGAGACGATCCAGAGCATATCGGAGAGAGGCATCGACAAGATCGTCGAGGCTGGACCGGGTAAGGTACTGACTGGCTTGAACAAACGCATCGACCGCAAGCTGACCGGGTTTGCCGTCCTCGATAGCGATACCCTGAATGCTGCTCTGGAGGCGCTGAAATGATGCTGGAAAATGAAATTGCACTGGTAACCGGCGCCAGCCGGGGCATTGGTGCGGCTATCGCAGATACGCTGGCAAAGGCGGGCGTTACCATTATCGGTACAGCTACCTCACAGGGTGGCGCGGATGCCATCTCAGCGCGTTTTGCAGAAGCGGATTTCAAAGGGCAGGGGATGGTGCTGAATGTGACCGACCAGGCATCGGTCGATGGGGTGGTCAAGGCGATCAATGATCAGTTCGGCGTACCCACTATTCTGGTCAATAATGCCGGTATTACCCGTGATAATCTGTTGATGCGCATGAAGGAAGAGGAGTGGGAGAGCATTATCGATACCAATCTGACCTCTATCTTCCGCCTCAGCAAGGCGTTGCTGCGCGGCATGATGAAGGCGCGTAAAGGCCGGGTTATCAATATCTCTTCCGTTGTCGGAGCCATGGGTAATCCCGGGCAGACGAACTACGCAGCGGCCAAGGCCGGAATCTTCGGTTTTACCCGTTCCATGGCGCGGGAGGTGGGATCCCGGAATATTACGGTCAATGCGATTGCTCCCGGGTTTATCGAAACCGACATGACTAATGAATTGCCGGAAGAGCAGCGCAAGATGCTCATCAATGGTATCCCACTGCAGAAACTTGGACAGCCGGAGGATATTGCCAATGCGGTGCTGTTCCTTGCTTCGGAGAGCGGCGGCTATATTACCGGCGAGACGATTCACGTCAATGGCGGCATGTATATGGGGTAACTATTCAGTTACAAGCCCATATTACCAGTACTGAGTAGAGACTTTCTTTTTGTCAAAAGCAATGCTTTCTCGAGAAAAGTTACTTATGCTTTTGATAAATAATAGAAATTACCAATATTTCTTGTGTGATATACTACGGCGGCTTACGCTTTTCTCATGCAAGGTTTATTAATACAATATCGCATCCGCTGCATTCGTGGCCGAAGCTTAATCCAGAGGAAATTAAGAACATGACTGATGTTGTAGAAAGAGTTCGTAAAATTGTCGTGGAACAACTGGGTGTCAAAGAGGACGAAGTGACTACCGAAGCTTCTTTCGTCGATGATCTCGGTGCCGACTCTCTCGACACTGTTGAACTGGTGATGGCACTCGAAGAGGAATTCGAAACCGAAATTCCTGATGAGGAGGCTGAAAAGATCACCACTGTTCAGTTGGCTGTTGACTACATCAACTCGCACGGCTGATAGCTATCGGCTAATTGTTCGGGCCGCGCTGTTCCCAGTCACTGGGACGCGGTCTTTTGCTTTTTGCAAGCCTAACCAGATCAGGGGTAGTCTTACATGACTGCAAGAAGGGTTGTCGTTACCGGGCTCGGAATGGTCGCGCCTGTTGGATTGGACGTGCCGTCATCATGGGAGAGTATCCTGACCGGCAAGAGTGGTATCCAACCGATCACTCATTTCGATATCGAGCCCTTCACTACCCGTTTCGGCGGACCGATCTACGGGTTCGAGATGACTGACTATGTCCCGAAAAAAGACGCCAAGAAGATGGACAAGTTCATCCACTACGGTGTTGCTGCGGGATGTCAGGCAATCGAGGATTCCGGGTTGGAAGTGACTGATGAGAATGCCGATCGAATCGGTGTGCTGATCGGTTCCGGTATTGGCGGTATCACGGGCATCGAAAATAGCTACCAAGCCTATAAAGATGGCGGTCCCCGCAAGATATCGCCATTTTTTGTCCCGGCCAATATTATCAATATGGTCTCCGGGAACCTCTCGATCAAATATGGATTGAAAGGACCCAACTATTCGATCGTCTCTGCTTGCAGCAGTGGCTCTCACAGTATCGGCGAGGCGGCGATGATGATTCGTCATGGCCGCACCGACGTTATGGTCGCTGGTGGGGCGGAGATGGCGACGTCACCGGTCGGTCTCGGTGGATTTGCCGCCGCCAGAGCGCTGTCGCGCCGCAATGACGATCCGCAGGGTGCCAGCCGTCCATGGGATCGTGATCGTGATGGTTTCGTGCTCAGCGACGGGGCCGGTGTGATGGTCCTCGAAGAGTACGAACATGCCAAGGCCCGTGGGGCGAAGATCTATGCCGAGCTGGTCGGCGTGGGCATGAACTCCGATGCGTTCCATATGACTTCGCCCTCGAAGGACGGTTCCGGTGCTGCCGGCTGTATGAAGCTGGCGCTGAAAGATGCTGGCATCAATCTGGAAGAGGTGGATTACATCAACGCCCATGGCACCTCCACCCCGGCAGGTGATGTGGCCGAGACCAAAGCGGTCAAACTGGCCTTTGGGGATCACGCCTACAAGCTCTGCGTCAGCTCGACGAAATCGATGACCGGCCACATGCTGGGTGCCGCAGGTGGTGCCGAAGCGGTCTTTACCGTTCTCGCGCTGCACGATCAGGTGGCCCCGCCCACGATCAACCTGGAGAATCAGGATCCTGAGTGTGATCTGGATTTTGTGCCCAATGCTGCGCGTGAGATGAAGCTGGATGTGGTTATCTCCAACTCTTTCGGTTTTGGTGGTACCAACGGTACGCTCGCGTTCCGCAAGATTGACTGATTCGATACATCTGTACTACGCAGTTCCCCGTCCGGGGGGCTGCGTACATCTCCTTTCCGGCCCATTTTCGGGCAGAAGCCTTTGTTGATCGACGGACAACCCGCAGACCGGATTCCGGTATCAGATCGTGGCCTGCAGTATGGTGATGGGCTGTTTGAAACCATTGCTGTGACGGATGGAGAGCCTCGTCTCTGGGAAGCGCACATGGAACGCCTTACCCAAGGTGAGGTTCGTCTTGGTTTTCCCCTTCAGGATAAGTCGCTACTGTTGGCAGAGGCGCGGGAGTTGATCTCCGACACTAAGCGTGGTGTGTTGAAGTTGCTTCTGACCCGTGGCAGCGGTGGCCGCGGTTACCGCGCCCCTCATGATGCAACCCCCCGCCGCATACTGACGCTGCACCCCTGGCCCGACTATCCGGACGCTTGGTTTACGGCGGGCATCAGGCTGCGTGTCTGTGAAACACGAATTGGACGAAGTCGCGTCCTGGCAGGACTCAAACACCTCAATCGTCTGGAGCAGGTATTGGCCCGGAATGAGTGGGATGACCCGGAGATTGCGGAGGGTCTGATGCTTGATGAGAACGACTTGGTAGTCGAGGGCACTCAATCGAATCTTTTTATGTTGTCTGAAGGGTGTCTGTCGACACCGGATCTCACCGATTGTGGGGTTGCCGGCGTGATGCGGCGGTTGGTGCTTGAGCTGGCTAATCAGCTGGGAATCGAAACTGTAACCAAAAAACTGACGCTTCAGGAGTTCAAGACGGGGGACGCCCTGTTCATCACCAATTCGATTATGGGGATCTGCCCTGTCTCTGAACTGGAAGAGAGGCGCTTCTCAGTGGAATCGATTCCTGAGAGGCTGGTTTTGAGCGTTCAAAAACAGGCATTCGGCAAGGTTTGAGTCCCGCCTCTTCCGTTTCTGATTACCCCTGTGAGTCAAGCAACGCTAAAAGCGCAAATGCGTTGTTTACGGACTGAAATACTGTTTGATCATGCACGGAGCGGGAGTCTCTCCCGGACTCCGTGCA
>QFXE01000021.1 GCA_003349915.1 endosymbiont of Escarpia spicata
TTAATCCTAAAGTAAGTGCCATTCTGGTGCGCCCCCTATTGTTCTATTGTTTTTGATTTCCATTTTTCCTTTGGTCCAGCGAGTTGGTGTGAAAAAACGCAGAATCAAGTGTCGAGTGAAACATCCGGGTTAAACCCTGGAGTATCTACTTTTGGTAATCATTATTCCCGCTACGATTCAACTGCGATTTCAATATTCGCAGATGACCTGTCAATCAATAGAGTCATCACCAACTGTATTAATAATAACAGTAGAAATATGCCATTCATGATAAGCATTGGGGTCAGTCCCAGCATAAAGGCATAGAGTTCAGATAGTGCCGCAGAAATTAGTGAAATTATCAACATGCCAACTGATAAGCCATCTGTTTTTTGAGTTTTTGCTGTTTTAATGATCTGCGGGAGAAAGCTCCACATTAGAAAAAAACCAGCAGTATAACCAACCAGGTCAACCATAATGATCCTTTGTTGTTTAGTCGATAAAATAAGGGTTTAGAATGTACATAAGCAACTTGCTACCATCACATTTTTGCATTTGTCTGCTTCAGTGTTGCAGAGGGCGGCTCACCAAACAGGCTTTTGTAATTCAAGCTGAATCTACCGAGATGTGTCATGCTATAGAGCATAGCAATGCTTGCTACGTTAGCGTGCGTATCAGAAAAGCTCTGTTGCAATTGGGTTCGAGCAGCATGGAGTTTCCGGTGAAGAATATACTGTAGGGGTGTTACCCCAGTATTTTCCTGAAAGGCGTATTGCAAACTTCTTGGTGAAGTCCCTATCTGTAATGCCAGGTTGCTGGTGGATAGTGGATTCATAATTTGATTATCAATCATTTTGATGGCAGTCTGAAAAATCTCTAAACGAGACTGACTGGCGATCCTCATTCTTGCATTCGTCACCTTGAAGCAGGCTGTTATTAATAATAGGAATTCATCCAGAACCCATTCGCGAAACAGACTCGCCATTTCTTGATCTTGTTTTAGTAATTCTTGCATACTCTTATTATTTACCAGATTGTAAAGTATGTCGCGGAAGCGAAAAGCTTGCTGGTTCGGTAGAGGAAAAATTGCTTTTTCTGGTATCAAAGAGTTTCTCCATAACCTCTCATCAACAACACGCTGTTCCAGTAGCCAGGTTTGTGGAATTATCAAGTCCAGTACATTATGACCTGAAGGGGCATAACCAGAATATTCTCGATTGGAATGGACAATGCCAACACAGTCTGGGGGAGCCTCCATCCCACACCAGCGAGATTGCACGTTCCCTTGCGGTGGTGTAAACCCAAAAAGTGTGTGGTCGGCTGACAGAGAGTAGCGTTCAAATACGGCCTTATTACTACCGAGATGAACTATGCCTACATCCCCGAACATAAATACCTGTTCAAATAGATAAAAGGGTCCCTTATCCAGCCGAACCATATCCGAATCCATCTGAGGCACAAGCGCAATGTGCTCAAGATACTGATCTACGTCATGAAACTGAGATGATAGAAACAGGTTTCTATTTTTGTCTTTATCTTGAGTGAAATTCATGTTTTTGGGTTTTTCAGTGATATCTGTGAGTGCAATAGGGGGCTTACCCCACCTTCGCCGAGGGGCAGCGATCACGCCCCCCTGTCCGAATAGGATAAGGGCAGGAAATAAACCTAATATCAATAGGTTATAAGCTACTTTGTGCGTGGTTGCGGTGATCTCCAGATATCGCTGAGGTGGTTATTTTTGCAAAGTGTGCGCAATTTGGATAGAAAATTATTTTCACATAGACGAAAATTATTTCCGAACTTAACTGCAATGCCTTAATTTAGATAAGTAAATAAGTAATGGATGATGGTGAGACATTCTGATCGTTTAACGAAATTATTCTGAAATGGAA
The DNA here is from genome assembly GCA_003349915.1 of endosymbiont of Escarpia spicata. Classification (GTDB taxonomy): domain Bacteria; phylum Pseudomonadota; class Gammaproteobacteria; order Chromatiales; family Chromatiaceae; genus QGON01. The sequence continues at coordinate 1,872 of QFXE01000021.1, forward strand.
ATAAATAAATTATGAAATTTTATACGTTCAATCCATTATTCAGAAGCAAAGGTATTTTACCGAAAGCAATGCTCTCCACGTTGTTTATTCTGCTCTTCTTTGCAGTAATGCTTGATAGTGCCTATGCACAGAGTGAAAAAATCGATGCGTCGGATCCCACGAAAATTTATACCTATATCTAAGCTGCGTTCACTATTGGAAGTGACTAAACATGAAACCTGTAGTTGAATTTTTAAAAACAACGGTTGTGAAAGGTTTTCTTATATTGCTCCCGGTTGGACTAGCAATAGTCGCAATAGAAGAGTTGTTTGATGTTGTTATCTTAATTACTCAGCCTATTGCTTCATACTTTTCAGGAAATGATTTTCTTAGCGGCACTGCCATCGCTGTTGTTTTGCTGTTTTTACTGTTTTTCTTTGTTGGTTTTACTGCAAGATGCAGAACTGGAAAATATATTGGTCGCTGGCTGGAAAAAACAACCCTTGAGAAGTTAGGCATCTACTCGATGTTAAAGCGTTTTACTCAGCAGTTTAACAATAACAATGATGTGGAGGGTTATCTTCCTGCGGTACTAACAAATGGTGATACACAGATGCTTGTTTTTATCATTGAAGAACATATTAATAAACGCTTGACCGTATTTATCCCCCATGCACCCATGGGCGTTTCAGGAACTGTTCAGTGTGTTGGTCCTGAGCGTGTCAGAAAACTCAATGCATCCAGGGTTGATATTCTTGACTGTCAGCGTTACTGGGGGTTAGGAACAAAAGAATTACTAGAGCGATCATAGATTGTAAGTGCGAAAGTGTGCCTTGGACTGAGAACTCTACGGCCAAGTCATCCAGGAGAACTAGAATGAATATGAGTATGGAAGAGCGTGTCACAAATCCACTGCCGAGTTATTTGAGGCTAACTGGGGTGTGGCTGCTATCCCTCAGTGGACTCATCAGTATATCGCTGCTTTCCTTTGCCCAAATAACGCCGCTGCAAGCTGCGGAAAAGACGCCGGATCGCACCATTATCGGCTATGCAGCACCGCTATCTGTACGTCCGGGGGATAAGGTCGATTTTATGGCAAATGTCATCGGTGGAGGCACTTATAAAGCGGATCTGGTCAGAGTCGTGAACGGCGATTCGCTGAGCCGCTACAAAGAGCACTTCAAAGTTGATCCGGTTAAGGCACCATTTACAGGCAGTTACGAGGGTAAGGAGCAGCCCCTGAACCTGGGTTCCTATATTCAAGTTGAAGCGAGCAAAACACTCGATAAACTTGAAAGCTTCACTGCTTCAGCCTGGATTTTCCCAACTTTCACCCCATCTGAGTACGTGGCACCGGATTTTGATAATCCCGATCCGTTTCACCCGCCGACGCTTAGTACCGCTGAATGGGTTAAGGATCAAACTATCGTGTCCCGATTTGACAAGGTCAGTGGAACAGGATGGGCTTTACAGTTTGATGAGAAACTCCGCTTGCAATTTATTGCTGGTTCCGGTGATGGTAAGCTGGAAACCGTCAAACTTACCGAATTTGCCCGCGACTGGGACTGGGCCTACGTGGCTGTCAGCTATGATGCTGAAAGCCGTGAGGTCACTGTGTATTTACATGAAGACCCCTCTTCGCCAGGTGACAAGTTCACTGCACGTACTCTGCATGCAACAGGCACACTCAACAGGCCTATAGTTCAGGCGGGACCGTTGCGTATCGCTGCAGTGCGAGCCCGTAAGGGTGCTGCTGCTAATGCCAGGTTTGAGAAACCTGCTGACGTGTTTAATGGACGCATCCAGGATGTAAGGCTTGCTAACCGTGTCCTGTCAGTGTCAGAAGTTGATCAACTGTCTGCTGAAAAGACGCCGGATAAACTGCGCAGCAGTCTGGTCAGCGACTGGGATTTTGCTAAAGGTATTGGTAACGCCATGGTACAGGATGTCTCCGGAAAGGGACATAATGGCAGCGTTGTTAATCTGCCTGAGCGGGCAATACGCGGAGTATTCTGGAATGGTGATACTATTAAATGGACTGATAATCCCGATCAGTATGATGCCATGATTTTTCACTCTGATGATATCTACGATGCTGAGTGGCAGGTAGATTTCACTTACACGATACCGATGGATCTTGACAGCGGCATCTATGCAGCACGCTTGAAACAGGGTGACTTTGTGGAGTACATCCCCTTTTTCGTGGCAGCCCCTGTTGGGAAACCACAGGCGAAACTTGCCGTCTGGTTGTCAGACTACAATTATCTTGCCTACTCCAATGTCAGCTATATTGCGACCGTACCACAAAACTACTCAGGCGTGAGCAGCAATGACGCCGACACCGAGTTTCTGAAGGCTCATCTGGAGTATGCCACCACGGGGGTCTACACTCTTCATCTTGATGGAACCTTCTTCGTCTATGGTACCCGACTGCGTCCTGATATTCATATGAAACCGGGGGGCTTAATGTATAACTTCCCTTTAGATACGCATCTCACCAGTTTTCTTGAGCATAAGGGAATTGACTATGACATTATTACTGAGGAGCAGGTTGATGCCGAAGGTCTGGAACTGCTAAAGCAATATCAAGTGGTCGTGAACTCAAGCCATCCTGAGTATGTAACGCCTGGTATGTTTGATAATGTTGCTGACTATACCGAACAGGGTGGGCGCTTTATGTATATGGGTGCTAACGGCTATTTCTGGAGTGTCGACGGTCACCCGACTCTACCAGGTGTTATGGAATCCCGTAATTTTAACGCTATCCCTGATCGTTATTTGACCAGTGGTCTGCGTGGCGGATTGATGGTTGAAGCTGGACGCCCGTCAGGTCCGGTATTTGGTGTTGAAATGTCGGGGGAGAACTTTCATGGTTCCAGTGCCTATCGAAAGCTGGATGATGCCAGTAATCCACGTGCGGCCTGGATATTTTCTGGTACCAACGAAGGAGACGTATTTGGGGATTACGGCATTGATAAGGTGCATGGCGGAGCCGCTGGGTTTGAGGTTGACCGCTATAAGCCGGAGAATGGTGTGCCGCGTCATGCGCTGCATCTGGCAAAATCTGAGCCACTTAGACTAAGCGTTACAAACACCACCCTTGGTATCCTCCCGGTCTCAGTAAAATACACACCGAGTAAGGATGAAATTACGGCTCAGGCTGATCTAATGTTCTTTGAAACAGCCAATGGCGGCGCCATGTTTTCAACCGGGTCGATTACCTGGCTAGGCTCGTTACTGGAAAATAACACCGACAATGATGTGGCAAGGATCACTGGCAATGTCATTCAGCGCTTCCTCGATCCCAAACCGTTTCCAGCCATTCCGAAAGCTGATATCGATGATGTCGATCGGGCACCGCCTGAACCGGAATATGACAGAGCGATTGATACCACGAAGAAACAAGGTGCGTCGTGAGAACTCCTCTGACTCGAGCTATCTGGGTCATCGCCACGATTGCGGTGATGACCCAGACGGTTGAGGCCGGCCGTCTTGACGACGCCCTGGAGGCGTCCGAACAGGCACAGCACTTTATCGACTTGTCGGCCGTGCCGGCATACCAGTATGCACCGCGTACGGAAGATGACACCGGTAACTACAGTCTGGACGCGATCGCCAATTTCAACCTGGCCCAGCGGGATTCCGGTACGTTTGGCAGCACCAATCTGGTCATGTGGGTGAATTCGGCCAACAAGATTGGTAGTCTGAGTTCTGCGCCGGAGTTTGCCGACCAGGCCGGTCTCTTGTGGGATACAACAGATATCGGAGCTGACAGTGCGAGTACCACACTGCTGGTGTTGGCTGTTGAGCAATGGTTTTTTGACAACAGCTTATCGGTTGGCGTGGGCAAATTTTTCCCGGGCCAGTTCTTTCTGCTAAGCGCTTATACCGCAGACAATTCGAACACCTTTCAGAACAAGATGATCTCCGGGAATCCGGTAGCATCCTTCTGGGAGTCAATCGGCCTCGGCACCGCTGGTGCCTGGTACGCTGACGGGTGGACCGTTCAAGCAGGGGTGATCGATGCCCAGGCCACGGCGAACGGTCTGGATTTTTCCAGTTTCGGCAAGGGGAAATATGCCTATATGCTGGAATTAGCCTATGAACCCGGTAACCCGAACGGTACGACGTCACTGTCGGCACTCGCCTATCTTGTGGATGAGCATGACGATCTCACGACTGAGCGCGGGCTGGTGGGGCAATTTACGCACGAGTTTGGAGCGCAGGCAGAGTACGCGACTTTCGGGCGTTATACCGTAAAAAACGGCGGCACTGGCAAGACGGCTGCTGCCCAGAGCACCGCACTATCGGTAAAGGACGGCGGTTTCATTGGAGCCGCCTGGAATCGGCCTTTCGGCAGAGCGAACCAGCAGCTCGCGGCCGCAGCACTCTATGGTCAGGCCAGCAGTTTCAAAAAAATGCAGGGGTTCAATAACCAGTACGGGGCAGAGCTGTACTGGAAGTTCCAACCCGAGAGCTGGTTTCATATTACACCCTCAGTTCAGTTTTTACGTAACCGTGATGATAGGTTCGAGACTGTGGTTGGGTTGCGTGCATCTTTTAGTTTCAACAAAAGTTGGTCAGGTGCGATATTTTCCAACCAATGATAATGCTCATTTTTCTGCAACGACAACAAAGAAGGTGAAAGATGTCATCTAAAGTCAACTAACCACCGACTAAAGTCGATGGTTTGATATTCATGGTGGATAATTAATCAAACGGAATAGTAGAAACCTGATTACCAGAAAAAGAGCAGCCAGAGAGTAAGGGCACCAAGCAGGTAGGCCAATGGATAGCTGGTAATAGCGTAGATATCGAGTCTTTTCGCGAGTGCTTTTCTGCCATGATTTTCCAGCCTCCGCAGCCAGACATTACCCAAAACCACCAGGGCGGTGATGAAAAATGTGCCGACCAGAAACGCATCCATCAGGGTGATATAGCCGAGCCGGGGTAGATCACTAGAGATGGTGAAGTTGAAGGCGATGAAGAGCAGCAGGTTACCACCAGCCAGATCGATGCGTTTGGTGTAGTCTTGCAGAAAGAAGGTAAACCAGGCAACGGTGATGATCAGCAGGGCCGGGATCAAGATCCGTATCAGATAGTAGTTGAGATGGCGTTTGGCGTGGAACTCCAGCACGAAGCGGGAGGCTTCCCCCTTGGTGAATTCGTTGTGGGTCGCCAAGCGGGTATGCACATCGGTAACGATCCACTCCTCTTCGCCCAATTGCTGCCCCAATCCACTGAACCCCGGCATCTCTTTGAATCGGAACAGACTCTGCGGGAAGATTGAATCCACATAGATAAAAAAGAGCTGGTTGTCGAAAGGAAACAGCCGGAAGTCGAAGGCAGGTGCCTGAAAGGTCGCGGTGAAACGTTCGAGATACATCACCGTGCCATCCGCCGCGAGGGAGATAAGACGATTTTGGAAGTCTGTTCGTCCTTGCTGGTTATGGTAGGTGATGACTGGCCATTGGATCTGTTTCTGTTCCAGCAGCTTGAGAAAGGTGGCAAGGGTATAGGTGCGATATCTTGCTTCACCGGGGACGGGTTCAAACGCCAGCATCGGCTGATGCCAATCGATACGAAGACTACCGACAACACTGAAGTTCTCTGCCTTTTGATTTATACCGGTGATCTGATCAATCTTTAGGCCAATGAGTACATCGCTGGGTTCAGCCGCCGGGCTGGCCAAGCTGATCAATGATAAGAGGCAGAATATGAGTCGCTTCATGGCAAATGTGGCATGCGGGTTATCCTGCTGAACAATGATAGATGATTAGGTGTCGGCATTGTGGATGGCATCACCACAGAATTGTTTCAACTCCTTGATCAGGGCTTAGCGAATCGCATCACGCCACTGTCGTATTTCAGTTGCAGGTAGAGTTCACCCCCCTTGAAAAGGTAGCTCTGCACCGCAGCCAGATCTTTGGTGAATTTTCCATCCAGTGAACTGGGAGCGCACATGGCCCGTGTGGAGGTGAGGATCTCGACCTTTAGCTTATGCCCGTCACTCTCTTCCCATTTACCACTCCCTCTGTTGCAATCGAGGCGGGCTGCCACCGAGCCGTCCTTCTTTAGCTGTAGGCTGTAGTGTGTCGGATCATCCGGTTTGGCTTGGGTGTCATTGCCATATTTGGAGCCATGCCACTGCCACACTACCCCGGCGAGAGGAGGAGGGGTGCCAGAGGCGGCGAAGCTGATGAGAAGCAGACTCGCAAGGATGAATTTGATGCGCATGAATCACTCCTGATTTCGTTTGACAAGTACGGTTTTGGTTACATGCATTATTCGAATAGGTTGTCACATCCCAAACTTGAACGCCAGCCAACTTGGTTCGTAAACGACTGATTAATAAATAATCGAGGACGCGCCACGTTCCGTGATCGGGTCATACTACACCTGATCATCAAGTACCAGAGGTGGCACGGAAAATGGGGAAACGTGGTGCGTTCCCTATTGTTTCACAATCGTGGCATTCTAATTCACTGTTATGCATAGTAATAGTAACCACAAGGCTGCAACATTGTATTTTTACTAAACACTAATATCCAGAAAAATCAGGTATCACATCTATGGATGAAGACAAAGAACAGTTTAACCCTAAAAGTTGGCAGTTTTGTTTAGGCCTCTTTTTATTCATACTTGGTTGGGTATGCCCTTTATTCATACCTCTTGTTACTAACTTAAACTTAGAAACTGCTACAAAGGCTTTTCTTTCAGGTTTTTTGTTAATTGGGGCACCTGAAATATTTAGTGTTCTTTCTATCATTCTACTTGGCAAGCCTGGATATTTTTATATAAAGAATAAAGCATTCTCACTCCTGAAGCGTGCTGTACCACGAGGTGAAGTCAGTCGCACACGTTACAGGTTCGGACTGATGTTACTACTGCTTCATATCATATACGCCTATTTAACCTTCTATGCTCCTGACTTAATCATGTGGTATGCAGAGAACCGGATAACCATGAACATAATCGCGGATTTTCTATTTATTGTTACATTGTTTGTGCTGGGAGGAGAATTTTGGGAGAAGTTGCGTGCTTTGTTTATTTATGATGCAAAAGCAAATATACCTAAGACTCAAGTGAATTCTACTGATTCACTACTTTAACAATAAAAATGTGGAAAAATGCATAACACATATGAGCCGCCCCCCTGTCAATAGGCAATAGAAAACCTGCTCTTTAACAATCAAGAGAATAAATGCTGTGCCATAGGGCTAACTGCTTTGGCTTCATGGCTGGGTTCTGCCCAAACACATATTGAGAGTCTGGCTGCTTTTCAGCAGCACGGCTACTAGAAACGCATTCAGTTCACCTTATGCCGGCCTATTCAAAAGCGCATTGGCTTGGCGGCTGCCATCCATTAGTTTCGGGCTCGGGGAAGAGGTGCAGTTCCCGTAACACAACATGGCGTGTAAAGCGGAAGATCGTGTATACGCTAATCAAGGCACATGGCTACCACGCATCGCCGACAGTCAGCTATGGAGTGTCAAGGCACTATAGATAATGCTGATTCTGGCCTGAATGGTTGAAGAGAGCCTACAACCGCAGCAACCTGCTCAAGATCTTGGTAAAGAAGCCGCCAGGCGCCACGGTTATCTGCGCATCCTCAACATTGACCTGATCCACCTCGTAACCTGTCATTTCGACTCCGGCTTCACCGTACATCTGCTGCGACAACTCTATGTCATCGGCCCAGCGTGAAAGAAAATCCCGACTCGGATTGATATACACCACCCGCCCGATCTCCTCCTGGATCAGCTTCGAGGCGCAACGGGGACAGGGGGGATGCGTCACATAGACCGTACAGCCGCGCAGATCACGCTTGGCGAAGATCATGGCATTCTCTTCCGCATGAATGGTGAGATTCAGTTTGCACTCTCTGTTGGAGAGGCGGCTCTCCGCATCCTCCACCCCGGCCGCAAAGCCGTTGTAGCCCAGCGAGATAATACGATTGCCGTCCGTGATGACGGCACCCACCTGGGATGAAGGGTCTTTACTCCATCCGGAGATGTGAGCCGCCAGCCCGAGAAAACGGGTATCCCACTTCATGCTCATGGATCATTTCTCCTGTTTTCTGTTGCTGTTCGCGGGAGAGTATCACTCTCCGGACTCTTTCTTCTCCAGATATGCGACGTTGTCCGGCACCGGCTCTTCAGTTTGCCTATCTTCCTCCTGTTTGAAACGGCGGGCCACCCCCTCCTCCTCGCGCAGCATCTCCAGCAACTCAGCGCCCGGCATGGGCCGGAAGAGCAGATATCCCTGCACCATGTGGCACCCCCGCTGCTGCAGGAATGTCAGCTGCTCAAAGGTTTCCACCCCCTCGGCAATGACGATTAGCTGCAGACTGTGCCCCATGGCGATAATGGTTTCAACGATGCTCTCATCATTGCGGTCGCGTCCCAGATCCTGCACGAAGCTGCGATCGATCTTGAGACTGTTGACCGGCATCTCCCGCAGCCGGGAGAGGGATGAGTGGCCAGTGCCAAAATCATCGATGGCGATCTCAATCCCCATTGCAGACAACTCAGCCAATTGACCCGAGGATTCTCCATGACTGTCCATCACCGTGGATTCGGTAATCTCCAGCACCAGGCGATCCGCCGGAAAATCACAGGCCTGTAACTCCGCGCGCACCATCTGCACCAGTTCACGATGCCTGAATTGTCCCAGGGAAAGATTCACCGCCAACTGAGGGCCGGAACCCTCTGGACTCAGCCACTCTTTTGCCTGCCGCAGTGCGGTTTTCAGCGCCCATGCGCCAAGGGGAATCACCAGCCCGGTCTCCTCTGCCAAGGAGACAAACTCATCCGGCGGAATCTCACCCGAGGCCAGATGCGGCCAACGCAACAGCGCCTCCACCACCTCAACGGAACGGTTCGCAAGATCGATGCAGGGCTGGTAGTGCAGTGTCAGTTCATCCTGCTCCAGCGCCTTGCGCAGATCCCGCTCCATACGCAGACGCCGGTCCACCTCCGCATTCATGTGAGGTTCGTAGAATGCGACACGACCGCGCCCCTCCCCTTTGGCATGGTACATGGCAATATCGACATTGCTCATGAGCTGAACCGGATCGGTGCCGTCCTGTGGATATGCAGCCACGCCCACGCTCGCTGAGACATAGACTTCATAGCCCTCCAGGTCGAATGGCTGGCTCAGCTTGTCGATAATCTTCCCTGCCACCTGGCTACCAAGGTTCATCACTTCAGCCCGGGAGGTCACGTCTTCCAGCAGTACAGTGAATTCGTCCCCACTCATCCGCGCAACCGTGTCCTCTTCGCGCAGACAGTCACGCAACCGCTCTCCCACTTGCTGCAGCAGCAGGTCACCCATCGCATGGCCGAGAGAATCATTCACCGGTTTGAAACGATCGAGATAGAGATAGAGCACCACCAGCTGCAGGTTCTTGCGCCCGGCGTTCTCCAGAGCCTTGTCGAGACGCTCATAGAACAGTACACGATTGGGCAGACTGGTCAGCGCATCGTAATGGGCGAGGTGGTAGATGCGCTCATCAAACAGTTTCTTATCACTGACATCGTTACCGATGGAGAGGATCTCCACCACCTTCCCCTGCTTATTGCGGACCGCCCGATTCGCCCAGGAGACCCAAACCCTGCGTCCATCCTTGCAGACATTCTCATTAATATTGCTGATATAGAAATCTGGATGCAGTGCGATATCCCGGATCAGGTCGGACAGATCCCGTCCTGACCCCGACTCGGTCTCAGGTACAATACAGTCCATTAAATGCCGGCCCACTACCTCCTGTTCGGAATAGCCAAAGAAACGCAGGGCAAACTGATTGAAAAAGGTGATTTTCCCTTGGATATTCCAACGCAGAATGATGCTGTTGGCCGACTCTACCAGTTCACGATAGTTCTCCTCACTGCGGCGCAACTCTTCGGTACGTTCCAGGAAACGCCACTCGAGTTTTTCATTGAGTTTTTCCAGTGCCTGTTGTGAAACCGTAAGTTGAGTACGGGTTCGTCGAGACTGATTTGTGAGAATCAACATCAACACAACACTAATCAGCAACCCGGCAGCCGCCACAATCCAGGCTTGTCTCCTTGCCTGCTCGAACAAGGTGGTCACATCGACGAAGAGGATGATCTCACCGATCTGCTGCTCCAGATTATCTCGCAGAGAGAGCCGCCGCAGATGATGATTTCTGCCGGACCAGACGATCTGCTCCGCATCGCTTCCCCAACCGGCAACCCGTTCCAGACTGGGGATCAGGGTCCCGGCAGCAGCCGAATTAAAGGAGAGGATTTGAGGTACTTCGAAAAACCGCTCATCCGGGTTTGGGACAACCACATCCGCGACCATCCCGCCATCCCGATTGATACCAACCAGCAGCGTTTCCTGAAACGCCTTTCCGGTGTTGATCAGGACAGGCTCGATATTCGCGGTCAACAAGATTCCGCCAACAACCTGCCCCGCTTTACGCCTCACCCCGGCAACCCCCATCGACAGACTGCCTCGCGCCCCCGCGATCAATCCATTTACAGGAAACTCACTGGCCAGGGCGTCATACAGTAGCAGCTTGAAGGATTCACTTGGCGCCGGACGGGACTGCTGCTCAGGAAACAACAGTGTGCCGGATGCATCAAAATACCAGGTCTGAAAATCCTCTTTCTCTTTTTGTGTTTCAATTGGGAAATTCAGCGGCGCTGGAGTACGGCTCAACGCTTCCCATCTGTGAAGCATGTCCAAGCGGAGCTCAGATAGCCGTGTGTCATAGAGCTGTTGAAACAGCGCTGTCTGCCCATTGACATGGATAGACAAGCCGTTCTGGAGGTGGAAATAGACGGCCCCAATGGCCGCCGCTCCAAGCAGGAGCACGGCCAGGATCGGCGGGGATAAAAACCGCCAGTAGAATCCATTATTGTTCATTATTTGCAAGTCCCTAAATCCCATCCCTGGTGACTCTACGAGCCCGCCAAGCACTAATTCATCATGATCGATACACCACCATCAGACAAACAGATACGTTCCCGAGTTGAAAGAACGGCTAATTTTCCTTGCCATTGCCCAGAGACTGAATGTTCTCATCAACACTACGCAAGTGTAGATCACGCTGAGGATAGGGAATCTCAACGTCATTTTCACGCAACGCTTTTTCCAACGCCATGTGGAGATCATGGGTCAAGAGACGGCGCTGGATTCGCTCCTTGACATGCACTGCCACCTGGAAGTCGAGGGAGCTGTCGCCGAAGCCCGTAAAAAAGACCGTCGGCTTGGGTTCATCCAGCACCAACGAATGTTCGGTTACCGTTTTGAGCATAATGCGATGGGCCAGTTCAGTATCTGACCCATAGGCAATGCCCACCATAAAGGTAACACGGGTGATCTGATCGCTAAGGGTCCAGTTCACCAACGGCTCGACGATAAGATTCTGATTGGGGATGATCAACTCCTTGTTATCGAAATCCGTAATGGTCGTTGCTCGCATCCGTATCCGCTTCACCACACCACTGACATCACCGAGAGTAACGGTATCGCCAACCCGAACCGGCCGTTCAAACAAGACGATTATTCCAGACATGAAGTTGGCGAAGATCTCCTTCAGGCCAAACCCCAAGCCAACGCCGATTGCCGCAATCAGCCACTGCACCTCTCCCCAGCCAACGCCTACCAGGTTGATCGACATGACGATGCCGACCGCCAGTATGAGGTAACGAATCAGGGCGGAAACTGCGTAGCGATTGCCCTGTTCCACATGGAGAGGCTGCAGTAGCGCAATCTCCAACAAGCCTGGCAGATTGCGTTCGGCAACGAAGGTCAATAAAAGAACCAGAGCGGCCAGACCAATGTCCGCAAGCGTAATCGGTAACAGTTGACCACCCGCTTCTTCGGTTGTCATATGCTCCCAAATCGTAACACTATCCAACACACCCAGGGCCGGGGTTATCGCAGACCAGTATGTCCAGAGAATCAACCCCACAAAAACAGTAAGCGTCAGCCGCAGCAACCGACGGGTCTGGTCATTGATGGTGGCGAGGCCGATCTCGGGGATCTCGATCGCTTCCGGTGTAATCTCTCCCGTCTGCTCCACCGCCTCCCTGCTGGCCCGTGAATCAATATCTGCCTGACGCTTGGCCAGTGCCCTGGCGAGAGCAAGACGGCGCTGCGCCACCAATAACCAGCGTACCGCGAGAAAATAGATCAAAAGTGCTATCAGAAAGACAATGAGAGAGCTGAATATCAGTCCGGCAAGCCGCAGACTGGTGTAGTGGTAACCTTGTGCCGCCAACATGATCAAGGCAAAGGGGATCAACAACAGTAGCGGATACCAGATATATCGACTGCGCCAAACGAGACTGGTGGTACGGCGCTCAACGCTCCTCTCTTTTAACCGAACCACTCGCCAGATAAAGAGCAATAGAGCCAGCATCGCGACGCTGAACACCAACCTGCCGATGGTATCCCGATAGAGACCCGCACTGGATGATTCCGTCATTGCGACCAAAAATGCGACCCATACCATGATCGGGATCAACCAGGTCAGGTTGCCGGATACACACCGACGGGTTCTTGCTTTCCAGCGAAAATGGATCTCTGCCAGACCGTTGGGGACATAGAGTGTCTGCAGAAAGAGGAAGGCTGCCAAGATAAAGGCACTGCGCCTGAAGCCAAATCCCGCCGCCTCGACAAAGGCATCTGCCCGTACATGACCCAGCAACCACCCTGCATAGGCCATCAGCACCGGCCAGGGCATGGCCAACAGCAACGTGATAACCAATACGACCAGTGTGTAACTGAATCGATCCTGTTTAACCAGCCCTACCTTGGCAGCAATATCCCCCAAACGTTTTTTCAATCGGCGCCTGCCCAGCAGCAGCAGCGCCGCTGATAAGAGCAGCACAATCAGTGTGAATGGCGCAGACTGTATGGCCGCTTTTACCAATGTCTGCAAAACGGAATACCAATTTGCGGGAGAGAACAGAACCAGCATTGGTTTGCCGAAACTCCCGATCCACTGGAGATCCACCGGTTCCGCATTAGCGATCCACAGTAGATTCTCATCCAGAAGCTGGTCGTACTTGTCCACACGGTCGATAAGATTCTGCTGCTCCTGGATCGACTCCCCCAACAACTTTATCTTGAGTGTATAGGCAACATCGAGCTTGGTGAGAAGCGCCTTCCGATCTTCCATCAGTCGATGCAGCTCACCGGTCAGCTGTTCCAGTTGGCTGGGGGATAGTGTTTCGGTTTCCTCCTTTTCGCTGGCGAGCAGCGTCGCCACCACCTGTTCGATATCCTGCAAATCGTTCAGCGATTCCTGTAGCCGGAATTGGGCTAACCGCGATTCATCCAGTTCACGCTGTTTCAGCGAGCGTTTTTTCTCATACTCTGAAACCTTGGGCAATTTGGTCTGTTGGGTGCGAAGAAACTGCCCCAGCTGTTGATCCAACCTGGTGATTTCCAACTGTTGCAGGGAGCGTTGGTAATTGCGATCGATCCGCTGATATTGAGCCCGAGTCAATTTCAGCTGTGCTGTCTCTTCCTCATTGGTCCGACTCAACTCAGTGAGCAGGCGACTCAACTCTGAATTCATCTCCGCCGCCGCAGTGATGAGGATATGCTTGCCGACCGCCTCCTGTCTCGCCTGCGCAGCTTCCGCTTCCGCCGTCTTCGCCTCGCTGGCTTGCCGCCGGTTGATCTCGTCCCTGCCCTCCTGCTCATTTCGTTTGGCCATGACAAGCCGTTTTTCAAGCAACTGGCGTTTGGCCTGAAGCAGCTGCAAACGGAGGTCGTGACTCAAACGCTCATTGTTGAGCATCTCTATTTCTGCCAGCAGCGCCTTACGCACAGCTCGGGCGGTAACCAGCATGGCCTCGGTTGCTTCTTGTGTCTTATCCGCCGGAGGCGTCTTTCGCAGGGTCTCATCCACCTCTTCCAGGCGGGTATTGGCCAGAGAAAGCATCTGACGATTTGATTCGGGACGGGCCTGCAATGTGCTTATGGATTGGACGAGTTCCGCCAGCCTCCCGCCGAGACTGACGATTGCGGCACTCTCCTCCCTCACCCGGGCCTCCAACACAGTGTCCGGCAGCCCACCAAGCAAAGATGCCGTCTCTTCCGTGGGTTGGCTCACCAGCCCCTTGATCTCGGCATGCAGCCGTTTGAGCTCTGCCGGCGTATCCACCTCTGCCTGCTTAAAGAGTGCTGTCTTTTCGGCATACGCCTTCGCCGACTTCAACGAAGCAACCGCCTCCCGATAGAGATTCAGCTCAATCTGGACCGCCTCATCCCTTGGCCCTTCCAGCTTTTCCAGAAGGAAAATCCTCTCTTCAAGCTTTGCCGCTTCCAGCGCTTGCACTGACACGGGACTGGAAAGAAACCCAAGGATCAGCAGGAACAAAAGCATTGGAAGGAAGCGGTGCATCCCATACCCCGGCAATAGCAATGAGAAAAAACTCAGGCAATCAGAGTCTGATGACTTACTCTACAGAAAAGCTTGACGATCCACCGCCCCGCTTGGCGCCCTTGGTGACATAGTTTACCGGCAGTGCAATTCAGCAAAACCGTCCCTCGTCCACAATCGACCCTAATGTTACCAAAAGGCTAGTCGGTCCTGGAAAATAGCGCATAAAAAAACCCCTGAATGCCCTAGAATCAAGGACATAACAGGGGTTTGAGGAAGATCCGAGGGAACGTTTAGTTGTTCTGGATCACTATATTCGGGAACTTCGCTGCGTAATCCTTAGCCTGCAGCGAGAGTTTGGCTGCCGTCTTACGGGCAATCTCACGGTAGATCATGGAGATACGTGCATCGGGCTCGGCTACCACGGTCGGCTTGCCGCCATCGGTCTCTTCGCGGATACGGATATCGAGAGGCAGTGAACCCAGCAGGTCGACATTGTACTGTTTCGCCATGGAGGAACCGCCACCTTCACCGAAAATATGCTCTTCGTGGCCGCAGTTTGAACAGATGTGAGTGCTCATGTTCTCCACGATACCCAACACCGGTACCTCTACCTTCTCAAACATCTTCAGACCCTTGCGGGCATCGAGCAGGGCGATATCCTGGGGGGTGGTAACAATTACCGCACCGGAGACCGGCACCTTCTGTGCCAAGGTGAGCTGAGTGTCACCCGTGCCCGGAGGCAGATCGACCACCAGATAATCAAGCTCTGACCAGTTGGTGTCATTGAGTAGCTGTTCCAATGCCTGGGTAACCATAGGACCACGCCAGATCATGGGAGTCTCTTCGTCGATGAGAAAACCGATAGACATCGCCTGGAGACCATATCCCTCCATAGGCTCCAGGGACTTGCCGTCCTTGGACTCCGGCTTACCATCGATACCCAGCATACGCGGCTGTGACGGACCGTAGATATCTGCGTCAAGTATGCCAACGGTGGCACCCTCTTCGACCAACGCCAGCGCCAGATTGACTGAGGTGGTGGACTTACCCACGCCGCCCTTGCCAGAGGCAACGGCAATGATATTTTTGATATTATCGATCGGCTTGAGGGCCTTCTGCACAGAGTGGGCAGAGATTTTCCAGCCGGCATCCACCTCAACGGCAGCCACACCGTCCACGCCTTCTACCTGAGTCTTCACTGCAGCCGCAATATCATCCACACAACCCTTGGCGGGAAAACCGACCTCGATCGTCACCTTGACCTTGTCGCCATCGATATCAATGCCTTTGATGGCATTCGCGCTTACCAGGTCCTTCTCCAGATGAGGCTCGACGTAGCCTTTAATCGCCTCGTTGATCTGATCTTGTGTTACTTCAGACATCGCTGATTTCTCCTGCCGCCAGGCCACCAACGGCGCCTGAACTATTCACATAAAATTATGGCGGGCAATTCTACACCAAAATCACGAGAATATACCAAGTATTTTGCTGGGTTTTTGGCCGCCGCCCTCTCTCACGCTGTGAAAAGGCGATCTGGTCGGCCTGGAGTCAAATTTAGAGTACGCGCGTTCCATACCGCTGAGTGATACAGAAAACGCATCAGCTATCACTTCTCTACCACTCTGCCCTCAAGTAGTGACTATATTCAGAATGATAGTTTTCATTTTCCCGGCAGGGAAGGAGCACAACGATGAGTACGCAATCAGAACTCCAACAGACCATCGAGGACATGGTAGACGATCATCGCGGCATTCTTGCCGCAGATGAGAGCCACCCCACCATTGCCAAGCGCTTCAAGGCCATCAATGTTGAATCCACTGAGGAGAATCGACGTGTCTGGCGCTCCCTGCTGCTGACCACTCCCGGATTGGGCGACTACATCTCCGGCACCATCCTGTTTGAAGAGACCCTGGGACAGAAGGGGGAGGAAGGCACTCTTCTGCCGCAAGTGGCCTGGAAGCAGAAGATCGTCCCGGGCATCAAAGTGGACAAGGATACGGCGCCTCTCTCCGGAGCCCCGGGTGACTTGATCACTCGAGGTCTGGATGGACTGGGTGAACAGTTACAGGGCTACAAAACGCAAGGCGCTCGTTTCGCCAAGTGGCGAGAGGTCTATCCCATCGCCCGCCACAACCCCACACCGCTTGGCCGGCAGGCCAATGCCGAGATGTTGGCGCGCTATGCGGCAATCTGCCAGGAACTGGGAGTGGTTCCCATCGTGGAGCCGGAGGTGCTGATGGAGTGTGAACACGACATCGGCCGCTGTGCCGAAGTCACCGAGCAGGTGCTGCATGCTGTCTTCCACGCGCTGCACCAACATCACGTCTCTCTCGAACATATGATCCTCAAACCCAATATGGTGCTGCCGGGTAAGGCGTGTCGGCGAGCAGAACCGGACGAGGTGGCTGCTGCGACGTTGAGAGTGCTGCGCCGGACAGTGCCTGCCGCCGTCCCGAGCATTAACTTCCTGTCCGGTGGCCAGGACGATGAGGAGGCCACTGCCAATCTGAACTCCATCAACCAGCTGGGTGGGAATGCACCCTGGCAGTTGAGCATCTCCTACGGCAGAGCTCTGCAACAGCCTGCTTTGCGCACATGGATAGGCAAGACAGAAAATAGCGCAGCAGCCCAACAGGCCCTGTTGAAGCGGGCCAGACTCAACAGTCTTGCAAGAACAGGTGAGTATGACCCTTCCATGGAGTAGCGTTTGGCCCGACTGGTTACGTGCCTATTGTACCCGGCCGCCACGCCATGGCACGCAGCTACTGGGGCCTGATAACACTATGCGGTGGACGTGCAGGTACAGAAGCGATTGTTCACCCATATTCTAAAGAATCTATAAAAGCAGCCGCCTTTTATGGTTACTACCCGTTCCTGAGTTGGAGCAGGATGCTTTTGTAGTCCGGATTGGTAACTCTCTGGGGCTTCCTGGAAAAGATACTAGGCAGCGCATGAAATGATGGCGATAGATTACATGGCGAACGCCGATAGCGGGTTTTCCTTTGCGGAAGAAACCGAGGATTCGAAACATCTGGGTCCTGATGACACTCATCCGTGGAAAATATTGGTGGTGGATGACGAGGAGGATATCCACCAGGTCACACGTATGGTGCTTGGTGATTATCACTACCTGGGACGCCCAGCCTTCATCATTGACGCCTACTCTTCCGAGCAGGCCATTGAAGCGATGCGGGAGCACCCGGATGTCGCCTTGATTCTTCTTGATGTCATCATGGAATCGGATACTGCAGGACTGGAACTGGTAGAGGTGGTTCGAAACAAGTTGGGGAACAGCGATGTGCGAATCTTCATCAGGACTGGACAACCGGGAATGTTCAATCAGTATCAGATTGCCGCTCAGTACAATATCAATGATTTTAAAGATAAAGCGAACCTGACGGTTGAAAAGCTGTTTGCCTCTATCACGACGCTACTGCGTGAATATTCCGGCCTGCAGGAGATGCGGCAACAGCAAAAAAATCTGCAAAATAATATCGATCAACTCAAAGCATTGGCAAGTTTATTCCAGGAGACATCGCTGGCAACACTGGTCCTTGATGATCAGTACAGAATCAAGACGGTAAATCCTGCATTTGAAAAAGTGACTGGTTTTTCTGCGGAGTATGCAATTGGCAGGCGAGCTGACTTCCTCAAGTCGAACCATAACGATGAGACCATTCTGAATGCAGCTTGGGAGAATCTTCTCGACAGTGGTTCGTGGGAAGGTGAGTTGTGGTGCGCAACGAAATTTCTCAACGATATCAATATTCGGCTCTCCGCTTCCGTATTAAAGGTAACAAATCACCATCATCGCGAAATTGCGATGCAGTTTTCAGATATCACCGATATCAAGGAGCAAGAAAGGCAGCTTTTGGAGCGGGCAACCCGTGATCCATTGACGTCATTGCCCAACAGAAATCTTTTTCTGGACCGTCTTGAGAATGCTATATCACTCTCTGAGCGGGGTGGTCAGAGTTTTGCACTGCTTTTTATCGACCTGGATTATTTCAAGAGTGTGAATGACAAGTTGGGGCACAAGTATGGCGATCAACTGCTGATTGAAGTGGCGGATCGTATGAATCAATGTCTTCGCCGATCAGATACTCTAGCCAGAGTGGGTGGTGACGAATTCACAGCTATTGTCACAAACACCAGTAACTGTACCCACATCGAAATCATTGCGAAAAAAATTAATGTCGCAGTAGCCAAACCTTTTTATTTGGACGGAAAGGAGGTACGCATCGCATGTAGCATCGGGATAAGGCGATATCCGGATGATGCCCAGGATATTGAATATCTCCTGCATACGGCAGACCTGGCTATGTATCATGCCAAACAGAAAGGAAGAAACACCTCTAGCTTTTTTCTCCCTGAGATGGATGGAGATACCACCGAGGAATCCTGCAAGGATGCTGATTCATGAATATTGTCGCATACAGGCGATTCTACTGGTTGTTCCCGCTACTGCTCTGGGGAAGTCTTTCCATATTGTCTGCTCTGTGGAATCTCTCCGGGCTTGATGGCATGGCCGAAAGACTCGCTTATGAGAGAGCACAAAGCATGTTCAGACTAGTGCAGATGACACGGCTCTGGAATGCAAAACACGGAGGTGTGTATGTGCCAGTCAGTGAATCAACACCTTCAAATCCCTATTTGGAAGTACCGGATCGGGACGTGGAGACGCTGGGCGGCGTCAAGCTGACCAAACTGAATCCAGCTTACATGACACGTCAGATAGCCGATGTGGCCAGAGAAAATAGCGGAATTCTTCTTCACATCACATCACTCAAACCAATCAATCCTAATAATGTGCCGGACATATGGGAGTCACAAGCACTTAACCTGTTTGAAAAGGATGTTCCTGAGATTCTGGAATATATCAGGCAAGATAGCAGCCGGGTCTACCGCTACATGGGACCACTGTATACCAAGAAGGCCTGCATGAAGTGCCACGAGAAACAGGGGTACGAGGTGGGTGATGTGCGTGGAGGTATCAGTGTGACCCTGCCTGCCGATCCCATTCTCTCGGCCCAGTCAACGGCAAGGTCTCAGGTTATTCAAATCCATCTTGCGGCATTCATTCTATTGACCTGGACCACGCTGTTCCTGCTTTCCAAACTGCGCCAACAATGGCAGTTGGTGAATGATACCAAGGAGGTACTGGCTGGACGTGAGCATTTCCTGAGAAGTGTCACCAATGCAGTGGGAGAAGGCGTTGTCAGCATGGATCGACAGGGTACGGTGACTTTTGCCAACCCTGAGGCGCTACGCATCCTGGGTTGGCGTGACTGGAAGGTGAATGCAGATGAGTCTGAAGAAACATCGGAAGCAGCAGGTTTTAAAACCTCGATAGAGTCCGTCACCCAGGCTGCTCTTACTGCGGAAGCGGAGAGTGGCGGAGTCGTACGTGTGAATGAGGCTGCATTTAAACATCAGGAGGGCCATTCGATACCTGTCTCCTATGTATCTTCACCCATTTTCGAAGGCTCGGAGTTCTCTGGAACAGTTACTCTTTTTCAGGATATTACCCTGCGCAAGGAGATGGAGAAGACACTGGTGAGATCAGAAACCATGTCAGCTCTGTGTGGCATGGTTGCAGGTATTGCCCACGAGGTTAATACACCCATCGGTGTCTCTGTTACCTCAGCATCCTATCTGGAAAACCAGACGAAAGAACTTGTGCAGATTGTGACAGATAACAAACTTTCACGTTCAGCTCTGGATAACTATCTTGATCTCTGCAAAGAGTCGACTGCCATCATCCTCTCGAATTTGCAACGTGCAGAGCGGATGATCAAGAGCTTCAAACAGATTGCCGCCGATCAGGCCAGCGAACAGAAAAGCCGCTTTAATCTGAATACCTATATAAGCGATGTGATTCTCACGCTCAGGCCTGAACTGAAAAAAACCCAATTGAACATAGAGATTGAATGCCCTGATGATATCGAGCTGGAGAGCTATCCGGGAGCACTTTCACAGGTTATTACCAATTTGATCATGAATTCAATGGTGCACGGTTTTTCCCAAAATAGTGCAGGTAATTTACGCTTTGAAGTGATGGATGAAGATAAGATTGTGCGGATTAACTACAAGGATGACGGAAAGGGTATAGCCCCGGAACATCTGGAGGATGTTTTTGCACCATTTTTCACGACGCGCCGGGGTAAAGGAAGTAGTGGTCTCGGACTGCATATCAGTCACAATCTGATCTACACGGTTCTCAAGGGTACGATCAGCGTCTCAAGTAAACTGAATGAGGGTGTCCAGTTTGTTCTGAATATCCCCAAATCTCCTGAGTGAGTAGTGAGATTAACATGCGCATAGAAACCGGCAATCAATCAGATGAACTCCTGTTTGTTGATGAAGATGTCGCCAAACCCTCTTCCATCGATGAGACACTGGATCCCTGGAAGTTACTGATTGTTGACGATGAATCCGATATCCACCGAGTGACCTGCATGGTATTGGGGGACTTTAGTTTTATGGGGCGTAGCCTGGAGTTCCACCACGCCTATTCGGATGTTGAAGCGAGGCAGATGCTGGAGCAACATTCTGATATTTCCCTCATTCTGCTTGACGTTGTCATGGAACAGGACGACTCGGGCCTGAAACTGGTTGAGCATATTCGCAATGTGCTGAAGAATCGTTTTGTACGCATTATTCTACGAACCGGACAGCCGGGTTTAGTCCCCCTCAAGAAGGTCATTGTGGACTATGACATCAATGACTATAAGGAGAAGTCAGAACTTACCGATCAGAAACTTTACGCCACCCTGGTCGCCTCATTGCGGGAGTACGATCATCTCGTCACGATTGAAGAGAATCGAAAAAAGATAGAACTTAACAAGATGGGACTGGAAAAGATCATCCAGGCCTCAAACTCTATCTTCGAGCTTTCATCTCTGCGTAATTTTGCACAGGGTGTTCTGTTGCAGTTTGAAAGTCTGTCTGGAGTGGATGTCCACTCCATCTATACCAAGGTTGATGGTTTTTCAGCGATACAAGAGCGTAGTGATTTCAAAATTCTCGCGGGTACTGGCTATTATACAGATCATCTTGAAGAACCGGTGGATGAGATTCTCAAAGAAGAAGATCTGAACCGGATCAGGGATGCGGTGAGCCAACAAACCAATCAGTACGGTTCTGATTATTTTGTCTGTCAGGTTCAAAATAACGTCGGCCAAACCCATGTACTCTATGTTCATGGTAACAATTTATCGGTAAAGGGAGTCGACCGTGAATTGATTGAGGTATTCAACACAAATATCTCTGTTGCCTTCGAAAATCTGCATCTCACTCAGGAGATTGAACACACCCAGCATGAGATTATCTATACACTTGGCGAGGTAACTGAGGCCAGATCCTACGAAACGGGTTTTCATGTAAAGCGTGTAGGTGAATTTTCACGAATCATGGCCCGACGCTACGGACTGGATATAAAGCAGGCTAACCTGTTGAAGGTGGCCGCTGCCCTGCATGATGTGGGTAAGGTGGGTATCCCCGATGCGATATTGAATAAACCTGGCGCTCTGACAGAAACAGAGTTCGATGTAATGAAGGAACACGCCATGCTCGGCCATAAGATTCTTGGGAAATCAAAACGGGAAATGCTCAAGACTGCATCAGTCATAGCGCATCAGCATCATGAACATTTTGATGGCAGCGGCTATCCTCAGGAATTGAAAGGCGATGAGATAGATATATTTGCCCGTATCGTTGCAGTCTCAGACGTTTTCGATGCGCTGAGCAGTGATCGTATCTATCGCCCAGCCTGGAATGATGAAAGGATTTATGGCTATTTCCGAGAGCATAGAGGCAGCAAGTTTGATCCCGATATTGTTGATACCTTTTTTGATGCGCTGCCAGAACTACTGGAGATCCGAGCGCTCTTTTCTGATTGATTTGTCATTCTCGCCTGCTGATCTGAGCGTTTCCATTTTCGACGACTCTAGATCTATTCGTGTATTCCAACCCCACCTGTCACCACAGAGCGAGAGGAACTCGAAGTAATCGACCTGAAATTAGCCCGGCTGCCACGAACATCTCTACCGGGAAACCCCCTTGCATATAATCTCAGCAGAAAAATAGCATATTTCCTCACGTACATATTGATAAGTTAAGTGCCAAGCCCCATATCCAAAGTTCACAAGCAACAAATGGATGGATGAAATGCCTCAATCTATCAATGACGCTCTGAAAGATGAATCAACCTGGAAGCGCATCATCAGTATGCTGGCATTGGGTTTTGCCTATGGCGTCGCGGAAACCGTGCTGATCGCCCTGGTAATCGCTCAGGTACTGTTCCGACTGGTCAGCGGCAAGACCAATGAGCCAATGAGGGCAATGGGAAAAAAGGTGGCCGATTATATCTACCGCATCCTTATGTTTCTGACCTACAACAGTGATTACCGCCCCTTTCCCTTCAGCGCCTGGTCGGATGATGCAAACTCAAATGTGATCGTGCCGCCTGCTACGCATAGCGCGGATTGAAAGAGTGGACATATTCCAGCGATTCGTTCAGCAGTTGACATCTTGGTTCCGAAACCTGGTGATGTTGTATCACCCCGGAACCTTGCGGGAAAAAGGTTGGGTTTGGGCCGGTACAGTCGGCTTGATGACACTACTGGCCATCATGGCCGGCCTTAGCGTCTATTGGAGTCAGGAACCCGAGCCATTGGATATTCAGAAGGTCACCCGTGCCCAGCTGTCCCCGGAACTGGAGCCGGTCACAGGAAGCTATACAACGGCCACACTGATCGGTGTGACAGAGATCCTGCTGGATAAGCCGGGAGGCTATCTGAGTAACGATGTCATGCTCCCGTCAGTCTGGATGGACAATATGCCAAGCTGGGAATTTGGTGCACTGGTCCAGGTTCGGGATCTGGCGCGCTCCCTGCGGAACGACATGAGTCGATCCCAATCCCAATCGATTGAGAACAAGTACCTGGCTATCACCGAGCCTCAGTTCAACTTCAACAACGACTCCTGGATTCTCCCTGCAACCGAAAATGAATACCGCAAGGGCATTCAGACCTTGCATCAGTATCTGAATGACCTTTCAAGCAAATCAAATCAAGGCACTCAATTCTACGCCAGGGCCGACAACCTGAGAGACTGGCTCTCCATCGTCGAAAAGCGGCTCGGCAGTCTTTCGCAGCGCCTCAGTGCCAGCGTGGGGCAGGAGCGGGTAAATACCGACCTCGCCGGTGAGCCTGACGCCACCCAGTCGACCAACACCCCTGACCGGCTGTCGATCAAGACCCCCTGGTTGGAGATCGACGATGTATTCTACGAGGCCCGTGGCTCAACCTGGGCGCTGGTGCAGATTCTGCACGCCATCGAACTCGATTTTCAGGCAATCCTGAAAAAGAAGAATGCCCTGGTCAGTCTGCGCCAGATCATCCGTGAACTGGAGGCAGCCCAGCAACCGATATTCAGCCCCATGATGTTGAATGGTCGCGGCTTTGGTTTTGTCACCAACTATTCCCTGGTGATGAGTTCCTATATCTCACGTGCCAATGCCGCAGTGATCGACCTGCGGAACCTCCTGCAACAGGGCTGAAGCATGAATCCGGATCACTGCTATCTGGTTACCTCTGCCATCTCCTGACCTGCACAAGTACTGACAGCCCTGTAACTCTGGCTAATCTGCTGCCGCAACTACGGATGGACAACCGGTGATAAAGTCGCCCGACCGCTGGAGAGAACATCCCGCATGCTCCTTTCTCCAACCCAAATATGCGACAATGTTGCGCTTTCACCCTGCGCCGGGGTGAACTTGAAACCCGAGCCACCGGAACAGCTATACGATGAACGACACACCGCGCAAAATCCTCGTCACCAGCGCCCTGCCCTATGCCAACGGACCGATCCATATCGGTCACTTGGTGGAGTACATTCAGACCGACATCTGGGTACGATTCCAGAAGATGCGTGGAAACCAGTGCATCTACTGCTGCGCCGACGATGCCCACGGCACGCCAATCATGCTGCGTGCCCGGCTGGAAGGGATCGAGCCGGAACAACTCATCGCCAGGGTTGCCGAAGAACACCAGGCTGATTTCAGCGCCTTTCGCGTCGGGTTCGACAACTACCACTCGACCCACTCGGAAGAGAACAAAGTCTGCGCCACCACCATCTACGAACACAACCGGGATAGTGGACACATCGCGCGACGGGAGATCACCCAAGCCTACGACCCGGTGGAGAAGATGTTCCTGCCGGACCGTTTCATCAAAGGCACCTGTCCCAAGTGTGGGGCGGAGGATCAGTATGGCGACAACTGCGAGGTCTGTGGCGCCAGCTACTCACCCGCCGAACTGATAAACCCTGTCTCCGCCGTCTCCGGCGCCAAACCCGAAGAACGCAAATCGGATCACTACTTCTTCAAACTGGCCGATTTCGAGGAGATACTGCAGAGCTGGACCAAGGGCGGCCACCTGCAGGCAGAGGTCTCCAACAAACTCGATGAGTGGTTTGAGACCGGTCTGCAGGAGTGGGATATCTCCCGTGACGCGCCCTATTTCGGCTTCGAGATTCCCGATCATCCCGGTAAATATTTCTACGTATGGCTCGATGCCCCCATCGGTTACATGGCGAGTTTCCGCAATCTCTGCGACAAGACCGAGGATCTGGACTTCGACGCCTTCTGGAAGCCGGATGCCGACACCGAGCTCTACCACTTCATCGGCAAGGACATCATCTATTTTCACGCGCTGTTCTGGCCGGCTATGCTGCACGGCGCCGGTTTCCGCACACCCAGCGCAATCTTTGCCCACGGTTTTCTCACCGTGGACGGCAAGAAGATGTCAAAGTCCCGCGGCACTTTCATCAAGGCCAGCACCTATCTGGATCATCTGAATCCGGAGTATCTGCGCTACTACTTTGCCGCCAAACTCAGCTCAGGCGTCGACGACATCGACCTCAACCTGAAGGACTTCGCCCAGCGGGTAAACTCTGACCTGGTGGGCAAGGTGGTCAACATCGCCAGCCGCTGTGCCGGTTTCATCAAGAAGCGTTTCGACGGCAGGCTTGCCGACAGCCTCTCCGAACAGGCCCTGTTCGACGAATTCATCACTACAGGTCACGCTATCGCAGAACACTACGAGAAGCGGGAATTCGGCCATGCCGTGCGCGCCATCATGGGACTTGCCGACAAGGCCAACCAGTACATCGACGAAAAACAGCCTTGGGTGATCGCCAAGGAGGAAGGCAAGGACCAGGAGCTGCACGACATCTGTTCCATGGGCATCAACCTGTTCCGTGTGCTGATCGGTTATCTGTCTCCCATTCTGCCGGGCACGGCAGAGAAGTCAGAGGCTTTCCTGCAGGTGGAACCACTAACCTGGGCCAGACTCGCCACACCACTTACCGGACATCAGATCACAAAGTTCAAACCGCTGATGACCCGGGTCGATGAAAAACAGATCGATGCCATGCTGGAACACTCCAAGGAAGACTTGAAGGAAGAGGGTGCAAAACAAACACCCGAACCAGCACAGGCCGCTGGTCCACTGGCCGAGAACCCGATCGCCGACACCATCGAATTCGACGACTTCGCCAAGCTCGACCTGCGTATCGCAAAGATCGTCGAGGCCAATCCTGTGGAGGGCGCTGACAAGCTGCTGCAACTGACACTGGATATCGGCGGCGAAACCCGCAACGTCTTCGCCGGTATCAAGTCGGCCTATCGTCCCGAAGACCTGCAGGGCAGACTGACGGTGATGGTGGCCAATCTGGCACCGCGCAAGATGCGCTTCGGTCTCTCCGAGGGCATGGTGTTGGCAGCCGGTCCCGGCGGCAAGGACCTCTTTATTCTCAATCCGGATGAAGGCGCGCAGCCTGGGATGAAAGTAAAATAGCCCATGACAGTCGATGTAGGCCCGAACAAGCGCAGCGGATCGGGCGGTTCCAGGATAACGGATTGCATCGGCTGCCAGTTCCCTGCGCTTGAACCGGCCTAGGAACCCAGCTAAGTTGCGGATCATCAAGGAATTGAAGGCTCCGCCAGCCCATAATGACAATGGAATCCAGCCACAGATGAACAAAGGGACCTCTGAACAGAAGCGGCTCCTGCAAATAACTTATAACCTGATAGTTGTTTCCATTGGCCCGGTTGCCTATTCTTAGACGGATGTTTGAATTTTGTGCTAACAGGCCCTGACACCCAATAGATGAAAGAGTACGCCCTCATCCTAATCAGCACCGTCCTG
Organism: endosymbiont of Escarpia spicata; assembly: GCA_003349915.1. Taxonomy (GTDB): domain Bacteria; phylum Pseudomonadota; class Gammaproteobacteria; order Chromatiales; family Chromatiaceae; genus QGON01. The sequence continues at coordinate 28,437 of QFXE01000021.1, forward strand.
GTGAACAACTTCGTATTGGTGAAGTTTCTGGGACTCTGCCCCTTCATGGGCGTCTCCCGCAAGCTGGAAACCGCCACCGGCATGGGGCTGGCCACCACCTTCGTGCTCACACTTTCATCCGTTTGCGCCTATCTGATCAACGAATATCTCTTACTGCCCCTCGGGCTGGAGTTCCTGCGCACCATTGCCTTTATACTGGTGATCGCGGTAGTGGTGCAGTTCACCGAGATGGTGATGCACAAGACCAGCCCGATGCTCTACCAGGTACTCGGCATCTTCCTGCCCTTGATCACCACCAACTGCGCCGTACTCGGCGTCGCACTGTTGAACACTCAGGAGCAGCACAACTTCGTCGAATCCGCCCTCTATGGGTTTGGTGCCGCCGCCGGCTTCTCCCTGGTGCTGGTCCTCTTTGCCGCAATACGCGAACGGATCGCCGTGGCTGACGTTCCAGAGCCTTTTCAGGGCAACGCCATTGCATTGATCACTGCAGGCCTGATGTCGATGACCTTTATGGGTTTTGCCGGCCTGGTGGCCAACTGAGAGTGGTGAAACCATGCTGATCGCCATACTCACCATCACCGGACTCGCCACAGCCTTCGGCCTGCTGCTGGGTTATGCCAATATCCGTTTCCATGTTGAGGGCGACCCGGTTACCGATCAGATCGAGGCACTGCTGCCCCAGACCCAATGCGGTCAGTGTGGCTTTGCTGGCTGTCGCCCCTACGCAGAGGCCATCGCCGGCGGGGAATCTGAGATCAATCTATGTCCTCCCGGTGGTGAAGCCACCATGATTGCCCTCTCCGACTTGCTGGGACGCGATCCGATACCCCTCTCCGAAGAAACCGCCGAAGAGAAACCCAAGGCGATTGCCCTGATCAAAGAGCAGGAGTGCATCGGCTGCACCCTCTGCCTGCAGGCCTGCCCAGTGGATGCAATCATCGGTGCCGCCAAACAGATGCATGTGGTCATCATCTCCGAATGCACCGGCTGCGAACGCTGCCTGCCACCCTGTCCGATGGACTGCATCGTGATGGAACCGATTTCACAGGAGAGCGGTGGTTGGCGCTGGCCTTTCCCGGACAATGAACACCCCGGGATCGTCTCGGCACCTCAGTCGCGGTAGACCAGCAGCATGTACGTTGAATCAAGCAAAGGAAAGATACGGCGGTTATGGGATTTTCATGGCGGCCTGCACCTGCCGGATAACAAACGGCAGTCTCTACAGACTGACCTCACATCCGCCACGATGCCCGCTCTGCTGATCCTGCCGCTGCGCCAGCACATCGGCGAACCTGCGATCCCTCTGGTAAAACCTGGCGACCGGGTGCTGAAAGGGGAAAAGATCGCCGACAATACTGCTCCCGTCTGCGCACCAATCCATGCCCCCACATCGGGAATAATCAAAGGCATCGAAGCGCATCCAATTCCTCACCCCTCCGGTATGAAGGGCCCGGCGATAGTGCTCGAAGTTGACGGCAAGGAGGAGTGGACCGATCTGCCGGCACCAATCAGCGACTTCAAAAATGTTGATGAGCGCTTGTTGCTGCAACGGGTTCGTGAGGCGGGTATCGTCGGTTTGGGCGGGGCCACATTCCCGGCAGCGATCAAGCTCAATCCAGGCAAAGCGATCAAGACCCTGATCATCAACGGTGCGGAGTGCGAACCCTTCATCACCTGTGACGACCGGCTGATGCAGGACGCCCCGGATAGAGTACTGAACGGTGTACGTATCCTGCAGCACATTCTCGGCGCGGAAGAGTGTCTGATCGGTATCGAGGACAACAAGCCGGACGCCATCAGCACCCTGCGCAGTCACCTCACAGACGACGATCCGATTGAGGTAGTGCGCATCCCCACCCTCTATCCCAGCGGTGGCGAGAAGCAGCTGATCCGTATCCTGACCGGGCGCGAGGTGCCCAGCGGCGGCTTTCCCGCACAACTCGGCGTGATCTGCCACAATGTGGCCACCGCCGCGGCCATCGCCGATGCGGTACTCGAAGGACGGCCGCTGATCTCCCGTCTGGTAACTGTCACCGGAGAGGGCATCGCAAACCCCTGCAACATGGAAGTGCCTCTTGGTATCACAGCAGCCGACCTGATCGAACAGGCCGGCGGCTATACCGGCAAATCATCACAGTTGATCATGGGCGGCCCTATGATGGGCTTCAATCTCTCCACAGATCAGGTTCCGATCACCAAGGGTAGTAACTGCCTGCTCGCCCCCAGCAAGGAGGAAGTACCTACCACGGGCCCCGCACTCGCATGCATCCGCTGTGGCCGCTGCGCCGAGGCCTGCCCGGTGAATCTGTTGCCCCAACAGATGTACTGGTTCAGTCGTGCCAAAGAGCTGGAGAAGGTTCAGGACTACAATCTTTTCGACTGTATCGAGTGCGGTTGCTGCTCCCACGTCTGCCCCTCCCATATCCCTCTGGTGCACTATTTCCGCTTTGCCAAAACCGAAAGCTGGGCAAAAGAGAAGGAACTGCAGGCAGCAGATCACGCCAAGAAGCGGCACGACTTCCGTCTCGCCAGGCTTGAGCGACTCGACGCGGAACGAAAGGCCCGTCTGCGCAAGAAGAAGGAAGATCTCGGCAAGAAAAAACCGGTAAAACCGGCCGCCAAGGGGGAGGGTGCAAAAAAGGCAGCCATCGAAGCCGCAATGAAACGGGCTGCAGCAAAAAAGGCAGCCCAGCTGAACCCGCCCAAGAACACAGATAATCTGACACCGGCGCAGCAGAAGCAGGTCGATGCGGTCGATAAACACCGAGCTGAAACAACAGCCGACCAGGAGTGATTTACGGAATGCAGTTTCAGACCTTCAGTTCCCCCCACACCGATCGCCCCAACAGCGTCGATAAGGTGATGCTGCAGGTGATTCTTGCGCTGCTGCCGGGCGTGCTTGCCATGACCTGGTATTTCGGTCCTGGCGTATTGATCAATATCGTCATTGCCACACTCTCGGCAGTGGCCTTCGAGGCGCTGGTGCTGAAACTGCGCAAGCGACCGGTGATGCCCACCCTTCACGACCTCAGCGCCGTAGTCACCGCCATTCTGTTCGCCATCGCCGTGCCACCACTTCTGCCATGGTGGCTGACTGTCATCGGCATGGCCTTCGCCATTATCATGGTGAAACAGCTATACGGTGGCCTGGGTTACAACCCATTCAACCCAGCCATGGCTGCCTATGTGTTATTGCTGATCTCCTGGCCAATCCCCATGACCAGCTGGCTGCCACCAGCGGTACTCAGCACCAACCCGCTGGATTTCATGCAGATAGTCAGTGCCATCTTTACCGGTTCACCACCCACTGGACTTGAGTGGGATGCCATTACCATGGCGACACCGCTGGACGGAATGCGCACCAATCTCGACCAGGGTCAAATGATCAGCGAAATTTCCCAAAGTCCTGTGTGGGGCGATTTTGGTGGTCTCGGTTGGGAGTGGGTCGGCAACTGGTTTCTGATGGGCGGCCTCTGGCTCATCTACAAGCGCACCATCACCTGGCATATCCCCCTGGCCTTCTTTGCAGGCCTGACTGGGCTGGCGATGATCACCTTCCTGTTCGATCCGGAAAGCTATCCCTTCGCCCTGTTCCATGTCTTTAGCGGTGGCGCAATTCTCGGGGCCTTTTTTATCGCCACTGACCCGGTGACTGCCTGTACAACCAGAAAGGGACAACTGATCTACGGTGTCGCCATCGGCATGCTGGTCTATATCATCCGTACTTGGGGCGGCTACCCCGATGCCGTGGCCTTCGCCGTACTGCTGCTGAACATGGCGGCTCCCACCATCGACTACTACACCCGGCCACAGGTGTTCGGCCATGGGGATAACCATGGTTAAGCATCCGGTAGTGATTGCGGGCTCGATTCTGGCCATGTTTGCCGTTGCCGGCAGCACACTGGTCGCCTTCACCCATGAATTCACCAAGGATCGTATCGCCGCCAACGAGCGGGAGACACTGCTGCGCAGCCTGCGCACCATGGTGCCCTCCAACACGGTGGACAATGACATGACCAGCGACATCCTGGTCGTCAACAATCCGGAGATGCTCGGCAATTCACAGACTGCCGTCTATCGCGGCCGTTTGATGGGACAGCCGGTGGCCACCGTACTGACTTCGGTGGTACCCGGCGGCTACAGCGGCCCGATCAAGCTGCTGGTAGCCGTACGTTACGACGGCACATTGGGTGGCGTGCGCGTTATCTCCCATAAAGAGACCCCAGGACTCGGAGACAAGATCGAAGAGTCACGCTCCGACTGGATCTACAGCTTCGACAACAAATCCCTCAATGATCCAAAACTCCAGGATTGGAAGGTCAAACGGGACGGCGGCATCTTCGATCAATTCACCGGCGCCACCATCACGCCTCGCTCTATCGTCGAGGCAGTCAAGAAAACCCTACTCTATGTCAAAGACAATCGTGATGCGCTCTATGATAAAAAAGCCGCCTCCGATCCAGAGCCACAAGGGAATAAGAAGCCATGAGCAATAGCGGATTGGGCCGGATCATCAAAGATGGCCTCTGGGGCAGCAACCAGGCACTGGTAGCCCTGCTCGGTCTCTGCCCCCTGCTGGCGGTGACCAACACTGCAATCAACGGTTTGGGGCTTGGCATTGCCACCACCGCAGTGCTGGTGGCTTCCAACGGCACGGTGTCGCTGATCCGCAATCTGGTCAGATCTGAGGTGCGGCTGCCGGTCTTCGTACTGGTCATCGCTTCCTTCGTGACCGCCATCGAATTGAGCATGAACGCCTACTTCCATGAACTGCACAAGATCCTCGGTATCTTTATCCCCCTGATCGTTACCAACTGCGCCATCATCGGTCGCGCTGAAGCCTTTGCATCCAAAAACAACCTGCTGCGTTCACTGGTGGATGGTCTGAGTGTCGGTGTGGGTTTCACGCTGGTATTGGTCACACTGGGAGGCATGCGCGAATTGATCGGCCAGGGCACACTTTTCGACCAGGCCCATCTGATGTTCGGTGCTGCTGCTGAGGGCATGAGTCTGTCACTGGGCAGTGATTTCCAGGGCATGCTGCTTGCGATCCTGCCACCAGGAGCATTTATCGGTCTGGGCCTGATAATTGCAATAAAGAATCTGATCGATAAACGGCTGGCACAGACAACTGAGACAAAACCTGAGGCCATCGAATCCGGAGCTGAAGCCGGCGCGTCCTGAGATGCGTATCCCCCGCATCTTTACCAATCAGGATCTTGCCGACACGGGCTCGATCACTCTGGAGAAGGAACCCTCACACCACCTCAGCCAGGTGCTACGCCTCAAACCGGGTGTAGATCTCGTGCTCTTCAACGGTAACGGCAATGAATATGCCGCACGCCTGCTGACATGTCAGAAAAACGCCGTTGAAGCTGAATTAACCCACTGCCTTCGGCATGAGCCTCACCCACCATTGCACATCCATCTGACAATCGGCATCTCCCGTGGCGAACGCATGGATTTTGCACTGCAGAAATCGGTGGAACTTGGCGTTGCAGAGATCCAACCGATCTTTTCAGAGCGCTGCGTGGTTAAATTGGACGACAAACGGCTTGTACGGCGCATGGATCATTGGCAGAAGATCATCATCGGCGCCTGTGAACAGTCAGGGCGCTGCCATATCCCCATCCTGCATAAGCCAGTCGGCTATAGCTCCGCGACTGAAAACAGCTCTGCCGGACTCCGTTTATTGCTTGATCACCGAAGCGATCTCTCGCTAACAGACCTCCCTGCTCCCAAGGAGGATGTGCAGATACTGGTTGGCCCGGAGGGGGGGGCTCTCCGGTACAGAGAGAGAGACTGCAAAAGAGAAGGGGTTCACCGGCATCAGACTGGGACCCAGGGTACTGCGTACCGAAACCGCCCCACTGGCAGCCATCTCCGCCATGCAAATCCTGTGGGAGGATTTTGCCGACTGAAGTGAGCCGGCCAATCAGTTACCTCACGAAAGTGCGGAAAACACAGAATCGTAGGATGTGCTGAGCGTAGCGATGCGCTAACGCTGCATCATATCGCCGGACGCCACATCCCCTTCTTGGCTTCATCACAACGGGTGATCAGTTTGGCTTTTCCCGTCGCAATGCAAAGCAGCGACAGCTCACCGGCCTTCTGCCCCAATTTCTGCCTGGTTGCGATCATACGCGGTAAATATTCAACATCCTCTTTGAATGTCTCACTCAGCGCCTGTTGAAACACAAGACTGGTCTTAAACTCTCCCTTCTTGTAGGCAATATCGGATAGCATGGTGTAGGTATTATATGGCGCCTGTCCCGACTTATAGGCTTTCGTAAGATTCGTTACTGCCGATTTACCCTTGTTCTGATAATACCGTACCTGAAACATCACCATGCGGGTGTATGGATCATTGGAACAACTTCCACTTATGCCTTTCAATCCACTCGCTGCAGCCTTCGTGAGTATGCCGGGTTTTTCCTTGGCCTGTAGCATCAAATCATTCGCCTCATACGCATATTTATAGCATGCGATAAATTTACGTGAAGACGCACTCTTCATAACCTTCAAAAAGGGTTTCTCAATGAACGCCGGTCGAGCCCGGTCAGGATGGGAGGCCCGAACATATTTTCTGATCTGCTTGCGCCGCTCTTTTGCATCCTCATGGCTGTGGCTCAACTGATCTTTGAGGTCATCCGATACATTGCTCAACAGCTGATTAAAATCAATCTTCAGCTCTGGACTGCCTTTTGGAGATTGAGTGGTGGCCACGGGATTGCGTTCAACAAACTCCACCCTTTTCTGGGCGGTGAATTCGATCAACTTCAGAACCTCAAGCATCGCATCGCCATTATAGCCGGCACGAATCAGCAGATCGGCTCCCAGATAGTCTGCCTCATTCTCCTGTCCCCGATTCCAGTTGGGGAAAAAAGCATTCTTCAAGGCCCAGTCGGCCACCTTTAGCTTGGCATAATCTGCCGCACCCGCCTTTCCCTTTCCGACCGCAACCTGCAGATAGAGGTCTGAATAATCCAGCAGGCGTTCGCTGACGACACTCAGTGTATCCTTTTGATGGTGCTCCAATATCAGATGAGAAAGTTCGTGACCCAATAACGCGGCCAGTTGATCCTCGTTCTTCAGTTTCAATAGTGTTCCCAGTGGAATGGAGATGACACCGTTGGGCAACGCCTGCGCGGCAAAATCCGGGCTGGGTGAAATATAGACATGGGTCTGGATTTTTCGGCCGGGCCAGGCAGTGAGCAGTTTATCCTTGACCCCGTTTAGGTACTGCTCGAGCTCTGAAAGTTGCGCCACACCTTCTCCTGCACGGCGTAGCAAAAGAATATCCTGTTGAAAGCCGCCGCTATCCCCTGCAGATTGTTCCGTCTCCATTGCAGCCTCTTCCGCATCCTGCTCGGCTGTCAACTGGTCGAGCAGCGTACCCTCAAGCCCCGAGGTTCGGTCTGAGAGTCCGACGGCCCTGCCCACACTGCCGACAGCAGAACCGACTGTTTCCTTCACCGAAGTAAAAAAATCTCCAATCCCACCATGACTTGCGCCGGAAAACAGGAGAGAAATGCAGAGGCCCAGGAAGGGGATCATTAACCTTCTTTTTATGGACATGACTCACCCACCCCACGAAGACCATATTGGAGCCGATCGCTGGCCTGTGCAATAGAGGCCCGGTGACAGTCATTTCGCTTCAGGTTTTGCAAATCACCTGTCAGCACATCGCTCTGATTAACCCAAATCTCTTTTCCCTCCGGCGTCCGGATCTTCAGAAAATTACTCTGATCTGTGGCGAGAACAGTGATTGGCGGCTCTCCCAACCCGTCGACGGATTGGTAGCGATATTTTCCTGCCTCGCGCACCTCAACCTCATCACTGTCAAAGCCAACGATTTCATGGGGTGGCGATTCGGCTCTGACCGAAAACGCTAACAAGAGCGCGCACGTCAGGGTGAACAATATTCCACGGCGATGGGGGTTTTGTCTGTCCATAGCTTTTCCATTTCTGACCGATCTCAGAATTATTTTAGTACACGCTCAATGATTATCACCACTCGCTTAGTGAGTTCACTGTTAACAAATTGCCCGACAATGCCGAGCAATGCGAGGTAACCAATTGAGTTGAGCGGCTCATATCGCAGGATCAAAAACATACCACCCGCAAGAACCAGAATAGAAAATATCCCGAATGCCACAACGAGGCTGCGCGAATACTCCATCCATTTGTTGTTAACTCTGCCTTTCATGTCGATAAAAAGCAACAAAAGAGAAATTAATCCCGCCACGACAACCCAGGCCCATTGATTGAGCCGGTCCAGTTCCTCATTGGCTGCTCTGACCACATCCTGTCCATCCGACATCAGGTTGTCCAATGCCATGGCGTGCAGCATTACCCCCGGAAGCAAGCCATGAACGGGGGAGCGGACGATATCATGGAGCCCCTCCAGATGGAGGCCATAAAGGACAATTTTGTTTTCTACCAATGACCGAAGCCGTTCCTTCTGTTCCGGCGTACCCATTTTATCGAAATAGAGCAGGTCGTCGGCGAAAAGCACCTGCTGGTAAGGACAGGGAACCTCCAGCGCCTGGTCGCCGTCAAAATCGACAAAGTCATTTACCAACCCCCAGAAAAGCTGCCGCGCCATTTCAGCAATATCGTCCTGTTTCCCGGAACAAACATCGGTAATAACTTCCGGGAAGGGCGGCGGTGCCGGGCGGCTCCCCCAACGCACCGACAGAGCAGTTCCCTCGACGACCGGGCTCTCATCCAGCACGTCTTTTGCACAACTATCCAGTGGTGAATCCCCGAGACAGGCAATCCGATAGAGCTCATAGGCTGAGGTATAGCGCCCCCCGTCACGCAGGGGATAGCCTTTTTCATACCCTTCCCAGCCGTTGACTGTCAGCCCGAATTTCGAATCCAAACTTTTCTGTATGGGAGTCAGTTCCTCATCGCTGTAACCACCGGCAAAGAGATAACGTGTTTTGAAACGCTCCTGGACGCGTTGCAGACGGCGTTCCATACGCGGCAGACTACTATCAATACTGCGTTCTTTTTTGAAATAGACATCGACAAAAACAGCGCGCGCATTATAACGACCCAGGCGTTCCAAAATGACGCCATGGTCCTGATAGAGCAGTGGCCACTCGTTGGCACGGATGGCCCCCTGACTGTGGAGTGCATCGATTGTCCGGTCATTCTGCAGTACAACCAGAATATCCTTCTGGGCCGACGATTGATAAAGGGGAGCCATCACTTTGTAGAAAGCATCCTGTGAGGCCTGATCCGCGACATCTCCAAGACCGAAAGGGTTGAGCGTCAAAATACCCACCCCGAGGAAGGAGTAAAACATCCAGCGCACAACAAACAGCGCAAATGTTTGTTTATCAGGCATCAGAAGTCTCCGCGAACCAATTGATGCGGCCGCTTCAACATACCGTGTTCATCAAAAATCATACGGACCGGTAGGCTTGTCAACAGCCTTCCTGTCAGGCTCTCTGCCACGGTGGATATTAATTTGCACACTGGAGTGGCTCAGAAACAGCGTCAACGCGATCATCACCAGTACTCCACCCAGTTTCAGCATGGCATCCAACGCATAGGTCACATCTTCTGCCTTCGTGGCACTGACGTTAATATCCAGTGAGAGACCATAAGAGAATAGTTTGACGATAAGTACCATTAGAATCAGCTTACCCAGCTTGCTCTTCAGGTGATCGATGTCATCAATTTTGAGAATCTTACCTTTGATCTTCTGGTATTCAGCATCCTTTTTACTGCCGGAATATTTTCCCGGCATACCTATCTCACTGATGAACAGTTCATAGATTCCATAGGTAAATACCATAAAAATCGAGGCCATCAATACCGCATCTATTGCCTCAACAGAAGTTTTGATTACTGTGACTTTCCAGCCGGACGAGCCGATATCAACAAGCAGCCTAACCAGGTGAGTGAATTCAACCAACATGAGGCCCAACCATATGACAGAAACGCATAGAGAGACCAATACAGAGAGGATAGCAAGGTGTCGCATTCCCCAAAGAGCGGGTTCAACTTTGCCATCAAGAAAACCCTCCCAACGTTCCAGACGGCTCTTGTCAGGCTCCTGACTTGTTTTATTTGATTCCACGCCAGCCTCCCCTTATTTATTGTTAATCCTTATTAAAGACACATCTTCGGGAAGGATTAATTAATTGTCAATTCGGGCAGGGCGAAAAATCCAGATTTAAGCAGGAATCAAGACTATTTTGAGAAATGAATTGGGTGGTATTTGGCACACTCCACCCTAGAGACAATTTCAGCAAAGAGGGGTGCAGTGCAGAGTCAGGATGAAAAGCGCAAGGAATTCAGAGGGAGTATCGATCAGTATGGAGTCGCAGAACAGACACAAGTTACATCTGTGCCAGGGCGTCCTGAACAAGTAACTCCAACTCATCGAGGTCGGGAATAAGCGCTGATTCACCACCAACGATTACCGGTTTCTGTATCACAACGCCCATATCTTCATCTGTAGAGGCGGGCAGAATATTGTCACTGGTTACACGCACCAAACGGGGGATTGCCTGGGCAACCAAACCAATGTACGGCAGTTCCTCATCACCATTCAGGGTATGGGTCACGATAATTCGGCCACGATGACCGGGCGCTTGAATCGATTTGTCCAACAACCCGTCAAAAGAAACCACTGGAATGTCATACTGCCGCCACTCAATAAATCCAAGCAGCCAGTCTGGCAGATTCGCCTGCGGCTCAGGTTTCCGGTAGCCGACCACTTCCGCCACTGCGGCATTCGGCAGTAACAGCCGTTCCGATTCGAGCGGTATCAGAACGCTTCGCACCTCTGATGAGACAGCTTCACTCATGCACTGCCTTCCGCCAGTACTTCATTGATGTTCTCCAACAGATCGTTCTCCTGGTATGGTTTGCCGAGGCAGCGTTTTACACCCAGATCGAAGGCCCGCTGTCGGTGTTTTTCACCAACGCGAGAGGAGATCATGATGATAGGAACCTTTTTGTAATCAGCTGAGTTGCGCATATGACGCGCCAACTCGAAACCATCCATACGTGGCATTTCGATATCCAGCAACATGATATCGGGCACCTGTTCCTGCAACAGTGCCACTGCATCCACCCCATCTTTGGCGGTCACCACATCCATTTCATGGCGCTCCAGGAGGCGGGTGGTGACTTTTCTCACAGTAATTGAGTCATCCACGACCAAAACCCGCAGTCGTTCTTTTTCAGCCCCTGCTTCCACACCCTTGTCAGCATCCGGCACTGCAAGCGCGTGGGCAGCACCCAAGCGTACCAAGGTACCGATATCAAGGATCAGGGCCACCCCCCCGTCCGCCAGAATTGTTCCACCGGTGATCCAGGGCACACTGCTCACTTGCTTGCCCAACGGCTTCACTACAATCTGACGCGTACCCAACAATCCGTCAACCTGCAGTGCCACCTGATGTTCACCTGTGTGAACAAGCAACATGGGGAACCACTTGGTGCTCTCATGCAGATCGGGGGCACCCGCCATCATCAACTGCCCCATGTTCTCGACTTTGTAGCTTCTGCCAGCGTAACTGTACCCCACCTGCTCATCAGCGTAGCAAGCACTCAATTCCTCGTGACTGATTCTGACCACACCCTCTACGCTGCCGTGGGGAATGGCATAGACCTCTTCGCCAATCTGCACCAAAAGCGCATCTGTGATGGCCAGGGTCAGCGGCAGTCGAATCGTAAAACTGGTGCCGCGACCGGGTTGCGAGTCGATGCTGAGCGTGCCGCCCAGTTGCTTTACCTCACTGGTTACGACATCCAGCCCCACGCCGCGGCCGGCAATCTGAGTCACCTCGTCTGCTGTAGTAAAGCCGGGCATCAACACACACTGCATCAGATCATCGTCACTGATCTCCGCATCCTGGACAATCAGGCCGTGGTCAATAGCCTTGGCCTTGATGGCATCGATATCCAGTCCACGTCCATCGTCTGAGATTGTCAGTACGATGTCAGTCGCTTCCCTCGCCATGTAAAGCGAGACTACACCTTGTTCGCCTTTTTCAGCTTGTGCACGTTCAGACGAATTCTCGATCCCGTGGGAAACCGCGTTGCGCAACAGATGCTCCAAAGCGGGAATCATCCGGTTGAGTATGCTTCGATCCATCTCGCCATCGGCGCCGAAGCTATCGAGACGCGCCTTTTTCCCCAACTGATCGGCAGTCTGCCGAACCACGCGCTGCAGCCTGGGCAACAACTGCGCAAAGGGAACCATGCGGGTGCGCAACAGTCCATCCTGTAGATCAGTGGAAATACGCGACTGCTGAAGCAACAGTGTGTCTGTCTCACGCTGAAGATCGTCCATCAGGTGATAGATACTGTCGAGATCGCTAACCGTTTCAATCAGGGCTCTGGAGAGCTGCTGCATATTGGAGAAACGATCGAGTTCCAACGGATCGAAAGCCGCCTTGTCCCCATCATCCTCCTCGTAGTCGTCCCTTTCCCAACGATAGAGAATCTGGGCTTCCGTCTCTATCTCCAGCTTGCGCAGCTGATCGTGCAGGCGGGCCACAGTCTGCTCCAACTCAGTCAGGTTAAACCCGAGCACACTGTTCTGTTGCTCCAAACGGGTGCGATAGATACTGATCTCACCGGCATTGTTAACCATGCGATCCATTAACATGGAGCTGACACGCACTTGGTCTCGGGCCGGTCGAAAGATCGAACCGGACTCATCGGCCAGGGACTCGACATCAGTCTCACCCTTAAACAGAGAGAAGGCTTTCTCCCAGACATCGGCCGACGACGCACTCTCCTGCAGAGGCTCTGCCTCGTCAGGCTGTGCTGCCTTCTCCTCAATACCCGGGGATGGCGCTTCAGCCGCCTCCTTTTCCGGCCAAACCCGTTCGCCATCCAGCTCAGCCAAACCCATTTCCGACAGCAGGCCATCAAGCTCACCTATCAGATTTTGAGGTTGATGTACCCTGCCGATACTGCCCACCTCATCCACCTGGGTGGCCAATCTATCCAGTGCTTGGCGCGTCAGATCAGTAACTGTTTCGCTAGCCGGCAACTGACGTTCAGCTACGCCGGTAAAAACAGTCTCCAGCGCATGACTGAGATCCCCTACGGGCAGAATGCCAGCCAGTCGTGCACTCCCTTTCAGGGTATGAAGTGTGCGTTGAATATCATCAATGAGCGTGTCGTTTTCAGAATCTCCCATCCACTGCTGGTAGGTGGATTCGATGGATTCTAGCAGTTCTCTCGCTTCCTCAACGAAAATCTCGATCAGCTCCGGGTCTTCGCCGACCTCGAACAGCGGCTCTTCCTGCATAAGCGGCAGAGAAAGATCTTCAAGGCCGACCTCGGCTGCAATATCCTCTTCACCGTCTTCTGCGGAAACCGGTTCAAGCTCAATCGTCCCGGAGATTTCAGCCTCTTGAACATTGCCCTCCATCTGCCCATCCTGCTGGGCTTCAGACGTTTCCTCTCTGGCCTCTTCTTTTTCGAGCAGTTCGTGGGCGTGGTCGAGGCGATGCAGAAAATTCTCGGTCTCCGGTTCCTGCAGTTTATGGTCAAGAAGCCACGCCAGCAGGCCACGGATATGTGAAGCACCATCATCAATAAAGGCAACGACCTCCTCATTGGTAACCTGATGGTGAGACATCAGCGAATTCACATAGTATTCGAGCGCCTTGCTCAGACCCGCAATGGATGTGACGCCTGCCATGTGAGCACTGCCGTGCAGAGTATGAAAAGCACGTGAAACCTTTTCGGTCAGCGGAATGCCCTTGCCACTCGCTTTCGCCTTTGTAACAAACTTATCCAGGGTTTTGAGATGCGTTGCCGACTCCGCTTCAAAAATCTCTAGCAACTCGGTATCGAGTTCAATTTCCAGATCCGCGGCCGGCACCCCTTCCTGTGGCGCTTCGGCTTCGGCTTCGGCTTCGGCTTCCAGGGAAGCGTCGACAACTGATTCTTCTATTGCAGCTTCGTATCCGGAAACCTCGTCTCCTGTATCCAGATGGGCCAAGGCTTCATCAATCTGATCCAGTGCCGGTGATTCCACCACAGGCTCGGTAGAATCAGCATCCTCTGACACTTCAAAACCAGCCACATCGAGCAGATCTGTATCGACGAGTATCTCTTCCTCAGCGGATGGGTAGTGCTCAGAAGGAGTGGTCTCCTCCCCCTGCTCAGGCAGCGGTTTCACCTCATCCGTTTTGGCAACTGCAGATTCCGCCGCACGCCCTTCGGACAGTGCGAAAGCGCGACTGATAACAGCATCGACATCAACTGTCGGCAACACCGAGCGTTCCTGACAATCGATGAGCTCCGGCATTATATTCTGCACAGTATCGAGCAGATCGAAAATCCCGGGAGTAACCTCAATGGTCTCGTCAATCACCCGGTTGATCATATTCTCTACCGACCAGGCCAGTTCACCGATGATCTTTGCACCCACCAGCCGTCCACTACCTTTCAGGGTATGGAACGAGCGACGAAAAGTGATGAGGGCATCTTTGTCATCATGATTCTGCTGCCAACGAGGCAGGTATTCCTGAATAACCTCCAGCTCTTCCCGGGCCTCTTCGATAAAAATTTCCAGGATTTCGGAGTCGATATCCTCGAGCGCCGGTTTGTCTGCCGACGGGATCGGGATCTCCTGAGTCGACGCTTCGATATCAGCCTGTTCCACTTGCTGGGAGGCGACATCTACGGGGGATGGGGCCTCCAGAGCTTCAACCGGAACGGCTTCATCAGTTTCTGACTCCTCGTCAGGAATTACCTCCGGGGATACTGGGAGGGGAACCACCGGTGCCGGCACATCGCTGACAACTTCAGCCTTTTCAGAGGGCAGTGCGCCACGCGTCTCAAGTAGTCCGGCCAGTGCAGCTCTTGCAATGCTGACTATCTCACTACGGTCGCCCGCCATTTCCATCAGTTCAAACTCTTCCGGCTGAGTCTCCCGTTCAACAATAGAGTGGACGCGGTCAGCCTGCCGAATCAGACGGGTACGAAGAGCGCCTTGGCCGATCATACCAAGGGTGTCCCCCAACTTGCGCAGGGGGGTCTCCATCTTCGCCAGCGCACCGGGTTGGAACTGCTCTCCGCGCATGAACAGGTCAAGGATATCCTTGACGTGGGTAAGTTCAATGTGGATAGCATCCCGAACCGACTCGGCGAGATCCTCATTCGCCCCGGTCAGGCCCTGCCTGCCCAGCGCCAGATCAGCCTCGCTGGGTAATACCTCATTCAGATGATAGGCCTCTTTGACCTCCTGAATACGAGGATTGCCGGAATCTGCGCGAGCAACATAGTAGAGAAGATTTTTTAATAGATCTTTTGGTGGGTCATTCACTAATGACGACTCACCTTCATCCACGATATGTTTGAGTTGACGGTCCAGCTTGCCAAACAATTGTTTGACAGCGATACCGGAATCGATGGTGAATTCACGCAAACCCTGGATTAGCGCGCCGGCAACCCACATAAGGCGATGGACCTGCTCAGTCCCGGCACTACGTTCCAGCTCGTCGACCACATCCTGTAGATAGCTCCAGCCTTTCTCAACATTCAGTTTGCGGTACCAGTTGAGTAGACCGAGATGAAACTTGTGCCGTGAACGGCGGGCCAATGCAGGCAGATCCTCATTGGGCTCCCCTGTGATACGGCCAGCCACCTGGACATCATCCAGATCAGGATTGAACAGCGCAGCCTCAGAAAGCAGCGGTGCCTCCCGCACGGCGCGGAGATCATTCAGCAGTGGTAAAACGATGAACGGAATGTCCGAATCACCGGATTGCAGTTTTTCCAGATAGTCAGGCAGCTGTATCAGCGCCAGCATCAAGGCTTCGGCAGCGTCATCGATCTGCCGCACCTTTCCGCTATACATCGCCCGTGCGACCTGCTCCATCTCTTCCGCAAGCATGCCGGGGCCATAAGCCTGAACCATCTGCAACACACCAGATATCTGGTGTAGTCTATCGGCACAAACTTCCAGGGATGAGGCCTCGCCCTCACCTTCGATCCGTTCCTCAAGCGCCTGTCGCGCCTGACGAAGGGTCTCGTCAATCTCCTCTTTGACCCAGTTCAGGGCGCCAAAATCGTGAATGTTGGTCACAAGCGTACCTCAGTAGCCCATTCACGTATCGCAAAAAAAACTTTGCTCAGCATTTTGCCCCTAGTATCCCTAACCGCCATTGAACTGAATAGATGAAACGCCCCGCCTTTACGGGAGACGGAAGCCGGCAACAGTTTTCTGCAGTTCATCAGAGAGATCAGCCAGCTCTCCAATGGATTGCGCGGTCTGGTTGGTACCGTCAGATGTCTGGGTAGTGATCTCCTGAATAACCGCCATCGTGTCATTAATCCTGGCGGACTCATCGGACTGTATCTTGGCTGAACCTGAAATTTTCTCCGTCAAGTCTGAGATATACTGAGAGACGTTCTCGATCTCCATCAGGGCTTCGCCGGCATCCTCTGCGAATTTGGCGCCTTTCACCACACCCGTGGTACTGGCTTCCATGGAGATAACTGCCTCGTTGGTATCTGCCTGGATGGTTTTAACCAGCGCTTCGATCTGCTTGGTTGCGTTGATTGATCGCTCAGCAAGCCGCTGTACCTCGTCCGCAACCACAGCAAAACCGCGACCCGCCTCACCTGCCATCGCCGCCTGCATAGCAGCGTTCAGGGCCAGAATATTCGTCTGATCGGCAATATCATCGATCAGCTCCACGATATCCCCGATTTCCTGGGAGCTTTCACCCAGTCGCTTGATTCGTTTCGAGGTCTCCTGGATCTGCTCACGGATCGAATCCATGCCCTGGATGGTGTTACGCACAGTGTCAGCACCCGTGTTAGCAATATCAACCGAGCGCTTCGCTACCTCCGCCGACTCCGCTGCATCCTTCGTCATCTGATCGATAGCGGTCGTCATCTCCTTGATGGAGGCATTCGCCTGGGTAATCTGCTCCGCCTGATGCTCACTCGCTTCTGCAAGATGCATTGCGGTTGCGCGACTCTCCTGTGTCGAGGACGAGACCTGTTCCGAGGTGGCATTGATGGTGGTAACCAGCTCCCGCAGGGCCTCGATAGCGTAGTTAATGGAGTCGGCAATGGCGCCGGTAATATCCTCGGTGACGCTGGCGGTCACTGTCAGGTCACCATCCGCCAAATCGCCCATTTCATCCAACAGACGTAGAATCGCCTTCTGGTTGTTTTCATTCAGCTGCTTACTCGCTTCTTCACGCCGGCGGGCATCAACAACGAGCTGCACACCCAACAGGATTAGAAACAGTGCTGCTGCGGCGCCGAAAAGTGCCACTGCACCTGGACCGGCCTTGATACCAAGCAACTGAAATCGTCCGGGAGATTCACCAAAAGCCTTGATCAGCTGTTCCGCTTTGTCACTGGTTCGGTCACTGACCTCGTCGACCGTAGATGCCACCTCAAGTGCCGGCAGTACCGCCGGAATACTGTCTATGATCTCTTCTGCATGATCGTTGATCGTGCCGAATAAGGTGGCAACATCCCGTAAACTGGCTTCTGCAGCAGGATTCGTTACTTTTTCCACGCCCAAGTCAGGATCACCTTCCAACAACCCGTCCAATACGCGGCCAAAACGATCGCCATCCCGGCTAAACTGGTCAATGGCTGATGCTGTCTCCTGTCCCCCAAGCAATACTGCATTCACCTTGGTATCGATTCGCTGTGCCAACATCAGCTGTTCAGTGGCAATATAAATTTGGCGTGGCGACGCCTGCTCGTTGATCAGGCCCTGCACAACCTCATTTGAAAGATCCTGCAGCTGAGGAATAAATTCTGAAATGACGCTGGAAAACTCGCCAATTGCCAAGGTGGGTTCTTTCGCGGCAATAATCTCGTCCGCATTCTGACGCAACTCAAGCCAGGTATTTTCAACCTCACGAAGGGTTGGGCGCACCTCGTCCGGCGCTGGGGGCAGCCCCTCTGAGCGTGCGCCATTCTTGAGTTCCCACATGATCTGCTCAAAGCGGTCCCGGACGTTCTGCAGGGAGTTGAATGCCTGTCGCTCGCCACGAGCGGCCAAGAGGGAAAATTTAGCCAGTCGCTGAGCCAGAATCCTCTGTTCAGCGGCTCTTAGCAGGTACTGTTCGTCAAACGCCTCTTGCCTGGTGGTATGCACAAAGGTCAACAGCGCCAGAACCAATGACACCAACAGTAGTACGGAAAGTACCGTTATGGCCCTGTTTGACGGTGATTTAGCACCTCTTACTTTCATTACTCTTTACTCCTGAAAGCGCATCTTCGAGCCCCGCTGCAAGCGGTGCGTGACACGGACTTACACGGCCGCAACCTGAAAAGCAGGATCCTGCGCCAATGAAAACAGACTTAAAACCGGCCAGACTTCACCATCCAGGTCAAATCCAAACCGTACATATTTTTCCATACGACCAACAACACCATGATTGGCAATTGCCATCGTTTCGCTGAAATGGCGCATACCCACCATTTCACCCACCAGGACACCGGTAAAAACGTCATGATGAGCAAAAACCAGTACCCGGCTGCGCCGGCCACGGTCTGTTTTATTTCCGACAAGATAGGATTGCAAGTCGATAACGGGAATCAGATTGCCGCGAACATTTGCCACACCCAACATCCAGGATTTCGTTCCAGGGACCGGGGTAATATTGCTGGGGTAGTTAAGGATCTCTTTTATCTCATCGAGTGGAGCGACCAGTCTTTGCTCGCCAACGAAGAACATGACGCCTTCCCACTGCGCCTCGGCCTGCTCCTGCTGGGGAAGCCCCCGGGCAAACTCTCTGCTACGATGTTCGATAACCTGTAAAAGCTGCACCAGCTCTTCAGGATCATCGAACATTGGGTCAGAAAGCATTTCAGCCATTCAGCAACACCTTGATCTTGGCCAGCAGGTCTGCAGGCGCCACCGGCTTGACCAGGTATTCACTGGCCCCTTGGCGTTTCCCCCAGCTCCTGTCCGTCTCCTGATCTTTCGTAGTCACCATGATCACAGGGATTTTCGCGGTCCCCTCGTCGTTCTGCAACTGCCGGGTCGCCTGAAAACCATTCAGTATGGGCATCACCACATCCATCAATATCAAATCCGGATGTGTGCGCTTTGCCGTATCGACACCCTCCTGACCATCACGCGCCACCTGAACCTGAAAGCCCTGCTTTTCCAGGATCTTCTTCAGAACATGCACCTCCGTCGGGGAATCATCCACGATCAATATCGTAGCCGCGTCTGCCCCAGGTACCACAGTAGCCTGATCAAGCTCTTTTGGAGTCCTGTCTCTGTTAAAAAATCTTCTTATCATCGATATAAAGCGCCGAAAGCTCTTATGCTCGCTGGCCGCAGTCTATGCGACCCCCATAATTATTACTCTGGTCAGGCTGCCTTAGTGGCATATCGCCTTATCGCACCCAAGAGTTCATCCTTTGTAAAAGGCTTGGTCAGGTACTGCTCAGAACCAACAATACGCCCGCGCGCCCGGTCAAAAAGGCCATCTTTACTGGAGAGCATGATGACAGGAATGTCTTTATAAACTTCATTATGCTTTATCAGCGCGCAGGTCTGGTAACCATCGAGACGCGGCATCATAATATCGACAAAGATAACGTCGGGATGATGGTCGGCAATCATCGCCAGCGCCTCAAAGCCATCAATAGCGGTCATAACTTCACAACCGGCTTTTTTCAGAAGACTTTCAGCAGTACGTCGGATGGTCTTACTGTCATCAATGACCATCACCTTGACCCCTGAAATATCCGTCTCCGTATCTTCAGCACTCAACTTGACATCCTCTCGATAATGGGGCGGGCGCAGCACATATTAGGCCAGCTATTTGTTAGGAATCACAGTTGTCAGGCCCCACAACTGCCACAACGGCATACCTCCCCGGTAGTAAAAAAGCCTTTCCGGTGGATATCCCACCTTCAATAGCCCCTTTATCGCCCTGGGAGACTGACCACAAGATGGGCCATTACACCACAACACCAAGTCCTTGGCTTTGGAAAAATTCCATTTACCGCTCTTCAACTCCCCATCCATGAACCCCATCTCTTCCATTTTACGGGTAAAAAAACCTACGCTGGAACGCCGTGTGACACCAAACGACTCCAGCGCCTTCACCATTTCAGGGGCATCCACCTCTTTGGAAAGGGTGGTAAAAGGGATATTGACCGAGCCGGGTATAGTTCCACGCTGATGCCACTGGGGAGTTCTGGCATCGATCAGCAGCCCCACTCCATCCCGCAATTTGGTCTCCATAAACTCGAAGATCTCGACTTCACCAATGGTCGACACCCGGGGATCTGCCTGCTCCGGCCTGATACAAAACGGCGGACATTTACGCACCGTCTTGGCAAAATAACCCTTGAGTTCGTAGTCGGGATCCTGAACCCGCTGAACCTTTATGGAACGTCCCTCATGCATGACATGAAGATAGGGCTTATCGGCAGTCAAGCCAACCACACCGCTGCTTTCACCTACCTCCAACTCATCTGCCGAAGCAACTCCCGCCATAATCAGCAGGAGAAAGATGACGAAAGTATGTTTAACGAATAATTTCATGCCTGTCCCCGTAATTCTATTCTTATTTTGAGAAATTCAAAGCCGCTGCCCTCGATACTCGAAAGCGCCCTGCATGTTTAGCGATGCAGGAATCTGTCCATGATCTTTTTACGAATGTCTCCGATGGAGGCTCCACTCTTGTAGTCAAGATAGATCTCCTCCTGACTTCGGCCAGGCAACTTTCTGTAAAAAGTAAAACTGCCCAAGTAGCGGCTCTTCAGGTTAGCCTCAAATTCCTCCTGGGTTGGCCCACCTTCAACCAATGGCGCCTGCTCACTCTGCCCACCAACGTCGCCCCTCTGCTCCACCTTGTTGGCTTCTTCAGCAATGGCGGAGAGGAAGGCATCATCCTCATCCTCCGCTGTGGCCAAGCCGCTCACAAATATGGGAATAAGAAAGAACAACCACAAAATACCCGGTCGCAGCATCGCCAAACCGCTCTGACGGCTGAATCCTACCGGCATAGCGCACCTCAAATAATTAATGATTTAACAATTGTGGCTCGCTGCCCTTCTCACACTGCCAGGAGGAACAACGAATCTCTTTATTATACGGCTGACCCCCTTCAACCTTCGCCAACCATCCTGGATTCACTCAAAATAGCAAGATGTTCACCCCGCATCAAGGTTAGCCTTCCTCGCATCAGGTTTGAAGGATCTTTGTCGATAACCGTGACGACCTCGCTGTTTTATTGCATGAAAAAAGCAAAGTCGCTTAAAACCATCCCAAATCCAAAGTAAACTGTAACACCATGAAGATCAGAATCGGCGTAGTCATGGACCCTATCGGGTCCATCAATATCAAAAAAGACAGTACTTTTGCCATGCTGCTCGCAGCTCAGGCCCGGGACTGGGAACTCCACTACCTGGAGCAGTCCAGCCTTTTTCTGTCAGGGGGACGCTGTCTCGCGGAGACCCGCACGATTCGGGTCAGCGACGACCCATCGGGTTGGTACGAAGTTATAGAGAAACAGACACTGCCTCTGGATCAGCTCGATGTTGTGCTGATGCGCAAGGACCCACCCTTCGACATGGAGTACATCTACACCACCTACCTGCTGGAACAGGCGGAGCGTCAAGGCTGCCTGGTGGTCAACCGACCTGCCAGCCTGCGTGACGCCAACGAAAAACTCTTTACCAGCCTGTTTCCCCAATGTTGCCCGGCCACGCTGGTGAGTCGCAGAAGCGATGATTTCCGTGCTTTCCACAAGGAGCACCGGGACATCATCCTCAAACCCCTCGGCGGCATGGGTGGCGCCTCAGTTTTTCGCGTCAAGGAGGATGACCCCAATATCAGCGTCATCATCGAAACCCTGACCAGCCACGGCACTGAATACACTATGGCACAGAGATTCATCCCCGAGATCAGCGCCGGCGACAAGCGTATCCTGATGGTGGACGGCCAACCCATAGCCTACGCCTTGGCACGCATCCCGGCCAAAGGTGAGACCCGGGGGAATCTGGCGGCCGGTGGCCGTGGAGAGGGAGTACCACTGTCGGAGCGGGATCACTGGATTGCCGGTGAAGTCGGGCCGGAGCTACAACGGCGCGGCATTCTCTTCGCCGGACTCGACGTGATCGGCGATTTTCTCACCGAAATCAATGTCACCAGCCCCACCTGCATTCGGGAACTGGACAGACAATACAATCTGGACATCGCAGGCGATCTGATGAATGCCATTGAGAGGAAGCTGCAGCAATGAGTCGCGTCTGGAACGGGCTGTTCCGACAGCTTCCGCTTACGCTTATCATCCTGTCCACACTCGTGGCTGCGGGCTGTCACGACGAGCACCAACCCATCCACCACAGCCGCTTCCTCGCCTTTGGCACCCTGGTCGATCTCGACATCGTCGGCGCAGATCGAAAAACAGCAGAACAGGCCAGCGCAGCCATCCAGGCCGATTTCAACGATATGCATCAAGCTTGGCATGCCTGGGATCCCGGCCCACTAAAACGAGTTAACCTTTTGATCCAGAAGGGGGAACAGTTTGCCGTCCCGCCGTCTGTGCAACCACTGATCGAACAGTCCAGTCTGCTCTCCGCCCAGAGCAACCATCTTTTCAACCCCGCCATTGGTCATCTGATCGATCTCTGGGGTTTTCAGAAGAGTCCCGAACAGTGGGAACCGCCACAGCAGGAGGCAATCGACAAACTGCTCTCAGCCAATCCGCGCATGTCGGATCTGCAACTGGACGACATTCTGCTGCAATCATCAAATCCGTCAGTCAAACTCGATTTCGGCGCCTTCGGCAAGGGGTATGGCATCGACCTGGCCATCGAACATCTGCGCGAACTGGGTATCCACAGCGCCATCCTCAATTCCGGGGGCGATCTGCGGGCTATCGGCAACCGTGACGGACGCCCCTGGCGCATCGCCATTCGCCGGCCCAGCGGCCACGGTGTCTTTGCCATGATTGAGGTGGATGGGGACGAAAGCGTTTTCACCTCCGGCGATTACGAGCGAAACTTCACGTATGAGGGCCGTCTGTATCACCACATCGTCGACCCCCGCACCGGTTATCCTGCCACGAAATCTCATTCTGTAACCGTCATCCACCAAAATGCCGCCACCGCCGACGCTGCCGCCACCGCACTCTTTATCGCCGGACCGGATGAGTGGCATGAGGTCGCACAGGCCATGGGGATAAAATTTGTCCTTCTGGTCGGCAGCGACGACCGCATTCATATGAACCCGGCAATGCAGAAACGGGTCATACTGGTGGACAAAAATCATCAGGAAATCGTCGTGAGCAAGCCGCTCTGAACGAGGGAGCCCGGAAACCAAATAACCTATGGGTATGACCGCATCACTCCCACAGAC
This sequence comes from endosymbiont of Escarpia spicata, assembly GCA_003349915.1. Lineage (GTDB taxonomy): Bacteria > Pseudomonadota > Gammaproteobacteria > Chromatiales > Chromatiaceae > QGON01. Next base: position 51,796 of record QFXE01000021.1, read on the forward strand.
TGACCGCCTGGGGATCACCCTGTTTTTAGCGGCCTGTCTGCATGCCCTGCTCATCCTTGGCGTCACCTTCAAATTCGAAGATAGAAAACCACCGGATCACCGCCAGCAGAGCCTTGAAATCATGGTGGTCAGACAACCGAAGGCGCCACCCGAGAAAGAGGAGAAGGCCGACTTTCTTGCCCAAGTAACGCAATCTGGTGGCGGCAGCGAAAAAACGCCCCAAAAGCCAGCTACCGAGGCACTAGTGCAGCCGACGCCGGAACCTGCACCTAAGCAGACCCGATCCGCGCCCAAGACAAGTCTGCCCCAACCCTCCCCAAAACAGGAAAAAAAACTCATTACCCAGGCGAAATCAACTATCAAACTCAAAGCCGAGCAGGCTCAGCCTGAACCCAAAAAACGCCTGACCGCTGCGCAATTACTGACCAGCAAAAACCTTGAGATAGCCCGCCTTACCGCTGACCTGGAGGAGAAATCCCAGGCTTACGCCAAACGGACCCGGCGCAAGGCTGTCAGCGCCAGCACAGAGGAGTATAAATATTCGGCCTACCTGGAATCCTGGCGGCGCAAGGTGGAGCGCATCGGCAATCTGAATTATCCGGATGAGGCCAAACGCCAGCGGCTCTACGGCAATCTGGTGTTACATGTTGCGGTCAAGACAGACGGCACCATAGAGCGGGTCCGCATACTGCACTCATCCGGACACAAACTGCTTGATGACGCAGCAATCCGTATCGTCAGACTGGCGGCACCCTACTCACCTTTCCCAAACAACATCAGAAAAGAGACTGATGTGCTCGACATCACCCGCACCTGGCAATTCCTGCGCAGCAACAGATTGGGTTCGGAATAATCCCTGCAGCGAAAAAAACCTCTTCTATTTTGTTGCAGACAGGACGCCACGATCAGATACTATGGGGATGGATCCTAAAACCAGTCTGACAAATCACTTCCTCATTGCGATGCCGGCGCTGACCGATCCCAATTTCTTTCATGCCGTCACCTATATCTGCGAGCATAATGAGGAAGGGGCGATGGGTATCATGGTCAATCGCCCCATCGAACTGCAACTCACCGACGTCTTTGAACAGTTGGATATCAAGGTCACCGACGAAAACCTCTCCGAACAACACGTCTATATCGGCGGGCCGGTTCAGACCGACCGTGGCTTCGTCCTGCACACCGCCACCACAACCTGGGACTCCACCCTCAAGGTGGCACCGGAGATCAGCGTGACGACATCACGGGATATTCTGGAGGCCATCGCTACCGGCAAAGGCCCCGACCAGGCGTTGGTCGCACTGGGTTATGCCGGTTGGGGGCCGGGGCAACTTGAAGGCGAAATTGCCGAAAACGCCTGGCTGAGCGGCCCGGCAGACAACAATATCATTTTCCAACTGGAGAACGCTGCTCGCTGGCAGGCAGCAGCGGATCTACTCGGTGTGGACATCAATCTGATGAGCGGTGATGCCGGCCATGCCTGAAAAATGATCAACCGGGTACTTGGCTTTGACTATGGCACGCGTAAAATCGGTGTTGCTGTAGGGCAGACCATCACTGCCACCGCCACCGCGCTGGAGACCCTTCTGCCGGTAAAGAACAAGCCCGACTGGCAACGCATCTCCCAGTTGGTCGACGAGTGGAAGCCGGACGCCCTGATCGTGGGTCTGCCGCTGGATGTGGACGACACCGAGACCGATGCCACCGCCCCGGCCAAACGCTTCTCACGGCAGTTGGAGGGACGTTACCGATTGCCGGTACTGATGACGGACGAACGTTTCACCTCCTTCGAAGCCAGAGACCGGCTCGGCCACAAGGCAAAACGTATCGAGGAGTATGATGCCATGGCGGCAAAACTGATCATTGAGACGTGGTTGAGTGAAAATTCCTAGGCGGCCAGAATACCAGTCAGGTGGTAAGCTACAATAGAACGATTTTCCAACAGATTTAGAGATAAGGTAAAAATGCAGTCAAATAGCTTTATGAACGCTGATGCGGTCGAATCGCTGGTCGATGAAATGGCGGGGAAACTCTGGTCCCTGATGAATGAACGGGGAATCCAGGCACCTCTCCTGGTGGGGATTCGCACAGGTGGCGTCTGGCTGGCCGAGATGCTGCACCAGGAACTGGGCCTGGAAGAACCCCTCGGCACCCTGGATATCTCCTTCTACCGCGATGACTTCACCCGCATCGGCATGAACCCGGAAGTCCACCCCTCCGACCTGCCGATACCCGTGGATGACCGCCATATCGTCCTCATCGACGATGTACTGCATACCGGCCGCACCATGCGCGCGGCTCTCAACGAGATCTTCGACTACGGCCGGCCCGCCTCCGTGATCCTTGCCTGCCTGGTGGAACGCAGGGGCCGGGAACTGCCGATTCAACCCGATGTCGTTGCCCTGCACAAGGAGATGAAGCCGGGAGAACACATCACCCTCACCGGCCCGGAACCACTCGGCCTGGTAATCGGCACCGATTCCAACCGGGAATCACGCAATGGAGAGAGTGGAGCCGAGACATGAGCAGGGGACCCAGTCTGCAGCTGAACGGCACAGGTAGGCTGCGACACTTTCTCACCATCGATGGACTGAACCGGGAGCTGCTGACCGAGATTCTGGATACCGCTGAGGGTTTTGCGGGCGTCTCTGAACGCACAGTGAAGAAGGTCCCGCTCTGCCGCGGAAAGATCGTCGCCAACCTTTTTTTTGAGAACAGCACCCGCACCCGGACCACCTTTGAGCTCGCGGGTAAACGTCTCTCCGCCGACGTACTGAATCTGAACATCACCGCCTCCTCCACTTCCAAGGGGGAGACCCTGCTTGATACCCTGCGCAACCTGGAAGCGATGCATGTCGACATGTTCGTGGTGCGCCATGCAGTCAGTGGCGCAGCCCATTTCATCGCCAGGCACGCGGCCCCCGGCGTCGGCGTGATCAATGCCGGTGACGGACGTCATGCCCATCCAACCCAAGCGATTTTGGATATGTTCACCATCCGCCGCCACAAGGGAGAGTTCACCGGTTTGCGGGTCGCCATTGTCGGCGACATACTCCATTCCCGGGTCGCACGTTCCCAGATTCTCGCCCTCAACACCCTGGGCGTCTCAGAAGTCAGGGTCATCGCCCCGCGCACCCTACTGCCCGTAGAGGCCCGCAGTCTCGGCGTCCACATCTATCACGACATGGACGAAGGCATCCGAGATGTGGACGTGGTGATCATGCTGCGGCTGCAGAAAGAGCGCATGCAGGGGGCGATGCTGCCCAGTGAACACGAATATTACCGCCTCTTCGGCCTGACGGAAGCACGCCTGGCCGCAGCGGATTCAGAGGCCATCGTAATGCACCCCGGTCCCATCAACCGGGGCGTGGAGATGGCTTCGGAAGTGGCTGATGGTTCCCGCTCAGTGATCCTGCAACAGGTCAGTTACGGCATAGCAGTACGCATGGCGGTGATATCGATCATCATCGGCACGCAAAACCAACAGGGCCAGGATAACAAGGGATGAACAACACCAATAAGATATCCATCCTCCAGGGACGCCTGATCGACCCCGCCAACGGTGTCGACACGGTGACCGATATCCATATCGAGAACGGCAAAGTCGCGGCGATCGGAGAAACACCAGCGGGTTTTCAGGCAGCCACCATCATTGATGGAAACGATAAGATAGTCTGCCCCGGCATCATCGACCTCTGTGCCAACCTGCGGGAGCCTGGGGCGGAATACAAGGCGACTATCGCCAGTGAGACGGCAGCTGCAGCCCATTCCGGCATCACCACCCTCTGCTGCCCACCGGATACCCTGCCGGTGATAGATACCCCGGCGATAGCGGGCCAGATCAAACACAAGGCCCGTAAGGCAGGCTACTGCCGGGTGCTTCCCCTGGGTGCTCAGACTCAGGGACTAAAAGGCGAAAAACTGAGCGAAATGGCAGCCCTGAAAGGGGCAGGGTGCATTGCCATCAGCAACAATTACGCCCCACTGGCGAATACCCTGGTACAACGCCGCACCCTGGAGTATGCCGCCACCTTCGACCTACTCACCATTATCCGCTCCAATGACAGGCACCTAAGCGATCAGGGCTGTGCCCACGAGGGAAAAGTCGCCGACCGGCTCGGACTGCCGGTAATCCCTGAAGCCGCTGAGACTGTAGCCGTTGCCCGCGATCTGGCACTGGCGCAAACCACCGGCGCGGCGATCCATTTCCACACCCTCTCCAGCGCCAGCGCCGCCCACACCCTGGCCTGGGCGCGGCGGGAAAAGCGCCGGGTCACCGCCGATGTCGCCATTCACCAACTCCATCTGACTGAGATGGATATTGAGGGATTCGACAGCAATACCCACGTACTGCCGCCACTGCGCTCAACTGGAGACCGGGACGGCCTGCGCCAGGCGGTGGCTGAGAACATCATCTCTGCCATCTGTTCCGACCATCAGCCCCATGAGGCCGACGCCAAGGCGGCACCCTTTCCGGCGACCGAACCAGGTATCTCCGGGCTGAACACCCTACTGCCCCTGACCATAAAGCTGGTTCACGAGGGCGTTATGGATCTCAGTTCCGCAATTGCCCGTCTTACCATTGGGCCCGCCGAGATACTCGGACTGCCGTTGGGCAGGCTGCAGGTGGGAGCGACAGCGGATATCTGTATCTTCGATCCGGATACCTATTGGACGGTCGTACCGGATCAACTGACGAGCCAGGGGAAAAACACACCCTTTGGTGGCTGGGAGCTGCCCGGCATCGTCACCCATACACTGTTGGAAGGCCGCATTGTCTATCAACGAGACTAGCGAACCAGGCCCTACTTATGAACAAACCCCACCGTGATACCCTCTATCTGGAAAATGCTGAAATCCTCTCTCACGAGGCCTTCGCGGGTGAGCAGTTCATCCTGCGGATAGTGGCACCTGAGTGCGCCACCAAAGCACAGCCCGGCAGCTTCGTACACCTGCAGTGCGATCCTTTACAGCCGATGCGCCGTCCCATCTCCATCATGCGGGTATCGCCGGAAGAGGGTTGGGTCGACCTTCTCTATAAACGGGTGGGAACCGGCACCACGCTGCTTTCCAGGCGTCAGCCCGGCGAGAGCATCAGCCTGCTCGGACCCATCGGCCAACCTTTTCGCCCCGACCCCTCCCGCACAAAACCGCTGCTGATCGGCGGTGGTGTCGGCATGCCGCCAATGGTCTTTCTGGCGGAGTCTCTCTACCAGGAACGAAAGAAACAGCCCTTTGTGATACTCGGTTCCGAAGTCCCGTTCCCATTCAACCCCCAACCCTCACAACTGCTTTTACCGGAACTGCCTGCCGACGTGATCGCAACAATGCCACTGATGGACGACTGGGGAATCCCTTGCCGTCTGGCCAGCCAGCAGGACTTCGCCGGCTGCTTCCAGGGTTATGTTACCGAGCTTGCCAGACACTGGCTGACATCTCTGAATGAGCAGACCAGAGGCGAAGTGGAGATCTTCTCCTGCGGCCCACATCCCATGCTGGAGGCAGTGGCTGAACTGGCAGCGGAGTTCGATCTGCCCTGTCAGGTCTCACTGGAAGAGTTCATGGCCTGTGGCGTCGGTGGCTGCGCCGGTTGCGTGGTTGAGGTGCAAACAGCAAAAGGTCCGGTTATGAAACGAGTCTGTGTGGATGGGCCGGTATTCGAGGCCAGCAAGGTTTTCTGACTTATCCTCAAACCTGTTCATCAATATTCAGTTAGGATTTCAAACCCCTAATAATCTTGCGGATTTAATGCTATAAGTTTACTGTTGGGATGAGGTTGCAGGAATGCTGATCCGGCGAAATTGATGCCGCTCAGCAAAACAAAAACAATGGCTTGGATTCACATCGCTTTCAAATCATGCAGCTGCGCCCGCTGCAAGCCCGCTATGTGTTGCCACCAATTAAAAATATTATAAATTGGCAATGGAAAAATCAGTTATTAGTGTAATGCTGGAGTTGGATGCGAGCAGGCTTCCATCCGTTCCCCACGTACTTCTTCAATTAATAGACATCTGCAATCATGCCGACGTCTGTTTTAGCGATCTGGAAACTATCATCCGCCAGGACGCTGCCCTCTCATCCAAGGTCCTTGCGGCAGCAAATTCCCCTATTTATAGACAGTGGGGATCCGAAGCCAGCCTTGGACGATTACTGGTTGTACTCGGCTTAAATACCGTCAAAACCATCGCCATGACAAGTGCGGTGCAAGACCTGTTCTCCCAGGTCGACGACTCTGTCAGTCAATATATGGATGAAATCTGGCTGCACTCCCTGACATGCGCCCATACAGCACGCGCAATTGCACGTTTAACCACCTACCAATCACCCGATGAGGCCTACATTGCCGGGCTGTTACATCGTGTAGGACAATTGGTCCTGCTACGAAACTTTCCCGCTGAATACTCAGATATTTCCGTGGAACCCTTTTCCGGGCAGGAACTGGAAAAACTTGAGAATGAAAAACTGGGCTTCACCCACAGCGAAGTGGGGGCCTACCTGATCGACAGCTGGCATCTGCACTCTTTCATGGCCGATGCCGTGCACTACCAGTACGAGCCTGCTGTGCTGATTCAAGACAGCACACCCCTGGTAAAAATCATTAACCTTGCAAGCCAGTTAAGCAGCCTCAACGGCACCCCGGACAACACAGTTTTCAAACAGGCGGATGATCTGTTTGGATTGACCCAGCCACTGCTCGAAGAGATGTTGAACAACGTTGATGAGCAGGTCGACAACATTGCCAAAAGCCTTGGAATCTCACTAACGAAATCAGCAAAGACTGGTAATAGGGGGATAGACACGACTCCCGCACGCAAGCAACTGAAAGAGCAGTTAAAAGAGCGTATAAAAACGGCTGCCATCGTCGGCATGGCCTCACATCGAACAGGACCACAGGTTCCATTAAATGAGACACTCGCCTCTATTGTCCAAAATGCCCGTATCCTTTTCGACCTGACTCCAATCAGGGTTTTTCTCTACGATCAGGGGCTGAATCAACTCGCATATACCCCATCAGAAGAGACCGAGTCCGGACCTTTCGCTGACATCTCAATTTCCCTGGAAACGGGCAGAAGCATGATTGCTGACTCTCTTTTGCAGGGCGAGCCGAGGCATTGGCTTGAAAACGGTGAAAACAGATCCATTTCCATTGTGGATCGTCAGATCCTGACCCTTATGAAAAATAACGGGTTACTTTCAATTCCATTGATAACTGAAGGGCGTACCGTCGGCGTTTTGATCGCTGGCATTGAACAGGTGGACTGGAACAGAATCGAGTCCAACCTAATGCTGGTCTCAACCTTTGCCGACGGGGCAGCAAAATCTATACAGCAGCAAATTACCATCATCCGTTCCGAAGAGGAGCGGATTGAAGAAGCACGATCAGAATTCCAACTACACGCAAGACAAATCATTCACGAAGCCAACAACCCTCTCGGCATCATTAACAACTACCTGCATATTCTTGGCACAAAATTGGGAGAGGATCATGCTGCCCACGAGGAACTTCGCATCATCAAGGATGAGATCGAACGTGTAGGAAAGATCATCCTGCGCCTGCGCGATATGCCTTCCGATAACGGGATTGAGCAAGGATTCGTTGACCTCAACAGTCTGATCCTCGATGTTGAAAAAATTTTTCACACCTCACTTTTCGTGACCCATGACATCAGCGCCCAGCTTGACCTCGAAGCCTCTCTGCCCCCGGTTGCCGGCAGTCGCAATACCCTTAAACAGATACTTACCAACTTGATCAAAAATTCGGTTGAAGCGATGAGTGATGGAGGGAAGATTACTTTAATCTCCAAAGATAAAATCAACATGAATGGTAAGAGCTACGTTGGGATAGAGGTCATTGATACCGGTCCAGGCATTCCCGACGAGATCATGGAGAATATCTTTTCGCCGGTAAAGAGCACCAAAGGAGCCGGTAATGCAGGCCTTGGTCTCACCATCGTAAAAAATCTTATTAACGAACTCTCAGGCTCCATCAGTTGCACCTCAAGCCATGAAAAGGGCACAACTTTCCAGATTCGCTTACCCAGGAGAATCCCCATGGGGGACATGTAGCGATGACGATCACCAAGCATTCGACATCAAGACTACAAGGAAGTAACGCACATCAGACATCACAGATAAAGGAGCGGGCCAAGCGCAACAAAGAAAGAAATTCAGCCCGTATTTTAATAGTCGATGACGAACCCCGGGCCAGCGAAAGTCTGAGAGCGATCCTGCAATTCTCCGGCTACACCATCATAACTGCGAATGGTGGGCGTGAGGCGATTGATGCGTTGAAAACAGACACTTTTGATTTGGCGCTCCTTGATCTGAATATGCCGGATATCGATGGCCACCAGGTAATGGAATTCATCAAAAGCGACAACCACAATACCAGCATCATCGTAATCAGCGGGGAATCTGGCTTCGACCATGTGGCCAGTGCACTGAGAAAAGGTGCAAAGGATTTCATCTGCAAACCCTACATGGCAGACGAACTGTTGCTATCGGTATCCAATGCATTGGAGAGACAACACCTGACTAATGAGAACGGCCGTATTCAGGAGAAATTAAGACGCTCAGAAACGCTTCACCGTTTTCTCATCAACAACTCTCCCGATCTGATTTACATGCTGGATCAGGAAGGAAGATTTACCTTCGTAAACAATCAATTTGAAAAAAACCTTGGATTCGACGCAGGGGAACTTCTGAAACAACCTTACACCTGTTTGATACCTCCAGACGACCTTGAAAAGGCAAAATACATCTTCAATGAAAGACGCACCGGCGACCGTACAACTCGCAATACGGAACTTAGACTGAAAAGCAAAGACTTCGATTCCCCCAACTACGTCGATGTTCGTTCTGTTGCTATCGAACTGAATTCAATGGGCATCTACTCCACCCGGCTAAACAGCAAAAAAAAATTCGTCGGTACTTATGGGGTCGCACGTGATATCACTGAACGAAAACAGTCCGAGGAGCTGATAAAATATCAGCTTTACCATGACCTGTTGACCAGTCTTCCAAACCGAACACTGTTCCGGGACAGGCTCAACATCGCTTTAGCCCAGGCAAAACGAAACAAAAAAATGCTGGCTGTTCTCTACCTTGATATGGACAGCTTCAAAATCATCAATGACACCCTGGGGCATCATGCAGGGGATGAGTTGCTACAGTCCATTGCCGCACGCTTAAAAGGCTGCCTCCGCGAGGCTGATACCCTGGCAAGGGTCGGGGGGGATGAATTCAATCTCCTGTTGCCTGATGTTAGCGACAGAAACGATATAACCACAACTGCAAACAAGATTCTGAAAGAGCTTGAGAAGCCATTCCACCCCAGCCTGCAGGAAGTGTTCGTTACCTTCAGCATCGGCATCGCCGTCTATCCTAATGATGGCGACTCCAAAGAAATGCTGGTAAAAAATGCCGATATGGCAATGTATCAGGTCAAAAACTCCGGTAAAAACGGTTTTGCATTTTTTGCAGATCACATGAAGGAACAGTTTCACAAGAGACTGGATATTGAGAACGGCCTGAGACGGGCACTCCTCAACAATGAACTGAGACTCCATTACCAACCGAAAGTAGAGTTAAAAAGCAGGGAAATCGTTGGTGCAGAAGCCCTTGTCAGATGGCAGCACCCTGATCTGGGACTTTTGCCGCCCTCCGAATTCATCCCTATCGCCGAGGAGAGTGGACTGATTATCCAAGTTGGTGAATGGGTATTAAGACAAGCCTGCAAAGATGCATTTAACTGGATGGAGCTTCATACCCATCCCGTAAGCCTGTCAGTCAATCTGTCCACTCAGCAACTCGAATCAGAAAATTTCACTGCTACCGTATTAGGGATTACCAGCGAGTTCAACCTTCCCCGACAACTCCTCGAATTGGAGATCACCGAAAGTTCAATTGTACAGAACATGGAAAAGGCCGTAGAGAATCTTGGCATTCTGCATCGCTATGGTATCCGTGTTGCAGTGGATGATTTCGGTACAGGTTACTCATCACTTGGCTATCTTCAGTCTCTTCCGCTTCACACCCTCAAAATCGACCGCTCCTTCATTCATGCGATAAAATCCACACAGGATGAACACTCCATAATCGAGGCCGTAATCGCCATGGCAAAGGGACTGGGACTGGACATCATTGCAGAAGGCGTAGAGAACGAAGACCAACATCATTTTCTACACAACGCCGGGTGTTTGATGGCCCAAGGCTATCTATACAGCCATCCTCTCCCAGAAGCCGATTTTCGGCAGCTGTTCTCCGAAACCATTTGATGTGCCGGGTATTAGTCCGTATTTTTTCGAGTAGCGCTATAATTTCGTATCCAAACAAATCATCTCGGACGAGGTTATGACAATACAGACATCCATTCAGCAAAAACTTCAGGCAGCGCTTTCGCCGGCCTTTCTGGAAGTGAACAACGAAAGCCATATGCATGATGTGCCTGAAGGATCAGAGTCCCACTTCAAGGTCGTCATCGCGAGCAAACGCTTCGAAGGGGAGAAACTGCTCAACCGCCACCGCTTGATCAACAAAATCCTGGCCGACGAGTTGCAGGGAGGCGTGCATGCTCTGGCACTACACACCATGACACCAGAAGAGTGGTTCGAACGTAATGGCAGCGTACGGGATTCACCAGAGTGCCTTGGTGGTTCCAAGGTTAAATGACGCAATGCTGGATATCATAAAAAGGTTTCTGGGTGCCGCCGCTCCCATACATAGAAGTATGGACGAGCAACAGCAAGTCGATGAGGAAACCCGTCGGCTCGCACTCTATCAGTTCTCCACCTGCTCTTATTGTATAAAGGTTCACAGGGTCATCAAGCAGCTGGGCCTCAATATCGAATACCGCGATGCAGCCAACAATCAGCTTTGGAAGCAGGCACTCATCAAAGAGGGAGGCCTCTATCAGACACCCTGCCTGCACATTGAGCACCAGGATGGCTCAGTGCAGTGGATGTATGAATCTGCAGATATTATACGATATCTCAAACGACGTTTTTCCACCTGACTCAAACCGTCGTCTGCTCGACCCCGGCAAGCTCATCGAGCAATGCGGCCCGCACCGCAACAAACTCATCACTGATCTCTTCCATCATCTCTTTCACGGCATCAAAGTCGCCCTGTTCACCCAGCACTTCCATCTCTCTGCACTTTTTGGAGAGTTGCAGTGCGCCTACATTAGCGCTACTGGACTTGATACTGTGGGCTGCCTCACGGATGCCTTCACCATCATTGGAAATAATTGCCTGATGCAATTTCCTTATTAAGCTGGGGGTGACATCCAGAAAGAGATTGACCACTCTGCTGATTATGTCTGACCTTCCCGGCTGCTGTAAGGCTCTGATCTTATCCAGCACAAGAACATCAATAACCGCTTCGTCATCCACTGAAGAAGGGTCGGCTATTCCCGCTGATTTTTCCAACTGTAACCAGTGGGACATTACAGTCAGTAGCTCATCCGTGGAGAAAGGCTTACCAAGCAGGTCATCCATACCAGCACGGAGACACTGCTGACGAATATCCTTCTGCAGATCGGCTGTCAACGCAATAATGGGAATGCGCCTTCCCTCGCCCTGTTGTAATTCATACAGGCGAATTTCCTCGGTTGCTCTGAAACCGTCCATCTCTGGCATATGGCAATCCATCAGCACCAGATCAAAAACATCCAGTTTCATCGCATCCAGCGCCTCCAGTCCATTCTCCGCGACCACAATATGGCACTTCTGCAATTCAAGCATACCCAACGCCACTTCCTGATTGACTGGGTTATCCTCTACCAGCAGGATTTTTACACCGATCCATCTATCATCTCGTGCCTGTTGGGGAAAGATTTCTGCCTCTCTTCCGGCAGGCACGGGTTCTCTATCAAAGACGACATTCAAGCAACGCAATAATTGATCCAGACGCACCGGCTTGGTCAGCTGGAAATGCACAAGTCCATTCGGCACCTCGGACAGTTGCTGATTCAGTGGACTCAAAATCACGATTCGGGTAGCCGCCAGCGCAGGCTTCTCTTTAATCATCCGGGCCAGCACCGCGCCACTGGCCCCAGGCATCTGTCGGTCGAGCATAGCAATATCGTACGGATTTCCGACGTCGGCAGCGGCATTCAGCATGGACAAAGCCTGGCTCCCATTTTTCGCGATATCAACCGACAGACCCAATGCGCTGATCTGATTCATCAAATACCCGCACACCGTCGCATTGTCATCAACAATCAGAAGACGCCTATTCAGTAGATCTTCATCCAATGCAGCTTCCGGAAAAATTGTTTCTCTCTCTATGTTCAGCCAGAGATCGAAGTGAAAGCAGCTTCCCCGTCTTAATTCACTCTCAACCTTCAGTTTCCCGCCCATTAGGCCAAGAAGCTGATTGGAGATATTCAGTCCAAGACCAGTACCGCCATATTCACGTGTAATTGAACCATCTGACTGCGTAAAGGCCTTGAAGATGCGCTGTTGGTTACCGGCATTGATGCCAATACCTGTGTCTATTACCTTGAATAAGAGACGAGCTTCGTTCTCAGACAGTTGCATCACCTCCAACTCCAATACCACTTCACCCACTTGGGTAAACTTAATGGCATTTCCCAACAGATTGACCAGCACCTGCTCCAGGCGTACAGGATCACACCTGAAATAACTGGGCATGTTGGGCGGTAACACTGCAGTCAACTCAAGGCCTTTTCTATAGGCCCGATCGGCCAGCAATTCTACTGCGTCCTCAATGAGATGCCGCAGATTGACGCTTTGCAGCTCCAGCTCCAGCCTGCCGGCTTCAATTTTGGAGAAATCCAGCACATCATCGATCAGATGAATCAAGCGGCCGCCAGAACGCTTGATGGTTTGGGCAAAGTGGTGCTGACGTTCATTGAGACTGCTCTCCATCAGCAGCTCCGCCATGCCCAACACGCCATTCATTGGCGTACGGATCTCATGGCTCATTTTGGCAAGAAAGGACGACTTGGCGGCATTGGCCGATTCAGCGGTACTTTTAGCCTGCTGGAGACTATTGATCAGTGCCTCATTCTCATATTGCAGCAGGAAATTGTCACGCAACGTTCTGTTCTGCTTGTTCACGACCATAGTCATAAACAGGCTATAAACCAGCATCATGAAAAAGATATGCGACACCCCATCCGGACTGCTGGAATAGAATTGCAGAGCGATAATAATAGGGGCCGGCAAAATGTAAAAGATCGCCGCCACTGAACTGATTGCCAGGACATGAACCCCCGCCGATATCATGCCTGCAACAACAAGCACAACCATCATCACACCAATGGGATTGTTCTGTAGTATCGACAAAAGCACCCAGGCAACCAGACCCCAGCTCAGCCCCACCAACGCAGTCAGAAAGACGTAGATCTTCACCCAGAAATCTGTCGTCCCAAATTTCGTCCGGTAGTTCCCATAGGCCCATGCTGTCACCAGGCGCGCCATCACCAACAGATTCATTGGGACAAGCCAGACCAGGACCGATTCCATGGGTAAAAGAGGTGCAAAATATAAAGCCAGCAAAACGCTAACAAACGAAACGATCAGATTTGGCAGCAATGCACTGCCGTATAGCACCCGGGCCTGCTCCAGTCTGAACAAAGCATCCAGCTCCACACTATCCTGCGGCTGAGATGATCCCGGTTTTTTCTCTCCGTCCACCCTCAACTGTCACCCGCGTCGGAAGAAAAAACACTCTCTAAAAGCTGTCTGTACAATCAACACAGAAAGTTACCTGCTCTCCACACAGTTTCGCCCTCGATCCTTGGCGGCATACAATGCTTTGTCAGCTGCCTTCAACAATTGCTCATAACTCTCATCTCCGCTACTGGCGGCAGTAACACCGAGACTCACAGTCACCTGTTCATTGAAGTTTCTAGTCCCAAAAGAGTGATCGGCCACAGCGCGGCGCAGTCGTTCGGCCATCTGATTGGCCGCGTCGATATCCAACCCGATGCTGAACATCAAAAACTCTTCTCCGCCGATGCGGCCGATGACATCATATGTCCGGGCAGTCATACGCAGCACACCGGCCAATTCACGTAAGACAATGTCTCCCACCAGATGGCCATGGGTATCGTTGATGCGCTTGAAATAGTCGATATCCACCAGAGTGCATGAAAAGGTAAGCTTGTTTCGGCGCGCCTCTGCCAACCCCTGCTGCATTCGTTCCAGTGTGTGACGGCGGTTGGGCAACCCCGTCAGTGCATCAGAGATAGCCAGCTCATTGACCCGTTCGAAAGCAGCGGCAGCCCGCAGAAGATAACGGATACGCTGCACCAACACCGGCCACACCACCGGCTTTGTAACAAAGTCGGTGGCTTCAACCGCGTAAGCCTTTTCAATCGCAGGCAGATCATCATGACCGGTCACCATGATCACCGGCAGGTTTTCTCCGCCAGGAAGCAGGCGCAACCTCTCACAGACCTGGAGACCATCAAGTTCAGGCATTTCCAGATTGAGCAGCATGACCGCCGGTTTATCTGTGAAGAAGCGGTCGAGCGCTATGCGGCCGTTCTCGGCAAGCACCACATCGAAGCCTCCCTCTTGCAGCAGGGATTTCGCCATCTCCCGTTCGGTCGAGTCATCATCAACCACCATCACCCTTGGCCGCCGCTCCCCATCAACCAGCTCTTGGCCGGCGATGTCCGCACCCACCAAATAGGGGCTCGCCAGCTTACTGTCCTGCTCCCGGTCGATCTGCCAGGGTTCATCCTCCGGCAATTCAGTAAGCACCACTTCCAAAGCCTGGCTGACACGGGAAAACTCATCCCGAATCGCCCGCAACTGTTTTTCTCCCTCCAGAACTTTGCCATCGCGGGCTTCTTTTTCCAGATTCCTGCAGAGGGCCGAAAGCCGGAGGGCAGTCAGATTGGCACTTGACGATTTCAGACTGTGTGCAAGCTGAAATAGCGCTCTCGCATCCCGCCTGTCGAAAGTCTGTTCCATCTTTTCCAGCAGCGCCTCGGCACTGGAGAGATAGGTATGGATCAGCTGCGTGAGACGGCCTACCCGTAAACCCTGAAAATTATTCTTCAATACCAATAATTTTTCCGCATCAAGCGGTTCTGACACGGTCGTTTCCAAGCCAGTGCTTTTCTCGCCAATAGCGGATACCGCTGACCCCAGCCGGGTTAAAGACACGGAGGGGAGTTGGTGTACCCTCCAGTCGATCAGCCTGATCAAGAACGCACTGCCGGCCACCGTCAGGCCTGCCGCCATCAGCAAAATCATAACCAGTGATAGCGCAGAGTTACGTGCCACTCCCAAGGCAGGCGTCTCACTGAGAATCAGGTCAACATAACCAAGGGGCATGCTCCCTGCCGTCCGCTGTTCCGATGGGATCGGCGTAAGAAAACGGATATAGGGTTCACCGGTGACGGGATCAGGAAACCGATCAACCACAACCCTCGACTCCCCTGGTGTGATGCCTGCAGGAGGCGCTGTCAGTGACAAACGGGTCGCCGTCCAGTGGCTGAGAATAGTCTGGTCGGGACGCAACACGGCCAGATAGAGCGGTTCAGTTTGGTTTGCCAAACCTAAAAAACGCTGTAGATCCAGGTCGCGGTTTTCGCGCATGGGTTCTTCAACAAGCTGCGCGACTGCCCGTGAAAACTCCACTCCACGTAGTTGCAGTGCATCCAGGCCTGCCTGTTTTTGCCAGTCCATCCAAAGCAGCACCACGCTCGAAAGCACCAACAGCAGCACCAAAACCGGCGCTCGGCGCTTCAAAACCAGCAGGATTTTTTTATTGTTATCTGTTTTCAATCTTGTATCCGTAAAATCAGTTTTTCACGCCGCCGCTCATAAGGACGATAGAGAGATGCGCAGGCAGTGCTCGCGCAATTCAGCACTGGACGGAAACCACTCCTGGCATCTGTCCTCCAGCGATTCTGCGCGTTCCTGAAAATATTTCGCGTGAGATGGACTACAACTTGGAACCCAGCCCCCCAACCAGTGGGACTATGGCAAGAGCCCGATTAGTAATATCCCTATTAGGTAATAGGATGCATACTACCAAAATGCGACATGGATCACTCGGAATCTATTTCCTGCTTTGAGTATTTGCGAATTAACCGCACTCTGCAGCCAGAACACAACGCAAAACCCCGTAATCCCAAGCCCCGTCGAGAGCCTCATAGAGCGGCTTCAAACGCCCCTCTTCACAGACGTCCAGATGCTCCATAAGCCTGACGATCTCGGTATACTCTTCAGCCTCGACGGGCAACACATCGGTAATATCCAGCAATCCGACCTCCAGCGCCTCGGCGAAGTGCGAATACACCGTAGTGAGCTTGAGTTCCCGCTCTTGAGCGATACGTTGCGCATCCTTCCCGTTGTTGAACAGATAGAGGGTTTCGTTGACAGTGTCGCTGAGATTGTTGCGCAGCAGATCGGGCAGGGGATATTCACAGATATGCAGCAGAAATTGCTGGCCATAGCGGGCCAACTTGCTCTCGCCCACGCCGCTGATGGCGGCCATTTCATGCAGTGAGGCAGGACGTCTACGCGCCAGTTCGGTTAGCGTGGCATCGTGAAAAATGACGTAGGGCGGCACCCCCTGTGCCTCTGCCAATTCCAGTCTCAGGACTCGCAATGACTCGAAAAGAGGACGATCAAAGGCCCGCAGTCCTGAAAGTTTTCGTTGCCGCTTCGACTTCTCTTTTTCAACCTTGCGCTGACGACGCAGCATCAGCCCCTGCTCACCCCGCAACAGCGGCCGGCTCTTTTCGGTCAGCCGCAGTGAACCGTGACCCGCCACATCGATATCGAGATACCCTTGGGCAATCAACTGCCGGAACAGGGAACGCCACTCACTGATGGAGAGGTCAGCCCCGATACCAAAGGTACTGAGCCGGTCGTGCCCAAAACGCTGGATGCGATCATCTTCCTTGCCCCGCAACACATCGACCACATAGTTCACTCCGAATCGCTGACCTGTGCGGTAGACACAGGAGAGCGCCTTGCGGGCCGCTTCCTGGGCATCCCAGGTCTCCGGCGGCAACATACAATTATCGCAATTACCACAGGGCTCCGGCAAGGTTTCACCGAAGTAGGCCAGCAGTGCCTGGCGACGACAGCCGGTCAACTCGCAAAGCCCCAGCATCGCCTCCAGTTTGTGGTGAGCAACGCGTTTGAACTGGTCTTCCGAGTCCGAGGATTGAGTGAACTGGCGCAGGGTAATCACATCCTGCAGTCCATAAGCCATCCAGGCATTGGCCGGTTCACCGTCCCGGCCAGCGCGTCCGGTCTCCTGATAGTAGGCCTCGACACTCTTGGGCAGGTTCAGATGGGCGACAAAGCGAACATCCGGTTTGTCGATCCCCATGCCGAAAGCGATAGTTGCAACGATAATCACCCCGTCCTCCCGCAGGAACCGGGACTGATTGTTGCGCCGCTCGGCATCGGATAACCCGGCATGATAGGGCAACGCTTTGCGGCCCTTGGTACTTAACCAGTCGGCGATCTGCTCCACCCGCTTGCGGGAGAGACAATAGACGATTCCGGCATCACCCGGATGTTCACGTTGCAGGAACTGCCACAACGCATCTTTCGCATTCTGACCCTCCGCCAGTGCATAGCGAATGTTGGGCCGGTCAAAACTATTGATGAAGATCGCTGCGTTCTGCAGACCGAGTTGCTCGATAATCTCGTGCCGGGTACGCTCATCCGCCGTCGCAGTCAGGGCGATGCGTGGCACGCCTGGAAAACGTTCCTGAAGTATCGACAGCCGTTGATAATCCTTGCGAAAGTCATGACCCCATTGGGAGACGCAATGCGCTTCATCGATGGCAAAGAGCGCCAGCGGCACCTGCTCCAGCAGTGAAAGCGTCCGCTCATTGAGCAGCCGTTCCGGTGCGATATAGAGCAGATCCAACTCCCCGGCCAGGAGTGCCTGCTCAGTGGCGCGGGTGGACCCCATATCAAGTGTGGAATTCAGAAATGCAGCGTTTAGACCAAGCTGGGTCAGGGCATCCACCTGATCCTGCATCAGCGCAATCAGGGGTGAGATCACCACGCCCACTCCTGGCCTTATCAAGGCCGGGATCTGGTAGCAGAGCGACTTGCCGCCGCCGGTGGGCATCAGGGCCAGGGCATCCTGTCCCTCAAGCAGGGCTGCGATGATGTCGGACTGATTGTGGCGGAAGGTTTCGTAGCCGAAGGTGTTGTTGAGGATTTGGAGGGCGCGGTGCATGGGGGGTATTGTAACTTTTTCTTAGTCTTGAGTGTTTCCTGCTATATCGAATAATTTGTGTCGCTACGCGACGGTTTTTCTAACGGGGCTTCCGCGCCCCTACGGCAGGTTACTTTTCTTTCGGGAAAAGTAACCAAAACCATTGCTCCACCACGCCACCCTATCGGGTGGCCCTGCGCTACTCGCAAAACAGGGGAGCCGCAGAACTCGCTACGCTCAAACAACTGTGGCTCTTGTCCCTGTTTTACTGCGTTGCTCGGTGGCGTGAAAGTCGCCCAGCCGCTAGCCAGGCGAGGTGCTGTCTGCTAGTGGGTAATCCCGTTTCTGTCACGAGCATCATAGCGGCCCGCAGGGCGTGACAGTCAGGCGTGCTTTCTTTTGTTCAGCAATAAAAAGAAAAAACGACAGCGTAAGGAAACACCGATCAAAAAAACCTCGCGTAACGATACAAAACCTACCCGGCTACTTACGAAAATAATCCCGCGTCAACCCAAACACCACCGGACTCAACAACAGCAACGCCAACAGATTCGGCAACGCCATCATCGCGTTCAAGGTGTCCGCCACCAGCCAGACGAAATCGAGCTGCTCCTGCGCCATCGCACCCACCGGGATCATAATGATCCAGAGCGTGCGAAAAGGAAAAATCGCCCGCACGCCAAACAGGTACTCCACACACTTCTCGCCGTAGAAACTCCAGCCCAACAGGGTGGTGAATGCAAAAATCGCCAGCCCAAAGGTCACCACATAACCACCCACACCGGGCAGCGCCTGTTCGAAGGCCATGGAGGAGAGGGCCGCCCCTGTTTCACCGCTGGTCCAGGCACCGGTCACCACAATGGCCAGACCGGTGATGGTGCAGACGATCAGGGTGTCGATGAAAGTACCAAGCATGGCGATGGTTCCCTGCCGCACCGGATTGTCGGTGGCCGCCGCCGCATGCGCAATCGGCGCACTGCCCAGCCCCGCCTCATTGGAGAAGATGCCACGGGCCACACCAAATCTTATCGCGGCCCAGATCGCCGCGCCGGCGAACCCCCCTGTGGCCGCCGTCGGTGTAAAGGCGTGCTCGACGATCATGACGACCGCAGACGGAATCTCGCCAAAATGGGTAAACAGCACCATCAGACCACCCGCAACATAGGCAATCGCCATAAAGGGCACCAGCTTGCCGGCAACGTCCGCAATCCGCCGTACTCCACCGATCAGCACCAGTGCGGCAAGTATCGCCATTACCCCACCGGTCACCGCAGCAGGTATCGCCAGATTGGTCTCCAGCACGTCGGCAACCGAGTTGGCCTGCACCGTATTACCAATGCCGAAACCCGCCAGTGCGCCAAATATTGCAAACAGGGTGCCGAGCCAGGCCCAGCGCCTACCGAGACCGTTCTTGATGTAGTACATGGGGCCGCCGATGTGATTCCCCTCCTCATCCACTTCGCGAAAGCGCACCGCCAGCACCGCTTCGGCATATTTGGTGGCCATGCCCACCAATGCGGTACACCACATCCAAAAAAGCGCACCCGGTCCACCGAGTGCAATGGCGGTGGCAACACCTGCGATATTACCGGTACCGATAGTGGCGGAGAGGGAGGTCATCAGGGCGTTAAAGGGGCTGATCTCACCTTCCCCCTGGCCTCTGCGCCCCTGCCACAACATGCGGAAACCGTGGCCCAAACGCGTCAGGGGAATGAGCCTCAGGCCCAACATGAGAAACATCCCGGTACCGAGGATCAGCACCAGCATCACCGGTCCCCAGACAATGCCGTTCAGCCCTTTGACAAGTTCGGTAACACTCTCCACGCAAATCCTCCTCGATAGTTCTTATGATTCCCGGCCTTCAGAGGCTGAGTGACCCATCCACTATACACTCGCCGATGAAGTGGTCACACTGACCGAGTTATGACTTGACTTTTCACCACATTAGGGTAACCGTAGAGTTTAACGAAAATACAACACAGGTTGAGCCGCGTAGAACCTGACTAAGAGGCCATCGTCATGTCTGTCTGTAAAAACATCAAAGGGTATACCCGTCAGCATGAACGCCTGGCGGATTTCTTCTCTCTGATGGCTGTTGCCCTCTTCTTTGCCACCCTGTTTCTCAGCCTCACCTACCACTCCTTGATTCTCAACTGGATCATGGCCAACGTCGTCGTTCACGGCTTACTACTCATTGCCGGATTGGTGCTTGATGTGGCGCTGATATTCGTCTTTCTGAATTTTGGCGCATCCCGTTTTTCTGAAGAGGAAGAAGGCTGTTTCCATACATTCAAGGGTCGGCGTGCAGGTACCGGCTCCCTCGGCATGATGTTCAACAGCTGGTTGCATCACATGGAACACGTTGGTAAAAAGCATCGTTGAGGCTGTTTCAATGTTTTGAAGCGGCATCCTGAAACGTACTTTTCCGACGGGTCCACATGGCCAGACGATTCCTAACTATCAAAGCCACTGCGTTTGGCCTCTTTCTGCTACTGATCTCGGGTTGCGCCTCGATGGCGACTGACCGGCTGGCGGGTAATCTCTCCAGTGCGATGCTGAATCAGACAGACCCCGAGATCGTCCGCAGCGGCGCACCTGCCTACCTGCTGCTGCTCGATTCCCTGATTGCCGACGACGATGATGACCCGGCGCTGCTGTTTGCCGGTGCCAGACTGTATAGCGCCTATGGGGGAGGACTGGTCAGCGACACTGAACGACGGAAAGGCTTGGCGGACAAGGCGCTGGACTATGCAAGCCGGGGACTCTGCCAGTCCCAGCCGGATATCTGCGCCACGATGGACAAACCCTTTACCGAGTTCGAACCGAATGTGCTGAAGGTGGGTCCATTGGATGCCGAAGGGCTCTATGTTTTCGGCACCAGTTGGGCAGGCTGGATTCAGGCCAACCTGGATGACTGGAATGCCATCGCTGAACTACCAAAAATCGAAGCCGTGCTGCAGCGGGTCATCGATCTCGACCCGGCCTACGAGGCAGGACGCGCACAACTCTATCTTGGCGTGATTCGCACCCAACTCCCTCCCGCCCTTGGGGGAAAACCTGAGGTCGGACGCAAACATTTCGAACTTGCCATCCGCTATTCAGAGGGAAAAGATCTCATGGCGAAGGTGGAGTTCGCCCGCCGCTACGCCCGTCTGCTGTTCGACCAGGAACTGCACGATAATCTCCTGCACGAAGTCATCGCTGCAAACCCTTCCGTCCCCGGCCTGACCCTCAGCAACGTTATCGCACAGCGCCAGGCCAGGGAGATGCTGAACGACGACTATTTCTAATCCGCCCGCACCCATCTACAATATCCATTTTTCCAGTTATCGCCTGTAGTAGGAGTTACCTATGATCCGCGTGATCATAACGCTGTTATTTAGCCTGAGTCTGACATCCGTCGCCCACGCCACCACCCTCAAGATCGCCACCTTGGCACCAGACGGCACCGCCTGGATGAAGATCATGCGGGCAGCAGCAGGAGAGGTAAAAAAGAAGACCGACGGCCGCGTCAAGCTGCGCTTCTATCCCGGCGGCGTGATGGGCAACGATAACAGTGTTCTGCGTAAGATCCGGGTCGGCCAACTGCACGGCGGCGCCATTACCGGTGGCGGACTGGCAGCAGTCTATCCGGATGCCCAACTCTACAGCCTGCCTTTTCTGTTTCACAGCCTGGATGAAGTTGACTATGTGCGCGCGCGTATGGATCAGGAGATCATCGACGGGTTACGCAAGAAAGGGTTTGTCAGCTACGGACTCGGCGAGGGGGGCTTCGCCTATATGATGTCCAACAGTCCTGTGCGGGAGAGCGCAGATCTGAGAAAACAGAAAATATGGATACCCGAGGGTGACATGATCAACAGCGTCGCCTTTAAAACCACAGGCGTCTCACCCATCCCCCTGCCCATCACCGATGTGCTTACCGGCCTGCAGACTGGCCTCATCGACACCGTTGCCACCTCGGCCATCGGTGCCATCGCCCTGCAGTGGCATACACGGGTGAAGTATCTGACCAACATCCCCCTGATCTATCTCTACGGCACCTTGGCGATCAAGGAGAAGGCGCTGAAAAAACTCTCTCCTGAAGACCGGGAAGTTCTGCATACTCAACTGACTACAGCCTTCCAGACGCTCAACTCCCGCAATCGTGAGGATGAGAAAAAAGCCCTCGAGGCGCTGAAAAAACAGGGCATAGATTTCATTGAGCCGACCACCCAGGGCCATCAGGAGTGGGCACAAACCGCAGCAGCCACGGTGAAGGCGCTGGAAAACGATGGCCTCTTCTCCCCCGAACTGTTCAGAAAGGTTCAGGGGTTGCTCAATAAATACCGACAATCCAACCACTGACCGCCACCACAGGCCAGCGTGGTGCCTGATCAGCTTCGTTTGATCAGGCGCCTGCAAACCCGGCATATTTTGGTTCTATCTCGTGCAAAATCTGTTTAAACCGGCAAAAATCTCCGCAGAAGAGGAATTCTTCGAAACATTGCTGCAGTGTGGCAACGTCTCAATAGAAAAGATTCAGAGCCCTCCATCGACCCACACCGAAACCTACGACCAGGAACAGGATGAGTGGATCGCCCTGCTCCAGGGCCAAGCCTCTTTGCAGATGGAGGATCGCGTTGTCATCCTGCAGAGGGGGGACACCCTGTTTATCCCAGCTCACACCCCCCATCGGGTTCTGGAAACCAGCACCGACCCCACCTGTATCTGGCTGGCAGTACATATTCACGCATCGCCTTGATGATAAGCCCTTCGTGCCGAAGACTATAGTTTCTGCGCTGACAGCCCGTATAATGTACCGATCATGGAAGTCAAACTAAAGCGAGTCAGAGAGTTCATACTGTTTGCCGAGGATGGTGTGATGGCGCTTCTCCTGACGGCCATGATCCTGCTTGCAGTCACCCAGATACTGCTGCGCAATTTTTTCGACTCCGGCATTATCTGGGCCGACCCCACCCTGCGCATGCTGGTTCTCTGGATCAGCCTGATGGGCGCCATCGCCTCCACTCGGGAGGATCGGCACATCCGTATCGACCTGCTCTCCCGCTATCTATCCGGTTCAAGGCGCAGTTTTATCCAGGCCATCACCGATCTTTTCAGCGCCATTGTATGCGGCCTCATCGCTTGGCACGCTGCGCGCTTCGTCGCCTTTGAGTACGAAGATGGCTCCCTTCTGTTCGGCAGTTTCCCGGCCTGGGCCGGAGAGAGCATCATCCCCATCGGCTTCGGCATCATGACCCTGCGCTTTCTGTTCAATATGCCCCTGCGATTTCTGGCGGGGGATAAGCAGTAATGCTGATCGCCCTGGGTCTCATCCTGGACGCCCTGTTCGGCGCCCCGCTGTTTACCGTCATCGGCGCCAGCGCCCTGATCGGCTTCCACCAATCGGAGATCGACCTCTCCGTGGTCGCCATCGAGTTTTACCGCATCGCCGAGATGCCGGTGCTGCTGGCGATCCCGCTCTTCACTTTCGCCGGATATCTGCTAAGCGAAAGTAATGCACCTCACCGGTTGGTGCGCGTCACTCAGACGCTGCTGGGATGGATGCCCGGCGGACTCGCCTTCGTGGCGCTTATCGCCTGCGCCCTCTTCACCGCTTTTACCGGCGCCTCCGGCGTCACGATCGTCGCCCTCGGCGCCCTGCTCTATCCGGCCCTCACTGAAGCGGGTTACCGGCAGAACTTCAGCCTGGGGCTGGTCACTACCTCCGGTAGCCTGGGACTGCTGTTCGCTCCAGCGTTACCGCTCATCCTATACGCAGTGGTAGCGCAGCAGCTCGGCATCGGCGGCTCCATCACCGTAGACGACATGTTCCTGGCCGGCATCCTGCCGGGGCTGCTGATGCTGCTGATTCTGGTGGCCTGGAGCCTCTGGTCGAGCCGCGGCGTCAAATTAACCACTTTTTCCAAGGCAGAGGCGCTGTCGGCCATCAGGGAAGCTGCCTGGGAGATTCCACTGCCGATCATTGTGCTCGGCGGCATCTACAGCGGCTATTTCGCCATCTCCGAAGCTGCAGCGGTCACCGCCTTCTATGTGCTTGTGGTCGAAGTCTTCATCCATCGGGAGATCTCCCTGCGCAGGCTGCCCCAAGTCATGCGCGAGGCGATGCTGCTGGTAGGCGGCATTCTGGTCATCCTCGGCATGTCACTGGCCTCAACCAACTATATGATCGATCAGGAGATCCCCACCCAGCTTTTCGACTGGATCCGTGAGCGGGTGTCGGACCCGCTGACCTTCCTGATCCTGCTCAACCTCTTTCTGCTGGTGCTGGGCACCATGCTCGACATCTTTTCGGCACTGGTGCTGATGGTACCGCTGCTACTGCCGGTAGCCCTCCAGTACGGCATAGACCCGGTACACCTCGGCATTATCTTCCTCGCCAACATGCAGATCGGCTACTTCACCCCACCGGTGGGCATGAACCTCTTTATCGCCAGCTACCGCTTCAACAAGCCGGTGACACAGATCTACCGCGCCACCCTGCCCTGGTTCTTCCTCCTTTTTGGCGCGGTATTGATCATCACCTACTGGCCATCCCTCTCCCTGGCCCTGCTCAACCGCAGTTGAGGCCAGAACCGGCTGCCCAATTCAAAACCGAGCAGTCCGAGCATGATCAGCAGGGTGCCGAACCAGACCCAGCCATCCACCGACTCTCCGTTAAACCACTGACCGATCAGCAAGGCGATCACCGGCGTTATCAGGGTAATCAGCGCTACGCGCATCGTCTCCACATGGCGTAACAGGTAGAAATAGAGCGCAAAACCCAACACCGATCCGATAATCCCGAGATAGACTATCGCAGAGATCACCCGCTCATCGACGACCCTGGGCCACGCCTCCCCCTGCAGAAACCATGTCAACAGAAACAGCGGCACCGCCACCATCAGCCCACCGCTGGTGACCACCAGACCATGTAGTTCAGCGTTGATTCGCTTCACCCAGACCGCACTCGCAGAGTGAGTGACCACAGAAAACAGTACACCAATTACCCCCCAAGCCATCTGCTCACCCTGGTCCAATCCGGCACTGAATATCACGGCCAAACCGGACAGTGAGATAAAAACAGCCAGCAGACGCATTGGCGTCAACCCCTGTTCAGTCAACCACAACCGTGCCATCAGGCCAGTAACGATAGGCGTCAAACCAAACAGCACCGCAATCCATCCTGAAGGGATGAACTGGGAAGCCCAGTAGACCGACAGCATCGCCACGAAGATACCGAGACCAGCGGCCAGATAGGTGCGGCGCGCCACGTCATGCCAGGGCATACGCAACCGCATCAGCTGTACCAGCACCAATGCCAGCACCACGCCAATGACCATGCGCCCGGTAACGCCGAACAGGAAACCCACACCCTCACCACTCCACTTTATTGCAAGCGGTGTGGTGCCCCAGATCAGGATAACCCCCAGATAGGCGGCCGGCACGGACATGACAAATTCCTCCATTTTTCTTAACGCCAAACAAAAAAGGCCGCAGGTGTAACATCTGCGGCCTTTTGGAATCTTGCTTATTCAGTAGATCAATCGCTGATCTTTTCCTCCAGACACGCAGACGGCATGACCACCGCCCAAATGGACAGTCGGCGCATGACGAACAGATGTTTAACGTGTAAAGAGATCATGACAGACAGCATGCCCCGCTATTGCGGTGCGGTCAACGGCTTATTTTTTATTCCGGTTGTTCCAGAGTCCCACCCCAATCGTGGTGAGACCCAGGGCGATACCGGTGGAAAGCGCCATGCGGG
This sequence comes from endosymbiont of Escarpia spicata, assembly GCA_003349915.1. Taxonomy (GTDB): domain Bacteria; phylum Pseudomonadota; class Gammaproteobacteria; order Chromatiales; family Chromatiaceae; genus QGON01. The sequence continues at coordinate 77,723 of QFXE01000021.1, forward strand.
CCAGCCACTCCGGCCAAGCCGGGTTTGGGGTTATCAGGGCAAAAACACCGATGATAATGAGCCAGAATGAGAGCTTGCCGAGTAGGGCCGATTTCAACAAATATTCATCCTCCAAAATCATTGTTAATTGAATGGGTTCGAAGCAGCAACAAAGTGTTTTTTCACTGCATCCAGAGTTATCTTGAACGCGTCTTGCAAAACTAACACAAACAGAAAAATTTTTAGTGGGGATAGCACTGCACAGGACAAGAAAAATAGACGCACTAATTTTCTAAAGTATTTGCCAAGCTAGCCGAAAGGTGCATAGAGAGATGTATTTTCCCAAAGAATCTTGGATTTCTCAAGTACACCTCAATCAATACAAATAATAAATTACCAAAGGGAGATGGTTATGAATATCCCATATAACTTAACGATCAAAACCCGCCTGATCTTTCTGGTCAGTTTTGCGGTGGTGTCGACGGTGATCATCGGCCTGCTTGGCATCAACGTCATGCACAATGCCAAAAGGAATATTTATTCGCAAAATTAACGGAATTTGAAGTATGAAACAGTTATTAGGATCTCTGCGAATAAATCTCAAAATCTGGTTGGGATTTGGGCTGGTACTATCAGTATTGGCCGTCATATCTTCTTTGACCCTGGTCAGCCTGGGCGGCGTACAGGAACGAGTCACGGATGTGGTGGAAGCGCGACAACCTACCCTCATACTCTCCAAAGAGCTGGCAACCCAACTGCAGCAGTCAGCAAGTGCGCTGGGATTCTATCTCCTCAGCAAGGAAGAGACTCATAAGACCGCCTACCAGCAAGGGCTTGCCCGGGTGGATAAGGTGATTGCCTCGTTAAAACAGCTACCGGCCATTGACAAGGATACAGAGGCCTTGGCACTGGTAGAAGCGATCGATACCGACGTACAACGTTTCCGCGCGCTTGAAGCTGGCCTGTTTGAAGCGGCAGCCAATTCCGAGAAGAATTTCCCCGGCATCGCCTTCGCCAATGCCAACATCAACCCCATTACCCGAACCATGGCACAGCTCACCTCGCAGATGATTTTATCTGAACTGGACGAAGAGTCCGATGAGATGCGCAAACAGCTTCTGGCTGATATTGCAGACCTGCGCTACGTCTGGAGCAATGTGATGAACGGCATTCGTGGTTACCTGGCGTTTCGGAGTGAATCCGCGCTAACGGATATGGAACTGTACATTCAACAAGCAGACAAATTGGTCGTGAAAATTACCGGCTACGGTGATGAATTGACGCTGGATCAGGCGGATGCATTGGAACAGATCAAGGAGAGAACGCCGCTCTTCAAGGAACGTTTGGAGCAGTTACACACCATCCATGGTAGTCAAAAATGGCGTACCGATGCCTGGTTGATACGCAGTGAAATCGGCCCGCTGTTCCGCGACATAGAAGGTAAACTGGATACCCTGGTGAAGGAACAGGAATACAAGATTAAACAGACCAGTAATGCCTTGCTGGCTGATGCCTCTGGTACAACCCAACTTGTCTGGGCATTGTCTGCTTTTGGTCTGTTGGTCGGTTTGCTGATCGCCTGGGTTATCGCCCGGGTAATCTGCAAACCCTTGCGGCATGCTGCGGCTACCATGGATGAAATTGCCTGTGGGGATGGTGATCTGACACGACGCCTGTTTAAATGTGGCGATGACGAGATCGGTCAGCTGGCCGATGGTTTTAATGCCTTTGCAGACAAGATCCGGGATCTGGTTGGTGACGCTGCACGTTCCACCAGCGGAGTGATCGCCGCAGTCGTGAAGACCGAGGAAATGACCAGCCAGATCACGCGCCGGATTTGTCGGCAGGAAACAGTTACAGAACAAGTAGCCACCGCCATGAATGAGATGACCGTAACCATTGTCGATGTTGCCAATAATGCCGCAACGGCTGAAAGAGCAGCGCAGGCAGCAGGGAAAGAGGCAAGTGCCGGGCACGATATTGTCTCTGAGACTGCCGACGCCATCCAGTCGCTTGCAACCGAAGTGCAAACTGCAGAATCGGTAATTGGACAGGTTGAAGCGGACAGTAATAATATCGGCGCAGTGCTGGACGTAATCAAAAGTATTGCGGAACAGACCAACCTGCTGGCACTCAATGCGGCCATCGAGGCGGCCCGCGCCGGCGAGCACGGGCGGGGTTTTGCCGTGGTTGCAGATGAAGTACGCAGTCTGGCCAACCGTACGCAGGAATCGACGGGTGAAATCGAGGCGATGATCCAACGTCTGCAAACCGGCACACACCGTGCGGTTTCCGTGATGGGCGCAGGCCGGGAAAAGGCGGTGGCCAACGTCGAGCAGGCTAGACAAACACTTGAATCCTTGCAGGGAATCACTGAGGCAATCAGCACCATCAACACCATGAACACCCAGATTGCCACAGCTTCAGCTCAACAGCGCACCGTTGCTGAGGAGATCAGTTTTAACATTGCCAACATCAGCAAGGTCAGCAAGGAAACCGCTCAGGATGCCCGTTTGACAACAGAAATTACGGATAGATTGGGCAAACTTGCCGCTGAACTCCAGGGTAACATTCAGCAGTTTACGATTGCAGGTGAAATAGGCGTGGATTTTGAGTCAGCCAAATCTGCGCATTTAGCCTGGAAGGCCCGGCTGCGGGCTTTCCTCGACGGCAGAGAGTCACTCTCTCACAAAGAAGCGGTATCGCATCACGATTGCGTGTTGGGTAAATGGTATTTTTCCGAAGGGATTAAGGCCTATGGTGATATCCCACAGATGAAAGCGATAGATAAACCCCACGCGGAGATGCATCGCATCATCAAGGATATAGTCACACTGAAGGGGAAGGGGCAGACGACTGATGCGGAGGCTCTATATCAAAAAGTCGGACCGCTTTCCGATGAAATTATTGGTCTGTTGGTAAAAGTGGAGGGTGCGATTCTGGATCGTTGATCCTGAATCTTATCGAAACGGTAGTTGACCTGCTTCAGGTTACGAGTAGTCTGTTGGAAAAGATGGCACGCCGGTGACATATTTCTCTCTGAAAGCAGGGCGAATATGTCATGAGATAAAAACGTGTCGAGTCATCGTTTGGAAGGGACGGATCGATCAGTGCAGTACGATGTCAAACCCTGGTTTATCGGCTTGGCGGCTGCATGGACATTGTGCATCCTGAGCGCCCTTTCCTGGGGTGTCCACCATGAGTACCAAGATGCTCAGGAGCAGGCGCGAACCCAACTACGCGCTAATTTCTTCAAGGACCTCTCCTTCCGGCGCTGGGGCGCCAAACATGGCGGCGTCTATGTGCCGGTTACCGAGCAGACCCAACCCGATCCACTATTGGCGGACTATCCGGAACGGGACGTGTCCACTCCATCCGGGCGTCTCCTGACTCTGATCAATCCGGCTTTGATGACGCGCCGGTTCTACGAAATGGTCGATGAGGGTGACACGGGGGTACGCGGCCACATCAGCGGACTACGGCCGTTAAACCCGGAAAACAAGCCAGATACCTGGGAAGCGGAGGCGCTGGAAGCCTTCAAAACTGGAGCCAGGGAGATTACCGCTGTCACAGCGTTGGATGGGCAACCCTATCTACGTCTGATTCGGCCATTGAAGATGGCAAAACCCTGCCTCAAATGCCATATTCAACAGGGATTCAAACTGGATGATCTCAGTGGGGCTATCAGCGTATCGATACCAATGGCCCGGCTTGAAGAGGAGGCCAGACATCATACACAGGTAATGATAGCCATACTTGTTACGATCTGGCTGGTTTGGGTATGGGTTACCGCCGTCATTCCCTGCAAATCCAGGAACGGGAACAGGCTGAATGGAATCTGCGGGTAAGTGAGAAAAAGATCCGGCAGGATTACCACTCGCAGAGGGCGCTCTCCTCTATTCTCAAAATCTCCATGCAGTCCGTTCCATTGAAGGAGAAGTTGAAGCAATCCCTCGATCAGATACTTTCCATCCCTTGGTTCCACATTCAGGAGAAAGGCTGCATCTTTCTTGTAGAGGGCGACGATCCTTCGTTGATAATGCAGGCACAGCGAGGACTGTCAAAATCCCTGCAAACGGCTTGCGCAACGGTGCCTTTCGGGAAATGTCTTTGTGGTCGTGCAGCACAGAGTGATGAAATAATCTTTTCGGATTGCGTGGATGAGCAACATCTGAATATCGGTTTACCAATGGCAGACCACGGCCACTACTGCGTCCCCATTCTCTCCAACGAAAGAACCATCGGCATATTGAATCTCTATGTTGAAGCGCACCATCGGAAGAGTGAGGACGAAGTCAGGTTTCTATTGGCTGTGACCCATGTGCTGGCAGGTATGATCATACAAGATCAGGCTGAACAGGAACTGCAGCAACATGCCTTTTACGATGTTTTGACCAAACTACCGAACAGGGCTCTGTTCATGGAGCGGCTGGATCGTTTGATACAACATTCGAAGCGGCATCCCAACAGCCTGTTTGCGGTTCTTTTCCTGGATCTTGACCGATTTAAAAATGTTAATGACAGCCTCGGTCATACGACAGGTGATCAACTGCTGATCGGTGCATCGGAGCGACTGCAGGCATGCATTCGCCCCAGTGATACGGTGGCCCGCCTGGGAGGTGACGAATTCATCATTCTGCTGGATGAGATCGATGATGTCGCCGAACCCTATCGTATCGCCGGACGCATACATGAGATGTTTAAACGCCCATTTGAATTGGCGGGACACGAGGTCTTTTCCACCACCAGCGTGGGTATTGCCCTCGCCAAGCCGAATGATCAGGATGCGGAGAAACTGCTACGCAACGCTGATAGTGCGATGTACCGAGCCAAGAACCAGGGTCCTGGGCAGACTGCAGTGTTCGACAGCGAAATGCATGCACAGGCAATCATGCTGCTGAACAAGGAGATAGATCTGCGCCAGGCTGTGGAAAATGAAGCGTTGCAGGTCCATTATCAACCAATTATCGGCATCGAGTCAGACCGTCTTGTCGGCTTCGAAGCCCTCGCCCGCTGGGATCATCCGATATATGGCATGGTTTCACCGGATGAGTTCATCCGGATCGCTGAAGAGAGTGGTTTGATCCAGGCGCAGGGAGCGCAGATATTGGGCAAGGCCTGTAGGCAAATGCAACAATGGATTAGCCAATCTCCTTCCCATGCTGACCTGTACGTGAGCGTCAACCTTTCTCTGAAACAGGTTCTTTTCCCCGGGTATATCGATTGGCTGGAAAATGTACTGCGGGAAACGGGGTTGCCGCCCAGAAGCTTGAGACTTGAGATCACCGAGAACATTCTGATGGAGGATGTGGAAACCACTTGCGCTATCCTCGACCAGATAAAGCAACTCGGAGTGGGCCTCTATATCGATGATTTTGGCACCGGCTACTCATCGATGAGCTACCCGCACAGTTTTCCATTCGACGCATTGAAGGTTGACCGCTCCTTCGTATCAAACATCGGCAAGGGAACTCAACATGCTGACCTGATAGGGGGCATAGTTGCCGTCGCGAAAAGCTTCAGAATGGATGTAATTGCCGAGGGAGTGGAGAGGCAGGAGCAGTTGGAGAAACTTCAGGAACTGGGTTGCAACAGCGTTCAAGGCTATTTCTTCTCCCCACCTGTAACGTCGGAAGAAGCCGGCAAGTTATTGACCAGGAAATCAGGTTGGCTGGTACCGGCCCCCACTGGAACCGGTACCAAACATCATTCTCAGCCTTTCAGATTGGCCTGAATGGTCCCTACAACAACGTCACTGGAGGTAGCGTTGATGTCCCACAGCATGCCTTTGCCCTCGTAAAAGCCAGCCAGCGGTGCAGTCTGTTCGTTGAAGACGTCCAGGCGCTTGGAGATCGCCTCTTCGGTCTCATCGTCACGCTGTACTACGGCACCGCCGCAAGCGTCACACTTGCCCCCTTCCTTCGGCGGGTTGCTCTTGACGTTGTAGATGGCACCGCAGTCCACGCAGGTACGACGGGTGGTCAAACGGTCGAGGATCACCTCACGCGGCACGTTCAGGTTGACCACGCCGTCCAGTTCGATGTTCAGCTTGGCCAGCAGTTCCTTCAACGCCTCTGCCTGGGGAATGGTGCGGGGAAAACCGTCCAGCAGGAAACCGGCCTTGCAGTCGTCTTCCAGCAGGCGCTCGCCCATGATGCCCATGATCAAGTCGTCGGAAACCAGCTCGCCGGCGGTCATGGCTGTCTGGGCCTTCTTGCCCAGTTCGGTGCCGGCCTTGACGGCGGCGCGCAGGATATCGCCGGTGGAGATCTGCACGGAACCGTCGATAGCGGTCAACAGTTTGGCTACAGTGCCTTTGCCCGCGCCGGGCGCACCCAGAAGAATCAGTCGCATAGTCTTACCCTTAATTTACTTAAAATGGAGAATCGAGTTGATGGGATGTTTCCCCCGCTCACACGGGAATTGGGCGCAGATTGTGTCGCTACTGGGGGAAAAAATCAAAATTGTCTGCAAATAGACCGCCTCAACGGTGGATTTTCGCCGCCCATTCTGGTGAAATTCATCGTCTTCCTGCTCGTTTTGCAGACGGATTCTCCAACCTAACAAGGTCGACCTGGACGCAGCATGAACTCCCCTGACCCGACAACCCACGATAAACCCGCCTCCGGCAGCCCGCGCCCCGGCAATGGGCGTATCAGGCTGATTCTGGCACTGGGGGCCGTCGCCCTGCTGATCTTCTGGTTCTATCCGATGCTCTTTACGAAAGAGGTAAGCCCCGAGATACCGCAGGAAGAGATCGACCCCATCATCCGCGCCCAGATCGAAGCGGCCAAGCTGCCGGACAAGGAGTCGGCAGAATCTGCGCCGGTAGAGATTGAGTCCAAACCCGATACAATTGATATCCAGACGGCAAAGATAGAGATGCCTCAGACTCTCCCCCCCCCTTCCCCGGATTTGGAAGAGGGTGAGGCCGCGAGAATCCTTATCGCCTCTATCCGTAATGGCAGGGAGAACCTGGAACTGAATCAGCTGAGTCAACGGGCAGACTCATTCCAGCAGGAGGGCAAAACCACTGACGCCTATCTGCTCTATTTCTTCGCCGCCCGGCAGGGTCACGCGGACTCGGCCCTGATCCTGGGCAAGATGAACGACCCGGCCACGTTCGATGCCGACAACGAGGTACTCGAACAGCCTGACCCGACCCAAGCCTTCAAGTGGTACTCCATGGCCGCCGGAAATGGACTCAGCGAGGCACAGACCCGCCTCGCCACACTGCACGATACCATTGAGCAGGCGGCTGCCAACGGAGACCCCCAAGCGCAACGACTGCTGCTGAACTGGCAATGACTATGCAACTGCGAATTCTTTCCCTTATTCTGCTCCTTTCCCTGACGAACGGCCCACTGTTTGCCGCGTTGGAGACCCCTCTTCGCCCCCTTTTGATGCCGGACAAACAGTCGCTCTATCAGCGTGTATTGGTCAAACCGGATGCGCTCATCCACGCCACCCCAGTCCATGAAGCAGGCGAGAAAGCCGTCCCGTTTACCGCCTTTTATGTCTATGCAAGGAAGGAAGTCAACGGCGAGGGCTGGCAGCAGGTGGGGCACAACCGCCACGGCCAGCTTGCGGGCTGGATCAGGGAGGCGGACCTGATCCCCTGGAATCAGGGGCTGACCATCGCCTTTAGAGAACCCCTGGGCAACGACCGCGTCCTTCTGTTCAGAGACAAGGCGGGACTCAGATCACTGGTGGACACCTACGACCTGGAGCATTACAAGCAGGTCTATGCGGATGCTGAAAGCGGCAAACTGACCGCCGAATCTCCGGTTATCGCCATCCAGCCAAAAACCCATGTGGACATCCTCAAGGATTTCTATCTGGTCCCTATCCGCAGCCATGAGGATGTCTATCTCGGCAATGAACAGGCGCGCATTCTGCAAGTCTCCAGCGTACCTTTGCAGACAGCAAGAAAGCAGCCGCCGAAGAGAGCGCAGGCTAAACCAGCCAACCCAACAACAGCAGCGCCGGCCAAACGGTTCCGCTCAGGCGTGGTCTTTGTCATCGACGCCACCCTCTCCATGGATCCCTACATCGACCGCACCCGTGAGGCAGTACGCAAGGTCTACGAAACCATCACCAAAGAGGAGCTCACCGGCGATGTCAGCTTTGGCCTGATCGCCTTTAGGGACAACCCCGAAAGCGTACCGGAACTGGAGTACCTCACCCGCACCTACGTCACACTCGAACAGGGGCAGAACGCCGACGGTTTCTTCAGGCAGGTCTCTTCGCTGAAGGCCGCCACCGCTTCCAGCAAAGGATTCATCGAAGACAGTTTTGCCGGCATCAACGAGGCCATCGATAACATCAACTGGGAGGGACAGGATGCCCGCTATGTCGTGCTGATCACCGACGCCGGCCCGCGAGACGCCTCCGATCCCCTCTCCGGCACCGGCCTCAATGCCGAAAGCCTCGCCCGGTTGGCACGTAACAAAGGTATCGCCCTCTCGGTGCTGCATCTGCTGACCCCGAGCCAGTACGCTAACCACGAAGACGCCGCGGAACGTTACAAGGCACTCTCCTACTACCCGGGCATCGGCAGTTTCTATTTTGGCGTCAAGACCGGCGACGTGAACCGCTTTGGCCGCGTCATGGATTCCCTGGCCCACCAGATCACCGATCAGGTCAAGGTCACTGCCATCGCCGCAGCGGGCAAGACGATCCAGAATCAGGCAAAACCTGCCCCTGTCCCCGCCAGCGTCGAGCAAGAGGTTGCGCAGGAAGAGGAACCGGATCAACTGGCCCAGTTCCAGGCCAAGGTCGCAAAGCTCGGTTATGCCCTGCGCATGCGCTATCTGCAGCAGGACAAGGCGGAGCAGATCCCCAGCGTTTTCAATGCCTGGCTGGTGGATCGGGATTTCAAAAACCCGGAGCGCCAGACCCTGGACGTGCGCGTCCTGCTGACTCGCGACCAGCTGAGTGATCTGCACAGCATCATGCGTCAGGTGTTGGAAACCGCAGAGGAGGGTCTGCTCTCCCCTCGCAGTTTTCTCAATGATCTGAAGAGCCTGGCCGCCACCATCTCCCGGGATCCGGAACAACTCGGCAGCACCACCCGCGTCAGCGGCGCCCTCGAAGGCAACCTGGCGGACATGGGTTTCATGCGCGAATATATCGAAGACCTGCCCTACACCGGCGAAGTGATGGGCCTCTCCCTGGAAAACTGGCAGGACTGGCCGGCGAGGGATCAACTCGCCTTCATCCACCGGATGGAGGAGAAGATCAACTACTACCAGGTTCTGCACGACCATACCGACCTCTGGGTCTCTCTCGATGGCAGTTCGATATCCGGAGACTCAGTATTCCCTATCGCGTTGGAAATGCTGCCTTAAATTAACTGTGAGCAGTTTTTCCCATGAGCGGTCGGGGGCACCCAACCCCACCGGCAACAGAATACTCATCTACCATTTGCGCGACGTGGTAAAGACCCGAGAGGCAGAGGGCGTGGCCTTCCGTCTGCGCGTGCCCAGCCTGCAGATCGCAATGGGGGAGAAGGTCGCCCTGATCGGCGAGAGCGGCAGCGGCAAGAGCACCCTGCTCGACATGCTCTCCATGACCCTGAAGCCCAGCGAAATAGGCTCCTTCCGCTTTCGCCCGGGTCCCGGTACCGAACCCGTGGACATCTCGGAGCACTGGCGCAAGAATCGGCTCAACCGGCTTGGCGACCTGCGCCGTCAGCGTATCGGTTATGTCATGCAGACAGGTGGACTGCTGCCCTATCTCACGGTGCGGGAAAATATTGGTCTCTCGCGGCGACTGCTGAATATGCCGGGAGATGAAATAATCGAAGAACTCGCCGGTAATCTCGGTATTCGCCGCCATCTCGACAAGCTGCCGCACCTGCTCTCCGTGGGTGAGCGCCAGCGGGTTGCCATAGGCCGCGCCCTGGCTCATCGTCCCTCTATCGTCATCGCCGACGAACCCACCGCCTCCCTCGACCCGATCGCCGCCGAGAAGATCATGTCCCTCTTCATCGAACTGGTGGATGAGCTCAACATTACCGTCATCATCGCCAGTCACGCCTGGCGGCATATCAACCGGCTGGGTCTGCGTCACCTCTCCCACGTCACGCAGCGCGAGGAGAATGGCCATACCACCGAAACCGTGGTGAGTGGATAGTGCTCTATCCAGGTGATAATTACGGATTCAGCCAGGATGTAGGGTGCGCTATGCGTACCATGATTGGCGTGAGTACCGTGATTACGGCTTGTTTTGGTGCGCATGGCGCACCCTACGCATCCTGATTTTATTTGTTAAGGAGCACTAGTGCTGCGCCGCTTTAAAAACGTCTTCTGGCTCGCCAATCGCGATTACAAGAACGAATGGCAGATGTCCGGCTTCTTCGTGATCGCCCTGGCCGCCGTGCTGGCTCCGATGATGATCCTCTTCGGACTCAAGTTCGGCATCATCGGCAGCATGCTGGACAATCTGATCGAAGATCCCCGCAACCGGGAGATCCGTCCCATCGGCAGTGGCCGATACGACCGGGCCTGGATCGAAAATCTGCGCAGCCAGGACGGTGTCAACTTCATCGTACCCCGCACCCGCGCCATCGCCGCCACCATTCAGCTCAAGAGCGAAAAGGCCTCCCGCATCCTGTCGGTGGAGATGCTGCCCACGGATCGTGGTGACCCACTGCTGAACGGACTCGATATACCCACCGGACTACATCAACTCGTCCTGTCCGAATCTGCGGCACGCAAACTCAAGGCTGGTAAGGGCGATAAGATAAGCGGCAGCCTGGCCCGGAGATTCCGTGGCCGCAGTGAACGGGTACATATCGAACTGACGGTCGAGGATATTGCCAAACCGGGGGCATTCAGCCGTGACGGCGCATTCGCCCCTGTCTACCTGGTGGAGTCGGCAGAGGCGTTTCGTGACGGCCAGGCGGTACCTGCCCTCGGCTGGAAGGGCAACAAACCGGAAGGCACAGGAAGAACCTACCCCAGTTTTCGGCTCTATACCCGCTCAATCTACGATGTCGAACCTATCAGCAAGATACTGTTGCAGCAGGGTATTGAGGTCCGCACCCGCGCGGCGGATATCGAGATCGTCCGCAACATGGATCGTAACCTGAGTGCGGTGTTCTGGCTGATCGCCGTGATCGGCCTGATCGGCTTCTCTTTCTCTCTCGGCGCCAGTCTATGGGCCAATGTGGACCGTAAACGCAAAGAGTTGAGCGTACTGCGGCTGGTGGGCTTTCGCACCGGCGATATCATCTGGTTCCCGGTGATCCAGTCACTTTTTACCGGCGTCCTCGGCTGGGCCAGTGCATCCCTGATCTATCTGGGTGTCGCCTATACCATCAATGAAATGTTCGCCTCTCAACTGGAGAGTAGCGACACTGTCTGCCGACTGTTACCGGAACACTTTCTCATTGCTCTGGGACTGACCTGCACTGCAGCTATCCTCGCCGCCACCCTGGCGGGTTACCGTGCTGCCAGAATCGAGCCGTCAGAGGGCCTGAGGGATATCTAACTCGAGCAGTCATGGTGCGCACAGCGCACCCTACGTTCCAACACAGGAGCGGCAACCCAAAATACCGTGAGGAGTAGGCCGGTTCCGCTACGCTTGATCGGGCCTGCGCCCTAAATGGCACAGAGCACCTTCAGTTCGATAAAAACAGGTACACACCAAAAAGCCCCCAGGAGATTAATAGCAATATCCAAGGCAGCCAGCTGTTTTTCGCCGGAGTGGTTTCCTCTACGGTTTCCGGTTGCATTGGTTGCGGCGCGGTTGAAGCCGTGGCTTTCTTCAGTTTTTTATCGAGCTCCCGCGCCTTGACCTTGTGTTGTTTCTTATAGAGGTCAATGCCCTTCTGGATGCCTTGGGCAATCAGCTTGGTCTGCTCCTTGGTCTGTCCCGGTTTTTGCGTCCCGCGCGCAATCTTCATCGCTTCATCCCTGGTTTCACCCGAAACCTGCACTTTTTTGGAATATTTTGCCATCGATTTAGGAGCCTCTGAATGAATCTGAGCAAGATGAATTGGCGATCAGAATATGCCAATTTGAGGCGCAAATCGTACGTAATAGCCAGCTATTGCGAAGATTTGCAACGAATAAAGTGGCGAATTCTGGCGTCAAGGCACTTGATCATGATTCGTTCAGAAGCTCCTTAAACCACCCGTTTGACGTCCATCACGTCAGGCAACTGCTCGACTTTGGTTAGCAGCCGACTGAGCTGTTCCATATCGTTCACTTCGACGGTGAATTGCATCGTGGCAGTATCGGCCTTGCGGTCACTATGTGTTGTGACGCTGATGACATCAACCTCGTCGCTGGTGAAGATCGATGAGATATCACGCAGCAGACCCTTACGATCAGCCGCAAGGATACGGATATCGACCGGGTAGGTTGACTCTTCATGCTGATCACTCCAGCCTACCTCCACCAGACGCCCCAGTTCGTCCTCATCCATCGCGCGGATATTGGAGCAATTCCGCCGATGCACCGTCACCCCCCGGCCGCGGGTGACGTAACCAACAATGGAATCATAGGGAACCGGCTTGCAACAACGGGCCATGGTGGTCATCAGATCGTCGACCCCATCCACCACCACTTCGCCTTTGATCTGCGCTTTAGTGCGCGCCTTTTCCAGGGGCAGTTCGGTCTGCTCCTGCTGCTTTTCTCTTATCCCGGAACCGGCCACCTGCACGGGTGACAGTTCGCCACGGCCGATGGCGGCATAGACATCGTCAACCTGTTTGAGATTGTGTCTCTCCGCAACTTTTTCCAGGTCGGGCTTTTCGATCACACTGAGACGGACGATTTCCCTGTCCAGGGCCGCACGACCAAGCTCGACATAGTGCTCATAATCGAGGTGTTTGAACCACTGGCGCACCCGGCTTCGCGCCCGACTGCTCTTCAGATAGCCGAGATGAGGATTGATCCAGTCCCGGCTGGGTGTGCCGTTCTTCGAGGTCAATACTTCAACGATTTCACCGCTCTTCAGGGGACGTGTGAGCTGCACAATGTGGCCATCCACCTTCGCTCCCTTGCACCTGTGCCCGACATCGGTATGGACCGCATAGGCGAAGTCGAGCGGCGTCGAGCCTTTCGGCAACTCGACCACCTTGCTCTGCGGCGTGAGGACATAGATGCGGGTTGCCTCCATCTCCGTGTCGATATGTTCGAGATGATCGCCATTGTCTTTCAGCTCCAGCCAGTGGCGCATCCAGACAACGCGCAGCTCGAAGTCAGCATCATGTTTGGCGTTCTCCTTGTAGCGCCAATGGGCTGCGACACCCAATTCCGAATGGTGATGCATATCCTGCGTGCGAATCTGTACCTCCAGCGTCTTGTCCTCAGGACCGATCACCGCAGTGTGAATGGATTGGTACATATTTGCCTTGGGGGTGGCGATGTAGTCATCGAATTCACCGGGGATGTGTTTCCAGAGCCCGTGCACGATACCAAGCACCTCGTAACACTGGGAAATATCACTTACCAACACCCGCACCGCCCGCAGGTCGAAGATTTGTTCGATATCCACCGCTTTGCGCTGCATCTTCCTCCAGATGGAGTAGATATGCTTGGGACGGCCACTGATATCCGCCTCTATGCCCTGTTTGCGAAACTCCCCGTCGAGCAGTTCAATCACTTCGTTGATAAACTGCTCCCGGTCCTCGCGCCGTCCATCCAGTTGACTGGCCAGACGCTTGTAATCAACCGGATTGAGAAAACGCAGAGACAGGTCTTCCAACTCCCATTTGACCTGCCAGATGCCCAACCGGTTGGCCAGTGGCGCATAGATGGCGCGGGTCTCCTGCGCCAGACGCAAACGGGTCTCTTCGGGAAGCTCACGGGCAATGCGCATCAGATGCAACCGCTCGCCCACAACAATCAACACGACGCGGACATCTTCCGCGATCCCCAGCAAGAGTCGCCGCAGGTTCTCTGCGTGCTCCGCCTCATCCACATGTTTGGTTTCGGAGGATAGACCGGTCAGGGCGTCGATTCGGGTGAGGTCATCCACCATGATGGCAACGCTTTTACCAAAGCGTTCTTTCAGCTGCTCCAGAGTGATCGCTGAATCGGTCAGCGACCCAAGCAGTATCGCCGCCGCAAGGGTCTCGCGGTCGAGGCGCATGCCAAACAGAATCTCCGCCACCGACAGGCCATGACGCAGCCGGGTCTCACCGGCGGGAAGAAAGACGTCGCCACCCGCATCCAACGCCAATTCACAGGCGTCTCGCAGATAGTCGACATCCTCCCGGCTGCTCTCCTGCCCATACGCCTCCAGCCAGGCATCGATGCCCTGCTGATCGACAGACGTTCCTTCGGGCAGACTGGTGGTTACACTGACCATTGGCGATTCACTGTGTTAGCGTCTGCTCACACTAGTCGAGTACATGGCTCACAAGTCCATCCGCCAGCTTGGGCTCGAACCAGGTCGATTTGGGGGGCATCACCTCCCCCGCATCGGCTACCGCCATCAGGTCTTCCATCCCGGTGGGAAAGAACGAAAACGCAACCTGCATCTCACCGCTGTCCACTCTTTTCTCCAGACCAGCCAGACCGCGAATGCCGCCGACAAAGTCGATGCGGCTGTCACGGCGAGGATCGGAGATCCCAAGAATCGGATCGATCAGATTGTTGGCCAACAGACTCACGTCCAAGCGACCCACCGGATCGTCGCTGGGGATACGCTCTCCACTCAGGCGCAGACGGTACCACTGCTTGTCCAGATACATGCCGAATTCGGCAGGCTGCGACGGCTTAACCGGTAAATCGCTGGTTTCGACACTGAAAGCCTCACCGACCCGAGACAGAAAGGCTGCTGGATCCAGCCCGTTGAGATCCTTCACCACCCGATTGTAGTCGAGGATCTGCATCTGATTGTGGGGGAAAATCACAGTCAGAAAGTAATTGTAGGACTCGTCGCCCGTATGGTTTGGATTGTCCGCCTTGCGGACAGCACCTACCCGGGAACCCGCCGCCGAGCGATGGTGGCCATCGGCCACGTAGAGGGCATCCATGGCATCGAAAGCATCTGTCAGCCTAGCGACTGTGGTCTTATCAGCCACCACCCAGATCTCATGCAGCACACCATCAGCGGCGGTGACTTCGATAACTGGTGCGGCACTGCTTATCTCTGCAAGAGTGCTGTCGACAACGGAGGTACTGGGATAGACCAGAAACACCGGACCGGTCTGAGCGTTGAGGGCATCGACCTGACGCACCCTGTCATCCTCTTTCGCAGGACGGGTGAATTCATGCTTTTTGATTCGATTGTTGTCGTAAGCATCTACAGAGGCAACAGCCGCCAGCCCCGTCTGCACATGCTCACCCATGGTCAGCCGATAGACATAGAAACAGGGTTTTTCGTCCCGCACCAGTACGCCTTCATCCTCCATCTTCGCCAGGTTTTCCGCCGCCTTGGCATAGACTTCGGGCGCATAAGGGTCAGTGCCTTCAGGCAGGTCAACCTCTGGGCGGGAGATATGCAGGAAACTCCAGGGACGGCCCACCACCATCTCGCGGGCTTCCGCTTCATTCATTACATCGTAAGGTGGGGCGGCCACATCGGCGGCACGACCAGCGGCGGGACGCAGCCCCGGAAACGCTCTGATCAACGGCATGTTGAGATCCTTAAAAGTTCAGGTGGAGAGACGCTACGGCGTCAACAAAAAGTAAAACCCAGAGATTGTTTCAAATGCATGAGCCATAGATCAAGCACATTCCCTGATCCATGTCAGAAAATTCCTACATAAACGCCGGATATTTCCCGCAGATAAAATTCGGCTCAAGTGCCAAGATTAAGTTGTCGCCATAAGGACGTTATGGATGACATCAAGGCGCACGGATGCACCAAGGATTGAAACATTTGCCAACCAAGCAGGGCGACATCGCCCCGGCTCCCACGGATCAGGGAGCCGGGGTTTTTTCTTTTCCGCCTGCCGGCTGGCCATCCACAGGCCAGATACGCTGATCTGCGTCATCGAAAACATCCCAAAGCGCCTGGTAGCTTTTTCCAATCAGGGGATGCATCTCTTCCCCCGCGACCTCAGACAGCGGCAGCAGGACAAAAGCGTAGTGGATAATTTCATCCCTCGGCAGCTGCAGTTTTGGTGAATCTATCACCTGGTCTCCATAGGTCAACAGGTCAATATCCAGGGTCCTGGGGGTATATTTGTCTCCCGAGCGCACCCGGCCATTGGCATCTTCAATCCCCCGCAGCCGCTGGACCAGCGCTTCAACAGGCAAACCGGTTTCAATCCCCACCACCAGATTGTAAAAACTGTTCCCATCAAAACCGACAGCCTCACTCTCATAGGTGCGGGAGACCACCAGCTCACCGAATTGAGCCTTCAGATCGTGCAGTGCCTGAGTGATATGGCGCTGTCTGTCGATATTGCTGCCCAGGCTCAACCAGATTCTGACCACTGCAGACTCAGTCACGACTGCCCCGCTCGATGATGACCCCGACATCCCGTGCAGCACTTACCGCACCAATCTTGTTCATGGTCAACCGCACCCAGGGTACTTCGAACTCGTCGAGCACGATGTCCGCACAGCGCTCCGCCAACGTCTCCACCAGCTGGAACTCACTCCCCTCCACGAACTGAATCAGCCGCTTGGAGACCGCCTTGTAATCCAGGGTATCGTCGATGTGATCGCTCTCAGCCGCACGGGCTATGTCTGCTCCCATTTCGAGATCGATCACCACCGGTTGCCTGATCTCCCGCTCCCAGTCGTAGATGCCGATTACCGTCTCGATGCGCAGATTTCTGATGAAGACAATATCCATAGTTTTTCGTTATTGCTTAGCTATCAAGACATGACATGTTAGAGATCCGGGGGAGAAAATCCAATCCGGTAAGTACCTTCTTTTTCAGCAGGTATTGACCTTGTAGTGGCTTAGGGTTCCAATTCACCTATGATCATTGAAATACTGCTTGTGCTCGGCGCCTACCTGTTGGGCTCCATCTCCAGCGCCATCATCGTCTGCAAATTGATGAGGCTGCCCGACCCCCGCACCCAGGGCTCCAACAATCCCGGCGCCACCAATGTGCTGCGAATCGGCGGCAAAAAAGCGGCGGCAATCACCCTGCTGGGTGACATGCTGAAAGGGCTGATCCCGATGCTGATCGCCCATCTGTTCACCGATTCACCACTGATCCTCGCCCTCACCGCCATGGCGGCCTTCCTCGGTCATCTCTATCCGCTGTTTTTCGGCTTTCAGGGAGGCAAGGGTGTGGCGACAGCGCTGGGCGTGCAGTTCGGCCTGCACTGGGCAGTCGGTGGCTCAGTGGCACTGGTTTGGCTCTTCATGGCCAAGGTGCTGAACATCTCCTCCCTGGCCGCCCTCGTCTCCATGGCCCTGGCGCCGGTTTTCGTCTGGTACTTCTGGCCTGCACCGGAACTGATCGCCATGCAGGTTGTGATGAGCATTATTCTGTTCTGGCGTCACCGCAGCAATATCCAAAATCTGCTACAGGGTGGCGAGGGAAAGATCTCCAAAGATCAAGAAGCGGAGTAACGCCCACGGGAAATATGTTCGCGGATAACAAGGGGGGCACTGATGGATCTCACCACCGGACTGACAGGCATGCTACCGGCCATCATACTGGTCAGCGCTGTGCTCAGCGCCCTTCTCTCACTCATCCTGATCCGCATCTACCGACGCGCGGTCATCCGCTCCATGAACAGGGGCACGCAAGCGGACGGCCCGCCATCTCGGGCAGAAATTTCTGAAACAAAGCGTGTAACCGGCACTTTATCGATTTCCACGCTTAAGCCCGATGACACCATCTCTCAGGAGGCCCTGGCTGCTTATTCCAGGACTTCCGATTCACTACGGCAACTCGGGGGCGTCTACCTGCTGGCGGGGCTGGCATACGCAGTGATCCTCAGTCTGCCCTGGATGATCACAGCGGGTGATGGTTTCCCGCTGATGCGTTTTGTTTGGCTTGCGCTCTGTTATGCCTGGCCAACCCTACTTACGCTCCAGTTGGTGGCCCTAACCTCGCGGCGTGAACGTTTTCTGGCCTTTGGGGTTTACGGCCTGCTGCTGGTCTCGGCAGCAACCATCGCGCGAATACGAAATCCTGCGCTGGATGCCGGGCTGCTCACCTTCTTCTGGTTGTTTGCCAATGCCGCCGCCACCCTCCTGCTGACTGCTTTTATGACGCGACGCATACGCGCGGTAGGCTCCCTGGTCTTGGCCTTCGTTGTTGCCGGGGTCACAGGTGCCTTCCTTCTCGTAACTCTCGCAGGCAGCAGCGACGACATGTTGACGGGCATCTCAACCGCTGGGTTTGCCATGGGACTCGGCGCAACATCCCTCTTTGTTCTTCTGCACCTCGCCGGCTTTATCCTGTTTGCCATACTCGGATGGTGGCTACTCGGTCGCCTGGGCCGGGCCTACCGGCACAAACGCATGAGTGATCAGTCGATCATGATAGATGCCATGTGGCTGCTGTTCGGTGTGTTGCAATCCATCACCCTCGCCTTTGAGAATTGGGCCTGGATCTTTACCGGCCTGGTCGCCTTCGGCGCCTACAAGCTGATAACGCACATCGGCTTTGCCCGCTTCTTTCCCGTCATGCGGGACAAATCCGGCCACTCATTGCTGCTGTTGCGGGTCTTCTCTCTCGGTCGGCGCAGTGAACAGCTGTTCGATCAGTTTAAGAAACGCCGGCTGAGAATCGGCGATATCAATCTCATTGCCGGTCCTGACCTAGCAACAACCACGGTAGAACCCCACGAATTCCTCGATTTTGTCGGCGGGCGCCTCTCACGTCAGTTCATTGAAACCGACCAGGATCTGCAGGAACGCTTGGAGAGACGTGATATCAGCCCTGATCCGGATGGCCGCTACCGGGTCAATGAATTCTTCTGCCGACAACATAGCTGGCAGATGACCATGCAGCAGCTGGCCGCCAATACCACGGCGGTCCTGATGGACCTGCGCAGCTTCTCCAGCAGCAACCAAGGCTGTCTATGGGAGTTGGAACAGCTACTGAAAGGGGTCTCATTGGAGAGGGTGATTTTTCTGCTGGATGAAACCACTGACCGCCGGCTTCTCGAAGCGCGACTCCAGGAGATTTGGCAGCGGCTTCCCGCCGATTCAGTCAACACTATGCAGGGAGAGGCAACAATCAGACTTATCCTCTTGTCCGACACGGCCGGATGGAATATTGACGATGTTGTCAGGCAGACCATACAGGCGTGTGACAGGGTGAGCCATGACCGAAGGTCCAGTGGACCTTCGCAGCATGGCGAACGACCGGACAGGAAGTCCGGGCCGGGGTCAATATAGAACTCAACGGCTTCGCCAGGGATGGCGAAAGGCGAAAGGCGAAAGGCGAAAGGCGAAAGGCGAAAGGCGAAAGGCGAAACAAGTATGTGTCAGGGCCTACCAAATGCAAACATTTTTCCACACCGAATGCATGTAGGCCCGATCAAGCGTAGCGGATCGGGCACTCAGATTGTGACAATGCTTTTGTGGGTGCCGGTTCCGCTACGCTTGAACCGGCCTACGGACATTCAGCCACCAACGGCAGAAACGACGGAGTTCGGCACATCCATTGGCACGGCCTCCTTTCTCCTTTTGCCTCAAACAGCCTCCAGGCCCTCCATTCCCCAGCGCGGCCTGGCGGAAAACTGCAACGGCTCGCTCTGTCCTGCCCGCAGACGCTGCCAACCCGCGTAGGCGATCATCGCCCCGTTGTCTGTGCAGAATTCCGGTCGCGGGTAGTAAGCGCGTCCGCCCTCCTTCACCATCATCTCACCAATGCATTCACGCAAACGGCGATTGGCACTCACACCACCCGCCATTACCAGGGTCTTGACGCCGGTCTGCCTTACCGCACGGCGACACTTGATCATCAGGGTATCCACCACCGCATCCTCGAAGGCCCGGGCAATATCCGCCAGGGTCTGCCGGGGCAGAGGATCACCTTCCTCCCGCTTGGCAGCCTGCTGGGTGTTGAGGGCAAAGGTCTTGAGTCCACTGAAACTGAAATCCAACCCGGGACGATCTGTCATCGGACGTGGAAAACGGTAGCGTTTCGGATCGCCATCCTGTGCCAGCTTCGCCAGTTCCGGCCCACCGGGATAGGGCAGCTCCAGCAGTTTGGCGGTCTTGTCGAACGCCTCTCCCGCGGCATCATCCAGCGACTCCCCCAAAAGCTGGTATCTGCCGATCCCGTCCACTTTAACCAACTGGGTATGCCCGCCGGAGACCAGCATGGCGATAAAAGGGAAGCCGGGCGACTCCGCCTCCAGCATCGGCGCTAACAGATGCCCCTCCATGTGGTGCACACCCACCGCCGGCACCTGCCAGGCCCAGGCCAGACTGCGCCCGATCGCACTGCCCACCAGCAATGCCCCCACCAGGCCGGGGCCAGCCGTGTAGGCCACACCATCGATGGACTCGCTGCTGATCTGCGCCTGATGAAAAACTTCCCGAATCAGCGGCAAAGCCTTGCGCACGTGGTCCCGCGAGGCCAGCTCCGGCACCACTCCACCGTATTCGGCATGGATTTCAATCTGACTGTGCAGCGCATGGGCCAGCAGGCCACCTTTGCTGTCATAAACAGCCACACCTGTCTCATCACAAGAGGTCTCTATTCCCAAAACCCGCATATTCTGTTGTTTCCCCATAGAGCATGTACGATTAACTTTGCAAAACCCGGCATCTGTGCGTAAAATCCGCGCCTTTCACCGTTTGCAAAGCTTAACAGAGTCCTAGGAAGCACACACAGATGCCCAACGTACGCGTCAAAGAGAACGAACCTTTTGAAGTTGCCATGCGCCGTTTCAAGCGCTCCTGCGAGAAGGCCGGCGTCCTCGCCGAAGTCCGCCGCCGCGAGTTCTACGAAAAACCCACTTGGGAGCGCAAGCGCAAGGCAGCAGCAGCAGTCAAGCGTCACCTGAAGAAGGTCTCGCGCGAGAACCGTCGCTGGGAACGCCAGTACTGATCCTACCTGACCGGCGCTTTCAGCAATGTTGAAACAACGGATTCTGAATGATGTAAAGACCGCCATGAAGGCGAAGGACAAGCCCCGGCTTGGCACCCTTCGCCTGATCACTGCGGCGATCAAGCAGCGCGAAGTCGACGAGCGCATTGAGCTTGACGACACGCAGGTGCTGACCATCCTGGACAAGATGATCAAACAGCGCAGGGATTCGATCAGTCAGTATGAAAAGGCTGGACGCGCCGAGCTGGCCGAACAGGAACAGCGCGAAATCGAAGTCATTCAGGACTATCTGCCGGAGGGCCTGAGCGACGCAGAGATCACCGCAATGATCGACGAGGCCATCAACGCCACAGGCGCCAGCGCCATGCAGGACATGGGCAAGGTGATGGGTCAGTTGAAGCCAAAAATGCAGGGCCGCGCCGACATGGGCAAGGTCAGCGGACTGGTAAAGCAGAAACTGGCAGGCTGACAGACCAGGTTCAAACCTTCCACCGGCAACACCACTTTCCGCTATCCTTAGCGAAACCCAGTTGCTGAGCACCGCCAGACATCATGGCAGGAAGAATCCCCCCTCAATTTATCGATGACCTCCTCACGCGCGTGAATATCGTCGACGTGGTCAACCACCGCGTCCCCCTGAAAAAAGCCGGCAGAGACTACCAGGCCTGCTGTCCATTCCACGACGAAAAGACCCCCTCCTTCACCGTCAGTGCCGAAAAACAGTTCTATCACTGCTTCGGTTGCGGCGCCCACGGCTCCGCCATCGGCTTTCTGATGGAGTATGACAACCTGGGTTTCGTCGAAGCCGTCGAGGATCTCGCAGGCATGGCAGGCCTGGAAGTCCCCAGAGAGGCTGGAGTCTCACAAGGGCCAGATCTGCGACCGCTCTACGATCTGCTTGAAAAATCTGCTGACTTCTACCGCAGTCGACTGCGCGAACATCCCCAGGCCCCACAAGCGGTCCAGTACCTGAAAAACAGGGGTCTGAGCGGCGAGATCGCTGCCACCTTCGGCATCGGTTACGCTCCGCCCGGATGGGACAACCTGCTGAAACATTTTGGCACCGATGAACAGACCATCGGCAAACTGCGCGAAACCGGGCTCATCTCGGAACCCGACGACAAACGTTACGACCGTTTCCGCAACCGGATCATCTTCCCCATTCGAGACCAGCGCGGCCGGACCATCGGCTTTGGCGGGCGCGTGCTGGACGACAGCACACCCAAATACCTCAACTCACCGGAAACTCCCCTGTTCCATAAAGGCCGCGAACTCTATGGGCTTTATGAGGCCAAGCAGGCACTGCGCAAGATCGAACGCCTACTGGTGGTCGAAGGGTATATGGATGTGGTTGCCCTGGCCCAGTTCGGCATTCGCAATGCCGTGGCCACACTGGGCACCGCCACCACACCGGAACATCTGGAGCTGATCTTTCGCACCTGTCCTGAGGTGGTCTTCTGTTTCGATGGCGACCGGGCGGGGCGGGACGCTGCCTGGAAGGCGCTGCAGACTGCCCTGCCTGTGATGCGCGAGGGGCGCGAAGCCCGTTTCCTCTTCCTGCCGGACGGCGAAGACCCCGATACCCTGATCCGCAAGGAGGGTAGCGAAGCGTTCGACATGCGCCTGGATCAGGCACAGCCACTCTCAAACTTCCTGCTCGAACACCTGGCGTCCCAGGTTCGCATGGACACCATCGATGGCCGCGCCCGACTGGCTGAACTGGCGAGACCCCTGCTGGAGAAGCTGCCTCCCGGCATCTTCCGTCGCATGATGTATCAGCAACTGGAGCAGACAGTGGGTCTGCAGAACGGCACGCTTGGCAATAGCGCCAACCCGCCCCAAGCCGGCAAGCGACCACCCGCATCGGGCGGAGAGTATCGGAAACAGCGGCCCAAACTGATCAGCAACGCCATCGCCCTGCTGCTCGACATGCCAACCGTGGCACCGGTAGCAAAAGAAGTGTCCGACGACTGGAAAAACTGGGACACACCGGGAATCCCTCTACTGCATGAATTACTTGAAATTATCTATACCCATCCTACGCTTAATAAAGCAACACTACTCGAACGTTGGCGTGATCGGGACGAGTATCGCCATCTGGCGAAAATTGCGGCACGCCGATTTGATTTTCCAGGCATGAATCATGAAGCGGAGTTTCGTGACGTACTGAACAGGCTTGTCGATCAATACAGAAAAGCCAATGCATTGGCACCAAGGAACGCGCCGCTCAGTGAGATGTCTGAAGAGCTGTCGGAGCTTAGACAAAGATTTCCCGGCAAAATCGAGGCCGACGATGACAATGAATAGCGCACAGGGGCAACTGACGCAAACCACAGACCAGTCACATTTCGGGTAAAACGCATGGAAACAAGGCACAATTCAAGGCACTACTGGAAAAAAATTAAAAAACCGTGCTAGAATGGGCAGTTCGTTTGTCGGCTCGTGCGCACCCGTATAACAAGGTAAAAAATGAATCAGGAAACACAGCAATCCCAGCTAAAACAACTGATTGCAAAGGGTAAGGAACAGGGATTCCTGACCTACGCGGAAGTTAACGATCACCTGCCCGAAGGCATTGTCGAGCCGGAACAGATCGAAGATATCGTGCGTATGATCAACGACATGGGGATCACCGTCCACGAAACCGCTCCAGACCTCGAAGACAACAACCTCAGCGACAACGCCGTCTCCACCGACGAAGACGCCGCCGAGGAGGCCGCTGCCGCCCTCGCCAGTGTCGACAGTGAATTCGGCCGCACGACCGATCCAGTCCGCATGTATATGCGGGAGATGGGCACCGTAGAACTGCTGACGCGTGAGGGCGAACTCCGTATCGCCAAGCGCATCGAGGACGGCCTCATCCAGGTCTCTGCCGCGCTCGCCACCTTCCCGATCACCATCGACCTGCTGGCAACCAGACTGGAAAACATCGAGGCTGGCGAAACCCGCATGGCGGATGTCACCAACGGTTTCATCGACCTGGACGAAATTAACGAGATCCCCACTCCTGCCAGCATCGCTGCCAAAAACAAGGCCCGCGAGGAAGCCAAAGAAGCAAGAGAGGCAAATGGCGAGGTGGAGGAAGAACCGGAAAATACCGGCCCCGATCCTGAAGAGGTCGCCGCCAAAACGAAAGAGCTGCGCAAGTACTACAAAGCACTCTGCACCACACTGAAGAAAAACGGCCGGGCCAGCACTAAAACCCAGAAGGCGGTGGATAAAGTCATTGATAGCTTTCTTGTGTTCAAGCTGGTCCCCAACACCTTTAACCTGCTGGTCAATACGCTGCGCAGCTCCATCGTACGCATCCGTGCCCAGGAAAGAATCATCATGGGCCTGTGCGTCGATAGAGCTCGCATGCCCCGTAAAGAGTTTATCGTCTCTTTTCCGGACAACGAGACCAACCTGGACTGGATCCACGACCAGATCAAAAGCGGCAAAGGCTATTCAGAGGCATTGGAAGAGCACGCAGACGAGATCCTGCGATCACAGAAACGCCTCCTTACCCTGGAAACCGAGTGCATGCTGACGATCGGTGAGATCAAAGAGGTAAACCGCAAAATGTCCATTGGCGAGGCAAAGGCACGCCGCGCCAAGAAAGAGATGGTGGAAGCCAACCTGCGGCTGGTCATCTCCATCGCCAAGAAGTACACCAACCGCGGCCTGCAATTCCTCGACCTGATCCAGGAGGGCAACATCGGCCTGATGAAGGCAGTGGACAAGTTCGAATATCGTCGCGGTTACAAATTCTCCACCTACGCCACCTGGTGGATTCGCCAGGCCATCACCCGTTCCATTGCGGATCAGGCCCGCACCATCCGTATCCCGGTGCACATGATCGAAACCATCAACAAACTCAACCGCATCTCCCGTCAGATGATCCAGGAGATGGGCCGGGAAGCCACTCCCGAAGAGCTGGCAGTACGCATGGAAATGCCTGAAGACAAGATCCGCAAAGTCTTGAAGATCGCCAAGGAGCCGATCTCCATGGAGACCCCTATCGGCGACGACGAAGACTCCCACCTCGGCGACTTCATCGAGGACTCCGGCGTTGTCTCACCGGTAGAGTCTGCGACCGCTGAAGGCCTCGGCGAAGCGACCCAAAACATGTTGGGCGGCCTCACCGGACGTGAAGCAAAAGTCCTGCGCATGCGCTTCGGCATCGACATGAATACCGACCACACCCTGGAAGAGGTCGGCAAACAGTTCGACGTCACCCGCGAGCGTATCCGACAGATCGAGGCCAAGGCCCTGCGCAAACTGCGTCACCCTTCCCGATCCGACCGACTGCGCAGCTTCCTGGATAACGAATAAAACGCCACAGCACAAAAAGGCCGCGGGTACAGCGAGCGTACCCACGGCCTTTTTGCTACAATCCTCACGCCCTATTCGGGCCCTTAGCTCAGTTGGTTAGAGCAGGGGACTCATAATCCCTTGGTCGAAGGTTCAAGTCCTTCAGGGCCCACCAATAATTTCAATGACTTACAAATTTCAGCCGATTGGTGAGTTTTCTCATGTAGGCATGGGAAATAAGTTTTATGCTCTTACTCCAGATTTGTAATCAGCTGGTCGGTAGTTCGACCTCTCTCGCCAACTCCAATAAAATCAAAGACTTACAAAAATCCCGCTTCGGCGGGATTTTTTCTGTAGACGAATTGTAGACGGTCTGGTTTTGTGCAAGATTGTTTTGCATGGAATTGATTGATGAATACAATTAAAGATAGTTATCGAACATAGCACAATCCATTAATAAAATTAATGCAAAATAAAGGGAATTAATTGCGAACAATGTATTTACCCACTAAACTCTCCTTTAACAACACCCCCCACGCCTCTCATCAGAACGGCGCACCCTGGGGGGTCACTTTTTCTGGGGCCGGAAAATGAAATACAACAAGCCCCATACTGACTTTGATGGCCAAGTCGATCTACTCATTCAACGTGGAATGATAGTGTCAAATCGAGAGCAGGCCAGGTATTACCTCCAACACCTCAACTACTACCGATTGTCTGGTTACTGGCTGCCTTTTGAAGTCAGTCGAAATCCTCACCAATTCGCGTCTGGTACCAATTTTGAGCAGGTTATCGATCTTTATGTCTTTGATCGAGAATTGCGTTTGCTGGTCATTGACGCGGTAGAGCGTATTGAAGTATCGGTCCGAACTCAGTGGGCTTATCACTTATCAGAGAAGTATGGGCCACATGCTCATCTTGATAGTGGGCTGTTTTTCAAACAGGACAAATATCTGGCGACACTTGGTAAGCTCACGGGTGAAATTGCTCGTAGCAAAGAGGCATTTATTCAGCATTTGCTAGATGCATACGATGAAACGACACCGCCCATATGGGCTGTTGTCGAGGTGATGTCGTTTGGTCAGCTCTCTCAATTCTATGCCAATTTGAAGTTGCGCCAGGACAGAAAATCCATCGCCGACACCTATAATCTGGATGAAAAAGTGTTGGGCTCATTTCTTCATCAAATCAACACGATCCGCAATGCCTGTGCGCACCATAGCCGCCTCTGGAATCGTCGCTTCACCATGCAGATGATCATACCCGGCAAACGCCCTGCAGGATTGCAGCAGAATTTCAATCGAGACCAAATGGTGCTGAAGAAAATCTACAATCCTTTGGTGATGCTAGCCTATTTAATGGATCGGACCTGCCCGAGTCACCATTTCAAAACCAGGCTGAAAGATTTACTCGATCAGCATAATATTGATGAGGATGCGATGGGCTTTCCCCGACAATGGCGCGCCCTGCCCATTTGGAACTAGAACCCGAATAAACAACGGTCCGGAAACGACGGATGCCCATTCTTGATTGGTTAAACAAAGGCGAGGCGGTACGCACCGCAAAGCAGGTGGAGATTCCGGTGCCTTACCGGCTGCTTCAAGGGGTGAAGAGTCTCTCTTATGGTGATCCCGCCAGCGAAAACATGCTGATCCAGGGCGATAATCTGGAGCACAGCAAATGGCTCTCCATGATGAGGATCAATAGGGGACAGACCACGTTTTTCAGCAGCCAACCATAATAAACCGTGGTCTGTCCCTATTATTCACGCTTAGATGTTAGCAACTAAAAAACACTTATGAAGCATATTATTATTATCGCTGTAATTTTGAATCTTGCTGGCTGTGGTTACAAAGCCCTTAAGCCAGAAACACTTAATGTTAACGTAGCCGGTAACCAGCTATCAGCCAGCAATATTGTTACAGCTAACTACTGTGAAGGAGGTATCCTTCTCCCCGGCCATACTGAATTCCACTCACAAAAATGTTTTATCGTAGAAACAAAGGATCGTTTCATATTCCTTCGGCGTAAAGGAGAAGAAGTCAGTAATACAAAGCCACCATTAGGTGAACTCAAATACACACAAATACAAAGCATAGGAATGTGGAAATCAGGCGTTGGGCGCCAACTACACATTCGCATACCAACAGGTGATACATTTGTCCTTCAGTTTCAGTTAATGAAAAGTGCAGCATTTATTAATACAGAAGCTATGGACAGCCTGTATAAAAATTTAAAATCAAAAGGATATCCAGAATTCGAAGTGACTGAAATAACACTCCCTGTAACGGATCTTCCCTTCTTCATCTTCTTGCCAATAATAATCTGAAAAAAATGCTAACAAATAGCTCCAGAGGACTTTTGAGACTGTGCGGTTTTTGTGCATTCCGCTACGCTACATCGTTTTATAGGGGACAGACCACGTTTTTCATCAGCCACCCATAGTAAACCGTGGTCTGTCCCTATTATTTCTTCCGGCTGTTTGGAATGCCAGATTGTTACAAGATCAAACAGTGCGGCTCAGGTTACCGGCTGGTCTATCACGTAGATCAGGAAGAAATCGTTGTCTTGGTCCTCTAGGTAAACGCGAGAGAAATCGAGCTTACAAGACGGCCAAAAAACGACTTGTCGAATAATGACTTATTGATAAATGCCAGGACATCATTTACATCGCTCTTTAACAATTTGATAGCCACTCAAGCAGTTACTACGAATACGCCCAAACTTATTGGAGAGATTCATGAAAAAAAACGCTTGAACAATACCGGCAATTGGCTGTTCAGCGGCATCTCGATGGAGAAAGCCCTGAGGGCATTTGTATCTCTCTTGGTCGAACCAGACCATGGTTGTACAAGTGGCTGGATCGTTATGACCCAGGCGATCCAGATTGGTGCCTGGATAGATCCAGATTGCCACTCTCCAGCCCACAGCGAACAGCCAGAGAGATTGAGGAGATCGTTAAAGTGACCCGTCTCAGCCTCTACAACCAGGGCCTGTTCTGCGGTGCCCAAGCCATCCTGTGGTATCTTGAAGAGCAGAACGTACAGCCCTACCATCTCTTCGAACCATCAACCGTATTCTGAGCCGTAATGACCTGACTCACCGGCGTACGGGACGCTACGAGCCAAAGGGCGCACGGTACCCGAATCTGCCTACAAGGACCCCAAACTTTCGACACCAAACGGATTTCGTAGGGCCGCGTCATCTCAGAGGTAAAGCCGACTCCATACGATTCTACAGTATGAACGCCATTGGTCTGAGGGAGAAAAATGTGGTACGTCCCTTATTATTCACTCAAGGAAGTGATCCAGAATCGCATCGGAGACCCGGTCGGCCAGCTTGTCCGGATGACCTTCCGATACCGACTCAGAGATAAATAGATAATGGCTTGGCATGGTTTTTCCGCCTGAGTTTGCTGACCCAACGATCCACTGAGTTCCAGTTCGCACGAATGAAGTCCGGCTCGGAATCGGCTTGAGCCTCGGCATCCAGGAGTTTTTTCAAGGCCTCTTCCCGGCCGACATTTAGAACGGCTGCGACTAAGGGGAGTCTATCTGGAGACATCAAGCGCCCATACTCCACCCAGCGGGTCTCCTGCTCATCGGTAAATTTGAGCCTTATGTCCTGGATTTCCAGGCAGGCAGGAAAAATCATCGCCGTCCACTCAATCCCGCCCGGGTATTCCGATGGGACAAGGTGGCCATCTGGACTTCCGATGAATCCCTGTCGGTGAAAATGGCCTATCACCCTCGTCAGGTCGCGAAATGAGCAACTCCCATGGACAAGGTAAATCCTGCGGTTGAGATCAAGTGTACGCAGGAATGTTTTGAATGGTCGTACTCTGGGCAGGCCCTGACTGGCCAGGCCGACAATCTTCCGGTTAAAGCGTGCGAGTGCCTCTGGTGTGCCAGGAACATCGTGGCAGTCGCCCCTGATGTATTGGATTTGTGCACGAGTCAGGACTGCATAGATCGAAACCACGGAAGCGATCTCCCGATCTGCTTCGATATCGTCAAGGCAGTCCACCAGTTCATGCAGTCTGTAACTGGGAACCGGGAAAACCAGGGTTTTATACGCGCCAGCCGAAAAATTGGTTATGACCGGAAAGTTCTTGGGATGGGTAATGTACCGGGCATTGAATTCTGCTTCGATGCTCTGCTTGGCTTCATCCTCCCAGAGATCAGGAAAGGTGAAAGACATGTGTTGTTCCAGACTCTTCCAGTCCGTACCCGGGGTGTCCGTTATCATGCCTTCTATGCCCCGCCAGACAAATCGGGCAGTCAGGACACCTCGGGAAGCCTCGAACTCCAGTTCGACGTGCGTCTCTGGAACTGTATCTTCATAACGTACGAACCAGCCAGAATCCGTGATCCGGAATGACTTCGCAGATAGTGTACCTAGATAGAGCCGGGACGGCAGATCAGTTGCAGAGCGAACTTCACAGGGTGCCTTGTACTGGCACAGTGGTTGGCCGTAGGTGGTGCCAACAGGCAGAAAGTCGGTACCGAACTCAGGTGGTTCCACAAAAACGTCGGCATTTTCATTGTGGTTTGCGTTGCTCATTTGCTCACCTCTGCCGCCCCATAATTGCCGAGCGCGGCAACACCTTGGGGCAGAGGAAGTGTGGCAAGCGCTTTAGCAGCATTTCTGAATCGCCCTGCAAGTTGCTGATTAACTCGGCGACGCCTGTCTGACAGGCACAAAAAAACCCGCTCAGCTCACGCTAAAGCAGGTTGCCCCTCTCTTTAGCTGAATTTCTATAGCGCCCGCAAGCTGAACCGAACTCAAATCGGCGCTTATATTTAAGATTATGACCAATACCAATACTTGTCAATAGCAAAAGTTACAAGTGTAGTTTGATAAAGAGAAAGATGTAAATCACGCATACAAGGCAAACTCACTCGGACAAAAGCGTCGTTTAATTTGTGTATTCTGCTACGCTCCATCTTACACAAACCAATCGCCACTTTTGCCTTCCAGTGTTTCGCAACGTTATGCGGAAAGGAGCGTCAATGAAACAAAAAAGATCAATTTGAGATGATGCAATGTGAGTACTTGGCATCGGCGAAGAGAAAGGCATGATCCTCCTGGCTCACAGTCATAGCGACCAAGATGCAGCCTATGCACTGTCGGAATGGCTATACAAGGCGTGGCCCGACCTCTTCGTGTACCTCACGCATCGCCACTTTCCTGAGCCCGAAGAGATCATGGAACACCACTACCTGTCGGTGATTCCACACTCGGACGCTTTGCTCTGCCTCGTTAGCAGGAACAGCCTCGGATCTGACGCCGTATCGCTGGAGTTGCAGGTGGCCAGAAAAAGCTCGCGTCCGACAATACTAGTCCTTCATCCACAGATGAGTCCTTCTGATTTCCTCGAACTACAATCAGTTATCGAGTTCTGGGGTGACACCTACGGTGAGGTGATCGACACGCGAGATATTTTGGGTGAGCAAGCTCTCGTGGAGAGGCTCTGTAGAGAATTGAACAGGCCGTGGCCAGCGTTCGTACCATCCGGCTCTCTCACAGCCATCGTCAAAAAGCCGCGAAGATTACCGAGTCCGACGAGGATGCCAATCCCTGATACCGAAGCTATCTTCACAGGGCAAGCCTCTCGCGAGCAAGCAGAGCAGTGGCTCGCAATATTGCTCAAAGGGTGGGACAACCGCATCCGCTCCCGTGGCCTCGAGTCGGGAGTCGACGCGATGGAACGCCTCTTTTCCCCGGAAAGCAGAGCGGCACAGTTGCTCACGTCATTTCCAGATTGGGCCTGGGGCAGTTTGATGACTCAGCTGCGCCCTTTGATAAATGACAAATTCCGAGCCGAGACTCAAGTCCTCCTCCACGCGCACCAGGGAAATCCTGAAATTTCGAGGGCGCTCGCCGCCATTCTGCTTCTTTCAGCTGAGTTAGAGTCTCATCTCGATGGCGACGTCCCCCCTTTCTGAATTCAATAAACGTTCTTGGAATTCAGAAAAGCACCCAAGCTTATATCATGCTCGGTTATATGGAGCAGAGCCCAATCAGTGGAAACATCATAGTCGGAGTAAAAGGTAGGATATTTTCCATTTGATACAGCAGTCACCAGATGGCCCAGATACTGAAGTAATATTCTGTGCTCCCGATGATGCTTTGCTAGTTCAGGATAATCATATTTTTTCATCAACTGCTCTTCAGTTGAGAAATGCATTCTCGTAAATTCCACCAGATCAACTAACAAAGTCTTTAGATCATCTTTATCGATACAGGATTCCACTGCAGAATGAAGATGATTTACAAGCTCAAGCATCCTCTGATGCTGAATATCTATTTCCTCGACATTAACGCTAAATTCATCACACCAGGTAACGATCGGCATACTCTTCCCTCTCAATAAATCAAAAATCGTTGGGTATACAACTCAAACCAGATTTAATCAGTAACGTATTAAGTTAAATAACAAAATAGAAAAACCTCAGATATCCAGCCCCCTTCCAGTACCACGCGCCAGCTGGATACCCGTACAATTATTGAAGCTGAACTACAGTTTAGTATTTTTATTCATATCCGTAACCCATTGATCAATAACAGTCAGACCATGGTGAAACCGTTTGGGCGCCGAGTTTCAGACCCACCAGCTGACCCGCCCCAACACAGATAGACACTAGAGATAGCAAAGAGACGACCCACAGGCAAGTTAAGTTTCAAGCGCCGGTTCAGAGAAGCCGAAAGTGTCTCTGGTGTTATGTTGGCGGAATTTCAGGTTTGGGAGAGGTGCTTGGCCAACTCTGTTGCCACCACTCTCACCTTTGAAAGCGGACTTGCTTGGGCCGCCTTATAAAACAAAGACTTAGCGAGAAATCACTAAGCCCTTTGTTTTTGAGGTAGCAGCTGGGTAGCAATTCGACTAATTTGGATTCTGGCCTGGGAAGCCAAATGGAAATCTCAGCCAGCCTTCTGCTAATATCGCTAGCATGTCAAAAGAGATAAAAAAAACAGCTCTTCGCCTGCCAAAAGCCTTACATACCGAGCTCCTTAAGGCAGCCGAAGGATCTGGCCGTTCAATGAAGAGCGAAATCATCGCTCGCCTTTCTGAATCTTTCGAGCAGAAGAGCGATGAATCAGAGTTCGCCGATGCCCTTGATGCAGTAAAGATGACCCATGAGCGCTTGGTGTCGTCTCTTTACCGACGTCTTTTTCATCTCGTTAGGATTGCTGAACTCACGTCATATGACATTGATGAGAGCGGATTAAGTCACTATTTGGATGAATTCAAAGAATGGGTGGGGCAATCGTCGTCACCAGGCATGGAAGAGTTATTTTCGATAGCTGGCCCAGAGAGCGCAGGTGCAAAAGCAGCCCACGCTGCAATGGCGTCACTTGACCAAGACGCTTTGACCAAAGCCCAACTAATTGTTTTTGCAGAAGTGAGAAGGAACAAAAATCTGATCATCTACGCCATCGATCAGTTTGAGGACTACCTTGCCGCCAATGAAGAGCAAATCTGGAAAAACTCAAAATTGCGCGATCCGTTCTGGCTCTACAATCCGGATCTTCAGAAAAAAGAATAGACAACTTTTGGCGCATTGAAACAAGGCATGTTTATCAGGTTGAATGAATGATGAAAAAGAAAGAAAAGAAAAAGCTGAAGAAGAAAGACAAAGTTCGCGTACTGGACGCCGCAGAGAATCAGGACGGAGTCCGGGATCTAAAACAGAGGATCAAACGACTGGAGTCTGAACTCAAACACTGCAAAAACACAATTGAGGCCCTGCGCCATCAAGTCAAGGACAAAAAGACCGAAAAAAACAAAAAGAGGAAGCCGGGTAATAGCGCCGTGAAATCCCTGCGGGCTCAACAGTCAACCACAGTAGCCGTTGCCCAAAGAAATGCCTGGAAGCGCCACCGTTACCTACGGGACAGGTACGATTTCTATCTTGATAACAGCCACGGCAAACCCGATGCCAGAGATCTTGCAGATAAAGATCTGAGACAGGAATACGGAGAGGATGCCGGTTTCTCTAAACAGGAATTAGAGCACATATTATCCTGACTGAATTGGCGCGTGCAGCCATGATAGGTTGACCATGTCAGATTTATCAACCCCTCATTTTATCCCTGACTGAACTGATTCATCCCCCAGTTCCATGACTTCAGCAGGGTCTGACCGGACAAGGCAAACCACTCGACCTGCAGCTTGGGGAAACTTACAACAGCACAGCTATGATTACACAGGGTACTGCCGGGGTTGATCACCAGGGTATCGCCCAGCCGCTCGGCAAACACCTGATGAGTATGGCCGACCACCAACACATCGTATGCAAATCCCTGCAAACGGCCAGTCCAGTAAGCCCGCTGCTCGTCAATTGGTTCACCGCATTCATCCAGCAACCTGATCCCATCCATGAAAGAATCCGGTGGGCTGGCATGCACCATATACAATCCCCTGCCTTTTACCACCATCTCCAGCGAGGCAGGCAGACCGCTCAGATAGCGATAAGTGGATGAATCCTCTTTATCTGCCGCACGATCAAGATACCAGGCTTCATGGTTGCCTGTAACGCATGCACAAGCATTCGCCATCAACAGATCGACAGTCTCGTCCAACGCCTCACCATAACCGGCGATATCGCCAGCGCAGAGGACATGCTCCACCCCCTCTTGCCGGAATATAGACAGCGCCTCCTCAACAGGCCCTGGCGTGGCATGAGGATCGCTGATGATGCCTATCTTAGTGTTCAAGGTACCCCTCTAACGCAAGGTCCTACTCTATATTCAGGCGCATCCGCACGGCTGCTAAAACGGCAATGGCAACCGCAAAACGGTAAGAAGTCTGACCGCCATTTGTGATAGTGCACCACATCAAGAACGTTGTGAGTGTCTGAATACCCACGACGCTTCTTTTTCAGTATCGGATTACAGTTTGCCTCACTGCCCTCTTAAAAGTACCTCGAACTCATCCGCCGGTACAGGTGGACTGTAGAGGTATCCTTGCCCCTCATCACACTGAAGCGCATAGAGAAACCGTGCCTGTTCCTGATTCTCTATACCCTCGGCAGTGATTTTGAGACCAAGACTGTGGCCAAGCGAGATTACGGCCGTAGTAATCGCGCGGTTCTCCGGGTCATCCAATATGTCTTTCACAAACGAACGATCGATTTTTAGACGATCTATCGGCAGTTGTTTCAAGTAGGCCAGTGATGAATAACCTGTACCGAAATCATCAATCGCCAACCCGACTCCCATTGAACGCAGCCGTTCAAGAGAGCCGATAGTCTTTTTGGCCTGCTGCATGATGAAGGTTTCGGTAACTTCAATCTCCAGCGCGCCGGGTTCAAGACCGGTTTCAGCCAGGATTCTCTCGACGGTGGTCACGATATTTTCGCGCATCATTTGAGGACCTGCCACATTGACTGCGATGTGCTCCATGGCAAGTCCACTTCGCCGCCATTGCGCAGCTTGGGCGCAGGCGGTTCGTAGCACCCATTCACCAATGGGGATGATCAGGCCGCTCTCTTCCGCAATGGGAATAAAGCGTAAGGGTGAGATAATACCCTCTTCGGGATGAAGCCAGCGGATGAGCGCCTCTGCACCAACGATTTTTCCCTCCACTGGAGAGTATTTGGGTTGGTAATAGACTCTGAACTGCTCTTGTTCGAGCGCCTCTCTCAAGCCCGCCTCAAGTTTCACTCGCTCGTATGCGACTGCTGTCATCTCCTTGCGATAGAAACTGAACGCACCACGCCCTTGCGACTTGGATCGATACATCGCCGTGTCTGCATGCTTGAGCAGTGTCGAGACATCGGTCCCGTCCTCTGGAAATACACTGATCCCCAAGCTCACACTCGTTTGCAGAGTTTGGCTTCCGATGCGGATGGGCTGTTTGAACGCCGACAATATCTTCTCAGCCGCTACTGCCGCGGCGCCGGTATCGGGAACTCTTTCCAGGATGACCGCAAATTCGTCTCCACCCAAGTGCGCAACCGTATCCTCCTCCCTGAGGATCGATCTGACGCGCGCACCAACTTCCCATAGCACTTTGTCACCAGCCGGATGCCCGAACGCGTCATTGATGTGCTTGAAGTGGTCAAGGTCGAGACACAGCACCGCCACCTGATGGCCTTCACGCTGTGCCTGTTGCAGCGCGTGCTCACAGAGTGTGTTGAACAACAGCCGGTTGGGCAGATCGGTAAGTACATCATAATGGGCCAGCTGGGAGATCCTCTCCTCAGAGAGCTTCTGTTCTGTAATATCGGAAAATATTCCAATATATTGCGTAACATTCCCCTGTTGGTCACGAACGGCGGAAATGTTCTGCCAAACAGGAAAAACCTCTCCATCCTTACGCCGGTTCCATATCTCACCGCTCCAGTGTCCCTTTTCGGTAAGAGTCGCCCATAATCTCCGGTAGAAAGAATCATCGTGGTGCTGGGAGCGCATGAGCCCCGCTTTTTGACCAACAACATCTTGCGGCGAATACCCGGTCATCCCGGAAAAAGCCCGATTGACACGCAGAATCCTGCTATCTACGTCGGTAATCAGGATGCCTTCGGAAGCGTTTTCAAACACGCTGGCGGCCAAACGAAATTCTTCCTCATCCTGCTTGCGTTCAGTAATGTCCTCCGCCATGCCGGCAATGCGATAGCTTTCCCCTGCGGCATTGCGGACAGGGTAGCCCATAGCTTTGATCCAGCGCACTGAACGATCCGGAAGAACGACGCGATATTCCGGAAATTCGATATCTGTCAGACCACCTTGGCTCTTCTCGGTGATGTAATCCGCGACCCTGCTCAAGTCATCAGGATGAATCGCGTCGAGCCAGGAGAGTGGCTTCTGATAGAGCGATTCACAGGAACGGCCCCATACCTCTTCATAGGCGGGACTGACATAGATGACCTTCTGCCAATCGGGAGTCACGAGCCAGAAGACCTCACGGATATGCTCGGCAAGCTGCCTGAAGTTCTGTTCACTGGCGCGCAGGCTCTCTTCCATCTGCTTACGCTCTGTAATATCCCGTACGATTCCCCGATAACCCAGATAGCCACCATCTTGGTCGAATTTCGGGATACCACTGGTCTCAAGGAACACCTGCCGTCCTGTTTTGTGCCGACTGACATATTCGAGTCCCTTAAACGGCTTACCTGACTCTACGATGGCGTCGTACACAGCCGCCACTCTTTCCGCTTCATCCCGTGGCATCAAGTCAAACGGCGTTTTGCCAATTACCTCCTCGGGCGCGTAACCGAGCAGCTCCTCGATTTTGGCGCTCACATAGGTATATCGTGCGTCCGGCCCCACTTCACAAATACTGTCACTGATTACTTCCAGCAGATCGCGGTATCGCGTTTCACTTTTCAGCAGGGCAAGCTCGGCTCGTTTGCGTTTGGTAATGTCCTGGAGTGCGCCGATGACTCCATTCGGTCTCCCCATGCCATCGAAGCGGCTGGCAACCCAAATCCCATAAATACCGGTACCACTGGAGAAATTCAGAGGGAGCTCGGTGTATCCCTTCTGGTCAGATGACAGCAATCTTTCGATCAGTTCGCGGAATTCAGCCCGGTCCGGCTTTTCGAACGCCTCCACCAGGCTATCCATGTTTGGATAGGCCTTTGAAAACGGCGTATCACAGTACGGGCAGGTTTCTTCACTCCACAGCAACTCGTCTGAGTAAAGATCGTATTCCCAAATTATCAGCCCTGTAGCCTTGACGGCCAAGCTCAACCTGGCCTCACTGTTGACCACATCCTGGATCAGCTCTCCGGCCTGCACCCCATAAATCCCCTGCCCGATATTTTCACCGGTGGGTGCCCCCGCTCCCTCGGTCAGCCATCGTTTGCTCACGTGAAAATACTGGGTCAGACGATTGAGCTTGGCCGTTGATATATTTCCACCATTGAGCCAGCTATGCAGCGATTGCCGCGAGACCCCCAACTCTTTCGCCAGCTCGCCGAGAGAGAGATCCTGTTCTCCGGCAAGTTGGGACAATCGCTTTCCAAAACCAATATCCATAGAGATACCACGTCCATTACTATTTTACATTTTGACATTATTGGACATTTCTCCCACATATTAAAGGGTTAAATACCAGGGTACTTCTCCCATTTTTAACTGAGATGGATCGACCTGTTTCCAGCTTCGACTCTCAAAGTAAACAAGAACTCAAAGCGGTTCACTGACGCACCGCCTCCAAATCCATTCCCAACTATGATTAGATATATCGACTAATATAAAAAATCCGGACTTTTTCAGGCAGTGCCCATTACTTCCGACATCAAAGACTTGGATGAAAAACAGACCTCCACGCAGCTGCTAGCCGTCGTGGAGGACCTGGTGGCTGAACTTCATCCCGAACAGCCCAATCTTCCTGACCCAAAACTGGCCGACAAGCTGGACAGTGATCTCGGATTTGACAGCCTCAGCCGGGTTGAACTGCTGAACCGGGTGGAGCAACAATTTGCAGTACAGCTGCCCGAGCAGTTGTTCGCAACGGCCGAAACACCGGCGGATATCCTCCAGAACATCCTCTCTGCAGATCCGACGCTGCAGGAGAAGATGCGTGCTCTACCCCAGTCACCCGCGAAAGTCACACCTCTCGCCCTACTCCCGGAACAGGCTACAACTCTGCCGGAGGTACTTGAATGGCATAGCAAACAGAGCCCCAATCACACCCATATCCTGCTTTATGGTGACGGCGAGCAGCCCACACCCATCAGTTACAAAAAACTCTGGCAGGGTGCGCGCAGAGTTGCGATCTCCCTGATTGAACACGGCCTGCAACCCAGTCAAACAGTTGCGATCATGCTGCCCACAGGGGCTGACTATCTCTTCAGTTTCTTTGGAATTCTGTTGGCCAGCGCCACCCCTGTTCCCATCTATCCACCCGTCAGACTCTCCCAGATCGAAGATCATCTGAAACGGCATGTGCGCATCCTGGAAAATGCCGGCGCGGTTATGCTGATCACCGTCCCGGAGGCAAAGAGCGTCTCCATCCTGCTGCGGAATCTACTCAATCAGGATCTGCAGATACTGGTATCAAATGATCTCGATCGTGAGTCTGTTTCGACCCCGCTGCCACGCTCTCGACCCAATGACATCGCCTTCATCCAATACACCTCCGGCAGCACAGGCTTCCCAAAAGGCGTACAGCTAAGCCATTACAATCTGCTGGCAAATATCCGTTCCATGGGGGAGGCGGTGGCAATCACACCAGAAGACGTCTTCGTCAGCTGGCTGCCCCTCTATCACGACATGGGATTGATCGGTGCCTGGCTCGGCAGTCTCTATTTCGGCATTCCCCTGGTGCTGATGTCCCCCCTGCGGTTTCTTGTCAGGCCACAACGCTGGCTGTGGGCGATTCACGATCACAAGGGCACTCTCTCCGCGGCACCCAATTTCGCTTACGAACTCTGCCTGAAAAAAGTTCGGAACGAGGAGATCGAAGGCCTGGATCTCAGCACTTGGCGGATGGCTTTCAATGGTGCCGAGCCCGTTAGCCCAGCGACCATCCGCCGCTTCAGCAGCCACTTTTCCAGCTATGGCTTTGCTAATAATACGATGGCGCCGGTCTACGGCTTGGCGGAGTGTTCAGTGGGTCTGGCATTTCCACCCCCCGGCAGAATTGCCCCTATCGATCGCATTCAGCGCCGCCCGATGCGGGAGTCCGGTCTGGCGCTTGTTGCAGAAGAGATTGATCAATCCCCCTTGGAGTTCGTCGCCTGTGGAGCGCCACTGGCAAATCACGACATCCGTATCCTGGACAAAACCGGCCAGGTGCTGCCAGACCGGCAGGAGGGCCACCTGCAGTTTCAGGGGCCTTCCGCCACCCGTGGATACTTCCGCAATCCCAAAGCCACCCGCCAGCTGTTTGACGGCGACTGGCTCGACTCTGGCGACATGGCCTATCGGGTTGGAGATGAGATCTATCTGACCGGCCGCAGCAAGGACATGATTATCCGTGCCGGGCGGAATATCTATCCTCAGGAGGTGGAAGAAAAAGTCGGAGAGATCGAAGGTATCCGCAAGGGTTGCGTGGCGGTTTTCGGTCATCTGAATGAGGCAACAGGCACCGAGGGGTTGGTGGTGATGGCCGAAATCAGGGAGACGGCACCGGATACACAAGAGCGGTTACGCACCGAGATCATCCGCTCACTTAGCCAACTGATCGATGCCCCACCGGACGACATCGCCCTGGTGCCGCCACACACCGTACTCAAGACCTCGAGTGGAAAGATACGCCGCGCTGCCTGCCGTGAAGCTTATGAACAGGGGGAACTGATCAAGGGCCGCCCACCAGTCTGGCGGCAGTTTGCTGACCTGATTGCCGCCGGTCTGCCGGTACAGTTTCAGAGATGGCGACACAAAACCGGCGAGTTGCTCTACGCCGGATATGCCTGGACCCTGTTCCTTATCGGTGCCACGATTGTCTGGCTGCTGGTGATACTGCTTCCAGGCACCGGCCTGCGCCGCCGCATCATGCACCACAGCGCCAGGCTGCTGATGAAACTCTGCGGCATCCGCCTGCAGGTCGAGGGGCTGAACCATATACCGGAAAACCGGGTCTCGGTACTGGTGGCCAACCACTCAAGTTACCTGGATGGTCTGATTCTGATCGCAGCAGTGCCGTTCACCTTTCATTTTGTGGCGAAGGCGGAACTGCTAGACAAATTCATTCCCCGGCTGTTTCTGCGACGCATCGGCACCTTCTTTGTCGAACGTTTCGACCATGGCGGCGGAGCCGGCGACACATCCTTTCTGTCTAAACAGACACAACAGGGGGAGACACTGCTGTTTTTTCCCGAAGGCACCTTTACCGCCCGTGAAGGCCTGCAGCATTTCCGGCTGGGGGCATTTGTCACCGCCACACAAAACAGGGTTCCGGTAATACCGGTGACCCTCAAGGGCAGCCGAAAGCTGCTGCCCGCCAACTGCTGGAAACCCCGGAGAAATCCTCTCAAAGTGACCGTGGGGGAACCCATTATCCCAGCGGGGGATGAGTGGCAGGACGCCATCGACCTGCGCGATGGCACACGGCAAGTCATACTCGAAACTTGCGAAGAGCCGGATCTCTCCTGGACCCCGTAGACAAAAATAGAACTATGCCCGCATTAAATTCATGTTTTAGGCTATCATGCCGATATAAGTAGAAGAGTGCTTTAACTATCACTCCATTTGATCCAAGACGACCCTGAATTCGAATATAACTATTACTATGATTCAAAATACTGGCGAATTAGCAAAGGACGCTAGTGCAGAACAAAATATAAAAGCAGAGCAGACCCGACTGATCTACCGATCGATGCCGTTCTCTCTGCTTGCCATCCTGATCAACAGCTCAATACTGTCCCTCGTGTTGTGGCAGGTCATAGAGCACTCGACGATCATTGGATGGCTTGTTGCTGTCTACCTGACAACGCTCTACCGCTTTCTGACCTATCGCAATTTCCTCTCCACCAAGCCAGCGCAGGATGGGATCGAGTTTTGGAGAAGGCTGGCAATCCTCGGCGCCGCTCTCTCCGGCGCATTATGGGGTGCTGCATCCCTGCTGCTTTTTCCGCTGGAACATGTTGCCTATCAGGCACTTCTGGTTTT
Source organism: endosymbiont of Escarpia spicata (assembly GCA_003349915.1). Taxonomy (GTDB): domain Bacteria; phylum Pseudomonadota; class Gammaproteobacteria; order Chromatiales; family Chromatiaceae; genus QGON01. The sequence goes on from QFXE01000021.1 coordinate 118,506, forward strand.
TGTCATAGCCGGTATGTCCGCCGGTGCAGTCACCACCCTCTCCTCCATCTTTGCAGCGTCAGCAACCTTTCTGCTACTGACATTGCTACCGTTTGTCTGGCGTTTTCTCTTCCTGGAGTCAGATGTCGGTTATGCCATGTCAGCCATGGGCATCCTCTTCACGCTGATAGTGGTCATCTCCTCCAAGCGGCTCAACCAGTCTATCCAGGAATCACTCAAGGTACGTTATGAACGGCAGCTCGCCGAAGAGACAATCATCTACCAGGCCCACTATGATGAACTAACCCAACTGCCGAACCGCCGCCTGTTCATAGACCGCCTCAATCAGGAAATCACCCGCGCACAGCGGCATCAACACTTTGGTGCGATCCTGTTTCTCGATCTCGACCATTTCAAAAACATCAACGACTCTCTCGGACATCGGGTGGGTGACATACTGCTGCAGGAAGTTGCCCAACGACTTCGGCGGCGAATCCGCAATGAAGATACGGTCGCCCGCCTGGGCGGTGACGAGTTTGTCATTCTGCTCACTGAGATCGGCGATAGCAGGGAGATAACCTCCAGTTGGGCTCAGAATTTCGCAGCGAAGATACAACTGTTATTCACTGAACCATTCATGGTCCAGGAGCACGAACTGCACTTGAGCGCCAGTATCGGCGTCACCCTGTTTCCCATCAATGGCGCTGTACCGGAAGACCTTCTGCAACAGGCCGATGTGGCGATGTACCGCGCCAAGGCAGAGGGGCGGGACCAGAGCCGCTTCTTTCTACCCAGCATGCAGGAGGCTGTTCATCAGCGCCTGGAGATCGAAAAGGGTCTGCGCAGAGCCTTGGTGGCCGGTGAGTTGGAACTCTACTATCAACTGCAGGTGGATATTACCGGTGCATGTATCGGCGCAGAAGCGCTTCTGCGGTGGAACCATCCGGAACGCGGCCTCATCGCACCGAATGAATTTATATCCGTAGCGGAAGAGACCGGACTCATTTATAAGATTGGTGACTGGGTACTCGCCACCGCGTGCAGGGATATGGCACAGATCGGATTTAACAGACCGATCACCCTCTCTGTGAACGTCAGCCCAAAACAGTTTCGCGAAGCCAATTTCGTCGAACGTGTGCAGAACATTATCAATGGGTGCAGAATCAACCCCTCACAACTGCGCTTCGAAATCACGGAAAATGTGCTGATTGAGAATCTCGACCAGACAGTAGAGCGCATGCAGCAGTTGAAAAAGTGTGGCATCAGTTTCTCTATTGATGATTTTGGTACCGGCCACTCTTCATTGGCCTATCTCAAGCAATTGCCTGTCGAAATGCTGAAAATCGACCGCTCATTCGTGCGCGACATCTCTACCGAACCCAACGACGCCATCATTGTGGAGACGATTCTAGACATGGCAAGACACATGGGGCTGAAGGTCGTGGCCGAAGGGGTGGAGACCCCGGAAGCTTTTGCATTTCTTAAGGAGAAAGGGTGTGAATATTTTCAGGGCTATCTATTCAGCCGTCCTGTGCCGCTACAGGATCTGCTCACCAAGATGGAGTCCACAGCCGCCTGATCCACACGGAAATAACCAGTGATTTTATAAGTATTCACCAATTACCCAAACGCCTTGAAATTACCTATAATCGAATCGTCTTACGTCAAGTTCGATGCGGGTGCAGTTCGTCCCAATCCGACTGGCACTATACGTCAGCAGCGGCACAGCACCTGAGACTGCCCTTTTCCCGGGAGACTGATTTCCTTGGGGCACTGCCTCAACCTGATCCACCAGATCTGCCGGCAATTTTCAAACTGAAATCAGACCCCCAAAAGGAGTAGCCGATGCCGCACACGAAGCCCCTGCTGATATCCATTCTGGCCAGCATTCTCAGTTTCAGCCCACTGGCCGTGCAAGCTGAACAGGCCTATCAGATCATGAAGGTCAAACGTGAACTGATACCCTTGACCATCGATATCGCAGGCACTGTGGCAGCTCGCAAGACCGCGCAGCTCACTGCCCAGATCCCTGGACGCATCAATCGGATCGCCGGGCAGGAGGGTGACAGGTTCAACCGGGGCAACGAACTGATCAGCATCGACGACAGCGCCCTGCGTGCAAAACTGGATGCGGCTGTTGCCCAGAGGGATGCGGCCCTCGCCTCCATGCGCAACGCTAACGTGCAGCTCCACCGGGAGGTCAGGTCACCCCAGTCCACTGCGGGCAGCACCGCCCCAGGCGGTATGGGCATGCCTTCGATGATGGATCAGGCATTTACCAACCCGATGCAGAATATGATGGGCATGCGCAATCGGGGGGCGGAACGCCACTCCGATGTCGTTAACCGCCAGACCCAGGTCGCCCAGGCCAACACCCAGTACAAACAGGCCGAAGCACAGATCAAGGAGATTCAGGCCAGCCTGCGGGATGCCCGCAGCATCGCCCCCTTCAGCGGCGTTATTGAATCAGTCAATGTCGAGGTGGGTGACACAGTACAGCCAGGCCAACTTCTGCTGGTCTACAGTGAGACCTCTGGTTTTCAGGTATTGGCCGACGTACCGGTTCGCCTGCGCCCGGGTCTGAGTGAAGGGATGTCGCTTGGGGTCAGACTGGACGGCGCAGATCCCGTCATCCAGACCAGGATCAGCCGCATATTCCCGGTTGCCGACCGCACCCAGCATACGGTGCGTTTCGAACTGGATCTTCCCGGCAACACAGTCACCACCGTCGGCCAGTATGCGGAGGTAAGCGTCCCCGACCTGAGCACGCAGCAAAACAGCAATCTGGTCGTCCCGAACAGCGCGGTACGTAAGAAAGGCGGACTGCCGCTGATTTTCACCGTCGATGCCAACGGCTTTGCCAAGCTGCGTGTAGTGCGTCTCGGAGAAGCCGCCAACGCCGGCAACACAGTGCTCCTCTCCGGCATTCGGGAAGGCGACCTGATAATCAATAATCCACCGCCGGGCCTGCGTGCAGGCACTCAGGTGATGACACCTGCTGTATCCGCACAAGCTCCGAACAACAATCAATAACAGGTGCCTGCCGTGTCCGAGATCGACCAGAACAACCTTGGCTTGGCGGGCAAAACCGCCCGCTCGTTCATCCACTCCCCCCTCTCCCCGCTGCTCTTCCTGGCGATGCTGGCAATGGGCATCCTGGGTCTGATGGTCACCCCCCGGCAGGAGGATCCGCAGATCTCCGTGCCGCTGGTGGATATCTTCCTGAGCTATCCCGGCGCCAGCGCCCAGCAGGTGGCGGATATGGCGGTCAATCCGCTGGAGCGGATCATGAGCGAGATCCCCGGTGTCAAACATGTCTACTCTGCCAGCGCTCGCGGCGAAGGGGTGGTCACCGTCCGTTTCAAGGTCGGTGAGGAGACTGGACCCTCGCTGGTCAAGGTGCACGACAAACTTGCCTCCAACCTCGACAATATGCCCAGCGGCGTTCAGATGCCGCCGTTGGTCAAAGTGAAAGGCATCGACGATGTGCCAGTGGTAACCCTTACCCTCTGGTCCAGCGAGTTGGACGGCGGCAGCCTGAGGCGCCTGGGCCTGAATCTACTGCAGGAGTTCAAGCAGATCCCCAATACAGGTCAGGGTTTTGTGGTGGGCGGCCAGCGCGATGAGATCCGGGTCGAAATACTGCCCAACAAACTCTCCGGCTCCAACGTCACTGCCGAACAGGTGGCAAACGTGATCCGTGGCGCCAATGCCGAGAATGTGGTGGGCAACGCGGAGGCGGATAACCGTAACCTGCGGGTCTATGCCGGCAGTTTCCTGCGTAACGCACGGGATGTGCAAAACCTGGTGGTAGGCGTGAACAACGGCAAACCCGTCTACGTGCGCGATGTTGCCCATGTCAGCCACACGATGGAAGACATCGACAACTATGTAAACTACTACACTGGCCCAGCCTATGCCCAAGCCTACGGCGAAGAGATCGTGGCAGACGGCGAGCAGGCAATAACTGTCGCCATTGCCAAGAAAGAGGGCTCCAACGGAGTCACAGTAGCCGATGCAATCCTGGAGATGGCCGACTCCCTCAAGGGACGGCTTATCCCGGATCAGGTCCGGGTGGAGGTGACCCGCAACTACGGTGCCACCGCCCAGGACAAGGTCAACGAACTGCTCTTCAAACTGGTCGTGGCTACCGGCATCGTCACACTGCTGGTCTGGTGGGCGCTGGGGATCAAACCGGCGATCGTGGTCACCGTGGTGATTCCCGTGGTGATCTTGATGACGGTATTTGCCGCCTTCGTTATGGGTTTCAGTATCGACCGCGTCTCCCTATTTGCCCTTATCTTCTCCATCGGCATCCTGGTGGATGACGCCATCGTGGTGGTGGAGAATATCTACCGGCGCTGGCTGATCGCCGGTTCCCCGGATACCGATGTCGCTGTCGACGCAGTGCGGGAGGTGGGCAACCCCACCATCCTCGCCACATTTACCGTGGTTGCCGCCCTGCTGCCGATGGCCTTCGTCAGCGGCCTCATGGGACCCTATATGGCGCCAATTCCGGTGCTCGGATCGGTGGCGATGATGATCTCCCTGTTCGCCGCTTTTGCTTTCACCTCCTACCTGGTGATGCGCATCCGTCCCTCCATGGAGAAATTGAAAAAAGCCGAAGAGAAGGAGCATGCCTCCAACGAGAAGCTGGACAAGCTGTTCCGCAAACTGATTCCCGCCCTGCTCGACAACAAGCTGCTCGGCTGGGGCTTCCTCGTGGGCCTGTTTCTAATCTTCTTCGCCGTCTGCGGCATGTTCTACACTACTGCGGTGACAGTGAAGATGCTGCCCTTCGACAACAAACCCGAGTTCGCGGTCATCATCGACATGCCGGAGGGCACTGCCCTGCCGACCACCAGCAATCTGGCAAGAGAGCTGGCGGAGGAGCTGCGCAAGGTGCCTGAAGTCACCGCATTGCAAACCTATACGGGCTCTGCCCGCCCTTTCGATTTCAACGGCATGGTGCGCCACTATTACCTGCGGGAGAAGTCCTGGCTGGCTGAAATTCAGGTTCAACTGCTCGACAAAAAAGTACGCAAGCGCACCAGTCATGAGATCGCCGAAGCGGCGCGTGCAACGCTGACCCCGATCGCCCGAGCCATGGGTGCCAGAATCACCGTGGCTGAGATGCCGCCGGGACCACCAGTGTTACAGTCCGTGGTAGCGGAGATCTACGGTCCGGATGATAAAACCCGCCGTGAGGTTGCCCACCACATGACGAAACTGTTCGATGCCGCCGAGAGCCTGGCCGACGTCGACAACTATCTGATCGAGCCATATCAATCCTGGCGTTTCGAGATCAACACCCGTAAGGCATCCATGCAGGGCATCTCAACCAATGCAGTCATACAGGCCCTGTCGGCCGCAATGGGGGGCTACCAGATCACCGACGTGCGCGCCGGCTCGGCACTGGAATCTACCTGGATCGTCATGCAGGCCCCCCTCTCTCTACGCGCCAACCCCAAGGCCCTGAGCGACATGCCGGTGGCAATGCCCGGTGGCGGCAGTGTTCCGCTGGCCGAACTGGGACGTTTTATGAAAGTCGAGGAGGAGCCGATGATCTATCATAAAGATCTGCGTCCTCTGGAGTATGTGGTAGGCGATGCGGTAGGCCGACTGGGTGCCCCTACCTATCCAATGCTCGACATCGACGAAAAATTGCAGGCGTACAAAACACCGGATGGCGTCACACTCTCCGGCACCATGACCGGCCCGCCCAAAAATACCGGCATATCCGCCTTCGAATGGGGTGGAGAGTGGACGGTCACCTATGAGACCTTCCGTGACATGGGCGCCGCGTTTGCCGTGGCGCTGGTGCTGATCTATATGCTGGTAGTGGGCATGTTCGGCAACTTTACCGTACCTGCCATAATCATGGCGCCGATCCCTCTGACCCTGCTTGGCATAGTGCCGGGACACTGGCTGTTCGGCGCCCAATTCACCGCCACCTCCATGATCGGCTTCATCGCCTTGGCGGGCATCATCGTGCGCAACTCTATCCTGCTGGTGGACTTCGCGGTTGAAGAGGTACGTAAAGGGATTGAGGTACGGGAGGCGGTTCTGCTCTCCTGTAAGGCCCGTACACGTCCCATCATGATCACTGCCTTCGCCCTGATGGGCGGTGCCAGCGTAATCATCACCGACTCCATCTTCCAGGGCATGGCGATCGCCTTGATGTTTGGGGTCTTCGTCTCCACCGCCCTTACACTGATCGTTATCCCGATGGGTTGTGTTAATGCTTCAGAGAGTTTGAAGGAGATCGCGGCTGCACGGGATGAATAAATGGGTCTATGAAGTGCAGAACGTAGGGTGCGCCGTGCGCACATAAACAGGCTGTTGCAGCAATCATGGTGCGCACGGCGCACCCTACCGGATGAATTGAGTACCGGCCTGCGTAGACACCTGCAAATTATCCTATAGTGAAATGTATGACTGGGAGCCATAAACTATAGGGATAACAGATGATTCGTACTGTCTTACGCTTAACCTGGATGTTGTTGGGCTGGATTGAACTGATCCTGCTTACGTTGCTGCTCTATCCACTCTCATATCTTCCGGCACGCGCAGAACCCCGACGCTGGTATATACACCTGTTCAGGCTGTGGTCAGGTGCCTTCGTGCATGCATTGGGTGTCGACCTGCGCCTGCATCAGAAGAACCAACACCCGTTGCCAAAACAGTTTATTCTGATCGCGAATCACCCCTCCGCCTTTGAGGATATCGGTATTCCTTCTCTGTTCGACGTCCATTCCGTCGCCAAGATTGAAGTTCGTGACTGGTGGATCACAGGCAGAATAAGTGCAGCGGCAGGAACGCTTTTTGTTCGCAGGGAATCCAAAGAGTCCCGCAAGAATGTTACCGAAGATATTGCCAATGCACTGCGCAATGGCCTCAATATTGCGATCTACCCTGAAGGCGGCATCAAAGGGAAACGTCTGCACGATGATTTTCGCTACGGCATCTTTGATATTTCGAAACGCACAGGCATTCCGATTTTACCGGTCTACCTACACTATGAATCACAGGATGACTTTCATTGGGGCGACCAGTCACTGCCACAAAAAATTTTTGAATTCATGCTCACGAAAAACAACCGGGTTAATTACTACCTGTACGATGCAATCCAGCCCGAGCAGTTTGAAGATAAGGAATCATACTGCCAATTTGTGTATGAAAAATATCGGGTCTGGCAGGAGAAATATCTTGATTGAAATAGGGGACGTAGGGTGCGCCGTGCGCACCCGAAAAAGCAATCATGGTGCGCACGGCGCACCCTACCGAGGAAACAAACGCCACCCTTCGACTTTTTGGTGGCTTGAACGCCGAAACCTGGGTTAATAGGTCAACTGTCTCCCGCTTCCGAAAGCTGGAACTGCAACTTCCCGCTGGCAATCTGTCTCACCCGGCCTCGATGCACGGGACTGAGCGAGAGAAAACGGGGGAAGAACCGCCAATAGGGTGGCGCCACGCCCATCATGTGCAAGAGCCTGAAAGCACGCACAGTCATTGGACTACTGGATGGGTCTTCCGCCGCATGGACGACATTAGGACAAACCGATACCGCCTGATTTACCCGGCGTAACAGCCACTCTTCTGAAACCGCCGGGGAGAAATAGAAAACCGATTCAGCAAGATCCATGTTCTTGGGCAGATATCCTGTCTGAAACGACTGTTCAGCCAACTCTGTGCCGGGCAGTATGCGGATGCCGGTGGTGAACATCGGCAGGCAGTTTTTCCAGTTCAGATGAGACTCCACGAATGAGACAGTCTCCTCGGCAGTCTCCTTGGTCTCACCCGGCGCACCAAGCATGAAAAACCACATGCTCGGGATACCTGAACGTCGCACCCGCCCGGCACACTGGCGGACTGCCTCAACATCAAATCCCTTACGCATGGCGTCGAGAATACGATCACTCGCGCTCTCCGGTGTCACCATCATTGAGTTGAATCCAGCCCGCTTCATCAGAGTCAGTAATTCATCGGAGAGATGGCGCGGATTGACCCCCATGGTGGTCAAATTCACCTTCAAACCTGAACGAATGATCTCTTCGCAGAGTTCGATGGCGTAACTTTCCGGAGAGTTGAAGACCGAATCGATGAACTCGAAGCAGCGGGGATTTGTCACCTTCACCACTTCCCGCATCTCTGCCACCACATCTTGTGGAGAGCGCTTACGGAATCGTCTGCCCTCGATAGTGGGATAGGTGCAGTAGGTACAGTGTAGCGGGCATCCACGCTTGGTTTGGATCGGCCAGGTTGCACCCAGACGCTCATAGCGTTTCCAGGAGATCCATCGCTCCATGCCGGAAGCACCGAAACCGGGCAACCGCCGAGCCTGCGCCGGGATAATATCGGTAGATTCCCGAAAACAGACACCGGGAATTTCTCGGTAGCCCTCCTCTCCCTCCATCTCTTCCAATAGCTGGGGAAAGACCAACTCACCCTCACCCAGCACGGCAAAATCCGCATCGATGTGGTTAAGGGCGTTGCATCCAAGGATCGATATCGCCGGGCCACCCAACACAATCTTTGCGTCGCTGGCCTCCCTAACCAATGAGATTTGCTGCGCCAATACTTCCAGGTGGGTCAATAGGCGCTGATGTACCACGTTATCGATATTACGTACCGAAATAGCCACCACCTGGGGCTGAAAGTGTTCCAGCGTAGATCGCAGTTGCTGCAGGCCACGCTCATTTACCAGCATGTCGACAAACTCGACATCGTGCCCGGCATCCTGCGTGGCGCTGGCCACATAACTCAACCCGACCGGCGGCGCGGGCAGCAAATCACGAACGTGGTTTGAGTAGATGAAGAGAACGCGCATTTTGTGAACTATAAGGAACTGATTTCCGACCGTAAACTCGGTTCAGTATAGCGAAATCCACAACTTAATAACCAACGCTATTCGTAGGGCAGGCTGATATCCATATGTGGAAAACGATCGGCAAAGATTCCTCTCCAGCGTGCCCATATCTTCACACACTGGATCACTATCATCTGAAATGGATTGAAACAGTTAGCTTATATGATCAGAACAACCAAAGCGGTCAAGCCCCAAATCACGGCGGCGATCAAAACAACTGTATCTAAATGGGTTTGAGTTTTCGTACTCATCGTCATACCTCACTGCTCAATCTGGTAGTTCGATTAGCTATATGTAATGGTTGAAAAATGGCCCCATACGGATGTATGGGTATGGGGCCAATTTTCATGCTTGCACGTCTGTCTTTAAGGAGTATCGAGGAGTGGGCAGCGATACGGCTCAAGCCGGGGTTGCGGCTTTTTCTACCCTTCCCGATGTTTGCTATTGTCTACGGTCGTAAAATATACGCATTGACAATTCTTAATTTGCGATTTTCCAAATAACACCCAGTGAAAGACAAAGATCGGGGATACACGAATATCACAAGAAATTTTGTTGATAATCAATACCTTAGATTCGCGCCCTTTGTGATTAGATGGGGTTTTCTGGACAGACACTAATTACGTTTTTTGTGAAGTCCGTTATTTTTATTCTGGAGAAAAACTTCAGGACGGTTTATTGAGTGAGTCTTTATTGGCCTTCAATCCTGAAACTAAGCAATAAGTTCAGTACTGTAGAGTTTTTTTAAAGGTTCAGACATGACCGTTGCTGTCTGAGGTGCAGCTTAATCTATGCGATTCAGCATTCCAGCACCATATGTTTGTTGGCGTTAAATGGACTCCACCGATCCATCGATTCAATTCAGCCACATCCAACCAGCTCCGCTCTCCGGCTAATACTGCATTTCCTGCTGCTGTTATAGAAAGTACCGGCTCTGGTCCAGGCGGTGAAATCAGTTGTGTTCCTGTCGATAATTCCAGCAAAGGAGGGTTGGATTCCAATAATTGATTCAGGATGACCCAAAAGCTTGAATCACCCATAAACTTTCGTTCTTCAGTCTCCTGGTAGCATCCAAATACTTTCCCAGGTTTATTTTCGCCTTTCGAGATAATATCCAAGGCTATATAAGCGGTGCGGGATAACCCACTCTTACAATCCGGGTACTCTTGAAGCAGTCTCAGAATTGCTCCTCTGAGAAAAGGCAATATCGATGTATCCTCTTCCAGAAGGCGTTGCCACCTTATCGGGAGTGGTGACCTAAATGCAGCCCACGCCTTTTTTGCCAAAGACAAGTGCTCTTCTGAAATGACCTCTTCAAATTTTAATAATCCTTTCATCTGATCCGGTGTTGCCATCCCCAGATATTGTTCTGTACAAACAATTGTCAGATTTGACTCTTCAGGAGGATTGTCCGAAAACCAGTCCAGGATCTGCAAAATCTGCAATTGATCATACAGGTCATGTTCAAACCACAATATGACCTTTGAGTAGTTTCGATATCGGAAAAGTGTCTCATCCCTTTGGACGAAATCCTTTTTAATGGCTTTGGGATCACCCCAGCCCTGATCGATAATAAACTGCGCGCGTGACCTGGAAAGCTTTTCCAGTGGCAAATCAGCGGGTACTGGACCATCGTGCAGAACGTCTCGCCAGGGAAGAAAGTCGCCTTGAATCCCGGCTTCTTTCATTGCGGGCGTCGCGCTATCGCCATTTGTAATGTTCAGATTATTTTCCATATACGCCCCAGCATAACGCGGAAGCCAACGGAATCTGATATTTTAATTGGGAAACCTCTGATTAGCCGTCTCACTGTCATCCCAACCGCAGGGAGAGACCTAAAACCACAAACAGGTCGCCAAATTATTCAAAAAGCCCGTCATCCAGTTTTTTCAACATCTCTTCGGCAACCTGCTCGAAACGAATGATGCCTGCACCCTTATGATCCTGCAGAAACTCCTCCGCATCTTCTTTTGTTTCCAGAGGAATCAACTCGTGCCCCATTGGCCCCAATACATCTGAACCGATTACGTAGAAAGCCTCGTGCGCATCGATGAGCGCCAAACCGTAATACTCCGTGACACCAATTGAATCGATGTTTTCAGCTTGGTGGCCCGGCGCCCATTTCGGTAAATCCAGCAGATATTTAAAGAGATCTTTTGCGCCGTCGAAATGATGCACATGGCCATCCTTGTAGCGCACTGTTGCCACCCACTCCGGATACTTTGCGACAAACATGCCGCATACCGGGCAGGTATCTGTCGGGCCAGGTTTTGGCAGGTCGACTGGTCCTGAAATGGCTGGTTGTGCCAGCAACATTACAACCAGAATAATTATTTGAAGGGCTCTGTTATCAATGTTCATAACATTTCCATCTCAGGCATGACATTCAATTGAAGGAGCAGCGCCACGCCGCTCCTTCAATATTTTCAGAAAACTATGAGGAGATATAAATTTCACAAGGACTGTGAGATCGGTATTTTATCTCGCAGGAAATATCTCCCAATACTTCTTCCACGACCTATGACAATCAGCCCTTTTGCTTCATTTTCATCATATGTTTGCGGCGCTCTGCACGACGCATGCGAACCATGACTGTATCCGTAGCCATGCTGAGATAGGACTCCCGCAGAGCATCATCAAAAGTACCCAACTCACCACCATGTTTCTTTTGCGCTGCCTTGGCGGCGTCGACGGAGGCGAAGGCCTTTTTGCTCTTCTTGGTCATGACTCCTTTAAGTTTGGCGCCGATCAGGTAGCTCGCCTTGTCCACTTCCACCAGCGGCTTGATCTTGGCATCGGAGCCTAAATCGGCCCCATAGATTGCCTTGGGCCCACGATCAATATTCAGCGACAGACTGATAGCCAGGCAGTGAATGGAACAGGTACCGTCCACCAGGCCATCATCATACTGCACAAGATGACGACTGTGATGAAACTTGGTGCGGTCCATGCCGCAGTAGGGGCACTTGGGATATTTCTGCAGCTCGTTTTCCAATGGATTATCATCCGGTGCCGTCTTGGGGATAAACTGCAGTGGCGTACCATCACCAAAACATTTCTCACCGGTAGCCTTGACCCAACCCTTGCCGGGAACCATGACACCAATGCCCTGCCCCGCCGTTGCCGAAACCGCCAAACCGCCGAGACCGACGGCAGCCAGCATCTTCATCATATCTCTACGATCGATCTTTTTCTCTTCGCTCATGATCTACTGCTCCTTACTTTTCCAGTAAACAAAGTTTGCGGCTTGAGTACAATGCAAGATCTACACCGCTTTATAGATCTAACGAATCATCAATAACTTAAAAGAACACCCACTGCTCGTTCTGTCTGCAAAAAGTCTTGCCTGCGTAATATGACGCAGTAAACAGACGCTACCAGTTAGCCAGCCCGCGCATGATGCTGTAGAAGGTTACCCCCTCGTAGACTGTCCAGAGTCCGAGTAAAATCACACTGACGCCAGCCAGTTTTGCCAAACTGCCCCGCGCTTTAAGACCGATAAATGAACCCAGAAGACTGACTGTCGCCATGGCAGGCAGTGTCCCTGCCCCAAACGCCAACATTAACAAACCAGCCTTCAATGGATCAGCACTGGCCGCAGCCTTGATCGCTACTGAAAAAACCAGGCTGCAGGGGACAAAACCATTGAACAAACCGGCAATCAAGGGAAGACTCTGTTTTTGATTGATAAAATCATCCCCTGAAAACCACACTTTTCGGGATTGTTGTATTCTCTTCTTTCCAGTCAGATCCAGCAGATTCAAACCAAGGATGACAACCAATATCCCGGCAAGAATCATCAGGACTCCCTGCGCTTTGCCGACGATACCTGCCTGCACCACCACCTGCCCAAGCAGAGCGCCGCTGACACCAAGAAGGGTATAGACCCCGATACGTGCTCCATGAAATGCCAATACGGGAAGCAGGTTGGGGAAGTTGCCATAGCGGATGAAAAATCCACCATTGATGCCGCCGCACATGCCGACACAGTGAAAGGCTCCGAAGATACCCGTGGCAAAAGCAAGCGCAAGGGTGAACTCGCTGTTCACAGCAGTTCCCCGACAATCTTGTGGAAGACTTCCGGCGTGGATTCACCCAGTATCCGGGTATGCAGATTACCCTGGCGATCGACAATGAAAGTGGTTGGAAGTGCAATCACCCCATAACGGCGTGCCACCTCTCCGTCCCGATCCAACAGTACATCGTAGGAGATATTCAACTTGCGGATAAAAGCAGCGGCAGTTTTCCGGTCCTGCCGCACATTGATTGCCAAAATGACCAGTCCCTGCTCTTGATTTTGTTGATAGACCGGTTCGATATTTTTCATCTCTGATTCACAGAAAGGACACCAGTCGGCCCAGAAACGGATGGCTACCACCTTGCCTCGCAAAGCATTCGGAAAGTCCAACGAGCCGCTCTCCAACCGATCCAGAATAAAACCAGGCATCGGCTGACCTTTGATCAGCTTTGGCGATTCATCACTACAGCCCATCAACACAACCAATACCAAAACAGCTATCGTGAAGTTGCGCATTAACTGTGGGAACTGGATAAAATTCACCACCAAACCCCCGACATCACCAAGTTGGAACTCAACACAGCCCAAGTGGCAATCAGATAAAACAACCCGAAAAGACCAATGGCCATCCAGGTCAGCCGAGGTGCATCCCGTTCTACCGCTTCAGTGAGGCTCGAAACCCGTTTCCAGGGTGCAATCATGCCAGCCCCAAAAGCCAGGGCTGTGGCAAAAAATAGGGGAATATAGAGAAAGTAACCTGCATAGTCGTGGCCCGATTTTAAAATACAGAACGGGCAATGATGATGAGGATGTTCGTAGATATAGAGTGATACAAACGAGACGATGGCCACCAAAGCCATCACAAAAGCAGCACTGCTCAGAATCGCAAACAGCGGTCCGCCGCTACGTTTCAGTCCATACCAGACCCCACTTCCCAGGGCTGCAACACCCGTACCGTAGAGGGCGAACATAGCGCTTCTCGGTTGCAGACTGGAGACCTCTGCTGCCACTCCTTCCGCATCTGCAGAGAAGAGCGCTCCGCAGCAGGAGGTAATGACATCCGGATCCATCTCCAGAAAGTGACGGAGTTGCACGTAAAACTCTGCCAACACCATCGACACGATCAGCAGCAGCAGAGCGTACTTCAGTTTTACCAGTGGATAGTCATAACCCTGGTTATCCAGGTAGTTGAGTGCCAGCCAGGCCGCACCGCTGAAGAAGATCGTCATCTTCAAAAACAGGGTGGGCCACCCCCACTCGTTCACATTGAGCACACCGGTTGCGCACATAGCGCCCACAAACTGACCGGACATAGATTCGGCGTTGTAGATGAACAGCAGCAGGGAGACCAGTTCCGAGACAAAGGCCCAGGTAAGCAGGGTCGAGATCAGATAGGTGCGCCGCTCCAGATTCAGTTGGCGCTCACTACCACTGTTGATATCCCAATGCCGAACAACCTGCAAGCCAAAACCCGCAGCAAGCAGCAACATCAGACTGACCACAGCCGAGACCAGGACAAGCGCCATGATAGCCGGATTCAGCAGCATGATTCACTCCTGCACAAGCAAACCATCACACATCTCCACTACCCGGTTCACCACGGGTGAATCGAAGACGACTGGATCGTGACTGGTGATCAAAATGGTCTTCCCAGATTGGTACAACTCATCGATCAGACCCATGAACTCGCGTGAGAGTTTTGTATCGAGATTGGCCGTCGGTTCATCCGCAATCAAAATCTTCGGATCATTGATCAGGGCACGGCAGATCGCCACCCGCTGGGCCTCGCCGCCAGAGAGCCACTCCACCGGGTTATCGGCCTTGCTGCTCAGGTTGAAGTGATCAAGCAGACGGCTGGCCGATTCCACCAAGACCTTATGGTCGGGCACAAGCGGATAGGCAGGCAGCATGATGTTTTCCAGTACGCTCAGTCCCTGGATCAGATTGAATTTTTGAAAGATGAAACCAAAGGTATGGCGCCTGATATCTGTCAGAAAACGTTCCGGTAGACCGGAGATGGTTCGATCCCCAAGCTGAATGCGGCCACTGGTCGGTCGTGAGAGACAACCGATCATGGAGAGCAGCGTGGTTTTGCCGGAACCACTCGCCCCTTTTAGACAGGTGACCTTGTTGGGTTCGATCTTCAGGGAAACACCTTGGATAGCCCAAAATTCATTAGGCCGGCCCTGGTTAAAGGCCTTCTTGATATCTGTCAGCTCAATGAACATCTGCAACTACCGCATAATCGCATCGGGGTCGGTGATCGAGGCTTGCCATATTGGGATGATGGTTGCCACGGTGTAGGGAAAGACCGTAAAGAAGAAGAGCGTTGCCACCTGCATGCCATCGATAAATGGCGTCAGCTGAAAATCGGGATAGAGCACGGCCCAGCCCTTGAGCACCGGTTCAAACAGACTGGCCGACCCGTAAAAGACGTGGGCATAGGCAGCCAGATAGCCAATGATAAAGGCGGCAAGCGAGACTATGGCCCCCTCCCAAAACTTCATCCTTAATACATCTCCTGTCTCCCAACCCACCGCTTTCAGGATGCCGATCTCCCGCTTCTCTTCTGCACTGAGACCAGACGCCTTGTCCCAGGCAAAGATCACAAAGGCAAGTACCGCACCGGCCAACAGGACAAAAACAATGCCCTGGCGCCAGGAGAAGATGCTGTCGTAGGTACGCAACACCTCTTCACGCAGGATAGGACGCGTATCCGGCAGTTTCAACGAGAGCTTCTCCGCGATCTTTTGAACCTCTCGCGGGTTGCGCACCGACAGCACAAGATCGGTAAAGTAACCGTCAGGAACGCCAAACGTGACCCGATAGGCCTTCTCAGAGAGAAAAACCAGATCAGCGCTGACCAGTTCCGACACCGTATCGAGTATATCTGTCACCTGAAAAGAGTAGGCCTCGCCATCGTGGGAGCGGAAAGTGATCCAGTCTCCGATACCGACCCCTCGAGTACGTGCGATAGCCGCTCCAATGATCGTTTCCGTGGTGGAAAGTCCCTTTGTTTCATCCACCATCATGGTGTAGTTGGCCTTTACCGCGGGATCGTAGAAATACCCCCAAAGACGCCCTTTCTTCTCCACCACGCCGCGCAACCGGCCAATGCGATCCAGATAGTCCGCAGGCATCAAGGCATGCCGGCCAGCAACCATGCGTTGAAGAATGATCTCCGGTGACTGCTGCAGAATAATCCCAGCCTCATGACGCAGCGCATGGGTAAACAGCATGACAGAGGCAAGCATAAAGACTATGAGCGTATAGACAAACAGGAGACCAAAATTTTTACCTTTACGCCGTAACAGTGAAGCCAGAGTAAAGTCGATCAGATACTTCTGTTTGCGGAAAAAATCGATCACCGACCAAACCTCTGAGGGGGGAAAATCAATGAGCCGCTGGGAAAGTGCTCCAAAGCCATCGGATGATCCTGAAACGCTGAATGCAGATCCGACTGACTCGGGTGACGCGTATAACGTGCTTCGGTGAACAAGGCCAAGTCAGTCAATCCCAACTCCGCCACCAGAGCCGAGCGATGTTGCAGATCTTCAGTTGCCGATTGACGGCGAAGTTCCGCATCCACCAAGGTAAAAATCAGACACAGAACGGCGCTGAAAAAAACTATCAGAAGTGTGTTTGATCGCCTCATTGTCTGCGTAATCACTATTGGAAATGGTGTGAATAGCAGCCAGTCTAGAGTGCCGGAATGCGGCTACTCATTGACAACAATCAGTCCGCCAAAAAAGAAATAAGGAGTGTGTCAAATGACCTGTTTTTCACGAAAAATTCAGTCACAAGAGAGCAGCAGCCCGCTAAAACAGATTCCTGAAATCTGTATGAAGGGATTTTAGAGGCCTTTGAGGCAGACGCGGGTCAGGTCTGACCCGCAACAGCGAACAAACCACCGGCTAAAGTCGGTGGTTTCGGGGCGGAGTATTAAACCGGATTAGCTTTCTATTGCGTACTTCTTGATGCGGTACAGCAGCGTATCTCGAGAGAGTCCAAGCAGACGCGCCGCCTTGCTTCGATTCCCCAGTGTCCGACTCAACGCCTGGCGAATCAGGTTGGCTTCCAGTTCATCCATATTCAAACCAGCAGCAGGCAAGACAAAATCACCGCGCTGCTGCGACTGGGGAATCACCTCATGGCGGAACTCTCTCGGCAGGTTTTCAGGCTGAACCGCCCGACCGCTAAACAGGATCAGCATCCTTTCGCAGAAATTCTTCAGCTCACGGACATTTCCCGGCCAGCTGTAGCGACGCAGAACTTTCAAGACTGAGCGACTGTAGTTTGGTGCATCAAGACTGTACTGGGCTGACAACTCTTCCGTCAGTCTGTTGAACAGCAGTTCCACATCACCCGGACGTTCGCGCAATGCAGGCAGTTCCAGGGGAACGACATAGAGCCTGTAGTAGAGATCCCGACGAAAACTGCCCTCTTTTACCGCCTTGCCAAGATCCCTGTTTGTCGCGGCAATCACCCGGACGTTCAGTTTTTCAGGCTTAGGGTAACCCACGGCCTGACACTCACCCGAATCGATAAACCGCAGCAGCTTCGATTGAATCGAGTGGGGCAGTTCCCCCACCTCATCCAGAAAAAGCGTACCACCATCAGCCGCTTTCACCTTGCCCATTTCGTCCTGAACCGCATCGGTAAAAGCACCCTTGCGATGGCCGAAAAGCTCCGACTCAGCCAGTTGCTCCGGCAGGGCTGCGCAGTTGACGGTCACGAAGGCCTTATCGGAACGCCGACTGTAGCGGTGTAACGCGTTAGCCAGCAATTCCTTGCCGGTACCGCTCTCACCGGTCACCAGCACAGTAGCGTCAGTGGCGGCAACGATTCTGGCTGCACGCAGCACCGTCTGAAACTCCGGTGCTGCCCCTAGCATGGTCTGATTCTGAATATTCATGGCGGACATCATAATTCATTTCAAGAACTGTGTGAAATGCCTTAGATCAAAACGTCCACTCGGGGCGCAGCCTTCTCATCCTTATCCAACTCCGGACGACACACGGCAGTCCGGCTGGGATCGACAGCATGCTTGTTAACCAGAAAATCCTCCACCGATTCTGCCCTCTGGCGCGCCAACTCCAACAACTTCTCGTTTGTGACGGATTTTGGCTTGGGGGGCAGCTTGAGCGCCTTTTTCGTCTTTTTACTGTCTTTTATAGTAGATTTATCGTCTTTTACTGCAACTTTTGTCGCATCCGCCTTGGCCGCATCCGCCTTGGCCGCATCCGCCTTGGCCGCTTCTGCCTTGGCCGCTTCTGCCTTGGCCGCTTCTGCCTTGGCCGCTTCTGCCTTGGCCGCTTCTGCCTTGGCCACTTCTGCCTTGGCCGCATCCGCCCTGGCCGCTTCTGCCCTGGCCGCATCAACCTTGGCCTGCCACGCTTCCTGACTCCGGCGATCAAACTCGGCTCGATCTGCTTCTGTGGCAAAACCACATAGCTTAATGGCGATGCCCGGACGTGACTTCAGCACTTCAGCCACCTTTTTCAGATATTTTCGATCTTTCCCCTCCAACTCCCCGGAGGCTGCTGCAAAAGCGACAGGATCCAGACGGATCGCCGAATTGCTGTCTGCCAGATGTGTGGCAATTGCTATCGCCGTTCCATAGGGGAAAAATGCTGCGCCAAGCGTGGCCAGCGCACCCGTCTTGATCGCCTTACCCAACGCAATCGAAATCACATCGCTTGGGTCTATCTGGAGATTACCCATCTCCCCGGAGACGGGGATGTTCAATACGATGTTGTCGTTTTTATCCTCCAGTATACCGAGGGCGGTATCCAGCGGCATGGAGATCTTTGCAGTGAGTTTCTGCGCCTTTTCGTCACTCACCGGAGAAACCTCAAGCCTGTTGAGTTCGATCTTGTTGTCTGCCGCAATCTGTCCCTTGTCGATATTGAAGTCCATGGTCAGATCCAACTCGCCGCTATCCATGTTGTAACCTATGGTGTCTCCTGAATAAGAGGAGACCTTAGGCAGCTCAAACGCATCGATCTTACCTTTAACATGACCGCTGGGAGGACGATAAAAAGGTGTGTACTCAGCATCCAATGTGAAACGGGTGTGCCTGCCAAGATTGGCGTTAAGATTGAGACTGGTCAGCTTCTCCGGTTGGGTACTGTCTATTCCCTCTACCTCGAAAGCTTCGATGATTGTGGTCATGGCAAAGGGAGGATCGACAAAATCGTCCCGCACATGGATTTTATTCTCCCCCTGCCAGACGATCTGATCGATCACAATCGACAGCGGCATTTCGACAACCCCCTCTGTTTGCGGTTCAGGCTGCGCCGGTTTTTCTTCGGTCTCCTCCCGTTTCTGCTCGACTTCCTGAAGCGAAACCGCAGGCTGTGCTTCGGCATCGATCTTGCCTGCCTCTCCCGTCAACAGCTCAGTCATCAACTCCCGGAAGACGACAACATTCCAGTGCCCCTTTCCGGATCTTCTCAGGGTCTTTTCAATACCCTGTTTTTCGATCTGTTTTATGACTAATCCGTCCTCCATCGAAAATGACCAGTCGCGGAGATGGATCGATTCAGTGAACAGGATACGTTCCCCCTCCTGCTCAACGGGCGCAGAGAGTTCCAGCCCTTTGAAAGCAGTCTCTGTCATGGCCAGGCGGTTACCCTCGGTTATGGCCACCTCCGTCATCTTCAACTGCTCCAAGGCAAACAAGACCACTTGACTGCGGGTGTCGCGAAAGGTGATGCCATCGAGTTGTGAAGCACCCTCTGCAGTGACGGCAGGCGCTTCACCGCCGGTCTTCAATGCAAATCGGCCAGTCCACTCAAACTGCTCATTGGTCAGCGCCATTCCCGGATCAGGCAGATTTCCCTCAAGTGATTTCAACCCAAGTCGACCCTCGGTTGCCACTGTCAAGGCAGCCATCTGCGGATCAGGTTGATCCAGAGAGAAATCTCCTGACCAAAGCAGCTCCGCCAACTGTACCGCACCCTGTGGAATGGAGAGGTCCACCCCATCCACCCGCAGATCGCTGTGATTCGAGAGCTGCAGTCCCCCCGCCTCATTTCTGTCCATCTTGAATCGCAGCTTGCCGAGTTTCAGGGCAGCAACCGCAATCTGCGCCTGCTGTTCACCCGCACTGTTGATCAGCAGGTGCCCCAAATCCATATCCCCTTCGACTTTGAGCGCCTGGCCTTTCAGCGCCACATCTCCCTGCCAGTTCATCTTTTCCAGCGAGAGGGCATTCTGCGGATCAGAAAGCTGCAGCTGATTTGTCATCACCTTGGCCCGATTGGAGAGTTCTAGCTGTCCCGCCTTATCAACGGCAAGTTTGAGTTCCAAACCGCTGATCTCAATCGCCTCTGTAGCCACCTCTCCCAAATCAGAGGCACGGCCATCCATTTTCGTCTGCTGCAATCCGAGATCCCCAAGCACTTGCAGATGCAGGCCTTGAGGACCCTGAGTCAGTTGAACCCTCCCCTTCCAACGGGTTGCACCACTCGCTATCTTCATTGCAGGGTTGGGTAGATCCACCTCGGTCAATTGATGGTTGAGACTGCCGTCCAGATCCAGTTCCAATCCTGCCGCAGAGGACCAACCACCCTGCGTGCTACCGCTCCACCGGGTCGACTTGTCTGCCACCTCAACCCAAGGCGTCTGTAGCTGGAGAGCATCCGTTCCCAGGTTGCCATCGGTACTCCAGTGGAATCGGCCTTCCGGTTTGAGTTCGACTTTGAAGGCGCTGTCGATGGTTAACTTGCCTTTTAACTGAGGCACTCTATCCGCAACCAACACTTGAATCGGATCCAGCAAAATTGGCTCCAATCCCAATTGTCCGGAGACCCAGGGCTCATCAACAAACGGTCTGCTCTCTCCCGTTAGCTTCAGAGGTGCCTGATTGAGCTTGCCGGACAGGTTGAAACGGGCGCTGCGTTGAGGCTCCCAACTCACCACATCTTCAAGCCGGAGACTATCGATCTCCAGTTCGCTGTTAAAATCGCCGTTGGTATACTTGACCGTCGTGTTGACGATCTTCAACTGATCAATCGCAAATCCCCAAGGCTCTCCCTCTCCACCCATGGCCTCGCCGCCAAGGGTGCGTATCACGATACCGCCAAAGTGCACCACGCCCTCCGCCTTCTGCTCCATGCCGAGCTGCAGGCCATCGACTTCAACCATACGAAGCCGGGCGCGGCGACTGAAGAGGAAGTGCCAGACAATCTCCGCGCTGCAATGCTTCAACTCCACACGTCGCTCCCCCTCTCCTATGGCGGAGAGTCCACGCAGATGGAAACGGCCGCTAAAGGGATTGAAATCGACATCCTCGATCTCCACCTTTCGTATCCCATTATCGAGCATATAGCTGCTGATACCCATTTCTATTCCAAACGGGATAAAGACGAGTACACTGATGATGAGCAGCGTGAACCCACCCGTTACAGCCAAAAAACGCCTCGATTTCAGCCTGGCGGTTATGATTTTTATTAGCGAGTCAACGGTCATGTCACGTTTCCTTGTCTGCCCATGAGAGAGAGGATAATTTACGCTTGTTGTTCCTATTCTAGACGTCTCTACAAATAGACTAAACCCGCAGGAACAACCCCCGGCATCTCTTCTCTAGTCTATACCTTCCCAAAGATCAGAAGTACCTTCCCGCCGCCGCCAGAATTCGATCGGCAGAAACTCAAACAAGGTGCGGAAAAGTGAATGTTGTTCCCCACCTGCACGGTTTTATTTCCCAGGACACGAAGACATAAGTGGGGTTTTTACCCGTTTTGGGGCAAAAAACGTGAAGCTGATCTCACTTCTTCGGAGGGTGTAAAAATGCGTGCGCCGATACCGGAAAAAGTGTGAACTGGCGACTGAAGAACTCCAACTGTCGCACCGATATTCTGGGTAACGGAAATATAATCAACGGGTGCAGCCATGAAAGCCTTACATAACATCTTCGCAATGGTACTTACCGGGATCCTGGTTACCGCATGTGGCGGAGGTGACACTATAAGTGAGGCGACCACTTCCAATAGGGTGGAGTTCGGCGGTAGTGTAGGCGACGGACCTGTAGTGGGCGCCACCGTGACAATCCGCAATCGCAACTTCGAAGTCATCTCCTCCACGACCAGTGACAACCAGGCCAACTTCTCCTATGTCGGAGAGATCGCAGATGAGCAGTTTCCCCTGATCATTGAAGCCACTCTTGGTATCGACCTGGTAACCAATGCACAGCCCGACTTCACTCTCACCGCAGTGGTCATGGATCGCAGTCAAACCCGCATCAACCTGAACCCCCACTCCACCATGATCATGAAGACCGCCCTGGCCATGTCTGGTGGACTTAATCTCGCCAACCTCAACAGCGCCCGTGAAGCGGTAATCACCAAGATGAACTTCGGCCTCGACACCGCCCTGGTAACCGACCCGATCACCAACGATATCACCGACAACAATGTTGCAGTGATTACCAAGGCCAGTGAAGTCTTCGGTGAAATGGTACGCCGTGCCAGCTACTGGATCGGCAACGACATCGATGAAGATGCAGTTTTCGCCGCCCTGGCAGCCGATTTGACCGACGGCGCACTGGATGGCGTTGGCGGACCAGGCACCAACGCACGCTATACCGCCATTGCCCATGTGGTATCCGCCCAAGTACTGATCGAAGCCATGCTCAATGATCTGCAGGTCAACAATACTTCCGCCACCCTGGCTCTGGACAACGCTATCGAGCAGATCATGGGTAACGCGGGTACTGCCAACCGCTCCACAACAACCGTGACGATCAATGATCTGATGATTGAGCAGGCCAAGTTTGCACTGGCCGCAGCCCGGGCTATCGATCCGAATGTGACCTTCGATAATCTCCTTACCGTTCTCTTCAGTCTGGGCAGCGATGTCTCCGCCACCGTGGTCTCCCAAGGTCTGGGAGATAGCGGCATGAACGACAGTGTCACTGTTTCAATCGACCAGTCCATCTCGCTTGCCGCCAGCAGCAACACCGGCGGCGTCAGCGACATCAACGTGGCCGCCAACAGCCCGGTCAGTATCAATACCGACGGCGGCAACACCGATGGTGGCGCAACCCCAACTGACCACCAGCCAGTGGCTCAGGCAGATAGCGCTTCCACCATTGAAAACTCCGACGTCACCATCAATCTGTTGGGCAACGACAGTGGCCTTGAGGATGGCCCGGTGGTTCTGACCGTCTCCGGCAGCGCCAGCCACGGGACTCTGCAGGTAAACACTGACGGCACCGTGACCTACAGTCCTGCAACTGGCTACCGCGGCGTGGACAGCTTCATCTATCAGATCACTGATGCCGATGGCGACTCGGCAACCGCCAGCGTCAACCTGACCGTGAATTGCCTCAGCCAGTGCAGCTCTAGCGTACGTATTGCCTGGAATGCAAGCACCGGCGGGGATGTGGCAAGCTATAACCTCTATCATCGCACCGGCAGCGGCACCTATGGCGACCCGGTCGCAGTCGGTAACGTCGTCACCCACGACCTGGATGTCGACGGGGTAGGCAACCACTATTTCGTAGTTACCGCTGTCAACCTCGGTGGCCACGAGTCAAGCTTCTCCAGCGAAGTCAACGTCCAACTCTGATTGAATTCTCTCCGGACAAGGATGTCCAATTTACGCCGGTCACCCCAACCGGCGTTTTTTCGTGATATAAAGCCCACTTTATCGCGTACGCTGTTGCGCTGCTGAAGCATAAAATTAGACTGCCCAATACCAGATCCATGAAAACCGGCGCCACTGTCGTCTCATCCGCTTATCAACAATGATTTTTCACCTCGGCCTGAAACCTTTCTTGCTTGTAACCCTGCTCCTGCTGGGGCTCTCCACTGCGACCCGGGCCAATCTTGTAGAGGAGGGAGCCAGACTGATCGAACAGGGCAAAACGGAGCAAGCGCTGCAACTGTTCAAAAAAGCGGCCAGCGCAGGGGACAGCCTGGGTGCATACGGTCTGGGTGTGCTCTATTTTCAGGGCATTGGCGTTAAAAAAGATCCGGAAAAAGCGACCAAATGGTTCAGTCTTGCTGCCGAAAAAGGCCATGCACCCGCCCAATTCAATCTTGGAAACGCCTATCTCAAAGGTCGTGGCACCAGACAGGATATCAACAAGGCGGAATATTGGTGGCGCAAGGCATCCATGCAAGGTTATTCCCGGGCGCAGTTCAATCTCGGCTCACTGCTCACCAGCGAGAGGAGTGGTCAGGCTGACCATGAAGAGGGGATCGCATGGTTCCGTGCCGCTGCTTCACAGGGTGAAGAACAGGCAGCACAAAAGCTCATGGAGTTCGACGAGCCGATTGCCTATGACCTGATAACAGCCGACTGGCAACGTGAACCACTCCGCAGCGAAAGCCGCCTGCTTACCCTGCCGGCAGAGCACTACACCATCCACTTCCTCTCCGCCAAGGCTCCTGAGACTGCAGTCCACTTTGTGCAACAACACAAGCTTCAGGGGAAGGCGCTACTGTTCCGATTTACAAGAGAAAAGGATATTTGGACGGGGGTAGTCTTCGGGGACTATACAAGCAGGGCAGAGGCCACTGCCACCATCGAACGCCTCAATCCATCCCTGAAGAGACTGCAGGCATGGGTGCGCCCGATAAGGGATATTCAGAAAAGCATCCTGGCAGGGGATTTCAGGCGCTCCCAGTAGACGTACCAAAATACGAATCAGACTTTCCATGTCCTAAGCTGTTGCTGGTAAAAACCGGGATCCAGCACTGCTGCATAGTGTCCCGAATCCGCCTCCCCGAAGCATCGCCTCCGACACGACTGATGAACAAGGGGGCAGCGCCAAACGCCTGCAGATTCCAGGCAACTTTGAAGGGGGGCGCCACCCAATACCCGGTTGCCGTCCTCGAAACAGTCAAAAAGCACTTCGCCAAAGATTACCGGTACAGTTTTCACGGCGTAATCCTATTCCTGCCGATTCCATCGATGGCAGGAGCGGTTTTCCTACTCCGGACCGGGGTCCAAACTTTCCTTTCCACCAAACACTTCCCGCATGATTTCAAGAAACCGCTTTGATTGAGGTGAAATGAACTTACCGCGTCGCAGCACAATGCCGTAACTGCGATCCGGGAAATATTCTCCGAGGGGAATCTTCACGACCTTTTCATCCCCTGTCAGGCAGAGATCGGTAACGATCGAGATCCCCAGGCCATTCTCGACATACCGCTTGATCACCTCCCAGCCTCCCGCTTCCAGGGTGACCTTGTAACTGGCATTGTGCTGTTCAAAAACCAGGTCGACCATGCGCCAGGTACTCAGATGGTGGGGCGGCAAGATCAGCCCATACGGACTGATGTCATTCAGGGTAACCCTCGACTTGTCCGCCAACGGATGCCCCAGCGGAGTTATCAACGCGGGTCCATAGTTCACAATGGGTTCGTAAGTTACGTCGTCCGGCACTTCCAGCATGGACCCGATGGCAAAATCGGCCTCATCAGCGCGCAGCATCGTCATCCCGTCGCGCCCGGTTACATTGTGCAGTTTCAACCGTATACCTGGATAGCGTTCGGAAAAACGCCGCAATGGCTCCGGCAGGATGTAGAGTATCGTCGACTCCCCCGCCGCTATATTGAGCTCACCACTCTCAAGCTTGCCGCAAGCGGCGGAAAAGGTCTCCAGCAGCTTGTCCATTCCCTCTACGAGGGGCTGCGCCAACTTGTAGAGAATCGCCCCCTCCGACGTCAGTTTGATCTTTGGACCCCGACGTTCAAACAGCACTGTGTCGAATTCACGCTCCAGCGCCTGGATCTGCAAGGATACGGTCGGCTGGCTGAGGTAGATGCGTTCTGCCGCCTCGCTGATAGAACCGGTCTGGGCAGCATGGCAAAAAGCCCGCAGCTGCTTTAGGCGGTTTTGTTTGTAATAGACTTGAGGGGTGGAAGCCATGGGTGCTCCATGAATTTCAGTCAACCAGGGATCGATTTATACCCCACAATAACCAATACAAGATAAAAAAACTATTTGCCTGCACAATGAAGCCTCATTCGTCACTTGATTGAAGAAGAGGGTCGGCTTAGCCTTAAGGAAGCTCAGATTGATTGTCATTTCCATCCTTAGGTTCGTAAACGCTACATCCGTGTAGCACTACTCGAACGCAGAGAGAAATCTTATACCTCGAAACTTGGCTATGCGCTTTGTAGTTTGAGATCTCTCCCTAAGGTCGAGATGACAGTAACGCAATTTAACAGAGCTTTCTTGGCAATATAAGTAACATCAAGAGACAAGAGGACACCATGGAAACGACGCTGCACTTTTTACAGATATTTTCCCAGGCTCTTTTCTATACCGCCCCCATTCTCCTGTTTCTTGTCACGCTTATCCTGCTTAGCGCAGCTGTGATTGCCCGGCAGGAGCCCTTACCCATCAACCACGCCATCTACATGTCCTTCATCACTGCAATGACCATTGGTTACGGTGATTTCACGCCGAAAAAACCTCTGTCCAGATTATTGGCTATCCTTCTTGGCATCATCGGCGTAATTTTTACCGGCATCATTGTTGCGGCAGCCGTCTATGCAACTCAGCAGGCACTGCATACCACGCTGGGCAGATAGGAGAGAAACATGCAGAAACCCGAAATCAAGCAGGACGTTATGTATCAGTTATTGAGGGATGAGAAGATAACCGAGTTCAATCAGCGAAGGGCGGATGGAGAATCCTGCGATCTACAGCAGGCGGATCTGCGGGGATTGGATCTACGCGAACTGGATGCACGGGGTCTGGACATGCGTGGCGCCTATCTGCGTCAGGCAGACCTGCGGGGATTGAATCTGTCAGAAACACAAATGGAGGGGACCAGCATCAACGGCGCAAAGATCTCCGGGGCCTTTTTTCCCAAAGAGCTGACGCCGGAAGAGATTAGCCTGTCACTGGTACATGGTACGCGGATGCGCTATCGCTGAAGATATTTGACTCCGCCCCCTAGCCTGTCTTGGTGCGCATGGCGCACCCTACACTTCCTAGAATAGTAGGTCGTGTTAGCCCAGCGTAACGCGACAATAATGGTGCAAATTGTTGGGTTACGGCCAAAAAGACGGCCTAACCCAACCTACCCTACCCGCGCAAGCTCACCAGCAACCTACGGCGTATCCAACTGGGCCAGGATGTTTCTGGCCACCCGTCGCTGGTCGGCGTTGCCCTCTTCCAGAATCTCATAGAGCAGTTCGCGGGCCTGCTCTACATCGCCGACGTCACGGGATATCTGAACCTGACGAAACCTCTCTTCCACCGATGGTCCATCGTCCTCATCTTCCTCATCCTCAATGGCATCGAGTTGGGCCTCCATCTCATCGTCGGACAGGGGCACGAAACGATCAGGGTCGACGTAGTCAATCGCAGGGTCTATCTCTGAACCCATCGGAGGCTCAGGCGCGGGGGTTGCCGATGAAGAACCGGCTGTGGCCGTCGCCATCGCAGGCTCGACACCCGCGTCTTCGGAGTCATCCTCTCTCTTGCGCACGAAATTCGCGGAGAAGAAGACGCCTATTTCGAATAGCACCCACATCGGCAGAGCCAACAGAGTCTGGGAGATGATATCAGGTGGCGTCAGAAACATGCCGACGACAAAGGCACCGACGATGATATAGGGACGTTTGGATCTCAGGCTCTCCGGTGTCGTCACCCCCATCCAAACCAGGATAATGGTTGCGATCGGCACTTCGAAAGCGATACCAAAGGCAAAAAACAGGGTAATGACGAAATCGAGATAACTACCCATATCGGTAGCCATTTCGATCCCTTCCGGCGCAGTGCTGGTAAGAAAGGCGAAGACCAGCGGAAAGACGATGAAGTAGGCGAAGGCCACGCCCAGATAGAAGAGCAGGGTGCTGGAAACCAGCAACGGTATCACCAGTCGCTTCTCGTGCTTATAAAGCCCCGGCGCCACGAAGGCCCAGAACTGGTGGAGAATAAAGGGAATAGCCAAAAAAACAGCCATCTGCAGGCTGAGCTTGAACGGAATCAGGAAGGGGTCGATCGGTTTGGTTGAGATCATGGTGCTGCCTTCCGGCAACGCGCTTCTCAACGGCTCTGAAACCATGATGTAGAGGTCATTGGCGAAAGGAAACAGCACCAGAAAGATCGCCAGTACAACCAGGACCATGCGCAGCACCCTGTCCCGCAATTCGAGAAGGTGAGCGACCAGTGGCTGTTCGGAACTTGGTGAAGCCTGGGGATTTTCAGCCAACGGAAACCTACTTGTCAGTACCGGGGATCTCGCGATCCTCAAGGGTATTCTTGGCGTCATTCAACGACTTGGAGGCAGAGCGTTCGACATCGTAGAGATCTTTTCGGGTATCTTCGACAATCTCCTCCAACGGGTTGGACATCTGCTTTTCGAGGATCTGTTTCAGCTCATCCGCCTTGATCTCCTTGTCGATATCCGCCTTGACGTTAGCCACAAAACGGCGGCCGCGGCCAAGCCAATGGCCTGCGACACGCGCCACCTTGGGCAAGCGTTCAGGACCTATGACCACTAACGCAACAAGCGCGATAATGCCCAGTTCCCAGAAACCGATATCAAACATGGTTGGATCTCAAGCTGTCCCCAAGACGGGGTAAAGGAATCAGACCTTGTCTTTCTCTTTGGAAGTCACTTCCCCTTCCACTACAGTGCCGGACTCAGACTCTTCGATCTGTTCGCGCTTTTCGCTGGACTCGGCCTTTTCACTGTCAGTCATGGCGCCTTTGAAGCCCTTGACGGCGTTGCCGAGGTCAGAGCCGATATTCTTCAGCCGTTTTGTGCCAAACAGCAGCAGAACGATCGCCAGAACAATCAACAACTGCCAAATACTGATACCACCAATACCCATAATCTTCTCCGCTCCCCGGTTCAAACCGGATGTCTATCTATCTTTTTCGTGCCGGCCAGAGGAAACCTCGGCCATCAATGCGGGGATAATACCCCAGTTATGCCCCGGCGGTAAGCACCGTTGTCACTCAGGCTGAATTCCAGTGACACTATTTGCCGCGGCTGGCCTTCTCCTCCAACCCGGAAAGCCCGAAACGGCGTTCCAGCTCCTGCAGTACATCATTTGGCCCCAGACCTTGCTGAGCCAGCAGGACCATGGTGTGGAACCACAGATCCGCAGTCTCGTAGATGATCTTCTCCGGCACCCCGTCCTTGGCCGCCATCACAGTCTCAGTGGCCTCTTCACCAATCTTTTTCAGGATGCTGTCCAACCCCTTGGCGTAGAGTTTGGCCACATAGGAGCTGTCAGGCTCCGCCTGCTTGCGTTCCTCCAGCACCTGGGCCAGTTGTTCCAAAACATCACTCATCTTTAAATCACTATATTAGAAACTACATGAGCATCGGGTAGGGTGTGCCGCGCGCACCAGCAATCATGGTGCGCACAGCGCACCCTACGCTCTTTGCGTCCTTTGCGTTGAAAATCACTTATAAATCTGTTCAGGATCTTTCAGCACTGGTAACACTTCGACCCACTCACCATCCTGCAGTTCCCGGTAGAAACAGTTGTGGCGACCGGTGTGGCAGGCGATGCCGCCCTTCTGCTCCACTTCCAGCAGTACTACATCCGCATCGCAATCGACCCGGATTGCGCTGACTATCTGCTGGTGTCCCGACTCCTCGCCCTTGTGCCAGAGTTTCTTGCGGGAACGGGACCAGTAGACCGCGTGACCAGTCTCCTGCGTCAGCCGCAGGGCCTCCCGGTCCATCCAGGCCACCATCAGGATAGTGCCCGTCCCTTTCTCCTGGGCGATAGCGGGCACCAGACCCTGCTCATCCCATTTTATATTGCCAAGCCAGCTCACAGACGGACCTCGACGCCCTGATCCTGCATGAAGCGTTTAGCCTCGCCGATGCTGTACTCGGCGAAATGGAAGATACTGGCGGCCAAAACGGCGTCTGCCGCGCCCTCTTTCACCCCATCCACCAAATGTTGCAGGTTACCCACGCCACCGGAGGCGATCACCGGGATCGGCACCGCCTCGGCAATGGCCCGGGTCAGTTTGTTATCGAAACCGATCTTGGTGCCGTCCCGGTCCATGCTGGTGAGCAAGATCTCACCGGCGCCGTAGCCCGCCATCCTCTTCGCCCACTCGACGGCGTCGATACCGGTGGGCTTGCGGCCGCCATGGGTGAAAATCTCCCACTTCAGGGGTTCTCCATCGCCACTCACCTTCTTCGCGTCAATGGCAACCACGATGCACTGGGAACCGAACTTGGTGGTGGCCTCTTTGACGAACTCCGGATTAAAAACCGCCGCGGTATTGATCGCCACCTTATCCGCGCCGGCATTGAGCATGCGGCGCACATCCTCCACCACCCGGATACCGCCACCCACAGTCAGGGGAATGAAGACCTCCGACGCCACTTGCTCCACGACGTGGACGATGGTCTCTCGGTCGTCTGAGCTGGCGGTGATATCGAGAAAGGTGATCTCATCCGCACCCTCTTCGTTATAGCGGCGCGCCACCTCCACCGGGTCGCCCGCATCACGGATCTCCACGAATTTGACGCCCTTGACCACGCGGCCGTTGTCTACATCGAGACAGGGGATGATACGTTTGGCTAGCATGCTTTATTTACCTTTGCTTAACCACAAAGGACACGAAGAAAAACTTAAACCCTTCGTGACCTTCGTGGTGAAAACTCACCCCGTCAACTCATCCGCCAGTCTCTGGCCTTCGGCGAAGTCGAGCGTCCCTTCGTAGATCGCCCGGCCGGTAATGGCGGCGGTGATGTTGGAGGTATCAGCTTTGCACAGCGCTTCAATATCACCGATATTGGTGATACCGCCGGAGGCCACGACAGGAATGTTGATGGCATTGGCCAGCGCCGTTGTGGCCTCCACATTGGGGCCGGTCATCATGCCGTCACGGCCGATATCGGTGTAGACGATGGCAGAAACCCCATCATCTTCAAAACGGCGCGCCAACTCGGTCACCTCTTGATCAGTGACCTCCGCCCAGCCATTGATCGCCACCATGCCCTCTTTGGCATCCAGGCCAACGATGACATGACCTGGAAACGCTTTGCAGGCGCGGGCCACAAAATCAGGCTCTTTCACCGCCTGAGTGCCGATGATGCAGTAGGTCACACCCGCCTTCAGATAGGCCTCAATGGTCGCCTCGTCGCGAATGCCGCCGCCCACCTGAATCGGCATGTCGGGATAGGCTTTTGCGATACCCTGTATAACGCCACCGTTGACCGGCTCACCGGCGAAGGCACCGTTGAGATCCACCAGGTGCAGACGCCGACCGCCAGCTTCAACCCAGCGGCCTGCCATCTCAACCGGGTTGTCGGAGAAGACGGTATCGTCCTCCATGCGGCCCTGGCGCAGGCGCACACACTGACCATCTTTCAAATCGATTGCGGGGATTAGTAACACAATACTTTCCTGATTAGCGTAGGAGCGGCGCCCTCGCCGCGATCTATCAAACTACCGGGTAATCGCGGCGAGGGCGCCGCTACAGACAAACTAAACATCCCAATTAACGAAATTCTTCAGCAGTTGCAGACCGTCATCAGCGCTCTTCTCCGGATGAAACTGCACCGCAAAAAGATTATCCCGACCAATGGCACTAGCGAAGGTAACCCCGAAGTCGGTGGTGGCCTCTATCAAATCGCCATCATCAGGATCGACATAGTAGCTGTGTACAAAGTAGAAACGGCTACCTTCATCGATATTCTCCCAGAGGGGATGATCGTGATTATGGCTCACCCGGTTCCAGCCCATATGCGGGATCTTCAACAGAGTCCCATCGGGTCCGCGTCCACCGGGAAAATGGCGCACCCTGCCGGGATAGAGACCGAGCAGTTCGGTACCACCATTCTCCTCGCTGAACTCCATCAACACCTGCTGCCCCATGCAGATACCCAGAAACGGCTTGGATTGTGCCGCATCCAGGATCGCCCGGTTCAGATGGTGGTCGGAGATAGCGGCCATGCAGTCGCGAGCTGCCCCCTGGCCGGGAAAGACCACCCGGTCGGAGCTGAGAATCAGGGTCGGATCATCGGTCACCAGCACCTCGTCGCCGGGAGCGGTGACATGCTCCACCGCTTTGGCGACGGAGCGCAGGTTACCCATACCGTAGTCAATGACTGCGATGCGTTGTGCCATCGAAATACTGCTCTTTATAATATTGGGGTAAGTTTACAGTGTGCCCTTGGTGGAAGGCACCACGTCGGACATGCGGGGATCCGGCTCCAGCGCCATGCGCAACGCCCGGCCCAGCGCCTTGAATACTGTCTCGGCCTGATGGTGGGCGTTGATGCCCCGCAGGTTGTCGATGTGCAGGGTCATACCGGCGTGGTTGACCAGTCCCTGAAAAAATTCCAGAAAGAGATCCACGTCGAACTCACCGATACGGGCGCGGGTAAAGGCCACGTTATACTCCAGACCGGGACGGCCGGAGAAGTCGACCACCACCCTGGAGAGCGCTTCGTCCAGCGGCACATAGGCGTGACCATAACGGCGGATACCCTTTTTATCCCCCAGTGCCTTGGCCAGCGCCTGCCCCAGGGTGATGCCGATATCCTCCACCGTGTGGTGCGCGTCGATCTCCAGATCGCCCTTGGCATCAATCTCCAGGTCGATCAGGCCGTGACGGGCTACCTGATCCAGCATGTGGTCAAGAAAAGGGACGTCGGTCGCGAAACGGGAGGTACCCGTACCGTCCAGATTCAGCGTAACGCTGATCTGAGTCTCCAGTGTATTGCGTTCCACCTGCGCTGTGCGCTGCATGGGAAGGACTCCAAACAGTTATGGATTCAACGACGAATCGCCGACAAAGGACGCATTTTAGAGCAAAACCGACAAAATAGCAGCGCAAGGATCTACCGGTGGATTTCAGCGTGGATTGGTAGGCCTGATCAAGCGTAGCGGATCAGGCAAACGCCTACCAGTTCTCCCCCAGCAACTCGAAGTGGGCCTGTGGATGAAGACAGGCGGGACAGACACCCGGCGCCTCATCTCCCTCATGCAGATAGCCACAGTTGCGGCAGCGCCAGACCACCTTGCCGTTGCGCCTGAAGACCCGTCCGGCTTCAAGGTTATCCGCCAAATCCTGGTAGCGCTTGCCGTGCTGTTTCTCCGCAATGGAGATCGCTTCGAACGCCATTGCCACCTGTTCGAAACCCTCTTCACGGGCAACCTTGGCAAACCCCGGATACATGGTGGTCCACTCGTGTTCCTCTCCCGCAGCGGCGTGGCGCAGATTCGCCAGAGTATCTCCCATGTCCCCCGCCGGAAAGGTTTCTGTAATCTCCACCTCTCCACCTTCGAGAAACTTGTAGAAACGCTTGGCGTGTTCCTTCTCCTGGTTCGCAGTCTCCTCGAAAATATGGGCGATCTGCACCAGGCCCTCTTTGCGAGCGGCACCTGCATAATAGGTATAACGATTGCGTGCCTGAGACTCACCGGCAAAGGCGGTCATCAGGTTTCTTTCCGTGCGGGTTCCTTTCAAAGACTGACTCATCATTCACCTCATGAAGTCGGGTAGGGCGCGCCGAGCGCACCAGAATAAGCAGTTTCAGCAATCATGGTGCGCGCGGCGCACCCTACGTTCTGACTCATAACTCACATCATGAAGTCTTAAAACATCTCTGCTTCCACTTCAAGATAGGCAATGCTTACGTGGCTGCCCACCTCCATATCAAAATCGACCCAATCCTTGTAATCGGAGAGCAGTTTCACCACGATGGGTTTGATCTCGTAGTCGCTCAAGCCCTCATCCAGCTGCTTCGCCACCTCATTTCTGAGGGTGGAGAGATAACGCTGGTAGGTTTTCGGAACCTCACGGCCGCCGGTTGCGCCGTGGCCAGGCACAAAAACCGCCGCATCCACTTTCAGAGCCATATCAATGGCCGCGATATTGCCCTTAAACGTCCCATGCCGCATCTGACCCAGACGACCAAGCATGACATTGTCCCCAAGAAACAGTAACTTCTTTGAAGGAACCTCGATCATCAAATCGGAGTCGCTATGGGCCTTGGGCTCGAACAAAAACCGGATCTTGAGTCCGGCCAAGGTAACTTCACCACCATGATCAATCGCATGATTTGGCCCTACGACCTCCGTTCCCCTGGTTGCATTATCCGTCATGCTCAACAGTGAATCGACCCAGCTCTGGCCTTCGCCCTCTTCGATCTTGGCAATCATATTGGGATGACCATAGATCGCCACCTTCGGATAGGCAGACCGGATCGCCTGATTGGCCAACCAGTGGTCGCCATGGATGTGGGTATTCATCACCGCAACCACCGGCTTGTCAGTGACCTTGCGGATCTGACGCAGCACCATCTCGCCGATCTGCACACTGGCGCCGGGATCGACAATCACCACGCCTTCATCGGTGACGATAAAGGCCGGATTGTTCATGAAACCCTGGTTCTCCACCGAGGGCCGACCCAGCGGGCCATGAATGACATAGACGCCGTCCGTCACCTGATCTGCAGGATAATTCTTCACCGCCGGACCACGTTCTGCCGCGATCAGCAGCGCAGGCAGCAGACAGACCATCAAAAACAGATTTCTCATTCGCACTCCTCATGGTTACCCGTCAATGGGCTTTTCATTATTGTAGATGAATGGTCAGGATCTCCAACCGGAAGACCTACAAGGAAGTTTCGCCCCGAAAATGGATCCGTCCAGTGCGTCATTTATCCTAATGGGTATCAAAATGACATCACAGTCTCACCAGCACCCCCTCCCCTTGTTACCACCCCGTATCCTATGAGTTGAATACCGCACAGCAGGTTAATGAAACCACCAACCCCTTTTGCGGTCATTTTGTGCCTGAATACTGCCGACTATTGCCAATAAAATGAGTAAGCTGATGCTTACTTGATAAAAACGTTTCATGGTGACCTCATTCATCAATTCCTTAAGTTGTCAGAGCTGCGTCACTTAACCCCGCCGTGTTTTTTCAGGATATCGACAACTTCGGAATAACCCTTCTCAAGCGCCTGTCGCAAAGGGGTCCAGCTACGGTTGTTTCTGGCATTGACATCCGCTCCCCTGGATATGAGAAGACGACAAATCTCCTTTCTTTTTCTGGAACAGGCCTCAAACAGTGGTGTTCGGCCGTTTTTATCCCTGGCTTCAATATCGGCCCCCTTTGAAATGAGAAGCTCGCCAATCTCCTTGCAACCCACCATATGCAGAGGCGTTTTATCCTGATAACCCCTAACATTGATGTCCGCCCCTTTAGAAATCAGAAACTCAGCAATATGCCTTTGACCCTCATCATGGCAGCTTAAAGCAGCATTGTGCAGCAACGCATAGCCTCCAACCATCATGTTAAAATCAGCTCCCCGTTCAACAAGCAACTTGAAAATTTCCTCGCCATTTTTATTACGCTTGTTGAGGGCCGCGTATAGGGGTATAGAAAGGTTCTGGGGCTGCATTAACATCGGCACCCTGATCTATAAGAAATTGGCATATTTCTTTGTGACCGGCGTGTGCAGCATAATAGAGAGGCGTGAGGTTACGATCATCTTTTGCGTTAACTTTTTCTCCTTTAGCAATAAGCGCTTTAACCACATCCAGAGTCCCGCTCTTTGCGGCCTCATGGATATCTGCTGCATTGATCGCATTATCTGCCGGCGATGCCTCGGGTTTGGCCTCAACTTTTTGTTCCTTCTGCTCGCGTTCCACGATGGTCAAGCGGTAGACGCGCTCCAAAGCATGGACTTGAATCCAGGTCTCCTGGCCCTCTTTTGCGACTTTGAAGTACAAATCTTTTTTTGTTCTCTTTAAGATTTCAGCATCTGTCCCTTTTAACGCATTTTCATGATGCTTGAGTATCCTCAAACGGCCTGGCGCTTGGGCACCTTTTTTCAGACGATATTCGATATGGTAGTAATGCCCTTCAATGTTAATTTTATTTTTGGCATTATCGCGAAATGAATGCGAATCAATTTCACTCTCTTTATAGGAAGCTATCCAGAAACCCTGCATCCTGGATATCAGGGGGTGGTCACTGCTTCCCAACCTGTCAGTATTTGCATAAACAGCACCGACCATCGTCAATACGATGAAAATAGTCGTGCAAGTTTTAAAAAAATATTTCATGACAACCACTGCGCGACCTATTTACCCGCCCTGACCAAACCACCCAGCCCTATCTCTTCCAGCGCATTGCTGAGCAACGCCCTGACTTCAGCAGCCTTTTCGCAGCGCAGCGCCGCCTGCAGCAGTTCCCTGGCCCTGGCGCGGCTGATGGAATGAATCACCCACTTCACCCGTAGCAGGCTGCTGGCGCTCATACTAAGATTTTCGACCCCCATGCCCAGCAGCAAGACCGCCGCTGCAGGGCTGCCTGCCATCTCACCACAGACGCTTACCTCCCGGTGAAATTGCCTGCCCCCCTCCACTACCTGAATCAAGGCCCGCAACACAGCGGGATGCAGATCGTCGTAGATCTCCGCCACATGGGAGTTGTTGCGATCCACCGCCAACAGATACTGGGTCAAATCGTTGGTGCCGACAGAGAGAAAATCGACCCGGCGCGCCAACGCTTCCACCTGATAGACCGCAGCGGGCACTTCTATCATCACACCGACACGGGGCATCTTCACCCCATGGCCCTCTTCGATCAGTTCATCGTGTGCCCGCTGAATCAGCAGCAGTGAATCATCCACCTCACTCACATTGCTGATCATTGGCAATAGCAGCTGCAGATTATCCAAGCCGACAGCTGCACGCAGCACGGCACGCACTTGGGTGAGGAAGATCTCCGGATGATCCAGTGAGATACGGATACCGCGCCAGCCAAGGAATGGGTTGGACTCATTGACCGGAAAATAGGGTAGAGGCTTATCGCCACCAATGTCGAGGGTGCGGATGGTGACCGGCCTGGGGGCAAAGGTCTCAAGAACATTCCGATAGTTTGCGGTCTGCGCCTCTTCACTGGGGAAACGGTCGCGCACCATAAAGGGGACTTCTGTTCGATAGAGACCGACCCCCGCTGCCTCATCGGAACCCAGTGTACTCATCTCGGAAACCAGACCAGTGTTCAGATAGAGCCGCACCGACACCCCGTCGGAGGTCTCTGGAGGCAGATCACGGGTCGCCTCCAGCTCGGCGCTCAATGCCCGATCCTCCTCCGCCAACCGCAGGTACTCTGTTCTCACCGACGGCGCCGGTGAAACATAGATACGCCCCCGGTAACCATCGCTGATGAGGAAACGCCCATCGACCCGCCCCACGGGCAGATCGCTCACCCCCATGACTGCAGGAACGCCCATCGCCCGTGCCAATATGGCGACATGGGAGAAACTGGCGCCCTTGGCTGAAACAAGTCCCGCAAGACGTTCCATCGGTACATCGGCAAGCTGCATGGCGCTGACCTCATCACCTACCAGGATGGTGTCCTCCGGATAGTCGACCGGACCGGAGCGCTCCTGCTGCAGGTGCATGAGTATGCGGCGGCCCAGATCGCGCACATCAGATGCCCGCTCCCGCAGGTAGACATCGTCCATGCCATCGAACACCTTGGCATGCTCTTCGATGGTCTGACGCAAGGCACCGGCCGCCCAATCGCCAGCCATGATGCGTTCCACTGTCTTACCGATCAGAGAGTCGCTGCCCAGCATCATGAGCCAGGCATCGAACAGCGCCCGGTCTTCAGCAGGCAGACTGTCCTCCACCCGGTCTTCCAGGGCCATCAAATCCTCCACCACAGCAGCCACTGCGGTGCGGAAATCCTCCTCCTCCTGCTCGGGGTCTTCTGCCTTGCGGTCAGGCACTGCATCCAGATCGGCAGGGGGATAGACGACTACCGCCGTGCCCAGGGCCACGCCTGGGGCACCTGCACGTCCCTGCAGAAAACGGGTGGGGGGCGCCACACCCTCCATGGCGACAAGTTCGCCACTCGCCTGGGCATGGGTAATGGCGCCTGCAAGCTGTGCGGCAAGAGTAAAAAGAAAGGTTACCTCGCTGTCATCGAAGGTACGCTGCTCAATCTGACGCACCACCAGTACGCCGAGTACCCTGCGATTCTGGATAATCGGCACACCGAGAAAACCGTGATAGCGGGTTTCACCCGTCTCATGGGCAAACAGATAGTGACGATGATCGGGGGCATCCGCAACGTTGACCGGCTCGGCGCGCTCGCATACCAGCCCAATCAGCCCCCGATGCAGGGGGAGCCTGACTTTACCGACAGCAGCGGACTGCAAACCTTCCGTGGCCCGCAGTACATGTTCGCGCCTCTCGAAATCGGTCAGGTAGACGGAACAGACATCGGCACCCACCGCTTTTTTCACCCGCGTTACAATGAGTTCCAGCGCCTCACCCAGATCGGGGGCGGCGTTTACCTCTTTGACAATTCGATGCAGGGTTTCGAGCATTAGCCCTCTGAGATCAGGTCAAACAAACGGGACAAAATTGTAGGGGCGCCGCTCCTGCTCACTCTTCGCTGGAAACCTCTTAATTGCTCAGAGGCCCCGAACACGCCTTTCAGCGCCGGTTTTGCCGCAAATAGTTCGAATGCGAACGCGTCGGCATGCCTTCAGGATAGAGCAGCGGCGCCAACTCCTCCAGAGCACGGGCATAAACACTGCGTTTGAAATAGATCACTTCCCGCACCGGCAGCCAGTATTTCACCCAACGCCACTCATCAAATTCCGGTGTGTCGGTGCCGTCGAAGCAGAACGAATCCTCTGGGCATTTTGTCTTCAACAGAAACCAGACCTGCTTCTGCCCAATGCAGAGGGGCTGGCAGTTCTTACGGATATAACGCGCCGGGAGACGGTAGCGCAACCAGTTCCGCGTTGAGCCCATGATCTCGACCTGGTGGGGCTTCAGGCCGACCTCCTCTTCCAGTTCCCGATACATCGCCTGTTCAGGCGTCTCATCGCTATTAATTCCACCCTGAGGAAACTGCCAGGCATTCTGGCCCACACGGCGTCCCCAGAACAACTGTCGATGGTTGTTGCAGAGAATGATGCCGACATTGGGTCGAAAACCATCAGAATCGATCAAAGGTTCAACTCTTAGTCCAGTTAACAGGGTACTGTGATTTTTCCATAAACCCAGTTTATCGGCAAGCAAACCAGGCAACATAAGACTTTGCTTATAAAGAAAAATCCGGTACCTTGGCTCTTTTGGGACTCTTCGCAGGAAGATTTCCTCAACCAACAGGATTTAACCCATGGCCCTTGCCCTCTTCGACCTCGATAACACACTGCTGGCCGGGGACTCCGACTATCTCTGGGGGACCTGGCTGGTGGAGAACGGGGTTGTGGATGGCGAATTCTACGAACGCGAAAACGAGCGTTTCTACCAGGAGTACAAAGAGGGCCGGCTCGATATCCTTGAGTTTCTGCGTTTTTCCCTGCGACCGTTGCGTGACCATGAACCGGATCAGTTGCTGAAATGGCGGGCAGCGTTCCTGACCGATAAAATCGACCCGATCATCAGCACAAGCGCCCGACAACTGCTGCAAAAACACCGGGATGCAGGAGATGAGCTGATGATCATCACTGCCACCAATGCCTTCGTCACCACTCCCATCGCCGAAAGATTTGGCGTGGAGAACCTGATCGCCACCGAACCTGAAAAAATCGACGACCGATATACCGGAGAAGTGGCGGGAGAACCCTGTTTTCAGATCGGCAAGGTCAACCGGCTCAACCGATGGCTCGAAGAAAAAGGCATGGATCTGCAGAATAGCTGGTTCTACAGCGACTCCCACAACGACATCCCCCTGCTGGAACGCGTCGACCATCCCGTGGCGGTCGACCCGGATGAGACACTGCTCCGCCACGCAGGGGAAAAGGATTGGCCCATTCTAAGGCTGCACGGCGAAAATTAGGCCATACTTGAGGTGTATTTAACCATCTGACCAGACCACAAAGCATGAACAGAACCGTTTTTTTCGCCGTACTCATCGTCCTGATCGGCGGCATCTATTATGTACTCAAAACCTCCGATGCCCCGCCGGAGCAGGACGTCACCCTGACCCCCAAGCAGTACATCGAACTGGTGGAGCGAAAAAAGGCGGCCCGCCTCGCTGCCTCAAAGCTGGAGGCATCCATGCAGCGTTCCGAAGAAAAACTAAAACAGGCGCAGCAGGAAGCGAATCAGCGCTGACAGATCGAAGGCTGGTCAGGATTTTCCACCGCATCGGCGATAGCGTTGACCAGATCCCCCAACTCTTCCGCCGTCACGACCTCCAGCAGGCGCCGCATGACCTTCGGATCGATAGCCGCCTGCACAGTACGGCCGTCCTTCAGGGTGATATTGACTCCGGCCGCATGCACGTGATCTTCTCCCTCGGCTTCCGCAACCAAAATCTCGTTGAAGTCCAGCATCTTGTCGTAGAAGGCCTCAACCCGATCATTGAGATCGTCGTCGATATCCTCCGGCAACATCACCAACCAGCCCTCGTCGTCTTTTGATGTCTCCGGCACCATCTCCTGATCCTGCAAAAACTCAATAAAACGCCGCCAGGGGCGCTCATCGAAAAAGATATACTCCAGCAACTTTCCTCTCTCCTAATTTCATATTTGGTAGGGTGCGCCATGCGCACCAGAATAAGCAATTGCAACAATCATGGTGCGCACAGCGCACCCTACACTGTCACATTTTAAAGAAGCCACACCCCAGGCCAGAGTAAAATTTGACGCTAATCCCTTCGCCACCCTGCACAGCCACCCTGCACAGCCACCCAAACTACCCTAAAAGCGGGAAATTTATTACTCGCGGACTCACGGTTTGAGCCACCCCCCTTGTTATGGTGACTGTAGCCTCTAACAAAAGGAGCAACAGATCATGTTACGCCGAACTTTCCTGCACACCTTGTTTGGCAGCCTGGGCATCGGGCTGAGTGGACGAATCAATGCCAACACCCAACTTCTTGAACCAAAACGCCGGGTGCTACTGCAAGAGTCCCCCCTGGCCGGTTACCAATACCACCGCGCTCAAGGCATATGGCAGTTTCTTCAGATCGGAGAGACCCTGAAACTGCGCCGCGAGTCCGCCAACCGATACGACCGCAATGCAATCGCCGTCTGGTTCAAAAACGAACACCTGGGATACGTCCCGCGCAGCGAAAACCGCACCCTCGCCCAGATGATGGACCGGGGCGAGCTGTTGGAAGGACGCATCGTGCGATTATTGGAAGACGACAACCCCTGGCGACGGATACGGTTTAGTGTTTTTTTGAGCACATGAAACGGTTTATGCTGACATAAAAGACATGACAGGAGTAAGGTAATTCACACATGGATGAACAGGACGACAAATAGATGGAAACCTTGGCGCTCTATTATCGATATTGGGGCAAGGCCGCATACGATCAAACAGACAAACTGGGCTGTCACCTGCTGCCGTATCACTGCCTGGATGTGGCGGCGGTAGGCCAGCGGCTATTGAAAAAACACCATCCGCTACGGAAAACCCTCCAACGCCTGACAGGATTGACAGAAAAAGACCTCCACGCCAGCTTGCCAACACTACTGGCTCTTCATGATCTCGGGAAATTTTCCTCCGGGTTTCAGGCATTGCGACCGGACATTACGCAAGCCATCAACTCTGCCGCCGCAAACACTCATAAATACGACATACGCCACGACCAGCTCGGTTATACCTTCTGGCAACGCGTACTCAAACCACGCTGGCAGCAGACCGGTCTGATCCCATGCACAGGCAGAGGAGGAGAAGGCCCACACCCTGCCGACATCTGCATGCTCGCCATGACCGGTCACCACGGCAAGCCACCATCAGCCCAACATATCCGGCATGAACGCTATTTTTCCGAAGCAGACCAGCAAGCTGCGATCGCCTTCATCGATGACATCCTCATACTGTTCCCCTGCTTCACTGAAACACTTCCCAAGTGGGACATGCAAGCAACGCGTCAGGCATCCTGGTGGCTTGCAGGTTTTGCTGTCTTATGTGACTGGATAGGTTCAAATGCCGATTTCTTCGCTTACAACTCATCACCCGCTTCCTTCGAAGAATATTGGAAAGTCGCCAAGCAGCAGGCAGGCACAGCAATTGCGAAAACTGAGCTACTGACCGCCAGGCCAAGCCAATCTATTGAGCTGTCCCAACTGCTCAATATCAAGCAAGACGCCAATCCGACACCTTTACAGGACTTGGCGACGACACTAACACTAGGCCGTCAACCACAATTATTTATTCTTGAGGATGTTACTGGTGCAGGTAAAACCGAAGCCGCCTTGCTCATTGCCCATCGCTTGATGGCCGCAGGTTTGGCCAATGGCCTCTACTTCGGTCTCCCCACCATGGCCACCGCCAATGCCATGTATGACCGTGTGGGTAACATCTACCGGGAGTTTTACGAGAGCAATACCGCCCCGTCACTGGTACTGGCCCATGGCGCACGCGACCTTTCTGATAAATTTCGCCAATCACTCATCCCTCAAAGTAAACACCCTGAAGCTGGCTACCCAAACGAAGGAGTCTCACCTGCATCCATACATTGCGGCGAATGGCTGGCCGATAACCGCAAAAAGGCACTGTTGGCAGAGATTGGTATCGGCACTATCGACCAAGCACTGCTCAGCATCCTACCCAACAAACACCAGTCACTGCGGCTGCTTGGCCTGAGCAACAAAGTCTTGCTGGTAGACGAGGTACATGCCTGTGACGCCTTCTCACCGCTCATGCCATGGCGGGCGGTAGCGCCATTCTTCTCTCTGCAACCTTACCAAAAGCTCAGCGAGAACGACTTATGAGAGCTTTTGCCGAGGGGACGGGCAAGTCAAAACCCACCACGGACAAAACAGATTATCCACTGCTCACACATTTCAACGACGAGTCCGTCGAAGAACATGCACTGCAAACCCGGTCAGAGGTAAAACGCCGCGTGTCTGTCGATTTCATCAGCCTGAGAGATCAGATTGAACAGCAGTTGTCGAAATGGATGGAACAGGGTGATTGCGCATGCTGGATATGCAATACCGTAGCGGATGCGCACGAGGCCTATTCCTGGCTGAAGAGTACCCACACGGAATGGCAGATCGACCTCTTCCATGCCCGCTTCTGCCTGGCCGACCGAATCACCATCGAGAATCGTGTCCTC
This sequence comes from endosymbiont of Escarpia spicata, assembly GCA_003349915.1. Lineage (GTDB taxonomy): Bacteria > Pseudomonadota > Gammaproteobacteria > Chromatiales > Chromatiaceae > QGON01. The sequence continues at coordinate 161,390 of QFXE01000021.1, forward strand.
CAACGCTTCGGTAAAAAGAGTGACTACAATCAACGCGCTGGCCAGTTACTGATCGCTACCCAAGTGGTTGAGCAGTCGCTGGATCTTGATTTTGACCATCTGATATCCGACTTGGCTCCCATCGACCTGCTGATCCAACGTGCAGGCCGCCTGCACCGGCATCGACGGGATGTAAAAGGCAACCCCATCAATAACCATGATCAACGCCTGGAACCTATACTGACCATCCATGCACCAGAGTGGCAAGAAGAGCCCACCCCCGATTGGTTCAAACAAGCATTCCCCCGAGCCCAGGCCGTCTATGAAAACCACGCCCAACTATGGCTGGGCATGAAACTGCTCAAAGAACAGAACGGTTTCCGCATGCCCGCAGCCTGATTGAAGGTGTCTATGGACTCGAAGCCGAGATACCAGAAGGACTACAGGAAATTGATACCACGGCAGAAGGCAACCAAAAGGCGCAACAGGGTCAAGGCAAGCTCAATCGCCTGCACCTGGAGGGAGGATATTCGCGTGAACACACCAATAACTGGTGGGACGATGCCGATACCCCCACCCGGTTGGGCGAAGAGACCACCCAGGTATGGCTAGCCAAGTGGCAGGATGGAGAGCTGACACCACTGCACAACACACCGCCGTTTGCCTGGCAACAATCCAGCCTGACTGTGCGACGGGCAGTAACCGATGCTTGTGAATCTCAAGTGGACATCCCAGCTGACGTACTGGAAACCTGCAAAACCAGCCTGCCTGCCAAGGGAAAATGGGGTCTGCTAATGACGTTGGTTTCAATAGCATCCGATCTATGGCAAGGCATCACCATCAACCAGAAAGGCGAAAAATCACCTATTTATTACAGCCCAGAAATCGGCTTGATGACAGAGAAGGAATACACGGTAACTCAAGGAACCGATCTATGAATCTACTCGAAGACAAATGGCTATCCGTACGCACCACTCAGGGAGAGATTTACATTGCCCCCTGGGAAATCAGCGACCCTGACGTGCTGGCACTGGCAGCACCCCGCCCCGATTTCAACGGTGCTTTGCTGCAATTTCTAATCGGCTTGTTACAAACCGCCTGCCCGCCGGATGACAACAACCATTGGGGAGAGTGGCTTGAAAATCCGCCAGCGTCTGGAGAACTCAAACAACTTTTTCAACCCTATTCGCCCGCATTCAATCTGGATGGTGAGGGGCCGGCATTCATGCAGGATTATAATCCTCTGGAAGGCGAGCCAAAACCTATTGCCAACCTCTTGATCGACGCCCCTGGTGCACAGACACAAAAACAAAATGCCGACCACTTTATCAAGCGAGGTGGCATTGAAAAACTCTGTCCAAGTTGTGCTGTAACAGCATTATTCACACTACAAACCAATGCCCCTAGTGGTGGCGCAGGCCATCGCACCTCCCTGCGCGGGGGCGGCCCTCTGACCTCTCTGATTGTACTGGATACCCAGCATGGCGCAGACAACAATCAATCGCTAGACCAGACACTCTGGCGAAGTTGCTGGCTCAATGCGCTCAACAAGACCGATCTGGCAACCCTGAGCGGCAATACCGATTTATCAAATCCAGCCGCAACTTTTCCTTGGATGGCCAACACCCGAACCAGTGAGCCAAAAACTGGACAAGCCACCTACTCGCAAGATGCCTATCCTCTACAAATGTTTTGGGGAATGCCCCGGCGCATACGCCTCGACTGGAAACAAACAACCGGTGGGAATTGTGGCCTGTGTAACCAGGAATCCGACAGGCTGGTCAGCCAATACACCACACAAAACTATGGCATCAACTACGAAGGCCCATGGCAACATCCGCTTAGCCCACACATCGATAACAAGGACGGCCTGGCCCTGCCACAGCACGCCCAACCCGGAGGCCTGCAATACAAACATTGGTTAGGGCTGGTAAGTGACAACGCCCACAATCATCCCGCCAAAGTGGTAAAAAGTTTTTTGGAAGGACGCCAACTGCAAAACGAGCAATTACTCATACGCACCTTCGGCTACGATATGGACAACATGAAGGCTCGTTGCTGGTACGAAAGCACCTTCCCGCTATTCATGCTCGACGCCGATATCCGGGGGCAGTTCAACGAAACAGCCGAAATACTTATCGAAACAGCCACAGGTGTCGCAAGCATGACCCGCAGTTGCATCAAGGAGGCTTGGTTCAAACGTCCCGGCGATGCCAAAGGCGATACCAATTTTCTGCAGGAAGCCTTTTTCAGTCACACCGAAAATGCCTTCTTCACTGCCTTGAAAACACTCAAAGACCAACTCGACAGAGACCAGACCGAAACCCAGATACTGAGAGAGTGGCATCGAACGCTGTGTGATAGCGCCTTTCAGCTGTTTGATTACTGGACCAGCCGCGGTGACTTCGAAACTGTCAACCCAAGACGCATCGCCACTGCCCACAAGAAACTTAAAAACTGGCTCTACAGCAAGAAATTGAAGGAAAAACTGCAACTCAACAATAAGGAGAAAGCCGCATGAGCAATGTATTTGCACCCGATGGTTCCGGTACCGGGATACTGACAACCTGGTGGCAATCACTGGAAAATGACAAGGGTACCCGCGCCACACTGCGCCGCTGTAACGGCCCGACTCAGGTCATGCTTCATCCAGCATATATCCGATTGTGCAAACGTCTCGAACCCTTTCTGAACAGTGACCACAACTGGGAGTTACGGCTCGCCCGGGTTGTCGGCCTTTTAGCACATTGTCGGCATACCACAGCACGCGACCTCGCCCGCGCCATGGCCGGTGACGGCAAACCTGTCATCAGTGAATTGCGCTTTCGCCGACTGCTACAGGAGAAACCTGATGATCTCTATCTGGCCATGATCCGCATATTGCACATGCTCGGGCATACTGCCAACCTGCCCGACCTGATCAGTTCCGTCTACTACTGGGATGATAGCGTGCGTAAGCGCTGGGCCTTCGCCTACTTTCCCTTTGTGCCTGAAACAAAAACCGCCTGAACAACTACAAGGACGAAACCATGAGTAAATTCATTCAACTGCACCTGCTGACCTCTTATCCACCAGCCAACCTCAATCGTGATGATCTCGGGCGCCCAAAAACCGCAATGATGGGGGGTGCGAATCGCCTGCGTGTCTCTTCGCAAAGCCTCAAACGAGCGTGGCGTACATCCGACATATTTCGCTCAGCACTAACAGATCATTTGGGGGTCCGAACCAAGGAAATGGGGCGGGATATCTATCAGCAATTACTGGAAAAAGGCGTTAAAGACAAAGCAGCCTTCAGCTATGCCCAAGCCATCGCTGGCGTGTTCGGTAAACTCAAAACACTTTCAAAAAAAGAGAAGGTCGACGCCGATGAAAACAAACGCCAGACTGAACTGGAAATCGAACAACTCGCACACTTCAGTCCGGAAGAGCAGCAGGCAATCACAAAGCTCATTGACGAATTAGCCAACGGCGATGGCGCACCAAGCAACGAACAATTGGCCTTACTGCGAAAACAACATACCGCCGCCGACATTGCCCTATTCGGCCGCATGCTCGCATCGAGCCCCGCCTACAATACCGAAGCAGCAGCCCAGGTCGCACATGCCATCAGCGTACACAAGGTCACCGTGGAAGATGACTTTTTTACCGCTGTGGATGACCTGAACAACGGCGAGGAAGATATGGGTGCCGCCCACATAGGAGAAACCGAATTCGCTGCCGGTCTGTTCTATCTTTATCTCTGCATAGACCGGGAACTACTGATCGAAAATCTCTCCAGCGATACTGCACTGGCTGACAAAACACTGGCCGCACTGATTGAATCAGCCGCTACTATCGCACCCAGCGGCAAACAAAACAGCTTTGCCTCCCGCGCCCGTGCCTCTTACATTTTGTGTGAAAAGGGCAATCAACAACCGCGTTCCCTCTCAGTAGCCTTTCTCAAGCCAATTGGCGGCAACGACCTGTTGGCGCAGTCGATTCAAAATATAAACGAAACCGTCAAAAAAATGGATCAGGTTTATGGCGCTTGTGCGGATAGGCGTTGCAGCTTGAACGCCGAAACGGGTGAAGGCAGCCTGCAAGGCATTATTGAGTGTCTCAGCGGAGATTAAGGCTATGCAGAGTTATCTATTGTTTCGCCTGTACGGTCCGATGGCAGCTTGGGGCGACACAGCAGTGGGCGAGTTCCGCCCCAGCCACGATCACCCTACCCGTACCGCTACGCTTGGACTGGTAGCCGCCGCACTAGGCATACGACGTGATCAGGAAGAGACGTTACTGAGTCTCGACAGATCCTTCAATGTAGCAATCCGCCTGGATGCACCCGGAGAGGTTCTGCGTGATTACCACACAACACGGTGCCGCCTACCCAACGCAAAGTCACCCATTACACACGCCAGGATGAACTGAATGCAGACAAGCTACATACCATCCTTTCCAGCCGTGATTACCGATGTGACTGCGCCGCCACTATCGCTTTAGGTGGTATGCAAAACAGTGTTTTCTCGTTAGACGAAATTTCCGAGGCACTGGCCTACCCGAAGCTCCCGCTCTATCTGGGGCGCAAATCCTGTCCGCTATCACTGCCGCTCGCCGCAAAAATCATTGATGCAAACGGGCTTGCTGAGGCTTTTAATCAGTACCCTGACCCACAATCGGAACTCGATACACTGACTCATGGATTATGGGGATTTGGAGGACTGAATAAGGAGAAAGTAACCCGTCTGTATTGGGATAGCGACGAAACTGATCTCTCACCCGAAATGACCTATCCGCGCCGGGATCGATTACGTAGCCGCAGACGCTGGCAATTCGATGAGCGTATCGAATATATGGCCACACAGAGTGTCACGGAGGATTAACCATGTATTTCAGCCGCATACGATTACGTACGGATACCGATACCCGCAAGCTGGCGCAACAGTTCTGCCAACAGAGCAGTTATTCGGAGCATCAACAACTGTGGCGTCTTTTCGATGCCAACCCTGAAGCAAAACGCGACTTTCTTTTTCGCCGTAACGACAACGATGGCTGGCCACAATTTTATCTGCTATCAAACCGCCAGCCAGTTGATCGCAGCGGAGTCTGGCAAATTGACCAGCACGACTATCGCCCGAAATTGCAGACAGGTCAGCAACTGGCCTTCAGTCTGCGTGCAAACCCCGTAGTCACGCGAAAAAATGCCCGCAGCGGCAAGCGTCAGCGACATGATCTGGTCATGGACATCAAAACGAAAACTGGCTGGCGCGAGCAATCACCTGCCAAGAGACCTCATCAGGCAGCCATCTGGCAACAGGCAGGTGAGCAATGGCTCGCACCCCGCCTGGAACGTACTGGAGCCCGATTAGACAGTATTACAGCGGAGCACTATCAACAGCATAAAGAGAGCAAACGAAACCAGAAAGCGGCCATAAGCTACAGCAGCCTCGACCTTAGCGGTACGCTGACAATCACCGATCCAGAAAGCTTTCTAACACTGCTGACCCAAGGCATTGGCCCGGCCAAGGGACTCGGCTGCGGCCTACTTCTGGTACGCCGGATTTAATCCCTGGAGATTCCGATTTGAATATCACGCCATCCCCGACTATTCTATAATCTTACTTAATTCTTACCCAAGGAACACTTATGAGTTCTACCCGCTTATCAAGCAAAGGTCAGGTAGTTATTCCAAAGTCCATTCGTGACAAGCACCATTGGCATGAAGGCCAGGAACTGGAAGTTATCGACTCGGAAGATGGCTTGGTGCTGAAAGAAAAACGACCTTTTAAGAAAACCAATTTAAAGAGCGTAGCCGGATGCCTCCCATACAACGGTAAAACAAAATCATTGGAAGAGTTGGAAGCGGCAATAGCGCAAGGGGCTATGGAAAGTGCCAAAAATGATGATCGGCGTTGATACCAATGTTGTGGTTCGTTTGCTGACCCGGGATGACGAAAGCCAGTACCAGACGGCACTATCACTGTTCGATGGGAATCAGATATTCATCCCAAACACGGTTATTCTGGAACTTGAATGGGTTCTGCGTTTTGCCTACAGATTCAAACCTGCGCAGATAGCCGATGCTCTGGAAAAACTGGCGGGACTTGATCAAGTTACGATCGACAGACCGGATGACTTGTCCCTGGCTCTGCAAGGCCTGCGGAACAACATGGATTTTGCCGATGCGCTGCATCTCGCTATTTCAGCCACTTCAACACACCAGTTCGCCACATTCGACCAGAAACTGACACGAAATGCCCTGCATACGAGTTGCCAGGTCAAGCTATTGGATTAATCCGGGAACAGTAGAGAAGCCGCCATGCTCCCACCCCTCAAACCCATCGCAATGAAGGAAAGGATCTCCATGCTGTTCATAGAAAAGGGCGAGATCGACGTGCTGGACGGCGCCTTCGTCGTCCTCGACAAGACCGGTGTGCGCACCCACATTCCGATTGGGAGCGTCGCCTGCCTGATGCTCGAACCCGGCACCCGCGTCTCCCATCGGGCTGCAGCACTGGCAGCGCGGGTAGGAACCTTGCTGGTCTGGGTCGGCGAGGCCGGTGTGCGACTCTACGCCTCAGGCCAACCTGGAGGGGCGAGGTCAGACCGATTGCTCTATCAGGCAAAACTTGCGTTAGATGAAGCGACCCGCCTCAAGGTCGTGCGCAAGATGTATGAATTCCGTTTCGGCGAAGCGCCACCCGCAAAGCGTAGTGTTGAACAACTACGTGGCATCGAAGGAGCCAGAGTCAGAAAAACCTACCAACTGCTTGCCAAACGCCACGGCATTCAGTGGAAAGGCCGGAACTACGACCGCACCGATTGGGACAAATCCGACCTACCGAATCTCTGCCTCAGCGCTGCCACTGCCTGTCTCTATGGCATTACCGAAGCCGCAGTGCTTGCAGCCGGTTACGCGCCAGCCGTTGGTTTCATCCATACAGGCAAACCCCTCTCCTTCGTCTATGACATAGCGGATCTGTTCAAATTCGATAGCGTCGTGCCTGTTGCTTTTCAAGTCGCAGCAAAAGCCCCTCTGCAACCGGAACGTCGCGTCCGGCTCGCCTGCCGCGATATATTCCGGCAACAAAAGATACTCGGAAAGATCATCCCTGCCATCGAAGAAATTCTGGCAGCCGGTGAAATTGAACCACCGGAGCCACCGAAAGACGCCCAGCCCATCGCCATACCGGAAGAAAAAGGAATCGGAGATGTTGGTCATCGCCACTGAAAGTATCCCACCCAGGCTGCGTGGACGACTCGCAATCTGGCTGGTGGAAGTCCGGGCAGGCGTCTATGTCGGCAATCCCTCTGCAAAACTCCGCGATTTCATTTGGGAACAGACCGAGCAAGGACTCGAAGATGGCAATGCCATCATGGCTTGGAATACCAACACCGAGTCAGGCTACGACTTTAAAACACTCGGCACCAACCGAAGAATCCCCGTCGACTTTGACGGGATCCGGCTGGTCTCCTTTCTTCCCGAAAAGGAAGATAAAAATGCTCTTTAACAATTTGGATTTAGCACTTCAAAAAAGGCCAAATAGGTTGGTAGAAAAACCTATAGTGAATTTGCCATTAATTATCAAATAGATAGAATTAGTGTGTTCCCCGCACCTGCGGGGATGAACCGCCGTGTTCTCTATCCCTACGTCACTCTGCCCGGTGTTCCCCGCACCTGCGGGGATGAACCTGAAAATACCAACATGTTGGTAAATTCGGAGGAACGTTCCCCGCACCCGCAGGGATGAATCATAAGGTCAAAACTTTTGACCTCCCGCTGCCTCGTGTTCCCCGTACCTGCAAGGGTGGACCAAAATTTGATTGCTCTGCTGGGTTCTGGCTTTGCCGTTCTAAGCGACTGGAAAGGCTCAAATACTGATTTATTTGCCCCCGAATCCGCATCCCATTCTCTGGAAGGCTACTCAAAAAACCACCAAACGACATGCAAAGAAAGCCATCATAATGCCTGATGGTGCACTGGTAGAGGCTGTATCAGGCAATTTCACACTAGCCGATATGCCCGCAGACTAGGCAGGTGAACCCGTAGGACCAACGCCACCAGGACCGGACGTGGTGGCACTGTGTCTCGGAGCCGCATTGGTTGATACGTTGTGGCAAACATATTTGCCTTCGGCCCCCAAAAATGATTAAAGTAATGAATCTACTGTTTTTTCTTCCAGTTGCCTAAACGTTATTTCCAGGTAACCACTGCGTCTATGGAGTGAAGGTGCAAGAGATATTCCATTTCATAATGATCAAGCCAACGCATTACGATGACGATGGCTATCCGATCCAATGGCTTAAATCCTTAATTCCGTCCAACTCACTGGCATGCGTTTTTGGCCTGTCCCAGAGCTGCAAGGACCGGCACGTGCTCGGCAAACATGTCGAGATTCGCCTGCACGCCATTGATGAATACAACAGCAGGGTAAACACGGAGGCGCTGATTGCTATGATCAAGCGCGACGGCGGCACTGCTCTGGTCGGCATGGTGGGCGTGCAGTCGAACCAGTTTCCTCGCGCTATTGATTTGTCTTTACCGTTCCTGGCCCAGGATATCCCGGTTTGTATTGGCGGCTTTCATGTCTCCGGCTGTTTTTCAATGCTGGATGAGATGCCCAAAGACATGGTCGACGCTCAAAAACTGGGCATCAGCTTCTTCGCAGGTGAAGCGGAAGGGCAACGCCTGGACAATCTCCTTATTGATGCATACAAAGGGGCTTTGAAACCGATCTACAACTATCTGGACGACTTGCCAGGATTGCCCGACGAGCCGATCCCGTTTCTCCCCCGTGAACAGGTCGAACACACGTATGGAACCTACAGCAGTTTTGACCTGGGTCGTGGCTGCCCCTTCAAGTGCACCTTCTGCACTATCATCAACGTCCAGGGCAGGAAAAGCCGCTTCCGCAGTGCAGACGATCTTGAGCGTATCATCCGGAAGAATCATGAAATCGGCGTGCATAGCTTTTTTCTCACCGACGACAATTTTGCCCGCAATAAAAACTGGGAAGCCTGCCTGGATCGTGTCATCGATCTACGTGAACAAGAGGGTATTGAAGTACGCTTCTCCATCCAGATAGACACGCTTTGTCATAAGATTCACGGCTTCGTTGAAAAATGCTGTAAAGCAGGAGTAGACCAGATCTTTATCGGCTTGGAAAACATCAATACGGAAAATCTGCTCGCTGTTAAAAAGCGGCAAAACAAGATATCCGGCTATAAAGAACAGATTCTGGCGTGGAAGCAGTACCCCGTTGTTATCTGTGCCGGTTACATCGTCGGCTTTCCCGGCGATACAAAAGCGTCTTTATTGGAAGACGTCGACACCATTAAGCGCGAACTGGCAATTGACCATATCTACTTCACCGTCCTGACGCCTCTACCTGGTTGCGAAGACCATCAGGCGATGTATCAAAAAGGGGAATGGATGGACCCGGATTTAAACAAGTACGACCTGAACCACATGGTCACCAAGCATCCGACCCTGTCCGAGGCGGAGTGGAAGGAGGCCTACAAGGCGGTCTGGGATCATTTCTACACCTTCGAGCACATGGAGACTATCTTCAAGCGCATGGTTGCCATGCGCAGCAACAAGAAACTCACGACGCTCCATCGTTTGCTGTTTTACCGTGAATTCAAACGGGTATTTCATGTCCATCCTCTGGAAGCGGGTATTTCATGTCCATCCTCTGGAAGGCGGTTTTCTGCGTTTGAAGTTCCGCAAAGACAGGCGGCCAGCATTTCCAGTCGAACCTGCCGTGATTTTTTATCCGAAATTCATCAAGGAAACCCTGTTTACAATGGGAAAGGCCATCCCGACCTACATCCGGCTGCGCCTTATGCTGAAGCGCATCTGGACCGACCCCAATCGCTTTGAATATATGGATCAAGCGATCACCCCCACCAGTGAAGACTCTTCTGGCCGGACATCAAATATTTAAGATCTGTTTTATAACTTAAAAACGGAGATGTTATGGGATATTCAAAAATAACGGCTCGAATCTGTTGTATGTTATGCATATGGATCACAACAGAATTGGGGATGGCAAAATCCGTTCCAGCTGCAAATAAAGAAACAAATATTATTGAACTGACTCAAACGGGATGCCAATTTTTAGAACCGGAAGAGAAAGATCATCACTTTCAATCAACAAGTGAAAATGATTGCAAAAAAATCAACGAAAAAAGCGGGATTGAACGCCTCAAATCAGTTAAGCCGATGAAACTCAAACCGGGGAAATATAATTTCCGGATAACGAATAAGAATGTCCCCTATCCGTTGGGTTTTTGGTTGCGTGGAGTTGGTCTTCAACAGATCACATTACCCAGTGTATCAGGCGGCGGTTTGACTACAGGGAGTACAAAAAATTATCAAATTATCCTGAAACCAGGGAAATATGTTTATTCGTGCCCACTTAACCCTACTCCAAACTATCCTATCATAGTGGAAAAGTAGTCACTGTTAAGGTCATTTCGAAAAGGCATCAGTGCTGGCTGTTTTTTGTAGGAAGTGATGAGGAGAAGAGCGTGAGCCTTCAATTTCAGAAATTCAGCGGTACGGATATTCTAACTGAACCCTCCGGAATTACCGAGCTGGAAAAGGATCATTTCCTAGCCGTAAGTGATTCCAGCCCGGATACGGCGTTCTATCTATTAGCCCATGCGTCGGGATCTCTAACTGCGAAACACCTTCCGTCCCCACCTAACATGCCGCAAGTCGACGATCTGGAAGGGGCAGTCCTGTTGGGAGAGTATGTTTATGCTATCACCTCCTATTCGGATAAAGACCCGAAAATAAGACATCTCATCCGCTTTCAGATGAATGCGAATGGCTTCAGTTCACAACCAATAGCCGCCAACGAAGACTATGAACTCAAAAAGCGTATCAAACAGGCTTTAATAGCGGCGTTTTCAAAGCTGAACAGTGCAGATTTTTCCAGAGAAAAATTCAATATTGAAGGCCTTGCGGCACACAAAGACAAGAAAGAATTGCTCATCGGCTTACGCGGTCCCACCATGGATGACAAAGCCTTCGTCGTATGTACCGAGGGGCTACCCGGCGCCTTTGAAACGAATGCGCATGCCATAAAAATCAATAAAAATAACGAAAATATTTACGCCTTGAAATTGGGAGGGGGTGGCATTCGCGCCATGACCTGTATGGCAGATAACAAGGGGTATCTGATCGTCAGCGGCAAATCGATTTATGGAAATGAAAAATTCAACTGTCCCTATTCCAATGACAAAGCAAAATTTTTACTGTGGTATTGGAAGGGGAGCAAGAATCATAATCCTGAACCGGTCCACTGCTTTTTTCCGATCGAGGAAAACGGAATTGAGGTTCAACCGGAAGGCATCACTCTGATAACACTCGATGGGGGGGAGCAAACGCTCCTGATCGTCAGTGATGATGGTAGAAAGCCGGAAGGGTTGTCTTCCGGACGGCCCGGACGATACTGGATTGTAGCGCCGAAGCGGTACAAGGATTTTCTGGATCGGCTGTAAGTCGCGTCATATACGATGCCCGTGCAGCAGAATCCTGGGAGCCGGTAGAGCGATAGCCAGTGTAATCTCAAGACCGAACCGCCAATATGATCTGGTTACGCAGCGACTTCAGCAGGTTGAGTTTCTTGGCATCTATCTCCACACCGTTGGAATTGGGATGATCGGCGTAGATAAGCCCAAGCGCCCGCTTGTTCACCACCAGGGGGAAGAGCAGAAAGGAGCCTGCATCGGAGATACGCTTGTACCAGTCTGGAATATCTGCCTGCATCTTTTCATCACTGGTATCGGCGATGTAAACATCCACCGCATTTTTGATCACTCCGTGGAAGACATCCACGCTGTATTTAATGGGAAATCTGAACTGCTTGACGAAATCATCCATGTCATCACCAAAACCGATGCGGCCTGCCATCTCTCCTTTTCCGCGATCATGCAGTGCCAACAGGACGCGTTGAAAGCCCATGGAACGACACATGGTTTCCAGAACCACGTTGAAAACTTCAGAGACACTGTGTTGACCCACCAGCATGCCGGTCACCTCCTGCAGCCCGTCCATCAATAGCGCTTCAGCATCTTCGGGGGTTGTGAAGGCTTCCGTATCTGCTGTTTCAGAGGCGGCATCAGCAGACTCTCAGTTCAGGATCTGCGTCTCCCCGAGGCCATCTTTCGCTGCTGATTTAGCTTTGGCAGCGGCACGCTTTTCCGCCTTCTGCTGTACCGCACCATCTCCACTGATCTTTTTTACAAATGACTGAGATATGTCTTTGGAGAGCACTTTACTGAATTCCTGAAACTCTTCCAGGGCCTGATCCGCCAGACGCTTGAACTTGCGGCGATCGAGGCCGAGTCCCTCCTTGTACTTCTGCAACAGTGTAGTAACCGCTGTTTTGTCATCCAGACCCTGCTCCGCCATTACCTGCGTCGTATCCCTGGAGAAGGCTGCCACCATCCGTCGGCGTTCGATAACCGTGGCGGGTTTCCTGTCATCATTCCAACTTTCCATGGATGCCGTCAAACCCTTGGGGAAGTTCCACTGTTTGGCGATCTCTATCCCCACCTGTTCAAAGGTCACTCCCAGTACAGCATGTTCTGCCTGCACCGCAGATTTCGACTCCTGCTGCATCAGCCGTTCTATCTCACGACTCTCATCATGCAAATAGAAGGCGATCAGAATTTTGCCAAGATCATGCAACATGGCGGCAAGGAAATACTCTTCGAATGCCTGGCTGTCGATATCTTTGGCGACCTGACTGGCAAGGGTCGCACTGAACAGCGATGAGGAGATCATCTCCCGCAGCCGTTCTGCCTGCTCTTTGTCCTGCAGGTGCTCAAAGAAGATCAGTGAGGCTGCCAGGGAGCGGATTGTCTGCATACCAAGCACCACCACCGCCCGGGAGACAGTGCCGATCTTGCCGGAAAAACGGCCGTAAAATGCAGAGTTAACCACCTTTAGAATCTTGTTGGTGAGGGCAAAGTCATTGACGATGACGCCGGCCAGCTGATTCAGATCCTTGTCACTGACCTGGGCCATGGCATTGATGCTGCGCACAGACTGGGAGAGGGCCGGAAAATCACTCTTGCGGCGCATCCGGCGCAGGAGAAAATCCACCGTACCGTGACCCGCATCGCCTACCGCTTCAGACTCGGCGGGGGATTTGCGCAATGCACCAAAGGCATTGAGCATATCCTCTGCATCCACGTAGCGGGCATCTGGGTCTTTTTCCAACGCCTTGAGTACGAAACGATCAAGCCGTTCATCTACCGTATCATTGAACTGGGAGGGCGGTTTTACCTCCATATTCAAAATATTGTCGAGGACGACCTGCTGGTTGCGACCGTTGAATACAGGCATGCCGGTCAGCATCTCATCCAGGATCAGTCCCAACGCAAAAACATCCGCCTGAGGGCCAACCTGTCCCTTGCTGATGTATTCCGGTGCCATATAGCGGGGTGAACCGATCAGCACTTCATCCTGTTCTTTGCCGCCTGATAGTAACCTCGCAATACCGAAGTCCATGATCTTCGGCATCTGCTCACCGTTGATGATGATATTTGTTGGCTTGAGGTCACGATGGACAATATCCGCCTGGTGAGCCCGACTGACCCCCGCCAGCAGTCCCTGGAAGATATTCTGTATCTGCGCCAGTTCGAGCCCACCTTCCCGTATCAGATCGGAAAGCAGTTGCCCTTCCACATATTCGAAGACCAGAAAAGGGGTTCCCTTGTGCTCACCCGCTTCATAGATGGAGACGATATTGGGGTGCTGCAACTTGCTCATGGTGCGGGCTTCACTGCGATAGGAGGCCTGCGGCAGGGATTTATTGAGGAGTTTGATCGCCACCCGGCGTTGCAGCTCGGTATCCGAACACAGGTAGACGGTGCCCTGGTTGCCCGAGCCCAGTTTTTTGCCGATTTTGAACCGCCCGATCGTCTTCGGCGCCATTCCCAACTCCGTATTTGTTATCTTTTTTGTTTAGCGGCAAGTTGGAGGAAATCTGTTGCGGGGATTGGCCGCTGACTTCCAGATTATTGGAACGTCTTATATCAGGCGGGCCAGCAGGTCGAGTAACTGCTGTATATTCAGATCCGGCACGCTGGAACGATCATTTCCAGCACCTATCCCCGCCACCCACAATTCGGCAGGTAGCGTCTCCAATGTTTCGGCCAGAGCGAGGGCTTCCGCCACCCCAAAACCATGACTCGATGTCAGACAGGATGACTGTGACAGATCAGCAGGATTCAGAAGTTTTATCTCGCCTTGTTCGAGTCCAGCCTCGACTGCATCGATAAGCAAAATTTTTCCAACGCCCTCAAAATAGCGCAGCAATCCGCTTCCGGGACGATCTAGTCTGATCAAATCCAGGTCGGGAACAGCTGCCTCTTCCAACGCCTCAAGTGCCAGCCAACCCAACTGATCGGCCCGAAGGACGAACCTATACCGATGACACGTATCAACGACGAGACACTTTGAGCTTGAGAAAGTGGGTCGCGCAGGAGATGCAGGGATCGTAGTTGCGAATCACCTGTTCCGCCCTTTGCCGCAACTCATCATCGTCATGGTCAAGCCCGAAGCTTTCCAGAGAGGCGCAAAGATCCTGTTCGATGCGCGCCTGATTCTGACTGGTGGGGGGAACGATCCGGGCACGTCGAATATCCCCTCTCCCATCCACATCATAACGGTGCCAAAGGAAGCCACGGGGCGCTTCGGTGCAGCCAAAAGCGGTGCCTGCCCGCGGCCTGACCTGAACCGCCGGCGTGGCGGGCCGCTGATACGCTTTTAGCAGTTGTAACGCTTCGTAAATGACGAGATGGATCTCAATCGCCCGTGCCAGGATGCTGTGGAACATGTTATGGCTTGGAAAATGGATGCCACAATCCTCCATCACCGCACGCACAGGTTTAGGCAGTTGACGGAAATTCAGATTGAGGCGCGCCAATGGTCCGGTAAGGTAGGGTCGCCCCTCCAACTGTGTATGCAAGGCAGTGGAGTGAGACACCTGAAACTCCTCGAAATGGCTCTCGAAATGGCTGATGTCGATATCCAGTCCCTGCCCCGAGACCAACCGGCCACTGCCGATGGCATACTCATCCGGTTCGCTCAAGGCGACGCTGGTGAAGGCCTGTTCGTCATGAGGAAAATCGAGTTCGGCGCACCAACGCACCAATGCCTCCGCTTGGGGCAGCGCCTCTTCCAGTTGCTTCACCATATCAGCCACTGCCGCTTGCGCAGGCGCTTTGTAAAAACCACCCACCCGCACTCCCACAGGATGCACCGATCGGCCGCCAAAGAGGGTGATCAGATCATTACCCAACCCTTGCAGCCTCAATCCCCTGCGCACCGCTTCAGGGTGCTTCTCCGCCATAGCAATGGCATTCTCGAAGCCGAAAAAATCGGGGGCTGCCAATAGATGTACATGCAGCGCATGGCTCTGCAACCACTCACCGCAATACATCACCCGGCGCATATCCCGCACCCAGGGTCCGGGGTCGGTTCCAAACAGCCGCTCAAAAGCCTGCACCGCGCTCATCTGGTAGGCAACCGGACAGATGCCGCAGATCCGCGCCACCATATCGATGACCTGATCATATTCGTAGCCTTCGACAAACTTCTCAAACAATCGGGGCGGTTCGAAGATACGCAGGTTCAGTTTCTGGATGACCCCTTGCACGACGTCGAACTCCAGAGCGCCTTCACCCTCCACGCGGGTCAACACCGGGACATTGATATGAATTTCTCGTTTGCTCGCCATCGATTTACTCATCGGTCTCCAAAGGTGGCGGCCTGAGCCGCAGACCGGCATCTCTGAATGGCGGCGCACCGCTGGTGATAAAGAGGAAGTGCCGTGCAACGGCCTCAGTGGTCAATCCCAGTGACTGCAGACGTTGCGCCAGCGCACCGTCGTTCACCGTCTCCGCAGGTCCATAACAGCTATAACATGCCCGCCCCAGGCTCGGGCAGAGCGCACCACAACCCGCCCGCGTCACCGGCCCCATGCAGGGTTCACCCTTTGTCACCATGGTGCAGACCACGCCTTTGCGTTTGCACTCCATGCAGAGGGGCTGTCGCTCACTGACCGGTTTCACTCCGGCAAGCAGATCGGCAAGAGCTGCGATCACTTGCTGTGAATTGACCGGGCAGCCGTGCAGTTCCAAATCGACTTTGACATGTCCTGAAATAGACGTAGATGAACTCAGTGTCTCGATAGTGTCCGGTCGCGCATAGACCGCCGCCATCCAGGCCTCGCGATCGGCAAGATTGGCCAGCGCCTGCAACCCGCCAGCGGTGGCGCAAGCACCGATAGTAATCAAATACGCACTATTTTCCCTGACCTGCTTGATCCGTTCGATATCGTCCGGAGTCGAGATACTGCCTTCGACAAGTGCAATATCAACCTTGGCGTTGGGATTATTGGGTCCGGCCTCGGCAAAGTGGGTAATGTCGACATATTTCGGCAACTCAAGCAGAGTCTCGCCAAGGTTTAGCAGGGCGAGTTGGCAGCCGTCGCAGGAGCTGAATTTATGTATGGCGAGCTTTGGTTTTGGTGTATTCATTTTGTCAGTCTGTTTTGATTTTGTCTTTTCTTGTTTCCTGTTATTCCGATGTTTTTGTGTCGCTACGCGACGACTTTGTTTCGACTGTGCTTTCTTTACGCTGTCGTAATATTCACCTGTTACTGACAGCGTGTTTTTCGTCCTGTAGGACGAGTCACTTTTCTTTTTCGTGAAAAGAAAAGTAACCAAAAGAAAGCACGCCCGACTGTCACGCCCTGCGGGCCGCTGCGATGCTCATAAAAGTCGGCGGGACCGGGTTACCCTCTAGCAAACAGCGCCTTGTCTGGCTAGCGGCTGGGCGACTTTCACGCCACCGAGCAACGCAGTAAAACAGGGATAAGAGCCGCAGTTGTTTGAGCGCAGCGAGTTCTGCGGCTCCCCTGTTTTTCGAGTAGCGCAGGACCACCCGGTAGGGTGGCGTGGTGGAGCAATGGTTTTGGTTACTTTTCCCGAAAGAAAAGTAACCTGCCGTAGGGGCGCGGAAGCCCCGTTTAAACAAAACCGTCGCATCGCGACACATACTCTTCACACCAACACAATAAACACATCAAAAACCCTTGGCACCCAAGAAGTCCGCCACCTCCGAATAACAAAAAACCGGCCCATCCTTACAGACAAACTTCGGCCCCACCTGACAGCACCCGCACTGTCCAAAACCACACTGCATATTCCGCTCCATGCTGAGCCAGATCTGTTGGTCAGCCAACCCCATATCACGCAGTTGCGCAATGGCGGCCAGCATCATCAATTCTGGCCCGCATAGCATGGATACGGTCTTCTCCAGATTGAGATCAAGGGTGTTTATCAGCTCGGTTACCAGCCCCTGCTGCCACGGCCACGCCTTGCCGGGCATATCAGCAGCCAGTTGAACATTGACACCGTGCTCCCGTGACCAGAGCTCATACTGCCGCCGCCAGATAAGATCATCCTCATTTTTTACACCCTGCAGGATATGGATATCTCCAAACCGATCACGCCGACGCAGCAGGTAACGGATCACCGAGACCAGAGGGGCACAACCCAAGCCACCGGTCACCACTACCACATCCTGACCTTCAGCCTGCGCCATCGGCCAGCCACGGCCGAATGGGCCGCGGATGCCCACTCGATCACCCGGTTGCAGACGGCTCAGCGCCTCTGTCACCCTACCCGCCACACGGATGGTGTGATCGAAGAAGTGACTGTCGTCCGGGTCGGAGACGATTGAGATCGGCACTTCGCCTACACCAAAAAGCGAAAGCATGTTGAACTGCCCAGGCTTGAATTCAAAAATATCCTGCACATGGGTATCGACATACTGCAGCCGCAGGGAAAATATGCCGGGCGACTCCTGTACCCGCCGGTCAATTACCGCAGAATGAGGCAGGTGGGGATCAAACATCGGCCAGCCCCCCGTCCAGTAAGGCAGCCACTGCCTGAGTCAGGTCTATACCCACAGGACACCAGGTAATACAACGCCCACAACCGACACACCCGCTGCGGCCAAACTGCTCCTGCCAGCCTGCAAGCTTGTGAGTCAACCATTGGCGGTAACGCAACGCCGTCTCCCTGCGCAGCATAAACTGTCCCATGCTGCTGTGAGTCTGACTGAAACATGAGTCCCATTGACGTTTCATCTCTGCGGAACGCCCATCCAGCGTCCGATGGTAATCCGTTGAGTAACAGAAGCATGTCGGACAGACTGCAGTACAGTTGCCGCAGCTGAGGCAGCGCTCCCCGATCTCATCCCAATGCCCATGATTCAGTTTGTCATAGAGCTGTTTCAATTCTGTCTCGCCCGGCAGAAAACGGTGCTGCTGCGCTGCCGCCCGGTCTGTCCCCTGAATCATACTATTGAGCTGTGCTTCGGTAGCAGGTTCGAGAGATAAGCCATCAATGATCTCACCGCCTTTTGCACTGCCTCCCCAGACAAGATAGCCATCGTCCAGTTCCGCCATGCCGATATCGAAACCTTCGCCCAATGAGGGACCATCACCGGTAGAGGTACAGAAACAGGTCGCTGCGGAAAAAGCGCAATCGACGCCGATGAGAAAGAGGGCTTCGCGCCGAACCCTGTAGTGGGGATCGGGATTTTGCTGTGAAAGAAAGTGTCTGTCCTGCAGTGCCAGGGCCGCCAGGTCACAGGCCCTCACACCGAAAATCGCGGTGGGTTTAACCTCGGGCAGGGTCTGCTTTATATCCACCTGCCCATCCGCCATGAGCCTTTCATGCCAGAGTGTCTCTTCGGCACTAAAGAGCAGCGGCTTGATGGCTTGAGGTCCATGATTCCAGGCGAACAGACGATCATCGGACTGCTCTTCCAGGCGGTACTCACCGGCACCCTGTCGCGCATGGACACCTGTGGGCAGGGCATCGATAGTATCAACTTCCCGCCACTGAATCGTCTCCTCCTCTACCACCGGACCCAGCGTTCGGTAACCCAAAAGACGAAAAACATCCAAAAAATCCTGCAACCTCTCCCGTTCCATAAAACCGGGCCGACGGGCTGCAATATGCTGAGCCGACATATCCTGCTATCCAATCAAAGGCTTATTCCCCCTGAAAGTTTAGCCAATAATCGCAGATCTGCTGACAAACGGTCGCGCTGGGCCTTAGGAACTGTAATTTAGTGAAGATGTGACAACATTCTGTTACAAAAAGCGGGATAGAAAGGATAGATACTTGGCGCATGAACCGGAAACAGACCATCCTGCTGGTAGAAGACGACCACCGTTTCGCCCATCTGGTACAGGAGTACCTGGAGAAAGAGGGCTTTGAGGTCGACCTGGAACACCGGGGCGACGCCGCAGTGTCACGCATCATCGATGCGCCTCCCGATCTGTTGGTCCTCGATCTCATGCTTCCGGGGATGGATGGATTCGCAATCTGCCGGGAGATTCGGCCACACTATCGCAACCCCATCCTGATGCTGACCGCCCGTGACGAGGATATCGACCAGATCGTCGGCCTGGAACTCGGGGCGGATGACTATATCACCAAGCCGATAGAACCCCGTCTGTTACTGGCCCGGCTGCGTGCCCATCTGCGTCGTACCAACGAATCCTCTTCGTCCCTGGAAGATAACGGCAAGTCGGATATCCGGCATGGCCGGCTGATCATCGATCCCCATTCCCGCTCCGTCGCCCTTGACGGAAACTGCGTGGAACTCACCACCAGCGAATTCGATCTGCTGCTGATTCTCGCCAGCGGCGCTGGGAACATCTTAAACCGGGACGCGATTCTGCAAGCCTGGCGCGGCATCGAATATGATGGACTGGACCGCTCAGTCGACATTGCCGTCTCCCGCCTGCGCCGCAAGTTGAACGACGATGAGTCACCACCCCGTCGCATCAAAACGGTGCGCCGCCGCGGTTACCTCTTTGTACCCGACGCCTGGGAGTAACCATCTATGGGCCGTATATTTCTTACCCTCTATATCAGCCTTGCTCTCAGCCTGGGAGGTTTCCTTGTCGCGGTGCAGGTGCTGCCGGAAATGCTGCTGCATAAAACGACTCAGGTCTACTATAACCGTGTGATGTCCGGCACTTTCGGCCTTATCGAGAAACGTCTGCAAAATCGGCCAGCCGCTGAATGGCAAAGAGTAATCGAAGAACTCCAGCCCCATTTCGGATATCCACTCAGCATCGACAGGATTGCAGACCACGATTTCAGTTCACAGGACCTCTCGCCGCTAAACGCCCATCAGATAGTATTCGAGCAGCACGACCAACGGGCTATCTTCCTGTACAAGCGGTTGTTCGATACCGACCAGTACCTTTCACTCGCAATGGGCCAGACCCGAACCGAGGATTCCCTGCGCAGCGCGAAAGGAACAGCCCACCTGATCTCTGAATGGCTGCTCAACCGCCCCCAATCCATGTGGCCTCAGGCCATCGCAGAACTGCAACCTCACTTCGGCATTCCGCTTGCGATTGTCCCTGTCGACCAGCCAGATCTTACAGCGGAAAAACGCGAGGAACTGAGAGCTGGCAAGCTGCTGGTTTTTGATATCGATGAACCGACAGAGCACTATCTTATGCGGGTCGGTGATTCAGCCTACACGGTCAAAGCGGGTCCCATCGGCATCCCTTTTTTACTGGATGCCTTCAGCTACATTCTGATTGGGCTGCTTGCTTTGCTGGTCGCATTGGTGGTCTATTTCTGGGTTCGTCCCATCTGGCGTGATCTCAAACAGCTGGACAGCCGTGCCCACGCTTTCGGCAAAGGAGAGTTCAGCAGCCGTCTGTCGGTTTCCAAACGCTCTGCCATCCACCACCTGGCAGGCACCTTCAATAGCATGGCAGACCGCATCCAACGTCTGATCCGCTCACATCGCGACCTCACCAACGCCGTCTCCCATGAACTGCGGACCCCCATCTCGCGGCTGCATTTTGGCTTGGAGATGCTGGAACAGCACGAAGACCAGAAGACACGGTCGCGCCATCTGGCCGGGATGCGGGAGGATCTCGCGGAACTGGAGCAACTCGTCAGCGAACTTCTGGATCATGCACGACTGGACCGCGACGGCCCAGTCTTCCAGTTTGAACAGCAGTTGATAGCGCCCTGGCTCAGGAAACATATATCGCGCTTTGAAGGCCAGGATGGAGTGGTCATCCACTGCAACATTACCGGTAGCATCGAGCAAGAGAGTTGCAATTTTGACGAACGGCAGCTGGCCCGCGCCTTAGACAACCTGCTGCGCAATGCACAACGTTACGCCAGGAGTGAAATCCAAATCACCCTCACTCACACTTCGAACTCATGGCGACTCAAAGTGGAAGACGATGGCCCCGGTGTTTCCGCTGAAGACCGCGAGCGCATTCTGCAACCCTTTGTCAGACTCGATGAGAGCCGTGACCGGCGCTCCGGCGGTACAGGCCTCGGGTTGGCAATTGCCAACCGGATTTTGGTTCGACATCAGGGCTCACTAATAGTGGAAAAAAGTAACTTGGGTGGAGCCTGCTTTATCCTGCGCTGGCCCGATATGTGATTACATTCCGTTACAAACCGATACCGAATCCCTACTGAATCCCGAGCCTGTTTCGATCTAACCTGTCCCTGCACAACACGGTACATTTTTATGCTGTCAGCCAAGCTGTTCAGCCCTCTGATTTAAGGGATCCAAGTCATGCCGAACCGAATCGCCAGTTAGTATCGTAATATCAATCTCACTGCTACTCACTGGTTGTTCAACCCTGTTGAAACCAAGTAATGAAGCCTTAGCGAAGCTACCCGTCATCAAGCTTGGCCAACCCGCTCCAAAAGACGGGGACTACATTCTTCATCTGAGCAAAGAACAGCCCGTCCTGCTCGATGTGACGGTCGAAGGCTCCCTGTTCGCTGAAACGGCGCATCAGGTCCTGCCGGTATTTCTTGCCAAAGACCTCTATCTCCACAAGGATTGGGCCAGCAATGACAAGAAACATTGGCACGCTGAGGACGATCTCATCACCGGCGAACTGCGCATCGAAATCACCGATTACCAACTGCCGACGAACAGCCGCTTCCATCTGCGCATGGACTATCGAACGCCGGAGTGATCTACAGTTGTCTTGCCTGACCCACTACGCTTGACCAGACCTACGATACTGCGTCGGATCAATGGGTCGATTGACCCTTATCATCGCCACTTGTCACCCACTGTTCCAAAATACCTGCTATACCTTTTTGGGTATCCCAAAACAACAAGTAAGGGACAGAAGACATGTCAGACAAGATGGTCACTATCGACGGTAACGAGGCCGCCGCCCATATCGCCCATCTGACCAATGAGGTCATCGCCATCTACCCGATCACACCGGCATCACCGATGGGTGAGTGGTCTGACGAATGGTCTACCTGCGGCATAAAAAACATCTGGGGCACGGTGCCCGATGTGGTGGAGATGCAGAGCGAGGGTGGTGCAGCCGGGGCCATTCACGGCGCACTACAGGCAGGTTCGCTCTCGACCTCGTTCACCGCCTCCCAAGGCCTGCTGCTGATGATCCCGAACATGTATAAGATCGCCGGTGAACTGACACCTACCGTGCTGCATGTCTCGGCACGCTCGCTGGCAGCACAGGCACTGTCGATCTTTGGTGACCACGCCGATGTCATGGCCTGCCGGGGCATAGGTTATGCCATGCTCTGCTCCGCCAGCGTACAGGAGGTGGCGGATTTTGCCCTCATCTCCCAGGCCGCCACGCTGGAGGGGCGCATCCCCTTCATCCACTTCTTTGACGGTTTCCGCACCTCCCACGAGGTCAACAAAATAGCACGGCCAAACGATGATACGGTGCGCGCCATGATCGACGATGAGCTGGTCACAGCCCACCGTCAGCGCGCCATGTCGCCGGACCATCCAGTGATACGCGGCACATCCCAAAACCCGGACGTCTACTTTCAGGGCCGTGAATCGGTCAACCCATTCTATGAAAGACTGCCGGTGATCGTGCAGGGGTGGATGGAACGTTTCGCCGAACTCACCGGCCGCCACTACCGCCTGTTCGAATATGTCGGCGCCGAGGAGCCCGAACGGCTGATATTGCTGATGGGTTCCGGCATCGGGGCAGCGGAAGAGACCGTGGAACATCTCGCCGCCAGGGGTGAAGCCGTCGGTTTGGTCAAGGTGCGCCTGTTCCGGCCTTTTGACCCCGAAATCATGCTGCAGGCCATCCCGCAAACCGTGCGGAAAATCGCAGTTCTCGACCGCACCAAAGAGCCGGGATCCGACGGCGAACCGCTCTACAAGGATGTATTGAATGCCTTCGCCCAGGCCTTCAGCCTGGGCGAACGGGAGACCCTGCCCCGAATTATCGGCGGACGTTATGGTCTCTCTTCCAAAGAGTTTACCCCCGCAATGGTGAAAGGCATCTTCGACGAGTTGTCGCAGGATTCACCCAAACACCCTTTCACCGTCGGCATTTTCGATGACGTAAGCCACAGCAGCCTGGCGTGGGACCCAACCTTCCGGCCCGATGCGGCGGAGGGTGTCACCGGCTGTGTTTTCTATGGGCTGGGCGCTGACGGCACTGTCTCCGCCAACAAAAACTCCATCAAGATCATCGGCGAGCAGACCGACAACTTTGCCCAGGGTTATTTTCAGTACGACTCCAAAAAGTCCGGCGCGGTGACCGTCTCCCATCTGCGTTTCGGCCCGGCTCCCATCCGCTCCACCTATCTGATCGGCGACAATGAGGCGAACTTTGTCGCCTGCCACCAGCCGATCTTTCTCGACCGCTACGACATGCTCGACAAGGCGACCCAAAGTGGCGTGTTCCTGCTCAACTCCCCCAAGCCACCGGCCCAGGTCTGGCAGACTCTGCCCCGGCGGATGCAGCAACAGATCATCGACAAGGATCTCACCTTCTACGTCATCGATGCCTATAGGATCGCCGACGAGACCGGCATGGGACGGCGTATCAACACCATCATGCAGACCTGCTTCTTCGCTATCGCCGGTATCATCGATCAGGAAAAGGCTATCGAGCTGATCAAGCAAGCCGTTAAAAAAACCTATGGACGTAAAGGCAAACGGCTGCTGGAGCGTAATTTCCAGGCCATTGATGCGGCACTGGCCGGTCTGCATCAGGTAGAGATTCCCAGCGCTGCTGACAGCACCTTTGAAAGAAAACCACCCGTGCCCGACTTCGCCCCTAAGTTCGTACAGCAAGTCACTGCTCCCATCATTGCAGGCAGAGGGGACGAGATCCCTGTCAGCCTGATGCCGGCAGACGGCACCTGGCCACTTGGCACCGCCGCCTTCGAGAAGCGCAACATCGCCCTGCAACTGCCGAAGTGGGAGGACGATATCTGCACTCACTGCGGCAAGTGTCCGCTGGTCTGCCCCCATGGCGCGATCCGCTCCAAGGTCTTCACCGAAGGTGAGTTGGCCGCCGCGCCCGACAGCTTCCTCAGCGCCAACGTCAAGGGCGGCGGTTTTGAAAAAGGGCTGAAGATCAGCTATCAGGTTGCCCCTGACGACTGCACCGGCTGTGGTCTCTGCGTGGATATCTGTCCCATCCGCGACAAACAGAATCCCAAGCGCAAGGCGCTGAACATGACCGGCGACCAGGCCTACCATGAACAGGAGCGAGCCAACTGGGACTTCTTCCTCGACCTACCGGAATACGACCGCAGCAAACTAAAAAAGACCACACTGAAGGGGGCGATGATCATGCAGCCCCTGTTCGAGTTCTCCGGAGCCTGCGTCGGCTGCGGTGAAACCCCTTATGTAAAACTCGCCACCCAGCTCTTCGGCGACCGTATGCTGGTGGCCAACGCCACTGGTTGCTCCTCGATCTATGGCGGCAATCTGCCCACCACTCCCTACACCACCAATCCGGAGGGGCGCGGTCCTGCCTGGTCCAACTCCCTGTTCGAGGACAACGCGGAGTTCGGCCTCGGCATGCGGATCGCCATCGATAAACAGGCGGATCACGCAAGGGAGCTGTTGCAGACACTGCGCAATGAGATCGGCTGTGAACTGGCAGATGCACTTCTGGAGGCGGATCAACACGATGAAGCGGTGGTCTTCGAGCAACGCGATCGAGTCAAAACGCTGAAGGAGAAGCTGCAGAAAATCGATACCACTGAGGCACGTTGCCTGGAAAGTATCGCCGAAACACTGGTCAAGAAGAGCGTCAGGCTCATCGGCGGCGACGGCTGGGCCTACGACATCGGTTACGGCGGCCTGGATCATGTGCTCTCAACCGGTCGCAACGTCAACATTCTACTACTCGATACCGAGGTCTACTCCAACACCGGCGGCCAGACCTCCAAGGCGACACCGCTGGGCGCTGTCGCCAAATTCTCTGCCGGCGGCAAGGCCACCAACAAGAAGGACCTGGCGCTGATGGCAATGGCCTACGAAAACGTCTATGTCGCCCAAGTCGCATACGGCGCCAAGGATATACAGACCCTGCGCACCTTTCTGGAAGCGGAGTCCTACGACGGCCCCTCTTTGATCATCGCCTATTCTCCCTGCATCGCCCACGGTGTCGACCTCTCAAATAACCATCGACAACAGGATCTAGCGGTAGCCTCCGGCCACTGGCCTCTGTTCCGCTACGACCCCAGAAAGACGAAAAAGGGGGAGAACCCACTGAAGATGGACTCGAAAGCGCCATCCATACCCTATCGGGACTTTGCCTCCACCGAGACGCGTTTCAGTGTGCTGCAGCGCATCGACCCAGCGGCATCCGAGCGGTTTCTGCGCACTGCGCAGCAGCAGGTCAAATCCCGCTTTACACTCTATCAACAGCTGGCCAGTTTGGCGGTGGCCAATGCGGAAGAGAAGCCCGGGAAATAGGCCAATCGCCGCAATAGAACACAATATACGCAGGCCCGATCAGGCGCAGCGGATTGGGCATTTACAATGGGTCGGTTCAGCTATGCTTGAATTAGCCTACGCCTGCGGAGAGTGCTTACAGCACAGGAGTTTGAAATGGATCTGACCACCCACTATCTCGGCATGCAGTTAAAGAATCCGCTGGTGCCCTCCGCCTCCCCACTCTCCCGCAGCATCGATGATGCGCGCCGCATGGAGGATGCCGGCGCATCGGCACTCATCATGCACTCACTGTTCGAGGAGGCGGTGACGGCTGAAGAAGAGAACATGGTGCGTTTTCTGCACCATCAGGATACGGGATTTGGCGAAGCGGGCAGCTTTCTGCCCGATCATTACGATTTTTCAAACAGCCAGGATATCTACCTCGAAAATCTGCAGCAGCTGAAATCTGCCTTGGAGATTCCGGTCATCGCCAGTCTCAACGGCGTAACACCCGGCGGTTGGGTCGAACACGCCAAGGAGATGCAGCGGGCTGGCGCGGATGCGCTGGAACTCAACGTCTATTATGTGGCGGCGGATATTGAAACCAACGGTCAGGCTGTGGAAAAACGCTACCTAGATCTACTGGGCGAGTTGGACCAGCATATCGATATCCCGATCAATATGAAGCTCTCACCTGCCTTCAGCTCACTGGCCAACATGGTCAAACAGCTGGAAGCCGCAGGCGCCCGTGGCGTGTCGCTCTTCAATCGCTTTTATCAGCCGGATATCAATATCGACAATCTGCGGCTGGTCTCAAGCCTGCACACGTCCACTTCCGCCGAGACGCTGCTTGCCATGCGCTGGATCGCCATCCTGCATGGACGCACCTCCCTCTCTCTCGGCGCCACGGGGGGGGTACATACTGCGGAGGATGTCATCAAGCTGCTGCTTGCAGGCGCAGACGTGGTGCATTTTTGCAGTCTGCTGCTTGAACAGGGGGCTTCTGCTATTGGTGGCATGTTGCAAGGACTGGAAGCCTGGATGGATGAGAAGGGCTTTGAGTCGATCGAAGATGTGCGCGGTCGTCTCAGCCAGATCAGTGTGGCCGACCCATCAGAATTCGAGCGGGCGAATTATGTCCATATCCTCGACAGCTTTCGCTCCAGTCCCGGTATCTTGAGCTAGGAGACAGTCGGGTTTAACACTGTTTGGCTATAAATCCCTGGATGGCAATCAGTACCAGCCGGAAACCTTTTTACCGTTTTGATCCACCCAGACCCGGCGAACACCGGCATCGCCCATAAATTTTTTGGCCTGTTTTTTCATACCGGCTGACCAGGACTGTTCCACCACGCTGATCCGGCCACTGGAGGTTTCAACCTGGTTTGCATTGTGCGGCAGGGTCTGTGAATAATGAACCAGACCATCGTCGTCGTACCATTTGTATATCTTATCGGCCTGAGTGGCGGACGAAAATAACAGAAGAAGGAGGCAGAGCCAGGGAATGGATAGCTTTTTCATGGGATCTCTCTAATTATTCTTATTTAAACCAAGCGCTCGGAATTAAACACCTATTCACAAAAATTTACAAGTTTATAGTGATTACCCCACTATCTAACTGCAAATCTCTTTTGACTCCGCGAGGCGAGACCTTTTCCGTGCACATCATCACCCTACTGCTCAGCTCTCTCTTCATACCAACTGCGATCGCGGCGGGATCAGCAACCACCGGCAGTGATCCTGGAACAGGTCTCGCCTTCTGGCGTTACGAGGCAGAGGGAATCCTGTTCGAGTTGAATCAGCGGCTTCCGGATCAGACCCGCGCTTTTTTTCAGGCCAGAGGGTTTGACACGGATGCAGCAAACCAGTTTGCCACCAGCTGCGTTTTCCAATCACGTCTGCTCAATACGGCGGTTGCGGGTGGCGCTTCACTGCAGTTCAATCTGAATGAATGGAGGGTAATCTCAGGCAACAAATCCTCTTCGATGGCCACGACAGATGACTGGATGCCTCGCTGGAAAAAACAGTCAATCGGTCAGGCAGCCCGCATCGCCTTCAAGTGGTCGCTGCTTCCCACCGAACAGACCTACGCACCTGGGGACTACAATTGGGGAATGACCAGCTACGACCAGCCACCGGGAACTCGCTTCAATCTGACATTGGTCTGGCACCGGGAGGGCAGGCGTGAATCAGCCACTATCCGGAATATTGAATGCCCGGCCGACAGCCCGCAGGAGACACCCTGAATGTCCATACCGACGATGCGGCAACAACTCTCCGCAACCCTGCTTTTGCTCTGCAGCCTTCTCTTTCCACCAGTGCAGGCCGCAGGCACATCGCAACTGCTGCAGGCACTTCCGGAACGGCCCAAAGCCGGTGATTTCCAGCTCACTGATCTGGACGGCACCGAGCATCGTCTATCCAGTTATCGGGGCCGGGTGGTCATCGTGAACTTCTGGGCCACCTGGTGCCCACCCTGCCGGGAGGAGATGCCCTCCATGCAACGCGCCTGGGAGCTTCTGGAACCGGAGGGGGTCGTCATGCTGGCCATCAACATCGGCGAAGATGAAGACACCATCTTCCAGTTCACCGCAAACTTTCCGGTGGAGTTTCCTCTCCTGCTGGATCAGGACTCCGCAACCATCCAATCCTGGCCGGTCAGGGGCCTACCCACGACCTACGTAGTCGACCCTCAGGGAAGACTGGTCTACAGAGCCATCGGCGGCCGGGCATGGGATGACCCGGCACTGCTCGACATGGTGCGGGCGCTGAAATAAGGCTTACCGGCTATTTACCTCCCGCCCCCTAATGGGAGACAATTGGAAATTGAACCCTGAAGACGCTCAAGCCGCCGTGACCCATCTTGTCATCTATGAACATCCGCTCAATGAAAGGATTCGCACCTTTCTGCGTCTTGAGCACCTGTTTCTGCAGATTGACCATTTCCTCCCTCTCAAGGATGCCTGGAGCAACCGCACCACCATCAATGGCCTGCTGGGCACCATCAGCATCTTTAGCCGCTCCGATCTGAAGACCGAAATCCTCAAGGAACTTGAACGGCATACCACCAATCTGGAACGTATTCGCCGCCAGCCAGGGGTCAACATGCAGGCCCTCGGGCAGGTATTGGACGACCTGGAGCAGGCGATCCATCAGGTCTACCGCCTGGACGGTCAGATTGGCAAAAAGCTGCGCGAGAATGAGTTTCTCACCGCCATTATGCAACGCAGCAGCATTCCTGGCGGCAGCTGCAACTTCGACCTGCCGCAATATCACTACTGGTTAAATCAACCCTACGAGATCCGCCGGAATCAGATGCTGGAGTGGCTCCAGGAACTCAACCCTGTGCGCGAGGCCATCATCCTGTTACTGAACCTGATCCGCACCAGCAACCACCCGGTCCGGGAACAGGCCAAAGAGGGCTTTTTTCAGAAGTCACTGGAGACACCGTCACCCGCGCAGATGATCCGCGTCGGCCTGCCGGAAGGCAGCTCCCTGTTCGTTGAGATCAGCGGCAACAAGCATCGTTTCAGCATCCGTTTCCTGGAGGCAGTGGATACCGGGAGGCCCGTTGCGTCGAAGCAGAACGTGGA
This sequence comes from endosymbiont of Escarpia spicata, assembly GCA_003349915.1. Lineage (GTDB taxonomy): Bacteria > Pseudomonadota > Gammaproteobacteria > Chromatiales > Chromatiaceae > QGON01. The sequence continues at coordinate 190,733 of QFXE01000021.1, forward strand.
TTTCATGCTCACGAGCTGTGTGCTCTAAATCCTCATGAGTGACAGCGAACCCACTTTTGTCCCCTGCCCTACCTGTGGTAAAAACGTCACTTGGGGAAAGCAATCACCCTGGCGGCCCTTCTGCAGTGAGCGCTGTCGCCTGATCGACCTTGGGGAGTGGTTCGACGAGAAGCATAAGATCCCTTCTGAAGAGACGCCTTTCGACGAGGACCTTTCAGAGTATTAGCTGTCAGCCTCGTGCTCGCTGATCCGTTTCCTGAACGCCTCGGCTTCATCGTAAAGCGCCCTCACCTCGTCACTGTTCGGCCCCTTCTCTGTCAGGAACTCCTTGATGGCGTTGCAATGTCCCAGGGCGTCGTGGACATTACCCTCTTCAAATGATTGTTCAGCCTTGATGAAGTGATAACGGTGGATGCACTCCGCACTCCGCACGCTGCATACCCAACTTCTCTACATGTTGACGAATCACGTCTGACGGTGTCCGGTTCAATAAACCACCTTCCTGCAGAAACCCAATCATCTCGCCAAATGCATCGACCACCTTCTGCAGGTGCGGTTTATCGTGGATATTGTGGCTCTGCGATGCCACATCTGCCGAGGCCAGCGTCTGCCCGATCTCGCCAATCAGCCTGTCGATCCCTTCGTAACGGCGATCTACCCCTCTGATAGCCTGGTAACGCGACAACATATCCTTCTGCAGCAGTTGCCGCGTCTCGGCTGGAAATGGGCATCCCGAAAGCCGATCCAGCAGATCCTCCACAAGATCCACACCTCGCAGCAGGCGCTGGATCTTCATTCGTTTCTGCGCCATGTGCACCTGATAACGATGGACTATGCTTGCCAGCATCAGGGCCGCGATCAGTAATCCGCCAAGGACGAAAATCAGGTTCATAACTGTAGCAATCCAATCCTGAAAACTTATCTGTTAAATAGCGCTGTTATTGTGCCAAAATCGTTGTCTGCCCGACACACTATTTTCCTGAAAAAGAGGACAAAGCACCATGAACTGGCCACTCCTGGTTATTCTCGTCCTGGCGGCGTTCCTGCTACTGATGCCACTGCTTTCCTATCTCTCCGCCCGTCGCAGCGTCGGAAAAAACGTGGCAGCATCAATCAACGGAACAAACATTCCTTCTTCGCGACTGGTCTATTTTTACAGCGCGCATTGCGGTCCCTGCCGCCAAATGACACCGATCATTGACGAAATGGCCAAAAAACATGAGAAAGTCATCAAATATGATGCCAGACAAGCGCCAGAGACGGCTGCCGCCTACGGCATCCGCGCAACGCCGACAACGGTCCTGGTAGAGGACAATGTTATTACAGAAGTCCTGCTGGGTGCCAAATCGCAGCGGCAACTTGAAAAACTACTACAGAGAATCAGCTAATGCGGGCATTGATCATCCCGGTTACCGACTTTCAGCAGAACTGTACGCTGCTGTGGTGTGAAAAGACCCAAGCCAGCGCCATTGTCGACCCTGGTGGAGATATCGAACGGATCGTTGATGCGGTTTCTGTCCATCAACTGAAACCACAATTGATCCTCATCACCCACGGCCATATCGACCACGCCGGCGGCGCGGCGGCACTAGCCAGAAAGCTGGATATACCTATCGAGGGTCCGCAGAAGGACGATCGCTTCTGGCTCGAAGGCATGCCCGATCAGGCTGCCATGTTTGGGTTTTCTGCTGTGGAAGCCTTCGAGCCGGATCACTGGCTGAAGGATGGGGACCATGTACGCTTCGGCGAGGTGGAGCTTGAGGTTCTGCATTGTCCAGGCCATACACCGGGGCATGTCGTTTTCTTCCACCGTGAGAGCGAGCTGGCGCTGGTGGGGGATGTGCTATTCCACGGATCGATTGGCCGAACCGACTTTCCGCAAAGCAACCATGCAGCGCTGATTCGTTCCATAAAGGAAAAACTCTGGCCCTTGGGAAGTGCGGTACGCTTCATCCCCGGCCATGGCACAGAATCAACCTTTGGTGAAGAGCGCCGAAACAATCCGTTTGTTGCGGATTAGGTTTTAAACCGGCTCACACTCTCCCTGCACACCTAAAGGCCACATACCCTTTATCACAACACCCCCCCGGCAGGTATTGAGCGAGGATAGCGGCGGGAGTGCATTCACATTCGCAGATCAACCAAACAGCACGCCCATACCGGTAAGCACAGTATCTACTGACATCCAACCTTAACAAACAGGTTAAAAACATAAGCTTTCTCTAATAAATTCATATAGTTCATAGTTTTGCATTGATCGACTGCATGACGTAATATCCGCCAAATAATATTGGGTGTTCATATTTTTCCAACAACAAGTCAGCACTCGTAGATCAGGCAGGTGAGATCACCGTTTTCTGCCGATACCTAAAACAAAAGATTGAGGATGGATTATGTTTCGCAACAGTGCCAGCGGTAACGCTGCGGGCAAAGTATCCATTGTATTCGTAGGCATCATCTTCCTCGCCGGCGTGGTGTTTACCGGCCTCTTCAATGTGGGTCTCGGATTCACAAACGAAATGGGCTTTTGTACGAGCTGCCACTCCATGAAAGTAAACTTGGAAGAGTACAAAGAGACAACACATTATAAAAATGCATCAGGTGTGCGGGCCACCTGCGCGGACTGCCATGTTCCCAAGCCGTTCGTGCCCAAGATGGTCGCAAAGGTAATGGCATATAAGGATGTCTTGCATGAGATCCTAGGTACCCTCGACACCAAAGAAAAATATGAGTCCCACCGTTGGGAGATGGCTAACCGGGTTTGGGATAAGATGCGTAGCACAAACTCCCGCGAATGCCGAAGCTGCCACGATTTTAGCCAGATGGATCTGAGCGAACAGGATCGCAGTGCCCGTAAGCGTCACGCAAGAGCGGAGGACGAAGGCAAGACATGTATCGACTGCCACAAGGGTATCGCCCATGAGGAGCCGGATGAACCGGACGAAACTACCGAGGAAGATAACGACAAGGCATGATCAGCGTTTTTGAACCCGGAACAGTCACGGTAGAATCATGAAGAAAAACAAGCTTGCCGCAATACTGCTGGCGCTGCTCATCTCAACTCCAGCCCTCTCCGGTGACAAGGAGATGGCAAAAGAGTTGAGACTGGCTGCTATTGTCGGCGACACAGACATCATCATCGAACTTCTTGATAAAGGCATTTCGGTAGACTCCGCCAACAAATTCGGCAAGACCGCTCTCATGATGGCGGTCGAAAACGACAATTTTGAAACTGTGGTCCTGCTGCTAAACCGGGGTGCTCAGGTCAACTTCCGCACTCTCGCAGGCTGCACTGCACTTACCGTTGCCGCCGAAAACGGGCATCCGGCACTTACCGCAATGTTGCTCGAACGCGGCGCAAATATACATGATCGTACCCGGGCCGGCTGGGATTCAATGATGATCGCCGCCCGTTACGGCATCACGGACATGGTGGAGCAGCTTCTCTTCAAGGGCGCCGATCCCCACGCGTCGGACAAGCACGGCAGAAACGCACTCATGATGGCGGCGAGAAAAGGTCATACGGAAACCGCCAAAATGCTGCTCACACATGGCGCCAACGCCGATGCCCAGGACAGAAACGGCTCCACCGCCTTGATACTCGCGGCCGACCGCGGCAATGAAGAGACGGTAGAAATCCTGCTGAAACTCGGCGCTTCCATCGACAAAGAGGATCGTGACGGCGCGACGGCATTGATCTGGGCAGTGGGACAAGGGCATATAGCAATCACAAAACTGCTGATTGACAAAGGCGCCAATATCAACCACGCTGATCAAGATGGCATTACGCCACTGATGGAAGCTGCGAGCAGTGGCTCCATGGATATGACCCGGCTTCTACTGAAGCAGGGGGCCGATAGAACAATTAGAAACAGCGACGGCCGCACAGCTGCAGACATTGCCAAAAAGAAAAGAAAAAAGCATATCGTCAATCTGCTCGAAGGAGCAGGCTGATAGACAAGGTATGTGGAGGACGAGATAGTCCAGTACAATCTACTCGTCACTCCATATTAACGAATAATAATGTCAAGCGATGGCACCCGCTTGGCAGCGGTAACCGGTCGTTTTCCGAACAACCTGTTATCCAGAGCATTGCGTAAGCGAAGTGGATGGAATCCACAATAAATCCAAAGAAAGTCAGGGAGTTTTCGCTAGCGCGCCAATGCAGTTGAAGTCTTCACGTAGTTTAAGATTTCAGCGCATTTTTTACTGGGATAATAATCCCATTATACCAATGTAAGCCTGTTCAAAACCCAAAGGAGGAAACATGGCGTACACAACTATTAAGAAGGCCCTGATCGGCGCACTGGCTCTCAGTGCATCTTCACTGGCTTTCGCCGCTGACAAACCCCTGATGATGGGCGCCAGCGCAAAAATGCTGTCTGACACCTGCGCTGGTTGCCACGGCACCAACGGCGCCAGCGTCGGTCCGGCTATCCCCAGCATCGGCGGTCTCTCCACTGAATACTTTGTCGAGACCATGCAAGGCTATAAGAGTGGCGAGATTTTATCCACGATTATGGGCCGCATCGCCAAAGGTTATAACGACGAAGAATTTACCGCTATGGCAGGCTTCTACGCCAAGAAGGGCTTTGTTGCCGCAAACCAGAAGTTTGATGCCGCAAAGGCCAAGAAGGGCGCCAAACTGCACGACAAGTATTGTGAGAAGTGTCATGCAGATGGCGGAACTGCCGCTGACGATGATTCCGGCGTCCTCGCCGGCCAGCTCGTACCCTACCTGAAGTGGACCCTGGCTGACTATAGAGCAGGCGACCGTCCTATTTCGAAGAAGATGAAAAAGAAACTCAACAAGATGCTGAAGGCGAAAGGCGACGGCAGTATTGACGATCTGATGCACTTCTACGCAAGCCAGCAATAAGGGGGATTGAAAACATGAAGATTACCCGTAGAAGTTTTGTAAAAGGTGCTGGCGCAGCGACTGCTGTCGGCATGATCGGTACCCCCTTTATCGCTCTGGGCGCAAGTAAGAAGGTGGTAGTAGTTGGTGGCGGTACCGGTGGCGCAACTGCTGCCAAGTATCTGAAGCTGGCTGATCCGACCATCGATGTCACCCTGATCGAAGCCAACAAGCACTACTACACCTGCTACCTCTCCAACGAGGTACTGAGTGGCGACCGCACCATTGACCAGATCAAGTTCGGCTACAGTGGAGTTGGCAAGCACGGCGTGAAGGTCGTCCACGACATCGTCACCGGCATCGACGCCGGCAAACGCGTGGTCAAGACCAAGGGCGGCAAGAGCTTCAATTACGACCGCTGCATCGTCGCCCCTGGTGTCGATTTCAAATGGGATACTATTGAAGGTTATGATGCCAATGTGGCGGAGACCATCACCCACGCTTGGAAGGCCGGCTCACAGACCGTGACCCTGCGCAAGCAACTGCTGGCTATGAAGGATGGCGGGACCGTCTGTATCACCGCGCCCCCCAACCCCTTCCGTTGCCCTCCTGGACCTTACGAGCGCGCCTCTCAGATCGCTCACTATTTTAAGCAGCACAAGCCCAAGTCAAAGATCATCATCCTGGATCCTAAGCCGAAATTTTCCAAGATGGGCCTGTTCACCCAGGGCTGGAAAGATCTCTATGGCTACGGCACCGACAACAGCATGATCGAGTGGCACGGCACCCCAAAGGGTTCCGACGACAACGTCCTGTCCAGCATCGATGCCAAGACCCGCACCGCGACCACCGGCTTCAACGAAGTCCAGGCGGACGTACTGAACGTGATCCCCGCCCAGAAGGCCGGCAAGATCGCATTCGCTGCGGGCCTGACCAAAGGCGACTGGTGTCCGATCAATCTACACACCTTCGAGTCCACCATTCACAAGAACATCCATGTGATTGGTGATGCTGCGATCGCCAAGGGTATGCCCAAGTCCGGTTATGCCGCCAACTCCGAGGCCAAGGTCTGCGCTGCTTCCATTGCCGCGCTGTTGAATGGTCATGAGCTTGGCACGCCTGCCTATGTCAACACCTGCTACTCCATCATCGGCATGGACTACGGCATCTCCGTTGCTGCAGTCTATCGTCTGGCTGAAGATGGCTCCAAGATCACCAAGGTCTCTGGCGGTCTGACACCCAAAGATGCGTCTTCCGAGATGCGAGCCCGCGAGGTGCAGTACGCCTACAGTTGGTTTGACAACATCACCAACGATGCCTTCAACTAAGTCATGAATCATAACCGTCAGGGATGACGGCTGCGGACGTTTTCACAACGATCCTTTCAAAGGCGGAACCCTCGGGTTCCGCCTTTTTTATTGGGAGAACAAACAACCATCGCTGCAAACGGGCGGGTTATTAAACTGGGGCGGCGTCCCTACTAAAACAGACATAAAACCGCACAAATATAAAAGGCGGGTAAACCCGCCTTTTATTGCTACAAACTTCATTGCGCATCGAGACTACTTGGGCCTGATCGGCCTTCTCATATCATGAGATCGTTTGTCGACCGCATAACCACCATAAATCTTGGATGATCTGGAGTATTTCGGGAGATCAGGATTCTGCCAGCCGGCCTCGGCAACCTTATCCGTCGGCGGCTTCAGACGAGAGGAGTAGTCCATCACCGCCATGACATCCCGCATGGTGAATCGGCGGATCTGTTTGACCATCTTGGGATCGGCGTTTCTGCGACGACCTTTTTTTATCCACTCGAACTGACGCATCAGATAGCGGTAGTGCTGGCCGTAGATCGCCGGTATGTGCTCAGCCTTATTTCCCTGACCATTGTCGCCATGACACTCTGTGCAGTTCTCTTTATAGAGTTTCTTGCCATGTTTAAGATCATGCCCCGTACCCGTGCCATTGCCGGGAGTCATGGGCAACAGTGCAATATAGGCGGCTACATCGGCGATCTCCTGTACACCGCCCAGCAGGCGGGGCGAAGTAAATGGCCGCATCGTTGGATTGTCTCGGTTGCGGGCGCGGATGTCGGCAAGCTGCTTGATGATTACCGTATTCAGTTGACCTGCAACCTGAGGATAAGTGCCACTTTCATGCCCCCACCCTTCCGGCGTATGGCACACTGCACAAATCTCATACACCTTCTTTCCATTTTCAAGATTAGGCGTTTTAAGGAGTGCCGCCTCGTACTCCTCCATCGCCTTTTCCGACGTCCCTGCCACAACAATTCCTGCCGCTATCAAACCAAGAAAAACAGCCCCTGTCTTTTGCAAATATCTACTCATCGACTTCTCACGCGTTTGTGTGATGAACGGACTTGAGAATAGCCTTTTATTACATATCAGGCAATCTTTCATCGATGGCTTCTCTAGCGTAAACATGTCGATTTATTAGCATTTGATAATTATCTTAACTATTGATAATTAAAGGGAAAATTGAACTATCATCCGACATCTGCCAGAATGCCGGACTAGCCAATACCTGCTAGAAACCCACTTACTGCTGCGCAGTAATAATAGGGATAGATACAGTAAATCGCAACTAACAACTAACCTCATCCCTGATGGACTCAAGGAGCATCCCATAACAACTAAAGAACTTGGGATCAAATCTGCGGAATCAACCGCCTTTTTCTCGAAGAACTAACGACTCATACACAAACCCAGGAGGCTCGTTCATGAAACGGCTATTGCTGACACTTCTTTTAACACTACCGTTCGCTGCACAGGCAGTAGATATGGAAAACGGTAAAAAACTCAGCCGCAGTTGCGCGCTTTGCCACGGCCAGCTGGGACAGGGTACACCCGGCCCCGCATCCCCGCGTTTGGCGGGAACACCTGCCGGCTATATGGTTCAGCAGGTGGAAGCCTACATCAACGGTGACCGTCCAAACCTGCGCATGGTTATTACCTCATCCCTGCATTCACTTAGCGAGGATGATATCGACGATATTGCCGCCTACTATGAAAGTATCAACCTGAACAAGATTGCCCCTGGGTTGAGTATGATTCCACAATGGCCGGGCAATATTGCGCAGGGAGAAGCAATCTATGGGGAGGAGTGCAAAAGCTGCCACCGTAAAAACGGCATGGGGAAATCCCGCAAAGGCATACCTGCCCTGGCCCTGCAGTACTCCCAATATCTATTCCGTCAGATCAAGATGTTTCAGTGGCGCAAACGGGTTCATGACGACGAACCTGATGATGAGACATTCGATAATTTTTCCGATCAGCAGATTGAAAGCATTCTGGCTTACGTCTCTTCGCTGGCACCCAACAACAAAAGATAACGTTATCGACAGCGTTACCAAGCGTATATAACCATTTACCGGAGTACCTTAATGAATGCACTGAAAAACCTTTGGTTTATGCTGGCACTGGCGATCACGATCCCCACTACCGCTTTGGCAGCTGATAAGCCAACAATGCCACAGATCAACATTACAGACATCAAACAAACCGTTGTACAGATGAGCCTTCAAGATGGCATCACGCGTGAAGATGCGATACAGGCATTGATGTCCCGAGCTGCAGAGATCAATCTGAAGTTCGTTGCCCGCCAGGAAGTTTCGAAGGAGTTGCAGGCACGTGGCCTGAAGACGCCCTACCTCGACATCTTCCAGTTCTGCAACCCGGAAGACGCCCGCAAGATGATTATGCATGACCCCATCTATGCGGCCTACATGCCCTGCCGTATTGCCATGGTGGAGGACAAGAACGGCAAACTATGGTTGATGATGCTGAACCTGGATATGCTGATCAACAGTCAGATGCTGCCTGCAGAGCTGACCGAAATCGCCATTCGCGTCAATCAGGCCATGCTTGATGTGATGGTTGCCGGCGCTACAGGCGAATTCTGATTGCTGCATGGGTCGGAGTCAAATTTGACGCCGACCTCTCATTTGGGCAATAAAAAACGGCGCATTTGCGCCGTTTTTCTATGGCCCGTTGGACCAAAATATTAATCCCGCCCGCTGTTATTTACAGATGGTATCCGCCAGATTTGCCTGAAAGATAGCCTTGTGTATATCGCCCAGACTCAACATGCCGATGAGTTTGCCGTCTACTGCTACCGGGATGCGTCGAAACTTATGCCGTACCATTACGGTGGCGGCACGCAAGATGTGCATATCCGGATCGATGGTAACAACCCTGGGGGTCATCAGATCAGACACCTTCAGGTTTACCACATCCTTGTACTGGCTCATCATACCGTCGTAATCCGGCGTAGCCATTACATCGGCAAAATCCTCCAATTTTGGAAACATGCGGTGCAGAACATCCTTCTCCGCAATGATGCCCATCAGTTTTCCATTTTCATCCTCAACCGGAAGGCCGCTGTAGCGAAACAGGCACATCAGTGAGACCACTTCCAGCAGTTTGGTATCAGGTGTCACCGTCTTCGGTGATCTTGACATAATGTCGCTAACCAGCATCGGGAGCTCCTCGTCAGACGCTAATAATTTTTCTTTAACACTCTGAAATTCACGTCTTTGCCGGAACTGACAAAATAGCCAAACAGGGGCACTACCGCTGGATTCCAGATATGCATACCTTAGCGTCACTCACGACGCAGTCGGTAAAGATACGCAATCCAACAGGCAAAGCCAACAACTATTAATAATTCATGATTGACTGATTATTCAATCGATACTTGGTGCAAACTTCGGAAACATGATCTTCACACCATCGCCAGGGGGGCAGTGAGCACACTGTCCGCCACATCAACCAAACGCCGTTGACGCTCTCTGGCGAGTGACAGCAGTTTGACCCTTGCCTCTTCCTCGGCGATACCCATCCTCATCATCAGATGGCTGCGGGCGCGGTCGATACGATAACTCTCCGCCAACTTGACACGCACACTCTCCATTGCCTGCGTCAGATTCTGCAACCGCTCAAACCCCGCAATGGCCGCAGCGACAATCACACCCAGCTCTACTTGCCGGATTGTGCCGACTTCATAACAGGTCACACCGGCATTGATCGCGCGTTGAATCAGATGGCCGTCCCTGTTACGGCTCAACATTACCACCGGCAAAGCCGACACCGAGACCACAACCTCCAGCGATTCAAGCAATGCTGAAGAGGGGGTGTCCACATCGATCAGGAGTAGATCAGGCTGCTCACGCAGCACCCAGGCAAGAATGTCGCTATTGGGACGGACAACATCGATAAGACGACACCCTGCCTGGTTCAGACAATCCCGAAGCTCCAGATCCGATAAAGGATTTGCACTAACATATAGAATCGACCGCTTATCCAATTCCCCATCTCCATCTTTATTCGGAATATTGCTCAGCAAACATTGCTGTATCGTTATCTGTTTTCGGCAACACTGGATAAATCTATACCTTGTTCAGGATGCTATTTCCCGATTCACGGATCAAAGCATGATCCATTTCACACCCCCTCTGACCTGCCAACCAGCTGCATGTAATAAACACCCCGCTGCGATATACCTGTCCAGGAGTCGTCGCAGCATGCATTTCGTGGCGGGTTATCTGCATCCTGCCGGGAACTAAATATTTTTTGTCCCTATTTCCCCGTCTTTAGTCCTCGTCTGGGGATAAATTTCATACACAGAGCTAAGCAGATGATTTTCAAAATAATGCTTGCTCTGGATTAAGAGTTATCCACAACCTGCACACAACTTACACAAGCTTATACCCACCCTAATACACAACATATTGTGGTTGACACTTGTAATTTTGCATATATATTGTGTTTATCTGATCGCTTCCTATCGATCACAAAGGACACAAAAACGGCCTGGATGTTGCGCAGCCAATAAAGAATGGACGCTATAGGAACAGAGCAATAGTTATTAAGCATTTCCCGCCTTCCAACGAGAAACCGGGACTGCTCCCCGAATTTAAAACTGAACCCGAACAAGTGTGTTTGCCCGACACAGCCAGGAGGAGACATGGTCACCGAAGCCAGCCAGAATGATGTTGCATCCGACACCCTACCGCCGACCGTCCAGGAATCACTCGCTCCGGAAACCCCCTCTGGCAACAGTGGTGCTTTCCAGGTCATTCGCCGCAACGGCAAGGTGACCCATTTTGATGCCGGCAAGATCTCTGTCGCGGTGACCAAGGCCTTTCTCGCAGTCGAGGGTGGCAGCGCCGCTGCTTCAGGCCGCATCCACGACACCGTCAAGGAACTCACCAATCAGGTTGCGGTCGCCCTGGCTCGCCGCACGCCAGCCGGTGGTACGGTACATATAGAGGATATCCAGGACCAGGTGGAACTGGCCCTGATGCGCTCCGGCGAGCACAAGATCGCCCGCTCCTACGTGCTCTACCGTGAGCAGCAGAATCAGAAACGGGCGGAAGAGGCGGCACAGAAGGCCGCCGAAGAGGGTCTGCCCCCGGAACATCTGGTCAAGATCGCCCTGGCGGACGGCAGCACCCGTCCGCTGGACATCAGCAGGCTTCGCTCTCTGGTCGAGGAGGCATGTAACGGCCTGGAAGAGGTGGAAGCCGAAGCGATCCTGGACGATACCTGCCGCAACCTGTTCGATGGCGTAAAAGAGGCCGATGTCTCCCAGACGCTGGTAATGAGCGCACGCACCCTGATCGACCAGGAGCCCAACTACTCCCAGGTCGCTGCCCGTCTGCTGTTGGACATCCTGCGCCGTGAGGCACTCGGTTTCCTCGGTCAGGAGAACAACGTCGGTACCCAAGCCGAGATGGGCGCATGCTACAGCGACTACTTCAAGTCCTATATCCATCGTGCAGGGGAGCTGGAACTGCTCGACACCCGTCTCGGTCAGTACGACCTGGAGCGGCTCGGCGCCGCCATCAAGCCGGAGCGCGACCTGCAGTTCGCCTACCTGGGCCTGCAAACGCTCTATGACCGTTACTTCGTCCACAGTGAGGACGGCGTGCGCTTCGAACTGCCTCAGGCCTTCTTTATGCGCGTCTCCATGGGACTGGCAATCAACGAGATCGACCGCGAAGATCGGGCCATCGAGTTCTATGAACTGCTCTCATCTTTCAGATTCATGAGTTCCACACCGACCCTGTTCAACTCCGGCAGCCTGCGGCCACAGCTCTCCAGCTGCTACCTGACCACCGTGCCCGACAACCTGGACGGCATCTACAGCTCCATCAAGGACAACGCCCTACTCTCCAAGTTCGCCGGCGGTCTGGGTAACGACTGGACCCGTGTGCGCGGCCTGGGCGCCCATATCAAGAGCACCAACGGCAAGTCTCAAGGCGTGGTTCCCTTCCTCAAGGTGGCCAACGACACTGCTGTGGCAGTCAACCAGGGCGGTAAGCGCAAAGGTGCGGTCTGCGCCTACCTGGAGACCTGGCACATCGACATCGAGGAGTTCCTGGAGCTGCGCAAGAATACCGGTGACGAGCGCCGCCGCACCCACGATATGAACACCGCCAACTGGATCCCGGACCTGTTCATGAAACGCGTGGCCGAAGAGGGCGACTGGACCCTGTTTACCCCCAACGAGACACCGGATCTGCACGATCTCACCGGCAACGACTTCGAAGCGGCCTACAACGCCTACGAAGAGAAGGCAGCCAAGGGCGGGATCAAGATCTTCAAGACCGTGAAGGCGGTGGACCTGTGGCGCAAGATGCTCGGCATGCTGTTCGAGACCGGCCACCCCTGGGTGACCTTCAAGGACCCCTGCAACATCCGCTACACCAACCAGCACATGGGCGTGGTGCACAGCTCCAATCTCTGCACCGAGATCACCCTGCACACCAACGACAAAGAGATCGCAGTCTGCAACCTGGGTTCGGTCAACCTGCCTGCCCATGTCGATGAGAACGGCCTCGATCTGGTGAAGCTGGAGAAGACCGTCACCACCGCCATGCGCATGCTCGACAACGTCATCGACTACAACTACTACAGCGTGCCTCAGGCACGAAACTCCAACCTGCGTCACCGCCCGGTTGGGCTGGGCATCATGGGTTTCCAGGATGCGCTCTACAAACAGCGCATCCCCTACTCTTCAGAGCAGGCCCTAGACTTCGCCGACCGCTCCATGGAGGCGGTGAGCTACTACGCCATCCAGGCCTCTTCAGACATGGCAGCCGAGCGCGGCCGCTACTCCACTTACGAAGGTTCTCTGTGGAGCCAGGGCATCCTGCCCATCGACTCGATGAAAAAACTCAAGGAGAGCCGCGGCGACTACCTGCAGGTCGACGAAAGCCAGACCCTCGATTGGGACCACCTGCGCCAGAAGGTGACCACCCAGGGGATGCGCAACTCAAACTGCATGGCCATCGCACCCACCGCCACCATCTCCAACATCTGTGGTGTGAGTCAGTCTATCGAACCCACCTACCAGAACCTGTTCGTAAAATCGAACCTCTCCGGAGAGTTCACCGTGGTCAATGCCTACCTGGTACATGATCTGAAAAAGCAGGATCTGTGGGACGAAGTGATGGTCAACGACCTCAAATACTACGACGGCAGCCTGCAACCCATCGATCGCATCCCGGCAGAGCTGAAGGCGCTCTACGCCACCGCCTTCGAGATGGATGCGCGCTGGCTCATAGAGGCGGGTTCCCGCCGCCAGAAATGGATCGACCAGGGCCAGTCCCTGAACCTCTATATGGCGGAACCCTCAGGCAAAAAGCTGGACAACCTCTACAAGCTGGCCTGGGTGCGGGGTCTCAAGACTACCTACTACCTGCGCTCCATCGGTGCCACTGCTGCGGAGAAGACCAGCGTGGTGTCCAGCAGTGATGGCGGTCAGGTCAATCTGGTTGGCAGCAACAGCGAATCACCCAAGGCCTGTTCGATCCTCGATCCGGACTGCGAGGCGTGTCAGTAAAGAAGGTTAAAGGCGAAAGGTTAAAGGTTAAAGGCCTTGTGTCGCTGGCGCGACAACCTTTTTGAATATGTAGGAGCGGCGCTCCTACACAAAATACAGAGTTGATGCCGTTACTCCGGCGTGGGACTCATTCATCAAGGGGATGAAAACAATGCTGAACTGGGACGATCCATTGACGGCGCCGACACCAACTGTCAAACAGGCACCACAGGCCGAAGCAATCGTGAATGACGAGTTGCAGATTCCGGAGGCCGTTGTCGCAACCAAAACAACGGAGATGCCGGCCGAGGCAGCGATGAATCTGGATATTAAACCGGTCAACCCGGATGACAAACGCGTCATCAACGGTTTGACCGATATCAACCAGCTGGCGCCATTCAAATACCCCTGGGCCTGGGACTATTTCCTCAACGGCAACAAGAACCACTGGACGCCGCTGGATATCAACATGGCGCAGGATGTGCATGACTACCACCACAACCTGACGCTGGAGGAGCGCCACGTCTACGAGAACGTGCTCTCCTACCTCACCACCTCCGACATCCTGGCGATGCGCAACATAGGCTTGGCGGTGATGGAGAAGATGTCCGCCCCCGAGCTGCAAATCTACCAGGCCCGCCAGGTCTATGAGGAGGCACTGCACACCTGGACCTACCAGCACTGCATCGAGACCATCGGCCTCGACCAGGGGGAGATCTACAACCGCTATCGCGTTGTGCCGGAGATCAACCGCAAGATCCAGATCACCAACCGCCGTCTCGCCTCGATCCTGCGCGCCGACATCAATCTGCGGGATCCCGACGAGCTGCAGAACTTCGTCATGGCCTATATCTTCTTCGCGGCCATCTTCGAAGGCTGCTGGTTCTACAACGGTTTCAGCCCGATCTTCGCCCTACAGCGCCGGGGGCTGATGAAGGGTACCGCAGAACAGCTGCAGTACATCATGCGCGACGAAGTGCTGCACGCCTCCTTCGGCATTCGCGTGGTGAAACAGATCATGTTTGAAGAGGGCATACAGCTCGATCCCAAAGCGGTCCGCGAGATGTGGGACGAGGCGCTGGAAGCTGAGACAGGATACGCAGGTTATATTCTCAAGGATCCGATTCTCGGTTATTCGAAAGAGGATCACATCGAACAGTTCCGCTTCATCGCCAACCGCCGGGCGCGTCAGCTCGGGATAGAAGAACCCTTCCCCGGCGCCGAGAGCGCCCTGCCCTGGCTCGACGAACAGGCCAACCTGCGCAAGGAGAAGAACTTCTTCGAAACCCGTGTCACCGAATATCAGACCGGTGGCGCACTGAACTGGGAATAAGTCAAAGAGTTAGTAGTCACGGAGCGTTATCGGCAGGGATGCCTTTTTAATTTCTTAGGAGGACGAGGTCTAATTTGACTTCGATCCCTTCACAATCAAGGGGAGATTTTCATGTTATGTTCGCACTGCTCATCCGTGATGGTACAGACTGAATCCCTGCGGGATACCACCACCGAACAGTCTCGTTACGAGTGTCCGGTGTGTGGGCGTACGCACCTGCAAACACGGCAACTGCAAGTGCAAGCGTCTCCGCATCCGGCCTACAATCACCACTTTCCGGGTGGTGAAGGCATCACGCCGCACTGACCCTACGTCGAGCGGCCCAAACGACAGATAGGGATCAGCGGGGGAATGCCGCCGCATAGCGTTCTATCCACTCTATCGCAGCTTGTTCACCGGTAAGCCGCCTCCCCTCTTTTTTCAGCACATCCTGTTTGTACTGTTCGATGTGGCAGACCTGCTCCACCATGCGCAAGGCAAACTCATCACCCGCATCATCAAATCTCACGCCAACCTCATAACACTCTTCCAGCGCCTTGCACCAGACAGTTATCCCTGATGCATGGAACTCCGGCGGCGTTATGGAGATGGCCACGTGGATAATGGTACCGGGAGCAATCCATTGATTTGCGATGAAGCAGAGCCCTCCGTCACTGATGTTTTTCAGACAATCATGGTTGTCTGCGACAATCTCACCCAAATCGAAATCGATGGGTATGTCTGATGGATGCCGAATGAAGTGACGCATGCTGAATCTTGCTTGCTCGTACGAAGACCTGTTCTCCCGCCGGTTCTCTCATCCCCCGCCGGGAAAAACCATATTGCTCAATGGGTATCTACCTTAAGGAAAGCAAAGCTTGAAACTATTTTCAAGGTCAGTACCTTAGCCCGCACCTCCACACCTGTCCATCAAGAGCGCACTCAGACGACATATTGAACTGTAGGAGCGGCGCCTCAATCCTTGTAAAAACATACTCATAGAGATTAAATCACCGAAGCATCTTCCTGATACTGAATGTCAACACCAGGGGCCACAACGCCCAATTGAGCAGTGAGATAAGAATCCCTACATCTTTTGGTGTTAGTGAGCTGTTTAACCGGCAATCCGGTTTGTTTGCCAAAGACTGTAGAGGAGCGTCACGTTTTGACTTTTCATCTACATCCTGCAAATCACTGGAACCTCTCCCCTGTAGTGACGTTTTGCAGAATAGGTGAAGGCCCGACTCCTCCGCCAGATCCCATTCATCCCGGGCCACAAGCCCAATGATAGGAATATGATAACGCAGCGATATAAAGAACGGCGTTGCGTCCTGCCATATAACCGCCGGTGGCATCTTGAGAGGTGCGAGTCCCTCTGCAGAACGCACCTCACGATATGCGAGGCTGGGTTCAAAATTTTCACGCGTATAATAGAGGGGCATCATCAGCCCCCAAACCACACCGATGACCAGAAGAAGCCGTAGCGGCGTAGTGCCGTAACCGAGCAAGAGTGCAAAAGGCAGGTGCAGAAAAAACCCTCGCAGAGACTCCAGGGGCAGACGAAAAAACCACCATTTACTGCGCCAGGCATCCCGCCACACTTGACGGCGCGCGCGCCGCTGAGCAGCGCGGTAGATTGCATTGGCTTCGCTCTCATGCCCAGCATTTCGAACGGACTGTTCCGACCTCACATAGGTATCACGCCTGAACATGGGATCGCAGGAGAGCAGCGTCTGAAACTTGTCCGTCTGCTCATAGTTTCGAATATCCCAGGCACGCACCGAAAGATCCTGCAGATGCAGTGGACGGGGAAAACGTTCTGTTCTTTCACCGAAAAGACGCTGCCACCGTTTATGTTCTATCCTCCGCGCCTCTATCCTTAATTCGCCAAGCTCGGCCGATGTCAAACGCAGGCCAATTCTATCGATATCACACTCTTTGAATGTTTCAGCATCAAAACTATTGTATGAAATCACGAACCGAAACGCTTTCAGATACCTGAAGTCGGCCGCGCCTGGGATGTTTACACTATCCGTAACATTAAACTCATCATTGATGGAAAAGAGTTCAACTTCACCTTGTGCCTGTAGCCCTCTCGCCACCACACAGCCGACCTTGACTCCATCAAGAAGTCGTTTGCATATTCAGCATCCGGTCGTTCCGAGATAAGATCCAGGCCCGTCAGATCGATGTCGTTATCACAACGAACCATGGTCAAGTCAAGATTTGCAGCTGTCGCACGACGTAATTTCACATAACTCTTTGGCAGGCGATCCCGCACCATTTTTGGTGTTTTATACGCAGCAAGCAGAGTTGTCCGCGAACGAAAGGCGATATCACCAGCAATGCGGCTATCGTTTAACCTGATCGCTCCGGCCACTGTGACATTGACGAAGTCACACTCACCACGGATGTTCGACTGGCATATTTCAAGGTGCCCCCCAATGAATGCACCTTCGGTAAGAAAATCGATCGAATGATTTGAGCCGCCAGCACTATTTTTATACTGCAAGGTGCTGTGCCAGAACAGGATATCACCTTCAATGTCGGCGCCATTGATAAAGACTCCTGGAGCACCTTTAGTATGGTTCTCACCGGTCACAACGAGCAACGGCATACGCACATCGCCATGTATTCGCGCATTTATCAGCGTTAGCCCACCCAGTATGCAGGGTCCGGCTTCAGCAGGGGATGGATATTCGAATATTCCTAAGGCAATAGTCCCGGACTCCAAAGAAAGCAAGCTCAGCAGACCATCAACGCGCGTACTCTCTATCTTTAAATGCCCGGATATTTTTGCCGCAGCAAAATTTAGCGTTCCACTGACCGCAGTATGTGCGACCACACTGATACCATCATCCGCATGCTTCATGAAAGGCGCCATAAATACGGTACTTTCGAAAACCGAACCCCAGCAGGAAAAGTCACCGAGAACCTGCAATCCAATTATATTGACCGTTCCTTTAACCCGAATATTGGTTGCGCTGACATCACCTCTGACCAGGGACTCTCGATAAGCTCCATCCTTACCATAATATGACCCATGCTGCGCCCAACAGCTAAAATTAAAATCCCCGCCAATCCTTGCATTATCGAGAGTAACGGCATTTATATTCTTGGGATCTGGCGAGTTAATTTCACATCCACGGATGCTCGCATTCTGCTCTACCTGAAGGCCCTTTGCCAAAACCGTGCCGTGGACCGTAGTACGATCCAAAACAAAATTTCCTTCAACCTGCAGCCCATTCAAATTAAGCGAAACCGCATCCGGAAGGCGTTTACCCCATAAAGAGGGCATATCCAAAACATCCACATCATCAAGAATAAAATCCCCAACAACCCTGACATTTCGAAAGGCAACTGTTTTTGAAAATGTACAACCGGAGAAGTCTGCCCCCCCTTCAAACTTAGTACCGGTAAAGTCAACTTCACCCTCAAAGCAGGTATACAACGCCCGCATTGGAAAAGTTACGCTTTCTCCACGAAACTGGACCGCACCGCGTACACGCTTATGTTCAATCTCAGCCATATCGCCCCGCTTTAGCGCTGCGACAAACATATCCGCGTCGATAATCTCGTTCGAAACAAGCGTGGATTCAGTCATTATCTTCTCAAATAGTATTCTGGTTATGGCAACACAAAATCGTGAGGGAGACGCAGGAGAAAATGCGTCTTGGTAGTAAAGAGTTCCGGCACCATACACAAACGGCCCATCACCGGCGTATCATCATCCATAGCGACACTCCCATCAGGATAGACATGAAAACATGTATGAAAAAATTTATCTGAATAGATTAGGAAGGCATCAGCAACCATAAAGCTTTTGTCAGGGTCACTGACCGGCCAGATCCGAATTGGCCTTATAGTATCCGACAGCACATCGCGCTGATCTTTCGAGTGACAGCGCCACTTGGCATCGTCTATTGATTCCACAATATGAAACAGGCCTTCATCACCATGCACCATGTCGCAAAAGAAATCGAGATACTCCGCAGCAGTTGTGCTGTTTAGATTAAGTTTGTAGGCAGCATTTAGCTTATGAAGTGTGGCCGACATACCATTGAGTGGAATAAGTCGATCGACACCTTCAGGTACTTCAGAATCTGCGATTGCGAAAAGCATCTCAGTTCTCCGGGGATACCCCCCCCGCCGGTCTATTATTTCGTAGTGACTGTGTCCGTTATAAAATGAGAGTGTTTTGCGCAAAACGCGCAATTCATCCCCTATATCATCTGCCCAGGGCAACTGCGTCCAGGCATCGGGAATGTGATAATCGAGACAGCGTTCGTTTATATATGAAAAAAGCTCTCTGGCTTCATCCCTTAAGGCATCTTCTTCAGCTGGCCAAATATCAATCCATCTGCGCTCGGAAAAACGTCGCTCAAAATTCTTCAACGATTCCTGCAGAACCTCTTCCGCACCGGCTTCACTATCAGACGGACGCCAGTTTTTCAGGTTCTTCAAAGCTCGTTGCGATTCCTTATTGTTTTCAGCACGGCGTTCAGATGATGGAATATCAAGCTGGTGAAGCATAGAGGCACACCAAGGCTGATCCAAACCAGCAACTGTGCCTGGTGTTTTCGGTTGCGGAAAAACGCAATCTTCCATGAGCAATTTATACTCGATACTTGGAAGAAAGCCTTTTTTATAACCCGAGGATACCTGGTATAACGCTTCTCTCTCACGGTCCAGAATTACTGGCTCGTCATTACCTGATACTCTCTCCAGCATATCATTCCAGCGTTCTTGCTCAATATTCTCCGGACGCCGCACCTCATCCAGGCTTAATGCGAGACTCTGTTTTTTTCTCCTGACTGCTCCAGTTTCGAAATAGAGCGCCAGATAGGCTGATGAATGTTTTTTAAAATCAATCTTCTCCGTATAGATCTCCCTGATCACATTGAGAAATGTCTCTGCACGGAAATCAACCAGAAAAGTACGCCTTGGCGTGTCCCAGACAAAGGCGATCACATCTTCGACGCCATCGATAGCGCGCCAATTGAAGACCCACAGATATAGATCTGTTGCGAAAGGGATTGAAATTCGTTCAGCACCGACAAATTCGCGTGAGGAACGGAAAACTGGGGGAATGGATACTTCAACCAGGCGAACAAGGAACGGTCGTTTATAGGATAACTTGTGCGGAGAATACCAGTCGCTGTCGTGTAATTCCTTTGGAAAATTATTGAATTTTATTTCCATAGCGTTTTCCTTGTCATAACGATCAAACAAGCACAGAAAATACGATACCATCTAAGGAAGCTTTGATTAATTGTCGTTTCCGTCCTTTGGTTCGTAAACGCTACATCCGTGTAGCACTACTCGAACGCAGTGAGAAATCTTATACTTCGAAACTTGGCTATGAGCTTTGTAGTTTGAGATCTCTCCCTAAGGTCGAGATGACAGTAACGCAATTAATCAGCGCTTACCTAACCCGATCATACAGAAATACAAATCGTTGTGACAAAAAGCGTTTCCCTGACAATACCGCCAAGTTTCCCTTCCATCATCCACTAAACAGCAAACAGCGACGGTATGCTCCATTCAGCATGCTGTTTGCTGCAGAGATAACCTCTGCCAATTCTTCAGGGCCTTCCAGATCCAACTGCTGTGCCAACATCGCGTTTTCCGCACCCGACTCCACCGCATCGAGCAGCCGAAGCCACAGACGCCAGCGAACTCGCTGAGCCGACACTTTCGGTGCCGCTATTTTTCCTGCCTTTATGCGCCTGCTCTGTTCTATCTGCAGCCTACGCTTGGCTTGGGCCAACTGTGACCGTAGCGGGATCGCAAGGTCGAAAAGTATCGCCGCCTGTTCTGCCCGCCATTCATCACCAGGTTCTTCAAGCAAGCGTGGCGGTATTGAAAATTCCCGCCAGGCCAGTCTCTCTTCACCCACCGGATCGTCATCCGCCGGGTCGGGGGGGAATTTGTAGAAGCCCCAACGCGCCCCCATGGCGCATTCAATCAGTACCTTGTCACCTTCAATGCGGCAGTCGCTCTCACTGCATTCACTGGCCACCACCCAGGATCTTGGGTCCAGCTTCCAGGCACAGAAATCCCGGTTCGGCGGTCTGCCATAGGCTACCTCAAGCAGTTGCCATGTCTCATTGAAGGTCCTCCACTCCCTGCGGTAATCAGGATTGCGTCGCAGAAACTCCCAGGCCCATTGGGCTCCGCTCAATCTTTCTGTGAAACCGTAGTCGTCGGCTAAGCGCCAGTCCTTCATCGGCATTGAGTTTTTCCCTGTTTTGTAATGGGCTGAAGGATATCTCTCACTCCGTTCGAGATGACAATGAATTATTTTATCAGAACGACTTTAGCTCACCACACTTGCGGAGACTGGTGCAACCATCCAGAATCATTGTATGAAGACACCCAATCTAATGGAGATGACCCGTACCCTGATCGCTGCGCCTTCGGTAAGCAGCGTCAATCCTTCGTGGGACATGGGCAATCAGCCGGTAATCGAAGTTTTGAGCAGCTGGCTCGAAACACTTGGATTCAAGATCGAAATAGTGCCGATCCCAGGTCACAGGAACAAGTCCAATCTGGTGGCCAGCGCCGGTAGCGGCAGTGAAGGCCTGGTGCTCTCCGGCCATACCGACACCGTGCCTTTCGACGAGGAGAAGTGGCACAGCGACCCCCTACAGCTCATCGAAAGGGACAACCGTTTCTACGGCCTCGGCACCACCGATATGAAGGGGTTCTTTGCAGTTGTCATCGAGGCAATCCGCGAACTGCCGTTGCACAATCTGAAACAGCCGCTGACCCTGATCGCCACCGCCGATGAAGAGAGCACCATGTGCGGTGCCCAGGCACTCGTCGACCTGCATCGCCGGCTGGGACGCCATGCACTGATTGGCGAGCCGACCGGGCTAAAGCCGATTCGTACCCACAAAGGGATCTCCATGGAGTCGATTCGGCTGACCGGGCGCTCCGGCCACTCCAGCGACCCGTCACTGGGGGTCAATGCCCTGGAGGGAATGCACCGAGTCATCGGAGAGGTGTTGCAGTGGCGTGACGATCTGCAGCAACGCTATCGCAATCCTGCATTCGAAGTTGAGGTACCGACCATTAATCTCGGGCATATTCACGGCGGCGACAACCCAAACCGCATCTGCGGCCAGTGCGAACTCCAGTTCGATCTGCGTCCACTGCCGGGCATGGTACTGAGTGATCTGCGTGCTGAAATATCTACCCGTATTGATCGGTTGCTTGTGGATAGCGGCCTGGCCTGGGAGATGGTCCCGGTCTTCGCTGGCATCCCGGCGATGGAGACTCCAAAGGGTGCCGCCATCGTGCAGGCAGTCGAGTCCCTCACCGGTTTTCCGGCGGGTGCTGTCGCCTTCGGCACCGAAGGACCCTATCTGAACGAGATGGGCATGGAGACGGTGATCTGCGGCCCCGGCCATATCGATCAAGCCCATCAACCCGATGAATACCTTCCCCTTGAACATATCCAGCCTGCAATCAAACTGATACAGTCGCTGGTGAAGAGATTCTGTTTGTGATCTTCTGTTAGCCAGACCCTGAATAGGCAGAAAAATGGTCTCCAAAAAGCAAACGACCGACCCTTTCGTGACCTGGTTTCGCGACGCATCCCCCTATATCCACGCCCATCGTGGACGCACCTTCGTCGTCTGTTTCGGTGGAGAGGCGGTGGCGGACAGGTGCTTTCCAAACCTGATCCACGATCTTGCCATTCTCCAGGGACTGGGGATCCGCCTGGTGCTGGTACACGGTGCACGTCCCCAGATCGAAGAGCGGCTGCAGACACGTGGGGCCAAGATGCAGTACATCGATGGCCTGCGGGTAACCGACGATACAGCGCTGGCCTGCGTCAAGGAGGCCGCTGGTGCCGTGCGGGTGGAGATCGAGGCCCTGCTCTCCATGGGACTCTCCAACTCGCCCATGGCAGGAGCGCGTATCCGGGCAGCCTCCGGCAACTTCGTTACTGCTAAACCCATCGGCGTCAGAAACGGTACCGACTACGGTCATACAGGAGAAGTCCGTCGCGTCGATTCCGCAGCCATCGAGCAGCGCCTGGAAACCGGTGCGATTGCCATCATCCCCCCGATCGGCTACTCCCCGACCGGCGAGGTATTCAATCTCAGCGCCGCCGACGTCGCTGCATCCGTGGCCATCGCCTTGGGGGCGGATAAGCTCATCAGTCTGGTGGAGGGTAAAGGGTTGACCGACTCACGGGGGCGTCTCATCACCAATGTGGTGCCACGGGATGTGGACGCCATCCTGTCACGGCGCAAACGGCTGCCGGAGGATATCTGCCAGCATCTACGGGCGGCGGTCACCGCCTGCCGCAGCGGCGTCAATCGCATCCATCTGCTCGACAGGAAGGGTGACGGCGCGCTGTTGCAAGAGCTCTTTACCCGCGACGGTTCAGGCACCCTGATCACCGCTGAACCCTATGAGGAGACCCGCACCGCTACCATCGACGATATCGGCGGCCTGCTGGAACTGCTCACACCGTTGGAGACGGAGGGAGTTCTGGTACGGCGCTCACGGGAACTGCTGGAGACTGAGATCAAACGCTTCACGCTTATGGAGCGTGACGGCATGGCCATCGCCTGTGCCGCCCTCTACCCCTATGCCAAGGAAGGGATGGCAGAGCTCGCCTGTGTCGTCGTACACCCCGACTACCGGGACGGTGGACGCGGGGACAGGCTACTGGAACAGATGGAGACCACTGCCCGCGCCCAGGGCATCCGGCAGCTTTTCCTGCTCACCACCCATACCGCCCATTGGTTCCGGGAACGGGGTTTCGTTACCGCCGATCTTAAATCCCTGCCGATAAAACGCCGGCAGCTGTATAACTATCGGCGCAATTCAAAGGTGCTGATCAAGCAACTCTCCGGGAGCTGACTCAGGCAATCTCGTATCCGGTACTGGGAGTTATTGTTTCGCGAGCCCCAACTGGCTGATCTGGTTTGGCAGGATTACCGCAATTGTGGCGGTGCCGATCTGTCTCTACTACCTCTCCTCGTTCACCCCCGATGAACGCCCGACCCTGGAACAGATGCTGCCGCCCCAGGACCAGGACAGACTGGAAGAGATCCGGACAATCTTCGGTATCGAACCGAACCGGATGATCATCGGCATCAAACCGGAGGCGGAACCCGACAGTATCGGCAGGTTGAAGCAACAGATCAGTGCCATCGACGATGTTGCCGATGTCATGCAAATCTCCATCGAAGGGCAAAATGCCCGTCTGCTTCTCATCAACATC
Source organism: endosymbiont of Escarpia spicata (assembly GCA_003349915.1). Classification (GTDB taxonomy): domain Bacteria; phylum Pseudomonadota; class Gammaproteobacteria; order Chromatiales; family Chromatiaceae; genus QGON01. The sequence goes on from QFXE01000021.1 coordinate 214,997, forward strand.
AGCGCCGGCAATTCAACCATGCAGGCGGCACACCGACTCGAAAAGGCGATAGCGGCATTGACTGCAGCGTTTGCCGATACCATCACCGCGACTATCGGCACACCACAGATTCGGGTCGCATCCTGGCAGGGTGCCTACGAGGATATAAGAGACATCCTGCCCTGGCTCCTGATCTCGGTGACACTGATCCCCTATCTCTTCTTCAGAAGCCTGAGCGCCTTGCTCTTTCCACTCTTTGTCGCCAGCATCTCCTGCACCCTTATCCTGCTTCTGGTACAACACTTTGAGCGAAACACAGGGCTGATTGCGGTGGTACTCATCCCTATCGTCTGGTCCATTGCAACCCTCGATGCCATCCATCTGATCGACCGCACAGTCCGCCTTGCGGGCAAGCGCAATACTTTTTTCCCAAGCGTTGAAATTCGTGCGTTGGCCCATCCCTGCCTGTTGACCAGTCTCACCACCGCCGGTGCACTGCTCATATTGGCGCTACAGGAGGATTCACCCTTACTGCATGATCTGGGGATCTGGGCAGGCATTGGCGCGCTACTGGCCTATCTGCTGACTTTTGTTACCGGAACACTTTTTCTCTCTACCGGGATCAGGTATCGACCCGTCCCAAACTGGCCAAGATATCTTGCGCTGCAGGCAGTCCGCTATTCACAACACCATGCAAAGCGGGTCCTGACAGCATGGGTCATCCTCCTCTGCCTCGCCCTTTCAGGACTGCCGTCACTGCAACTGACAGTACGCTTTCCAAGCCTTTTTCACCCGTCCCATACACTTGAAGAGGAGATCGACAAACTTGCCGCGATGAGTGGAACTGACCTGCGGCCCATAGACGTTTTCATCGAGGCCATAGATGAGCCAGGCGCAGACAGGATGGCTCTCCTGAATGCAGCCAGGGCATTAAGGAACTACGCAAAAACATGGCCCGAGACAAAAATGGTTCTGCCGTTTGCGGGAGGACTGGAAACAGCTACGGCGTCGAAACCCGGTACAGAAGAAGCAGCGCTCTCAGACTGGTTCAAACCCGACAGCACCACCGCACGGGTGCAGCTACATTTCGCCCCCCACTCATTCCAACGGCACAGCGAACTCATCGATTGGCTGAGACATTTCGACCGCACGGTATTGTCTCACCACCGACTCTGGTTCGGCGGCACTGGTTACGACTACCATCGCATGGAACAACTGGGCGCCAAAGCGGGCATGATGGGTCTGATCGGATCACTGGCGATCATCATGGCAACCCTTCTCTGGACCTTTCGTGGCAACACAGACATTTTTGTACCGGCGTTGATCGCTCTGCTGCTGCCAGCCATGCTGATTGGCGGGATAATGGGCCATGCAGGCATCCCCTGGAGCTTGGGCATGATGCTCCTGCCGGTCATCTATATCGGCCTGGCGGTGGACTACACCCTGCATCTGCTATGGCCGTTACGGCATAGCAAACGCTCTCTCCAGAGACGGCTGCAGAGCAGCGCTTTGCGGGCCGGCCCGGCGCTACTGGCGACCACCGCCGTTATTGCCACCTGCACGGCGGCACTCTCCCAGTCGGCCATTCAGGTCAACAGGGAACTCGGCGGCCTGTTGGCAGTGGGTCTCACTCTCGCGCTGCTGTGCAGCCTCACCCTTACACCGGCGATTATCAGGCTTTGGAGACACAGATCAGTTCAATACTGACCCGCAGGATTTCCGCGCCAGCCCCGTTCGGTTTGATCGTCAGCACCACGGTCGGTGCGCCTCCACCCGCCAGAAAGGCATTGACGATGGTGCTATAGAGATCTGCATGAGCAGTCACAACGCCATCCACTTCATAAACGAGGGTGTTCTCCATATCCTGCGGCACCACAATGCCTTCATCGGCAAAGAGATTGCCTGCTGATGTGCCGGTGACGACCAGCCTGAATCGCAGGTGATAGGTAAAACCTGCAAGGGTCGCTTTGATCTCTTTGCGGTAGGTGCCTGCAACAGGAAAACCCTCCCCATTGCCGAAGCTGCCATTGTTAAACCCGGCAGCACAGATACCGGCATTGCCGAACTGGTAGTACTGGGCAAGCGTCAAGGCCGTCATACCCACATCACCCGGCGCCACCATATCGACATTGTCCGCCGGATTCCAAAACGCATCCAGACCACACTTCTTTGAATAAATATCCGGGTCACCACCATCCCAGGGCACATCGAGATAGACGAGCGCGCCATTCAGCAATACATTTTTCAGTTCATCGAGGGTTGTCTGGTCGGCCAGGATATCCTGCGTGGGACAGGGCGCCACATCGGGTTTGTCCACAGTCGTCAACGCAATCGTGGTGCTGACCGTGCCATCGTCTGAGTCGGTAAATGGGCAACCACCGACCAACAGAAAGGCCAGCCCAACAAGTAAAAAACGCAGTTTGATCCAATGCATGATTCATCCCCAATGGTTAGTTGCTACGACTATCAATGCCTCCCTTGGCAGATCCAACTCCAGGATTCAGTTTGTATCGGCTTAGAAGCCTCTATTCGTCACGGGTATACTGTCAGTATATGCCAGAATCGAAAGAGGGTTTGACCACTGCTTTCTCCACGCCTAAGCCTTCCCGCCGCCCTGCTGGCAGTACTGCTGCTCTCCAGTTGCACCAGTATTGGATACTATGCGCAATCGATCCAGGGACACCTGGATCTGTTGCAGCGCACTAAGCCAATCAGCAATCTGCTGGCGAATCCACAGACTGATCCGCAACTGAAGCAAAGGCTTCAGCTGACTGAAACCCTAAGGGACTTTGCAAGCCAAACACTGAAACTGCCGGAGAACGAGAGCTATCGCAGTTATGCCGATCTACAGCGCAAGGCTGTGGTGTGGAGCGTGGTGGCCGCACCGGAGTTCTCTGTCCACCCAAAGCAGTGGTGTTACCCCATAGTGGGTTGCGCCAGCTACCGTGGATATTTCAGCAAAACCGAGGCGACAACCTACGCCAGTCAACTAAGGGGCGAAGGGCTGGATGCCACTATCGTCGATGTACCCGCCTACTCAACCCTCGGCTGGTTCGACGATCCATTGCCCAGCACAGTGATCCATTGGCCGGAAACCAGCCTCGCACAACTCATATTCCACGAACTGGCCCATCAGCAACTCTATCTGCAGGGAGACAGCGCCTTCAACGAAGCCTTTGCCACCGCGGTGGCCCAGCTAGGCGTGGATCAGTGGCTGCGCACGAAGCAGAAAACCACCTCGGCCTGGCAACAACAGCAGTTTCGGCATCAGGAATTCACAGCCCTCCTGCTGCAGACCCGCAACGCACTGAAAACACTCTATGGATTGGAGATGACGGAATCTGAAATGCGCAACCGCAAGGCCGGGCTGTTCACCCAATTACGCCAGGACTATCAGCAGCTGAAACAGCGCTGGAATGGCCTCGGGCGTTACGACCGCTGGTTTGACAAGCCCATCAACAATGCCTCTCTGGCACAAATTGCCACCTATTATCGACTGGTACCCGGCTTTCTCGACCTCTTTGAACAGCAAAACCAGGACTGGAACGCCTTCTATCAGGCCTGCGCCACACTCTCCCGTTTGCCTGAAACAGAACGGCTGGCACGCCTGACTGAAAAGCTGTAGGCCGGGTCATGCTTGCGAATCCAGCAGGTTACCGCCCATGTGTCACACAGTTTTACAGATATTCCTCACCACAACGCTTAATATGCCCGCATCGATAATTGTATTAGCTGATACTAAAATGGCGCAGAGAAAGATCAAAAGCAGCCGCTGGCTGAAGTCATTTTTGACTACCCAGATCGGCGTCCCTCCTGAGCATCTCCCCCTTGTTCAAGGCGGTGTGGAGTATTGGGTCACGCTCAACAATTGGGGTGAAAAGAAATTATCACCCCCAGTATGGCGATTTGTCCAGACTGCCTGGGAACAAAAACGCCTGCAAGCCAAGAAGAAAGCCGCAAAGTGCCTGCTGAATGCATCAAGGCAAACATTGATTCATGCTGTTGAAGCCGGGACTGACTCCCATCTCACATTCCTGGAAGGCCTGATTTTGAAAAACGGCCTTGCCACACTGGACGAGAAAGAAGGCAGGAGAATTCTGGCTGAGATCTCCAGCAGCCAGGGGTGAGGCCCAAAATCTGCAGGATTAGGCATGTCGCTCTTCCCAGTCACGCTACTCACCGGAATCCGTCTCATTTGGGAAAAGCGAAGGCATATCGACATGACGCCGTATGGCCGCTATGAAGGTATCCAGATCGATCGGTTTGGTCACGTGATCGACCATCCCAGCAGCCAGACACTTCTCCCGCTCCTCTGCCAAGGCATGGGCAGTGAGTCCTATGACCGGTAGTTCCGGGGCCATCTTCCGGATCTGACGGGTCGCTTCATGACCATCCATCACCGGCATCTGTACATCCATCAACACCAGGTCAAAAGCGGATACTCCTTGCTCTTCCAGCCTGTCCAACGCCTCCTGGCCATTCTCTGCGAACACCACATGGGCACCTTCGAATTTCAGCATATCCTCGAGGATGAGGCGGTTTATCTCCACATCCTCCGCAGCCAGGATACGTAGTCCACTCAGCTGATTCCCGGTCATTCCGGGCATAACCACATCCTTTTTCACAGCTGGCTGTGTTTCCGGAAGAGGCAGGCTCAGGGTGAAGACACTACCGGCATCAAGCTGACTTTCCACATCAATCCCGCCACGCATAAGTTTTGCCAAATTCCGGCTGATTGTCAGTCCCAGACCGGTGCCGCCAAATTTTCGCGTGGTGGAAGTGTCTGCCTGTTCAAAAGGATGAAACAGCCGCGAGATCTCTTCTTTACTCATGCCGATCCCGCTATCGCTCACCCTGAAGTGAGTCACCTCCCCCTCTCGTGTCATGGAGAGGGACACTTCACCCTGCCGGGTGAATTTAATGGCATTGGAGAGCAGGTTGAGCAGTATCTGCCGCAGTCTTAGCGGATCACCCTCCACCCATGCAGGCAGGTTGCTGTCATAGTGGACTTTCAGTGCCAAACCCTTGGCTTCGGCCCGTTCAGCCAAGGTGCCCGCTATATTCTCCACGGAAGCAACAAGTTGGAACGGGTGCGACTCAACAGCGAGCTTCCCTGCCTCTATCTTGGAAAAATCGAGAATACCGTTGATCACCCCCAACAGGTGTTCTCCGGAATCGAGGATGTGAGCAAAATTCTCCTGGGATTTATCCTCTCCACTTTCACGAAGACCGATCTTCGCCAGGCCCAAAACCGCATTGAGCGGGGTGCGGATCTCGTGGCTCATGTTGGCCAGGAAGTCGGATTTTGCCATTGCGGCTGCTTCCGCTGCCTCCTTTGCCTCCATGATTGATCGTTCCGCCAGCTTGCGTTGGGTGATGTCCCGCACCACCGCCTGCAGGACATCACGCTCACCCTGCTTCATGGAAGTGAGTAGAACCTCGGCAGGAAATTCATGATGGTTATCAAATCGCCAATGCACCCATTCAAAGAAGTTGCTGCCATTCCGGAAGGCCTGTTCGATCATCTGCTGCGCGGCCTGATCGGATGGCAGACCATCAGGCTGAGTCGGGGGAGACAATTCGGATGGATGCAGCGTGCTGAAACTCTTTACATCCGGACAGCCGAACAGTTCGAGCGTGGCGGGATTGCAGTTGAAAAAACCCCTGTCATCCAGCAGCATAATGGCATCGCTGCTGGCTTCGAACAAGGTGCGGAAGCTGGTTTCACTTTCAACAAGTTTTGCCTCCGCCAACTCGCGTTCGGCAACCCGCTCCTCCAGTTCATGCTGAGACTGCATCAGGCTGCTCTGCGCTGCCTTGCGTGCCTCCATCTCCTCGCCCAGCGTAGCCCCCATCTGCACCATTGCCTCTCCGACATGGCGGAACTCTGACAGCTCGGTCTGCAGGGGTGGCTGCGTGTAGCGCCCTTCACTGATCTCCCGGGCCATGTGTGCAATCCGGATCAGCGGTTTGGCGACAGTCTCGCTATTGCGTCGTGCGCGAAAAGTGAGAAAGCTGAAGAAGATGAGATAGAAGACCGCCAACCCAGCCATCAGCAGCAGGCCGGTCTCCTGTATCTCGTCACCGAGCTGGTTGACGCCGGCAAAGACCTCAGCCTGCGGCAGAACAATCATCAGTTTCCAGCCCGTCTGCGGGATCGTGGACCAGGCCACCAGACGGTCGCCACCGAAGGAGATGTGTTTGAAACCACGCTCCCTGGCCATTATCTCCGCCGCCCAATCACGGCTGTCGTCGCGCTTGAGCAGGTTGAAGTCCTTGGGTTTGAACGTATCCTGCAAAATCGCTGAAGCGTAGTGGTAGTCGGTCAGCTCATGTAGTCCCCAATCCTTCTCCCCCTTCGGGGGCAACACCATCAGGGTACCGTCGGCGTCTACCAGGGTGATATAGCCGTTCCAGGGAATCTCCAGCTTTTCCAGTTGATGGATCGCACTCTCCACCGTGATATCCATGCCCACCACGCCCTCGAGGAAATCCTCCCGGTAGACCGGGGCGATGCAGGAGGTCATCCATCCCTTGCCGGCAGGATCGACATATACCCCGGTCCATACCGTCTTGCGTTGCGGATTGTTGCTGGCATCCGCATCGTAGTAGAAGTTATAGGAGGGGATGTCTATCTTTGAAGGATACTGGGAAATGACATCGAAATAGGGATAGATGATGTTGAGGGAGTCGTGGGTATTGAAGTAGACCTGCGCCACCTCCGGGTGGGTCGACTTGATCCACGTCATTACCGGATCGACACGCAGTAATCGTTGCACCTTCTCCAGCGCCACCTCACCAACGGGGTTGAGCCCGCTGTAGTAAAGCGCAAATCCCCCCTGGTCACGGGTCGTGTAGAGGTCGCCACCCGGGGAAAAGGCAACGGATTTTAGCGTCTTCAAATCGTGGTCGAACGGCTTTTCCAGCGCCCGTTCCACGTGCTCGCCGTAATAGCGGGTGTCCTCCATGATGCGCTGCAGCTTCTCGCCGATAAATGCGCTCTGTTGATCTGAGATGGCGAGTAACCGTTCACGGGAAATTGCCGACAGTGCCTCGATATTCTTGTCGCGGATGATGTCGTTGGTCAGCAGATAGGCCGCCACCAGCAAGACCTCCACCAGCAACAGAGGCACCAGTGCGTTGTAGAGGTATGATCGCCATATCCAGCGGGAAATATTCAATTTATCACCGTCCTGCTCGCGTATCTGGCATTATCTGAAATCACTTGGTCCTAAAGTCTTGCCTGGTGCTTTTTGAAGTTCTCCGCCTGCTCGAATATCTCCCTGTAAACCTCGTCCCGGTCGACGGGAGGATAGCCGTGCACTGCAAGCAATATGATCAGGTCAACCTTCAGCTCAGCCTTGATATCATCACGCCGATTCCAGTCTGTATACCTGGCCTTATCCTCAACGACGATTTTAACCGCTTTGGACAAAGCAATAAGTTTATCTTCCGGGTACTCAAAATCGTATTTGACAGCCAGTCCCTTGAGAATGTCGTAGAAAGCTTTTTCTTCGAAGTCTATGCCCAGATCGGCGAATGATTCTTTCTCTTTCTTCAGGGCCTGTAGCAAGTCGATGATTTCGTCAGTGAAGTCTTCCAGGACGTTGCTGACCAACACGTCATCCTCTTTGCGTTCATTGTAGCTATCGACAAGCGCCTTGAGCTTCTCTGAGAAGTCCGTGCCCTTGGTTTTGTTGACCTTCCTGAAGTCGTCAATCGCCCTGGCGAGCAGCTGTTGAAGCAGCTTTATCCTGGTATTGGGCAGTTTTATCTTTTCGATCTTGGCCAGATAGTCATCATCGAAGATGTCGGTTGCGCCAGCGGAGTCTTCGCCCACCCTGAAGACCTCTGCCACCCCATCGGCCTTTAGCGCCTCGGTAATCATCTCCCGTACCCTGGCGTTCATCTGTGCGGTATCCGGCGCATTACCTTTGGTGAGTTTGAAGACAATGGAGCGAATGGCAAGGTAAAAATAAATCTGGTCCCGCTCGGCCTGCTTCAGCGCTTCAGAACCGCTGCAGATGTCATAGGCGGCCTTCAGGCGTTTGACCAGATGCATGAAGCGCTTTTCGATCTTGTCGGTGATCTGCGCATACTCTGCCGCCATATTGAGACAGTTGAGCTGCTCCAGCGGACTGCCCCGGTGATAGGGCGTTGCATCAAACTTGTGGAACAGCTTGTTCAGCAGATCCAGGTGATCGCGCACCACGATGACCGACTGCTCGATCTCCTCGATATTCTGTTTGTCGGCCTTGTTGTAGTGCGCCAAGGCGAGGCTCATCTGCTTCTTGATGCCGATGTAATCGACCACCAGCCCTCTCTCTTTGCCCTCGAACTTGCGGTTCACCCGCGAGATGGTCTGGATCAGGTTGTGGCGCTGGATGGGCTTGTCGATATAGATGGTATCGAGGAAGGGCACATCAAAGCCGGTGAGCCACATATCCACCACGATGGCGATTTTAAAGTTGGACTTGGCATTCTTGAACTGCCGGTCCAGTTCCTTGCGGTACTCCTGATTGCCCAGCAGGTCGTAGAGTTTCTTCGGGTCATCCTTGCCCCGCGTCATGACCATCTTCACCCGTTGCATGGGAAGAGTCTCGCCCCTGGTAGAAGAACGGATCTTTTGCTCCCTCTCCCCCTGGGAGAGGGCCGGGGTGAGGGCCCTATAAATTTCTTCCAATACCACTTCTGTTTCCGTCAACACTTGTCCGTTATCAAACCGAAGCATGCGAATACCTCGTTGATTCAATGCCCTAGTTCGTTGCTGATCAGCTTCCTTCTGTCCTTCTTCAAAATGCTGCCCACCATCCAGCTCAACGGCAAGCTTCTGCTCATGACAGTAGAAATCAAGGATGTAATCGCCGACGGGGTGCTGTCGACGAAACTTGGCATTGGCGACTTGACGATTGCGCAGTGCACACCACATCAGCTTCTCGGCGTCTGTTTGATTGCGTCGAAGTTCACGGGCCAGTTTGATGAGTTCAGGGCGGCGTGAAAGTTCTTTTCCCTCACCCAAACCCTCTCCCTGGGGGAGAGGGCTTTTAGCATTCCACTGCGGGCGAAGGGCAATCAGTTCTTGCCAGAATGCATAGGCAATCCCCCGCTTGCTGCACACGAACATCACCTTGCCCTTGAGGGTCGACCCTTCCCCCACCCGCGTCTCGTAGTGCTGCACGAAATCTGCGGCCAGCGCCTTGATGCGGTCCGGGTCACCCAGGATGGAGTTCATCTGAGCACTGGCCTTCTTGCTCTCCTCGATCTGGTAGTCGCTGGCCCCATCTTCCGCGCACTGCGCATAGTAGGCTTCGATATCTTCCAGCTTGGCATTGTCGAGCACCACCTTGGCGGCACGCCCCTCATAGACAATGCGCACGGTGATGCCATCCTTTACCGATTCGGTCATGGTGTAGGCATCCACCACCTCACCAAACACATCCAGCGTGGCATCGATGGGTGTGCCGGTAAAGCCAACATAGGTCGCATTGGGCAGGGAATCGTGCAGGTACTTGGCGAAACCATAGCTGCGATGTACGCCCTTTTCGGTCACGCGCACCTTCTGGTCGAGGTTGACCTGGCTGCGGTGGGCCTCGTCGGAGATGCAGATCACGTTGTCGCGTTCGGTGAGCAACTCGGTGTCTTCAGTGAACTTGTGGATGGTGGTGAGGAACACGCCACCGCTGTTGCGCCCCTTGAGCAGTTCACGCAGTTGAGAACGGCTCTCCACACTGATCACCGTCTGGTCGCCGATATAACCCTTGGCGTTGGTGAATTGGCCCGAAAGCTGGTCATCCAGATCAGTGCGGTCGGTAATCAGCACGATGGTCGGGCTTTCAAAATCGACACTCTTCATCAACAGCCGGGTCAGGAACAGCATGGTGAAGCTCTTGCCGCAGCCTGTGGCCCCGAAGTAGGTGCCGCCCTTGCCGTCGCCCTCCGGCTTACGGTGTAGCTTGATGTTCCAGTAGAGCTTGTTCGCCGCATAGAACTGCGGATAGCGACAGACCACCTTGACCTCCTGCTTGGAGACATCGGGGAAGTAGATAAAGTGGCGGATCACCTGCCGCAGGCGGTCCTTGTCGAACAGCCCCTGGATCATGGTGTGCAGGGCGTTGATGCCATCCTGCTCGATGGTCTCATCGCCGGTCACCTTGCGCCAGGTGTAGAAATAGTCGTAGGGCGCAAACAGCGACCCCATGCGCGAATTGACCCCATCGCTGATCACACACAGGGCGTTGTACTTCATCAGTTCGGGAATATCGCGGGCATAGCGGGTGGTGAGCTGCACCCAGGCGTCGTGGATGGTCGCCTCTTCCCGGATCGCACTCTTGAACTCGAACACCACCAGCGGCAGACCGTTGATGTAGAGAATCCCATCGGGGATGCGCTTCTCGCTGCCCTCGATCTCCAACTGATTGACGATCTTGTAGATGTTCCTGTCGACTCCATAACCGGCCGACCCTTCCGCAATAATGGACTCAAGCTCGCCTTCACGGGGAAGACGCTGCTCGGGCAGCCCCGAATAGTCGATAAGCTGGATGTACAGATCCTTCCGGCTACGATGATTATTTTCATTGGCAGAAGGCTCCCGCTTGAGCAGGAAACCGTCGGCGACCAGTTTATGAATGGTTTTATTGGAGTCGTAGAGATCAGCGGGAGAGAGTGATTCCAGACGGCGGATGATCGAATCTATCTCAGCTTCGGTAAGGTTGTCCCTGGCGTATCGCTCGGCCAGATAGGCTCGCAGATCGCCCTTGATCAACACCTCGCTGGCCTGTCGGGTAATCGAGCCGCCCTTGTGGTGCGGGTATCCCAGCCCTTCCAGCAGGGTGATGATCGCCTGTTCCAGTTTTTCTTCCGTGAATTTGTTCATCGTTGCCAAGCCTTATCGTAGGGTGTGGTGAGGAACGAACCGCACCGATCCCGCATTAACGCAATCACCATCCTTATTCACCCCAACGCCCTTCTCCGACATCACATCCCCAGTCATGGGGATAAATACCATTCTGAACGAAACGTTGAAACGACGACCATGGCCAATCGATTACCCGCTCGGCCAATCCATGCTTGACAGGATTCCAATGGATATAATCCACATGGCGTCGAAAATCTTCCTCATCGCGAATCTGATGCTCCCAAAACCGGCGTTGCCAGATACCACGCTCACCGCGACGATAGCGGCTTGCCGAGAGGGCTTCAGTTTTCGGCAAGGCGCGTGAAAATCCTGCCTTGATCAACGACCAACGGGTTTTGAAATCTGCATCACCTGGTGGCAACGTCCAAATTGCATGTAAATGCTCAGGAAGAATCACAATTGCATCGATTTGAAAAGGGTGATCCCCCTTCACCTTTCGAATAGTACTACGCAACAGATCGACCTGCTCCACCAATAATCGCTGATTGGTGCGTTGCTCCAGATTCACCGTAAAAAACCAACAAGCTCCGGGCGTATCAGGTCTTCGATAATTGGGCATTCGTTATCTTTCCATACGATGTAGGGTGTGGTGACGAAGGAACCGCACCGTTGCCAGACGGTTTCGCGCCACATCCCAAAATGGTGCGGTTCGTACCTCACCGCACCCTACGTGCTCCCGTCTGCAAGCAGTAATTTCTTCATGGCCTGCACGGGCCAGATCCATCACCGAGGCGTCTTCGTACCAGAGCATGTGTTCAATATCCTGCGCCATCCGGTTCATGGTGCCCTGCACCGAGCGGTCACACTCCGTATCGCACACCAGCGGCCCCAGTGCTGCATGGGCGCAATCCATCAGCACATCGTCGGCCCCGGTCTTAAGCAGGGCGTTCATGAAGCCATCGGCAAACCAGTAATCCAGCTCGGCGAAATCGGCCTTTTTCAAGGCGGGGATGAAGACAGGGAAACGGGTGGCATCGTGTACCAACAGCACGCACTGGCGGCGCTGCAGCAGGATCAGGTTGGCGTGCCAGCCGCTGAGCGGGCTTTCGTCACCTTCATTAGCCGGGTAGTGGCTGGGCCGTTTGTTCTTCAGACGACCGCCCTCGCGCAAGGGCAGTTTGGCCAGCAGCTTTTTGGTGCAGTGGAGGCGGATCATGAGACGCTCGATGCGGCACCCACCGCAGCTTCGGCATCGGGGATGCGCAGTTGGCCGGAGAGGAGTTTGGGGAGGAGGGTGTCTCGGAGACATGAGAAGGATACGTTTTGGAGTTCAAGACTCCTTCTTTTCGTATTAATTGCTTCAATTTGTAGCAGATAGGTATTAAACAAATCATTCGGCGGAAGAATAAAACACCTGGCGTATATTGCGTTTCGATTAACACCAGGAACCGCAGAATCTGCCCCCATAGATTTAATATCTAATCGTTGCAACGCTTGGTATATCCAAAAAAGAGGAATATCTATTTTTTCAACCACATAAAATACTGTATCAATTGGGAAATAATCTTCTTCAACCCAGTGCAATGAGCCCACGGTGCCTTTTCTACCTACGACTACTCCAGGCCCAATAGCATGTTTTTCATTGTGGTACCCAGATACGCCACCAGAGCCATACACAGGCACATTCCCATCAATGCGTTTAGTAGCTGGTAGCGACTTCCCATACGCAAGTTCAAGCACATCACCGATGGCGTTGACTCCCCACCCCTCCGGCACCCAGCCCATCTCATCGCTGAAGACAAAACGGCTGGGGAACTGTTTTTGAATCGCTTCGGGCAGGGGTTTGCGTTTGTCGCCCAGCGCCGCTCTCACTTCGGCCCTGGCGTGCAGGGGTTCGGGGATGGAGCGGCCTGCGGCCAGGGCGTTGTCGATGACAGGATCGAAATCGACAAACCAGCTCTTGAACAGCGCCTGTGCCATCGCCTCCAGCGTGGCGTTCATCTGGCGGTTGAGTTCGATTTTGTCGTCTAACGAGGTAAGGATGTCAGCGACGAGATTCTGAAAACCAAGGGGAGGTAAATTTAACTTGATCCCTTTAAGCGAAGTCAGGGGCTGCCCAATACCTGGCGTGCCGACTTGAGAAGCATTCTTTAATAGCTCATATTTCCCGATGTGGCTTTTAAAAAAATAGTAGAGAAATTTTGGAACTGCTCTGCTGGTATCACAAGTGAGCTTCATTAGGCTCGATGAAATCACATATCGCTCATCGTTGCTCCATGTTTTTGCGGATGACGGCGTCCAGCTTCTCAGACTCCCCCATCTGCCGATACAGCCCGTAGGGTGTGGTGAGGTACGAACCGCACCGTTGCCCTGAATTCACGACAACGCCTATTATTGCCCCCGATGGTTGAGGGTTCATCCATGGCTTCCGGGTCAAATCGACCGCCTGGCACGGTGCGGTTCGTACCTCACCGCACCCTACGTTCGGATTATTGGCCATAGCCGAGTTGCTCCATGTTTTTACGGATGACGGCGTCCAGTTTCTCAGACTCCCCCATCTGCCGATACAGCCCGTAGGGTGTGGTGAGGTACGAACCGCACCGTTGCCCTGAATTCACGACAACGCCTATTTTTGCCCCCGATGGTTGAGGATTCTTCCATAGCTTCTGGGCCAAATCGACCGCCTGGCACGGTGCGGTTCGTACCTCACCGCACCCAACGTTCGGATTATTGGCCATAGCCGAGTTGCTCCATGTTTTTGCGGATGACGGCGTCCAGCTTCTCAGATGCCTCCATCTGCCGGTAGAGGGTTTTGGTCAGCTCCGCCATCTTCTCCTCAAACGGCACCCCGTCGTCCTCTATCTCCGCAGCCCCCACATAACGCCCCGGCGTCAGCACGTAGTCGTTGGACTTAATCTCTTCCAGTGTCGAAGATTTACAGAATCCCGCTTTATCCTTATACATCCCATCCTTTTGTTCTCCACGCCATGCGTGGTAGGTACGGGCGATCTCGGCGATGTCATCAACCGTCAGTTCCTTGTGGGTACGGTCGATCATACTGCCCATGTTGCGGGCGTCGATGAACAGGGTTTCGCCCCGGCGGTCGCGGTGGTTGCTTTCGCTGTGGCCTGCGATGGTCTGGGCCTTTTTGTTTTTGGTCAGAAACCAGAGGCAGACCGGAATCTGGGTGGTGTAGAAGAGCTGTCCCGGCAGGGCGATCATGCAGTCCACCAGATCATTATTGATGATCTTCTGGCGGATCGCCCCTTCGCCCTTGGTGCTGGTGGACATGGAGCCGTTGGCCAAGACAAAACCCGCCACACCGTTTTCCGACAGCTTGGCGATCATGTGCAGTATCCAGCCGTAGTTGGCGTTGCCGGTGGGCGGCACTTCGTATCCGGCCCAGCGCGGGTCGTCGCTCAGTTCGTCGTTGCCGCGCCACGCCTTCAGGTTGAAGGGCGGATTGGCCATGATAAAGTCGGCCTTGAGGTCGGGGTGCTGGTCTTTGAAGAAGGTATCGGCAGGCACTTCACCCAGATTCCCGGCGATGCCGCGAATGGCAAGGTTCATCTTCGCCAGCTTGTAGGTGGTGCCGGTCTGCTCCTGACCGTAGATGGAGATATCTTTGCTGTTGCCCTCGTGGCTTTCGATGAATTTTACCGACTGCACGAACATGCCGCCGGAGCCGCAGCAGGGGTCGTAGATCTTGCCCTTGTAGGGTTCGATCATCTCGGCAATGAGGTTGACCACGCACTTGGGGGTGTAGAATTCGCCACCGCCTTTGCCCTCGGTGGCAGCGAACTTGCCGAGGAAGTATTCGTAGACCCGGCCGACGGTATCTTCTTCCTTGTCTTCGACGGTATCGATGTTGTTGATGGAATCGATCAGCGCCGCCAGCTTGCTCACATCCAAACCCAGGCGGGAGAAATAGTTATCGGGCAGCGCACCCCGCAGGGACTTGTTGTTCTTCTCCACCGTGTGCAGGGCGGTGTCGATCTTGAGGGCGATATCGTCCTGCTTGGAGTGCTTCTGGATGAAAGACCAGCGCGACTCTTCCGGCAGGTAGAAGATGTTCTTCATGGCGTAGAACTCCACCATGCCGAGATAGGTCTCCTTGCCTTCGTCGATCAATTCCTGCCTGCGCGCCTCGAACTTGTCGCTGACGAACTTGAGAAAGATGAGACTGAGCACGACGTGTTTGTACTCTGAAGATTCGACAGTTCCCCGGAGCTTGTCGGCGGTATCCCAGAGGGTCTGTTCGAAGGATTTTTGCTTTTTTGGCCATCTTCCTGATCCATGCGGGGTTATGCCGTGGTCGTACTGCAATCTACATCCGATCAGAACCAGGAACAAGACTCGGGAAGACCAGGACCGAAGAGATTTACAATGGCGCGCCAACGTCCTTTTCGATCTTGATATGTGGCCTTTTGCTACACTGACTCCCTGTTTACATGAAATGGCGCAGTATTGGTGCAGCATGACTAGATAAATTCAGGATGTGTAGGGTGCGCCATGCGCACCAAAACAAGCCCTCATCACGGTATGCATGCTAATCATGGTGCGCACAGCGCACCCTACATCCTGGCTGAATCCGTAATTATCACATTGATAGAGCACGAGCACTGCACCATCGGATTTGAATTAATGAATGAAAGACAAGAAGTTAAAGACTCAAATCTGAAAATATTGGATCGGAAACTATCGATCGCGCCGATGATGGACTACACCGACCGTTTCCAGCGCTATTTCATGCGCCTGATCACTCACCATGCCCTGCTCTACACGGAGATGATCACCACAGGCGCACTGCTGCACGGGAATGCAGCGCGCTTCCTTGAGCACGATGATTCAGAGCACCCCGTCGCCATTCAGCTGGGGGGCAGTGATCCGGGTGATCTTGCTGCTGCAGCGCTGATAGCTGAAGAAGCCGGTTACGACGAAGTTAATCTCAATGTGGGCTGTCCCTCAGACCGGGTGCAGAACGGCAAAATCGGCGCCTGTCTTTTGGGGCATCCACAACTGGTGGCAGAGTGTGTTCGGTCGATGAAGTCGGCGGTCTCGATCCCGGTGACGGTGAAGACGCGTATCGGCATCGATAACAACGACAGCTACGAGGCCTTATGCAATTTCGTGGCGACACAGATCGGGGCGGGATGCGACCACTTTATCATCCACGCCCGCAAGGCATGGCTGCAGGGATTGAGTCCCAAAGAGAACCGGAATATCCCACCGTTGCGCTATGACGTGGTCAAGCAGCTCAAACAGAACTTCCCTGCGATGGGTTTTAGCATTAACGGCGGCGTCAAGACACTAACCGAAGCAGAGGCGCTGTTGCAGGATCTCGATGGTGTGATGATCGGCCGCGAGGCCTACCACAATCCCTGGATTCTGGCAGAAGCCGATCACCGGCTGTACGGCGATACACGACCACTGGCCAGCCGTCATCAGGTGCTGGAGAGTTTCCTGCCATTTGTTGAGTTACAGTGCCAAAAAGGCATCCCACTCAAGCGCATCACCCGGCATATTCTCGGACTCTTTCACGGCTGTCCCGGCGCCCGTGCCTGGCGCCGCCATCTCAGTGAGCATGCCCATAACCCCGGCGCAGGCCCCGAGCTGATTCAGCAGGCGGCGGCTTTGGTCGAAGTAGTGTAAATATACGCGGCATCTTCCTTATTACCTGGTTTTCGCCTAGTCTTGTGAGTGAGGAACAAAACGCCTCCATGCCGAATAACAGCCAATCCAGGGAATGAACCATGTCTGCGAAAGCCACCAAAGACCCCTATCTCCCTTACCATAATAGAGATGGCTCTTTCTCCGATGTAAAGATCATGCAGGAGGAGTTGGATGAGTACATCAGCAAGCGGCGTGAAAGTTACGAGCAGACTGAACCTACAGACAAAAACCTGACGGGACTGGCCCTCTCCGGCGGCGGCATCCGCTCTGCCACCTTCTGTCTTGGCGTGATGCAGGCATTGGCCCGCGAAGGCATCATGAAGCGGTTTGACTATCTCTCCACCGTCTCCGGCGGTGGTTATATCGGTTCATCACTGACCTGGATTCTGCACAGCAAATGGGCGGAGGGAAAACAGCGAAAGGAGGATTATGACGACTCCAACGCACCCAAGATTCGTTTCGGCGTCTCCGTGGATGACTTTCCCTACGGCACAAAACTGCGTAACCGTGATGCGGACCCGCACAATGGAGCAGGCAAAGGCGACAATGTTGAACTCAGTGGCGACGACTACCGGGGTGCAGCCATCCTGCGCTATCTGCGTCAACACGGTAACTACCTGACACCGGGTGACGGCATCAACTTTCTCTCGCTGGTCGGCGTCATCCTGCGAGGCATGTTCATCAGTATTCTGGTATTCCTTCCCTGGCTGCTGCTGATCTTCTATCTGTTGGTTGCAAACGACTGGTTTACCGCTACGGTCTTCCCCGGCAAGGTCTATGGTGACGTTACTGCATTTACCTTTGGCGGGCTTGCACTGTTCACTGCCTTCTTTACCCTGTCGATTCTGTATGCCGGTCTGACCCGCTGGTCGAGCAAGACTTTCAAAGTCGATAATCCTTCATACAAAAGCGCATGGTCGCCTGCGACTTTTTGGTACAGGTTGCACCGGGAGTATGAAAAATGGATGCCCTACCTGCTCGCCCTCGGCGCAACACTGCTGCTGTTGGGCTGGTTGCCCGACCTGGCCGAACTGATTACCAAACTGCTGCATCCGGACCCAGGCAGTGCAGACATCACCATCGCTATCGCCAAGGATGACAAAGGGCCGTTAATGGCCCTGCTGAGCACCATCGGCGGTGTTCTTGCAGCGATGGGGTCATTTTTCAAATCCGGGAAAGATGAGCAGGGCACACTCTCTACCGGCCTGCTCGCCTTTGTTGCATCCCTGCTGCTCACATTGGGACTCTTCGTCGGTACCTATTACATGGCGGTGCGGATTGCAGAGAGCAGCAACATCGATGCCGGGTGGTATCTGGCATTGGGGGTAGCAGTCACCAGCTTTATCGGATGGCTTGCCAGCATCAACTACCTCTCCATCCATCGTTACTACCGTGATCGCCTGATGGAGTCCTATCTACCCGACGTCGGCCGCGTTCTGGCCGGCAGCCCTGGGCCTTCTCAGGCATCACCCCTGGCGGACGTCGGCGCGCTAAAGGATATGTGCCCGGTGGATACGAAGGACAAGGATGATTCCGCAGTCGGTCCCTACCACCTGATCAACAGCAACGTGATCCTGGTGGAATCGGGGGTAAACAAATACCGTGGACGGGGCGGTGACAATTTTCTCCTGTCACCACGCTACTGCGGTAGCAACGCCACCGGCTGGCACCGTACCGACAGCTATATGGGAGGAGAACTGACACTCTCCACCGCAATGGCGATCTCCGGGGCGGCGGCCAACCCGAATACCGGTGTCAGCGGCGAGGGTCCGACCCGCCAGCCCCTGCTGTCTCGACTGATGGTGTTTCTGAATCTCGGCCTTGGCGTATGGGTGAGCAATCCCGACCCTCAATGCCGCAGATGGGCCAAGGTGCCTAACTTTCTCTCTCCTGGAAGCTGGCCACTGCTGCCATGGAAGAGACTGACGGAAAAAGAGTCTTTTCTGCAACTGAGTGACGGCGGCCACTTCGAAAACCTCGGCATCTATGAGCTGATCCGGCGTCGTCTGAAACTGATCGTTGTCTGTGATGCCGCCGCCGATCCCGATTTTCAGTTCGGCGATCTTGCAAACGTCATCGAAAAGATCCGCACCGACTTTGGCGTGCGCATTGAATTCGAAGATGGCCTGAGTCCATTGATTCCATCGGCGCACAAGGCGTGTAACGACAAAGACACTAAACAGATCCCGCACGCCGACGCCGGTTATGTCCGTGCGGCAATCAAGTATCCGGGGGCCAAAAGCAGCGATGAGCACGGCACCCTGATCCTGATCAAAACCACCTACGTCCGTGATGTGCCAAAAGATCTTCTCGGATACAAAAAAGCCCATCCGGCCTTCCCCGATGAATCCACTGCCGACCAGTTCTTCGATGAGAAACAGTTCGAAGCCTATCGTGTGCTGGGGTTCCACCTGGGCAGGCAGATGGTGATCGACAACAGGGATCTGCTGGAGAAGCCTACTGCCTAGGGCTGCCGGATTATGGAAGGATCTACTGTAAATCCTGCCGAACGTAGGGTGCGCTATGCGCACCATGATGATTTATTCTGGTGCGCGCAGCGCACCCTACCATTTGAACTCCGAAACTTGAGAATAAAATTGTGGGACCGGCGCCCCGCCGCAATGGCACCGCAGATAGGCAAATCGCGGCGAAAGTAGGGTGCGCTGTGCGCACCATGATTACTGTAACAATCGACACCCAATCCCCTGTTTTCGCTTTTCCTGATGAGAATGATTTATAATTGCCTCTATGGTCGAAAAAGCGAACAGACCCATGCCTCCAAGACGCTTCTCCGCAGATATGGAGCAGCGACTGCGAGCGCATGGAATCAACCCGACGCAGCAGCGTCTGACGATTGCCGGAAATCTCTTTGCCAAACACCAGCATGTGACCGCCGACCAGGTCCATGAAAGCGTGAAATCGGGACTGAGCTACGCCTCCAAGGCAACGGTCTACAACACACTGGGCCTGTTTGTAGAGAAGGGGCTGTTACGGGAGATCTTTGTCGATTCATCCCGCACCTTCTACGACTCCAATATCCAACCCCATCATCATTTCTACAATGTGGACACCGGTGATCTGATCGATGTCAAAGAGCGCCTGAATCCCTTCTTTGTGGAGAGCGAGCTTCCTCAAGGCACCATCCTTGAAGATGTGGAAATTGTAATCAGGGTGCGTGAAAAGACCACCGCATCCTATTAACCAGTAGTGCACTAGCCAGCCACAATGGACTGGTTTCCTCTGACCCTCTTCTGCGCCTTCAGCCTCGCCGCCGCAGACACCCTGACCAAAGCAAAACTCTCTGACTATTCAGCACGGGAACTGGCCTTCGTGCGCCTGACGTTGGCCGGACTACTGGTATCGCCGCTGCTGTTGAGCCAACCTTTTCCTGAACTGCCCGGGGTTTTCTGGGGCTGGGTCGCCGCCATCGTGCCGCTGGAGATCCTGGCGATGCTGCTCTATATCCGGGCGATCCGGGACTACCCTCTGTCACAAACCCTGCCATATCTGGCCTTCACCCCGGTATTTGTCACCTTGGTCGGCTATCTGCTGTTGGGGGAGTCAGTCAGCGGTGACGGCTTCATGGGCATCCTGCTGGTTGTAACAGGGGCTTGGCTGTTGAATTTCGATCAGGCTGAGTTGCGGGAGTGGCGCACCTGGGTCAATCCGCTGACCCATATCTTCCGCAACCCCGGCCCCCTCACCATGCTGAGTGTTGCCTTTCTCTATAGCTTTACTGCGGTGGGAGGAAAAGGCGCCATGCAGTACATGGCGCCGGAGCTGTTCGGCCCACTCTATTTCGTCCTTGTGGGCGTCGCACTGCTGCCACTGCTGATGAAACCACTATCGATCCGGCGTATCTGGCGCAAACCGCTGCCCGTGTTTGGTGTCGCCGGATTGATGGGGATCATGCTGATCACCCACTTTATCGCCCTGGAGCAGGTGGAAGTGGCCTATATGATTGCGGTCAAACGCACCAGTCTGCTGTTCGGCATCCTCTTCGGCGCCTTCATTTTTCGTGAGACAGGTCTGCGCAGCCATCTGCTGGCAGGCGCGGTAATGCTCGGTGGAGTCTTTATGATTGCTGCCAGCTAACGTAGGGTGCGCTGTGCGCACCATGATCGCTTATTCAGGTGCGCACGGCGCACCCTACCAGACAGGAAGTACATCAGTTAACTCAGCTACCAGACAAGCGGCGGTAGAAATCTCCCTGGAGGAGCTCAAGCAACTGTTTCGTTTCGTCACCGGGATTAGCCTGCGAAAATTCCTGACAGGTCTGATCAAACAGTCTCCTGACCTGTTGTTCAGAGAAAGACCGCGCCCCTTTTGGTTTTTTTTCAACCTGTATATCCAGCGGGTCGACCTCCGCCGATTTCATCATCAGCCGGTTGTTGCCACTCCCCTCCTCACTCGCGGTAAGTGGACCAACCTTGGTGTAGAGCTTGTCTTGGAAACGAAAACGCTGACCGATGGGAAGGTGGGGGAATTTCATGGCAGTATTGACTCAATCTCTAAGGCGGCTGTTCAGCGCCACATTTAAACAACAGTTTCGCTGTAGGTCGGGTTAGATGCGCACCGCACCAAACTTGAATTTCGCAGCCAAGCTTGCCACACATCGTAACCCGACAAGACAGTGTCGGGTTACGATGCGCATAAAATGTTTGCCTAATTCCAGATTATGCCACTGCGCATCTAACCCGACCTACGTCTCTATCTTACGTGCGCTCTTCGGATTGCAGATTCAATCTGACACTGATCTGTTCCAACAGCTCGGATGAGGGCGCTTCAGTAGTGTCCCATTCAAGCAGAAAAGGGGATTCGGCGACAGAGAACGCCTGATTTATTTTCAATTGGCGCTCAAGTACGGCGAGATCCGCATCTGAAGGATCATTCTCCTCCCGGTTCCGCTGCTGCACACGTTGACGCAAAAGCTCGACCGGAGCATGACAGGCCAGAATAAGGAATGGACAACCCAGGGTTTTCGCCAGTTTTCTGAAACGGTCGCGCACTTCCACATCGAGAAAGGTGGCATCAATGATCGTGGTATATCCCGCATGGATGGCCGTAGTCGCTATGGCATGCAGACGTGTGTAGGTTGCCCCTGTCACTTCGGGCGTATAGATCCCCTCCTCCGGCGCCGAGACCGCTGAATCGCCCTTGAGAAGACCGCACAGCCGTTTGCGCTCGACATCCGAACGCACCTGGATGGCAGACAGATGTTCCGCCAGCCAACCTGCGACCCGACTCTTGCCGGACCCGGAGAACCCAAAAGTGATGATCAGGGCCGGTTGCGTGGCCCGACTCAGACGGCAAGCAAGATCGATGTAAGCAGCATACTCCGCTGCAGTGGAACGTCTCTCATCCCTGCTCAGGCCGGATTGGGCCAGACGAATCGCCGTCACCTTGGCGCGCACCATGGCGCGGTAGACAAGGTAGAACGGCAGCAGCGGCAACCCGTCGTAATCCCCGGAGGTCTCAAGATAGGCGTTGAGAAAGCATGCAGCCTCCCGCTGCAACCCTTTGTGTTGGAGATCCATCAGCAGGAAGGCCATATCGCTTAGCGTATCGATCCAATGCAGCAGCGGATTGAATTCGATCCCATCGAAGATGCAGATACGACCCTGAAACCGGGCAATATTGCCGAGGTGCATGTCACCGTGACACTCCCGGATATGTCCCTGCTCCCGCCGCTGCCGGATAACCAGCAACAACCGTTCCATGCGCTTCCGGGTCCAGGTTTCCAGCGAAGCGAGTTTCTCGTTCCCCCCCCGTGCATCCAGCGCAGCCCTGATATGGGCAAAATTCTCCAGCATCGGTTGCAGCACCGACTGGGGCTGTCCATAGGACTCCCTCGGGTCGACTGCGGGAATCACGGCGTGAAAACGGGCGACCCTGCGGGCCAGGCGAAGCACCAGCTCCCTGTCCGGCAGGGTCCGGTCAAACAGTGAGGACTGGGGAAATCGCCGCATCCTTACGGCATATTCGAGTATCTCGCCCTTACCATCGATCTCCGGAATATCGTAATCTCCAGTAATCGTGGCCAGATCCAGATAGAGTTCCGGGGCCAGCCGCCGGTTGAGACGCAACTCCTCCTCACAAAAATAACGCCGCTTTTCCTGGGTGGAAAAATCGAGAAATCCAAGATCAACCGGTTTTTTGATCTTGTAGACAAACTCTCCCGCCAGCAGAAGATGGGAGATATGGGTTTCGATGTGTTCGATTTTATCCACCGCATGGGGGTAGGCCTCTGCTCGCTGAAGTGCTGAAATCAGGCTCTGCTGCTGCGCCATGGAATCACCCATACAAAAAACTTGTCCTTGACTAAATATAAGATAATGCTAATATATTATATTTTCCCGGCGATAGTCGCCGTTAAACTTGGATTCCAGCTGAATTTGAATCCGGCAACCCTATATATAGTTTAGAGGCAAATCTATGAACATCGAACGCATCGTGCTGGCTTTTGCCGGCATCGCCATCCTGGCCAGCCTGGCACTTTCACACTATCACAACCCCTACTGGCTCTACTTCACCGCGTTTGTCGGCCTGAACCTGCTGCAGTCCGCTTTCACCGGTTTCTGCCCCCTGGCCACGATGCTGAAGATGATTGGCAAAAAGAGCTGCAACGCCTTCTGACCATTTAATAATTCAAGCAATTCTGGTGCGCACAGCACACCCTACGTTCGCCATATTCAGCCATCCTGAAAATATGTAGGGTGCGCCGCGCGCACCATGCTGACTATTCGTCGAAGTCGACCGGTTCCGCTTTCAGGTCATGGGCCGTCGCCCCACTCACCCGCACCTGAATAAAATCCCCCGGTTCCAGCTCCCAGCTACCCGGAATCACCACCCGCCCATCGATCTCCGGCGCATCCGCCGCACTGCGGGCGATAATCTGTTTCTCGTTCACCTCGTCCACCAGTACGATCATCTCCTTACCGACCCGCTGCTGTAGCCGCTCACGGCTGATCTCCTGCTGTACCTCCATGAAACGGACGCGGCGCTCCTCTTTAACCGCTTCAGGCACCGGGTTCGGAAGCTGATTGGCTGTTGCACCATCCACTGGAGAGTAGGCAAAGCAGCCGACCCGGTCGAGTTGCGCCACACGCAGAAAATCGAGCAGCTCCTCGAATTCCGCCTCCGTCTCCCCGGGAAAACCGACGATAAAGGTGCTGCGCAGGGTAAGATCGGGGCACTCAGCACGCCAACGGATTATCCGGTCAAGCACCCTCTCGGTGGCGGCGGGTCGCTTCATCAACTGCAGCAATCGATGGTTGGCATGCTGCAGGGGCATGTCCAGATAGGGCAGGATATGACCCTCCGCCATCAGGGGGATCAGATCATCCACATGGGGGTAGGGATAGACATAGTGCAGCCGGACCCAGGCGGGCAATTCACCAAGCGCAGCAGCCAGCTCCCGGATGCGGGTCTGCAGTGGCCGCCCCTTAAATCGGGACGATACTTCAAGTCGACACCGTAGGCACTGGTATCCTGGGAGACCACCAGCAACTCGCGCACCCCCGACTCCACCAGCCGTTCCGCCTCCAACATAACCTCGCCGATGGGACGACTCACCAAATCACCCCGAAGTTGCGGAATGATGCAGAAGGTACAGCGGTGGTTGCAGCCCTCCGAGATCTTCAGATAGGCATAGTGGCGCGGTGTGAGTTTCACCCCCTCCGGGGGCAGCAGGCTGGTGAAGGGATCATGAGGCGGCGGCAAGGCCTCATGCACCGCATCCATCACCGCCTCATAGGCGTGAGCTCCGGTCACTGCCAGCACCCGGGGATGGGCATCGCGGATACGCTTCTCATCCCCACCAAGGCAGCCGGTGACGATTACCCGGCCATTCTCCTTGAGCGCCTCGCCGATGGCATCCAGTGACTCCTCCACCGCGGCATCGATAAAACCACAGGTGTTGACCACCACCAGTTCAGCACCGTCATAAGAGGGTGATATCTCATACCCCTCGGCCCGTAGCCGGCTTAAAATCCTTTCGGAATCCACCAGGTTTTTGGGGCATCCAAGACTGACGAATCCAACTCTGGGGGCGGGTGATTCCATAGGTTTCAATAGTTGAGACGGAAGAGCTCTTTTCGGTAGCGGGCCACCCGCTCATCTGCGGGATCGAGCATATCCAGCAGGGCCTTCATGCCTTTGCGGGCGATGCCGTTACGATAGACTGGAACCTGTCGCGAAAGCAGCAGCAGATGCTCAAGCGCCTGCTCGATCTCATCCTCATGCAGACAGACCGCCGCCAACTGGTAACGCACCTCGGCATCCTCGGGTTTCGCTGTGATACGGGCCTCAAGATCGGCTTTTGCATCCGCCCCGGCAGCCGTCTGGAGAAAATCGAGGTGCGCCAGCAGGCCACTGATCTGCAGCTCATTCCGAAACACCTCCGGCAAGGCGCTTAGCAGTTGGAGTGCGTCATCGATACGATCCTGACGCATCAGGATCTTGGCCATCAGCGCCGGATAGGCCAGGTTGTCCGGTTCGCTGACTGCCGCCTCGGCCAGCAGTTGCAACGCCTTGTCCGGATCACCCGCCTGCCAGGCGGCAATCGCCCCGGCACTGACCTGATCAACAGGTTTGGCGGCATATTCATCGATAATGCGCGGGTAATCCGCTTCCGGCTGCACGCCATGAAACTCCGCAACCATCTCACCATTCTTAAACAGTTTGAACGACGGCAGGCTGCGCACGCCGAAACGCTCCGCCAACGGTTTCTGTTCATCGGTATTCACCGAGACCAGTAGAAAACGCCCTGCGTATTCCTGCGCCAGATTGCTGAGCATCTCACGTTGCCGCATCGAGGGCCCGACCCAGGGCGCCCAGAAGTCGACCAGAACCAAACCTCTGCGCGAGTTCTCCAGCACCAGGCGGTCGAAATTCTCGCTGGTGCCTTCAAAGATGCATGAGGCAGCCGCCATCAGCCAAGAAGATTCATCAAAGAGAGGCTGGATTCGTCACGCCCCATCTCCACCACGATGGTCTCGTCAAGCTCCAGATCCCCCCCCTGCAGATGTGGCATCAGCTGTTCGGCGATCTGTTGTACGATCAACATGCCTGCCCGATTCTGATCATCGTCTTTAAGAGAGTGGATCTGCTGCTGCAGGGTCTGCAGATACGCCTGAAACTGTGCCACCTGCGCCTGTTGGTCCAGGGCCTGAAACTCCGGGGTAAAGGTGAGGTGCAGCTCACGCCCAGGCATCTCAGGCTGATCAAGTACACCGATTTTCAGGGGACCATCTATTAACATGATGCGGTTCCAGCAGATTTAGGGGAAGCACATGTTAATACGTTAGAACCTGACAAGAAAGTCTTTTCAAACCATGCACTTACAAATTTTCCGGGAATTCTGTTTTCGTATATAGGGTTAATACCTAGACGAAACGATCCCGTCCCAACTTGATTGGATGAGCTTCCCAGGAAGCTCTCCAAGCATAACCGCCGGGGTTCCGGAAGTATTGCCAGGTCACATACGATGAATGTGGCCGGCCTCCGCAGTTAGTGAGGTATAAAGTTGAAAAACTGCAAGCTCTGCCGCTATAGCAAGATCTGCAACGACCTGCCGGGAATCTGTATCGTTGCTCAGTATGCCGCCGTTGCCGTGCTTATCGGTGCCCTGGGTTTTCTCTTCGTTACCCAAGAGCTGCTCAGCTGATATCCAAGCCTGATCCGCTGCGCTTGATCAGGCCTGCAGACCCGACGTGTTACCGGTTTTACAGCGTAACCGTCGTCGACACTCGTGAGACGCCCGTCAATCTCTCTGCCGCGCGCTGAATAAGCGTAGGACGGTCCACTTCCCTCTTCCCAGCCAGCATCAGCAATGCCTCTTTCATGGAAAGTTCGCGCACCTCATAGATCGGCAGGAATGATTTATCTCTTTTATTTAAAAATTTCATAATGTTACACCATATATCTAACTTCATGGATTAAATATATGATAGGCCATACGAAATTATATGCAAATCCGTTATGCTTTCCCGACTTGCAATAGGAAATACAAAATCGTGTTACAACCCATTGTGCTTTATCAGTATGGAAGAGATAGATAGCTGAATGAATGAGAATAGAGCGGAAATCATCCCCGGCAGCGGTGTCACGATGCACTTTTCGTTGACCCTGCCAGACGGTACCGAGGCGATCTCCACCTATGATGACGAGCCACTCACCTTCAACATGGGAGACGGCAACATGATCCCAGGGTTGGAGCTTGCGCTCTATGGCCTGCGTCCCGGCATGGAGCAGACCCTGATGCTGACGGCTGATCAGGCATTCGGCACAAGAGACGAGGAGAAGGTCCACCCGGTGCCACGGGAGGACTTTCCACAGGAGATGGTGCTGGAACCCGGCCAGGTGGTCGCCTTCAACACCCCGGCTGGAGACGAACTGGCCGGTATTATCCTGACGCTTGAAGAAACGCGGGTCGTGGTGGATTTCAACCATCCACTGGCGGGACGGGAGGTCTCCTTTCGTGTCTCCATCCTCGATGTGCAACCGCCTGTCACCGCCCAGACGACAGACGGACCATGACAGACATTCTGCTAGCCAACCCCCGGGGTTTCTGTGCCGGCGTCGACCGGGCGATTGAAATCGTGGAGCGCGCCCTCGACCTGCTTGGCGCCCCTATCTACGTCCGGCATGAGGTGGTGCACAATCGCTTCGTAGTGGAGAGTCTGCGTAAACGTGGGGCGATATTTGTCGATGAACTCTCAGACATCCCGGACAACAACACGGTTATCTTCAGCGCCCACGGCGTTTCTCAGGCAGTACGCCTGGAGGCCGAAGCGCGGGATCTGCGTATCTTCGACGCCACCTGCCCGCTGGTAACCAAGGTCCATCTGGAGGTTGCCCGGTATTGCAAAGAGGGTTACGAGGTCATCCTGATCGGTCACCGGGGGCACCCCGAAGTCGAAGGCACGATGGGGCAGTGCCTGCAGCAGGAGACAAACGCCCGCATCCACCTCGTGGTCACGCCGGAGGACGTCGCAGCTCTGCAGATCAACCAGCCGGACAAGATCGCCTTCGTCACCCAGACCACCCTCTCCATGGACGATACCGCACGTATCATCAAGGCTCTGCAAGCACGTTTTTCCAACATTATCGGGCCGAAGAAAAACGATATCTGCTATGCGACACAGAATCGCCAGGATGCGGTCAAGGATCTGGCCGAACAGTGCGACATGGTTCTCGTTGTGGGCTCGCCCAACAGTTCGAACTCAAACCGTCTGCGGGAGATTGCCGATAAATATGGCACACCTGCCTATCTGATCGATGGTCCCGAGGATATCGATAAAAGCTGGCTGGAGGGCAAGGTGCATATCGGCGTGACCGCTGGTGCCTCGGCGCCGGAGGTTCTGGTCAAGACCGTCACCGATCAACTCATGCAGTGGGGCGCAGAAAAAGTGGATGAAAGCAGTGGAAAACGGGAAGAGGTGGTCTTTTCATTGCCCAAGGCGCTGCAGAAATAATCTTCCTTGGAAGTGCCGGATCCACTGCGCTTGATCCGGCCTACATCCAGACGTTTGGGGGAGTAGGGTGCGCTGTGCGCACCGGAATAAGCAGTTACAGCAATCTTGGTGCGCGCGGCGCACCCTACGTTCTACATCCAGGCGTTTGGGTAGGCCGAATCCGGCACAGGCCTACCAGCAGTTGTCGGTATCCGCTCCGGTGGCGGCTCTGGCACCAGCCTGGTCGATGGTAAAAGTGGCGCAATCGGCATCACCTGCCTGTGCACCGGCGGTAGTGGCCGTGATAGTAAAGTCATCCGTCAACGCGTTGTTGTCCGGATCTTCGTCCACTGCAAAAGTGTAGTAGTCGCCATTGCCATCGCCATCGCGGTCCACACCATTGATCACATTCGTATACTCTGCCCCCAACTCCACTGCGGTGCCATAATCTCCATTGACGACATAGTAGCGCTCTTGAACCAGGGCAACTTGCATCAGCACACTCTTGGCATCGACCCGATGCGACTTCAGCACCTGAGTGGTGTACATCGGATAACCCACCGCCACGATGATTGCCATAACAGCCAGCGTGATCATCAATTCAATCAGGGTAAAACCCTTGGCCAGTCGCACTGGAATCATCTGTCTATCCTCTGGTTTGGAGTCCGTAAAGAGACGCCATAAACAATGGTCTTTCTGTAGGTCGGGTTAGATGCGCACTGTGCCAAGCTTAAATTTCGTGGCCTGGCTTGCCGCGCATCGTAACCCGACACTGCTTTGTCGGGTTACGATGCGCATAAAATGCTTGCCTAAATTCTGCTATGAGCCATTGCGCATCTAACCCGACCTACCTCTCATTCAGTATCCATCCAGACTCACTGAAGACGACGAATCTCGGTGACCACCGGCAGTGTCGCCCCCGTCTCATCAAACTGAACGGAGATCTCCACAATCTCCCCGCGCTGGATGGCAGAGAGCAGCCCGAGCTTTGTCGGGCCGCCGATCACCTTCATCGTGGGGTGCATCAGAAACACTGTGTCGTCGATCCAGAGCTTATGGGTTTTCGGGCTGGCACCGTCAAATGGACCGCTCATGACATTTGCCACCTGGTATCCACCATCCTCGCCTTCTGCATTGGTGATTCCCTCGCCGTTTCCCGCCCCCAAAAAACCACCGAAGCGGCCTTCCGACATCGCCATGGGACTGAGCAGCGTTGTGGCGAGCAGGCCGATGCGGATAGCTTGCTTTACTCTCTCTATTCCACTTCGATTCATCTTAAACTCCTGCCGCAGAGGCAACTATTAGAAACGGAACCTGGCCCAGGAAGAACGCTTACCTTTATTCGCAGGGGGAGGCATATTATTACAATCGGCATCCACACCCAGGCAAGGATCGGGGTCATCACCACCGCCTCCGCCACCACCGTCGGTAGGCAGGATCATTGTGGGCTTGCCGTTCATTCTGACCAGCGACGGCTGCCAATAGATCGAACCCGACTTCACGCCGCCTACGTTTTCACCGCCCACTTTGTCCTGAGCATCGAAATTACCATCGTTATTGATGTCAAGAGCAACGGAATTGGGCTCACCCCCGTTAGTGATGTTGTGCACCATCAGCCAACTCTGGCCGGAGACGGCGCCACAGGTGCTGCCGGAGGGAATGAGCGTGACATAGAAGATATAGTCACCGAAGACAACGGGGCTGACGATAGTTCGCTCTTTAGCCGTCGGGAAGTCAATGAACCAGCCCTTCTTGAAGTCGTAGTTCACCAGATGGTCACTCAACAGGCGAACGTCCACATCCTCACCATCAACACTCACAACCTGTTCCGTGACCGTTTGCTCGACCAATACGGTATCCCGGGCCACTGCAATCTGTGCGCCGCTATCCCACAGGCCATAAAAACTCTGGGTCCCTGCAGAAGTAAGGTCATTCTCGGTAATATATTGACCGGTACCAAAATAGACCATCAGGTTCGGTTCAGTCGCAAGATCCCTTTTGCTGGGATGGAATATTGCCGTGGGCTTGCCGGTGATGGACTGGGCATTGTCAGCGTCATCCTTTGCGCTAAAAAAAGGTAGTGGGTTGGCGATCGTACCAAAAGCAAGCCCCCACTGACTGGAGTCGGCACTGGAGAGGTCGAACGCCCAAAGATTACCCAAAACATCGCCTGCATAGACCCGATCCGCAATGCCGTCACCACTAAGGTCAAGTACCGCAGGCGTCGACATGCCGTTACAGTTACTGGTGGCATCCAGGCAGTCGCCATTGGCGATGCTGCCGATGCCGGTATCAATGACCTTAAACCGGGGCGCCTGGTTATCCAGGTAGACGATAAAGAGTTTGGCCTTGCCGTCTGAAGCGGGACCGGGGTTATAGCCGTTACCAAAGATAGCGGCCCAACGCCCGGTATTGGCGCCATTCACGACGGGACCATTCAACCTCGCAATGGTCGGTTGGCTGTAGGTATAACCAAGGTCGTCATGGGTGAACTCCCACAACACCTTGCCCGCTGCATTGACCTCACTATCGAAGGCGGTGGGATCAGAGACATCCAGGGCAAACAGCGCCCGGCCGCCACCCCGCAGGCCACCCACGAGAACAGTCCGCCAGCGGCGTCCCAGATTATCGTTGGGTGAATCGACAAAAACCTCTGCCGCCACCGGCGTCTGGTCCACATAGTAGCTGTGATCATAATTCTGATCCGCCAGCCAGTGCAGACCTCCGTGGTTTTCACTGGAATAGACGGCCTGCGGAAAATAGGCGAATACCTCTACACCGGTCTCAGCGTTGAAACCATGCAGCGCACCATCGTTGGCGCCGACATAGAGCATCTTGCGCCGACCGAGGGCATCGACATTGGCCCACTGCTGATAGGAGTTGCCACCACCACCCTCGATATTGTCAGGATAGAGCGCTGCATAGGGGTCGCCGACATAGAACGGCGCCGAGTGGATGATATCCCCCAACCTGTGACCGCCTCGGGAGCGAAAATCGGTGGGATCAAACCCTTCGTTGCTGTGATCACCCCGCAGAAAGTCCACCAGACTTTCACCATAGGCTTGATTGTCTGCCTTCTCGTCTGCATCGACAGTATCCGCAGCAAACGGTGCGTTGGTCATCAGATCCGCCACCTGGGCCGCTGTCATCTCAGTATTGCCGGGGGTCTGATAGTCAGTCGGCAGGTGGAAACCAATGCCCTGAGTACCGTTGTAGGTAATCATCACCCTGGGGTCTGTACGTTGATCCAGGGTCGTGGCCGTGGTCCAGGCCAACTGACCGTTACCGTCCAGACCAATCCGGATCGCCCTGAGTTCGCCGCTCCAGTTGGTGGAGTCGAAACGCCCCTGGAAGATGAAATCACCCTGCACCAGATTGATGGAGTTTACCGCCACCGCTGCCGCTGCGGTTGTCTCGCGGGAAGAGATATTGCTGATCGCATCCTGGAACCGCCGTATCAGATCATCAGGATCCTTGGCATTCAGGTAGAGACCCCGGCCGTTCCAGGCAGCATGCAGCATATCGTCTACCGTGGTCGAGGTATTTTCCACCGGGGTCGGCCAACCGGTGGGCAGGGTCGCATCACAACGGGTCGGCCAGTTCTGAGCGGCAACGGAGTCGGTACGGTTGGGGGGCAGGCAGGGACCGCCCGCAGGGTCCTCGTTGGGAATCGTGCCGGTAATACCAAAAGCGACGGTAAAGGTGACCAGATGCTGCTGCGGATTGTCATCCTGACCGCGCATAATCGAAACACTGCCCACATCGTTCGCCAGGCCCGCCAGTAGATCGTTTTCGTAGTATTCCATCGCCACATCAGCGAGGGTATTGGATTCGTCATCTGCGTAGGACTGCCCATCGTAAGGACCATCCCCATCAGTATCGGTATTGCCCACCGAGGGGTCATCACCGTTCCAGAAGCCGTCTGAAAGCACGATGGCAAAGTTCTGTTGGCAGATACCGCCGTTCTCTGCCGACAGAATAGGCGAGTGGCCCGCAGCACTATCCGGATCGTCCGGCGGCGTAAAGTCAAACAGCGCACTGCTGTTCATCTCATTCCTGAAGTATTTACCCACATTCTCCAGGCCCAGGCGTAGCGGCGTACCGCCACCGGAATTAACCTTCAGCAGATTGTGCAGCAGGGTACTCTTGGCCGTCACTGCATCCTGGTTGATAGGCAGGGTCTGGTCGTCCACATCCTTGACCACGGTACCTACCTCACCAGTACCAATGACCCTGTTGTTCTGGTTGATGGTACCCAGACCCATGCGTTCGGTAGACTCCTGAATAACCTCGCTCATGGCGCGCTTCATGACATATTCGCGCTTGCGATAATAACTGAACCAGTTGGCGTAGTTGGTTTGGGAGTTGGGGTTCCCCTCAGTGCCGTGTAGCGGCAGATCCTTGACAAACATCTGGTCGGCTTCCGCATTCGGACACTCGCCATCCTGATACTCACCGTCACTGTTGGCATCGTTCCAGAGGAAATAGAAGGCGCCGTCGGTATTGAATTCTGTCAACAGGTTGCAGGTGCGGCCGTTGTAATTGTAGACAGTACCCCGCCGGTGGCAGTCGCTGCCGCTGTTGCCAGACCCTGTATAGGGGTTGACCAACGCATTTGTGGGATCCTGATCGGTAAAGTCAACATCATAATAATCCTCCCCTTTCCAGGGCGTATAGGTCTGGGTCGGATCATAGGCCAGGGCGTTGTAACCGGCACAGTGTTTCAGTCTCAGTAACACGGTGGTGTTTGGACTGAAGTCCATGTTACCCCGGTTCTGAGTAGTCTGATCGTCAGCGTCCATGGTGCTGAGCGCACCTTTGGTCAGCAGCACTTCCCAATCCATACTGCCGGAATCATCGAGCATGAAAAAGATATTGGGCTGCACAGGTTGCTGCAGAAACAAAGGGGCCAGTGACAAGGGGCCAGGGGAGGCATTACTGCTGGATGAGACCATCACCAGCATGGCTGCGCCCAGGTAGTGAACGCCACGCCGAAACTGCCGGTTTGCGGTAATTTGCTTCATCATTCTGTTCAGTTTGTTCATAACAACCTCATCCATCCCAAATTATTGGGATATCAGATAGTGGCTCTGCAGGACTTCACGAATCGTGAACTCCTGACCCCAGCCGATAGCGGTGATACGGAAAGCGAGTTTCGAAGGTGCAACCACCTGCCCGACTTCCAGTGGTACCTGCACATCCGCCTCGCCGATGTACTCGATAATGAAACGGGGTTGCTGCGCCACCACCCGATTCGTTGCGTCGTTGGGATCCCCCACGGGAACCAGCACCCCGGTACCCAGATCGTTGCTGCCCAGGGTGACGAAACCGTCTGCCAGAGGGCAGGCAGGTGGGGCAGCATCACACCAGTCGGTTTCATCGGTTGGGTCGAAACCGCAACCTGCCTGACCCTGGCAAATTTTGTCGTTATTTAGTGCCCCTGGAGAAGAGTCATAAAGCCCCTGTAGTCCGGTGCCGCCAAGTTTAAACATGTCCTTTGCACCACCTTCCCAACCGCTTGCATGGCCGTAAACTTCAGCATCCAGCCACTCTTCAGCGACCCGCAGCGATGTCTCGGCAGCCTGAAAAGCAGTGTTGGCATGGTAGAAATTTCCCGACATACGCTCTTCCAGCACCGAGTTGCTGATACCCGAGATACCGAGCACAGTCAGCACCATCAACAGCATGAGCGCAAAGATCAACGTCGCGCCCCGCTCTGGCTTGGACTGCAGAATCCGGCAGCGGTTGTTAGACTGCTTTACCATCATATGTCTCCATCCCGGTTTCTCAGTTTCACCGTAAACTCAAGATCCCTCGTATAATCTGCATCCCGGCCTTGGGCCTGAGCCACCGGGTCACCCGGATTGATCGTTAGGGTGACGTGTAGACTGGTGACATCGTTGATCGCTACCCCCACGGCATCCCAGTCGACATAGCGGTCAGCAGTGCCATCCGCATTGAGATCAATGCCGTAAGTAACTTGAAAATTCTCCACACCTGCAATCAGCAGTTGCGGGTTGGCATCACCAAGCCGGGTCGCATAGAGCCCACTGGTTGTCAGACCGCCAGCCGTATTAGTTTGCAGTTCATAAAGCACCGCATCCATTTTGTATACGGACGCAGAAGAGTAGTCGATGTGGCCGAAGACATGTTCTATGCCAGTGGCAAAGTTACTGACACCATCAATAGTCGTGCTCGCATCGTGGTTGAGGCTTCCCGCAGGAACCGCGGTAACCAGAAAGACTGCCACGGCATTGCAGTCACTCACTGAAACGATATCTCCCCTGGACAGGTCGGCATAGTTTGGCGCGTTGACATCCACCGGCACATCACCAACCTGGGTACCCATTGTGCCGTTCATAGGCACCTCTGTACCGGCCAGGGCGAAATGAACAGCCACCTGATCCGGCAGTTCCACGCCGCCAACAGTCCCTCCATCCATTCCACTGATCACCTGGGAGAAATCGTAGAGCCGCGTGGGACTGGCGGTACCGTTGTCCGTTACCGTGTTGGTCACGGTAGTGTTGCTGCTGCGATTGGAGGGAAAACAGCCATAGAAACCGCTGCCGGACAGATCGTTGTTAAACCGGTTGGCCACATAACGCATATTCTCCTGCACCCTGGAGACATCTTCCTCCAGATTGAAGGTCTGTTTGCTGGCCATGAAGATCGAGGTCGCACCCGCCATCAGGATCAGGCTGAGGACGATGGCGATCATCAGTTCCACCAGGGTCAGGCCCTGATTATGTCGGCGGTTGATCATAGTATTGCTCATGGGATCACACTCATCACAAAACGCCGAAGCGGGGTGTTGACGGCAGACGCGCCATCCCGATCATGATCCCACCAGACCTTGACCACATACTGATTCAGACCATTGGTCGCAGCCCCATCGCATCCTGCATCGCCCTGGTTGAGAACCCCGGTGCCGTTCAGGGTGCCGACGCCATCGTCCGGGGTGCTGTCGAGGCAGATCACCCCCTGGCCTCCAGGCAACAGTGCCGCAACATTGGCAAACCAGACGAAGGCATCGTAATCGGCCAGTTGTGCCGGCGTACAGCCCGCCGCCACAGCGATGCATCCTGGATCTGCAGCGGCTGCAAATATCAGGTTATATTCGGCATTGGTCACCCCGGTTGTGTTGGAGCGCAACCGGTCAGCACCATCCAACACCAGCATGGTCGCCAATGAGGACTGCAGTGCACCCTGGTTGCTCTTCAGGGAGTTGAACTGCATGCCCGCAACCCCCAGCAAGCCAATGGAGAGGATGATGACGGTGACCAGCACCTCCATCAGGGTGAAACCTGCATTGCGGTGTGTTGATGTCTCTCTCTGTCTGGATCTCATTTCGATTCCCGTCATCAACTTCAGTTACAGGCCGCCCTGACCACAGAGACATACCCAGTCACCGAAACCGTGAACGCCCTGCCCTGCTGTCCCGTGCAGTGTGCCAATTCCGTGGTAATCGATAGTGGGTTAGCGTTATCCAGCTCCCCATTGACGGTGAAGCGAACAAAATCCGGCGCCGCCAGGACCGTCATCGTTCCCCCTGGGGCACCCCAGACTCGCAGCAGCGGACCATCATCGGCCAGGGCATAACTATCATTTGTATTCACATCGGTAAACAACAGCCAGCCGTTCTCCCAGTTGTCCTGGTCACAAGCGGTATTGGCTGCATTACTGGCGCAGACCGCAACAGGCATCTTGCGCTTCACTGCCTCACTGCGGGCCAGATTCAAGGCCATCACCAGATCGTTGGCATAAGCGGCCGACTGGTTGTTGGCCATCATAGTGGTGAATGCCGGTATCCCGATAGCCAGCAGGATGATGCCCGCCGCCAGGGTGACCATCAATTCAATCAGTGTAAATCCACGTAATCTGTTCATCTCGATACTCTCTATAGCAAAAACCTGGAGCCTGTTTATCCCTAACAGGATAAACTGCACCGATTTCCCGATAAACGGTGTCACAAAACCAAGAAGTGTGAAGCGGTCGACACTGGGGCGCGGGGGAGGAGTCGAAGAATAGCACCTGGAATCATAAGGCAGTAATCCATGAGTGATTGTCTCATTATCGGCGGTGGCATCATCGGTATGCTGACCGCATGGGAACTTCAATCCGCCGGCATGCGGGTGACTCTGATCGAACGCAGGGAAACCGGCCGTGAATCCTCATGGGCAGGGGGCGGCATCGTCTCCCCGCTCTACCCCTGGCGCTATGCGGATTCGGTCACTGCACTAGCCGGCTGGAGCCAATCCCATTATGCGGATCTGGCCCGGTCGCTCACCCAGGGTAGCGGCATCGACCCGGAATATACCCAAAATGGCCTGCTTATTCTGCAGCCGGGTGACGAGAAACGAGCGACCGCCTGGGCAAAAGAGACCGGACAGACGCTGCAGTTACTGAACGGGCATGAGACAAGGGAGTGCGAACCGGCCCTTTCAGCCGTAGCGGAAACCGCGGTCTGGATGCCGCAGGTTGCCCAGATACGCAACCCGCGTCTGGCGAAAGCAACCAGGCTCGCCATCGCCCCCCTGGTCAAAATCATCGAAGATGCAGAGGTCACCGAACTGCTTATCCGGGATGGAGGTATCACCGGCATCAAAACCGCCGGTGACCATTTCGAGGCAGACCGGGTTGTGGTCTGTGCCGGTGCTTGGAGTGGCCGCCTGTTGCAGGCAATGCCAGTGGTCCCGGATATCTCACCGGTACGGGGACAGATGATCCTTTTCAAAGGCCAGCCGGGGGATGTTTCGCGAATCGTGTTACACGAAAACCGCTATGTCATTCCCCGCCGTGATGGCAGGGTTCTGGTAGGCAGTACTCTGGAACATAGTGATTTCAAAAAAACGACCTCCAGCGCGGCCAGAGATGAGCTGAAAAAGTACGCAATTCAGCACTTCCCCGCACTTGAAGGTGCCGAGATCGAGCACCATTGGGCGGGGCTGCGTCCAGGTTCACCACACGGCATCCCCTACATCGGCCCGGTACCCGAAATCCAGGGCCTCTATGTCAATTCCGGCCACTACCGAAACGGCGTGGTGCTGGCCCCCGCTTCTGCCCGTCTGATGGCCGATGTGATCCTGGAGAGAGAACCGATTCTCGACCCAAGACCCTATGCCCTGGATGCACCCCGCGAGGATTGAATTGAATCCGGCCGGATTCTGAGACTATAATCGCCCGTCGTTAAATCATTCAGCGTAGTACGACGTAGAAAAATATTTATTGAATTACAGAGCTGAATAGTTACACAAAGAGTTTTGTGCCGATGTAGCTCAGTTGGTAGAGCAACGCATTCGTAATGCGTAGGTCAGCGGTTCGAATCCGCTCATCGGCTCCATTATAAATGACTGAAAATATGGAAGTTTTAGTAAAATCCTCGATGAGACACGCAAGCACTTAAAGGTGGCAGGGTACTGATTTAGGTACTTGCTCGATTTAAATGTGTGTTTTTTCGGAGGTGCCTTAATTAAATAGTGCAATATGACACTTGGCCTCTGCCTCCTTTTGAGACTTGCCTCTGTATCTATTGGCATTCGAAAAATAGAATAGAATCAAAATGAATAGCAAATATGATTCCTGTCCCCTATTTGTAACCCCTATTTCTCTCGCTCGGATGTTCAAGGCACTGGATGTTATTTAGTAGAGCAACTTACAGTCATCGACGAGGGATACGACTGGTTCACTGCCCTGTTTGATAGATAATGTAAAGATCGTATTCGCACCATGCGAGGCTAGAACGGTAAGAATAAGGCGGTTGTTGCGCCCACGCATTTCAAGCCCTGTCGGACCTTCATCTATTACCGTAAATCCACTTTCTAATGCTCGCGCAACAAACTCTCTAGCATTAAGCGATTGGCGTAACAACCGCTTGATAATGTCTACATCAGTTGGGGTGGTTTTCTTCATAATTACTACTGCTTATTTTTTTTGAAGGAACGACTGAGGAATCGTTGGATCTTTCTTAATTGGATTGCATAGACTTCATATACAGATCGATTTCTTCCCTGCACTCTTTGCATATACCCCAATCTTCAGAGGCATTGCGCTCAACCACCAGAATCCAGTGCATGCTGAATGCGGTATGGTACTTTAGCTCTCCTGGCACTCCTAATTCCATGCCCTGCTGTTCGTACTGTTCCTTCCACGTCATTGGAAGACGAGAAGGACTGAAGCCACTATTACTTGCCGTCACAACCACAGAAGGCGGGACGACTATAATGTCCTCAGAGCCAAGTGCTTTACCGCATATATCGCAAATATTAGAAAACCCGCTTGTTTCTGCTAAATTTGTTTTCTTAATCCGTTCTTCTTCAGCGTTTATAACAAGATCATTTGGTGGATGAATTATATTCTTTGCGCCACATTTGCAGGTTAAATTCATAGATTCCTTTACACCAATTGTTTTTACTCTTAAATTTTCGCCGCATTCCTGGCATGTACCAACAATCACTCTAGACATTTTAATTCTCCAAATACGCTGTTGTTACGCAAACTGATTTTTAACTTAACGACCTATTGAAGCTACAGAAAAACATCAAGACTCAGGTTTTTACTGTCCGAGTGAACTTTCCTTGTTTGGCATTATTCTTGAGACATTAGGATTGCTTTACCATTTCGAAAGGCATTTATTCTGACAAGCCCCGAGTTAATAGAACAAGTCTCTGTTAACGCTACCGCCATAATTCTCTAACAAACTAATCATTTTTATATTTTTTTTCTCATATGCGTAATCTATCGGACAAAATCCCCCTTCTTGTTTTATATTTACGTCTGCTCCATGATCAAGAAGTAACTGTACCATCTCTATGTGATTGGTTTGGGCTGCTGAGTGTAGCGGGGTATACCCAAAATTTGAATCTACTACATTCGGTTCTGCTCCGTTTTCTAATAATATGCGGACATTCTCAATATCCCCTTGTTTGAAGACTCCCTCAGAGAATGGAAGGGTTCCTTCAGCTGCAAGATGTAAAGGTGTTTTATTTGCAGAATCTTTTACATTTACATCGGCTCCATTCTTGATAAGTAATAGAGATACTTCTGCAACCTCATAGTCCCATTCATGTCTGAACATATTATTAAGATAATGAAGCGGCGTACTATTCGAGTTGTTCTTTACATCAGATTCGGCACCGTGATCAATAAGAAGTTGTGCAATTCTAAGCTTATTATCTTCAAGAAAGAAAAGCGGAGTACACCCATCTTTATCTCTCTCATTAACATCTGCTCCGTATTGAATTAATCTCTTAACCACTTCATCCTCTCCCTCACTTACAAATGTAACTAAGGAGATTTTTTCTGTTAGATCAGACAATATGCCTTCATTTTCAATCTGTAGAATTGCTATTTTACGCAACCACCATTCATTACAATAATCTCTAGCAATATCAGCTAATATTTCTTGATCTTCAATTTGTTCAATAGCAGCAATACAAAGTTCTTCGTCATCCATATTTTCAGCAAAATCAGCCAAGACACTTTGATCTGTTATCCGTTTAATCGCATCTTTTCGAACGTTGATGTTATTAGAAGTATTCGCAACAACATCAGCTCCTCTCGCTCTTCGTCTGAACAGTTTGCCCCAGAAACTCATGATGCCCCCTTTATGATTGAATTATGTCCGCCGAAAGAGAATTTTACAGTTACCTTGTTATCTAACCTTATACTGCTTTCAAATAATCGGTTTCCTCCTCAAGTGATTCGTTTCTTGCAATCAGGTCTGTTAATTCTTCGGATATCATTCTTATTTTCCTTGTAAATGACAGGGATATCATACATCAGATTGCGACCATCAGAACCTAAATAGTGTCCATCCAGAAACAAGTAATATTTATAGCCGGGATGAAGCGCAGCGGAATCCAGGAAGATAAGTGGCTGATTCATAGTCTGTTCCCGGATCAAATATTGGTGCACAAAATAGGGCACAAAATAGGGCACAAAATGGTACACTTTAACCTCAAAATTGAAATTAAGCTGTTGATTACAAGGGGTTACAGATAGATGGTCCTACTCCGCTCATCGGCTCCATTTCCAGGTTCTTACAGGATCCGCCATAGCGACGGTAATAATGCGCATCTTCAAAATCACCTTCCTCAATCAAGGTAAGGTTTATGAAGTCTTTGCCCGGAAGGTGCAACAGGGCGAGCTTTACGGGTTCGTGGAAGTCGAAGACCTCATCTTCGAACAGAACAATTCCCTGGTCATTGATCCTTCCTCGGAAAAGCTGCAGGAGGAGTTTGCCGGCGTCAACCGCACACTGATACCCATCCACGCAGTCATCCGCATCGACGAAGTCGAGAAAGAGGGACCCGGCAAGATCACTGAATTGGATGAAACATCCAATATCACCCCCTTCCCTACCACCTTCTTCAAACCGGACCGCAAGCCGGACAAATAGCTATTGCGGATCATCATTGCCGCCCATCGGCACCGGGATGGATACTGTTGCACCCCCGTTTGCAGGACCTCCCATGTATCTCCCACGATTCTTATTCATCTCACTGACACTTTTGCTGGCCGCCTGTTCGCAACAGGAGACAAACTTCGAGCCGGATAACCCGCCCTTGATCACTGCTGCTGAGAAGGGGGATATGAGCGAACTGGACAGGCTGCTGACCCAAAACAGCACTATCGATGTGGTCGATGCCTGCCACTGGACCCCCCTGATGAAGGCTGCGCTCAACGGTCATGCGGAAGCGGTGGAACGTTTGCTGGAGGCCGGTGCCGACGTAAATCTCACAGATAAAGGCGGCTACTCAGCGGTCATGCTGGCAGCATCGAACAACCATGCCCGCGTGGTCAGGTTGCTGCTGAAACGGGGGGCCGACATAGACCAGGTAGAGAACACCGGCGGCTGGACTGCCCTCATCTGGGCCACCAAACTGGGGCACAGGGAGACGGTTGAAACACTGCTGACTCATCAGGCCGACCCCGGCCTGCGTGATCTAAAAGGACGCAGCGCACTGGACTGGGCTCGGACCCAGGGACATCAGGCTATCATCGAACGTCTTTCCGAAAAAGGATAAACCCAACGGCCTTTTCACCCGACTCCCCGGCCCTTAATATATCGGTTGAATCATTGATCTGAATCATGCGACCACTACTGATTCCGGGCCTATTATTTAAAGGACGGCAATCTCATTCCGGGAGGGGTTCACCATGGCAATCAGCAACGACCAGGAGTTACGCAAGGTATTGGATGAACTGCCGACAACCGAACAGCGCGATTTGGGCTGTCGCTTCGTCGTGAGTGTGCGCCACCTCAGTGAGGATCCGCGAATTGGTCAGGCGCT
This sequence comes from endosymbiont of Escarpia spicata, assembly GCA_003349915.1. Lineage (GTDB taxonomy): Bacteria > Pseudomonadota > Gammaproteobacteria > Chromatiales > Chromatiaceae > QGON01. Next base: position 256,252 of record QFXE01000021.1, read on the forward strand.
TGAAGTCATTGCTGAAAGGAGTGGGCAGCCGGATGAGATGTTGTCCGCCTACAAAGGAGTCAAAGCGCTCTCGAACCAGACCTACACCGCCTGCGGCCGGGATGCAGACTGGGCGATTCAGGCAGAACACTTTGTCGCCGCAGCCGCTGTTGCCTGCCTGCTGCCCGAGGGGCAGATCAGCAACAACACCAACCTCGCCTGGAAAGCCGCTGTTCAGGCGCGCATGGCCAAGAACTGCGAAATGATTCTCAACGATGCGGGAGAAGTGGATAACGAGGCGCAGAAGCAGTACGCCATCGCCGAAGCATTTATCTCAGAAAACGGGTAATTAAATTGTAAGAAGCTACCCCTTCCCGTCGATCAATGAGACGCCATCCAATCCGTTGGCCAGACCTCCATTGCCCCTGTTCATGCCAAGTTTGATCATCAGGCGCACATCATTGGTGGAGTCGGCATGTGCCAACGCATCCTCATAGCTGATCTCACCCTGTTCATAAAGTCGGTAGAGAGATTGGTCGAAGGTGATCATGCCATGCTCCGTGGAACGCTTCATCAACTCCTTCAGCTTTGGAATATCCCCTTTACGAATCAGATCCGCCGCCAGTGGAGTATTCAGCAGAATCTCGAAACAGGCCCGTCGACCATTGCCATCCGACCGCCGCAACAGCTGTTGGGCCACAATCGCCCGTAGATTGAGGGAAAGATCCATAAAAATCTGATCCCGATGATCTTCTGGAAAAAAGTGAATAATTCGATCCAATGCCTGATTGGCATTGTTGGCATGCAGGGTGGAGAGACAGAGATGTCCCGTTTCGGCAAAGGTCAGCGCATGCTCCATTGTCTCGCGGGTGCGAATCTCGCCAATCAGAATCACATCCGGTGCCTGGCGCAAGGTATTCTTCAGCGCAACCTCGTAGGATTGCGTATCCAGCCCCACCTCACGTTGGGTAATGATGCAGCCATCGTGATTGTGGATGTATTCGATCGGATCTTCGATACTGATGATATGGCCACTGCTCTTGTTGTTGCGATGACCAATCATCGAGGCCAGGGAGGTCGACTTACCGGTACCCGTCGCCCCCACGAAAATCACCAGCCCACGTTTGCTCATCGCCAGATCCTGCAGCACCGGCGGCAGACGCAGTTCCCCCATGGTGGGGATAGTGCTCTCGATACGGCGCAGCACCATGCCGACCGAATCCCGTTGCATAAAGGCACTGACCCGAAAACGTCCAATACCCTTCGCATTTATGGCGAAGTTGCACTCATTGGTTTCATCGAATTCACGCTGCTGCTGATCGGTCATGATATTGAAGGTGTAATCCTTCGCCTGTTTGGCGCTGACTGCGGTCCTGCTGACCGGGACGATACGCCCATCCACCTTGATGGAGGGCGCTCTGCCTACAGTAATAAACAGATCGGAAGCCTTTTTCTGGACCATCATGGCCAGCAGCACATTAAATTCCATGTTCATTCCTCATTGGAAAACTCCACCCCCCTTCTTAACTTTACGTTAGAAAGAATCTTTGTTCTGCGCCTTGGCCTTGGCATCCAGGCGACTGATCACACCCTTGTCCACCAACTCTTTCAGACTCTGGTCCATCGTCTGCATACCAGCTGCCTGACCCGTCTGAATAGCCGAATACATCTGCGCCACTTTGTCTTCACGAATCAGGTTACGGATCGCCGGGGTGCCGAACACCAGATGACCGGTCTCAGCCGCTGTCATCGCCAAACGGATCGTCTCCAAGTCACGCAACTCACCCACCAGGATAATGTCCGGGTCTTCACGCAGGGCGGATCGTAGCGCCTCACTGAAGCCCAATGTGTCCCGATGTACCTCGCGCTGATTCAACAGGCACTTTTTACTGGTGTGAACAAACTCAATGGGGTCTTCGATGGTGAGTATGTGAGCGTAGTCGTTGTCGTTTTTGTAGTCCATCATCGCCGCCAGGGTGGTGGACTTACCCGAGCCGGTGGGCCCGGTCACCAGAACCAGCCCACGGGGCACGTCTACAATCTCCTTGAAAGAGTTGGGACAGCCCAGGTCCTCCAGCGTCAGTACCTTGGAGGGGATGGTACGAAAAACCGCAGATGCGCCCCGCGCCTGATTGAATGCGTTGACACGAAAGCGGGCCAGTCCGGGAATCTCGAAGGAGAAATCGGTCTCGAGAAACTCCTCGAAATCCTTCCGCTGCTTGTCGTTCATGATGTCGTAGACAAGCCCGTGGACCACTTTATGCTCCAGCGCCGGCACATTAATGCGCCGGATATCACCATCCACGCGGATCATCGGCGGCAGTCCGGAGGACAGATGCAGATCGGACGCATTGTGTTTGACACTGAATGCCAGAAGTTCGGCGATATCCATTCATTTCCCTCAGATAGAAAAACCGGCGCGACGACCCTGTTCAGAGCGCCGCTTATCTATTATCGTCAATAATAACGGCACTTGCGCCGGTTTCTACAAATTGTTTGTCGCCACTTCGTGCCGGCAGGCATTTGATTTATGCCGACACTGCCCATACTCTCAAACAGACCCCTTTCATTTACACCCTGCTGTGATCATAAAATCCCAGGCAGAATGTAATTTTTTGTAAACTATCGACCATGAGCAGCATCAAACAGAGACTCACCCGTGTACGGCAACGCATCGAACAGGCAGAGCGCCAGGCAGAACGAACACCCGCCAGCACCATTTTGCTGGCAGTCAGCAAAACCCGCACGGCGGACGAAATCCGCGCCGCGTTTGCCGCCGGGCAGACCGCCTTCGGCGAAAACTATCTGCAGGATGCCCTGGAAAAGATCGATGCACTTGCAGACCTGAAACTCGAATGGCACTTCATTGGTCGAATACAGAGTAATAAAACAAAACCCATCGCAGAAAATTTTGACTGGGTTCACAGTATCGCAAGTTTGAAACACGCGCGAAGACTGGGTGAACAGCGCCCCCCGGAGCGCCCACCTCTGAAAATCTGCATTCAGGTCAACACCAGCGGGGAGGCCAGCAAGGGCGGCCACGAACCGGAACAACTGCCGGAACTGCTCAAGGCGTACCAAGCTCTGCCAGGTATCGAGGTGGTGGGACTGATGACCATCCCGGCACTGACGGACGATGCAGCCGCACAGCGCCGCCCCTTCCGCTTACTGCGGAATCTGCGCGACACTTTGCGAAGCGATGCACTGCCGCTGGAGACCCTTTCGATGGGCATGTCGGGCGATCTGGAGGCGGCAATTTTGGAGGGCGCTACAATTGTTCGCATCGGCACGGCCATTTTTGGCCCCCGGCAGTATAATAGTACTAACTAAAGAAGCGCTGAATGACTCGGTTATTGTCATTTCTCCCTAACTAACCATTGACCCCGACTATCATAAGAAGCATCCATGAAACTAAACAGCATCACCTTTATCGGCGGCGGCAATATGGCTGCATCTCTTATCAGCGGATTGGTCGCGGATGGCTATGACCCCACGCACATCACCGCCAGTGATCCGAATAAAGAGCGACTGGCTCAACTCGCCGCCAACTACGCCATTCGCACTGAAACCGACAACGATGCCGCCGTTCAAAACGCCGATATCGTCGTCCTGGCGGTCAAACCCCAGGTTCTGGAATCGGTGGTTCGTGACGTGGCCGGCGCCATCTGGCGCCATCAGCCGCTGGTCATCTCCATCGCCGCTGGAGTGAGGGAGGCGGCATTGCGGGAGTGGCTGGGAGAAGATATCGCCCTGGTTCGCACTATGCCCAACACACCGGCAATGATTCAGTCCGGCGCCAGCGGTTTACATGCCAGCGAAAATGTCAGCGACATTCAGAAAGACCAGGCAGAGAGCATCCTGCGCGCAGTGGGACTCACCTGCTGGGTGACCGACGAGAGCCAAATGGACGCGGTCACTGCACTCTCCGGTAGCGGACCGGCCTACTTTTTTCTCGTCATGGAGGCGATGGAAGCCGCCGCCATCAAGATGGGACTTGAAGCAGAGACCGCCCGCCTGCTCACCCTGCAGACAGCGCTGGGGGCAGCCCGCATGGCGATGGAAAGCAAGGACTCCCCTGCCACACTGCGGGAAAAGGTCACCTCTCCAGGCGGCACCACCGAACGGGCTTTGGGGATTCTGCAAGAGGGGGGGCTTCCGGCGCTGTTCGAACAGGCGCTCAACGGCGCACGTGATCGGTCTCAGGAACTCTCAGAGATATTGGGAGGAAAATAATGGACGGCAACTACCTGGCAAACCCGGCAATCTTCCTGATTCAGACCCTCTTCGGCCTCTACATCCTGGCGGTAATGCTGCGTCTGATACTGCAACTGGTGAAGGCTGATTTTTATAATCCCGTCTCACAGTTTCTGGTGCGGGCCACCAATCCTCCCCTCAAACTGTTGCGCCGTTTCATCCCCGGCTTCGGCGGCATCGATATCTCCTCCATCGTTTTGGTCTGGGCATTGAAAGCCGCGGAACTGGGCCTGGTGATCCTGCTCAGCGGCGCCTCCGTCAATGCCCTCGGCCCCTTCCTCTGGGCCATTCCTGAACTGGTGGAATTGCTGATCAACATATTTCTCTTTGCGATCCTGATCCAGGTTATCCTGAGTTGGATCAACCCCGGCGCCTACAACCCCGCCTCGGCACTACTCCACTCACTGACCGACCCGGTAATGCGCCCCGCGCGCAGAATCCTGCCCCCTATCTCAGGCCTCGACCTCTCACCCATGCTGGTCATGATCGGGCTGGTACTACTGAAAATGCTGCTGCTGCCGCCATTGCGCGTAATCACCGGCAGTCCATTTTGAGTGGCTGGTATCATTGGGATGGGGACGATCTGACTCTGCGACTGCGCATTCAACCCAAAGCCTCGCGGGATACCTTTGTCGGCCCTCACGGCGATAATTTTAAGATTCGCATCACTGCTCCACCCGTCGATGGGAAGGCCAACGCACATCTCATCAAACTCCTGGCCAAGGCCTTTGGAGTACCCCGCAGCCAGGTGATCCTGGTGAGCGGTGAAACTTCACGTTCAAAATGCCTGCGTATCCACGCCCCCCAAAAAGCACCCATTCCCGTGAACAGGCGCCCAAACTGAACACCAGAAAGAGACAAACGACCGATAATCTGTTACGCGTACATAAATAGCCTAGGCTTCAGTCCAACTGAAGATCGTCGCTAAAGCCAGTGTGGCATAATCGTTTACACTCAATCTGTTCATGCGGAACAACCGAATGGAAAAAATACGTTTTCAACAACAGCTCCAGGCCTATGGACAGTGGAAGGCAAATATCCTTCGCACCATCAGCGAGTATGGCCCCTGGCTGGAACAGAACGGCATGTCTACGCCGGAGACCCAGGCTCGCATCACCCAGACCATGGAGATGCTGAAACATGATCGCCTCACCATCGCCTTCGTGGCTGAATTCTCCCGTGGAAAAACCGAACTCATCAACGCCATCTTCTTTGCCGATCATGGACGACGCCTGCTGCCTTCCAGCGCTGGCCGCACCACCATGTGTCCGACAGAGATCTTTTTTGATCGCGAGCGTGAAGAAGCCTATGTCCGACTATTGCCGATCGAGACACGGCTTCAGGACACCTTGATTTCAGATCTCCGCAAGGATGAAAAACAGTGGGTTCACTATCCACTGGAGACCGAGTCAGTTGAGCAGATGGAGGCCTCACTCGGCGAGGTGATGCAGACCAAGATGGTCACCGTGGAAGAAGCCACGCATCTCGGCCTCTACAGCCCTGCTCTGCACCCGCATCAGAAAAAACCGCCGAAACTGATCGAAATCCCAAAATGGCGCCACGCCCTGATCAGCTATCCGCACACCCTCCTGAAACAGGGTTTGACCATTCTCGATACTCCGGGACTCAACGCCTTGGGAAGCGAGCCGGAGCTGACACTGAACATGCTGCCCTCGGCCCAGGCAGTACTCTTTGTGCTGGGTGCCGATACCGGTGTCACCCGTAGTGACATGGAGATCTGGCAACACCATATCAAAGGCTTTCAGAGCGGCAGGCAGCGCGGCCTGATGGTGGTACTCAACAAGATCGACACCCTGTGGGACGACCTGCTGGAACCGGAGGAGATCAGCGCAACCATCTCCAGGCAGCAGGGTGAAACCGCCAAGATGCTCGGCGTCTCCGAAAGCGCTGTGTTCCCCATTTCCGCCCAGAAGGGGCTGGTGGCGAAGGTTCGCCACGAGAGCGAACTGCTGGAGAGAAGCGGCCTGCTCTCCCTGGAGAGCCATCTGGCTACCGATGTCCTGGGCATAAAACAGCAGATCATCCTTGATACCGTTGGCGCCGATATAGGCCAGATGCTGGACAACAGCCGCAGCGTACTCTCCGGCAAGCTCACCAATGCAAAAAAACAGCTGGAAGAGTTGGAGGAGTTGAGCGGCAAAAGCGACGATGTCATCAACAACCTGATGGAGAAGACCCGGGAGGAGCAGTCCCAGTATATGCATGACGTCGAGAGTTTTCAGGTAAGCCGTCAGAAGTTGAAGGGGCAGGCGGACAACTTACGGGCAGCACTTGACCTTGATACACTGGACAACATCATCAACCGCAGCCGTCGTGAAATGACAAACAGCTGGACCACTCATGGCATGAAGACGGTAATGAAAAACCTCTTCGAAGAGGTCCGCCGAAACATGCACACCGTAGTGTCACAAAGCGAGCAGACCCGTAAGCTGATTCGCTCCATCTACCGAAAATTTCAGAATGAACACGGCTTTGCGGTCATCCAGCCCAAAATGTTCTCCATCGTGAAATACCGCGTGGAACTGGAACTGCTGCACCAGGAAGCGGAAGTCTTCCGCAACAGCCCGGTTACCGCAATGATGGAGCAGGGCTTTGTGGTTAAACGCTTCTATGCCGCGCTAGTCAGCCGGGCCAGGCACATCTTCCACCGCGCCAGTGATGACATTAACAATTGGCTGGTCACCACCCTGGAGCCCCTGGTTTTGCAGATCCGGGATCACAAGGAGATGATGGAGAAGAGGCTCAACAACCTGCAGAAGATCGGCCAGTCCCGCAACACCCTGCAATTCAGGATCGTTGAACTTCAGGACCAGTACACCGAAGCAGCCCGCCAGCTTACATCCCTTCGCAACATGGCAAACCGACTAAACGACAGTGAACTACTGAACAAAGAGAAACGGCCACGCCCCCGGCTGGTGCCCAAGCAAAATGCCTCGTAAACTACGGCTGCTCTCTCCATGTGACAATTACAGGCCAGCGCCTTGCCGTGAAAGTTGGCAGGCTATCTGAACTCGCAATTCCCACATGGATAGAGCACAATGCGTTCATAATAAATACAATCTCTGCTTGCAATCCCAATTCCGGAACAAAAAACTACTACCTGTATCACTCCTTAGGAGGAGAATTTTATGTTTTTGCACAGCTTCCGTCTGCTGGTCCTGACGACACTCTGTCTACTTTCATTCAATACCCTGGCAGAGAACAGCACAAGCATCCCAGGATACAAAATCCATCATAACGCCATTCCCAGCGCATCCCTCGATCCCGGGATCGCCAATCAATATCATATCCAGCGCAGTAAATATCGTGGCATGCTCAATGTCAGCGTCATCAAAGAGATCCCAGACACTACAGGCAAAGCGGTGAGTGCAATTATCCTCGCCAAAGCCGTCAACATACGCGGCCAGTTAATCAGCATTCCCATGCGCAAAGTCTCTGAACCCAATGCCATCTACTACATCGGCGAATTCCGTATCGCGGATCAGGAGACCCTGGATTTTACCCTGGAGGTCAAACCCGCAGGCGAGACACGCTTCTATACCGCAAAACTCAAACAGCAGTTTTTCATCGACTGACAGAAAAAACAGTAGGCCTGATCAAGCGTAGCGGATCAGGCAAAAGACCCGGCGCAGCAAACTGTGCTTTCCGGTTCCGCAGGCTTGAACCGGCCTACATTTTTTCACCAAACGTTTTACTTCCTGCAAGCACCAGCTCAATCCGCGACTCTTTAACCGGCTGCACAAGAACAGCGTGCAGGGGGAATATCTCGTAGAGCTTGCCCACATATTCATGCTCGGATTTCTCCACCAGCACGATCACCCGCGTCTCTGGGGCATACTTCTGCAGGCTGAACAGAAAGACATCCAGGTTACTGATGTTGATGCCGGCGTAGTTATTGGCATAACCGTAGAAAAACTCAGCCACCACGATATCCGGCTGTTGCCGTTTCAGTTCGCTCATCACCTTACGCATCGAACGAAACTCGACCTGACGAATACCCAGCCGCCGATAGAGCGCAGTGAAATCGGGGTGTGTTGGGGATTCGAGAATCGAAAACAGCGTGGTATCGGACATCACAAACCCTTCGGCTAGAAAGACCGCCACAAAGTCACCAGACCAAATAGAATCACGAGCAATCCGGCCCCTCGGCGCACCCGAATATCCTTGGTCCAGCGAGCAAGGCTACCTGCCACCAACCCCATGGCAAAGAGATTGGGCAGGGTTCCGAGACCAAATGCCAGCATCAGTCCAGCCCCCTTGAGCACACTGCCGGCCGAGACGGTCCAAACCAGCATGCTGTAGACAAGGCCGCAGGGAATCCAGCCCCAGAACACGCCCAACAACCAGGCCTGCCCCGGCGTATTGACCGGCAGCAGTCTGCGGGCATAGGGTTCGATGCGTTGCCAGAGCGCACCGCCTGCCTTTTCAATGCGGGACAACCCAGCCCACCAGCCTCCGAGATAGAGTCCGAGCAGAATCATAAAGATGCCGGCAAAAGCCAGCAACACACGCTGTGCTATATAGACTGGGGCCACCTGTGCCAGCAACATGCCGAGTCCACCCATAATCGCCCCGGCAACAACATAGCTGCTGATGCGCCCCAGGTTATACCCAAGTTGATAGGGGAGGGTGGCGCCAGTGCTGGAACGCAATTTTTCCGGCAGCCCGAAGGTCAGTGCCCCGACGATGCCACCACACATTCCGGCGCAGTGCACCCCGCCTAACAGACCCACGACAAATGCCGCCAGATATCCGCCTTGTTCAAGCATGTTTTTTATACCCGCTGGATGGAATGTAGCGCATCGCCAACAGGATCAGCACCAACACAGGCATCCCCATCAGGGTGGTGAGCAGGAAAAAAGTCTGATAACCCATGCCGTCCACCATCACCCCGGAGAATCCACCCAAAAATTTCGGCAACAGTAACATCACAGAGCTGAACAGGGCATATTGGGTAGCTGAGTAGGAGATATTGGTCAGGCTGGAGAGATAGGCAATGAAAGCAGCCGTCGCCACACCAGCACTCAGGTTGTCGATAGATATTACCAGGGTCAACATCGGCACATCGTGCCCCACCCCTGCCAACATGGCAAACAGCAGGTTAGTGGCGGCCGCCAAAAGGCCACCCAGTAAGAGAGTGCGCATTACACCTATCCTTACCATCAGCAAACCACCAAGCCCCGCCCCGACCAGTGTCATGATCACGCCGTAGATCTTGGTGATGGTTGCCACCTCCCCTTTCGAGAACCCCATATCCACGTAGAAGACGTTGGAGATAACTCCCAGTACTACATCAGATATACGGTAGGTGGCGATCAGTGCCAGGATCAACAACGCCTGCCAACGGTAGCGGCTGATAAAATCGACAAAGGGGCTGATGGCGGCATTATAGAAACCTTCGGCAAACCGGCGTAGCGCCAGGGGCAGCCACTGCTGGTGCTCGATCAAAGTGTCGGTCCGGTTTTCCCGCTCCAGAGTGTGAGAATCGGCGGTGACCTCCGGCTCGCGGATGATCAGCGTGGTAACAATACCGACCAGCATCATCAGCGCCATACTCAGGTAGGCTGCCATCCAGGCGCCCTGATGATAAATCGCATCATCAGGATCAAACAGGGCGGCAATCGCCAGCGCCCCTGCCCCACTCATGATCATCGCCAACCGGTAGCCCATCATATAGGTGGCCGCCATGGCCCCCTGCAGGTTCTCCTCGACACTTTCGATGCGGTAGGCATCGATTACGATGTCTTGTGTGGCCGAGGCAAAAGCCACGCCTAATGCAAGCAGTGCAAAACGGGCAAGACTCTCCTGTGGATCCGACAAAGCCATGCCGACCAGACCCGCAATGATGCAAAACTGGGAGAGCAGCATCCAACTGCGCCTTCGTCCCAGCAATCGATTCAGCAACGGCAGGGGCAGGCGATCCACCAGCGGCGCCCACACCCACTTGAAACCGTAGGCCAGCGCCACCCAACTGACAAACCCTATCGTACTGCGTTCAACACCTGCTTCCCGCAGCCAGAAAGAGAGCGTGCCGAACACCAGCAGCAGCGGCAGCCCTGCGGAAAAACCAAGGAACAGCATGCCCCGCACCCGGGGATGCCAATAGACCCTGGAGGCATCCAGCCAATTGGTGAGCGTACTGCTTGGGTTGGGCACTGAGACTCCTGTTGTGGTGACCAATGGATTCAATATGCAAAAAACCGGGGCCATTATAGGCGTCTCAGGCGATCATTTCCCAAGCTATCACCTAATGCTCTGTCAACGTAATTATTACATTGATAGAGCACTTGTAGGGGTACTAAGTTACAATTCGCGCATCACCATAATCGGAAATAACCCATGCAGAATTATCAGCGCGAATTTCTCGACTTTGCCCTGGACGTGGCGGTGCTTCGCTTCGGTGAATTCACCCTAAAGTCCGGTCGTATCAGCCCCTACTTCTTTAATGCCGGGCTGTTCAATACAGGAGCCAGCCTGGCCCGCTTGGGCCGCTACTACGCCCAGGCAATCGTCGATTCCGGTATCGAGTTCGATGTGCTCTATGGACCGGCCTACAAGGGAATTCCTCTGGCTGCAGTCACTGCTGCCGCCCTCTACGACCACCACGCTCGGGACGTGCCCTATGCCTTCAATCGCAAAGAGGCCAAGGATCACGGCGAAGGCGGCATCATCGTCGGCCATGAACTGAACGGTGGCGTACTGATTATCGACGACGTCATCTCCGCCGGCACTTCGGTTAGGGAGTCGGTAGAGATCATCAAGGATCTTGGCGCCACTCCCGCTGGTGTGGTCATCGCCCTGGATCGTCAGGAGCGAGGCAAGGGGGAGCGTTCCGCCATTCAGGAAGTCGAGAGTGACTACGGCGTGCCGGTTGCCTCCATCGTGGCCCTGGAACAGTTGGTCGAATACCTGGGGGAGAAACCCGATTCCGAAGAGTCGCTGGCACGCATCCGCGCCTACCGGAACGAGTACGGCGTCACCTAGCCGATAATCAACTTGCTGCCCACCAGCAGGGTGACGATTTCAAAGCCCCGCTTGATCCAGCGGTTCCCTTTGGTGATGGAGAGGTGGGCGCCGATGTAGCCCCCCAACAGGGAACCGGCCAGCAGTACTGGCAACCACTCCCATTTGACATCCCCCAACACCCCAAGGGTGACAGCCCCGGCACCGTTCCAGAATACGCCTACCAGCACCAGCGTGTGGGCCACCGCCCGCCGGTAATCGAGACCGAACCAGCGCACCAGCCAGAGGGTAACAAAAAGTCCGGTTCCAGAGGTCAATGAACCGTTAAGTACACCAATAAGAAAAAGTCCCGTCGCTCCAATCACAAACCCCGAAACATTTCGATGTATTGGAACGTACGATTGCCCTAGAGAGCGTTTGCTGATCGAGTAGACACCCAAACCAAGCGTCAGGACACCCAATGCGATCTCCGCCGCTCGATCAGGCACCCGAAGGATCAGACTGGCGCCCAACACCACTCCCGGCAGCCCCGCTGCCAGCAGAAAGATCACGAACTGCCGCTCCAGTCCATCCTCCCGCAGATGCCGTATGGTTGCGCCAATGCCCAAGGCAACCGACGCAATCTTGTGGGTTGCGAGGGCAATTCAGAACGGCAATCCCAAAAAGATCAGCGCCGGCAGCTGCACCAACCCTGCACCTCCCCCGGAAAATGCAGAAAAGGTGTTAGCTAACAAAGAGATAACAAAAAGGGTGAACTGTTCCACAGATAATCTATCTTAAGACCAAGTGCTCTATCCATGTGATAATTACGGATTCAACGCGCCTTGCCGTGAACGTTGACAAGCTAACTGAACGTGTAATTATCACATGGAATAGAGTACTGGGGTCGCAGTATAATCCCTCTTTAGGATATAAAAGGTCGGGAACAAACGGCCGCCACCCCAGTCACTCAAGGTCGAGAAGATACCTGGTTATTGATGGAAACAATAAACAACTTAATTAAACCATCCAGACTTCTGCTTGTGACGTTGTTGTCGCTGGCATCTGTCTCTTTGCCCGTTAACGCAGGAAAACTATACAAATGGGTTGATGAGAGCGGTCGGGTCCACTACTCCGACAGCATGCCGCCGGAGGATGTCAGACGAGAGCACACCTATATGGATGAGCGGGGGCTGACAGTCAATAAAGTGGGCGCCGCAAAAACTCAGGAGGAGATCGAACAGCAAGAGGCACTGAAACGACTGCAGAAAGAACAGCAGGTGCTGATCAAGGAGCAGCAGGCGGCTGACCGGGTATTGCTGCGTACCTTCAGAAGTGAAGATGACATTCTGATGGCCCGGGACGGCCAACTTAGGGCAGTCGACCTCTCCCTTCAGGTGATCAACTCCAATATCAGGCAACTCAAGAGCAAACTCGAAGAGATGCAGCGCAACGCTGCCAGCCTGGAACTCAGCGGCGAAGCGGTTTCAGCTGAATATCTTCAACGGATCGACCGTAAGCGCCAATCATTGAAGGAATCATATCAATCCATCGTACATCGGGAACGGGATAAAAACAGGATCCGCATAGCTTTTGCCCGCGACCTGGAAAGGTTCAGAGTGTTAAAACGGCTCAGCCGAAAACCGGACGACAAGCTGGAGACAGCGCAGTCCGAAGAGGGACTGAGCAACGTTTACCATTGCCAGGGGGAGAGTCGCTGCGAAGCATCCTGGCAAGCTGCCAAGCAATACCTCCACTCTCATGCAACCACCCCGGTTCGAATGCTCGCAGAGAACATTCTGATGACCGGACAGCCCGTAAAAGCACAGGATATCAGCGTCACTATGTCACGCCTCACTGATTCCATAACCCGGCAAACGATCATTTTTATGGACCTGCAGTGCAAGGACACCCCTGAAGGCACAGCCTTCTGCGCCAGTGAGCCGGTGCGCCAGATAAGGAATGGGTTTAACGCGGCAGTTGCAGAGCGTTAAAGCAGAATGTTGGCAGGTGTCACGGCAGATTAAAGAGCGCGGCTTCCAGCACCCCCCATTGAGCTTCCCATTGGGTTAAAGGCGCCGTCTTGAAACGGCTGCGGCTATATTGGTGCATCCTGCCTTCAACAGCCGCCAGCATGAGGTTTGCCGACACGCAGGCATCGACAGTCTGCAGCCCGCCTTCCCGCAGGTCGCCCTCCCGCAGGATCTGCTTCAGCTGGGTTTCGAGCCGGGAAAAGAATTGGCCCACCCGAGTCTGCAACCGTTCAGTTTCGCCAACCAGCGCATCGCCGAGCAGTACCCTGGTAATGCCGGGATTGCGTTCAGAAAAAAGCAATATCAGGTAGAGCAGCCTGCCGCAGCGCAATCTGGCATCACTCTCTTCCTCCAGTATCTGGTTGATACGCACGAAGATGCTCTCCTCGGCAAAATCGATCAACCCTTCAAACATCTTCGCCTTACTGGCAAAATGACGATAGAGCGCCGCCTCGGATATTTCTGCGGCCCGCGCCAGCGCAGCTGTGGTAATGCGGCCACCGGGGTTCTGTTCAAGTTCGCGGGCCAGCGCCTCGAGAATCAGCTGTTTGCGCGGTATCCTGCTACTCATCAGCGACGCCGGATCAGTGTCCCCACACCTTCATCGGTAAAGAGCTCCAGCAAGACGGCATGCGCCACCCGGCCGTCGATGATATGAGCACTGTTTACACCGGTCTTCACCGCTTCCAGGGCACAGCCTATCTTGGGCAACATACCGCCGTGGATTGTGCCGTCGGCGATCAGTTCATCCACCCGTTCTGCATTCAGCCCCGTCAGCAGACCACCATCCTTGTCGAGCAAACCTGTAATATTGGTCAGCAGGATCAACTTTTCCGCCTGCAAAATCTCCGCCATCTTGCCTGCCACCAAGTCCGCATTGATGTTATAGGAGCGTCCATCTTTGCCCACACCTATAGGGGCGATGACGGGAATGAAATTGCCATGTACCAGCATATCCACAATACTGACATCAATACTCTCCACCTCGCCCACATGGCCAATATCGATGATTTCGGTCGCCTCCAGATCCGGACTGTTGGCGGTAATCTTCATCTTGCGGGCATGGATAAGGTCACCATCCTTGCCGGTTAACCCCACCGCCGAGCCACCTGCCCGGTTGATCAGATTGACAATATCCTTGTTGACCAATCCACCAAGCACCATCTCCACCACATCCATGGTCTCGCTGTCGGTGACCCGCATGCCCTGTACAAATTCAGAGTCCTTGCCCAACCGCTGCAGCAGATTTCCAATCTGGGGGCCGCCGCCGTGTACCACAACCGGGTTGATACCCACCAGTTTCATCAGCACGATGTCGCGGGCAAAGCTGTTCTTCAGCTCTTCGTCCACCATGGCATTGCCACCGTATTTGATGACGACGGTCTTGCCGGTAAATCGTTGGATATAGGGCAGGGCAGCGGTCAGTACATGCGCAACATTGCGCGCCTGTTCAGCTTGTAGAGTCATGATGAATCAACTGTGTCAGTAAGAATAAAGCTGTTACCGAATCGGGGTCAAAACGGCAGTTTGAGATCCGGCTGCACCTGACCAAGAAGGTTGCGAAAGACATCCATTACCAGATTAAGCGCATCTTCGTCCTCCGCCTCGAAACGGAATATCAGAGCCGGGGTGGTGTTGGATGTACGCACCAGCCCCCAACCTTGCTCGAACTCAGCCCGCAGACCGTCGATTCTGAGCAGCCGCGCGCCGGGAAGATCCGGCTGCTTGTCCAGTGCTGCCATGATGACGTCACTCTCACCCTCTTTCAGGGCCACGCTGTATTCCGGGGTAGAGACACTCTCCGGCAGTTCGGCAAAGATCTCTGTGCTGCTGCGGGGATCGAGGGTCAATATCTCCAGCAACCTGGCCGCCGCATACAGACCATCATCAAAACCATACCAACGTTCTGCAAACATGATGTGCCCGCTGAACTCGCCCGCCAGCAGTGCCCCCGTCTCTTTCATCTTCGCCTTGAGCATGGAGTGGCCGCTCATCCACATCAACGGCCGTCCGCCGTTGGCAAGCACTACATTGGCAAGATGACGGCTGCACTTCACGTCATAGACGATATCTCCGCCTGGCTCCCGGGAGAGCACGTCCATGGCCAGATACATCAGCACCCGGTCCGGCCAGATAATTTTGCCTGAGGCATCCACTACGCCGACCCGGTCCCCATCACCGTCGAAGGCAAAGCCGATATCAGCCTTGCTCTCCACAACCTGTTTTGACAACGCCTGCATATTTTCGGGGCGGCTGGGATCTGGGTGATGATTGGGGAAGTCCCCGTCCACATCGCAGAACAGCTCCTCCACTTCACATCCCAACTGTTGAAAAAGTTGGGTCGCCAGCACTGAAGAAGCGCCGTTGCCGCAGTCGACCACCACTTTCATTCCCCGGGCCAAACTCACATCATTAATGACCCGGTCGGTGTATTCCGGAATGATACCCCGAGTTTCCAAATCCCCGTCGCCCTGCAGTAAATTGCCCTGCTGAATACGCCGGTAGATCGATTGAATCCCCTCTGAGGAGAGACTCTCACCGCCGATCACGACCTTGATACCGTTGTATTCCGGGGGGTTGTGACTGCCGGTCACAACCACGCCACAACCTGCAGTAAACTCATGCGCAGCAAAGTAGAGCAGAGGAGTAGGCGCCAGTCCCACATCGATCACATCGCGACCACTTCCCCGCAATCCCCGTACCAGCGCCTCCGCCAATCGTTCACTGGAATGCCTGCCATCACGCGCCACGACCACCGTCTGAAAACCCTGCTCGTAGATTTCACTACCGACAGCGCGACCGATTGCCTCAACGCCCTCTTCGTTCAGGGTATCGTCCACCAGACCACGGATATCATAGGCTCTGAAGATTGACACAGGGACGGCCGTAACCGGGGCAGACGATAGAGCCGTGGTACGAACCGGAGGTAAACTACGCGAATCCTCAGCCATATCAGAAGCTGAAAACAGATCTTCATCCACAGTGATGCCATGTCTGGATCCAGCATCACGTTTGCGTTTGGCGCGACGTTCGATGCGGCGTGTTCTGACCTCACGCGCCTGATGCTCCAATATTTCAAGTGTGGCCTGCATATCAAGAAGACGGGCCATATGTCGTGTGGGCGATTTGCCCATCATCACGCTTTCCATGAGTTCCAGAATGCTGTACTGATCCTTTTTCAATGCCCTGCGCATGCCTTCCGCAAGCAGTAAGAGCAGAGCCGCACTCAAGACAATCGCCACCAGCCCTGGCAGCAGCAACATCAGGTCATTGGTGAATCCCTCTTTGCCGACTGACGATTTCCAGTAGGCCACTTCCCAGATACTGCCCGACACCGGCAACGTCCCATCAGGCTGTTGCTGATCAGGCGGGACACTGCCGGCCATTGCCAACACCAGTGCGCTGGCCCGATCCACAACCTGGCGCACTTCGACCCGCCCGGCATATTCCTTCACACTGTCTACCGAATCCTGCAAACCGCCAGCCGGGAAGGCTGCATGAATGACGCCCAATACGGTCTCATCTTCCGCAGAGCGCACAGCCACCACCATCGCAACATACTGCTGGGCACTGCCAAACTGATGGACCTCTGCGGGGGGAGTCTGCAACTGTTTCTCGGCCTGGCGCATCAGTTCCAGGGAGGCATAACCAAGATGCGGCATCACACTGCTATCCGGTTCACGTTGTCCGGCAGGCAGTAACCTGATACGCAAAACGCCGGGCACTATCTGGGTCAGCTGATCTTCCCGTTCCCGCAAAGCCATGCGGTCATTCAGACGAAACAGCGCTGTGGTATTGGGGTCTCTGGCTATGCCCTCCAATAGCTGAAGACGGAAGAGGTTTTGTTCAGAGAGCCGGCCTGCCAGCGCCTGCGCACCGGTTTCAATCTGACGTGCCGCCAGCGACTCATCCCTGTCGTGAAACTGAAGATAGACCATCGCCCAAGCCAGGATGATCAACACCATCACCCCTACTACAGCCATCAGCCAGTACCAGCGGATACCGTGACCCGCCTGTTCTCCGCCCCTGTACGTCTGTTCGCTCTGTTTGTTCTGTCTCTTCATGACTGTACGTCAATCATCCCAGGTTAGCCTGAATATGATACCGCTCGGCGATACGCTCTGCGAGCCGTTCCGCCACCACCGGTTTCGCCATCATCGGGATTGCCTCCCTGCCGCCCTCCCACAACAAAAGCAGCGCATTCTCATCCCCTTCGAACCCCCCCCTGCTTCCACCAACCCGATTCGCCGCAATAAGGTCCACCTTCTTGGCGCGTCGTTTGGCATCTGCGAAGGCTTCCACATCATCCGTTTCGGCAGCAAACCCGACGGTATAGGGCGCTTCATCCAGCGCCGCCACCAGAGCGAGAATATCCGGATTTTTCCGCAGATTCAGTTGCAAGGTTTCACTACTCTTTTTGATCTTCTTGGCAGCTATCTCAGTGGGACGATAGTCTGCTACCGCCGCCACGCCAACAAAGATGTCACAGGCACTGGCCCGCGCCATCACTGCCTCTTCCATTTGCAGCGCGGTCTCCACATCCACCCGCAGAACACGGTCAGGCGTGGTAAGCGCCACCGGCCCACTGATGAGTGTAACCTCAGCCCCCAAGCGCGCCAGAGATGCCGCCAATGCATAACCCATCTTGCCGGAACTGCGATTTCCGACATAACGCACCGGATCGATGAACTCCCGGGTCGGACCTGCCGTTATCAATACGCGTTTCCCCTGCAGCGATCCAGAAGCAAAAATCGATTCCGCCTGCGCCAACAGGACGTCGGGTTCCAGCATCCGGCCCGGGCCGGTCTCACCGCACGCCTGCTCGCCCTCATCAGGCCCCCACAACTGAAGCCCCCGCTGCCGTAACAAGCGGGCATTCTCCTGAGTGGCGGGATTCAGCCACATCTGCCGATTCATCGCCGGCGCCAGCGCAATGGTGGCGGTGGTCGCAAGAGAGAGCGTGGATAGCAGATCATTCGCCATACCGGCCGCCAGCCGTGCCATGAAGTCGGCACTGGCCGGAGCAACCAAAACCAGATCAGCCCAGCGCGCCAGGTCGATATGGTTCATCGCCGCTTCCTGATCTGTGTCGAGCAGTTCCGTATAGACACGCTCTTTGGAGAGCGCCTGGAATGTCAGGGTCGTGACAAATGCCTGGGCCGCAGGGGTCATCACCACTCTTACTATAGCTCCTGCCTGCATCAGCGCACGGAGCAACGCCGCGCTCTTGTAAGCGGCAATGCCACCGGTAACACCGAGAACAACCTTTTTTCCCTGCAACACAGACATCGATTTGAAATGACCACAGACTCCCGACTGGCAAGAGTACCCCATGGGACTGTTACAGCAAAGCAGCAGTGTCCAGGGCATGAGTAAGCACTAACCCCATCAGCGGAAAAAATAGGAATTTCGTGACTCAGAACACATTTTTCCGCTAACCTTAGGGCGAGATTATGGAAGCCTATCTAAGACATGGAGGTCTTATGCCAATCACCGACTGGCCCATCGCCGAACGACCAAGGGAAAAACTGCTGCAAAAGGGCGCCACCGCCCTGTCCGACGCCGAACTACTGGCAATTTTTCTGCGTACCGGCGTCGCTGGAAAAACCGCTGTGGATCTCGCGCGGGATCTGCTGCGGGAGTACGGAGGACTCAGACACCTGCTGGCCGCAGGGCAGAAGAGATTCTGTCAAAGCAAGGGACTGGGAAACGCCAAATATGCGCAGCTTCAGGCCGTCCTGGAGATGGGACGCCGTTACCTGCAAGAAGATCTGGAGCGGGGCGAACCACTCACCAGTCCCGCCGCATCCCGACGCTACCTGCAGTCGCGCCTGAGACACTATCCCTACGAGGTATTTGCCTGCCTGTTTCTCGACAATCGTCATCGGGTAATTGAATACGAAGAGTTGTTTCGGGGCACCATCGACGGCGCCAGCGTCCCACCCAGAGAGGTGGTTCGGCGCGCCCTCGAACTCAATGCCGCCGCCCTCATCCTTGCCCACAACCACCCCTCGGGCGTCGCTGAACCAAGCCAGGCCGACCAACAGATCACCCTTCGCATTCGCGAAGCCCTGACACTTGTGGATATCCGAGTGCTGGACCATTTTGTCATCGGCGATGGTGAGCCGGTGTCTTTGGCGGAGCGGGGGATGATGTGAAACCCCAGGTTTCCGGTTTCCGGTTTCCGGTTTCCGGTTTCCGGTTTCCGGTTTCCGGTTTCCGGTTTCCGGTTTCCGGAGCATAATTTTAGCCAGAGACACGTCAAGTTTAATTCCAGGAAACCCCTATTCAATTGGACCATTGTCATCTCGACCGGAGGGAGAGATCTCCAACTACAGGGGGCACAGCACGTAGGATGTGGTGAGTAAAACGAACCGCATCAGTCGCGACAGATGCGCATCCTACGACTTCTACAGGAAAAGAACCCTTTATGAAATGTAGGCCGGTTCAAGCGCAGCGGAACCGGCAACCCTACGAGGTTTGTCAGTTCCAAGATGCCCAATCCGCGGCGCTTGATCGAGCCAGCGTCCTTTTACCTGATATGCCTTAATGTGTGCATCGGCACAAACAGCCGCATAGGATCATCGGTAAACGGCTCAAACATCTCGTAACGTTGATAGAACCCAAGCGCATCCTCATCCAGTACATCAAGTATCACGTTAAGCGCAGGCAGCCCGGCATCAGTCAACTCTACTGACTTCCTCAATGCTGTGATCAGCGTTTTTTCTCCAAGCCGCTGCCCTTTGAACTGCTCCTCAACCGCAAGTCTTGCAAGAAGCACCACCGGAACAGGGTAGCCCGGTAGCTTTATATTGGTGGGTATTTCCTCTCGCACCACCGTGGAGGCGGCAAGAGAATAATAGGCGGCAATTTGCGCCTTTTGGGCTTGCTGTCTTTCAGAGACAACCGGCAAGACCCAGGTACGACTGAGGCCCAGCCGCATATTCTTAACTGCAAAACGAGCAAGAAACCTATCCATGTCTGGCTTGCCGCAGTCGAAGGCCTTTATGTCATGTTGTGATTGATCGGCTAAAACAAACTCTTGAAAAAACGCCAACTAAAATCCCTCGGCATCCAGCCGCTTGGCAGCTTCCATGATGCGAGCACTGGGCTTACGCTCGGCATCGTTGCAGATTGCGATAAAATGATCGAACTGAGCATTCGTGAGATGGATCGAGGATTCCTGTTGTAAAATCCTCGGTGCATTATCGCGAATCAAAGTCGTGATGAATTCGGTCAACGATGCGCAACCGAGGGCTGCAGAAGCTCTTTCCGCCAACTGTTTGATCTCCGTATCGACACGCATCTCGATGCGTTCACGTTGTACTGGATGCGCCATGCCTTTCTCTCACACTCACTCATGCGGCTAATTGCCGTACACTAAATTATTAGTCATATTGGCAATGCCGTCAACTTCAACTAGGGTTTCAGATTTCCAATAGTTTGCGTCGACGCAGAAACGCGTCAAGCCCTATTTAACAATAATTTGGCAAACTCGCTCTGTCGCCTTTAACCTTGCACCTCCCCCCCCCTCTCTGCCATAATTACGCGCTTTTCGCCCCAGGGTTAACAAATTTAGAGGTTTTGACAATGTCAAAAGTCTGCCAGGTAACCGGCAAGCGCCCGGTCTCAGGGAACAACGTTTCCCACGCGCACAACAAGACCAGACGCCGCTTCCTGCCCAATCTGCACTATCATCGTTTTTGGGTGGAAAGTGAGAGCCGCTGGGTACGCCTGCGGCTCACTACGAAAGGTATGCGCATCATCGACAAGAAGGGCATAGATGCAGTGCTGTCTGACATCCGCGCCCGTGGCGAAAAGGTCTAAGGGAGAACTGAATCATGCGTGACAAGATCAGATTGGTATCCAGCGCCGGCACCGGCCACTTCTATACCACTACCAAGAATAAGCGAAACAAGCCGGGAAAGATGGAAATCAAAAAATTCGATCCCAAGGCCCGCAAACATGTGATGTACAAGGAAGCCAAGATCAAATAAGGCGCCCGCATCCCTGGGACACCGAAACCCGCCTTTCAGGCGGGTTTTCTTTTGTCACTATTTTTTTGTTGGATACCCTGTAGACTTAGGAAAAATGGACGCTATAGATGGGTGAGGCCGCGAGTGAGATTTCCCGCCATTGCCATTGACCCCAACGGAATCTGCATCATGAAGGACATCTACGTAGGACGACAGGCCATCTTCGACCGGAAGATGCAAGTCTACGCTTATGAACTGCTGTTTCGTCAGGGCACCAACAACTGCAGCAACGTCCAGCAACAGTTTGACGGCGACTCCGCCTCTTCCGAAGTCCTGATCAATACCTTCATTGAGATCGGCCTCGAACGGGTCGCCGGTCCCCACCGCGTGTTCATCAATCTTACCCGCAATCTCTTTCTAAACCACCCGGAGATTCCTTTCGACAAAGATCGGGTCGTTATGGAACTACTGGAAGACATTCCCGTAGACGATCATTTGATCGAAGCCGTCACCGAGCTTTCCAAACGGGGATATCTTCTGGCACTGGATGATTATATTTTCGACCCTGTCTGGGATCCTTTACTGCCACTGGTTGACATCATCAAGGTGGAGTTTCCTGCCCTCACCCTGGAACAGATTGAACAGGGACTTCCCACCCTGCGCCGCCACAACGTAAAACTACTGGCTGAGAAGATCGAAACCGAGGAGGAGTATCAGCAGTGCCTGGCGTTGGGCTTCGACCTTTTTCAAGGTTACCACTTCTCCCGCCCCAAGGTGATCAAGGGCCAACGCCTGCAGGAGAACCAACTGGTGGTGCTGCGGCTACTCTCTGCCCTGAATGATCCGGACGCAGAGATCGAGGATCTGGTCAACCTTATCTCCCAGGACGCCAGCCTCAGCTACAAGATCCTGCGCTATATCAACTCCGCGGCCATCGCCATGCCGCGCAAGGTCGAATCAATCCGACAGGCGATTGTTTTCATGGGGCTGGCGC
This sequence comes from endosymbiont of Escarpia spicata, assembly GCA_003349915.1. Lineage (GTDB taxonomy): Bacteria > Pseudomonadota > Gammaproteobacteria > Chromatiales > Chromatiaceae > QGON01. The sequence goes on from QFXE01000021.1 coordinate 278,451, forward strand.
GTATTCGCGCCTGGGCCAGTCTGCTGGCGATATCGCGGATGGAGAAGAAGCCACAGGAGTATTTCACCACTGCCCTTGTGCGCGCCCACATGTGTGAACAGCTGGTCACCAAGAACGGGGGCTGTGCGCCGGAGACCGCCTTCAGCGTGGGACTGCTTTCAATTCTTGACCTGCTGGTGGACCGGCCGATTGCAGAGATTGTCGAAGAGCTTGCTCTCTCAAATGAGATACAGGATGCCCTGATCGATCAACAAGGACCTGCAGGCAAAGCGCTGCAATGCAGTAAAGGTTATGAGGTTGGTGACTGGGAGAACGCCGATTACGAAGACCTCGATGTGGCGGAGATCACCGATATCTACCTGCTCGCCAGTGAACACGCTTTTGACGAGCAACAGGCGCTACATGAGCCCTAAATAACTCAAGTTAGGGCGGCGTTTGATTCATCAGGTAGGGTGTGCCGTGCGTTCGAGGAGCAGATTACCCACCGCATCCAGCAAGCAAGACCACCCTGGCGCAACCCAAGTGGTTGAGATGGTCTCGACAATCAGCGCCGGCCCTTCGATCGACTGTTCGGCAAACAACGTCTCCCGCTCATAGAGCGGCACAGGTTGATCCACTCCGAACAGGCTCACTTCGGCCTTAGCCTCAGCGGACCCCGAAGTGCGGCACTGTTGCAGTCTTATATGAGATTCCGCTCCCCGCAGAGCTGCCCGCAGATTAACCAGTTCCACCGCCCCACCCATACGGTGACCGTAGCGCAACTCGTGCAGTTCATGAAACGCAACCTCGGCTTTGGCACAACTGCTCCAGGTCACATTCAAGGTGTAGGACTGTCCCAGGTAGCGCAGATCCAGTGAATACTCCACTTCGATTTGCGACCGCTCCAATCCCTCCCTAGTCAACGCCTGCACACCGGCCTCACCCAGTCTCTGCAACGCCTTTTGCAGCTCAGCATCATCAAGCTCATGTAATAGCCCCAGCCAGGTACGCACCAGTTGGCGGCCTGGCGGAGCGACCAGCATCCCCAATGCCGACAACACGCCTGCCTGTACCGGCACCAGTGCCGAACGCATGCCCAACGCCTGCGCCAGCGCACAGACATGCAACCCCCCGGCACCACCGAAAGAGACCAGGGTAAACCCTCTGGGATCCACCCCGCGCTGCACCGAGATCACCCGCAAGGCGCGAGCCATGCGCTCATTGGCGATGCGGATGATGCCAGCAGCTGCCGCATCCACCGTGGTCCCCATGACCTCAGCCAACCGGCCAACCGCCATGCGGGCGGCAGAGAGATCAAGCTGCATGCGCCCGCCGAGAAAGGCGTCGGCACGCAGACGCCCCAAAACCAGATTGGCATCCGTAACCGTGGCATCAAGACCTCCCTGGCCGTAACAGGCCGGTCCCGGCGCGGCCCCGGCCGATTCAGGCCCCACCTGCAACATGCCACCACTGTCGAGCCGCGCGATGGAACCGCCACCCGCGCCAATGGTATGCATGTCCACCATGGGAACCGCCACCGGCCAGGGTCCGATGCGTCCTTCACTCGTGAGGCGGGGCGCACCATCGATAAGCGCCACATCGGATGAGGTGCCACCCATATCGAAGGTCAGCAGCTGTCGGCGTCCCGCTGCTGCGGCCACATAACGCGCACCTACCAGACCGCCGGCGGGTCCTGAAAGCAGCATACGCACCGCCTGAGAAGCGGCCTGCTCCGCAGCTATCGCCTCCCCAGAACTCTGCATCACCGAGACCCTGGCCCCCGGCAGTCCCCGGCAGAGCCGTTCGATATAACCTGTCACCAGTGGCCCCACCCAACTGTTGAGCCAGGTGGCGATACCCCGCTCATACTCACCGGTCTCCGGCAACACCTCGGATGAGCGGGAGACGAAACAACCCTCCGGCACCGCCGATTCGATTGCCCGCTCGGCACTGTCGTTTAGGTAGGAGTAGAGCAGATTGATGGCCACTGCCTCCGGCTGCAGGTCTTCCAACTGCTGAGCCAGTCTCTCCAGGTCCTGTTCCGTCAAAGGCTCTAGGGACGAACCATCCGCCGCCAGCCTGCCGCCGGTTTCGAGACAGAGTTCAAACGGCACCGGAGGCGATTCGGGTGCAGGTTGCAGATTGTAGAGTTCGCGGCGTGCCTGCCGACCGATAGTCAACAGATCCCCCAAACCCCGGTTGCCGATATAGACGGTACGCACACCCTTTCTCTCCAGCGCCGCATTGGTCGCCACCGTAGAGCCGTGGATCACCCTTACCCCATCAGGGTCGAGTCCCATCTCTCGAATTCCCTGTAATATGGCCCGTTCCGGAGCATCCGGGGTGGAGAGCACCTTGTGGATACGCAACGCGCCATCCTCGTAGAGCACGAAATCGGTGAAGGTTCCGCCGGTGTCGACGCCGATAATCTTCAAAACAACTCCAACCTGGAAAAATTACGGGGCTTCCTGCGACCCAGCCCCCGATGACGCAAGATAGCGCGAACACCGAGTTTATGGAATCGTGACAGTTCCGTGATTGGCAGCGGAACCCCAGCTGCTTGAATAGCTCTCCAACAGCACCGAAAAAACGGCACTGTTCCAATGAAAACAACCCCCACAGGAGAGATCCCGATGAAAACCCAATTTTCCAGTACACTTAAAGGCCTGACTTTCGTTGCACTGGCAGCGGTCATGACTGCGAGCAGCGCCGCACCCATGATGGATGACGACATGTCGATGAAGAAAGACGGCATGATGAAAATGACCGACGACAACACCATGCAGAAGGATATGAAGATGTCCGATGGGATGGATGAAAAGATGGAACACTCGATGGAGCCGATGAAAAAAATGAACGATGGCAAAATGAAGGAGTCGATGCATAAGTAACAATCATGGTGCGCACGGCACACCCTGCCAGAACGTAGGGTGTGCCGTGCGCACCAGAGCAAGCTAGAGCATGTTAAAACGGATCCACCCATGGCACGTAAAGTCCTGATCATCGAAGACGATCCCGATATCGCCCGGCTGGTGCAGCTGCACCTGCGGGATATCGACTGCGAAGCCGACATCATCAATGACGGGGCGGAGGGTCTGCGCCACTTCCAAAAGGGCGACTACGAACTGCTGGTGCTGGACCTGATGCTGCCGGGAATGGACGGCATGTCGATCTGCCGCGAACTGCGCCGTGAAACAGACTATGTACCGATCCTGATGCTGACCGCCAAAAGCTCGGAACTCGACCGGGTGGTGGGATTGGAGGTGGGTGCGGACGACTATCTGACCAAGCCTTTCAGCATCCCGGAACTTCTGGCCCGCATCAAAGCCCTGTTCCGCCGCGTGGACGCACTTGGCGGCAGCACAAAACAACCTGCGACCGACAAGGCTATCCACTACGAAAAGCTCACCATCGACCCGGCGAAACACCAGGTCAGAATCGCAGACCGGGAGGTGGAACTGACCGCAAGAGAGTTCGACCTGTTGCTCCATTTCGCCCGTCATCCGGGACGGGTCTTCAGCCGGGTGCAACTGCTCGATTCAGTCTGGGGATACAACCATGAGGGTTATGAACACACCGTCAACACGCACATCAACCGCCTGCGGACCAAAATCGAGAGCGATCCCGCCAATCCCCATTTCATACTGACGGTCTGGGGCGTGGGTTATAAGTTTGCCGATACCCGTGGAATCTAACGAAATATGTTAAAAACCCTCTACGCCAAACTCGCCACCGGCCTGGTGTTGCTGCTCGCCGCCATCGGCCTGCTCTACGCCCTGATCAGCACCACCGCCACCCGCCACTATGTGCAGGAGGTGACCCAGCAGTTCAATCGCGATTTGGCGCGCAATCTGGTAGCCGATCGCAATCTGGTGGAAGAGGGGCGCATCAACAACAGCGCTCTGCAAAAAACCTTTCAGCAATATATGGTGATCAACCCCAGTATCGAGATCTACCTGCTCGACCCGGAAGGCCGCATCCTCTCCTACTCTGCGGATCCTGGAAAGGTGAAACGCAAGCGGGTCTCACTGGAACCCATCGAGAATTTTCTGCACGGCAGAGGGGGGTTCCCCCTGCTCGGCGACGACCCGCGCAGTCACGATCGCCGCAAGGCTTTCTCGGTCACGCCCGTACCCTCGGCCGAGCAGCCGGAGGGCTACCTCTATGTGGTACTGCGGGGCGAAGAATTTGACTCGGTGGACGATCTGGTGCGTGAAAGTTACTTCCTGCGCCTCAGTGGCTGGGCCATGACAGCCAGCCTCGTCATCGGCCTGCTGGCGGGATTGGCGGTTTTCCGTCTGTTGACCCGCAGACTGCATCGTCTCTCCAACCTGATGGATAGATTCAGGACAGACAACTTCAGCCAATATCAGCCTTATACCGAAGCACCGGGTGGAGCGGCTGACGAGGTGGATCGGCTGGGTGAAACCTTCGATCGTATGGCGCTGCAGATTCAGGCGCAGATCGACCAACTGAAGGAGAAGGATCATCTGCGCCGCCAGCTGGTGGCCCAGGTCTCCCACGACCTGCGCACCCCGCTCTCCTCGATACAGGGCTATCTCGAGTCCCTGACCCTCAAGGCCGACTCACTCGACCCGGTGGCGCGTGACGAATACATCGCCATCGCCCTGCGTCAGAGCCGACGTCTCTCGGCCCAGGTAGAGGAGCTTTTTGAACTGGCCAGCCTGGATGCCCGGGAGACTCTGCCGAAATGTGAGCATTTTCCTCTGGCGGAGCTGTTGCAAGATGTGGTGCAAAAGTACCGGCTGCGGGCTGAGCAGCAGGAGATCCTGCTCTCCATGGATCCGCCGGAAAGCTCACCCTTCGTCTTTGCCGATATTGCGCTTACCGAGCGCGGGCTGGAGAATCTCATCGAAAATGCCTTTCGCCACACCCCTGCCGACGGCAGTATCACACTTGCCCTGGGTATCGAAGAGACCAAAGTCTCCGCCGTGGTATCCGATAGCGGCAGCGGTATCAGCGAAGCGGACCTGCCCCACCTGTTCGAACCCTTCTTTCAGTCCCGGAAAAATGCCGGCTCAAGTGGTCATGCGGGATTGGGACTGGCCATCGCCCGCCGCATCGCGGAGTTGCAGGGAGGTGAGATCACCGTCGAGAGCCGCCTCGGCAAAGGTAGCCACTTCGCCCTCTGGCTGCCGCGCACCGAAACCGGCGAATCCACTCCGATGTTATGAATTCGTGATATCCCCGTGAAACGTCTGTAATGCGGCAGATCCATACTTTTCTCATGCGCTATTTCCACACAAACCGCCATGCAGTTATCCGCATCAACCCTCTGCAGAAAGGCTGCCACATCAGCTATATTCCAGAACACGGAGACAAACCATGAAAATTAACCGCACCCTTAAAATAGCCGCCGCTCTGGGTATCAGTGGAGCGATACTTGGCTTGATGGCGCAGGCCGCAAACCAGACTACGGAGAGCGAATCGATGAAACAGCCGATCGAACAGGCCACCGCGCCCAGCCAATGGAGCCGCCCAAGCAACGAGCAGATCAAAGCGCGCCTCACCCCGGAACAGTTCAAGGTGACACAGAAGAACGGTACCGAGAGTCCCTTCCGAAACGCCTACTGGGACAACCACGAAGACGGCATTTACGTCGACATCGTCTCCGGTGAGCCCCTGTTCAGCTCGCGCACCAAGTTTGACTCCGGCACCGGCTGGCCGAGCTTCAGCGCGCCTATCAAAGGCAACAATGTGGCAGAGAAAGAAGACTGGGCCTGGGGCATGAGCCGCACCGAAGTCCGCTCCAAACACGGCGACTCCCACCTCGGCCACGTCTTCGACGACGGCCCCGGCCCCAACGGTCAGCGCTACTGCATCAACTCCGCCTCGCTGCGCTTCATCCCCACAGCCAAACTGGAGGCGGAAGGTTACGGCGAATATCTGGAGCTCTTTGCAGACAGGGGCGAATAACAATCTTTCGGAAAGGGTAGGCTGGTTCAAGCACAACGGAACCGGCAACCCGCCCGATCCGCTACGCTTGATCGGACCTACGCCTTGATCTGGCGAATAACTCCAAGCCGGTGCATCGACCAAATTTATCCTGTATCTTTCGGCCATGGATGCGCTCGTCGTCACCAAAAATCTCACCCGTTCCTATAATGGCCGCTGCGCCCTCGATCATCTCGACCTGACCCTCAATCGGGGCGACGTGCTTGGCCTGCTCGGCCCCAACGGCGCAGGCAAATCCACCACCCTGCGTCTGCTCAGCGGCGAACTCGCGCCCGATGAGGGAAACATCCACCTCTGCGGTATCGATCTGCAACTGCAACCGGTGCAGGCCAAGCAGTGCCTTGGTTATCTGCCCGAACAGCCGCCGCTGCTGCTGGAACAGCGGGTCGATGAATTTCTCGGTGACTGTGCCAGACTCCATCGAATGCCAAAACTTGAGATTCCCGACGCGCTGAAGCGAGTCAAGCAACAGTGTGGTCTGGAAGAGACGGGGCGCCGCCTGATCCGCAATCTTTCCAAAGGCTATCGGCAACGGGTGGGGATCGCACAAGCCATCATCCACGACCCTGCAGTTGTGATCCTGGACGAACCCACCGACGGTCTCGATCCGGGGCAGATCCGCGAGGTGCGTGGTCTGATCCAGGCGTTGGCCAGGGAACGGGGTGTCATCCTGTCGAGCCACATCCTGCCGGAAGTACAGGCGGTCTGTAACCGGGTTTTGATCCTGCACCAGGGGAAGCCTGTCTACAGCGGTGAAATCTCACCACCCACCACTCCGACCCTGAAACTGGAGCTTGAACATACCCCGGATGTTGCAATTTTCAATACCCTGCCGATGGTGGCAGCTGCAACAAACCTGCACACAGACTACTTTCATATCACCCTCACTCCCGGCGCCAAGGCCTCGCAACTGGCCGCCGCAGTGGTTGAACAGGGGTGGGGATTGAAGTCGATGACGCCGGAGATCCTGAGTCTGGAGCAGATCTTTTTGGAGCTGACCAGCGGGGGGCCAAGCGCATGATCCTAACCCTGGCATTCATGGAGTGGCGGCGTCTGATGCGCACGCCGCTGGCCTGGGTGCTGCTTGCCATCGCCCTCTTTCTGTTGAGCTGGCAGTTTCTGCAGATCCTGGAGAATTTCACCGGTCTCAAACCGGAGGGACGTACCCTCGGACTGACCCACTTTCTCACCCTGCAGCTCTACGGTTTTGCGGCGCTACTGATCCTCTTCATCACCCCGATACTTGCCATGCGGCAGTTCAGTGATACCGCCCACCAGAGCAACTTCACCCTGTTGAGCAGCGCCCCGCTCTCCCTGACGACAATCGTCTTCGGAAAATACCTGGGGCAGATACTGTTTTCGGGTTTGATCCTGCTGCTGCCACTGATACTCTCCCTCTCCCTGATGATCGGCGTAAACCTCGATCTCGGGCTGCTGGCCGCCGCCACCTTGGGGCTCTTCCTGCTGACCCTCTGCTTCAGCGCCATCGGACTCTACCTCTCTTCTCTGAGCGAATCGCCGGCCATCGCTGCGGCAGGCAGTTACGGCTTGCTGTTGCTTCTTTCCATCCTGGGGCAGAACTTTGCCAGCGAAACCAGCGGCATCCTGCGCTGGTTCGGCTGGCCGGGCCATCTGCTCAACCTGCAACTTGGACTGGTGAAGAGTAGTGACATCATCTACTTCCTGCTGCTGACTTTTTTCTTCATCGCCCTGACTCTTCAACGACTGAACCATCGACGCGGTCAGTAGACAGATGAAGATACCGGCGCATTTTCAAAACACACTTTTTTATCTGCAACTACTGGCAGTGCTACTGCTCGCCGCCTGGTTGAGCAGCCGTTTCGAGCTGCAATGGGACTGGACCCGCAACGGCAGCAATACCCTCAGCAAGACGAGCATCGAGACCCTGGCACAGGCTGAGGGTCCCATCACCATCACGGTCTATGCCGCAAAACAGACGGCCTTGCGGGAAAAGGTCGAATCGTTCATCGAACGCTACCACCGATTCAAACCCGACCTTACGCTAAAATTTATCGATCCGATCCAGCATCCCGGTGCAGCACGCCGCCAGGGCATCACCCTATCCGGCGAACTCCTGATCGATTATCGGGGCCGCCAGGAGCGTCTCCAGCAGCTCGACGAAATCACCCTGACCAACGCCATCCATCGTTTGCTGCGAACCGAGACCCACTGGCTGGTCGGCCTTGAGGGCCACGGCGAACGCAGCCTGTTGGGAGAGGCCAACCACGACCTGGGCCTTTTCGGCTCAGCTCTGCAGCAGAAGGGCATCAAAACCATCGGCCTGAACCTGGTGGAGACCCCGGATATCCCGGACAACACCAGCCTGCTTGTCGTCGCATCTCCCCAGAAGGCTCTGCTCCCGGCCGAGCTGTCACGACTGCAGTTATACCTGGAACAGGGCGGCAATCTCTTGCTGCTGCTCGACCCCGGACAGGATACCGCCTTGAGACCGCTGCTCACTTCACTGAGTTTGGAAACCCTGCCGGGCACCCTGGTGGACGCCAACGTACGGGAACTGGGCATCGAAGATCCCTCTATCGCACTGGTATCCCAATATCCACTACACTCGGTTAGCCGGAACTTCAATCTCATCACTCTCTACCCCCAGGCATTGGCGCTGCAGAGTAGCGATTCATCGCCTTGGCATGTGGTGCCGCTGTTACAGACGCTGCAAAACTCATGGAACGAGACTGGCGCTTTACAGGGAGAGATCCAAAGAGACCCGGACGCCGGTGAAGCGCCGGGACCTCTGACGATCGGTTACGCCATGAGCCGGGAGAAGAACGGCGGTACTCAAAGAGTTATTGTGGTGGGCGACGGCGATTTCCTCTCCAACGCCTATCTGAGCAATGCCGGCAATCAGGACCTGGGGATAACATTGATCAACTGGCTGACCACTGAAGAGAACCTGAACATACAGAGTCATCAGGCAACCGACAAGACACTGCTGCTCTCTCCTCTCGCACAGGGCATTATCGGCCTCGGCTTTTTGATCCTGCTGCCGCTGCTGTTGCTGGCGACCGGCGGGCTGATTCATTGGGGTCGAAAACGGGCCTGATGAGTCGTCGCACCTGGATCAATCTGCTGCTCTTTGCGCTGCTATGCCTGCTGGCCGCACTCACCTGGTGGCTGCAACCCACACCCCTGCCACTCCTGACCGATCTCGATCCCGGTGATATCAAAAGCATCAGGATCTCGGACAACAGCGGACGGGCTATCCGACTGCACAAAAGCGGTGGCATCTGGAGAATAGGGCAAACGCCTGCCGACAGTGATCGCATCAGGCAACTGCTGGAGATCAGCCGCACACCAAGTTTTGATCGTTTTCCCGCCCCTGAACATCAACTGGAGGCTTTCGGTCTGCGACCATCTGCCATTCGTCTACAACTCAATGACCTGGAACTGGCATTCGGCAACAACGACCCGATCGACAACCTGCGCTATGTGCAAATCAACAATCTGATCCATCGCATCGGCGATGGCTTCCAACACCACCTCACTGCCCCGGAAACGGCCTGGCAGAAGAAGTAGTTATGCCCGAACTGCCCGAAGTCGAAACTACCTGCCGGGGTATAGAGCCCCGCATCAAGGGCGCTGTTGTGGAACGAGTGATCATCCGCCAGGCGAAATTACGCTGGCCGATCCCCACCACCCTGCCCCACGATCTGCCGGGACAGCGTCTGCGACGGGTCGAACGGCGGGCAAAATATCTCCTGCTGCAGTTCGACCAAGGCACACTGATCCTGCATCTCGGCATGTCCGGCAGCCTGCGGGTACTGGAACGGGGATCACCTCCGCAGACCCACGACCACTTCGAGATCACCTTCGACAATAACCGCATTCTGCGTCTGCGTGACCCCCGCCGCTTCGGTGCAGTGCTTTGGACCTCGGCCCCCGCAGCCGACCACAGCCTGCTCAGAGAATTGGGGCCTGAACCCCTCGGCCCCGACTTTGACGGGACCCATCTCCACCAGACAGGCAGCCGGCGCAGGGTGGCGGTAAAAAATCTCATCATGAACAGTAAAGTGGTAGTCGGTGTGGGCAACATCTACGCCAGCGAATCACTGTTTCGTGCAGGCATTCACCCCGCCCGGCCCGCCAATCGCATCTCACAGCAGCGTTATGATCGTCTGGCGGCAGAGATAAGCGCCGTGCTCCGCGAGGCAATAAAAGCGGGTGGAACCACCTTAAGGGATTTCCAGCAGGAGGATGGACGGCCCGGCTATTTTGCTCAAGCGCTGCTGATCTACGGCAAGACGGGGGAACCCTGTCCCAACTGCGGCAAACCCATCAAAAACCGCACCATTGGACAACGATCGAGTTACTATTGCGCTCACTGCCAAAGATAGGCCACGATTTATTATCCTTGACACCAAAGCCCCCCCCTCCTAGCATGCGGGAATTTTTTGAATAACTGTAACGGACAGATGGATCTAAAGGCCATTAGTGAACTCATCGCTGACGATATGCAGGCCGTCAATCAGACGATCCTGAGCAATCTGAAATCGGACGTTGTGCTGATCAACCAGATAGGCGCCTATATCGTCAACAGTGGCGGTAAACGGCTGCGCCCGCAGATCGTGCTCCTGGCCGCCCAGGCCTGTGGTTACAAGGGTCAGGGCCACATCGATCTGGCTGCGATCATCGAGTTTATCCACACCGCCACCCTGCTGCACGACGATGTGGTGGACGGCTCCGACCTGCGGCGCAATCAGGAGACAGCAAATGCTGTCTGGGGCAATGAAGCCAGTGTGCTGGTGGGTGACTTTCTCTACTCACGCTCATTCGAGATGATGGTGTCTGTGGGACAGATGCGGGTGATGGACGTGCTCTCTCACGCCACCAACCGCATCGCTGAGGGGGAAGTGCTGCAACTGCTCAACTGCAACAATCCGGAGACCACCGAAGCCGACTACATGGAGGTCATCAAGCGCAAGACCGCTACCCTCTTCGAGGCCGGCGCCCGGCTTGGCGGTGTCATCACCGACGCCTCACCAGAGCAGGAAAAGGCGATGGCGGATTACGGTCTCCACCTGGGGATTGCCTTCCAACTGGTGGATGACTCTCTCGACTACAACTCCTCCAACGAAGATATCGGCAAAAACATCGGCGATGATCTGGCCGAAGGCAAACCGACACTGCCGCTGCTGCAGGCAATGAAAGTCGGGAGCGAAACCCAGCGGAAAAAATTGCAGGAGATCATCGAAAAGGGCGGCCTCGACGAGATCGACTTCGTCATGGAGACGATTAGAACCACTGATGCCATCGTTTACACGGAGAATATGGCACGGCAAGAGGCCCAAAAAGCGAAAGCCGCCCTGGAGGCGATTCCGCCCTCACCCTACCGGGATGCACTGGCCGCACTGGCCGATTTTTCCGTGGCACGGACCAGTTAAACTCTTTGGCTTAGGCGTTGGGGATGACATCTCACTGCAATTGCCCCATCCACGCAGGAATTGTCATCTCGACTGTAGGGAGAGATCTCGTGCTACGTAGTGCATAAGAAGCTAACCTGATGGAGATCCCTCCTTAAAGTCGGGATGACAGTGAATTAATCAACCAACAATAGATCGTCGCCACTTGCCAGACCCAATTGAATCCCCCCCGGAATTCCATTATCATTCCCGCCCTGTCGCGGCTCTGGATTCATGGCCGAAACGAGTTCCCGGTGTGTAGCGCAGCTTGGTAGCGCACTTCCTTCGGGAGGAAGGGGTCGGAGGTTCAAATCCTCTCACACCGACCAAACAAGCCCTATAGTTCGCGCGAACTATAGGGCTTTTTTGTGTCAGGGCACTAAGTTATATATTTCCGGAATCAATAGTGATCAAAAAGACCCATGGAGTCTGATCCTTTTTGATTCGTTAAATGCAGCGAACGTAGGGTGCGCCGTGCGCACCAGAATAAGCAGCTACAGCAATCCCGGTGCGCATGGCGCACCCTACCATATGCTCATGGACGGTCAGGCCGCACCAACCACCCTAGCCTTGCCGAAGGTCAGTCCCTCATTCGAAACATCCACCTGGATGACATCCCCCGCCCCGAAACGCCCACCAAGGATCTCCTGGGCCAACGGATTCTCCAGTTGCTGCCGGATCGCCCGTTTCAACGGACGAGCCCCGTAGACCGGATCGAAACCCGCCTCGCCCAGCCGGTCGAGTGCGGCATCGGAGATCTCCAGGCCCATCTCATTTTCGGACAGGCGCTGCTGCAGATAGCCGATCTGAATCGAGGCAATCGCTCTGATCTGCGCCCTGTCCAGTGGGTGGAAGACTACGATCTCGTCCAGACGATTGATGAACTCCGGCCGAAAGCTCTGCCGCACCACCTCCATAATCAAGGACTTCATCTCGTCATATTGGGATTCCGAGTTCTGTTCCTGAATCATCTCTGAACCCAGATTGGAGGTCATCACAATGACGGTATTGCGGAAATCGACCGTGCGGCCCTGACCATCGGTCAGACGGCCATCATCCAGCACCTGCAGCAATACATTGAAGACGTCGGGATGGGCTTTCTCCACCTCGTCCATCAGGATCACTGAGTAGGGACGGCGCCGTACCGCCTCGGTAAGATAGCCGCCCTCTTCGTAACCTACATAACCGGGGGGCGCACCAATGAGCCGCGCCACCGAGTGTTTCTCCATGAACTCCGACATGTCGATGCGGATCATCGCCTCCTCGGTATCGAAGAGAAACTCCGCCAGCGCCTTGCACAGCTCGGTCTTGCCCACACCGGTGGGACCGAGAAAGAGAAACGAACCGTTGGGCTGACTCGGGTCGGATAGGCCAGCCCTGGAGCGGCGAATAGCGTCACTCACCGCACGCACGCCCTCAGCCTGACCAATGACCCGCCTGCCCAGTTCTTCCTCCATACGCAGCAATTTGTCCCGTTCACCCTCCAACATCTTGGAGACCGGGATACCGGTCCACTTGGAAACCACCCCGGCAATCTCCTCTTCGGTGACCTTGTTACGCAGCAGTTTCATCTCCTGCATCTCCGCCTGGGCAGCCATATCGAGCTGTTTCTCCAGTTCGGGGATGCGCCCATACTGCACCTCGGACATGCGCGCCAGATCACCGGCCCGGCGGGCGGTTTCCAGCTCCAGGCGAGCCCGCTCCAGGGACTCCTTGATGTGGGCAGTGCCCTGCAAGGCCGCCTTCTCCGATTTCCAGATCTCCTCCAGATCAGAGAACTCCCGCTCCAGTCGTTCGATCTCCTCCTCCAGATGCGCAAGGCGTTTTTTCGAAGCCTCGTCGGTCTCTTTGTTGAGCGCCTCACGTTCGATTTTAAGCTGAATGAGGCGCCGCTCCATACGATCCATCAGCTCCGGTTTGGAGTCGATCTCCATACGGATAAGGGACGCTGCCTCGTCCACGAGATCGATTGCCTTGTCCGGCAGCTGCCGGTCTGAGATATAACGGTGGGAGAGGGTCGCTGCGGCGACGATGGCCGGGTCGGTCACATCCACTCCGTGATGCACCTCGTAGCGCTCCTTGAGCCCACGGAGGATGGCGATGGTGTCCTCCACACTGGGCTCGTCCACCAGCACCTTCTGGAAACGACGCTCCAGGGCGGCGTCCTTCTCCACATACTGGCGGTACTCATCAAGCGTGGTGGCACCGACGCAGTGCAGTTCACCACGGGCCAGGGCGGGTTTGAGCATATTGCCCGCATCCATGGCGCCTTCAGCCTTGCCGGCACCCACCATGGTGTGCAGCTCATCGATGAAGAGGATGATCTGCCCCTCCTGTTTGGAGAGGTCATTGAGCACTGCCTTCAGGCGTTCCTCAAACTCACCGCGAAACTTCGCCCCGGCGATCAGTGCACCCATATCCAGGGAGAGCAGCCGTTTGCCTTTCAGCCCCTCCGGCACCTCGCCATTGATGATGCGCTGGGCCAGTCCTTCGACAATGGCGGTCTTGCCAACGCCAGGTTCACCAATCAACACAGGGTTGTTCTTGGTGCGGCGCTGCAGCACCTGGATGGTACGGCGGATCTCATCATCCCGCCCGATCACGGGATCAAGTTTGCCCTGCTCCGCCCGCTCGGTGAGGTCAATGGTGTATTTTTGCAGGGCTTGGCGCTGATCCTCCGCATTGGGATCATCCACCTTCTGACCTCCCCGCATCTTCTCTATGGCCTGCTCCAGCCGTGCATTGTCGGCACCCGCCTTGCGCAGCAATCCGCCGATCTCACCCTTGTCGTCAACAGCCGCGAGTATGAAAAGCTCACTGGATATGTACTGATCCTTACGCTGCTGGGCCAGCTTGTCGGTCTGATTGAACAGCCGTCCAAGGTCGTTGGAGATATGCAGATCCCCCTCAGCCCCCTGTACGCCTGGCAGGCGTTCCAGTGCAGCGCCAAGGTCCGAACGCAACTGATTGACGTTGATATCCGCCTGCGTCAGCAGGTGGCGCACGGTTCCACCCTCCTGATCCAGCAGGGCGCTCATCAGATGCACCGGCTCGATAAATTGATGATCACGGCCGACAGCCAAGCTCTGGGCATCTGCCAGTGCCATCTGAAACTTGCTGGTCAAACGATCCATACGCATGAGAAAAACTCCACAATAAAACCTTAATATTCCAATAAATGGGGCGAATCCCGCTAAAATTCAAGAATTCCCAGAATAAAAATAGTGTAAAGATTTTCCAACTGCTGCCGACTCAACATTATTGAGTAGCTCAGCCCAAGCTGTTTCAGGGCAAAACATAGTTTGCAAGACCTCGGAACAGCGAAACGATGAAACTGACCTCAAAAAATCTCACTATCACCTATGTCGTTTTCTTCATGCTGTTGCTGGCGCTGCTGTTGGCAGGCATCGTTATTCAACGCATAGAGGCCAATCGCGCCCACCACATGGATCTTGCTGCCAACTCAGTAAAGATGACCGCCAACGAGATCAGCCGCATGATCGGCGAAAAACGCCGTCTGCTACACATCTTCTCCAATTATGAGTCCGAGTTGATAAATGCGATCAACACGAACCCTGGAGATGAGGAGGCCCAGGAGAGGCTCAACCAACGCGTACTCAGCTACTTCCCCGACGGTTTTGCCTTCGCACTGGCTGACAGTGACGGCTTTCTACTATATGACGATCTCAGCGGCGCTGTTGGCGAACTGTGTCAACTGAAGATCAATGAATTTGCCGCTGGCAAGAGCAATTTGATTCAAATTCACCCGAACCCGGATCAGTACCATTTTGAAATTATGGTCACCACCAGCAGACAGGATGGCCTGGTGTTTTTTGTCAGTTTTCAGACCACGCTGCTTCAAAATCTGTTACGAATCTCTCACCGGCATCAGCACCAACTAATCCTGCTCAATACCGAAAAGCCCAACCTGATCGAGATTACCGAAGAGGGAAACCGCTACGAATTACAACTGGAGAATCCCACTCTTACGGAAGAAATGGCCCAGCGCATTCTGGCTCGACAAAATGTACCCGGCACGCTTTGGGAGCTGGTGGATATCGGCGCTCCGGCAACCTTCAACGGCTTTGAAAAAGAGGTCATCAGCCAGGCCGGATGGGTATTCCTGGTCTTCTTCATCTCAAGCATGTTCATGGTGGGGCTGATCCTGCGGGGAAAAACGCACCGCCTGCGTGCTGAACATGCCCTGTTGGCAGCCAAAGATCAGCTGGAAATAGAGGTGGCCTCACAGACCCAACAGCTGCGTGCGCGCAAGGAGCTGGCGGAAACCACTCTGGCCTCGATCAGCGAGGGCGTCATTACGACCAATGCCCAAGGCGTGGTTACCGCACTCAACCACACGGCCCAGGCATTGACCGGCTGGGGGGCTAAACATGCACTGGACTGCCTGCTTGCCGACATACTCAATCTGTCCGATGAAACCACAGGCGCACCGGTCGACCTCCCTCTGGGCCAGTGCCTGACCGCAGATGAGATAACCAAACTGGACAACCGGCCATTGATTCTCACCCAAAGTGATGGAAAAACCACGCGGATCGTGCAGTTATCAGTGGCAGTAATCAATGGTGAAAGAAATAAGAACGCCGGGAATGTGCTGGTAGTCAGAGACATTACCGAGGCTCAGCACATGGCACAACGCATCTCCTGGCAGGCAACCCATGATGCGCTGACAGGCCTGATCAACCGGCTGGAGTTCGAGCGCAGGCTACAGACGGCAATGGAACTGGCCCATACCGATGATGCCGAACACGTCTTGATGTATCTGGATCTGGATCAGTTCAAGGTGGTCAACGATACCTGCGGCCATATTGCGGGTGACGAATTGCTCCGCCAACTCACACAGATGCTGCTTGAGATCGCCCGCCGCACCGACGTCGTGGCACGTTTGGGCGGTGATGAATTCGCCATCCTGCTTGAATACTGTCCCCAACAGCAGGCTGTTGTGTTGGCGGAAGAGATACGCCTTTCAGTGCGCAACTTCCGTTTCACCTGGGACAATAAGCCTTTCACCATCGGCGTCAGTATCGGAGTGGTTCCCTTCAATGCCAGATATCATGACCTGACCCAGATCCTCAGCGCCGCTGACAGCGCCTGTTACGCGGCAAAGGAGGGGGGCCGCAACCGGGTCCATGTCTACTCCGAGGAGGATGAGATAATCGAGCAACGCTATGGCGAAATGCAGTGGGTTTCCCGCATTCGGCACGCACTGGACGAGGGGCGATTTCTACTCTATTGCCAGAAGATCCAACCCATCCGCTCAAACAGCAACAGCAGCTTTCACCTGGAGATCCTGCTCAGAATGGAACAGGAGGATGGGCAGATGATGCTGCCTGGCGCCTTTATTCCTGCCGCTGAACGTTACGGTCTGATGATCGATCTGGATCGGTTTGTCATTTCGGATACGCTGCAGTGGATGGAAAGCTGTCCCCCGCTGGATGACGGCTTTGTCTCCATCAACCTCTCGGCCCAGTCGATCACTGACCCCGGCTTTCTGGAAGTACTGGAATCTCAACTTGAAAGTAGTGGCGTGGATCCCTGCCGGCTCCTTTTTGAGGTGACGGAGACGGCAACCATCTCCAACCTTTCCAAGGCGCAACAGTTCATCGAACGCATAAAATCCCTGGGTTGCCGCTTTGCCCTCGACGACTTCGGCACCGGCATGTCCTCCTTCGCCTACCTGAAACACCTGCCGGTGGACTATCTGAAGATAGATGGTGAGTTTGTACGTGACATTGCCAGCGATCCCGTTGATTTCGCCATGGTAAAAGCGATCAATGAAGTCGCCCAAATCATGGGCATGGATACCATTGCCGAGTATGTCGAGGACGGCATCACCCTCGCAATGCTGAAAGAAATCGGCATCGGTTATGGTCAGGGCTACGCTATTGCCAAGCCTGAGCCATTGAGCAATTTTTACTGCGCTCTATCCAGCGGGAACACACGTGCCCTGCCCTGAAATTCGGTTGTAACAGTCGCCATCACGGCGCCAGGCTGCCACCGCAGACACCGGCGGATTCGGCGTGCTTAAAGAGCCGTTCCGCATCGATGACCTCGATGTGACTGCCGTTTACCCTGATCAACCCCTGCTCGGTAAAGTTATGCAGGATGCGGGAGAAGGTCTCGGGCTTTACCGATAGCCGTGAGGCAAGCACCCCCTTGGGGGCTCGCAGATCGATCATGTTACCGTTCTGTTTTTCCGTATCCCAATTACCCCAGAGAAACCCTGCCACCCGCCCGGTGGCGCTCTGTAAGGTCAAATCGTCGATCTCCTTGATCAGATGTTTGAGCCGCTGACTCATGCTTGCCATGAGCCGAAAACAGGTATCGGTGGACTCCCGCAGCATATCGAGGAAGGACTGGCTGTCAAATGAGCGCAGTTCAGCACCACCAATGGAAGTGGCGTTGACCGGGAAGTTCGGGCTCTCCTGGAACATCAGCGCTTCGGCAAATGTGTGACCCGGCGTGATGATCTCGATGACCTTCTCATTTCCGTTCATGGCCAAACGGTAGAGCTTGATCTGCCCTTGAGTCACCAGATAGAAACGATCCGCCACGTCACCCACCTGAAACAAATGCTGACCATCCTCCAGTTCGATCACCTGGCTCATCGCTTCGACCCGGGCTATCTGCCCTTCGTCGAGACGGGAGAAGATGTAACACTGCTTCAAATCAAATGACACTTTCAGAATACCCCAATTAACAGGAAAACCGGCTCAACAATTATGAGCCATCACAACAGTCCGACCTAACCCGGTTCAGATCATAATGGCACTGATCTTAAAGACAACAATGTCCGAATTGTCAACAACTTGCCAAAAACCTTACAAAACTGTAGGTCATGTTAGCGTAGCGTAACACGACGATAATGGCGCATATTTGTTGGGTTACGGCCAAAAAGACGACCTAACCCAACCTACCCAAGTGATTGAGCCTTGGGGCTATGTGCTTTATGTCAGTGTCATTCGGTTCAGACCATCATTTTTTCAGCTGAGACAGATCCCGCACCGCACCCTGCGCGGCACTGGTGGTCAGCGCCGCATAGGCCTGTAGTGCCTGCGAGACAGGCCGCTGCCTGTTTTGCGGCTGCCAGGCGGTACTGCCCCGCTGCTCCATCTCCTGACGCCGGGCAGACAAGGTCTCAACTGAAACTGCGACACTGATGCGACGATTGGGAATATCGATATCGATGGTGTCGCCCTCCTGCACCAGGCCGATATTGCCCCCTTCCGCCGCCTCAGGCGAACAGTGGCCGATAGATAGCCCCGATGTACCACCGGAGAAACGGCCGTCGGTAATCAGGGCACAGGCCTTGCCCAACCCCTTCGATTTCAGATAACTGGTGGGGTAGAGCATCTCCTGCATGCCGGGTCCCCCTTTGGGGCCTTCATAACGGATAACCACCACGTCCCCCTCTAAAACCCTGTCACCCAGAATCGCCTCCACCGCGTCATCCTGGCTTTCGAAAAGCCGGGCAGGACCACTGAAGGTAAGGTTCGATTCATCCACCCCGGCAGTCTTCACGATGCAACCCTGCTCCGCCAGATTACCGAACAGCACCGCCAGACCACCATCTTGGGAGTAGGCGTGTGCCAAATCGCGGATACAGCCGTTTTCACGATCGGTATCGAGGCTCGGCCAGTTTACACTCTGGCTGAATGCGACCTGGGTCGGAACGCCACCGGGACCGGCCAGATAGCGTTCCCGAACCTGTGGGTCCGAAGTCCGCTGAACATCCCAGCATTCGAGGGCGTCTGCGATACTGCCACTGTGTACGGTGCCGCAATCCCGATTCAGCAATCCTGCGCGATCCAACTCGCCAAGGATCCCGATAACGCCACCTGCACGATGCACATCCTCCATGTGATACTGCTGGGTGCTCGGCGCAACCTTGCACAGATTTGGCACCTTGCGTGACAGCCGGTCGATATCCTGCATGGTGAAATCGACGCCCGCCTCGTGGGCCGCCGCCAGCAGGTGCAGCACGGTATTGGTAGAGCCGCCCATGGCGATATCCAATATCATGGCGTTCTCAAAAGCCCCAAATGTGGCGACTGAGCGCGGCAGAACAGACTCATCATCCTGTTCATAGTAGCGGCGGGAGAGATCGACAATCAGCCGTCCGGCTTCCAGAAACAATGCCTTGCGCGCCGCATGGGTGGCCACCAGGGAGCCGTTGCCCGGCAGACTCAGGCCCAGGGCCTCGGTCAGACAGTTCATGGAATTGGCGGTGAACATGCCGGAACAGGAGCCGCAGGTGGGACAGGCCGAACGTTCAATGGCCGCCACGTCGCTGTCGCTCTCATTGGGATCAGCAGCGGAGACCATTGCATCCACCAGATCCAGTTTGATCTCTCCTTTGGAGGAGAGAGTGACCTTACCCGCCTCCATCGGTCCACCGGAAACGAAAACCGTTGGTATATTGAGCCGCAGGGCAGCCATCAGCATACCGGGGGTGATCTTGTCGCAATTGGAGATGCAGACCAGCGCATCCGCGCAGTGAGCATTGACCATATACTCCACGGAATCGGCAATAATGTCCCGCGACGGCAGCGAATAGAGCATGCCGCCATGCCCCATGGCGATGCCGTCATCCACCGCGATGGTATTGAATTCCTTCGCAACACCGCCGGCCTTTTCGATCTCCCGGGCCACCAACTGCCCCATATCTTTCAGATGGACATGACCCGGCACGAACTGGGTGAAGGAGTTGGCAATGGCGATGATCGGCTTTTCGAAATCGTCGTCCTGCATCCCGGTAGCCCGCCACAGGGCACGGGCACCGGCCATGTTGCGTCCATGGGTGGTGGTGTGGGAACGGTATTTCGGCATTTCACTCTCCGCAGGGTCTGCTCAAGCGCGCATTATGCCCCGATTTGCCGGGAGCAAACAATCACAACTCCGGGTCAAACGGGAGACGCAGGCAGAATTCCGCGCCCCCGGTTTCACTGTTGCATACCTCGATGGTGCCACCGTGCTTCTCGACCGCCACCTTGACGAAACTCAACCCAAGACCAACGCCGGTGCGCTGGTATTCGGTAACCTGATCACCATGCTGAAAAGGTAGAAAAATAGTTTCCAACTGGCTTTCGGCAATACCCGGTCCCTGATCCCTGATACAGCAGACTATCTCGCTATCGAGACAGGTCAGGTAAACGGTAATCACCGAATCTTCAGGCGAGAACTTGACCGCATTGCCCAGCAGATTCTGCACGGCACGTTCCAGTATCCCTGCATTACCGTTGAGCCAGGCCTCTTCACACTCGATCTGCTGGTCGATACGAATACCACGCGACTGCGCCTGGATAAAAACCTCATCGACAGCACTATAGACCACTGAAACGAAATCGGTATCTGCAAACGTGGTGGCATCCACCGCTTCTGCCCGGGCCAATTGCAGAAAATCATCCGCCAGCCGCAATGAACGTTGCGCCAAAGGCCGTATCTGTTTGGCCAGCGACTCCGCTGTGCCTTCCGTTGCCTGCCGGGACTGTGTAAGGGAGAGCACCGACGTGATGGGAGAACGGATGTCATGAGAGAGAAAACTCAGCATCTTGGCACGGGTCCGTTCAGTGCGCTTGAGCGCACCGATAAATGAGAGCGTCACGATCATACCGAAACTGCCCGCAAGAGACTGATCGAGGGGTTTCATTTGAACAAACAACTCGGTATCCGGCAGACGCAGCGCCTCGAAACGGATCGGCTGTTCGTCCAGCAGCAGGCGCTGCATCAGCTCACTCCAGCAGTAACCACCACCCTGGATGTCCAGTTGGCTCAATAGCGTTTCAGCATCCATGCCGACCAGGGAAACCGCGTCCGCCTGGCCAAGATAGAAAGCGGCGCGGGGGTTGGCCATTGCCACCTGCCCCATGGCATCAACCACCAGCAGACCATCGTCCATCTGGTTGATCGCATTCTCGATGAAGCAGCGCAGATTGTGCAGCCGCTCATGGGCATTGCGCACCTGCTCAATACGGCGATCGACAGACTCCAGCGTTCCTCGCGGAGGGGATTTTTCCGGCAGAGAGAGTTTCGCCGAAAAATCCTCCAGCATCAGCAACACTCTTCCCTGCGGAAACTCATCTGCGGGCCAGCGCAGGCCCAACATCCAGCTCGTCTCACCCCGGGAGACCCGTATCCACTGATCGGGGCCAAAACGCCGCCAAACCCCAGGACTGTGCCATTGAGCCTCTCCCTGTGGGAGCGACTCTGTCGCAGGGAAAGCGCCCTCGGCAAACATCGGCGCGCCATTGGTGTCACAGACCATCCACCCGTTCAATTTGGTGATCCGCCGGAGAAACCTCAGCCCCTGACGCAGATCTTCAAGGGACTTCGCCGAAGGCATCAACTGGGGCTCCTGTTGCAGTTTCTCCATCTCCTGATTCAGATAGCGAATGGTCTGCCCCAGACGGCGCCAACTCCATAGCGGGTAGCTCAACACCAGGCCCAATAACGCCGCTGAGGGCGGAAACCAGATACGCAGAACATGCAGCGCCAGCAATACCAGTCCAAACAGGGAAAACAGCAGCGCCAAGGTCACCAGCGGCGCCCAGTGGGGACGCACCAAGCCATAGAGAAGAAATACGAACGCCACTACCCCCGCTGAAATCAACAGTCTCCAAGGCATCTCCACCAGACTGAGAACCCTGTCCGTTCGCAGGGCCTCGAGGATATTGGCATTGATCTCCACCCCGGCCATCGGCTGACCGTGACCGGAGACCGGTGTGGGCAGTGCGTCTCCCAGACCGGTAGCGGTCACACCCACCAACACGACGCGATCCCGAAAAGCATCGGGCAAAAAATCCCCTGCCAGCACCTGGCTGTAGGAGTAACGGGGATAGTGTCCGGCCGGGCCGGCGAAAGGAATCAACCGGTGCTGATCACGAAAGATCGGCTGCATGGCTGACTGGCGCTGCGCCTGATGCAGACCCACCCTGTTCTTCTGCCAACGCTCAGGATCCAGCCACTGCAAAACAGAGAGCATCATATGAGGCCAGTAGGCTGCCCCTACCCCTTCATAGAGGTAGATGCTGCGGCCTATCCCGTCCGCATCCAGTTCCATATGCACATGCCCGAGACCGGCAGCCACCGCGGACAATTCAGGCAGTGGTGAGGTCTCCACCAGTTGCCCCCCCTGTCGATACTCTTCCATGACGACGGGAAAGAAGACCCTGCCGCTGGCTGCGGTGGATTGAATCAGCAGACGGTCTCTCTCAGGGTGTTCCCTGTCACGCTCTGCAAACAGGATATCCATGGCGATAACCTTGGCACCTGCAGCGGTCAGACGATCGATCAGACGGGCATGCAAGTCCCGCGGCCAGGGCCAGCGGCCAAGTGCCTCCAGGCTTCTGTCATCCACCGCGACAATCACAACATCCTCAGCCGGCGGAGTGTGCCAAAGGTTGAGTTGTAGATCGTAGATGAGTTGGTCCCAGCGCCACAGCCAATTGCTATAGACCAACAGCAGGATCAGACCGACCAGCGCAAACAGCGACCACTCGGGAAACCTGAAAACCTGGGCAGAACGACTCATGGACGAGGTTGTGATAAAGGCAGGTCGAGGCGATAGACTTGCGATTGCCGCACATCGTCCTCACTCTCCATCAGCGCATCCACACGGATGTAGTAGGTGCCCGGCCAGGGAACCGGCAGCACCCGTTCGGTATTCGTACCAATCCGCTCCAGCAGGCGCTGCTGCAACGCAGGATCCGCGGCGACCAGAAAACGGTAACCCCAAGCCTTGTCGACAGCGTTCCAGCGAACCCACATCCAGGGGCCATTGAATTGGGGCGCCTCGATCACCGGAACTTCCACCTTCACCGGTGGTGGGGGAGGGGGCGGGCGGGGGGGCGGTTCGTTCAGCAAAAACCGGTGTTCCGCACTCAGCCCCTCCAGTCCCAATTCGTCGATACCCCGCACACGAATGCGATAGCTGCCGGAAATTAATTCCGGCAGGGTAAATTCAGGGGTTGCAAGCACCTGCTCCACGATGACCCCGGCACCCGGCTCCCCCCGCAAAAGCTGCACCCTATAGGCTTCGGCACCCTCCAGCCCTGGCCAGCGGAGAGGCGCTGCGGGCAGGTCCATCTCGACCCCAAGTCTACTGATATCGGGCGGGGTAAGCAGGGGGCGGGGCTTTAGCGGGGGCTTCCCGGGTTCGATCATCGTGCCAAACCCTGCATCGACATTCAGGCTCTCCCCACCGCCGTCAACGGCCACCCGGCCCTTCATCACCTCATTGCGCGTCAGGCCGCTCCCGGACTCGACACCGACACGGAAGCCGGTGCCCCGTACCATGGTAACCGCCGCCGGGGTGGTGATCTGAAACCGGGCACCTGCACCCTGCAAAGGTTCCACTTCACTCTCCACCCGTCCGTACTGCACCCGCACCCGGGTATCGACCATGCCCACCTCACCAAAAGCAGAGAGCGTGTCCATTGAGACCCGAGTCTCAGGGCCAAGCATCAACCGGGAGCCATCGGCAAACCTGAGTGCAAGACTGCTCTGTCTACCGGTGGTAACCACATCGCCAATCTGTAGCTGGTCCACCTCGGAAAGCAAAACGGGATCACTCTCCCCCGCACGAACAATGCTCACTTCCCCTTCAAGAGAGAGCACCTCCGCCGGACTCGGGGTAAGCTTCAGCCACTCCAGCGGCACCTTGATTTCAGTACCCAATGGAATCCGTGTAGGATTTTTGATCTGATTGTAGTACTGCAACCTGACGCTTGAGATCTCATTTTTCAGGTATTGAGCACTGATTTTCGAGAGCGAGTCACCGCCCCTCAAGCGATAAACCCAATCCTCAGCCTGAACTGAAGAAAGGGTCAGGATCAATAGTGAGATCGCGGTAATAAAACGGCTATAACGCAACATCTATCTATCTTTCATGGGGTGATAGACCAACAGAAATTTCAACTGAATGGTTGAGGGGAGACAACATTCTTACGGATTGAACCGTATCAGACAACTCCCTCTGCCTGACTGCACCAATTTCACGATTGTTTAGCTGGAATGAAGACTTGGGCGCTGCGAATAAACGTCGTAATAAGAGGCTGCTCTGCTCCAAGTCTATTCAACACTGCCATCGGCCATTACAGACCGATGGAATATGCCGAATAATTATGTAATTCAGATAGTAACGGCAGGCACCATGTCATCTTTTTGCAGCTGTTCCAGACGATACCCCTGATGATAGACCGCCTTGAGTCTCCAGCCATTTTCCGGCACCAGACTCAGTTTACGCCTCAACCTGCTCATGTGAGTATCCACGGTGCGGGTCACCAGCCCCGGGCCAAACCCCCAAACCGTCTCCAGCAGGTGGTCCCGGGAGAGCAATCGACCGACATTGGAAAAGAGAATCCAGGCCAGCTGAAACTCTTTCTCGGTCAACTCGATGGATACCTCACCGCTGACAATCATCTTGGCATCCCTGATGAGTTTGAAGTTGCCAATTTCAAGCACGTCATTGCGCGAGGTCTGTCCGGTTTTACGGCGAGCAAGGGCTTTCACCCTTGCCAGGGTTATATCACGCGAGATCGGTTTTGCGAGATAATCATCTGCTCCCCGCTCCAGTGCTTCGACAATATCCCCTTCGCTGTCCCGGTGAGTGACAAAGAGCACAGGTATATTCCAATCCATCTCCTTGCGCACCCAGGAGAGCACTTCGATGCCCGTGGCATCAGGCAGTTCCCAGTCCATGATCAACAGATCGTAGGATTCATGCCTCAGCTCCCGGATATAGGCACTTGCATCTGCAAAAACACGGCAGACATACCCTTCCGATTCCATCCATTCACGCAGCACAACGGATTGCACCGGGTCATCTTCAAGACAAGCAATTCGCACTACATTTCTCCTTGCTTATTATTTTGTCTGGACTCCTGTCGCAGAGCGGCGGCACCCCAACCAGGCACCGCCGCCCATCCACTTCGATCCTGAAGTGGCGTTTTATTTCACATCGACCTCGACACGCCGGTTCTGATAACGGCCGTCCTTCGTGCCGTTGTCGGCCACAGGCTGAGTCTCACCCATACCTTTGGAGGTAATCTGGTCAGCCGAAACACCTTTACTCTCCAGATAGAGCTCAGCAGATCTTGCACGACGCTCCGAAAGCACTTGGTTATATTCGGCAGATCCCGTGCTATCGGTATGTCCGATGACTTCCACTGCACTACCACGTGAATGTGAAAGTATCTTTGCCGCGACTGCATCCAACGCCATCTTGGCCTTATCACTCAATTCTGCACTGTTGAGTTTGAAGTTCGCATGACCGACGAGGGTGAAATCAAGACTGTATCCCGCCGAATCAACTGTTTCACCTGCGGGGGTGTCAGGGCATCTGTCCTTATAGTCCGCTACGCCGTCACCGTCGGAGTCCAAGGCACAACCGTTGGCATCCACGCTGGCGCCGGCAGGGGTACCCGGGCACTTGTCCTTGTAATCGGCTACGCCGTCACCATCGGAGTCCAGAGCGCACCCAACCGCATCAACCTTCACACCCTTCGGTGTGCCGGGGCATTGATCCTTATCGTCCGTGACACCATCACCATCGGAGTCCTTCATCAGGGCACAGCCCTTCTCATCAACCTTTGTTCCTTTAGGGGTACCGGGACAGGCATCCAGGGGATCTACGACACCATCACCATCTGCATCGCCATAGCAGGCGGGATCGATAGGAAATCCGGCGTCATAGTAGTTGGATTCCCAACACTCACCATAATTTGTGTGAATGACGCTCTTGCCCGGTTCGTGGATAAAGCCATCCTCTACCGCGTAGGCTGGTGTAGCCGCCACTGCGGAAAGCATGAACGGCACTGCCGCAAGGCGCATTGTTATCTTCTTTGTCGAATCCATTTTTCTCTCCAATTTTTCCTAATTCAATAAACGTCCGCTCAGGCGGCAGCATCTGCTTTAAACAGATGAATATCCTGTTGCGGATAGGGGATACTGATACCTTCTTTGTCAAAGGTGGTTTTTACCGTCTCCAGCAGATCCGCCCGGGTAGTCCAATAATCAGAAGACTTGACCCAGGGGCGCACGGCAAAATCGACACTGCTGTCATTCAACGTCAGCAGCATTACCGTCGGTGCCGGATTCTCCAGCACGGTGTCGTTTGCTGCAAGTATGTCGTTGATCAGATCACGTGCCTTTTTGATATCATCGTCGTAACCGATACCGATCACCAGATCGATACGCCGGGTGTCCCTGGCAGAGTAGTTTACAATCGTTCCGCCATAGATCTGCGCGTTGGGCATAGTGATCTCGCGGTTATCACCGGTCTTCAACATTGTATGGAAGATACGGATCTCCTCTACCACTCCCATCTCGCCACCAGCCTCGATCAGATCGCCAAGTTTGAAGGGGCGAAAGATGATCAGCATGACACCTGCGGCAAAACTGGAGAGCGAGTCCTTAAGCGCCAGACCGACTGCCAGGCCGGCTGCACCGAGAATGGCCAACGCGGAAGTGGTATTGACCCCCAACTGTTCAAGGGCGGCCAGGACGATAACTGCCAGCAGCGCTGCGTAGGCGATATTGCTGAGAAAGCTGATCAGCATCTGATCAACCTTGCCCTTAACCATCACCTTTTCCAGTCCCCGCACCAGCAGGCGGGCGATCCAGCGGCCGATGACGAAGACCAGCAACGCCATGATGATCTTGGTTCCCCAGGGGATCACATAGGCGTTAAGAATTTGTTCTACAGATATTTCCATGTTTCATTTCCCGAAATTGGTCAGATAAACTAGTATTTTCCCGGCTTAAAAACTTCTTATCCCATCAGCAGACAGAATTGACAGTATAGCCATCGCAGGAATCAGAACCCTGATCATCGACATAATCCATCTATTATAGGTGCTTAAGAACGCCAGCATAGGGGATTATCCTAAGCTGACAAAGTCACGACTTGTGAATAATTGTAAACTGGGGCCTACCGAAAATTCACAATTAGTAGAGAACAAGCGCGCGTTCGATATTGGCGGTCGCCTGAGAACTTCGCCCTGCCAGGAGCTGTTTCGGCCGTGCAAAATCGTTCAATAACAGTCACTCTATATCAGCCACCCCAGCAAACCTAACGAGGCAGACCCAATGTCAGTACTCCTTGAATTCAGCATGTTCCCCACCGACCGGGGTGAAAGCGTCAGCACAGAGGTCAGCCAAATCATCAGGATGATTCGCGAGAGCGGCATCAGCTACCGCCTGACGGCTATGGGAACCATCATTGAAACCGGCGATATTCGTGAAGCACTCGATCTTGTCGAGCAGGCCTACCGGGTACTGGACGCACAAGGCTGCAAACGCATCTACTCATCACTGAAATTTGATATCAGAATTGGTAAGGAAAACCGTCTGGAGCAGAAAATACGTTCCGTGAGGGAGAAGATCGGCGAGGTCCAGCAGTAGTTCACCGATAACCGGACATAGATGCCGCCGCACAGCGTCCCCTATATCCTGGAGACCTTGTCCCTGTTTGGGATATTCTATTCCCTATTTTTCCTACCACGCGAAAAATACTTCGCCACCAACGACCTATCATGCCATCCGAACCAGCAGCCACCACACAACTTCAGTCCGCAATCGATCTCTGGAGAGAAAGTCTTTCCGGCGTACTCTCCACCCAATCAAAAGGTGAACCTGGGTTTCCCTTCGGTTCGGTGGTGCCATTCTGCCTGGATGGAGAAGGCAACCCGCTTCTACTGCTCTCGCACCTGGCGGAGCATACAAAAAACCTGGACGAAATCAGCGCCTGCTGCCTTACCGTCATGGAACGGGGAAGTGGAGATGTGCAGAAGCTCGCCCGCCTCTCCTGTTTGGCGCGGGCCGCACAGATCGAAACACCGGCACCCTCCCTGGTGGAACGTTATTTCCGCGACTTTCCCGACACACGCCCCTACTTCGAAACGCTGAATTTTCGCTTCTACCGACTACAGCCGGTACGTTTCTATTTTGTCGGTGGTTTCGGCGCCGCACACTGGTTCGACAAGAGCCGCCTGCTTTCTCATCTTCATCCTGAAACGCGACTGTAAAATAGAGGGGCTCTCGTTCCTGTACTCGAACAGATCATCAGCATCGGCTAACATAGCCCACCCTGCAACAATCGAAGAGCCGCACCATCATGACCTCATCTGCTATTCTCGGCCCCCTGAGCAACCTGCATGAAATGCAGGCACAATTGGTGGAGTCTCTCACTCCTGAGGAAGCGGCTCACCAGTACCATCCTGAACTCGGTTCACTCAACTGGCAGTTTGGCCAAGCTGTCTATCAGGAACTCCATTGGCTGCGTCTGATCGTTGCCGGTGATGATGATCTGAGCAAACGGGTCGCCCACCTGTTCACGCCAGGCCAGCTCAGTATCGAGGAGCAGTGCAGTCAACTGCCGCCCACCGATCACCTGCTCAACTGGGCTGCTGAGATCCGTGACGACCACCTCATGCGACTGGCCAATCCCGCCACTCTGCCGGACCATCCGCTGCTCGCCAATGAACGGTTACAGTGGTTTTTGTTGCAGGAGCAGGCCAAACGCTACGAAACGATGTTGCTGCTACTGAACCAGCGCAGCCTGCAGATCGACACCAGCGACTATCAGGTCACCCAGATACTCAAGGCCGCCGTCCCCCATTGGGAAACCAAGGAGCTGTCCCGGGGACACTACCGCGTCGGCGCCAGAGATCTCGCCGCCGCCTACGACAACGAACTACCAGCCCAGGCGGTGGAACTCACCAGTTTTCGGATCGCACTGGACCCGGTCTCCAATACCGAATTCCTCGCTTTCATGGAAGCCGAAGGCTATCAAAACCCGGATCTCTGGGATGAAACAGGCCGTTACTGGCTGGAAAATCACCCCATCGACCATCCAGAATACTGGCGCCAGGACACAATGGGGAACTGGTACGCCATGGGTGTCAACGGCCCCAGCGACCTGCCGCCGAATGAACCGATATCCGGCATCAATCGTCACGAGGCTCAGGCCTTCGCCAATTGGGTCAGTTCTTTGGGCGGGAAATTTGAAGGGGCCGTGCTACAACACGAATACCAGTGGGAGATTGCCGTCCGAACCGGGGTGATAAAAAACCAAGGGCGTGCCTGGGAGTGGTGCAGCAATCCCTTCCACCCCTATCCCGACTTCCAGCCCTTCCCAGCAAGGGAGACCTCCGAAGCTGATTTCGACGAGCGCCATTTCACCCAGCGCGGCGGCAGCCTTCACACCCAGCGCGTGCTGCGTCGGCCAAGCCTGCGGGACCGCGCCCGGCCTGAGCAGCGTTTTCAACTGGTCGGTTTGCGACTGGTATTTCCACCACTGCACGAGTGGACCTGATGCTCTGCGCCCGACCCGGAAAACAGGTGATCAGGAACGCATTTCTCAGCTTTTGAGGAGACCGTCACAACTCCGGGTGGTCTGCCTAAAGGTTCCACAATAACTGCCAACAACCCGGTTAGAGGAAATATAACCAGAGCTCAGCAGATGGCAATCAACTCGATCGTGGGACCGGCACTACAGGGCATCCAGCGGGGATTCCAGGGTATGCGCCGTGTCGCCTCGGAGATCGCCAGCGTCAACCAGTCCGAAAAACAGAACCCCACCGACCTCTCCCGGGCGATGGTGGAGATGAACCAGCAGACGCATCAGGCCAAGGTACTGAAAGCCGCTGACGATTCGATCGGCACCCTGTTTGACGAGCGCGTCTGATCTGTTCAACCCAGAGGGGGCTGGAGTCAGCCAAAAAAGGATTTTGGATCTGTCCAAAAAAAGTTCTCTGGGCACTCACAATCCCCTATTGTTGCACTCCCATCAGATATTACAGTTTCCCCTGGATGGGTTATCTGACCCATCTGCTTCACTCTTTGTCGTTGTATCAGGCTGGTTATCAGTTGAATGCTCCCTGACCATCCACCTTGAGTGCTTTGAGCAACAGGTCTACAGCGTAGTTACGGACGGTATAGTTGGCTGCCTCGTAAATATCCCTATCCTCCCAGCCGTCGGCATAGGCGATTTCCAGGTCGGCAGCCTCCACCTCATCGGAATTGAGGACCATCTTTAACACCAACATCAACAGGACTTTTTCTTTCTCGGGCAAAGGGGCCGAAGAAGGATCTTCTTGTGCGCTACGAAGGTCATCCAGGTCCATTCCATTTTCGATCATTATTCCCTCGCTCGTGGTGACGCAGTACTTGCAGTCGTTTTTGGCCGCCACGAGATATCGCATCATGGCGAGTAGGTTGGAGTTCAGGCGGGGATGTGTTTCGTAGTAGCCAAGAAATTCAGTGAACTCGGCAAGGATGTTAGGGCTCACGCCCATGAGCAGTAAGGGATCGGGAATGAAGCCCATAATTTCGTTGGCGCCGGCCAGCATCTTTTCGACCGCTTCTTCCTGCCCGACAGGGGGGGTTGGTTGCATCAGGGGGGTGTTCATGAGTATCTCTTCTCTGCAGTGATTAACCTGAAAAGAATCGTAACGCGTAGAAGAGAATTGATAATTACCCCTGCAGGAAAATCATAATTTCCGATTTGGAAAGAATGGACAGGGTGGAATAAGCGGACCAATCCTGAGCTGTCCCTGCCTTTCCGGAGCTATGCTAAAATCTGTCTACGAATAACTCCTTGTGGGAAATTTATGGATGTTCTTACATCAATGATTATCTTCTGCAGGGTTGTTGAGGCGGGCAGCTTTTCGGCCATTGCCAATGAAAGAGATATGTCTCCGTCAAGTGTCAGCAAACACATCACTGCACTTGAAAAGCGCCTGGGAACACAATTGCTTGGCCGTACGACGCGGCAGTTGAATCCGACCGACGCGGGTTGTGAATACTACAATTACTGCAATCAGATGTTGGAAGAGTTATCCGAGGTTGAAGCCAGCGTCAGCCGTTATCAATTAGGGACCTCAGGCACCTTGCGTCTTAGTATTCCGGTTACCTTTGGCGAGTTACATATTGTCCCTGCACTATGGGTATTTCATAAAAAATACCCCGATATGAATATCGATCTGACTGTGGACGACCGCAAAGTCGATCTGGTCAGAGAGGGTGTTGACCTTGCCATTCAAATTGGTCCACTCGCGGATTCATCCATGGTAGCCCGAAAAATAGGCAGTACAGAAAGGCTGTTTGTTGCCAGTCAGGAGTATCTGGCCAAGCATGGGGAACCGGAAACCCCCGTTGAGCTTGAACAACACAATTGTGTCATTCTTTCATCAATGATGGCGCCGGGTGAATGGCAGTACACCGGCTCGGAAGGGAGGGGAAAAGTGCAGGTTAGCGGCAGCCTGACGGTAAATAATCCCGCCGCACTGCGTGAAGCTCTCCTGGCAGGCGTGGGCTTGGCCGCAGCCCCCGTATGGTTGGTTCGCGAAGGCATTCAACAGGGTAAACTGAAAGTCATTCTGAAAGACTATGTGCCGATCGCATTGGATATTAATGCAGTGTATCGCAAACGCCTGTACGTGCAGCAAAAGGTTATTCTTATGATTGACCATTTGCATGAAACCTTCAAACGCACTCTAAAGAAGACGAAGATTTAACCTGTTTTCGTCATTACTCGTTTGCTTGTTGGGATAGGCAACTCTGCAACCGTGACAAACCTTGAAGTCATTATTCAGTATCGACACCATTGTTGCACCACAAAATGGGCATTGTTGTGGCTGCACATAGTCTTTGTCACTATTGTCCTGAAACATCCAGTAATAGGTTTTTCTCATTACGTTGTATTGCTGTGCAATTTGGAGTCCTTCCAGGTTTATGGAGCCGGTCTCATCCTGCAATTTTTGTTTTGCCCATTCCCGGTATTCTGTGGTGTCAGACCATAGAGCAAAAAGTGAGTTGTAAGTCTTTGCCCATTTTAGGATTGCATGCTTAAGCTCATTGGAAATGATTGCATCATTTAACAGAATGGGTTTTTTACACTGCATACAATTAAATGGTGATTCTGGTAGTGCGCCATGTAAAAGAGCAGGCTCATCTTTTGAGCAGCGGCAGATTTTATCTTGGCCCGGTCCCATGCTATTAGTCTCCATTCTCACAATTGAACTACGATTATCAAAAATTAAGAGTCGAAATGAAACTGTTGGTATTGAGTGATCTGCATATTGAATTCGAGGCGTTTGACATCGCCCTGTGTGATGTCGATGCGGTAATTTTTGCTGGTGACATTCATGTTAAGGACAAGGGGCTTTCGTGGGCACAGGAGAATATCCGGGATGTACCGATTATCTATGTGCTCGGCAATCATGAGTATTATGGCAAGGCCTATCCCAAGCTAGTCCATGACATGAAGGAAAGGTCCGCCGGTACTAATGTGCATATTCTGGAAAACAGTGTATTCACGATGAACGGGATGAACTTTCTTGGCTGCACACTCTGGACGGACTTTGAGCTGTTTGGTGATGCGCGCCTGAGCGGGTACGAGTGCCAGCAAATCATGACCGACTTTAAAAAGATTCGCCTCTCTCCCAAATTCTCAAAGCTGCGTTCGATTGATGTTACCTCGATTCATCGGCAATCGCTCCGCTGGCTGGATAACGAGTTGGCGAAGAGAGCGGGGGAACTGAATATAGTCGTAACACATCATGGGCCAAGTCCTAGATCATTGCCTGGAACAGCCATGAATGATGTTTCAAATGCGGCCTATGTCTCAAACCTGGAAGGCCTGATTGAACAGCGTCAACCAAGCTACTGGATTCACGGACACCTTCACAACAGCTCGGATTACTCGATAGGCAACTGCCGGATAATATGCAACCCGCGTGGATATCCTGAAGAAAGGAATCCAGAGTTCAATAGGCAGCTGAGCATCAATGTTTAGACTACGCACTATTTTAGCCGTGCTGTGCGCACCATGATGGTTGTAATTGCTTATTCTGGTGCGCATGCACCCTACGTTCTGTTCAGTCAAGAAGGGGCGGTCAGAAAAAGAGCATCGACAGATCCACGGCCGTAACATCCTTGGTCAGATCACCCACAGAGATATCATCCACCCCGGTCTCGGCAATCCCCTGGATCGTCTCCAGATTGACGCCGCCAGAGGCCTCCAGCCGTGCTTTGCCTGAAACAAGGGTAACCGCTTCGCGCAGCCCATCCAGGGAAAAGTTATCCAGCAACACTCGTTCAGCACCTGCCTCCAGCGCCTCGTGCAGTTCATCCAGCGACTCCACTTCAATCTCAATACCCACGCCGCCAGGGACCAAATCCTGAGCCGCGTCTAACGCCGCAGCGATGGAACCGGCGGCGTGAATGTGATTCTCCTTGATCAGTATCGCGTCGTAGAGGCCGATGCGGTGGTTATCACAGCCACCGCAGGTTACCGCATACTTCTGCTGCAGCCGCAGACCAGGCAGGGTCTTGCGGGTATCGAGAATACGCACGCCGGTTCCCGCCACCCGATCAGCATAGATGCGCGCCCGGGTCGCTGTTCCGGAAAGGGTTTGCAGATAGTTCAGCGCGGTGCGCTCCCCAGTGAGCAGGGCACGGCTGTTCCCTGTCAGGGTACAGAGCTGTTGATCCAGCTCCACCCGGTCACCATCTGCAACACGCCATTCGATGACAATCTTCGGATCGAGCTGGCGGAAAACCTCATCGAACCAACCTGTTCCACAGATTACGGCGGACTGCCGGCAGACCACCTCGACGCGGCTGACTGCATCCACATTAAGCAGACCGGCGGTGAGGTCTCCTGAACCGATATCTTCGTCGAGGGCATCCCGCACCTGGCGGGTTATCAACTTCGGTGCGGGAAATATCACGTCAGTTCACAGAGATCAGTTCCACGTCGAAGACCAGGGTGGCATTCGGCGGAATTACACCACCCGCACCGACAGCACCATATCCAAGCTGCGACGGAATGGTCAGTTTGCGCTTGCCGCCCACCTTCATCCCGGCGACACCCTCATCCCAACCCCGGATGACCATCCCTCTGCCGAGAGAAAAACTGAAGGGTTCATTACGATCCACTGAGGAATCAAATTTGCTGCCATCGGTGAGCCAGCCGGTATAGCGCACAGAGACAGTCTGGCCTGCGGCAGCCACTTCTCCCTCGCCTTCGACCAGATCGTCATACTTCAAACCGGAATCGGTAATTTTTTCGCTCATGAATTGAATCTCTTTAGAGTGGATGTATCGGGGAAATAGCCGTGCATTGAATGAACTTAATTGCAGCGAGGGAAAGTGTCAACGACAGGAGGGCTATCGGCTAAATCCACTTAATCCGAAAACCCGGCGATCGATCGGGGGGGGGTGTTCCTGGTTTCGTCAGGCCTATCCGGCAGCCGTCCCGGTATGTTTCAGTGCATCCAACATGGCCCCGAGCGCCCGATCCATAATCGGGGCGTTCGTAACGTCCAGCACCTCGGCGCTGCCGTCACGCAGATGCATGGCAAGGCCATCCACTGTCAGCTCAAGGGCCTTGACCCCTTTGCGGTTGACGAAGACAAAGACATCGGTGACATCGCTCTTCCAGGACAACTTGACCCGCTTCTTCTCTTCACCGTCAAACAGTGCGAGCCAGGCTCCAATCTCCAGCGACTCAGCCTGTTCGGTGAACTTATCGTGGATCGCCACAGCAACAGTCTCAGGTTCGAGATCATCCACCAAAAGGGAAGACTGGTTGATCAACTGACTGTCGGGGAAACTGATATGCAGATCTGTAACCGTATCGACTCCGGCAGAGAGGCTTTTTCCCCGCAGACAGGCAATATGGCAATTCTGCAGCTCTTTAAAAAGCCGCGCCATTTTGTGCTGATCGAAAGAGATCGCGTTCAGTCTCTCCCGCAGGTTCCGCAGGAGTTCAGGAATATTGCGCAGCAACTCCTGCCGCTCCGCATACTCTTTTTTCGGCGCGACACTCCAAAGCAGCTTATCGACTATCTCCAGGGACTCCTTCCACTCTTCACTCTCTGGCCCCTGCCGCAGATAGTTGAGTAGCAGTACGTCTTTCCAACCGTCGCGTAATAGTGATATTACCGCATCGGGCAGCTGTTTCTGAAACTGCAGCCGCTTGTTCAATTCATCGGTAACAGCGGCCTTGGCTGCGCGCAACTGCTCCTTGCCACGGGTTACCTGATTGGTGCGCTGTTCTGCCACATCCGCGCCACGCTGCTCCCGCTCCCACCATTCATTGAACTCGTCATTCAATACCGTGAAGATAGAGGGATCGTCGTCGAAATCCGTCAATACACGCTTAACCATGCTTTCGACCGTGCCAAACAGGCCGCCGGGCGATCGGTCACCGTCATCATTCCAGCCAATCGCCGCCTGTGCCAGGTTGTTCAGCAGCCGTCTGGCAGGGTGCACCTTTTTGCTGAAGAAGGCCTTGTCGATGATGGCGACCTTTAGCATGGGAATCTGCAGGCGGCTCAGCAGGGCCTTCATGGCATCCGGTAAACTGTGGTCGTCCAGAATGAACTCAAAGAGCATGGAGATGACGTCGATCGTATCGTTGTCCGCCTCTCCCAGCGCCCGATGGGTTCTACCCTCTTCCAACATGCGCAGATCGCTGGCCAGCCGCGTGCGCAGGTTGCCTTCTCCCTCGTTATTGAGGGGTACCATCACTGTATTGGATTGCTGCAGGGTAGAGAGCGCACTGAGCAGTTCGACCGTCTCCACCAGAGGCACCGAGATCGGCACCCCGCCGGCACCTATCGGCATCCGTCCCGGTACTGCAGACCCTGCGGCAGGTGCTACACCCCGCCGCAGGTTCAAAAGCTGCTGCAACGTCTCGAAAACCTCGGTTTGCAGGTCACTCCGTTCATCGGCATCCTCGCCGGCCCTTCCGTCGGCCTGTGCTTCACGACGGGCGCGGCTGACCGCCGGAGAGACCGGGTTGCGCCGTACCTGCGGGGTCAGTTTGGGTATTATGCCGGCCTTGCCCAGCACCAGATTAAGCTCGTCGTAAAGCCCGCCGATGTAGTGCATGACCTGTTTGTCGAACAGCTTGTAGATAACAAGCTTGACCGGCAGATCAACTTCGACATTCCGCATCGCCTCCTGGAAGGCATTGCAGATCACGCCGGGTGCAAGCGGATTGTGCTGCTCGCTCACCTCATCCGTATCACCGGTCAGCTGAACAAAACGCTGCCCCAGGGCATACAGCTCTCTGGAGTAGCGGTTCTCGCTTTTGGAGATCATGTTGGTGATGGCCAGAGAGTCTTCCAACTCATCCTCGCCCAGCAGGGACATCTCGGAGTCGCGACTCAGTTCGGCAAAGGTCCGTTGATTGACTGGAGCCTCACCCGTCTCCCAGAAACGGTCGAACTTCTGCAACACTTCCCGGCTGAACACCCGGTCGATCCGGGCTCGCTCCTTACGCAACTCACGCATCGCGTCGAAGTAGGTTGTCTGCACGGAATCATTGCCGGATTTGTCGGCCAGCTCGTACATTGCGTCATCGAGCTTTTCGAACAATCCGCTCATCAATTGGGGGAGTGTTCTGACGACGTGTTTACGACAAGCGTCGACGATCTTGCGACCCTTCGCATCAAGAGAGATCTGCCGCTTGCGCGTTGCAGAATCACCGAAAGAGATTATGTTGTCTTGCCGCTGCATTTTAATAATTGTGATAATGGCCTCAGCCGTTTGGCGGATTATCTCAACCCACCGATTCCATTTACTTCCAAGTCACATTGGGAGACTATGTCAACAACCTTGTTATGACTGCGAATGTCTTCACAAAACCACCTATTCCGCTCATTCTACTAAAGAAGTGTCTCCGCTCCACCATGCAAGATGCTGGGAAATTAGCACTTTATCCCATAGCATTCAATTTGGTTCAGTAATTATAGCGGCATTCCTGACGATAGCTTAACGAGCCGCGCTCATTTCATGATCAAAAATCCCGATCCGGATGGGGAATCCGGCTTGAAGAGCGGTAATTTCTTAACAAAGCACTCTTCCTGGGTTATGGTTTGGCTAATTTATTTCTGGGTTCCCGATTTATGCGATTGATCCGGCATCTCGCCACCTCTCTGCTGGACAGCATCCGTGATCTGCTCCCCATTATCGCAGTCATCGCTTTTTTTCAGACACTGGTACTGCAACAGCCCATCCCCAATCTGGGCAGCCTGCTCTTCGGTACTCTGCTGGTGGTTATCGGCCTGAGCATGTTCATCCACGGACTGAAAATCGGCCTGTTCCCTCTGGGAGAGGCGATGGCTTGGGATTTCGCCAAAAAAGGCAGCGTCACCTGGCTTCTGGCTTTCGCTTTCTCCCTCGGTTTCGGCACCACGATTGCCGAACCCGCATTAATCAAGATCGCAGAGGAAGCCTCAGAAGTCGCAGCAGTTGGCGGCATGATAGCGAACAATATCGAATCCATGGAAGATTACGCCAGCGGCTTGCGGTTTACTGTGGCCTTCTCTGTCGGTCTCGCAATCGTCATCGGCGTCCTGCGTATCATCAAGGGCTGGCCGGTGCAGTACCTGATCATGGGCGGCTATCTCGGCGTGGTGATCATGACCGCCTTCGCACCCCGAGAGATCATCGGCATCGCCTATGACTCCGGGGGCGTCACCACCTCCACCATCACTGTCCCCCTGGTGACCGCGCTCGGCATTGGTCTCGCATCCAGTATCAAGGGGCGCAATCCCATGACGGACGGTTTTGGCCTGATCGCATTTGCCTCTCTCACTCCGATGATCTTCGTGATGGGTTACGGAATACTATTGTGATAACGGTTCTGAGCAATCTGCTGGGGGTACTCGCCCAAACTGTATTGGATGTTCTGCCCATCGCCGGCATCCTGTTCGGGTTTCAGTTCCTGGTGCTGCGGCGGCCGCTGCATAATCCACGACAGGTCATCACGGGCTTCATCTTCGTGCTGCTCGGACTGGCATTTTTCCTGGAAGGCCTTGATCTGGCGCTGTTCCCCCTCGGGGAACTCATGGCCAGCCAACTGACCGATCCCGATTTTCTCGGCATTACCGGGGAACACGATGTTGTACAATGGCACCACTATTTCTGGGTCTATCTGTTTGCCGCCGCCATCGGCTTCTCCACCGCCATCGCGGAGCCCTCACTGATCGCCGTCGCCATCAAGGCGAATCAGGTTTCAGGCGGTGCCATCAGCGAATGGGGTTTACGCATAGCCGTCGCCATCGGTGTTGCCTTCGGCATCGCCCTGGGCAGCTACCGGATCGTCAGCGGCACACCGCTGCACTGGTATATCATCACCGGCTATCTGGTGGTCATTGCGCAGACCTTTTTCGCGCCGAAAGCCATCATCCCCCTGGCCTACGACTCTGGAGGCGTATCCACTTCCACAGTCACGGTGCCGTTGGTGGCAGCCCTGGGGCTTGGGCTGTCGAACAACATACCGGGGCGCAACCCGCTGCTCGACGGTTTCGGCCTGATTGCCTTTGCCTGTCTGTTCCCTATCATAGCGGTGATGGGGTATGCCCAGTTGGGCGAGTGGCGCAATAGAAATAAACGATAACTTTCAACCGAGATAGAGATCATGCGTTTTAAACTCATCATTGCACTGGTGGAGGACAGCCATACAAATATTGTACTGGACGCGGCCCGCAAAGCCGGCGCTACCGGTTCCACCGTCATCAACCAGGCCCGGGGTGAGGGTGTGGAGCAGGCGAAGACCTTCTTCGGACTAACACTTGAGACCCAACGGGACGTAGTGCTGCTGCTGGTGGAGGAACACCTGAGCCGCCCCATTCTTGAAACCATCGCCAAGGCAGGGGATTTCGACGAACGTCCCGGCACCGGCATCGCCTTCCAGATCGATATCGAAGACGCTGTTGGGGTCAGTCATCAGATTCAGAGTTTGAGCCAAGTAGTGGAGGAAGAGTTATGACAACCCAGATCACTCGCGTAATGGACGTGATGAAGACCAGCTTTGACCTAGTCGACGGCATGGACACCGTCGCCAAGGCTCTGGATACCATGTCCCACGTAGAGACCAAGTGCCTGATCGTAAAAAAACGCAATGAAGATGACGAGTACGGCATGGTGCTGCTCTCCGATATCGCCCGCCAGGTGCTGGCGAAGGATCGGGCGCCGGAACGGGTAAATATCTACGAGATCATGACCAAACCGGCACTCACAGTCCCTTCTGACATGGATATCCGCTACTGCGCCCGCATGTTTGCCCGCTTCGACCTCTCCCGTGCACCGGTGGTATCGAACGGCAAGGTCGTCGGCATCGTCAGCCATACCGACATGGTGCTCAAGGGGCTGGTCAACACAGAACTGGAGAAATAAACGTGTTTAGGGAGCGGCCGGACGGCCTGCTCTCCAGTGCGAAGCAGCGACCCTCACCCAATCAGGACGAACGCCCCCCCGGGTGTGAGATCGACCTGCTGGTGATCCACAACATCAGCCTGCCGCCCGGCAAGTTTGGCGGCCCCTGGATCGACGACCTGTTTCTCAATCGGCTCAGGAGCGAACAGCACCCCTATTTTGCTGAAATTGCCGCACTTAGAGTCTCCAGCCATCTGCTGATCCGGCGAGATGGCGAGTCGATTCAATATGTCCCTCTGCACCATCGCGCCTGGCATGCAGGCGAATCCTGCTTTTCGGGTCGGGAACGGTGCAACGACAACTCCATCGGCATCGAACTCGAAGGCACGGATGAGCAACCCTATACCGACGCTCAATACACCGCCCTGGTAGAGGTCACCCGCGAGATCATGGCCCGTTATCCTGCTATCACGCCGAATAGAATCACCGGCCATGCCGATATATCGCCTGGCCGCAAAACCGACCCCGGCCCGGCATTCGACTGGGAGAGGTATCGCCGCATGTTGTTGGAGTGTAGGCCTGATCAAGCGTAGCGGATCAGGCAACATAGGCTACGGACAAACAGCCTATGCCGGATCCCCTACTACGCTTGATCAGGCCTACGGATTATTGCCGTTGTCCCGAAATCTATAAACCGCCAAAACACCCGCCCTTCACTTGCAACTTTCCCTGCCATCCCCGACACTTGCGCCATGAGTCTGATCATCATCCTAATCTGCCTGACAGCGGAACGTTTTCTGTTGCACAAACAGGCCTTGCACCAACCGGTTTGGTTCAATGACTACAGCGACTGGTATTATCGTCAGGAGCTACCTGTCTGGATGCGCAACGGCTTTGGGGGTGTCATCAGCCTGCTGCTGCAACAGCTTTTTGATGTCACTCTGGCCGGTCTGCCTGGCGCACTCTTTGCCTGCGCCGTACTGCTCTACAGCCTGGGACCCAACGACCTGGACCAGCAGATCAGCCATTTCATCAAGGCCAGAGACGAAGGCGACGAGCAGCATGCCAGGGGCGTTGCCCGCAACCTGCTCAACGATGAGCCGCCACCGCATGATCCCGCCTACTCTCAGGCGGTCGCTGAGAGCATCCTCATCCAGGCCAACAACCGCATATTCGCCGTCATCTTCTGGTTTTTGGTGCTTGGCCCCATTGGTGCACTGCTCTATCGCCTCGCCTCCCGGCTCCCTCTCACCCACACCGCCGGTGAGGATCTCGACTTCCATCTCTTCAGCCGACAGTTAGTGTCGATACTCGACTGGATACCCGCCCGTATTACCGCTTTCTCCTATGCTATCGCCGGCAGCTTTGAAGACGCCATGAACGGCTGGCGCAGCTACAATGAGCAGCGCTTTGACGAATTCAGCGACAGCGCCAGCGGCATCCTGATCTGTACCGGCAGCGGCGCCCTGCGTCTGGCCAGTGTTTTGGACCGCAATAGAGACGATACAACACACCACCTCTATCTGGTGGAAGCAGCCATGAGCCTTGTCTGGCGATCATTGGTAGTCTGGGGTGTCATGCTGGGGCTCTTCACCTTTGCCGACTGGTTATGAACGGACAGACGACCATCGACCTGCTCAGGCACGGTGAACCCGTGGGTGGGCGCCGCTACCGGGGACAGATCGACGACCCACTGAGCGACAAGGGTTGGCAGGAGATGTGGCGCGCAGTCTCTGGCGAGACTCCCTGGCAGCAGATCATCAGCTCCCCACTCAGCCGCTGCCTGGCGTTTGCCGAGGCATTGAGTCAAAAACTGGAGATCCCCCTGCAACAGGACGACCGCCTGAAAGAGGTGGGATTCGGCAACTGGGAAGGTAAGAGCGGCGCTGAGCTACGAGCGTTAGACCCACAGATTCTCGCCCGCTTCTATCGGGATCCACTGGGAAACCGGCCTGCCGGGGCCGAACCGCTGGAGGCATTCAGCCAAAGGGTTGCCGCCGCACTCGGTGAAGCCATCGAAACTCATGCCGGCAAACACCTGTTGATCGTCACCCACGCCGGTGTAATTCGTGCCGCCCTGGCAAACACGATCTCTGCACCGATTGAAACCATGTACCGACTCTCCATCGCCAGTGCCTCATTATCACGCATTCAACTCGACGGCGAGCGTCCGGCGAGCGTGATGTTTCTGGGCCGGGAAACAATCTGACCCGCAACTCAACACTGCCCCAGTAGGCTGTTATCAGCACCCATTCACCTTGAATTGCTGACAAATTGATCTATCTCATGGCTAAGATTTAGTATTTAATATATTTCTTATGCTCTAGGAATGAATTTCATTATTCGGAAATAAAAGCCTATAATCAAAACTCCTTGGAGGGAGTCAGCCATGACCTGGATACTGTTAGCCATTATTTGCGGCATCGTTCTATCTCTCGGCCTCGAAGAGTTATCCGAGTCGCCGGACGACACCTGAAATCATCAGCCTGAGCTTACCAGAAAGCCAAAAGACGACCCGCTTCCACTCTGTGCTCAAAACGGCGCAGGGGATGTTTGCCCTTTTCGACACACTCTCCACTCACCACATCGAAGGCCCACTGGTGTTTTGGACAAGTCAGCTTGGTACCCTCAAGCGAGAGGTGTGGAATATCGGTAACCTGGTGCGGACAGCGACTGTCATAGACCCGTATATCCGCCTCATCCCGGTAGATAAACAGGTGACGTCCCTCCACTTCCAACCAGGTCGTATCCTCCAGCTTTATCTCATCGAGATCCGCAATATCGTGCCAATCGGCCTCTGCCAACAAAGCCTCCGGACGAAAATCGGGAATATCCATCTCCAATAGAATATCGGTGGCCCAAACGATCTTCGCCAGCCCAAGTACGGGAAACGCCATCAATAGCGCATCGATCACCTCATTGGGCGTTGCGCCATTGCGTAAGGCACGGGTCAGATATTGCCGAAAGCCACCCTCTGTCTGTACCGCAACCTTGGTGATCACAGAAATGAGATCCCGGGTTTTTGTATCCAGATGATCACCTGACTTTTTCAGGAAAGTGAAATAGGCCGTCATCGCCTCGGGGCGGGCGGCCAACAGATAGTTCATTGCATTGCTCATAACTTCACAACTCCAAGTAATTCATTTTGCTCCGTGCTGACGCACGTATTCGAACATCACGACAGAGGCGGCTACCGCCACATTGAGGCTTTCCACCTGCCCGAATTGTGGAATCGACAGGCAACCGATATCCGGGTAGTCGGAGACCTCGAAACTGTGTCCCCACTCCTCATGTCCCAATACGAAGGCGCATTTTTCCGGCAGGACAGTATCGACCAGTGATTCCCCACAGGCGGCATCCAGAGTCAAAATCCGGTATCCGCGTGCTGTCAGGTCATTGTAGGACGCTTCAAATTTCTCAAAAAAGCGGGCGGGTACTTTTTTGAACGAGCCTTTGGCGGGCGATGGATCAAAAGGACCAATATCGACCAGGTGTACCTCATGCGCACCAAAGGCCTCCGCGCTGCGAAAGATCTTCGCCACATTGAAACCCGCTTTCATGCCATCCATAACAATAATGAAATCGTGTACGCCGGGTTGGGCCAACAGGTTTCGATTGCGCTGTTTCCTGTAACGAAGCAGTGCGAGATCCCGCGACTCTCTTCGTTCCCGTTTGGATTTTCTCTGGCGTAACATGGCAATGGTTAAAATCTCAATAAAGGCCCATGATACGGAGAATAATCCACTGAAAACAGATAGAAATTTTGTAACAATAGAACGCCATTCAGGAGTAAACCTATGCCCACTTATGATTATTTCTGTTCAGCGAACAGCCGCACCGTCGAAGTCACCCATAAAATGAGTGAGGGTATCGCAACATGGGGAGAACTCTGCAACAAGGCAGGCATCGAAACCGACGATACACCCGCCAATGCAACAGTCAAAAGGCTGATCACCGGCGGCGCCATCATCAGTAACAGCGGTAGTGAACCCCCTTGCGCGTCTGGCGGGTGTTGCCCAGGCGGCAGCTGCGGACTTTAGCTCTATCAATATGATAATTACGGGTTCAGCAATTATCACGTTGATAGAGCACTAGTGGAAACCTCCCAAATTACCCGAGTCCGGGTCTGGAGCCGCTGGCTGAGACTCTCCCACTGGGCAATTACCCTTGCTGTCACAGGTCTACTTTTCAGTGGCTGGTTGAGCAGCGCCGCTCCGGCACTGGAGACAGGCACCCAGGATCTGCATTTTCTCTGCAGCGCCCTGCTGATCCCGGCCCTGCTGCTCAGGTTCTACCTACTCTTCTTCGGTCGCGGCACCGATCACATCACAGACTGTGAACCCAATGCACATCGGTTGAGGCAAGCTGCAGAGGTCCTCCGCTTCTATCTCACCCTGGGGCGCGCTCCGTTACCGAAGTGGTTTGCCCACAATCCACTCTGGGGTCCACTCTATCTGCTGTTGTTTCTGTTCCTGACCCTCTCTGTCGCCAGCGGGCTGATGCTGCAGAAGGAGATAGTCTTCTTTGCCAACATCAGCCTTCACGATCTGCACCATATCAGCTATCTCTTCGTCGCCACCTTTGTGCCGCTGCATATACTTGCGGTCTTCAGTCACGATGCGAACAGCAGTGGATCGGATATCTCCGGCATGATCAGTGGCCATCGCACCTTTCCAGTAGAACAGCCAAATCAGACCGGTGCCGTTGACACTCAGACGATTACGGTGGATGAGTTGCTGAAAACGCTCAACAAATAACTGCGCACCCTATCGTGGCGGGGCGCCGCTCCTACCCTCTGATTGAGGATTGAATCTAAAGCTGGC
Source organism: endosymbiont of Escarpia spicata (assembly GCA_003349915.1). Classification (GTDB taxonomy): domain Bacteria; phylum Pseudomonadota; class Gammaproteobacteria; order Chromatiales; family Chromatiaceae; genus QGON01. The sequence continues at coordinate 322,855 of QFXE01000021.1, forward strand.
ACTCGGCATTGAGGCAGAGGATAATGGCTTGTTTCAATTCTCCACTTACTGCTGAATCTATTCGTCCCGAACGGTCTTAGGGTGCCCCCCAAGATGGATCACATCAACCGGTGACAAGACAGCACTCAACCGGTCCACCACCATCATGGAAATCCAGAATCCCCTGCGTAAAACCAAGATCATTGCAACCATAGGCCCTGCCTGTGACTCCCTCGAAACCCTCGAAGCAATGATGCAGGCAGGCATGAGCGTCGCACGTCTTAATCTCTCCCACGGCAGTTACAATGAGCACAGGGAACGACTGAAACGCATCCGTCTGACCGCTGAGAAGCTGTGCATCAGCGTGGCCACCATGATCGATACCCGGGGTATCGAGATCCGCACTGGCCGTATTGAAGAGGGCTGGGTCGATCTGACGGTAGGGGATTGTTTCACACTCTTCACCGATGGTCGGCTCGGCAACCAGGAGGGAGCTTCGATCACCTACAAAAAGCTGCCCCAGGAGATCGGAGCGGGTACGCCAATCCTGCTCGACGATGGCAACATCGAACTCATTTCAGAGCAAGTCGACGAAGATGAGATCCACTGTCGGGTAGTGCTCGGGGGACGACTGGGCGATACGAAGAGCGTCAATCTACCGGAGACCGAACTCTCCCTGCGTGCCGTCAGCCCAGAGAATCGGGACGACGTGATCCGAGAAATGACCTTCGCCGCCGAGAATGAGGTCGACTATATCGCCGCCTCTTTTGTACAACACGAGGAAGACGTCACCCTGCTGCGGGAGGTGTTGGCAGACCATGGAGTCAAGATCCCCATCATTGCCAAGATCGAGAATCGTGCTGGGGTCAACAACCTGGAGGGCATAGTCGCGGCGGCTGACGGCGTGATGGTGGCCCGTGGCGACTTGGGTGTGGAGCTGCCATTGGCGGACGTGCCCGGCACCCAGAAGAAGATCATCCACATGACCGTCGGCCAGGGCAAACCGGTGGTCACCGCCACCGAGATGCTCGCATCGATGCAGCGCAACCCCAAACCGACCCGCGCCGAGTCCTACCTGAAAGAGTACGGATATCTGCAGCGGGTGGCGGGCAGCCGCTCGAACATCGTCACGGAGGCGGTCAGCCTTGCCTCCGCCACCATGGCGCAAGAGCTGGATGCCCGCGCCATCTTCAGCCTCACCGAAACCGGTTTCACCTCGCGCATGGTCTCCCGACGCCGCCCTGACTGCCCGATTCTGGCAATCACCAGCTCCCGTATCGTTGCCCGCCGCCTCTCTCTCAATTGGGGCGTCTTCCCCATCTGTTTCGAGGGAGAGATCAACGATCAGGCAAAGCTCGACTACGGTCTGGAGCGCGCTCGTGAGCTGGGCTATGTGGGGGCTGGCGACCTTATCATCGCCACCGCCGGATCAGGCCAGAAGAAAGGCGGCACCGACTCAATCCGGGTTCTCACTTTGGAGTAATCTCCGTTGGAGTTGCCGGTTCCGCTGCGATTAAACCCGCCTAAGTAGGCCCGATCAAGCGCAGCGGACCGGGCATTCCAGCAGGCCGTTCAGGGCGTCAGTTCCACCACGCCGCTGACGCTCACGCGCACTGTCTGACTACCCGCCTCGATCGCGGGCGCCGGCATGGCGTCCGCAGACATCTCCATCGCAGCCATGCGCATCATCTTGGGTCTTGGGGTGTGATCAGAGGTGTTGATATTGATCTGCACCAGCCGGTAGCCGGGACGCTCCCAGGCTTTGGCAACCATTTCGGCCCGAGCGCGGAAATCGGCCAGCGCCTGCTGAATCAGTTCATCCTGAGATGATTTGCGCTTCTCCGGCGAGACCTGGTAGCTGATCGACTCCACCGCCAACCGCTTCTGCAACTCTCCAATCAGGTTACTGAGTGCTGCACTGTTCAGGCTCTCCAGCCGCAGCGACTGCTTCACCCGCCAGCCCTGAAGGACCTGTTTGCGATAGATCGGGTCAGTTCGGTAGTCCAGGGTCTGGACCTTGATATCAGCAGTCTGCTTTGCCATATCCAAGGCCCAGCCGAGGTTCTGATTCACCTCGCGCGCGAGCTTCGTGGTATTTGCCCCCTCCTTCTGGGAGTAGAGCACCGCCACCAGCGTATCATTGCCCACCTTCGTCTCTGCATTCACCGAGAGGGTGACCCGATCGTAGGTAGGGTCCTTATCTTCCGCCCAAGCCGGAGAGACCGATATCACCAGCAGAAAGCCGGTTATCAATTGTTGGATGTTCAAATTCCTCATGACTTGCTCCTTGTTTTCAGCTACGGCATTCTGATCGTTAAAAAGTTCAGTCAGAACATAACTGTTCAGATCTTCATTTAAACAATTCGTCTTTCTGTAGGTCGGGTTAGATGCGTACGGCGCTGAGCTTGAATTTCAGCACTTGACTTGCCGCGCATCGTAACCCGACGCTGTTTTGTCGGATTACGTCGCGCATGAAGTATTGTGCCAGACTCCAGTTTTGTACTATTGCGCGTCTAATCCGACCTACGCCTATCGGGGACTCTAATATGTTCAGTCAAAACTTCACCGGTGGTGGCCGCTCTCCCAGACCGGTGGTCTCTGAAACGATATTCCGTGCTATTTCCCTGCCTTCGTCTAAGGCCTGCTTCTGGGAAGTCGTGGACCCGGTTCCGCCGTCGGATTCCCCATCCTGCTTCATGTAGAGGGTCTGCGTTGGATAGGCAAACTCCACACCCAGCCCTTGGGCCAGTCGCAAAATATCCAGCAAAAAGCGGTGCCGTTCGCGCAACTCGGTACCCCAGTCCGGTGTCTCCCAGAAGACATAAACCAGTATCTCCAGGGCGCTGTCGGCATATCCATTGAAGTAGACATGATAGTAGTCCTTTCGCATATAGGGGTGTTGGCGCACCAGTTCACGCACCCCTTCGCAAAAGGATTCGATCTTCTCCGGCGGTGTTTCATAGGCCAGACCCAGCTTGGTGGAGAGACGGCGGTAGCGTCGTTCTCCCATATTGTCCACCTTCGCGGTGATGAACAGGGAGTTGGGCACGGTAAGCACCGAGTTGTAGAAGGTGCGAATGCGGGTACTGCGAAATCCGATGCGCTCGACCGCGCCCTCCTTACCGTCGACAACGACCCAGTCCCCCACCGAGAAGGTACGATCAAGCAGTATCGTGACCGATCCGAAGAGATTCTGCACCATATCCTTGGCCGCCAATGCAAAGGCCAAACCACCAAGACCGAGGCCTGCCAGCAGCCCCGAAACATTGATATTCATATTGTCAGCAATAAAGATCACGCCGATCACGGTGACGAATATCTTCAGGGTTCGCGGAATCAACGGCACCAGCGCATCATCCAGGCGGGTCTCGGTCAGCATCGCCCGCTCGGTGAGCCATCCGCCCACCAGATCCACCAGTCGATAGGCAACCCAGACACCAGAGAGGGCCGCAAGAAATTTGACCGCCACCAACAGCACCAGCATGGTCGACTCAGGCAGACCCAGCAGTGTAATACCGACCCACCAGATCGCCGCCATCGCCAACAATCCCAGGGGCCGCAGCATATCTTCGGAGATATCACGGAAAGCCAGTCGGCGGGTTTCCCGTCGCCAGCGGCTTACCAGGCGGCGCAGTAACAGGGAGATCAGCTTGTCCGCCATCACCCCAAACAGGACGATAAAAAAGATGCCCAGCCAGCGCCAGTTCTCCAGCAGAAAAAGCGTTTTTTTCAGCAGCGCCGGCATGGCATTTTGGATACGCAGGTGCCAGGGCAACACCGAGTCATCACCCGACAACCCTTCCACCTTGCTGCGTGCCGAGACCTCCTCCCAGATTGCCGGCAGGCGGGCTATCGTTTCATTGTCGAACAGCCAACGGCCATCAGAGTAGCGCGAGATACGCAGCGCCCCTTTGGCATAACGTTGGAAGACCCATGGCTCTCCTTCATGCCTGTCGGGTATCCGCTGCAGATCGACCAGCCGGGTACGATCCATTGTCTCCAGCAGAAGCCGGGCCAGATCCACACCGCGCTCTGTGCGCACCAAGGCATTGACCGAGGTGAGGTCCAGCGTCTCCAGCGCATCGCTGATCCGCTCCGGCTCCCCCCGCTTGATGTCGTTCATGGCGCCCAGAAAGGTCTCCATGACCGCCCGTGGTGAACGCAGGCTGTCCGGTGCAGATTCCGTGACTTCGGAGACAGGCGCTTCCAGCTCTTCGGCTAACCCCTGTAGTGGTAGCAACAAACCGAGCAAGGGCAGAATGCAGAGATATCTGATCAGAGAGGAACTATGTAGTTTCATGGCAGGCAAATTATGTTTCGACAAGAAAGAGGCGAACGGAACCGGGTCACGCAGTAGGCGCAGACCGACTCACAGTTCCGCCGATTAACTTTGCAATCGCCCGATTATAGAGGCTTATTCGACAGACCACATAGGAACTCCTTCCAGACTTTTGGAGAACATGCAATGCAGAAGTATTTTAGCCAGTATCTGCCAGTGGCAGCCGCATTTTTCATTACCACCTTTTCAACCCAGTCAAACGCCGCAGATCAGATCTATCAGTGCGAACTCAACGGTCTTGAGCGGCGTATCGAAATCCACTATCAACAGGAGACCGGCCTTCCACCCTGCGAGGTGCGCTATTTCAAAGAGGCTGAGCTACCCGACTCGATGCAGATACTCTGGAGTGCCGACAACGAAACCGGCTACTGCGAAGAGAAGGCCGCCAAGTTCAGGCAAAAACTCGAAGGCTGGGGCTGGCAATGTGCGCCAACTCCATCCACTGAGGAGGAGCGGCTGCAACAATAGTCTTTTACCTGCTCAAGCGCAGCGGATCAGGCCTGCGAGCCCGGCATGTTGTTGGCTTTATTTGCTGGTGGCTGTAGCAGCTATACTCTTTTAGGAGGCCCTGCAATCACCATCTGAACACCCACACTGTTGACACGCCAAGGAGGAAACATGTCACTCAAAAACCTCATTAACGACAAGCGCGTAAAACGGATTATCACCCACCCGGACAACGAAGACACCATCTGGCGCGCCGATCTGGCACGTTTTCTCTCTGGAGACACCACTCTGACACGCAAATCCGCTGGGGAGGCGGGCATCAAAGCCGTGCAGAGATTGTTGATTTTCCTTGGCTACTCCACATCATCCAACGGCGCCTTCGCTATCGATGGGGATTTCGGGCGCGGCACCAACCGTGCGGTAGCGCAGTTTCAGGTGGAAAACCGTCTCGCCCGCGCCATTAACCGCGATACCCTCTGCTATCCCTGCAAATGGAATACAGCCAGGACGCTGATCAGCGCAATCCCCGACGCCAGGTTAACATCCAGCACACTGGAAAAAATGCTCAAAAAGGCGATTGCGCGGGCCGATTCCGCACAGGTGATGACCGGTAATTTCGATGACGCCATCTTCCATCTCAATGCCCTGCATAAACGCGCATATCTCAATTGCCGCAAGATACTTGGGCGTTACGGCGCAATGGCAGCATCGGTCTCCGAGGCACTTGCAGATGAAACCGGGACATTGGTCAGACCGGAATGGATCCTCTCAATCATCCGTCAGGAGACGGCCGGCATTATCCGTCCAAGATTTGAGCAGCACTATCTGTCCCGTCTTAACCGGCAACAACCAAATACCGGACTGGAAGAGCTTCGCATGCAGTCCATGAGCATGGGATTGGGTCAGGTCATGGGCGCCAACTACAAGCGTGTGGGGGCGCAAAATGCAACCGAGCTCTTTACCGCTCCAGCAATTCGCCAAGTAGAGTTCGTGGCGCGATTTCTAAGCAAAAAAGAGGATGTGGTCAGAAAGAGCAATCCGACCGGGGATGACTTTCACAGACTGGCACGCTACTACAATGGTCCGAAGTACGCAGCGCACCACTACCACGAATCACTTGCACGCTGGTTTCGCGAGTTCAGGATGCTGATGTGAATCAAACGGAACAGGCTTCTGGTACGCTTGTGCGCTCAAAAAAGACGGACACTATTTAGCACAATCTATGTAGGTCTATCGGGATTGTAGGATGCTGGTAAGCTTGCCAGCGCCCTACAGGTTATCTCCAGACCCAAGACAAGAGTATTCAACAAGTGTCAACAACTCCACCCGAAGTCACTGACAAACCACAACCCGTATCATTTATTGAGGCCTTGATCTATTGGCTCAAGCTGGGCTTTATCAGCTTTGGCGGTCCGGCAGGCCAAATCAGCATGATGCATCAGGAGTTGGTAGAGAAGCGCAGATGGCTTTCTGAACATCGATTTTTACATGCGCTGAATTACACCATGGTGCTGCCTGGCCCTGAGGCACAACAACTGGCGACCTATATCGGCTGGTTGATGCATGGTGTATGGGGAGGCATTGCTGCCGGTGTGTTATTTGTCCTGCCGTCACTATTCATCCTCATTGGTCTGACATGGATCTATCTGGCTTACGGTGATGTGCCTGCAGTGGAGGGTGTTTTGTATGGAATTAAACCTGCTGTAACGGCAATCGTGGTTTTTGCAGCCTACCGCATCGGTTCCAGGGCATTGAAGAACAATGTGCTGCGCGCCATGGCAGTACTGGCGTTCATCGCAATTTTTGCCTTTGATGTGCCTTTCCCCTATATCGTCCTGATGGCGGGCATCATCGGCTATGTCGGTTCACATTTCGCACCGGACAAATTCAAAACGGGCGGTCATCATGGAGAACCCAGGGATTCCTACGGCCCTGCGCTTATTGATGATGACACCCCTGCTCCAGAGCATGCACGATTTAAGTGGAGCCGGTTCTTCGCATTCTCCCTGGTCGGGGTTTTCATTGGGGGAGCAGTAATGGCCATGCTGGCCACGACATATGGCTGGGAGGGAACGCTCACGCAAATGAGCTGGTTCTTTACCAAAGCAGCACTTGTCACCTTTGGCGGTGCCTATGCAGTCTTGCCCTATGTCTATCAAGGTGGTGTCGAGCAATATGCATGGTTAAGCGGGACTCAAATGATCGATGGCCTCGCGCTGGGCGAAACCACCCCTGGCCCACTCATCATGGTTGTTGCATTTGTTGGTTTTGTCGGTGGCTGGACCAAAGAGATTTTTGGGCCTGAAATGCTTCCATTGGCCGGTGCTGCCGGCGCCGGCATTGCCACGCTCTTCACTTTTCTACCCTCCTTTCTTTTCATCCTGCTTGGCGGACCGGCGGTTGAGGCGACCAGAGATGATGCTAAGTTCACCGCACCTCTGACCGGCATTACCGCAGCCGTGGTGGGTGTCGTGCTCAACCTGGCCGCTTTTTTTGCCTACCATGTACTTTGGCCTCAAGGTTTTGAGGCGACATTTGAATGGTTTTCAGCCTTGATAGGCGCAGCTGCGTTCATTGCCCTCTTCAAGTACAAGACGGGTATTGTTCAGGTTATTGGCGCATGCGCTGTACTGGGATTGGGTTACTCTTTGTTGCTGTAGTTTGTGTTCCTCACTTTCTGTTTCCGGATGAACACCAGATAGGTTCAGCCCTACTTGAAATACTGCTTGAACTCAGGTGCTGGCTCCCTGGGAGTGTAGATGTATAGCGCAATGCCATTGGGATCAACAATGCTAAACCCTCTGTCTCCCCAGGGGTGATCATCAAGTGGCATAACAGGGACCAAGCCAAGTTCCGTTAAACGTTGATGTTCGCTATCCACATCCTCAACTTCAAGGTTGTACATGAGACCCTCTCCGGCAAACAGCGGCTGCTCCGGTCTCTGTGGCTTCATAAAGCACAGCTCACCTTTTCCGATTCTGACATTGATATACCATCCCGCATCAAAGACCACTTTTGCGTTGAAGTACTGCACATAGAAATCGCGGCAGGCGGCTGGATCATCTACACATATCGTGGGTGAAATCTGTTTAACATCTGTCATGTTGTCTTTCCTGAACATTGAGCCTGGTTTATCTAAAAGCCCGCACATTTTCGGGGATCAGCTTTGGTCCATAAAGCCTTTTCCCCAGTCGTGCATGACCCACAAAACAGGCTCCAGGGTTCCTCCCAACTCAGTAAGTGAATACTCTACTTTGGGAGGAACCTGGGGATAGACCTCCCTGTGCACGACGCCATCCTTTTCGAGTTCCCGCAACTGAGAAGTCAGCATTCTCTGAGTGACCTGGGGAATCAAACGCCGCAGCTCACCAAAACGTTTGGTTCCGCTTAGAAGATGGTGAATGATAATAATCTTCCATTTCCCACCAATTACGTTAATCGTTGCCTCAACCGGGCAGTTGTAGCGATTCTCCAGCTGTTCCGCTTTTTCTGTCATACCTTTTCAGATCCAATAGTATACAAAACGATACTATGTATTAAAAAAGTGCGTTCTTACATTATTGAAACTATAGCACTACTCTCAGTACATAGAGATAACTTTCAATAACTGCGCACAACGGATGAGTTACAAAATGAAAATACTTCATCGAAATCATCTGCCCCTCGGCGGTTTTGCCGGACTACGGGAACATCAGTTGGTTGTTGATCCCAAGGGCTTCGGCGAACAGACTGGCAGCAAAGCTTTTTCTGGATTGGGAAATTTTGTCTATCTTGCCGATGCCCGATTCCAGCCCCACGGTGAAACCGGACTGCATCCTCATCGCGAGGTGGATGTCCTGTCTTTCATGATTGAGGGAAGGATTAGTCATGAAGGATCTCTGGGACAGGGTCAATCGCTACCAGCCTTTGATGTCCAGGTTCAAAGAGCTGGAGGAGAGGGATTTACCCACAACGAGATTAATCCAGATGGGCAGCAAAATAGAATGATCCAGCTTTTTGTACTGCCGGAAAAAGCTGGCGAGGCGGCAGATTACAGAATCTGTACCACTGAAGCTGGAAACATATCACGCGTTTACGGCGGATTTGGACCGAACACTCATTTCACGAGCCGGACAATTGTCGAGGCGGCAAGATTAAATCCTGGGCAGGATCATCAGATAAAACATGACTACATGGTCTATATTGCAACCGGAAAAGGCACTGCCAATGGGCAACCCGTAGAAGAAGGGTGTCTGTTAAAAGGAAGTGATCTTCAGTTCATCGCAGAGGAAACCGCCTACCTGATTATTATTCGCCTGGCAGCGCCGCTTGATTAATATGTAACAGTTTAGAACTGACACCCAATACATATTTTCCGAGAACACTGGAACGCTCTACTGACCATAACCAATCTCAAGCGCCCTCCACAATAGAGCAGGCACCCCATGCCGATTCGCTCTATAATCGGCTGATCATGCCATTCATACAATCACTTTTTTTCCATATATCAGTCTCGGTAACACTGTTTCTGGCTACAGCACTCTCCCAACCCTTCCACTTTTCAGGTCGGGAAGAGTCCATGTTTTTTCTCCCGGCCGGTGTCGGTCTTGGGATTGCATGGAGATATGGCAACAAGGCACTGATAGGCGCCTTTGCCGGCCTGTTCATCTATTACACAACACTCCACAACCTGGAACTCTGGGTTGCACTCTGGACAACAACAACCTGGATCTTTTCCGTCTATTTTGCCCTCTGGGGACTGAGACTCTTCATCCCGGAAGTACTCATGAAGGCGCCACTCAAGTCACTGCTTACCTTCTTCGGGTTCGGTGTTATATTGGCTCCTCTGATTCATACACTGCTGGATCTGCCGATGGTGGTTCCTGCCGGGCTTGTCGACCCTGACCAGGACATCAGAATTTTTCTCTTCCTCTACTGGCAGGGAGAAGCTTTTGGCGCTTTGCTGCTAACCCCGGTTATTTTTCTTGCCGGCCGAAATTTCAGCATGCTCTACCATGGTGACTATGCCGTCTATCCAAAGAACGGCCGCGAAAAAATCCTATGGCTCTCCCTATTCAGCCTGAACATTCTTTCGACATTTCTCTGGGGAGAGTCTTATCTCTATGCAGGAATTTCTGATCAACTATTCATCCTCTTTCCGCTTCTGGCCTGGAGCGCCTATCGCCTGGGAGTCACCTTCTCCAGCGTTGCGGTTTTTCTTACCTGTTTCGGTATTTTCAGCTTCTATGCATTCGGCTTTGGCGGCACGCCCATACCTGTTACTGAGCAGGAGTACATCGCACTCCTTACCTTTATTATCACCATCTCGCTTTTAACCTACAGTGTTGCTGTCATCACCTTGGAGCGACGATTGGAGACAAGCCGTCTTAGATACGCCGCCACCCATGATCCGTTGAGTGGCCTGCTGAATACCAGAGCGCTGAAAGACCGGTTGGAATCTCTGATGAAAGGTGACGCCGGCATCAAACCCGAGTTGGGATATCTGGAGATCGACCAATACGAGGAGATGCGTCGCCACTATGGCGTCTCCGGTCGCAATATGCTGATCAAACGTTTCGGCTTGCATTTGAACAAAATATTGTCATCGAGTTGCGAAATATTTCGTATAGGCGCAGGTGAATTTGCCTTTATATCAAAGGAAAAAGGCGCTCTGCCGAAAAGTGCGCATACATGGTTAAACAATCCCGAACCCTACCGGTTTGAATGGGAGAAAAAGCAGTTCAGCATAATACCCAAGGCCTGCCTGTTACCTATCACCAGCCATTTTGACTCACCACACCATCTGCTCGAACTGGCAAGCGCCCATGTCAACAGGCTGTCAAAAGGTGAGCGTGGCCTGACCAGCATCGACCCAATGGATGACGGCGTACTCAAGGATCGTGATATTCGGGCCAAATGGATGGGTAAACTCCAGCAGGCACTTGCCGATGATCAATTCAGGCTTCTATATCAACCCATCGTTTCTCTCAATGAGAAACAGGCTGCAGTCAAGAATAACAATAGAATGCAGCACGTTGAAATACTGTTACGCCTGGTAGCTGACGATGGATCTCTGATCGAACCCGGCATCTTTATGCCATATGCCGAAACTTTCAATCTTATGCCTGATGTTGACCGTTGGGTCGTGTCCAAAGCACTGCATCTTATTGAAAATGACCCAATGCTCAGGCAGCCGGAAACAATATGCGCCATCAACCTTTCGGGACAGTCGATCAACGACATGGCTTTTCCTGAATATATCCTTGAACAGCTAAATAACACCAATGTCGACGCAAAGAAGATCTGCTTTGAGATCACCGAAACCGTAGCCTTGAGTGATCTCAAACAGGCAGCCCACTTCTTCAGTCAACTCAGAGAGATGGGGTGCTCCGTCGCCCTTGACGACTTCGGCACCGGCACCGCATCTTTCGAATATTTAAAGAGACTGCATGTCGACTACCTGAAAATAGACGGCTCATTTATCCGGGAAATTGAGGGCAACAAACTGGATTACGTCATAGTTACCGCCATTCGTGACGTCGCACGCTCAACCGGCACTAAGACCATTGCTGAATATGTGGAAACGGATGGAGTACTGGATTTGCTGATTAAACTCGGCGTTGACTATGGGCAGGGTTATATATTCGGAAAGCCAGAAGAGATAACAAAATCCGACTGAGCTTCGGATAGACAGGGTGTGTGAGGCGCAGCCTACCGTATGTGAATCTCTGATGATTTATCTATATCTTAAACTGTGCAACCAGTTCCTTCAGTTGAACAGAGAGATGATTCAGGCTATCACTGGCGGCGGCCACCTGCTCTGAACTCTTTAGGCTCTGTTGTGCCGTTCCGGCAATTCCCTCGGCATTGCGACTGATCTCTTCAGCAACCGCACTCTGTTGATGCGTGGCAGTGGCTATCTGAGTTGCCATATCAGTAATAGTATCCACCGATTGTGTAATGGATCCGAGAGACACTCCTGCCTCCTTTGCCCGCTCCACGGTCGCCTGCACACCTTGCTGACTAATTTTCATCGCCTCGACAGCCTGGCTTGAGTGCTTTTGAAGGTCTTCGATTGTCTCCTCGATTTCGTGAATGGAGCTTTGAGTTCGGCCAGCCAGTGCGCGCACCTCATCTGCCACGACGGCAAACCCACGCCCTTGCTCTCCCGCCCTTGCCGCTTCAATGGCGGCGTTTAGCGCCAGCAGATTTGTCTGTTCCGCGACCCCTTGAATCACTTTTAAAATATTGCCGATGCTCTGACTGTCAACTTCCAGTTTTTGGATGACGGATGCAGCACCGTCAACCTGGACTGCTACACCATCAATAGTGCTCAGTGCCTGCTCGATAATTTTACTACCATCATTCGAGGCTGTATCTGCCTCACCGGCTGCCGTGGCCGTGGCGGCTGCATTCGATGCCACTTCCCGGACAGTGGCCGCCATTTCGGTAATGGCCGTCGCTATCTGCTCAATTTGGCTCTGCTGCTCAAGATTGATTGACTGGGATTCACTGGTGACCGCCTGCAGTTCCCTGGATGAGCCACTCATCTGGTTGGTGGCGTCCGATACCTGTCTGACGCTGTTCTGAAAGCGGGAGAGCATATGATTGACCGACTCAGCCATCTGGCTGATCTCATCGTTGCCTGTATCATCACAGCGTTCAACCAGGCTGGCATTTTTCTCAATATCGTTGATGGTAGCGTTAAGCCTTCGAATAAGGATTGTCCCTTTGCAGGCGAAGAACCAACCGACCAGGATAGAACCGGCCAAAACAGTTGCCAGAATGGCAATAGCGTAGTTAATAATATCCCGGCTCAAGGCCGCAGCCGATGAGAATGCTTCATCAGTCTCTATTTCGCTGATGATTGACCAGTCGAGCCCGGCAACGTTCAATGGAGCATAGGCTGAAAGCACCTGTTTTCCACGATAACCGTCAAAGATACTTACACCAGTTTCATCCCGGCTCGAAGCCGAGGTTGCGGGGGTATCAATCTGCTGTAACCCAACATTGGTGCCCTTGTTACTGATTGCATCGGTAATTCCTTTCCTAACGCCAAATTTCCCCAGCAGTGCAGGGTAACTGCCTGGAGATTCCATCATGAATCGACTGATACTGCGCGCAACCAGATCCTTATCGACCAGATAGGTCTCACCTGTTTTGCCCTGGCCGACCTCCTGCCACTTACCACCACTGGTCATGATGCCGTTCAGCCTGCCTACCGGCATCTGAAAGATGAGTACCCCTATACGGTCCTCATCATCAAAAATAGGAGACGCGATAAAAGCGGCCTGCTCACTGTAGGACGGCCCATAGGGTTTGAAATCGATGACACTGACATCGTCAGCTTTGTCTGCTTTCATTGCTGACCTGAAAGCTTCCCCCAAACCGGAGTCAGCATGGGGACCGGAGAGGAGAGAGGTTCCAAAGTCGATCTCTTTGAAGACAGAGTAGACAATGTTACCGTTTTCGGGTTCCACCAGAAAAATATCGTAGTAACCGAACTTTTCCAGGAACTTCAGCAGTTTTGGGTGGTAAAGACTGTGGATCTGGGCGTAAAGCGTATCATCCTCAGGATCGCTCAACTTCTCTTTTTCACCCAGCGGATTAGGGTTTGCCTTGAGGTACTGATACTGGATGGCTGTGGTGTTTTCATCCAGACCCGTTATAAACTCATCGACGGCAGGGCTTTGTCCGCCATTTCGGTTCTGGTATTCAGCAGCGTACTCGTTTTTATAATAGCTCGACAGCTGTTTTCGGTAGAAATCAGGGGCCTGCTCAGCAAATTCACCATAAAAATTAAGGTAAGCATCTCCTAATCCCAGCATGGCATCCACAACCATCTGGCCGTTGGAGAAGGTCTGGATCTGGGCACTGATCACCCGGAAATAATCCTCTATCTGCGCTTTTTTACTATCCCGAACGGCGAGGATCTGATGGGTTGCCTGTTCTTCAAGGGCAACCTTGCCACTGGAAATGGCGAGCCATCCGATAAGCGTACTGGCGCCCAATACCGGGATTGCCGCAAACAGTGCCGCGCCGATGATCACTTTCGTTTTGATTTTCATGGTTTTCTCAAGGAATTTATCTCACTCCTTGAGTATCTAAATCATCCCACTGTCAAACGACTCTGGGCATACTTGCGCTAAACTCGGAGCTTTCTCATTTCACTCCGACAAACCGCTGCTTTACCACTTCCTGCCCCTCGGGCGAAAGGGTCCATTCAATGAATTTTCTGATCTCACCCATAGGCTCGCCGTGAGTGACCAGATTGAGTTCACGGGTAACCGGGTAGTTGGAATTATCCAATGCCGGCTTTTCACCATCGACAGTGATTATGGCAATCCTTTTGACGCTTTTGAGAAAGGCCAGACTGATCTGACCAATGGCGCCCCGTTCATGAATTACCCGGGCAACGATTTTTCTGTCGGGAGAAACCACTGCCGTCCCCGAATACTCGGCGCCACCCATCACTTTTTTCTGGAACACATGACGGGTTGCGGAAGCGGGTTTGACGATATAAGGCTTGATCATCAAATCTTCCCCCCCCAGCTCTTTCCAGTTCTTAATCTTCCCGCTGAACACATCCCTGAGTTGCGTTTTGGAAAGCTGGGTCACCGGGTTACGAATATTGACCACCGCAGCAATGGCGTCTTTGCCGATCATCACCGCCCGCACGCCCTGTTTCAGCGCGCTGGGATCAACCATGCGGGCGACTCCGCCCAGTTCACAGGTATCCCAGGTGGCACACTGCTCTCCGCCCAGGCTTTCGCTGTCATCATTGACCTTGAACGAGGATCCCACGTAGACCTTATCGGCATCGGATATGAATTTTCCGACCGTGGAGGAGCCTTCGTAGTTGATGGTGCCTGCCATAACGGAAAAGGCAGCAAGCAATCCTATTAGTACTGCAAATGCTGTATTCATCGTCTCCTTCCCGCGCAGAATAGCGCAATTTTTTCAGATATATAGGGGAGTATCGACGATACTCATATTTTCTTTAGGGCTAATGCATCAGGAGCACCCTACCGGATCATTACTCTGGTAGAGTAAAGTTGCTGACCAATTCCACCAGTCGCCTGGCTTGGTCATCGAGGGATTGACTGGCCGCCGAAGTCTCTTCACTCAGCGCCGCATTCTGTTGTGTGCTGTCGTCCAGCTGGATGACGGCCTGGTTTACCTGCCGAATGCCCTCCGCCTGCTCTGTACTGGCAGCGGCTATCTCGGAGACCACATCGCCAACCTTTTTCATGGCGTCAATCATCTCTCTCAGGGTCTCCCCGGATTTATTGACCAGACCAGAGCCTGTCGCCACTTTTTCTTCGCTGTCCTTAATGAGCGCCTTGATCTCCCCGGCAGCAGTAGCACTGCGTTGAGCCAGGTTTCTAACCTCGGTTGCCACTACGGCGAAGCCACGCCCCCTCTCTCCCGCACGCGCCGCCTCCACCGAAGCGTTGAGTGCCAGCAGATTGGTCTGGAAGGCAATCTCATCGATAACCCCAATGATGTTGGCGATCTTACTGCTTGACTGGCTGATCTCTTCCATCGCCTGGACAGTTTGGGTCACCACCTCGCTGCCCTGTTCTCCGACACCTCTGCCCGCAATTGCCAGTTGATTGGCGACAGAGGCGTTTTCTGCATTTTGCTGCACTGTACCGGTCAACTCCTCCATGCTGGCAGCGGTCTCTTCCAGACTTGAGGCCTGTGTTTCTGCACGCCGCGACATCTCCGTACTCCCGGAGGCGATCTCAGAGGTGGATTGCGTGATGGCGTCGGCGGAGGATTGGATCTCCTGAACCATGTTTCTGAGTTTGTCCACCGTCCGGTTTGCCGCTTCGGCCAAACGCCCAAAAGCCCCCTCACTCTCTTCACTGAGCTTTCGGGTCAGATCACCATCGGAAAGAGAGCCGAGAACCCCCTCCATCTCTGAAACGCTCTCAGCTACAACCTGGGTAAGCTTGTTGATACCTGTACCAAGGTTCCTCATGAATCCGTGTTTATCTTCAAGATCGATGTGCTGTTGCAGTTCTCCCTGCACCACACCTTCCACCACAGCGGCCACTTCCTCTTCCACCTGGACCTGCTCGGTGACATCACTCCACTCGGTCGCGGAACCCTGTCGCTCTCCCTCATCATCCATGACCGGGCTGGTTGCAAGGTCAAAGATACGACTGCCGATGTCAATCCGGGATCGGTCTGTGGTGGTCAACTGGTCAAGTAACTGGCGTTGCTGCTCCGGGTGTTTGTGGAAACGGTCAAGACTTGAGCCGATGATAGCCTCGGCGGAAAAATCAGGGAGCGCCCTCTGGATCTCCTTCTCAACATCATGGAACAGTTTCTGAACGGCCCTGTTGGTGTAGATGATGTTGTGATCCCGGTCAGAAACCATCACGCAGCTGGAGACATTGTCCAGCGCTGTCTGGATCCGCAGGGCCTCGTCTGCCCGGCGTTCGGCCTCTGTGATATCGAAACCGAGCTTGATCTGCATTGCCTTCAGGCCGCGCAGCACATTGCTGATCTCATCTTCCGATGTTGGCTCAATCCTGTTGTGATATTCACCGGAACTGATACGGCGAAAAATCTTCAGCGTCTCCTGGAGTGGAATGGCCACGCTTCTGCGCAACAGAATATAGCTGATGAGAATTGTGGCAAGCACGATGAACAGCGCTGCGCCCACTGCGATATAAACAACCTTCAACGCCTCCTGCTCACGCAAACTCAGGCCCGCATAAATCTGCCCGATGCCGATATCAAACAGTTGCAAAAGGCCATCTATCCCTTGCACCGAGCGACTGGAAAAATCCTCCGGCGTGACGCCGGACTCCTCTCCAGTCAACACCTTGTTCGCCATGAGCTCCTGCATTGCTGGCAAGAGTCCAGAGGATGCGTACTTGTACTCGCCAAAAGGTGGCGTTGTTTTCTCTTCCAGTCCGGGGGTGTTCGCCGTCGTCTCCTCCAGCAACCTTCTGGAACGCTCATCCAGAATCGTCAAGCTGTAAAAAGTATTGGTCAGCCCGGACTCACTCTCTTCATCCAATTCACCACTTGCCTGCAGTGCCGTTACGATGGATTGAGATTGGCTTAGAAAATCCGCCATCTGCGGCAGCAGTTCGATGAGCAGGACACTCCAATTCTGAGTGTTCACATTTGGATCCTGCTTCAGCCCGGAATGCTTGCCCAGCAGGCGGAACATCTGCATCAGGTCAGACTGAAGTTCAGTATGCAGGAAAACATTCTCAGCCGGGTCATGATCTCTATACCCTTCGCGAATCTCTTCCCAGTAACTTTCGAGCCCCTCCAGATTTTCCTCCAACTGGAAGCGGTTATGATGCCGCACGATAAGTTGCCGGATCTTGACGAGATCTTTCGAAATCTGATTATCCAGCGCCTCCAGGTTCTCACCGGCCCCGTCATCACCGGCCAGGAACGCGGTACTTCGGCGGCGGTGGTCCGCGATGTGCAGCAGGGTCTGCTTCAGATGGCTCAGGTGTTCCGCGCCAAGCTGCTCCGTCTCCACCACTTGCAGCGCCTGCCATCTGTCCAGAATCAAAACGGAAGCAAACAGGATGACCGCAATAACGGGAATGGCCGAAACCACCATCAGCTTCTTCAAAATACTGAAACGGCGAAACAGATTGAGCCGATCGCGCCAGGGCGAGCGGATCACACTCCCCTCTCGGAGACTGACCTTGCCTTCCGCCGCCAGTTTGTAGACGGTTTCCGCTGCCGAGATCTGCTCTCGGCTGGGCTTGTTGCGTACCGAAAGAAAACCGGCAATCTCACCCTCTTCAAAAATGGGGGCCACGTTGGCTTCCACCCAGTAGAAGTCACCGTTTTTGCAGCGGTTTTTTACAATTCCCGTCCAGGGACGCCCTGACTTGAGGGTCTGCCACAGATCCCCGAACGCGCCGGACGGAACATCCGGATGACGAACGATGTTGTGATTTTTCCCGATCAGCTCAGCTTCAGTGAAGCCACTGATATCGATAAACTCCTGGTTGGCAAAGGTGATGATTCCCTTCAAATCTGTCTTGGAGACGATCGTCTGACCATCCCGCATGACCCGCTCGTTATCAGTAACTGGAAGATTGACCTTCATGAGACGCTTCTTTTTAGTAAAAACCGGACAACTGAGGGGATTAGCGTCAATGGGGGGGGGAACTTGAGGCCTTCTCGATATTTGGCGGCGTGTTTCGCATCACCAAGTCTGCGCAACAACCAACACTGTTTTATACTCAGTCGCTATGAGTCAAAAACATTCACGCATCCTGCATGCGATCCTCCAGGGACCTGCCGGCGGCAATATCCATTGGCGGGACATTGAATCACTGCTGCGACATCTTGGCGCCGACATCCAGGCGGGCCACGGCGCGCGCATGCGGATTACCCTGAATGGCGTTGAAGGCACTTTGCATCGTCCCCACCACAGCAGCACATACAGCAAGCAGGATATCCATCACCTGCGTGACTACCTTATCTCTGCCGGCGTGGATATGTCGGCTTTGAATAATGAATAATCCTGGGCTGAGGCTGGCCTGGCTGACCTCATTGTTTCTTCATCCATCCCTGGAGGTGTTCTTTGAGACGATCTGACAAAACGTCTCGCCGGATCATTATCCGAGGATTAAAAATCGCTGGCTGCAGCAACCTTCAAGGGGTTCGGGTTCGGCTGCGCCAATGTCGAGACCTTCTGATCACCGGCGTTTGAAGCCAGCTCTTTCTGCATCTCACGCAGCTGACCGGCCAACTTCTCAGCATTGTTTACGCCACGGGCATTTATCATGGAAATCGTATACCAAACATAAAAGGACTTGGCTGCATAATCACTGACCTTGCCAAGCTCTACACCAAGCGAGATTCCCTTTTCACAATACTCTTCAATACCAACATATATGCCACTATCCGCTTTTATCTGAGCGAGTCCGAAATAGACACCATACAGCATCTTTTTAATCGAACGCCGCTGATTGTGATTCATTTCAGAATCCGGCGCGTCCAACGCCGTTTCAAAATTCTCTTTTGCACACAACAGATTGTTAGACTCATAACAATCCATTCCCACACCCAATAATTTTTCATCCTGATCCGTCAGAGAATAAACTTTTGTAACACCAAGCAGCAAAAAAAGGAGGAGGATGATACGGACTTTCATTTTCATGACCTTCATTTGAAAATAACGTTTTAACAAACCCGATCTGCAAAAGACCAAGCCACCAGTGGCGTGATGCCAGACACCAGATTTCACGTGAAATATAGCGTCATCGTTAACAATATAGTCGGCGTCCATAGAAATATCTTCACTCTATTCGACGTTTAATTGACCCAAAACAATGTCACCCTATGCTCTTCCCGCCTCCACAAACAGAAAAGCCACCCCGGTGGGTGGCTTTCTCTTTTTGGCGCGCCCGACAGGATTTGAACCTGTGACCCCCGCCTTCGGAGGGCGGTACTCTATCCAGCTGAGCTACGGGCGCGAAGATCGCGTATTTTACCCGCCGCCCAAGTGTGCGTCTATGCCGGTTCGCGCTTTTCTCTTCCGACCTGTATAATCCGCTGATTTACTAATACTGGGCTCGCGACAGCGGACCATGATTGAATCCTTTTGTGGAGGAAGATGCCTGTGAATAAGTTTGCCGCCCCTATGAGTATTGCGCTGGCTGGTGCCATGGTCCTGGTTTCAGCGAGCCAGGTAATGGCTGATGACCGTGACGATGTGCTGTCCCGGATCAAGCCGGTCGGTACGGTTGCCATTGAGGGACAGCCCGCACCGGCTGCTGCCCCAGCGCCAGTCGCTGCTGCTCCGGCGGCTACAACTGCTCCCGCAGCCGCCCCAGTAGCGGCTCCTGCACCGGCTGCCGGTGGATCTGAGGGTGCTACTCTCTATGCCGCCAAAGGCTGTGCGGGCTGTCATGGGGCAGATGGAAAAACGACCATCATGCCGGTCTACCCCACGCTGGCCGGACAGACCTCTGCCTACCTCGTAGCACAGATGAAGGACATCAAGAACGGCGCCAGAAACAACGGCCAATCTATCATCATGAAAGGAATTATTGCGGGTGTCTCTGATGCGGAAATAGAGACCATTGCAGATTGGCTGAGCAATCAGTAAGCCGTTTTCACTGGCTTTTTAACCAAGAGCCCCTCGTGTCTCTTGGTAGTCTACACAGGGGCATGGGTCAAATTTGACGCATAGGGAATGGAGTCAAACTCGACTCCATTCCCCCACCCGACTCAGGTAAGCATCGATTTAAGGTTGGCCAGGTGGGCGGTACCGCGCTCCTGCTTCTCCTCTTTCGACAGCTTGCTCTTCTTGCCCTCCCATACCAGGTCGTCTTCCGGCAGTTCCTGCAGGAATCGGCTGGGTTCGCAACGGATGATCTCTCCGAAGCGTTTGCGTTTCGCCGCATAGGTCATGGTCAGGCTGCGCTGCGCGCGCGTGATGCCGACGTAGGCGAGACGCCGCTCCTCTTCGATATTTTCATCCTCGATGCTGGTACGGTGGGGCAGCAACTCCTCCTCCATGCCAACCAGAAAGACGTGGGGAAACTCCAGCCCCTTGACCGCGTGCAGGGTCATCAGGTGGACCTGCTCACCCACCTCCTCCTCATTCTGGCGCTCCAGCACATCCATCAGGGTCAGATGGTTGACCATCTCCGCCAGGGTCTTCTCCTGCAGCTCGCCATTCTGCAGGGCATTGAGCCACTCCATCAGGTCGTTGACGTTGCCCATGCGCCTTTCACTCACGGCATCACTGCTGCTGTTCTCCCGCACCCAATCCTCGTACTGAATTTCCAGGATCAGACTGCGAATCACCTTCACCGGGTTTTCATTTTCGGCACGACGGGCAAAGTGATCGATCATCTGCGAGAAGCGTTGCAGACGTTCCAGCGGACGGCTGGAAAGCTGGGTCTGCAAGCCCAGTTCGTGGCAAGCCGCCAACATGCCGACCTCCCGCTGCTGAGCGTAACCCCCCAACTTTTCCAGGGTGGAGGGGCCTATCTCCCGGCGCGGCGTGTTGACGATACGCAGAAAGGCGGTGTCGTCATCCGGATTCGCCAGCAACCGCAGATAGGCCATCGCATCCTTCACCTCGGTACGGGAGAAGAAGGAGGTACCACCACTGAGAAAATAGGGAATGTTGTGGGTACGCAACGCTTTTTCAAAGACACGCGCCTGATGGTTGCCGCGATAGAGAATCGCGTAGTCACCATGATTGCAGCGGCTGGTGAACTTGTGGTGCAGGATTTCAGATACCACCCGCTCAGCTTCATGCTCCTCACTGCGGCACTCCAATACCCGCAGCGGATCCCCCGGTCCCAGCTCGCACCAGAGCCGTTTCTCGAAAACATGGGGATTGTTGGCGATCAGATGGTTCGCCGCTTTCAGGATGCGGCCGCTGGAGCGGTAGTTCTG
The DNA here is from genome assembly GCA_003349915.1 of endosymbiont of Escarpia spicata. GTDB lineage: Bacteria > Pseudomonadota > Gammaproteobacteria > Chromatiales > Chromatiaceae > QGON01. The sequence goes on from QFXE01000021.1 coordinate 344,012, forward strand.
CTCCAGCTTGGTAACCTTTAGGATCGGAAAATCCGCCTTCAACTGCGTCAGATTCTCCGGCCGGGCACCACGCCAGGCGTAGATCGACTGATCATCATCGCCAACCACCGTGAACCTCGCCTGCACACCCACGAGCTGTTTGACCAGCTCGTACTGGGCCAGGTTGGTGTCCTGATACTCATCCACCAGCAGGTAGCGGATGCGGTTCTGCCACTCGTCGAGGGCATCCGGATAGTCCCGGAAAAGCTGCACCGGCAGCAGGATCAGATCGTCGAAATCGACGGCATTGTAGGCCTTGAGATGGCGCTGATATTCGGCAAAGAGCCGTGCATTACCGACTTCCAGGTCGTCTTCCGCCTGACTGAGTGCGACTGCCGGGCTGACCAGATCATTCTTCCACTCCGAGATCCGCCACTGGGCGCTGGATACCACCGCCTCGTCACCGCTGTTCTGACGCTTCAACAGATCCTTCAGCAGGGTGGCAGTGTCCTGATCATCGAAGATGGAGAAACCGGGTTTGTAACCTAACCTTTTCAGCTCCCGGCGCAGGATATTCAGCCCCAAGGTATGGAAAGTGGAGATATTCAGCCCGCTGCCCGCTTTGCCGCCAAGCTGCTTGCCCACGCGCGCTTTCATCTCCCGCGCCGCCTTGTTGGTGAAGGTGACTGCGGTAATGTGGCGTGGATTGTAGCCGCACTGCTCCACCAGGTGTGCGATCTTTGTGGTGATCACCCGGGTCTTGCCACTGCCCGCTCCGGCGAGCACCAGCAAGGGACCGTCGATATATCGAACGGCATCACGTTGGCCGGAGTTCAGGTCAGACATCTTGTTGCCAGGAAGTTTAGGGCGCTGTTTGGCCAGGAAGAGTACGCAGAGCATTTTGCCATTGCAACCATGCAAGCATCTGATTCGTGACCTTGATATGATGAATGCCTTCCTCATAGATATCGAGCAAGCCATGAGCATCCAGACCAAAGACCGGCGCTCCAAGAGCCGGCCACTGGCGGAAAAACAGCTGACCCGTGAATCCTGGCGGGTTTTTCAGATCATGGCCGAATTCGTTGAAGGGTTCGAGCAGTTGGGACAGATCCGGCCCTCGGTGAGTTTCTTCGGCTCCGCCCGCACCCCTCGCAGCCATCCGCACTATGCCCTGGCGGAAGAGATTGCACGACGTCTCTCCGACAGCGGGTTCTCGGTAGTCAGCGGTGGTGGTCCCGGCATCATGGAAGCAGCCAACAAAGGGGCTTTCGAGGGAAAATCAACCAGTATCGGCCTGAACATCCAGCTTCCGATGGAGCAGGTGGGCAACCCCTATCAGGATATCTCGCTCAACTTCAAATATTTTTTCTCCAGAAAGGTGATGTTCGTAAAATACGCTTCCGCCTATGTGGTCATGCCCGGTGGCTTCGGCACCCTGGATGAGATGGCGGAGATCCTGACCCTGGTGCAGACCCGCAAGACCAGGGAGATCCCGATTATTCTGGTGGATGACAAATTCTGGCAGGGTTTGCTGGAGTGGTTCCGCAGCTCACTTTGTGAAGCCGGTACCATTTCACCCTCCGACCTCGATCTGGTGCAGGTCTGTAACGAGCCGCAAGAGGTGGTGGATGCTATCTTTACGCACTACGAGAGTCGTGGCTTCGAACCTTCAGCTGAAGAGCAGGAGATGCTGCTTGAACTTTAGGAGATAACAATGAAAAAACTGCAGGCTCTGCTTTTTGCATGCTCGACCGTTTTTTCCATCCAATCAATGGCTGCAGAACCCCCGGCCGTACCTGAACCACCAGATATCCCACCGCCCGTTGTCAGCGGTGAGTCCCTGGAGCCGGAAGTCACCATCATCAAGAAGGAAGAGGGCACCCTCTACGAATACCGGGTCAACGGTCTGCTCTATATGGTCAAGGTCGTGCCCCAACTTGGCCCACCCTACTATATGCTCGACCGGGACGGCGACGGCGAATTCGACTCAAGGGGCAGCGATCCCACCAATGTCTCCGTGCCCCAGTGGGTTCTGTTTCGCTGGTGAGGCTTTGGCCGTACAATCCCGATTTTCGATTACTTGTCATTTCCAACATAGCGATCACTCTTGCGCTTCCACTCATTGACCAATCTGTAGCCTGAGATCTCTCCCTGCGGTCGAGATGACAATGAGACAATTTTGTAACCTATGAACGAACAACTGGCGCGACTGGCCGCTGCTATCGAAAACATCAACGACTGGCTGGGAAGACAGGTCTCCTGGCTCAGCCTGTTGATGGTATTGGTCACTTTCGCCATTGTCGTCCTGCGCTACGCCTTTGATTTGGGTTGGATCTGGTTGCAGGAATCTGTGACCTACATGCATGCCACCCTGTTTCTTGTGGGCGCCGCCTATACCTTGAAACATCAGGGCCACGTACGGGTCGACATCTTCTATCGCCGCTTCTCTCCACGCACCCGTGCCTGGGTAGACCTGTTCGGCAGCCTGCTCCTGTTGCTGCCGGTCTGTTTCATGATCTTCCATCTGAGCGAGGGTTATGTCGTACAATCCTGGGAGTTGTGGGAAGGTTCCCGCGAGGCGGGTGGTCTCGATGGCGTATTCCTGCTCAAAAGCCTGATTCTGCTCATGGCCGTGACGCTCGCTCTGCAGGGGTTGGCCCAGGCCATCCACTGTTACCTCGGACTGAATGGCCATCAGACACTGAGCAGGGACCAGAGGCAATCATGAGCGTCGAATTTCTCCCTCTCCTGCTATTCCTCGCGGTCTGCCTGGTACTGCTGCTGGGTTATCCCGTGGCCTTCTCCCTGGGGGGCACTGCGCTCGCCTTTGCCTGGTTCGGCACTTTAACCGGTCACTTCGACGATGCCTTTCTGTCGGCCCTGCCCAACAGGCTCTACGGCATCATGACCAACGAAACCCTGATCGCCGTACCCTTGTTCATCTTCATGGGGGTGATGCTGGAACGCTCCCGCGTGGCGGAGAACCTGCTCGACACCATGGCGTCCCTGTTCGGACCCTTACGAGGCGGATTGGGCATATCTGTCACCCTGGTGGGTATGCTGCTGGCCGCCAGCACCGGCATCGTCGGCGCCACAGTGGTAACCATGGGACTGCTCTCCCTGCCCACCATGCTGAAGCGCAACTACGACCCTGGGGTCTCCACCGGCATTATCTGCGCCGCAGGCACATTGGGACAGATCATTCCCCCCTCCATCGTCCTGGTTCTGCTCGGAGATGTACTCTCTTCCGCCTATCAACAGGCACAGCTGGATATGAGCATCTTCTCACCGGACACGGTCTCTGTCGGGGATCTGTTTCTCGGCGCATTGATCCCCGGTCTGATGCTCGTTGCACTCTATCTCATCTACCTTGGAGCTGTGGCTCTATTCAGACCCGACGCGGTACCTGCGATCCCTGAGGCAGAGCGGGAGCGGGATCTGCGAACCCTCTTGGTCCGAGTTCTGAAGGTGCTGGTACCACCGCTATTGTTGATCGTTGCGGTACTGGGTTCGATTCTCGGCGGACTGGCGACCCCCACCGAGGCCGCCTCCGTCGGCGCCGTGGGCGCCATGCTCCTTGCCTTCAGCCAGAAACAACTCAACCTGACCACCCTCAAGGCGGTCATGACCGGCACCACCAGGGTCACCAGCATGGTGTTCCTGATCTTCATCGGCGCTTCGCTATTTTCGCTGGTGTTCCGGGGTTTCGGCGGCGATGAGGTGGTCACCGATCTGCTGACAGGACTGCCCGGCGGCGTCTTCGGCGCAATGCTGGTGGTAATGCTGGTAATGTTTCTGCTCAGCTTCATCCTGGACTTTATCGAGATCACTTTCGTGGTGGTCCCGATCGTCGGCCCCATCCTGCTGACCATGGGTCTCGACCCGGTCTGGCTGGGGGTGATGATCGCCATCAATCTGCAGACCTCCTTTCTCACCCCACCCTTCGGTTTCGCCCTCTTCTACCTCCGTGGCGTTGCTCCGCCGGAAATCACCACCGGGGCTATCTATCGCGGCGTCGCACCTTTCATCCTGATTCAATTGCTGATGCTGGGACTGCTCTCTCTCTGGCCACAGATGGCGACTTGGTTGCCCGGCATCGTCTATCAATAAGGCGTCCTTTTCCTGAAGCATCAGGCCGGATCTATCTGCAACACCTGCCCGACACAGCCATAAGGGTCATCACAGTAAAGACGATGGGATGCACTAAGGCTGCAAAGAATAGCGGCCGCCGAAAAAGAACTTTCAACAAAAAAGCCCGCGGAAACGCGGGCTTTTTTGTTGCTGTTTTTTTACTTCAGATGTCTGTAGGGCGAGCGGGAACCTCTAGCCGATCTGCCTCGCATTAACTCAGCATCACTCTGCCCGCCATCGGTGAAATGGGACGCGGCAACGGTGCGGTGACGACCTTGAACAGGCGGTGTTCCGGATTTCTAAACATCACTCCCATCCCCGTTGGATTGGAGTGTATGACTACTGCAGGCACACGCCAATTTTCACCCTCCAGCGTAAACGTCAGATCAAGTTCGGCGCCGATCCCTACGGGTGCCGTCTCAATCTCCATATGCACCCCTTCAGGTGAGATATTTCTGATCAGGGCTGGAACGCAACCCCCTGTTTTGTATCGCAGCTCAACCTGAAAAGCAGCCACATGCCTCTCAGCCACCCTTGTCTTTTTTTGCATATTGATATCCTTTCTGCGAAAACCCCCCGCTCGTTCCAGGGTTATCGGCGTTCCAACCGATTTCTTTAGAAAACTTTCTATTCAGTCAGGGCTGCAAGCAACTTCTGCAACGCCTGGCCACGATGACTGAGGCTATTCTTCACCTCTGCCGGAAGCTCTGCTGAGGTACAATTGTGAGTGGGGACATAGAAGACCGGGTCGTAGCCGAAGCCATTGTCGCCCCTGGCCTCAAAGAGCACCCGGCCCTCCCAGGTTCCCTGACAGATGATCGGGGTGGGATCCTTTGCATGGCGCATATAGACCAGAAGGCACTGGAAACGGGCGGTACGGGCCTCCTCCGGTACATCCTTCAGGCTCTCCAGCAACTTCTCCAGATTTGCCTGGTCCGATGCACCCTCCCCCGCAAAACGGGCGGAGTAGATGCCTGGCGCACCCTTGAGTGCATCGACTTCGATACCCGAGTCATCAGCAACGGCTGGCAGGCCGCTCAGGCTCGATGCATGCCTGGCCTTTTTGATCGCATTTTCGACGAAGCTGAGACCGTCCTCCACCGCATCAGGGATATCGAAGTCGCGCTGCGGCACCACCTCGATCTGCCCGGTGGCAAGCAGTTGGTTGATCTCGCGCACTTTGCCGGCATTATTACTGGCAAGAACGATTCTCTCTCCGGTGTGACGGCTGGTCATGCTCTCTTTCCTGAAATTGAGTTGTGGAATGGTGCCCCACCGCGACTTACCAGTCAGCGGAGTCATCGCGGCGGGAAATCAGACCCAAGAATTTGGATATATTCGCTGGAACTGCGGAGTTTAGCCGCTCAAAGCGGCCTGCTGGATCTCAAGCAGTTGCCGGATACCCTGATCCGCAAGATCAAGCATGGCATTAAGTTCATCGCGACTGTAGGCATCGCCTTCGGCGGTCCCCTGTACCTCGATAAAACCGCCCTTGTCGTTCATCACCACATTCATGTCGGTCTCGGCATTGGAATCCTCTGCATAGTCCAGATCCAATACCGGAGTGCCCTGGAAGACACCCACTGAGACAGAGGCAATCATATTCACCAGTGGATTTCTCTCCAGCAGATCCTGCTCACGAAGATGGGAGATAGCGTCCACCAACGCAACGCAGGCTCCAGTAATGGAGGCAGTCCGAGTACCTCCATCCGCCTGAATCACATCACAATCGATGGCAATCATGCGCTCCCCCAGCGCCTCAAGATCTACTGCCGCCCGCAGGGAGCGACCGATAAGCCGCTGAATCTCCAGTGTGCGCCCACCCTGTTTTCCCCTGGCGGCTTCACGCCCCATGCGGTCAGTGGTGGAACGGGGTAGCATGCCGTATTCGGCAGTCACCCAACCCCGGCCCTTGCCCTTCAGGAAACGCGGCACTCGCGCCTCCACCGAAGCGGTACAGATGACCTTGGTGTCGCCAAACTCCACCAGCACGGAGCCCTCCGCATGCTTTGTGTAACTGCGGGTAATCTTGACAGCCCGCAGATCGGTGGGCTGACGTCCGGAAGGTCTCATTGGATGGGTTACTCCTTTGATTTTAGGTCATGATGAATATCGACAACGTCGCGCAACTCTTCGATAGCTTGTTTTATCTCATGCTCGTTACGTGGCAGACGCGCTGTGCCGGCGGCATTATCCACTAAAGTCATACCCAAGTCAGTGGGTCGAAGATCGATACTGTCACGCCGCCAGCGTACAGCCACTGCAGTGACATTATCACTCTCCGGCATGCCATTAGTCTCTGCCAGTGATGAGAGCTGGTTGACGGCTGACTGCAATACCTGGTCAGCACGAAAAAACGCATCCACCATTGGACGCGCCGGCAATTTTCCCCAAAAACCATCTGAGCAGAGCAGCACGACATCCCCCTCTTCCAACCGATGCGGCTCCCCAAGTTCCGCCACAGGACGGTTGGAGATACCACCAAGACACCGGGTCACGTAGTTGCGAAACCGGTGGGTATGGACCTGCGCGGCGGAGATGATGCCCTGCTGCCGCAACTGCTCCACATAGGAGTGATCCTCGGTACGGGAGAGGATGACGTTGTCGCGCATAATGTAGAGCCGGCTGTCGCCGACATGGGCCCAGAAGGCCTGCCCTTCCTGGATCAAACAGAGCACTGCAGTGGTGCGTGGTTCGATATGAGGTTCCTGCTCACGACCGTAGTCGAGGATGCGACGATGCGCCATCTCCATCAATCCGCTGAGAAAAACCCGTGGTCCAGTGATGGGCTTGCGGCTGGTGAGGAAAGCTCTGCGGCAGGTGTCCATGAGGATCTGTGCCGCCATTTCGCCACGCGGGTGACCGCCCATACCGTCTGCCAGAGCCACCAGCATGGCATCCGGTGCCTCCAGAATCAGGCAACGGTCCTGATTCATCCGGCGATTCCCAAGCAGGGTGCAGTAAGCGGTTTCATACTTCATGTAGAGAGACTCCCGCCTTTAAAGAACGAATGTCGCGACTGATCACTACCAGTATCATCGCGGCCCTCTTTCAGTTTTGATTTGCTCTGCAGCGCAGTCAGCAACTCTCCGGCATTTTGCGGCCGCTCAGTCTGGTTTACCTCCATCACCCAATCAATCGCCTCCAGCAGGTAAGCGGGATAACGGCGGCGATAGACCCGGGTTGCCGGCTTCAGCTTGTCATCTGCATGACGTTCGATGGCAGAGGGTGGCGACTTGCCGTCCAAACAGGCCCGCATGCTTGCACCGATGGCATAGACATCACTCCAGGGTCCGACATCACCTGACTGGTAATACTGCTCCACCGGGGAAAACCCGCTGGTGACCACTCGTCCACTGCGACCGCCGCCACTCTCTTCCACCTGATAAACCGCGCCGAAATCGAGCAACAGCGGGTTGCCGCCAGTACGCAGATGGATATTGCTGGGTTTGATATCGAGATGCAGCAGATTTCTGGAATGGATTAGATCAAGGGCATCCAGGATGGGAGGGAATACCGTCAACATAAAACGGGTACTCAGACCACCGCTGCGTTTTTTTATATAACTCGCGAGGTTCTTGCCACGCTCGTGATCCATCACCAGATAGCCGGTATCGTTAGCCAGGAAAAAGCCCCTTACCTGCACGATGTTCGGATGCCTCAGGGAAGCAAGCACCTTGGCTTCCTGGTAGAAAAGTCGACGACTGCGGCTAAGATTATCGATCTGTATCGGGTCGATGACCTCGACCTGAAGACCTTCACCTCGTTTGGCCAGTTTCTTTGGCAGAAACTCTTTGATGATCACCTCGTCCTGGGTATCCTCATCTTCCGCCAGGTAAATCAGGCTGAAGCCGCCGCTCGCGACCAGTTTCATGATCACGTAACAGTCGAGAACGGTGCCTGAAGGCAAACTGTCGCGGGCTTTTTCCATCAATTGAATTTATTTTCGGGCGTATGCTTTCTTATTATAAGACCGGTTTCAGAAAATAGTGGCTCCAACATCCCGGCGAATCGCATTATGATACACACTTCACGAAACCCTGAGGAATCTCTGATTAATTGTCATTTCGAGCACAGCGAGAAATCTCAATCCACATAACCTATTGACAGCAATGTAGTTTGAGATCTCTCCCTATGGTCGAGATGACCGTAACCCAATTATTCAGGAGTTCCTAAAACAGATTCCTCAGGGTCAATAAAATGGCCCACCAACCTTCAGGTTAGACAGATGATCAGCAGTATGACCGCTTTTGCGCGGGAAGAGTACCGGGGAAAACTCGGCGTAATGAGTTGGGAGATCCGCTCTATCAACCACCGCTACCTTGAGGCCTTCGTAAGACTGCCCGAGGAGTTGCGAGTCCTGGAGACAAAAGTACGCGAGCGACTCAGTGCGAGGCTGGGGCGTGGCAAGCTGGACTGCTCGTTGAAATTCAAACCGGGAAAAGATGCGGAGGCCGGGCTGACTGTCAACCAGCGCATGGTTGAGCAACTGATAACCGCCGATGCAGAGGTTGCGGGTATCTTACACATGGACTCTTTCGTAAAACCCATGGACCTGCTGCGCTGGCCCGGTGTCCTTGAAGAACAGGAACGGGATTTCACGCCGGTAAAAAAGCAGGCAATGGAGCTGCTGGACGTCACCCTCGAAGGTCTGTTGGAAAATCGCCAGCGCGAAGGCCAGCGTCTCGGTGAGATCATCCGGCAGCGCCGACAGGCGATGCAGACGCAGGTGGATCAAGTCCGCAAACTGATGCCGGAGGTACTGGAGAAGGTCAAGGAGCGCATCCGCACGCGCCTGCTGGAGGTCATGGATGAGCTGGACGAAAGCCGGCTGGAGCAGGAGATGGCCCTGCTCGCCCAACGGCTGGATGTGGATGAGGAGATGGACCGTCTCGACACGCATCTTGCAGAGGTTGAGCGTGTGCTCTCCGCTGATGAACCCGTCGGACGGCGTCTCGACTTCCTGATGCAGGAGTTGAACCGGGAGGCCAATACCCTGACCTCCAAGTCCAACGATGTGAAAATCACCCGCATCGCGGTGGAGATGAAGGTCCTCATCGAACAGATGCGGGAACAGATCCAAAATATAGAATAATGTCTCGATGTTCTCACATCAGCAACAGGGTATTGGAACAGAGAGAGTGACGCTGAAACCTGCTCTAAGGAGCCTCTGAACAAGTCATGGACCTACAGCTTGCGGCTGAACGGCCCAGACTTATTCAGAGGCTCCCTAAGACACCGTGAGAAGGAAACCCCCCACCTTTATTTCATTACAAATACAATGGTTAATCACTATACTGTCTGCGAGCTTCCGCTGCATGGATAACGCATGAAAATCGACTATAACAGTCCCGTCGCTGCGACCCGTGAGATCTATTGGGTTGGTTTTTACGATGAAGCGGCCCAGTTGCACTGCAACCCCTATCTGATCATCGATGAAGAGGACATCATCTTTATCGACCCCGGTTCCATCCCCCACTTTCCGGTGGTGATGCGCAAGGTGATGGAGCTGGTCAATCCGGAGGATATCACCTACATAATCGCCCAACATCAGGATCCGGATGTCTGCGGAAACCTGGCTGTGGTGGAAGATGTCATCAACCGTAACGATCTGAAGATCGTCGGCCATAACAACAGCCTTCGTCTGATACGTCACCTGGGTTTACGTTCTGAGCTCTACCCGGTGGATGAGCATGACTACGCGCTGACCCTGAAGAGCGGGCGCCGACTGGAGTTTCTCTTCACCCCCTACCTCCACTCACCCGGCGCCATCGTCACCTACGACACCAAAACCCGCAGTCTTTTTACCAGCGATATCTTTGCTGCCATCTCCCAGGATTGGTCGCTGTTTGCCGAAGGTGACTTTCTTTCGCCAATGGTTCCATTCCACCAGAACTATATGCCGAGCAACCAGATTCTCAAACACTGCATGGAGCGATTTGAAAAGATGGATCTGGACCGAATCCTGCCGCAACACGGCTCCATCCTTGAAGGCCGTGACATCCAACGGGCTATCGATCATCTCAAGGCTCTGCCCTGTGGCATCGATCTGATTGATACCGGTCCCGACCAATGACAGAGAACATTGTTCAGGTCGGTTCACAGCATGTCGCCGACGTCCAGGATATCAATAAAAACCTGGTGGAGAAGACCCTGCGCATGCGCTGTCTCGCCTATCTCTCTCAGGTCAAATCCCAGCTGCTGATTGAGACCATCCATGACATGAATAACAGCCGCCAGGAGCTGGCTGATCTGTCAATCGACCTGGCGGAACGCACCAATAAGGCGGAGAAGCAGAGACAGATCATCGAACGGGAGATGCTAAAGCTGGGGGAGCGGAACAAGGCACTCGAAGTCGACCGAGATCTGCTCGAATTGAAGGTCGAGGAACGCACCGAGGCGTTTGAAAAACTGGCCCACTACGACTCACTGACCAACCTGCCCAACCGTTTTCTCTTCAATGACCGATTGAACCATGCCCTGGCCCGCGCTGACAGGGAAAGCAGTAAAGTCGGCCTGCTGCTCATCGATCTGGATCGTTTCAAGAACATCAACGACACCGCAGGCCACCCGGTTGGAGACGAACTGCTCAGGCAGGTCGGACAACGTATCCTGCTAAGCCTGCGTACTGAGGATACTCTGGCCCGGCTGGGAGGTGATGAATTTGTCGTCATCCTGGAGAGCATCGAACATGATGAATTGACCGCTCATGTTGCACATAAGATCCAGCAGAATCTTCTACCGCCTTTTGAGCTGACACAGGACAGCATCTATCTGACCGCCAGCATCGGCATCAGCCTCTACCCTGGGGATGCCGACGACCCTGTCACCCTGCTGAAAAATGCCGACACCGCCATGTACCGGGCTAAGGCGGAGGGTAAAAACACATTCCATTTTTACACCAGGGAGCTGACTGCTTCGGCCAACTCACGTTTCTCATTGGAAAACCAACTGCGCCTGGCCCTGGAACGCGATGAGTTTGAACTTTTCTATCAACCCCAGTTTGACCTGAACAGCGGCCGGATATCAGGGGCGGAGGCGCTGATTCGCTGGAATCATTCTGAGCGCGGCCTGGTCTCTCCGGCCGATTTCATCTGGCTGGCCGAAGAGACCGGATTGATCATCCCCATCGGCACGTGGGTCATAAAGTCGGCCTGCCGCCAGGCCAAAAAATGGTTCGGTGAAGGGCGCTTGAAAGGTCGCATTTCGGTCAATCTATCCGCACTTCAGATCATGCAGGAGGAGACCTATTCGGTGGTCAGACAGGCACTGGAGGAGAGCGGACTTTCTCCCGATCGGTTGGAACTTGAGATCACGGAAAGTGCCCTGATCGGCCAGCACGAGAAGGTCAGCCTGGTCGCCGATGCCTTCAAATCATTGGGCATCTCCCTGGCTATCGATGACTTTGGTACCGGTTATTCATCCCTGGCCTACCTGAAACGCTTCCACATCGACCGCCTCAAGATCGACCGCTCCTTCGTTCGCGATATCCCTGGAGACCCCAACGACATGGCCATCATCCGCGCCATCATTGCGATGGGTCACACACTGGGACTCTCAATCGTTGCCGAAGGAGTGGAGACGGAGGCCCAAGCCAACTTTCTCACCGGCGTCGGTTGTAATGACGTTCAGGGATATTTTTACGGCAAGCCCGTCCCCTGTGACCAGTTCCAGATTTAAGCAGTCTGCGCTTTAGGTCACTACACGGATTCAGAGTAAAATAAGCAAACCCCGCCGTGCTGGCGGCATAATTTCCGCTATTCGCACCGATTAGCCCAACTCGTTCTGGAACCACCTAGCCTACTCGTCGATTACCTCCGGCCGAGTCTCGACGGCGATATCGAAGTGCAAACCACTGAGGCCCTCACCACCCCCAGCACTCTTACGGCGTGCAACCCAGAGATGGGTGGAGCCGTCAATCCAGCGGCTGCGCCGGATCAGACGGGAGATCCGGGTGCCGGCCCGGCTCACCTCTTCCTCGCGCACCTGGTATAGATTGAGGTCAGGCAGTCCCGTCGGTCGGAGAATACGCCCACAGGGGCGAATAAGCTCATACTCCTTCTCATCCAGCCCCTCGCCGTAGCGCATCATGGCGGCCCTCTCCAGGGCCACTTCGTTGTGCATCTCATCTGTCCGCACCGGCAGGAAGGGGATCCAGTGCTCGGGTACGCTGTTCTGGAGTCGGTACGCCAAGGGAGCATCGGAGTGGGGCAGAGCCTCCCGGATGGCCTTGGTGAGTGAACGTTCGTGCCCGGCCCAGGGCATACCAATGCCGTTCTCCAGCGTATGCTCGATAGCCCAGACCATGTTCGCCATCTCGTCGCGCATGAACCGCACCTCCTCAAGCACCTGGCCATCCTGGGTGGCGTTAACCGAACTGGGAGACAGAATGAAAAAATCCGCCACCCGATTATTCACGCCCTGCAGCGTGGTAGAGAACATGGTCCAGCTCTCAGTGGCTTCCCCTTCCTCTGCATGCTGTCCGCAGCGCTCGCGGTCGGCGCGTTCGATCAGGGTGTTACCGCCGAAGACATCATGCACCAGCAGTGTGTCAATGGCACACAAACTGCCCACCGGCTGGGTAAAGGGCACCATGAACCAGTCATTGCTCTGAATCAGCATGAAATCCGAGACTGCCATTTTGGCCAACTCGCGTGGGTCGTTGTCAATTTTAGAGATGTTCATTCTGCCGTTCTCAAACTGCCACCAGCGTGCATTGGGCATACCGGTGAAGCGCACATGGACAGGCAGCAGACTCCTGCGGAATGGCTCCGGCTCTTCTGGATCGCCCGGTAAGTATCCGGGCTGCTGGTCGAAGGCGTACCAATCGAACTGGCCGTTGCATCCCGGGTGGGCTGTTAACCGCGCCCGAGTCCCGTGGGGAGTGGTCGCGGCAACCTCTACGCCATACTCCAGGCGCTCGGGTCTCCAAGCCGGTGCATCACTGGTCGAGAACGCTTCGCCATACACTGACCTGACCCAGTCACGGAATTTCTCCAACAGCTGAATTTCCGGCTTGGTCTCTGTCGGCGGCTTTTTGTCCCGGTAAAGCGCGATCCCGTTGATGGCCCGGCCGGCGCACACCCGCAGAAAACGCACCGCCTCGAAATCTACCTCCTGCGGTGTCAGCTCTTCGTCTGCGGTCAAGGGGTAGTGCCTGCGGTAGCGTACGATCTCCCTCTCCAGTTGCGCTTCGGTGAGCATCGCCTCGAATCGTTGCCCCAGTTCCACCGCAGTAGCGAGGTCAGGCGTGCAGGGTTCGGACTCAACCAGTGCCTCCAGCGGCGCCTGGTTGGCAAAGGGTTTGGGTGTAGCGCCGGACGGGTTCCAACTGTCGATAGTGGAAAAAAGACCAGCAATCTGGACCCAGGCGGGGGATGCCGCATCCTCACCCTGGAACTCCCCGACCTGCCATTGCCGGGTCAGGAACCACAGGGGATCATGAACCCGTGCCTCCAGCGAGCGCGTTGTGTCCGCGCTACGAGGGCGCGGTTCGAGCCGGTTCCACCAAGTACGTGCCATGGTCACTCCCCCTCTGCAGCGGTTGAATCGTCGTTTTCGAGGCAGCCCTCGAAGGTGGGGGAAATCTGGTCTCCCTCAGCATTCTCGGCGATACAGATCATGGGCAGGAAGGGAATGGGCAGATCGAACAGGGCATTTCCGCTGTACAGATCGTGTTGGGTGGTGTCATCCTCAATCCCCGAGGTGTAATACTCCCCGTCGCTGCCGCGAACACGGGCCAGATCGAAGGTCTGTTCCAGGATCTCCAACAGTGCCCCGCCGTCCCAAGACTCCGATCCATCAGGGGGAACCGCGATCAGGACGGCATGGGGCGCCTCTGTGCCGGGGCTGTCGTAGTGAAACACGAGGCCGGCGTCCTCCTCGGCATTGGGAATCAACTCCACCCATTCGTCCACAAGCAGACCCGCCCAAGGCTCCTTCGCTATTGGAAGTTCCGGGCTGTGCAGCACCAGCGACAACTGTCCCGCGGGTGGTCGCTTTTTCGGTGAATCAAACTCCAGTGCCACCCAGGGGTTGTTGTGCCGAAAGGGCAGCTGCAGGACACGGGGGGTGCTGGGCGGCGAACCCAGGGTGCCGGCGTAGAGCATCAGCTTGCGCCACTCTCCCAGAGGCTTGCGCACCCGCGCGGCCTGAGCCATCCAGGCGCTCACCGCCGCTTCTGGATCGTCCCCCAATATTGGCCCCTCTTCCAGGGCCTTCCCCAACTCCGGTAGGACTGCGGGCACAAAACGCGGCACGGCTGTGAAGTCACGGCCCAGCACGGCTTGGAACAGTTTAACCGGATCACTCTTCTCTGCGTATGCCGCCGCCTGCCGCCGCCGCAGTTCCTCGAGGACGCTGTCCGTGATCCGAAACAACGCTTCCTTCTCCTCGCCTACACCAGGAGAGGGAAAGGCAGAGACAAGACCGAACAGCGATGCCTTGCGCAACCTCTCAGGCAGTTTGCCGATGAGGCCTGACAGGCGTATGGCCGCAAGATCCTCAATCAACGTTTTCAGTTCTTTGAGGAGCATGCCTCCTCTTTCTTTCAGATCCGCCGTAGCTGCCCCCTCCACTTGTTGGACACTGGCAGAGGTGGCCCGCTCGGATGGCTCCAGATCCGCTGGCCATAACGGCCGGGCAGTGGCCAGAACCCGGTTGAGCGTCCGGGCAATCTCCAGGATCTCTGCAAAGCTGCGCTCCGTGGTCAGCAGGTTTGGTAGATGGTATTCAATCCGTGTTATGGCGGGTGGGCTCGTTTGGTTCCAGCCCCCCTGGACAGTGAGCGCGGCAGTGAAGACACGCCGGTCCAGCTCAGAGTCCAGGGAATCGTTCTCCACCGCTCGCGCCAGGGCGAGAAGGTCCAGCGGGTCCAAACCCAGATGGTCCAGCGTTATGATCCGGGGTTTCTCATCGGCCAGATGGACCCGGCATTTTACCTGCTTCGGATCCCCCAGGATGCTGCCCGCCCAAGCGTTGAGATAGGGCTCCGCGCGCCCACGCGGGTTGCGGGGCTTGCTGCCCCAAACACCCATTGCGGTTGGTTCACCCAGGACCAGGCCGACCCGGTGGACCAGGCTGGTCCCTCCCAAGGGCACGCTGGCAATCTCCGGCTCGGGTGGACGCGCCCCTTTGGCGATGGCATCCAGGGTAGCCCCGGCACCGCCGACGCCCCCCTTGATCCACTGGTAGACCGACTCCGCCGTGAGCAGGTCGGCGACGGCGTCCATGGCCTCGTCCAGCAACTGGACTTGTGCCGTAACCTCCGGGGACCGGTACATATGCCGCGGCTCATCCTCACGCCATTTGGTCAGCAGCGCATATCCATCCACCACGTTGCGTGCCGCCACCTGCTCGGCCCGCTCTTTGCTGCTGGTCATCTTGTTGGCGACCAGGGGAAAGTCGTTACGGATGTCGTCGATGTGACTGTCCAGCCCTGCGTCGTGCAGTCCCCGCTCGAACAGATAGCCCAGTACCGCCCCCAAGGGTTGTCCCTCACGCACCGCACCCAGCAGCCACAGAGCGGTGCGAACCCGGGCCGAGGAGAGGTCGATCTCATAGGGCTTCTGCTCCGCCTCGCCCTTGCGTGTCATATAGGCGTTGCGCAGCACCGCCGCCGCGCTGCCGTGGGCCGGTGAAGGGGCGTAGATGTAGCCGCTGCTGTAGGTGAGGGCGCTTACCCCTTCCATACCCTCTACCGGTGTACGCTCTTCATGGCGGATCGGTTTGAGGTTCTCTACCCAGCCGTAGGCGGCGATATGGCAGTTTCTCTCATCGAACTGAAATTCAGTTTTCGAATCATGCTGGAGGTTTGTACGCATCCGATCCAGGCGCTTGGAGGCCAGAGCGGTGATCCAGGCATCGATGCGGTAGGAGCAGACCCCCAGGGTCTCCCCCAAAAGGCGCTCCAGCTCTGCGGTAGGAAGCGATTCCAGCGCCAGCAACGCCTCGCTGTGCTCTTGCAGAGCCTCCAGCGCCTCTTGATCCCCGGAGCTCTCTTCATAGGCAGAGGCCGTGAGCAGGGTCGCCTGACGCAGCAGCAGGTATAGCAGGGTCTTGGGGTAGTCGTCCGTGCTGGGCAGGCCCGCAGATTGGCCGTCATTGATCAGTGCCTGGGTATACACCTGCAACGCATGGATGCAGTTATCGTCCCCCAGGCCCTCCGTCTCGGACAGAACCTCATCCTCCTCCACCTCGGGCGGCGGATTCACCACCATGCCGCAGCTGAACCGATAGGCGTCGCCGAAATAGCTCAGTATCGGCCCCCCCCAATCTCTCAGAAGGGCCATCGCCATAGCTTCTTGGGAGCCAGGTGCAGACCGAGCCCCCTGGGGCACCCCTCCACCGCCTTGCAGCGTCTCAAGGGCACTGACAACATCCTCCGGCATGCGGAAGAAATCTGTGATCGGTATCCCGCCAGAACCTCCTCCAGGAATATGGGGCTCCCCCCGCGGATCACCATTCAAATCAACCAGTCTGCCCAAGTCATCTCCAGGTAGATAACTGCCGATGGCTCCTCCCATATAGCCGATGTTCGGTGGAATGCCTGCAGTATTCACATTACCGACAACCTGCTGCAACGCATCTATGAGGTCCCTGCCGAACATCGGGCGGATGTACAGCTCCCGCGGGGACGCATCCATGCTCAAGGCGCTGTACAGATCCACATCCGGATCACCCCGGCGCCCGATGCTCGGCACGTCACACAACCGCAGCAGATGGTTCTTCAGTGCCGCCAGTCGGGGTAACAGCGTCCACTCCACCAGGCTGTCAGGCTCCTCCAACTCCGGCAGTAGCTCCTCAACTTGCGCCAGAATCGCACTTATCTCTTCATCCTCTTGCGGCAACCGAGCGACCGGTAACACCCCATAAGGCACATCACCGATACGAAAGGCAGGCAGAGGCCCCCGTCCCCGCACATGATTGACGAACAGTTCACGCGTGGCCTCGACCGTCAGCGGATCAAAATCGTAGAGGGTCTCCTCACGATCGTCGAATTCCGCCGACATCATGGTTTCCATCGTGTATCCGACGGTCGCCGGCCACAGGGCAGTGGCCATGGCCCCGGCGCTTTTCTGCTCGCTGCCCCCCGCCCCGGCGATGTGGCGCAGGGTTTCTGCGGAAAGCCCCAGCGCCCTCGCAAAGTGGGCGCCGTCGCAGTCGCTGTCCGTACCGTCCCACTGCGGGCTAAGTTCCACGGCACGGCTCTCCTCGCCGTGGGGGTCCGCTGGCGGGTAGCCCGACCGGGTATGGCTGGTATTGTTGGTGGGGGTGCCCTGGGAGACCAAGGAGCAGCCACGGGTATAGTGATGGCCCTCGAACAGGTCATCCAGCGCCTGCCCGGATTGTTGAATGGACAGCGAGTCACTTTTTACCCCTGTCACGATCACCCGGGAGAAGCCGGATGCGAAGTCCTCCTCCATCAGCTCGATGCACACCGCCATGCCGACTTCCAGAGCGCGGTCGAAGTCGAAGGTCCATCTGATCGCTTCGTCCACCTCGAGCCCGTCTGACAACTTCACCTTATTTCCGCCGGCACCAAGGCCGAGTGCCAGGCTCAGATCTCCCTGGGTCGGCCTGCTGAGTTCATGGTAGACCTGCTCGCGTGGGTGGCTGCAGGTGGCCTGCACCAGCCATTTGTCCGGCAGCAGTTGCGCGCGTGGCGCCGGTCGTGACTTGGGATCGCGCATTCCGAGTCTGTCAAGTGCGGAATCCGGCTTGGTCTGGCTGACGATCCATGCCGCCCGCGGCGCACCGACCTCCGCAATCAAGGCGGTCCAGGCGTCTCTTTGATCTTCTTCGGTGGCGTTCAGGCAAGCCTTCCAGTAGTCCGTGCCGGCCTCAATTTCTGCTTTAGTGAGTAGCTGATCATGGGTCTCGCACAGGATGCCGTCAGGGTAGATGCGCACCCTCAGTTCGCCGACAGGCTCAGACCCGGATTCGGGCGGGGGATCGTAGCGCACGAAACGGGTTTCCAGGCGTACCGGGAAGAGGGTGATCGGGTACTTGCAGTCCAGTCCCCCAAACGGGTCTTTGACTTGTGTGATCGCGGTCATGGTCACTCCTTCTCGGGCGGCAGCATGTCAGAGCCGTGGATCAGAGCCCGGAACGGGGCCTGCAGGGTGATGAAGGCAAGGTCTGAACCGAGCGAACCGTTGTGTGCATGCCATTCAGCTCCTTGCCCCTCCTTCGGGAGCAGACTCGAGTCCAATTGGTCCAGGTCGATGTTGCTCATCTCCTGCAGTGCCTCTGCATTGTCCACCAGGTGTCCCCAACTGAGATCGCGCCAGTTACCGGGCGGCTCCAGCTCGGTACCGAAGTGCTCTCCCGCTGCATCGAGACCGAAACGGGGTTCGCTGGGCTGCTCCTGCAGCACGAAATACCAGCCTTGCTGCGCCTGATCCGTGCTCTCATCATCGCCTCTCGCCTCCTGCTGCGAGAGTGCAAAACCGGCAAAAAAGATATCGGGTGCCAGGCGGCCGAAGAACAGTGGGCTTTTCTTATTCTCCTCGCCCGGGTTCTCATCGCGGATTCCCCCTTCGGCTACGGATTGTCCATTCTCATCCTTCAGCATCGCCTTTTGCACATAGATGATCGTGTTGGGATAGTGCCGCAGCAGCTCTCCGCGGATCAGCAGCACTATCTGTTCTCCGTCAGTGGTCTGTTGGCAGGCATTCCCGCCCAGTTCCGATTTACCCCACATGTGGATAGGCCGGATATCCTTGAGACCGCCCGCGGGTTGTGGACCCATATAACCGCTCACGTCCCAGAATTGACGAAAACAGGTGCCCCGCTGGTCGGTGGGGTACTCGTGCCACAGCAGCTCGCGTGCCATTTCGTGATTGAGGCCCGCCATGTAGGATTCGATGAACTTCTGGTTGGTCTTCAAGAGAGAGACTGTGTTGGGGGGAATCTGTGAGACACCTGGCAGCAGCCACTCCTGCGACAACTCCTGCAGTGGCTCGTACATGGGCCGGTCGATCTCTGGAGCCACCATCACCTGTTCACCTGGGTGTTCCGCAGGATCCCACTCCACCCATTCGGCGGTTGTCAGACGCTCGGTCAGCGGCAGCAGAATCGTCTGCGCAGGATCTGTCGCGGCCAGGATAGTGTCGCGCAGTAAATGGATTTCCAGGGGCTCCTGGGATGGCGGTTCAGGTGGGATAGGCCCCTCTCCACTACTCGGGGTGGAGGGGCTCTGCGCATCGATGCTGCCGAAGATATGCGCGATTTCCTGGCGCTTTCGAGTCGCCAGCTCCTGAGTCCACTCACTCTCTGTGCCTGCCCACTCCTTGGGTACCGGCGTTTCTTCCGCTGGCTGGAAGTCAGGATTGGCAGGGGCCTGCATGATGATTTCTTCGCTCAGTTTGCCCTCGCGCAGCCCCTGGAGCAGGATGAGGGTGTCTGCATCGCTCGTATCCGGTTTTTGCAGGTGGTCGGCAACGGAAGCCAAGGTCGCTGATCCGCGCATCTTGCCACCCCCGAGGGGAAACGTACGCTCACCCTCTATCAACCCTATCAGCAAGCCACTCTCTCCGCTGGCCGTAGAACCCTCGCTTTGTGTCGAACTCGTGGTCTCCTCCGGCTCCGGCAGCCGTCGCTGGCGTGTCCGGATCGGACCCAGGGGTCGACTGATGCGGCGGAACTGTCCTTCCAACAGCCCCCGTGCCGGTAGTTTTTGGCGCAGGGTTTGCCGAACGGTCTGCTGGTCCGCCTGAACCTGTCCATGCAGCGGTTCGGTGATGAACAGCAAGCTAAGCTCGTCCTGGGTCTCGAAATGCCGTTCACGCAGGCGCTGGGTTACTGCGGCAGCGAGCTGGGTCTCGCGTAGCTGCTCGTTGATCTCAAGCACTCCCTCCACTTGGTCCCAAGCCTCAGCCATGAGTTCCTGCTGCAGCTTTTGCACCACGCGGGTACCGAGTCCGGCCATGGTGCGATGCCGCAGGTCGCTGTTGAGGGTATCGAACCAGGGATGATCGACGCTTGGAATCCTGTCCCGGGCGGCGTGCCAGCGCCCATACAGGGGCGGCGCCACCACCCGGGTCTCACCGCTGTCCAGCATGGCAGTCGGCACGTTGAGCCGCTCATGCAGCGATTTGGTAAATACCTTGTCCTGGGTCTCCGTGCTGTCCGGTTCGGCCGGGGAGACCAGCGCGCCCTCCAGGGCCATTGGCGCCTTGGCGGCTGGTGGGAGTTCAGGGCCTGGTGCGGATACGTCCATCTGCCGCCGGCCGACACCAGCCGACAGCTGTTTCGGTGGTAGCAGTTGCCGTGTCAGGGACTCGAAGTCGCCGGCCGCTCCGGTCTGAAAACGCCACTGGTAGTAGACGGGGAGTTTGACACTCGTAACCCCCTGCCACCAGGAAGGCTGCGCCGAATGGTAGCGGACATCGTCGACACCGATCGCCTCGCCCAGTCCGGCAAGCCGGCCACGATTGAAGGCGGGCACCAGACAGACAGTGTAGGCGGTGTGCGGCTGCAGGCGACGTGGACAGAGGAGCCTGGATAGAGCCCGGTCGGGCTGTTGGTCGACGATATCAGCCACCTCCTCGTCCCCGTTCGCCTCCAGGCCGGTGATCTGCACATGAGCCCAGGCCCAGGATTGGGTGAGGTGCGGCAGGCTGCTGGCATTCGCAACCTGAATCCAGGGCAGACGGCCGTCGGCGCCAGCGGCTTCGGTCCCAACTATCTCATTGTCGGTCAGGGCGATCAGCACCAGCCAGGGATGCAGGCGGTTATTGACAGGCGCCGCCGGCGTGTAGCGCCAGGGGAAGTCTAGCTGGTCAAACTCAATCAGGGGAAAGTAATTGCACTCGGCATCATGGACCTCCGGCTGCGGATAGGTGCGGATGATGGAGCGCGGATTGATGCCGGCCACCTCACCGGGGCCATAGAGGGCGATCGGCGCGCTCACCTCTCGACCACCATTGAAAGCGAGAGTGACATCGAACGCCGCCCGTCCAGGGTCCGGGCTGCCGGCTGTGATCCCAGTGGAGATGCCCCGGCGCAGCCAGGGCAGGAAGGCGAGGGTTGCGGGATCTTGACTCATGACGCTTTCATCCATTCGTATTTGGAAACGACCTGCCAACGCCCAGCCTGTTCCGGGTGCTCGATAAGGAGGGCAGCGAGGGCGTTGCGGGCAGCGGCCTTGCTCAAAGGGGTGGTTTTGGCGTTCAAGGGAGCCATATCTTTGGTATTGACGATTTGATAGCTCTCTTCTTTCAGGGTGAAGGCCTTGTGCTTGTTGGCACGAACTGCGTGTTTTCCAGATCCTGCACGGCGCTTCAAAGATTGTGCCTTGGCCCCCCGCCGGCACATCGCCAGCAGCTCATCGCGCCCCAGGGGAGTTGTTACCACCGGCCGGCTGGTCTTGAGTCTTGTCGCACGTGCGCTTTCAAGGAGAACAGGGGCCACAGTTATTCCCCCGGCAGGGGCGTCGATGGTTTCAGTTTCGTACTCGATCGGGGCATAGTGGATCACATTGCTGCCGCCCCACACCATCTGCCGGCTGCCCACGGTGACACCGGCCACCATGGGTTCGAAAGAGTCCCGACTGAGCTTCTCGTCATCCGACAACTGCTCGAACTGCCCCGGCGCAAACCAGTCCGCCACCGTCTCCCAATCACACTCATCTCCATCGATGGACTGAGGGGGAAGGTTCCCTACCCTGATCGATCTGATCTCAAAGTAATCATCACCAATGATTGCCAGCTCGCCGAACTTCTCCAGCCGCTGACTCAGGGGCACCACTTTCTGTCGCATGGTCACCCGGCCCATGGGGTGGACCATGAGCGGGATATCCTCGCCCTCAGGCGCCTTGAGGCTGACCCCTGCATACACGCCATCAGGCAGCGTGGCACTCCAGTTGCGGGGATCCCGGATAGCTGCATCCAGGGGCTCCCAGACATCCTTGGGGGCGAGTGTGATCGAGCTGCGCTCGCCGACGGTCACGTCGACGGCGATACAGATATCCGCAAACAGGATCGAGACGCAGGCACGACCCCGAATGCGGTAGGGGGCCGGTCCCGAAAGGGTGGCAATGATAGCGACCCCCGCCAGTGTCTCGCCGAAAAGACGAAATGAGATGATCTGCTCGAAGTCGGCCCGAAAATAGAAAGGGTCGAGAATGAGTAAGGCATGGAAGCTCAGATACCCTTCCAGACTTGCTGGTCCAGCGGCGGCGTACAGCTCGGCCCTGGCCCCAAACTGAATGGTATTGGAGGTGATGGCCATATAGCCCTGCAGGGTAATACGCGGATTGTCCTCATTGCCCAGGGAGACGGTAATCGGCTTTAGGGTGGGAAAGTTTGGCGGGCTCCTAAAGTGCGGGTTGAAGCCACCGATCGCGAGGGCAAAATTTGGCTTCCCGCCCCAGGACAGACGCAGAGCCATGTCGCCATAGATGGGGAAACCGTTGATCTGGGAATCCCGTAGCGAGGCATCGACGGCCAGCCTCTCGTTGGCAAAATCAAGGATACCCAACACATCCACATGCAGAGAGACGATGGGGTTATTCTCGTCCGGCAAGGCTGCGCTGATCTGACCCAGGAGCACCAGCAGTATCGGATCGGGAACCTCGAGGAAAATACCGAGTTCGGCATCGATCAGTCGCGGTGTACCCCAGCTCAAGCGGGCCATGGGCCCAAACACGTAACGGCCAGGCTGAACCGGGAAGAAGTTGCGCACGTCGCTGATGATCTGCGGCATGTTGCGTTGTGGATCCTCGGGAAACAGGATGGGATCGGTGGAGCCGTTACGGATGCCGTTTTGCAGGGCCTCCAGGGCCATGCTGCGGTGGATACCGATCAGCCCCCCGGCCCCGGTCAGGGCAAAAACGAAGCTGAGCTGGATGGGTGGAAACTCGCCGCTGATGATGACCAGAAAGGAGAATCCCGGCGATGGCAGAGGGCCACCGTCGCTACGGCGAGTGTCTAACAACCCGATGGCGGTCAGGGAGATCTCGAAGATATCGAGTGCCAGCACCCCGGCATAGCGCCCGTTTTCCGGGTCGAAAACCAGGGTTCCACCACCGCTGACCAGACCGCCGTCGAGCGAGATACCCATGCCTTCCGGCGGCTTGAGGCCGATATCGAGCGATACGGGGCCAAAATTGCCGTTGCCATTCGCAGGAAACGAGATGCGGGTCTCGAGTCCGATGCGCTCCACAACGGCGTTGAAGGGGCCCAGGTTGAGGCTGGCGGAGGCGTCGGCGCCGATCAGCAGCCCCCCGCCCTCCTCTACGCCGATACCAAGGCCGATGCGCCGGATGTCCACCACTCCGCCCAGGGAGAGGTGGAGCGGCAGGGCGATGTCCAGGGTGGCGCTGCCATCAAATGCCAGCCCCTCGGTCGACGACCAGCCGATAGTAATGTCGAAGTCGACCGCCAAGCCCTCTTCCGGCAGCACACTCGACAGAAAACCGTAGCGCTCCGGGACATCGATCTGCAGGCGGGCACCACGGATCGGCAGACGTAGCGCGAATTCAGCCTCACCATCCGCATCCAGTTCAAAGTCGACCAACAGACCAAGGGTGCCGATCCACAGAGCCACGCCTTCCGGGTCGCCGAGGAGGAGGCGTCTCTCTCCGTCGGGCTCGCTGCGGGTGATGGCCAGTTGGGCTCCGAAGCTTGGTAGCATTTGGTCCTCTTCCAACAACGAGGCAACCTGCACACCGGAGGGGCGCAGAACCACTGCATAGCGTGACGGGGCATCGGCCGAGATCTGGATCGATAGTGTCCATTGATCGCCCAGATCGACCACTTCAGAGGCACCGCCAACCCCGAACGGCACAAAAGCAAACCCTGGCAAAGGGTCCTGTTCGTTCCCAGGCAGGGGTAAAACCGCCAGACCGGCCTGGCCGCCGATCTGCCCACCATCCGTCGCCGCCCGCTCTATGTTGGCCAGCGGGATGTGCAACTGGGCATCTGGGTTGTCCCGCTCGGGATCCGTGCCCAGGATCTGCGCATCAGATGGGGTGGGGTAGGTGAAGAAGACCGGGATGCCGATGCCAAGTAACAGCCGCTCCAGGGCGAAGAGGAGTTCGTACTGTTTGAGACTGGCATCATCCCATAGGAAGGTATCCCGCATGATGCTGCCAGGATCGCCGAGCCAGCGACCGAGCTTCCCAAAGTCCACCTGCGGCAATAATGGCTGACCCTCTTGCGGGGCTTCGGCCAGTCCTAACGCCAGCTCAAGGGGGGTGGGCGGCAAGATGATGACGCCGGTCAGCTCCAGAATGCCAAGCAGCCCTGGCTGGTGATTGCGCAGGTAGTGGGTCAGCAGATAGTTCAGCAACAGCCATCCCAACCCTGGCCCGCCGTTGTACCCCGGCAGGCCGTCTAGTCCGCGGACGGCTTCCAGCAGTCTACCCAGGGCATCAATGAACGCGGGAAGCTGAGTCGGAGAGGGGGGCTGTCCGGTCGCCAGGAGGTCACTCAGGGGGGTGCAGGCACCGTCGATTACTGCGACAATCTCAATTAATTGATCATCGTCCACCTCGATGTCGTCCGGGTCAAGCCCAGCATCGGCAACGAGCCTCAGCAGGCCTGCCGGCTGCTCCTCCTGCGCAGCAACCGCCAGCGGCTCGAACATCCACGCTACCCCCGTCAGCAGTGCCTGTGTCGTGCTTTGGCTCGGCATCGATCTACTCCTCCGGTGTTGAATTGAATTCGATGATCGTTCGGAAGAGATAGGGTAGCCGGTTGGTAATCTCCGTCGCCCTCCTCCGCGCATCCTCTACCTTCATGTCGGAGGGGAAGCTGGACCTGATCATGCCGTAAGGAAGAATATCGATCTCGTACAAGGTGCCTTTCGGGTTGAAACTGGTGGTATCTTCGTCTCCACGTAACCTGAAGCTGGAGAATATGTGCTCCCACTGCAACAGGAAGTCCGGATTATCAACTGGGGTTCCATGGGGCTGTTTGCTCATGTTCTCGGTGGCGAGCGGCATGTGATAGACGGGCAGGAATTCGTAGTAATCACCCGCATCGTGCTGCCTGAGCCTGATCCGCTTGACCACAATCTCCGCTTCGAATGGAATTTTGGGGCCATCTGATTTCGGCTCTATCCTTAATTTGCTCTCCACTGTTCCAAGTTTCGTCAACCGCGCCAAGAAAGGATTGTTCTTGTAATAGATCCGCGAGACCTGTCCGGGAATGTCCGGGAGTTCGTACCTCACCGGCGGATTCCCATCGGTGAGGTAGGCACGTTTGAAGCCGAAAAAATCTTGTTGGGGATCCAGGCCAGGAGTAACGTCGGCCCATTGGTTGCCGAAATAACAGTGCCGGGCCCAAAGGAGCTGCTCCGTCGGCCGGAAATACTCGACCAGAACGCAGCCGATGAAGGTCAGCGCAAATCCCAGGGCCACCGCTATCGGAAGGATGATCGGAATCGCGGTGCCGGCGGTAACGGAACCGATCAACGCGATATTTGCAATCGTCATGATAGCGATGCCGGTGGACCCCATGCCGTAACCTGCGGCGGGGATATAGTACCCGTCCTGCAAGGCGTTTATGGCATCGATAAACCGCATTGCGGAGTCCCAAAAGGCAAATACGGAGCTGTATAAGGTGAAGCGGGTGGCCGCAATTTTCCAATTCTGTTTCTTGACCACCAGCGCAAACAGCTGGGCGACACTGTTCATCACCCCGGCGGTATCGGTGGCCATATCCCCAAGATTCATGGCACTGGGGTATTGTTTGTACTCCAGGTAGGTGTAATAGAGCTTCAGAGATTCGAGGACCAGCATGAAACTCGCAACGCTGCTTTGTCCTGCCTGGGAGAATAGACCCCGTTTGAACTTGTAGTCGGTCTGTACCTTTTCCACAATGGCCCGGCCTTTCTGGACGTCAATGTCCATTTGGGCGAACGCGTCTACGGTGTTGGGCAGACACAAATCGATGAAGTCCTCCAAGTATTGGTGGAACGTCTCCATCGGGATCTTCGGGGCCTCTGCCCCCTGGTTCTGGGCCTCTGCGTCACCGAGCTGATCGAGCATTGCCGGCAGAAGGCCGAAGTAAACGTTTGACAGCAACTCCGCGGCACGCATTGCCGTATGCTGTGCGTCCGAGCACTGCTGCTGCTCCGAATCCTCCTTCAGAAATGAGATGTCGAAATCCCCTTGCGTAGAGTTGATAAATCGCTGGGGATGGAGCAGCGGCAGGTTAGTGTCTGTCGGGGCAACAGCGACGCACTTCCTTAGGTAAACCTGACCCGGTTCGCTGGCGGCCAGGGCGGTGATGAACTGATGTGCCTGTTCCAACTGCTTTTCGATGGGGTAGTCGCGGAATTCATTGATGAATTCCTGTTTGTCGAGCTCTTTCACAAGTGCGGTGACGGCCTTTCCAACCTTCTTATCGATCCTATCGCGCGCCGCTTTCATCACTCCCTTAAACGTTTGGTACCGACTGTTTGCCCATTCATCCTCCTGCATCCCCTGGGCTTCCAGTATCTGGAGGGTCTCATAGAGCAGGAACTTGTCTGCGTTGCCGGGATTGAGGCTTCTTCCCAGCCACTGCGGCCACTGCTTCAGTGTTTCGTTATATGCATTAAGGGCGGTGAGGGCCGCAGAAAAGGAACTTTTACGTGGAGGAAGCATGACATCACCCCTCTCCTGGGATGGGACAGAATATGAGCAGCGCCAGGATTGCATTTTTACCCTGGTACCGCAGACACCAGCCTGGATTTAAAATCCTTGCCCTTAAATATAGTATGGATATTATTTGTCTACAAGCACCACTTAGTCAGCAAATTAATCCTATATGGATAATGCAGCCGAAGACCGGTTCTGATTCTCCACGTTTATGATCAGTTGCAGATTTGAACGGTGGCGCTTTTAGGTCACTACACGGATTCAGGTTAAAGTAGGCCATTCTGTATTCAGAGCCATCCAGGTAGTCAACAGCGTGAAACTGAAACTCAAAATTGTCGCCGTCAGCCTGTTGCTGACCCTTCTGGTTGCCTGCGCCACGAGCCCCACCGGCCGCAGTCAGTTCATGATCGTCTCGGAAGACCAGGCCATCGCCTCGTCTAAAACGGCCTATGTGCAGATGCTCAAGCCCTACGCGGACGAGGGCAAGCTGGATAATGACCCGAAACTCAAGGCGCGGGTGCATAAGATTACGGCACGTCTCATTGCCCAAGCGGTGATAATGCGCCCGGAAACAAAGGACTGGGAGTGGAGCATGAAGATTCTCGACGATCCCGAAACAGTCAACGCCTGGGCGATGGCTGGGGGAAAGATGGCGCTCTACACCGGACTGGTTGAGCAGATTGAACCCTCAGATGATGAACTGGCTCAGGTGTTGGGCCACGAGATCAGCCATGCACTGGCCAAACATTCGGCGGAAAAGATGTCGGTTGCGATGGCCACCTCCCTTGGCGTACTTGCCATAGGCATCGCATCGGACAACCGGGGCGCCACCATGGCGGGTGCGGCGGTCGCGGCGAAGCTGGCCATTGACCTGCCCAACAGCCGTACCGCAGAGACCGAGGCGGATCGAATCGGTATCGAACTTGCCGCCAAGGCCGGCTATGACCCCAGAGCCGCCGCCACGCTTTGGGAGAAGATGGGCAAACTCTCGGAGAGCCGCCCGCCACAGTTTCTCAGTACTCATCCCGCTCCGGAAAACCGCCAGGAGACCCTCTCCCGGCTGGCCGCTGAAATGATGCCCTACTACACGGCCAAGGGAGAGCGCCCAAGTTTCGATTTCTGATAGTATCTCCGTCCACCACAGAGAAAGACACAGGAATCCAGCATGTCCAAAGCCAACGGCACACTCTACATCCTCTCCGCCCCGTCCGGCGCCGGCAAAACAAGCCTGCTCAAGGCACTGCGGGAACAGGACAGTGAGTTGATGGTTTCAGTCTCTCATACCACCCGCACCAAACGACCCGGCGAAGAGGATGGCGTCCACTACCATTTCATCGATCACGCCAGTTTCCTGCACATGGTCGAAAGCAAGGCATTTCTGGAGCACGCCGAGGTATTCGGCAACTTCTACGCCACCGCCGAGTCAGAGGTTCGTTCAAAATTGGAAGCCGGACAGGAGCTGGTTTTGGAGATCGATTGGCAGGGTGCGCAACAGGTACGCAAATTCTTTCCCGAGGCCGTCTCCATCTTTATCCTGCCGCCCAGCCTGGCAGCCCTGCGGGAACGTCTCGACGGAAGAGGCCAGGATGACGAATCGATCATCCAGGCCCGCATGCAGGAGGCGGTCAGTGAGATGTCTCACTATGCCGAGTTCGACTATCTGGTCATCAATGACGATTTTGAAACGGCTCTCGCTGAGCTAAAGGGCATCATCACCACCCATCGCCTCCATCTCCCTGGACAGCAGGCACGCCACGCGGAACGCATCAGGTCGCTGCTCGGGGAAGTTTAGGGACTCCCACACCCTACACAAGTTGGCCAGTTACGGAGATGGGGCTAAAATAGCGTTTTTTCCACAATCCCAGACTATCCATGATCGGCAAACTCTACATCAAGACCTTCGGCTGCCAGATGAACGAATACGACTCCGCCCGTATGGCGGACGGATTGCGCGAGGCGGAAGATCTGCATATCACCAACAGGCCGGAAGAGGCGGACGTACTGCTGCTCAATACCTGTTCGATACGGGAAAAGGCGCAGGAGAAGGTCTTCTCGCAACTTGGCCGCTGGCGCCCCTGGAAAGAGAAGAACCCTAACCTGATCATCGGTGTCGGCGGCTGCGTCGCCAGTCAGGAGGGCGAGGCGATCCGCGAGCGGGCGCCCTATGTGGATCTGATATTCGGCCCCCAGACCCTGCACCGCTTGCCGCAGATGATCAGGGAGGCACGTACCGAGCACCATCCGGTGGTGGATGTCTCCTTCCCCGAAATCGAAAAGTTCGACTCTCTGCCGGAGCCACGGGCAGAGGGTCCGACCGCCTTCGTCTCCATCATGGAGGGCTGCTCGAAATACTGCACCTACTGCGTCGTCCCCTTCACCCGTGGTGAGGAGATCAGCCGTCCCTTCGACGATGTGATCGCCGAGGTAGCCGGGCTTGCGGCCCAGGGGGTGCGCGAGGTCAATCTGCTGGGACAGAACGTCAACGCCTATCTGGGCGCCATGCACGACAGCGAAAACGCCGATCTGGCGCTACTGATCGAATATGTGGCGGCCATCGACGGCATCGATCGCATCCGCTTCACCACCTCCCATCCTCTCGCCTTCTCTGATCGCCTGATCGATGTCTACGGCGAGGTGCCGGAGCTGGTTAGCTTCCTGCACCTGCCGGTGCAGTCCGGCTCCGACCGGGTACTGGCGATGATGAAACGCGGACACATGGCCGTGGAATACAAGACAAGGATTCGCCGCTTGCGGGAGGTACGCCCCGACATCACCATCTCATCTGATTTCATCGTCGGCTTTCCCGGTGAGACCGAGGCCGACTTCGAAGAGACCCTGAAACTGATCGATGAGATCGGCTTCGACAACTCCTACAGCTTCATCTACAGCCGCCGCCCCGGCACACCGGCAGCGGATCTGCCGGATGATGTCCCGTTGGCGGTCAAGCAACAGCGTCTGGGAAAGCTGCAGCAGTTGATCAATACCCAGGCCCAACGCATCAGCCGCCAGATGGTGGGAACCCTGCAGCGGGTTCTGGTGGAACGCCCCTCCCGCAAAGACCCGAAGCAACTGGCCGGCCGCACCGAAAATAACAGGGTGGTTAACTTCAGCGGACCGGTGGAACTGATCGGCGGATTCGTCGATCTGCGCATTACAGAGGCACTACCCAATTCGCTGCGTGGCGAAATCGAACAGACTCTGGCGGAACAAAGCACAAATTTGGGATAAACTTATTCCCGAGAAAGAAACGATTCCGGAGCAACAGATGAGCGGAGAGAACAAGGGCGGCAACACACAGATTATCGTCGCGCTGATCGGCCTTGCCGGTATACTGGGAGGTGGGGTTATCGCCAACTGGGACAAGATTTTTCCGCCTGCGCAGCAATCCCGAACGATGGTGGTAGAACCAATCAAACCGCAAGTCAGCCAACCGAAGGTTGAGCCACAGCCGGTAGCGCAACCTACAAGAAACGATCCAGTCACCTATCTTGCCAAAATACCAAGAAAGCCAGACCCGCCTCCAGTGCCTAAACTGTTTCACGGCAGCTACACAGGTATCATGACTGAAGGTTCTGAAAGCATCAGCATTCAGTTCACCCTGCAGCATACGGGCAATCGTGTGACCGGGAGTTATTCCGGTGGGGCGGAGAACGGTAAATTACAAGGCACTGTGAACGGCAATATCCTGACCTACAACTGGCAGGCGGGAGAATACTCCGGCAGGGGTATCACAGTAGCCGAGGGTGATCGGATCGTCGGAACCTGGGGATACGGTGATGCAATCAGCGGCGCGGGTGAAACCATTGCCCAAAAAAGCCTACTACGTTGAGTTCATAGTACGTAGGCCGTATCAAGCGTAGCGGATCAGGCAACAGTATCTGGCTGGCTGCGGCAATTGCAGTTAGACTATCCAATCTTGACTAAAACCCTCTCCAACCCGGTATCTCCTTTGTCTGATCATCCTGATTCTCTCGATTTCTCCCTCGAACCTGAAGACAACGAACGGCTTGCCAATGTCTGCGGCCAGCTCGATGAACATCTGCGTCAGATCGAACGCCGCCTGGGCATAGAGATCAGCAACCGGGGTTACCATTTTCGCCTGATTGGTGAAGCAGATGCTGTGCGTGGCGGAAAACAGGTTTTGCAGAATCTCTATGACGTTGCGCAAGATGAGATTCTCGACCCAAAACGTGTACATCTTTTCCTGCAGGAGTCCGGCATCGACGCACAGGTTCAGACAGACAAATCGGCCGATGTGCCGGAGACGGTCATCAAGACCCGGCGGGGATTGATACGCCCCCGGGGCCCCAATCAGCAGGAGTATCTGCACAAGATCCTGACTCACGACATTAACTTCGGCGTGGGTCCCGCCGGCACCGGCAAAACCTACTTGGCGGTCGCCTGCGCAGTGGAGGCCATGGAGCGGGACCAGGTGCGGCGTATCCTCCTGGTACGTCCTGCTGTGGAGGCTGGTGAACGGCTCGGCTTCCTGCCCGGCGATCTGGCACAGAAGATAGATCCCTATCTGCGGCCACTCTACGATGCACTTTATGAGATGCTCGGCTTCGAGAAGGTCAGCAAACTGATAGAGCGCAACGTCATCGAAGTGGCGCCACTTGCCTATATGCGAGGGCGCACCCTCAACGACGCCTTCATTATTCTGGATGAAGCCCAGAACACCACGCCTGAGCAGATGAAGATGTTTCTCACCCGCATCGGCTTCGGCTCCACTGCCGTTATCACCGGCGATGTCACCCAGATCGACCTGCCACGTGGCCAGCGCTCTGGCCTGCGTCAGGCCGTTGAGGTTCTGGACCAGGTGGACGGCATCAGCTTCACCTTTTTCAATGCCCGCGATGTGGTGCGTCATCACCTGGTACAGCGGATCGTGCGCGCCTATGATGAGTTTGACCAGACCGGTGACAACAGAAAGTCCGATAGTTGACCAAGGGATTTTTCCGGCACATCTCCCACCTCCCATGCACTTGGAAATTGAAATCCAAAACGCCTCCGAGACAGTTGATCTGCCGTCGAAAGAGGCATTCACCCAATGGGCTCAGGCGGCGCTGATTGAAAGCAGGGGGGCTGCAGAGGTGGTGATTCGCCTCGTCGATGAAACAGAAAGCCAGACGCTGAACCGTGATTATCGCGGCAAGGATCGTCCCACCAATGTACTCTCCTTCCCTTTCGAAGCCCCCCCGCAAGTTCCCAGTAACCTGCTGGGGGATCTGGTGATCTGCGCACCCGTAGTGATACGGGAGGCTGAAGCGCAGAACAAATCGGCCCTGTCCCACTGGGCGCACATGACGGTACACGGGATGCTGCATCTGCAGGGATTCGACCATCTTGACGAAGATGAAGCTGAAGCCATGGAGACACAGGAGCGGCAGATCCTGTGCAGTTTGGGATTCAGCGATCCCTACGAGGAATCATCTCTGTGAGTCAGACCGAACCCTACCGGTCCAGACTCCCAAGGTGGATCGAAACCGGGCCGGGCGCCCTGCTGGCCCTGTTTTCGGGTGCAGTGACCACCCTTGCCTTTGCCCCTTTCAATATCTGGCCTCTGGCCATTGTCGGACCGGCGGTACTTTTCCTGCTCTGGCTGAAAAACAGGCGCTGGAGCGGTTTTCAGCTTGGACTCATCTACGGCCTTGGTTTGATGGGCAGTGGTGTCTCATGGCTACACATCAGCATCGCCCAGTTCGGCAACCTCGGCTGGTTTCCACCCCTGTTGATCACTGCCCTCTTCGTCCTGATAACGGCCCTCTACTACGGCTTGGCCGGTTGGCTCGCAAACCGTTTTGAAAGCACCGCAAGCCTGCGTCTGCTGGCGATCTATCCCGCCATCTGGGTAGCCTCAGAGTGGTTTCGGGGCTGGTTTCTCAGCGGCTTTCCCTGGCTACAGCTCGGCCACTCACAGATCGACTCACCCCTCGCAGGTTATAGTCCACTGCTGGGGGCGCTGGGCAGCAGCTGGGCTGCTGCACTCTCCGCCGGTCTGCTGCTGGCGCTGGTTTTATCGGCGGGGAAACGCCGGACGGCACTCGCTGCCCTGCTGCTCTGGGGCGTCGGCTGGGGTCTGCAGCAGGTATCCTGGACCCAACCCCACGGCGACACGCTGCGGGTCGCCCTGATCCAGGGCAATATTCCCCAGGAGAAAAAGTGGCAACCGGATCAACTGCTGGACACCCTGCGGCTCTACGCTACCGAGACCCGCATCCATCTCGACAACGATCTCATCATCTGGCCGGAAACTGCTATTCCGGCTTTCCTTTCCCAGGTGAACGAACCCTTTGTCCAACCGCTTGAGTCCGCGCTGGAGAACAACGACGCTCATCTGGTATTTGGGGTGGTTCGAATGGATGAGGAGAGACAGACCTACTTCAACACCATGGTCAGCGCCGGTGGTCTGCGAGACTACTACTACAAACATCACCTGGTTCCTTTCACCGAGTTCCTACCCTTCAAGTCGATACTCAATCCACTCGTAAACTTCCTCACCATTCCGATGTCGGATTTTGCTGCCGGTACCGCAACCAAGCCATTGATGACTATCGGCAACCATCAGGTCGGCATGTCGATCTGTTACGAGGACGCCTTCGGCAATGAGATGATCCAGGCGTTGCCGGAGGCGGCCTATCTGATCAACGCCAGCAACGATGCCTGGTTCGGAGACTCTCTGGCGCCTCACCAGCATCTGCAGATTGCCCGCATGCGAGCGCTGGAGACGGGACGTTATCTACTGCGCTCGACCAACACCGGCGTGTCGGCAATCATCGATCCTCATGGCGGCCTGGTTAAGGTTTCACCCCTGCTGAAAAAAGATGTCCTGCTGGGGGAGATACAGCCCATGTCCGGCAGCACGCCCTATGCCAGTCTGGGCAATCTGCCGATCCTCACACTGCTGCTGATAAGTCTGATGTTGGCGTTTCCCTGCGCGCACGTCAGAGACAAGCGATCGAGTAGTTAGTGTCCTTCCGGAAACCCAAATTCAACCGCAATACACGTAGGGTGCGCCCTGCGCACCATGATTGCTGTAGTTATTCTGGTGCGCACGGCGCACCCTACATAGAGACCAGCAATAAACGCTTACTCGGACTCAACGCCCAGAGACTGCAAACGCGCCTTCTCCTGATGCTGTCGGTCCTGTTCGTACTTGATCACCTCTCGAAGCTGGAACACCACCTCTTGTTCACTGCTCCAGGGATCATGTCCCGTATCCTGTAGGGCTTCACTGTCGGCACACCCCTGCAGTAGCGACAGCCCCAAGACCACCCACCATGCTGGAATTTTGATTTGAGACCAACAGGACATAAACTGGCTCTTCCATCACAACTTAAGAACGCATCGATGAAACTGCTTGATGAATCCGTCACCAACCAACTGATCGAAAACGCTCGCACATCCCCCCGGTTGCGCGCCCATCACTGTTTTCACCCGGGTCCAGACTCCAGTGTACAGCGACTGGCCATGGCGATGCAGCCCGGCACCTACTACCGTCCCCACCGGCATGCAGATCCCGCCACTTGGGAGATGCTGATGGTGCTCCAGGGGGAGTTGGCCTATCTCACCTTTGACGACAATGGCGTACTGCTCAGCCGCACTGAATTAAAGGCCGGTGGACCGGTGCATGGCGTAGAACTGCCCGAGGGAGACTGGCACGGGCTGGTGGCTCTGGCACCCGACACAGTGGTTTTTGAATTCAAGGAGGGGCCATTCAAGCCGGTGGCAGAGGAGAATTTCGCCGCCTGGGCACCCTTTGAAAACTCTTCGGAGGCCGTTCCAATGGAACAGTGGTACCGCACAGCACAGCCCGGTGATCGTGTCCCAGCTTTGTGACACCTATCACATGTTGGTTTGTAGGCCTGACCAAGGGTAGGATTAACGCAGCTTAAGCCAACATAATTACAAACCTGTCGGGTTACGCTGTGCTAACCCGACCTACCCATAATCAAACTATTTCCCGATTGACCCCCAGTAGACTCAGTGTTGACTTTTCCACAAAAAGAATTGAGAATCTTTCTCATTATCATTGCGTATCGCGGAGTTTTATTTCCCATGAGAAAGAGATCCCTCTCTATTAATCTCCTACTGGCAATCCTGATTGCTGCAGCTTCGCTCTCCAGCACGGCCTTTGCCGCCAAAGAGGTCAATCTCTACTCAGCACGCAAGGAGGCGCTGATCAAGCCGCTGCTTGACCGTTTCTCCGCGCAGACAGGCATACAGGTCAACCTGGTGACAGGCAAGGCCGATGCCCTGCTGAAACGCCTGCAGCTTGAAGGCAGGAACAGTCCGGCGGATCTGCTCATCACCACCGATGCGGGACGACTCTACCGGGCTAAAAGCGCCGGTGTAACCCAGAGTGTCTCCTCCCTCAAGCTCAGGGATACCATTCCCGCCGCCTATCGTGATCCGGAGGGCCACTGGTTTGGACTCTCCCTGCGGGCACGCCCCATCATCTATGTCAAAGGCAAGGTGTCGGCAGACGAACTCTCCACCTATGAGGCACTTGCCGATCCCAAGTGGGCTAAAAAGATCTGTATCCGCTCCTCCGGCAATATCTACAACCAGTCGCTGGTTGCCTCCATGCTCTCCCACGACGGCAAGGATGAAACCCAGGTCTGGGCCGACAGCCTGATGAAAAATCTCGCCCGCAAACCCAAAGGCGGAGACCGCGACCAGATCAAGGCGGCGGCAGGCCAGTGCGACATCGCTATCGCCAATACTTACTATCTGGGCAAGATGGTCAAAGGGAAAGACCCGTCACAACAGGCTGCAGCGGAAAAGGTCGCCATCTTCTGGCCCAACCAGTCCGACCGTGGCGCCCACGTCAACATCAGTGGGGTCACGTTGACCCGAGCCGCGAAAAACAGGGCCAACGCCATCCGGCTGATGGAGTTCCTGGTCACACCGGAGTCCCAGTCATGGTACGCAGAGGCCAACTATGAGTACCCGGTTCGAGAGGGGGTCGAGTGGAGTGACCTGCTCAAACAGTGGGGCAGTTTCAAGGCGGACCAGCTGAATCTGGCCAAACTCGGTCAGAATAATGCCGCGGCAGTGAGGATCATGGATAGAGCCGGGTGGAAGTAGCGACTCACAGAACCTCAGACCGTACAGCGCTACACCGACCCGGCTTCTGGCAGGCTGGCGTATTGCTCTCTGCCCTGGTGCTGGCACTGCCGGTTTTCACCGTCTTCAGTTTCATCTTCGTCCCTGCGGGAGAGGTCTGGAGCCACCTCGCGGAGACGGTGCTCGCCGACTATCTGAGCAACTCGGCCCTGCTGGTATTAGGGGTCGCATTCGGGGTTTTGCTGCTTGGTATCCCTACCGCCTGGGTCATCGCGGTCTACGACTTTCCCGGCCGCCGCTTTTTTGAATGGAGCCTGTTGCTGCCTCTGGCGATACCGGCTTACATCATTGCCTACACCTACACCGGTCTGCTCGATTTTGCCGGTCCGCTTCAGACCGGGCTGCGCGACAGCTTCGGTCTGGAGGGGGGAGACTACTATTTTCCTGAAGTCCGCTCCCTGGGCGGGGCAGTCATCATGCTCTCCCTGGTGCTCTATCCCTACGTCTTCATGATGGCGCGCAGCAGTTTTCTGGGGCAGTCGTCATCAACCCTGGAGGCAGGCCGCGCCTTGGGGGCAGGCCCACTACGGATATTTCTCTCCATCGCCCTGCCCCTGGCCCGGCCCGCCATCGTCACCGGTCTCTCCCTGGCCCTGATGGAAACCCTGGCGGACTACGGCACAGTGCAGTATTTCGGCATCAGCACCTTCACCACAGGCATCTTCCGCACCTGGTTCGGTCTGAACGACAGCGCCGCCGCAGCCCAGCTTGCCGCACTCCTGATGAGCTTTGTTTTCATCCTGATCCTGATGGAACACTATTCGCGCCGCCGCCAGCGCTTCTTTCAAACTGGTGGACGCCATCACCACCCGCTCCACCACCCACTCAGGGGCTGGCAGCGTTATGCGGCTTTCGCCATCTGCGTCACCCCTCTGGCCTTCGGCTTCCTTATACCGGCAGGCCAACTGTTGGTGTGGTCGCTCTCCATCGCGGAAGAGGCGATCGACCTGAGCTTCCTGCAGCTGGCGGGCAACAGCCTGTTACTGGCGAGCGCCGCCGCAATCTTCACACTGATACTGGCGCTCTTCCTGGGTTATGGCCAGCGCCTCCACCCTTCGAAACCGGTAGCCATCGCAGTACGCTTTTCCGCCATGGGATACGCCATCCCCGGCACGGTGATCGCGGTGGGGGTGATGCTGCCTTTTGCCTGGTTCGACAACACCCTGGATGAATGGATGCGCGGCACCTTCGACCTCTCCACCGGCCTGCTGCTCAGTGGCACTGTATTCGCGCTGCTCTTCTCCTATGCGGTGCGATTTCTTGCAGTCTCCCTACAGTCGGTGGAGTCTGGCCTGTCGAAGATCACACCCAATATGGATGATGCCGCACGCTCACTGGGGCTGGCGCCGGGAAAGGTATTGCGGCGCATCCATCTGCCGATGATGCGCGGCGCACTGTTGACAGCCATGCTGCTGGTCTTCGTGGACGTACTGAAAGAGCTGCCTGCAACCCTGATTCTGCGCCCCTTCAATTTCAACACCCTGGCCGTCAGAGCCTATGAACTCGCCTCGGACGAGCGATTGGCCGATTCGTCCATCGCCGCACTCTCCATTGTGGTAGTGGGTATTGTGCCGGTAATCCTGCTCAGCCGCGCCATCCGAAAATCCGGAGATACCCATGAATAAACTGCTGGAGCTCAACGATGTGCACATCGCCTACGAAAACACCGAAGTCGTAAAAGGGGTCACCTACGACCTGCAGGCAGGCGAAATCGGCTGTCTGCTGGGTCCATCCGGCTGCGGAAAAACCACGCTGTTGCGCGCCATCGCCGGATTCGAGCCGATCCGCGCCGGCAGCATCGACCTCAAACAGTCAACTGTGAGCCGCCCCGGTAAAATCCTCGCCCCCGAACAGCGCCACATCGGCATGGTGTTTCAGGACTTCGCTCTCTTCCCCCATCTGAATGTGGCGGACAACATCGGCTTCGGCATCGCCGACCGACCCGGCAAGGAACGGCGCAAACGCATCGAGTCACTGCTGCGGCTGGTGGAACTGCCGGACGCCGGTTCGCTCTTTCCCCACCAACTCTCCGGCGGGCAGCAACAGCGCATCGCCCTCGCCAGGGCGCTGGCCCCGGAACCGTCGCTGCTGCTGATGGACGAACCCTTCTCCAGCATGGATGTGGACCTGCGGGAGAGCCTGGCCAGAGAGGTGCGGGAGATACTGAAGCGCGAAGGTACCACCGCCCTCCTGGTCACCCACGACCAACACGAGGCTTTCGCCATGGCGGATCGGATTGCGGTGATGCAGACCGGCCTCATCCAACAGTGGGACACCGCCTTCAACCTCTACCATACCCCTGCAAACCGCTTCGTAGCGGGTTTTATCGGCCAGGGTGCTCTACTGCCGGTAGTGCGGGACAACCGGGGCAGACTGATCAGTGAACTGGGGCCAATACCGGTGGTCGGCACAGAGGTATCGAAAACCGGCAACATGGAGATACTGCTGCGGCCCGACGATGTGGTTCGTCAGCCTGATGGCGTGACCACACAAGTGATCGGTAAGGCGTTCCGCGGCGCGGATATTCTCTACCGATTGAGATTACAGAGCGGTACTGAGATCCTCTACATTACCCACGGACGGGATAACTTCCCGCTGGGTGAGACCCTCTCCGTGGGACTGGATCTGGATCACACGGTGCTGTTTCCTGTTGCTGAGTCAGTTTAGCAATCATGGTACGCGCGGCGCACCCTACGTTCTGGTAGGGTGCGCTGTGCGCACCGGAATAAGCAATCATGGTGCGTGGGTTGCACCCAACGTTCTGGTAGGGTGTGCTGTGCGCACCGAAATAGGCAATCATGGTGCGTGGGCTGCACTCTACCTTCGTCTCATTTAGAGAAGCCACACTCAATGCCAACCACCACCATGAACTCCGTAACTTGATTTATGAATTATACCGTCAGTGAAACATCGCTTCAGATCCGCAAGAAAAATATCCTGCTGGGCGCCTTTTTCAGTCTGCTGCTGGTCGCCGCCATCGTTACCGGACATATGCAATATCCCAAAACCTATGATGACGTACTGTTATGGTCCGTGGCCGCCTTTGTCGTCCTTGGCAATCTCATCAACTACTACCGCTACAACCGCTACCTTCGCCTGATCAGGGATCACAGGATCGAGATAGATGGGGATAATGTCTTATTCTGGACCAATGGTGAGAGATCGGTACTGGATGTGAAGGAGATCACCATGCTCACCTTCTACCGCCGTAAGGGAGAGCTTCAGCATATTCAGCTGAAGCTGAAGAGTAACCGGGGCATACGCCTGGAGGGCTACGGAGAGCTGGAACAGTTGGGCCGGACTATCGCCGACAGGATCCCCAAAGAACAGGTGATCGGCAGAGAACCGTAAGCGCTTCGCATACTTAACGGTTACCAAAGGCCATCCATACGGATCAAGGTGCTGTGGAACAGTAAGCTCATGCAGGCCCTAATCTGATCAAGCCCTATCGATTATCCAACCGGTTGTAATCAAACAGCCCGGACTCAACGG
The DNA here is from genome assembly GCA_003349915.1 of endosymbiont of Escarpia spicata. Lineage (GTDB taxonomy): Bacteria > Pseudomonadota > Gammaproteobacteria > Chromatiales > Chromatiaceae > QGON01. Next base: position 383,334 of record QFXE01000021.1, read on the forward strand.
GTGCGGTCTTTCTATAGGCGGTATGCAGCCGGTCACTGTAGTCCCAAAAGCTGTCACTGGTACGTCTGATGCCGAACCGGTCAAGCAGGTCACTGTAGTCGGCCTCGTTGCTTAGCGCTTCAACCCGGCCAATGAAGAGTGGCAGTTCCGCACGGCCGATCCTGAGAAAGCTGTTGGGATAGGCACCGATGAACCCCGGCACCACCGTCAGGGTATCCTCTTCCGGCAGTCGTGCCTTCTCCTCTTCGAGCATGTGGGTGATGTTGATGTGAGCATTGTTGTGGATCAAGGTGTAGTAGCGGCTCTCCCCTTCATTCAACCTAATCTCCATGAAACTGACCTGGGCCAGTAGTGAGGCCGTTTGCCCGTCCAAGTCCTGCAACCGTTCCATCTGCGTCGTAATGTTCAATCCATCGCGCGCCTTGTCCAACCGATAACGGGATGCGTTTATCTCTCCGAGATACTCCTTCAGCATACCGAACAGCTCGGACTTGGGGTCATCCGTCTGGTAGCTGATCCCGGTATCCTGATCAAAATTGAGATGGCGCTCGTCGATGAACGCCTTGACCTTGTCGTGGGCACCGCGATACCAGTAGTCCCACTGCTCCCTGCGCACCTCTCTGGGCAGCAGCATGAGAAAGTTGAATTCGCCGTCCATACGCAGAAAATCCATATAGAGGCGGGTGTTCAGCTGGTGTCCCGCATTGCCATAAACATCGAAGCCGGCCACCAGCAGATAGTGAATCCGTTCGAACAGCGCATAGCCGATGGCCCACGCGGTCTTGGGGTTCTCTCCCACCAGTCCTTCAACAACCGTCGCGCTGTCGAAATGGCGAAAGATCGTCAGCGCCGCGTTGCTATTGCCCCTCCAGGCAAGGTCGATATTGACATCCCCTGCATCGGGAAACTGCTCACGCATGTATTCCCGCTTCTCCTGCAGATAGGCCTTGCGGGATCTGGCGTACTTCAGCCAACTGAGCAGCGGGATCGAATTACTCTCATCCTGTGCAGGAAGGCGAAGATCATTGCTCTCCTTGAGCAACAGCGTATTGCCTTCGTTTTGCATCACCGGACTATCCGGGTCGATGAAAAAGACCCAGAAATGGTCGTTGATTACGTTCAGGGCCACCTGTCCACGGCAGACCGGCCCTTTGATGAAACCATTGATGAAGTGGCGCGCATCATCCAGTAAAAAACGGTAGCGAGCGTCCACCGGCAGTTCAGAGAATGCAATGAAAGGATTGGACGCCACCTTCACCGCATAAGAGGGCAGCCGGGTGACGGGATAATCCGGTTGAATAAACAGCTCGCTCAACCGCACCAATCGGGCTGGACTCAAAGCGTATGGCAGGTGGGTCTTTGCCAGGATGGTCGCCTTCACCTGCGACAGGCGATAGTAGACCCGGTCGACACCCGGGTCGTCATAAGGCCGGCGGGTCACGATCCGTTCAATGGACTCACCCGGCGGAGTGGCGGAGCGAACCAGCTTGAAGAATACCCGCCTGTCCAGATCCTCGAAATAGAGATTGGCGACAAAAAGATGCTCGAAAAGGTAGCGGCTCATCAACTGATGTTTCAGAGAATCACTATTGAGAAAATCCTCCCAGGCTGAAATCCGCTGCTGAATCTGATTAGACAGTGGTCTGCGCTGGCCCGGACCGGCCCCCTGAGCGAGCCAGGTGAGCAGCGTCCGGTACTCGTCATCAGCCAGTCCGGGCAGACCGTATGGCATGCCCCAGAGCGGGTAGTTGGCACTGAAACCCGCGAATTCGCCCTGCTTGGGACACTGCTGATCGCGATCCAGTTTCAGGTCAAAACTCTCAGACAGACGTTTTTCGTCCGGCAGGGGATGCAACTGTTTGAGCGCCAACATACCGGCCATTACACTGTTTTCCAGATTGGCCCTGGCACTCTTTTCCGCCTCGTTGAGAACCGGAAAAAACCCCTTTTCACGCCACTCCGTTGTTGTCTTGGCATCCTCGAAGAGGCGTGTGAGATTGGTAGAGATCAATCGAGTACCGTCATAGACCTCCTGCTTACTGCCGCCTCTTGTCACTCCTTCATAAGCGCTCAGTTTGAGCTGACAGGGGGCGTCGTAACAGCCGTGACAGACCACACAGCGCTGCTCCAGGATCGGTTTGACCTGCTGCCGGTAATCGACCGGGGGTTGGTTTTTCGTTGTTTCCAGCATCTCTGCAAAGAGCGGCGTGAGATCCGGCGTTTCCATTTGCGGACGCGATACCTGCCCACACGCGGAGAGAAAGAAAAGTGCAACAATCGGATACAACCAGGGCATAACTACAACTCTCTTCCTGAGATGGACTAAATCAACGTGCCAACTAACATCACGCCACTTCAGTGGACGAAACCGCCTTTGCATCAGTCAAATCAGCAATCTGATTCATGTACTCCCCATACTGGGGTTCATCTTGGCCGGCATAGTTCAGGTTCTTGAACAGGCCGGTCAAACGGGTGAAATGGCCGCGCGTTTCATCCTTGTCGAAAAAGGCATAGGAGTTACCGACAATCTCATAGACCCGATTAAATATCTCGGCCTGGCGCTCCAGGGTAGAGTTGGAATCCACCTTGTCGAACGCATCCTGCTGCAGGAAAACCATATCGAGAAAAAGGGCCTTCTGCTGCCAGACAAAGTCCTCCAGGGTAATACCCTCCTCGCCGGTCACCTGCATCATCTGGGTGACACGTTCCCCCCTTGCCAGCAGATCGGTCATCTCCGCCACCCGGTCGCTCCATCCCGGCGATATATTCGACTCATACCAGGGGCGCAACTGCTCATGGTAACGGGACCAGGAGAGCAGGGGATCGACAGCCGGATAGAATCGTTTGTAGGCCCGTTCCGCACTCAGACCGAGAAAACATTTGACGGTGCCCAAGGTCGACTGGGTAACCGGCTCCTCGAAGTTGCCTCCGGCTGGTGAGACGGTGCCGATCATGGTCAGACTGCCCACCGAACCGTCGTTGGTCTGCATCATGCCAGCCCGCTCGTAGATGCCCCTCACGGATGAATCGAGATAGGCGGGAAAGGCCTCTTCACCCGGGATCTCCTCCATGCGGCCCGAAGTCTCGCGCATCGCCTGAGCCCAACGGGAGGTGGAGTCGGCGATCAGCAGCACATCGAACCCCATCTGCCGATAGTATTCCCCCAGGGTGATGCCGGTATAGATCGAGGCCTCCCGCGCCGCCACAGGCATGGATGAGGTATTGCAGATGATGATGGTGCGATCCATCAAAGAGCCGCCGGTGCGGGGATCGTTCATCTTGGGGAATTCCGAGATGGTCTCCACCACCTCGCCGGCCCGCTCACCACAAGCCACCACAATCACCACGTCCACTGCCGAAAAACGTGAGATAAGGCTCTGCAGGACCGTTTTCCCGGCGCCGAACGGGCCGGGAATACAGCCGCTGCCGCCACGGGCGATGGGGAAGAAAGTGTCGATCAGCCGCTGCCCGGTGATCAAGGGCTCATCGGGAAAGAGCCGTTTGCTGCTACCGCGACGGGTCAGCCGCTCCGGCAGCGCCCGGCGCACCGGCCACTCCTGCGCCAAAGTGACCGCTCGCTCCCGTCCCTTTTGGTCCCGGATCCGCGCCACCGGAATGTCCACCGTGAAGGTCCCCTGCTGAATCCAGCTCACCGTCACCTCGTCCCGTTCACCGAACGGCACCATGATCTTGTGGGTAAAGCGCCCCTCCTGCACTGTGCCAAGGGTATCGCCGGGACGCAGCACCGCGCCGGTCTCCACACAGGGCACGAAGGACCAGTGGCCGGTCTGATCCAGGGCGGGCAGATCCACCCCGCGTGGCAGAAAGTTACCAAAATTGATGGAGAGACCTTCAAGGGGGTTCTGCAGACCATCATAGACCTGCCCCAGCAGGCCCGGACCCAGAGTGACCGAAAGCATCCTGCCGGACTGCTCCACGGGATCGCCAATACCAACCGCCCGGGTGCTCTCAAAGACCTGTGCCACTGCTCGGCGCCCCTCGACCCGCAACACCTCTGCCTTGAGGCGTTCCTGTCTGCCTTCAGCCTGCCGGTGCGGCAGAACATAGATCACTTCATTCTTCACCAGCGGCTGGCCACCGGTTTCCGGCACCTCGATGGTGATAATGTCCTCCTGGACGGCGACCACCTCGGCCAGTTTATCGGCATCAGTCATGTCTGAGATCCCATTTTTCGACAGTAACTCACGGATTGGCAACGAATCGCAGTCCGTGCAAGTACTATAAGGTACTGCCACAGGAGCGGATTTTCCAGCCACAGTATAGATGCCTCTGGGTATTTCCGCCCATAGACGGCAGCTTCCAATCACGGCTCAAACAGCAATCTTACACTTCCACTGAAATCTTCCCAATTGACGACCCTGTTCACTATCTGACTCAATTTTGACTGCTACACTTGAAACTCAAAGGCTGCTTGCGGGAAGCAATTCAGTCGCTGAAATCAGCATAATTTTGTGGAATACCAAGGCACCATCAATGTAGCAGCGATAGGGTAATGAGCGTGAAAACCGGATTGATACATCGACTACTATGCGTCCTGACCATCCTTATGGTCTCGGCAATCGCGGTGGCTGATGATTCCTCACTCAACCGGGATGGAGTGGGCGACACTGTGAGCAGCCTGCTCACTCCGGACAACGCCAATCTTCTCATGGACGACTACAGCCTTTCCCTTTCCGACTCCTATTCACTGCAGATCGACAGAACCCTGGGAAACTTCGAAGACGACAGCGTAACCGGACTTGGCGGGCACGTCTTCTGGAGCGACCCGCAACAGGGCCTGCTCGATGCCAGCGCCTCCACTCTCCAGTGGGGTACGGCTAACGTCAACCGATTTGGGCTGGACGGAAAGTGGTACAACTCCATTACCACCCTCAGCGGAGGTGTGGAGTATCAGACCGGGGATGTGGACAATCAATTCAACCTCTTTGCCGACATCGGTCTCTACCCATTCGAGATCCTCTCTATTCAGGGCGGCGCAGCGCAGATCAACGGCGAGCCAATGGGCCACCTGGGGTTTGAAGTGCAACCCGCTGCCGACTCCATGCCAGGCCTGACTTTAATGGGATCGGCGGCAATGGGGAAAAATGACCACGAGTATATCTTTCTGGGACTACGCTACGCTTTCGGTTCGAACGGCCGTCTTATCGATCGGCATCGCAACAACCCCTCTCTCCTCTTTGGCTCCAGAAGATTCGGCACTGATCTCTATTCGATCAAAACAGAACGCGAAAAGAGCAACGAGGCACTCTCATCAACCGAACCGGGTTTCGATGGCGTAACCCAAAGCAAGACGCCTTAATCACCCTCTATCCAACCGATCTCACGCGCTGTCGCCTCTCCTACCAGACACTGCCGCAGACCTGAAGCCATCTCCACCACCTCTTCGGATAGCATCACCCGTCCCGCCATGATTTCACAACGGCGTTGGGGGAAAAAAGGCTTTCTATCGGGTTCAGCAAAACCATCAGGAAAGAGAGGCACACCACTTGGACCATATTTGTCGGTGGCTCCCACTGTGTGCAGCAACTCATGGGTTATCACGAGGTTGTTCCTCGCGTTCTGAGACTCATCAGCATAAGCATACACAAGGCCCAGCAACCCTTTCTGCAACCCGAGTGAATGCGCCAAAGGCTCTCCGCCATCCGGCTGTTGATAACGCACGAAGACCCTCACCCGCTCCCGGTTTGAAACATCATCCGGAGTATGCTTCCAGGCCCAATAGCGCATTCTCAGACTCCAGAAGACACTGCTCAACACGTTCGCACCAATTTCAGGAGGTTCGGGGGGCACGGAAGATACCAGAGGCCCAATGCGAGTAAGGGTCGGTGGATCAGCCAGCAAGTCGTACTTTTCACCTTGTCGTTCGGTGAATCTGTCGATGGGCGCAAAATCCGCATCGGTCAGTCCCTTGATATAAACAGCTGTTGCCGGATCCCCATCACCATTGACGGGAAAGACCATCACCTCCAGCGGATCAATCCAGTCTGTTGAATCCAGGCGCTGGCCATGAGTATAAATAGCCGCTGTGGCTAGCAGAATCAGCAGAACCAGGACACGAAAATTTCGAAAACTGAACAACTTCATCTGCAATGCTTCTGGGTTAAATCAAACACATCAGCTCCTGATATTTCACGATTACAACCTAACTATGCGACAGATAAGGAAATTTATTAAGGTAAACCGCTATACGATTTCCTGATTATTCCACTTTTCTCACTTCCTTTTCCGCGTCACAATCACTACAGTCATGTTTGATTGTCCATTAGAGACAACGACTACTCAATTTCCGGTTCCTCTTCTATTCGACTCACCCTGTGATGAATGCGGGGTTCCGGACACTATCGTTCCACCAAGATTGGAGGATGTAATGACAATAAGCACTAAACTGCTTGGAATGGCCAGCGCCGGCGTACTGCTGGCCGGGCAACTGGCGCTGGTTCCCGTAGCCTCGGCATCAGACCCCAGCATGGTCGAAGAGGGCAAGGCACTCGCCTTTACCCGTAAAAAAGGCAACTGCCTAGCCTGCCACATAATGGCAGGCGGCAAAGCGGCAGGCAATATTGCCCCACCGCTGGGCGCCATGCAGTCCCGTTATAAAAGCAAAGCGGAACTCAAGGCTCAGATTGCGGATGCCACCGTAAAAAACCCGGAAACCTCTATGCCGCCGTTCGGCCGGCACAAGATCCTCTCAGACGCTGAAATCGACAAAGTCGTCGAGTTCGTCTGGTCCCTGTGAGAGATCCACTCTTGAGCCACCGAACCCTATTGGTTGGAGATTAATCAGATCATGAAACACCTACTGAAAAAGATTGCGATGTTGGCTGTTGCCGGCGGTATTGCGGCATCGGCACAGGCATCCCCGGAAGCGGATCGCGAAGCCTTCCAGAATTTTTATAAGAACCGTTTTGCCAGTGTGCCAATGGAAGAGTACCCCAATGGCGTCTACTCCATCGATCCTGTCGGACGTGAAAACTGGGAAGCCATTGAAGAGTTTCCACCCTACGAAACCTTCATCGATGATGGCCAGGAAATGTGGGAAAAGCCCTTTGCCAACGGCAAAACCTACAAGGATTGCTTTGCTGACGGGCCTGCCATCGCAGGCATATATCCTCTCTGGGACAAAAAGAACGGCATGGTCATGACCCTGCCCCTGGCCCTCAACAAATGCCGCGAGGCCAACGGTGAGAAGCCCCTGAAATACAAAAAAGGGGCCATCAACGCTATCACCTCCTACATTGCCTTCGCGTCACGCGGCCAGAAGACCAACGTGATCATCCCGAAAGATGACCCTCGCGCACTGGAGGCCTACGAAAAGGGCAAAAAGTTCTACTATACCCGCCGCGGCCAGTTGAACTTCTCCTGCGCCAACTGCCATCTGCAGAACGCCGGCATGAAGATTCGCTCCGAAGTCCTCGGCCCAGCCCTCGGCCACACCACTCACTTTCCGATCTATCGCTCCAAATGGGGTGGTATGGGCACCCTTCATCGCCGCGTTACCGGATGCAACAAACAGGTACGGGCCAAACCTTTCAAGGCACAGGGCGAGCAGTACCGTAACCTTGAATATTTCCTCACCTACATGAGCAACGGTCTCGAGCTGAACGGCCCGGGCGCACGGAAATAGTCCGGCAACAGAGAGATTCGGAGTACACTATGCAAAACAAAATGATTGGTTATGTAATGATCCTGGCTGTGCTGCTCTTCGGCGGGTTGAGCACTGCCCAAGCGGCAAAAGCCCCTAATCCCGAAGCCGCCAAGGTCGAAAGGATGATCGCCGACGCCGATAAGGCGCGCAAGAGAGCGGCCTCAGTGGAAGGCGAATGGCGTGACGTCGGCAAAATGCTGAAAAAAGCCAAGGCCGCACTGGCAAAAGGTGACTATAAAACCGCCAAAAAGCTTGCGGCAAAGGCAAAGTCACAGAGTGAAATGGGATACATACAGGCAGTCGCGCAGAAAGATCTGAAGATGCCTTCATACCTCAAATATTGATCACGACTTTCCTATCAGGAGGAAGTTCATAATGAAATATGCCAAGGCATTGATAAGACTCGCTCTGGTTGGCGGAATTGCGCTCTCTGGAGCAGCGATGGCTGACCATGGCAACAATATCACTTCGACACTGCACTCGGTCGATGTGATGCACAATGGAAAGACCGTCACTATTGAGAGAAGCAGTGACAAAAACGCCACGGTTCCCAAAGCCTACAATAAGGTCGCCCGCCACTGCCCACCTTTCTGCATCCAGCCGATGCCGTTGGGCCAGGGCATTGAAACCCTGGGTGAGCTGGAGGTTCTGGGTTACCTGAAGCGGGTTGCCAACGGAGACCGCACCGTACTGGTGATCGACTCACGCACCCCTGAATGGATGGCTCGCGGTACCATTCCAGGCTCGACCAATATTCCCTGGAACAAGATCAATGTCGACGTTGAAGGCTCCTTCGCAATCGACGCTGAGGCAGAGACCTTGCAAGGTATTTTGACGGATACATTCGGTGCAAGGCTGGTAAAGGGCAGTTGGGATTTCCGTAACGCCAAGACCCTGGCATTCTTCTGCAACGGGGCCTGGTGCCCGCAGTCAGCGGTCAATGTCAAGACCCTGGTCAGACTGGGATACCCGGCCTACAAGCTGAAGTGGTATCGCGGCGGCATGCAGTCCTGGGTTAGCCTGGGGCTGACCACGGTCAACCACTAAACCACCCTTCACGGCAAAAACTCCGGCGCCTTCAAGGCGCTGGAGCTTTTACCTACCCTTCCACCCACAAATCTCCCATCAGAAAAGGTTTGATAGTCGGTAATAATCCTTCAAATTCCAAGCGGATTAAGTTAGCATTTTCCTGTTACCCCGTTTGGAGACCGGTCGCATGACCGAGCAGGACAAAACCGCTGTCAAAAACACGCAAGAGGCCGTTACCGACGAGCAGTTGGTGCGTGCCGTCACCTCGTTCGAAGCCATCATCGTCAGCCAGATCGAGATTAAAAATATTCTCGGCGACCGGCTCAACTACAGCATCCGGACCGGGCTTATCATTCTCGGCCTCATTGCTATCTCCATTCTGATCCTGCTGCTGACACTGTCATCACAGATCACCCGTATCTCTGCGGTGGTCGGCGACATGAATCAGAACTTCACCTCCGTCTCAACCCAGATGCAAAATATCGACACTTACATAACGTCCATGGAAAAGCGGGTCAGTCTGCTTAACGGAATCAATGGCCAGACGGAGACGATGGACCGGGAGATGGGTACCATCACTGTCGATCTGCGGCGTATGCGCGGCACACTCAGTGGCATCCAGCAACATGTCAGATCCGTGGACGGAAACATCGCTTATATCTCAACTGCCATCGACAAAATGAATTTCGATATTCAGAATATGGGACATGACATGCACCGCATGGGCCAACCAGCCCGATCAATGAACAGGATGTTCCCTCTTCCCTAACCCGGATTTCTCCTTATTGGAATACGAAAATGGCAGAAGATCCCAAACGATTAATGGTGGAGGTGATCGGGCGTCTCGGACGTGAGACCCAGATTCATCTCGACGAACGACACCACCACTTCCGCATCACGAACCTCTTCCTCTATGCCGTTGCCGCGTTTCTGATGATCGTGGCAATATTCAATGTCTACTACATCAGCATCCTGTGGGAGGATCTGAACGGCATCGTCAACAGCATGGACTCCATGCACTCCAATCTGCAGGGCGTCAACAAAAGCATGAACTCAGTCACCGCCAAGGTTGAACTGATCGACAAGCATATGACCAACATGGACGAAATCTATAGTCACACGGAATCTATGGGGGAGTTGATGCCGTCAGTACGCGAGTCCATGGGCGCCATGGCGGATGAGATGACGCTCATTGAACAGGATATGAGTCACCTAAGTGGCGGCATGGGCAACATCGAACAGCGTTTCATTCAGATTACCGATGGAGTGGGGGTCATGCGCAGCAATGTGCGTCAGATCTCCCGGCCAATGGGTGTATTGAACCCGATCATGCCTTGAGACATTCGCTGAGGCGAGACCAGATATCATCACACAGTCCCTTGCGGTAGACAGCTGATCTGAAAATAGCCTGCTCCCGAAGATACATATCCAGCCGCGTACTGTCTTGCTCCGTTAAACAGACAGTGACGTTTGCCAGCCTGTCCGCCGCCTTCACCACGAGCGCCAGCTCATGGCTACCGCTCACACGGCGCATCTTCTGGTTGGTTTTTCGCTTCCTCTCCTCCCTGGTACGTCCCGGCTCATCTGTGACGATCTCCACACAGGCTCCAACAAAGTGGCCAAACACCTCCGCCACTTCGAAGCGGTTCACCGGTGTATCTTCAACCACGTCGTGCAGGTAGCCTATGACCTGAGCATCATTCCCATAGGACTCGACAAGCCCTGCCACCTGATCCAGGTGGTAGATATAGGGTTTATCGCCATAACGCTGCCCTCCATGCGCCTCAATGGCAAACACTCTCGCCCTATGCAGCAGTTCGTCACTCATCTTCCAAATATAGATCCAAACGAAGAAACATCACAAACAAACCCTGCATTCACGCAAACATCTGCACATACTCACCCACTGCATCGTCCAACACGTTTTCAAAACGCCGCACAGCCCCTTCGCCATGATAGCTGGACCAGCGTTCCATGATGCCCCATTTCAACACATAAGCCACCACCGCCTCAAAATCAAAGTAGTGGCCCTCACCCTGTTGATCCAGCGTACGCCACTGCTCTCCCAGCAGGAGCCGCTCCAGCCCCAGGTGATCCTCCTCCCGTAACAGCCGGTTCGCCTCCAGCACCCAGGGAAAGGCGCGTTCCAGGCTGAAGCCGGGTTCACTCCAGTTTCTGTGGATCACACCCAGCCAACGGCCAAAACCCCAATCTGCATTAAGATCCGCTGCAGACTCTCCACGTCTGCGCCGCCGCAACGCCGCCACCAGTGTTCTGAATTCCATGCGTTGACGGATCAGTTGCCGCAACCACTCGTTTTCCAGTTCCCCCAGCAGTCGTTTCGTCTTCACGGCAATTTCAGCATCAGACGCTTCATGGGAATGAGAGGACCACCACAGCAGCCCTTCAATAGCCTGCAATTGCGTTGCATCTTCCGGTGTCAGAAAACTCAACCGTGCTTCAAGCTGGATGCGTGAGATCGGTGTCTGAGACACAGCAAAGAGTTCCCCCGCATAGGGCAGACTGGTGATCAGGGTAATGTAGGCGTCTCTGGACATATTAAATTGTGCATATTTATAGGTTGGGTTAGATGCGCATTGCCCCAAATTTTCATTTTTCCACCAAGCTTCGCGCGCATCGTAACCCAACAGCGGTTTGTCGGGTTACGTTGAATTGTGCCAAATAGTCAACGGACGATGCCTTCCACCAGCGCCCGGAAACGGGGTTGCAGATGGGCCAGAAGGAGCTCTGTCACCGCCGCCTCTGTGACATCCAACTTGATAGCATCACCACGTATAGAGAGACGGATGCCTGGCATATCATCATCCGCCTCGATAAAGGTCACCCCTTCCTGAAGCATCTCTTTGGTGATCAGTCCGCTCAATTCGGTCAGCGGGTTGGCCCGCAGAGCTTCGGGATCCTTGCGCAGTTCTTCAAGGCCCACGGCATCCCGTGGTAGCAGTATCTGCATCGGTTCCGACTCGTCAACCTGCTCTTTCGCCCTTCCGGCCACCTCCAGAATCAGCCGTTGTAACATCTGTTCACGGCTCATCTCCCGGCCGACCGCCCGCTGTACCTCATCGGCGAAACGGGCGCTGAGGGTCGACTTCAACGACAGGATGGCATCACGTACCGCCACCGACAGCGACTCCTGCAGTGCCTTTTGGGTCTGCTCGGCCTGCTCCCGTGCCGCCTTTTTCAATGCTTCTGTCTCCAACTCGGCCTGTTCCACGATCCAGGCCGCCTGATGTTCCGCGTCGGCGACAATCTTCTCTGCCCTCTCCTGCCCTGCCGCAACACCTTCGTCGTGCAGCCGCTCTATCAGCGCCTCAACACCGGAAGAGACCTGTAGTGCACTGTTATCTTTTGCCATTGCTATTTCACTCCAGGCAGATCTGCGCTGAGCACTAAAGCGAAAACAAAGGCAAAAACAGCAAAACCCTCCACGATCGCCGCCGGCGCCAGGGAGAGACCGAATATCTCAGGCTTGGCCTTTGCCGCGTTGATGGCCGCGGCACAACTTCGGCCCTGATAGATCGCACTGAACATCAGCGCCAGACCACAAAGCAGCCCGATACCAAACATGCCCGCCGCCGCCTCGGGGGTCACGGCACGATTGAGCGTGAACATAACAACAATGCCGTAGATCACCTGGGACGACGGCATCGCCGATATACCGACATAGCGGCCATGACCACTCTCCGTCTCTATCATCGCGCCAATAGCCGCCTGTCCCGCCAGGGCACAACCGATCACACTGCCGATGGCGCCCAACGCCATGGGGCCGTAGATTCCGACCCAACCCAGCGCCATTACAAACTCATTCATGGTTCGATCTCCTTTTTGGCGAAGGCACGAAAGGGGTAACCCTCATCAGACATCCCCCAGTTGAAAAATTCGATGAAGTTGAGACGCAGCCCATGTACGAAGCCGCTGATGATACCCAGTCCCAGATTGATGCTGTGACCAAGAAACAGGATCAGGATCGCCAGCAGCAGGCCCGGACCGGGCAGCGCCGTCTTGACCTGTATCGCCAGGTCGTTGAAGGTGAGCGCCAGGGAGGCACTGGCCAGCCCCAGGGCAAAGAGGCGCAGGTAGCTAAGCACATCGCCAAACATCTTGGTGACCTGAGCCAAGCTACCCAGACCATCCACCAGGCGCAGCAGAGCCGACTTCCAGTCACTCACCCTTCGGTTGCTGGCGAACAACATCACCAGCAGCAGACCCAGGCTCAACAGAAGATAACCCCCAGTAGCCAAGCCCTGCACGTCCTCTGTACTACCGAGATAGGCAGCGAATCCACCCGTGATAGCCAGGCTCCAGCCGATCGGCCGCGCGTTGTGCGGAAAGGGGCGCAACCTCAAGGCCACCACCAGATTAGCCATCAACAGGTGCAGACAACCGATGGCGATGGAGAGTCTCATCATGCTGTCGAAGTCGTTGAGTTCCAACAGTTTCAAGCGCGCCACAAGTGTGCCGGGGGATGGCTCGATACCAAAGTAACTGCCCACCAGCACCCCGTAGAGAAAGGAGGCTGCCAAAACCACCACCGACAAGATACGAAAGCGCCGTCCCTCTGCCGATTTCTTCAACCGTTTCCAGTAACGCACCAGGATCAACCCGAGAATCACCGCATAACCGGCATCAGCCAATATCATGGCGAAAAAGAGTGCGAAGGAGAAGAATACGATGCGGGAGGGATCCCATTCGTGGTAGTTGGGAGTTTGGTAGAAACTCACCAGATCCTGCCCCCCATCCACCGGCGATGGGTTCTCCAACAGTGTGGGCGGCCGTTCCTCCGGCAATGGCTTCTCAGTGGTCAGCGCCAGCCCCAGCTCTGTTGCAAACGCCTGCAGCAGCGGCAGTTCACGCTCAGCCACCCACCCTTGAACCAGGCAGACGCCATCCTGCAGCCAGATGCCCTGATCCGCCTCCACCAAGGCGGAACGGTCCTCCGCGTGGGCAAGATTCTGACTGAGCAGAAAGATCCAGCGGCTCAATGCAGTATGTTCGGCATGCAGATCTTCGAGTCGCACCTCGGTTTCATTCAATCGCGCATGCAACTGGCTCAGAGAGACCGCCCCTGTATGCGTTCTGGCTACAGGCAGCAGACCTGCATCCGGCTCCTCCCGGGCAATCACCACCACATAGGTAAAACGATTGTCCCGATGGACCTCCTGCCAGGGCAGGTCCAGTTCGGCAAGCCTTCCACGCTCGTGCAGCGGCAGTTGATAAAACCAATAGAGATAACCGCCGGAGTAGGCGGAACTGGGCAGCGTAAAATCGCCCCAGGGGGTAAGCTCATGGATACGGCGCTGCAGGAACGCCTTCTCATCCTCCGCTTCACGCAGACGCTGCTTGTTACCCAGCGCCAATCGCACCACTTCATCGAAATCAAAGGCCCCTATATCCTTTACCTGCTGCCGCTTCTCCGCCACATCGCTGATCCAGCGCAACGCTTTATAGGCCTCTTCAGCCGGCGCGCTCTGCGTTCTGTCGGGATCCGCCGCAAGTTTGGGCCGCAAGGGTATCAGGTGCAGGCATCCCATTCTCTGCAGCCCGGAAAGCATCACTTTACGGTCTTGAGCAAGTCCGGCAAGCGTAACTTTTCGTAGCGCAAGGATGGTCATCGCAAACCGCCTTCTGCCTGTTTTTTGCGCTTTGCCAACTTGGCCCGTACCACCCCGGCCCGCTCCTCGTCCGCCAGATAGATACGGATCTTTCTGATCTGCTCGCGGGTACGGGGGATCAACACCTTGTCGAACAGGTTGACCCGTTGGGTGATGGTGCGCACCTCCGCTTCCAGCAGTTTCAGGCGTTGTTCCGCAACCTGCATGCGCAGACGCATCTCCAAGGCCTGCTTGAGTTTCTCCACCAAAGGGTCGACCCAATGCGGCCTGGCCAACAAAGGATAATCCGCCAGCTGAAACTCTACATTTTCAAGGAGGGGAAGGCGCACCCCCATGACGTTTTCTTCACCCAAACTGACCCCGGCAATCGATACAAGCCCTTCAAGACTGATTGCCTGATAGGCAAGCATCGGCAGCTGTTCATTGATCCAGGGCGAGACTGCATCCAGTTGCGACTGTTCCGACGAACGCATTGCCCTGGCCTTCGCCTGTTCCGCCAGCAGTTGTCTGCGTTTCATATCCAGAGACGGCAAAAAATCACGATAGCCTTTCAGCAGCTGATTCTGCCGGGTCAGAGAGGATTTATTGAGGGCGAACCGAGCCATTTAGTGAGGGGCTCCAGGCTTTTCGCTGTGTGGGAAATAGCGTTCGATCAACCTCTGTTTCATCAACAGCTCCGTCGCCTCGAAGCACTCTGCCAGGGTCTGCCAGCAGAGATCCAGCGCCTCTTCAAGTGGCATGGAGACGCCTATATCCATGAAGCGCGCCTTAAAGAGCTTGCCGAATTTAAGCAGTTTATGGTCGAACGCGGAGAGCTCGAAGGCCATCGCCTGCTTCTGCTCGGCATCCTTTGCCTCCGAATAGAACCGGATCATGGTATTCATGATCTGGCCATGATCCTCCCGGGTCTCTTTGCCGATCACATGCTGTTTCAGGCGCGAGAGTGAACCGAAGGGATCGAGCACACCATTGTGCAGGTAGAACTGTCCCTCAGTGATGTAGCCGGTGTTGTCGGGCACCGGGTGGGTCACATCATCACCGGGCATGGTGGTGACCGAGAGAATGGTGACGGAGCCGCCCTGGGCATAGTCGCAGGCCTTCTCATAACGCCGCGCCAACTGGGAGTAGAGATCCCCCATGTAACCCCGGTTGGAGGGCACCTGGTCCATGGCGATGCCCACCTCTTTCAGCGCATCGGCAAAAGCGGTCATGTCGGTGAGCAGCACCAGCACCCGCTTGCCCTCCTCAACCGCAAAACGTTCCGCGACAGCCAGCGCCATATCGGGGATCAACAGCCTTTCGACGATAGGGTCGGATGCCTGGTTGACATACATCACGGTGCGGGCGAAAACGCCGGCATCCTCGAAGGCGGTGCGAAAGAAGTGGTAGTCGTCAAAAATCAGCCCCATGCCGCCAAAGACCACAATATCGGCATCGGCCTGGATTCCGACCCGCGACAGAAAGCGGTTGAAGGGCTCACCTGAGACGGAGAAGATTGGGATCTTCTGACTCTCCACCAGGGAGTTGAAGACATCGATCATCGGCACATCGGTGCGGATCATCTTCGAGGCCAGCACCCGCCGCATCGGATTGACCGAGGGTCCGCCGATCGCCACCCGCGGATCATGACTCAGAGAGGGTCCCCCATCGATGGGCTCGCCGGTGCCGCGAAAGATCCGCCCGAGGATATTGCCGGAGTAGGTCGTCTCCATCGGATGACCGAGAAAGCGTACGGTGGATGCCGTTGAGACCCCTTTGGTACCGTTAAAAAGCTGTAGACTTACCTGGTCGTCCTGCATGCTGATGATCTGGGCGAGAGAGCGGCTCTCATCCCGATCCTCCACCAGTGCAAGATCCCCAAAACAGATATCCTGGCCCGATCCCATCTCCGGAACCTGTACCTTGATGATGTCACCAACGATCTCGGTAATTCGAGAGTAGTGGGCGAGGCTCAGACTCATGGCGTTCTCCATTGGCCGAACACTCTTTGTAACCGAAGAAATTGGCCCAGGCAAGCCCGTAGGCCTGATCAAGCTTACATTCAAAGGGATAGGTATGGCTGTTTAGTTCTGATTGGATTGTGTGAGAAATCGCCCAGTCGGCCAGATCTCTTTACTGAACAGCAGACGGGTCTTGAGGTTGGGGGAGCCGATAAACAGATCGTAGCCGCTCCTCTCCTCTGCCCCCCAACGACGTTTCTCCTCGTCGGCACCCATCAGAAAATCATAACCTTTGACCCCGGCATTAATACAATCTTCGATGACGAGGGTGCGCAATACCTCTCCCACCCCTGGCACAGCGTCAGAATTCAAGGCCTCCTGAAGCAGAAGATAGTGGTTGTTGTAGATAGTGCCGATCTGGATCGCCTCTATCTTCCCACCATCTGATATCGCCGCAAGCCTGAGCAAACCTTCATCGAAAACCCGCTGCACAAACAAACGGTAGAATTCTGCTTCATAGGGTTTGCGCCCTGCACCGCCCGCCAGGCTCCACCGTCGATCATGCAACTCAAACAACGCATCCAGGAATCCCGGCAGATCCGCCTTGTTGGTACAACGAATGATCTCCACGTCTTCTCTACAAAGAAGTGCAGACCGTTCGTCGCGTAATTCCTGCAGTCTTTCGCCAAAGAAATGCGCTTCGAACTGCGCCATCGTCTCAGGCAGGTCAAAGTAGCCGAAGCGGGTGGCTCTGTAGCGATGGGGTAAGCCGCCTGCCTGACAGGCGCTACTGATGTTTTCAATGTTGCCGGTCCAACCGGTCATGTGCGGCATCCAGATGGTATCCCATCTCCCATTGACCTTGAGCAGTGCGCTGACAATCGCCTGCACCGCCTCTTTTTCCACATGCCGAGACACAATCCAGTCAGGGTACTCCGCGCCGGTGGCATAGTCCGCCATGACCCGAAGCGTCCTGAAGGAGACCAGATTCAGCAGACGCAACTCTGCCATATAAAAAGGGGCCAAACCCACGAGGTCACCCTTGTCATCTCTCACCACAACGACAAAGGACTCCACTGCCTCACGGACCGCCTCCCGCCAGGCCTGGATCCAGTCCCAGGTAAGAAAAACCGTATCCGCCCAGGAGTTTTTCAGCAACGCATCCCAGCCTTCCTTGAGCTGATCAAAATCTGACCAGCGGCTAATTATTTGGGATTTCATATTGGTTGAGGTTCCACTCCAGACCTTCGTGGTGGACGAATAATCGTTGATAGCCCATCTATTGTAATGACCAAAAGCTACGCTGTAACGTTTTGATCGGCCACTATCCAATCTGATTTTTGATTTACACAAGTACGGAGGGGGGACGGCGCCTGGATGGCTGTGGGTAGAGTCCTGTTACTGAACAATCTGGAAAATCAAATCATCCCAGCAGTAGCGAGATGGTTCTGGCTGTCCACTGCTCCTGACCAAGTGCAGGTTTTCCCATGCTGTTCCACAATTCAGCCATCTGCTCCATCGAAACAGAATTTTCTCTCAACTCAATGATTTCCCGGCGCAAAGAGCCGATATAGCGATCCTTGCCCACAAGACCAATCAGCCGGTCATAGTCCATTTCAACATCATTCTCTTCAGCGAGTCTGTCCATGACATCCTCCACCATGTGGTCCTGAATGAGCGCGATCGCCGATTCCACCAGTGCCTCATCGGGATCGGCTTCTGTCCCAGGCATGACCATCTCAATCCCGCCGCTCCCTCTTTTTTGCCAGCTTTCCACTGCATCCTGCACATGTTCCGATGCAAGATGTGGAAAACGCTTCATCAAGCGCTCCAGATGGTCGACCGCCTCATCCGCGATCATCAAAAAACGGTGGTCCGAACTCATGCCTTCACTCTCCAATGTTATCGGCCAGGATTTCAGGGACGCAAAAAGAGCAAGTCCCTCAAACTATAGCGGTGAATCCATGATTTTCTTTAATGGTTTCCAAGAGGGACGCTGTAGACGTAATTATCACATGGACAGAGCACTGGCAGTGGCGGGCACTTAAATCAGGCCTTATACTCCAGCCTCTTTCAGATCAAGATACCGCTGACATGTACACCGTCACCAAAGAGATCCATTTCTGCTACGGGCACCGCCTGCTCAACCACAAAGGCAAGTGCCGTTATCTGCATGGCCACAACGCCACTGCGGTGATTCGTCTGGAGAGCAGCGAACTGGACGAGATAGGCATGGTCTGCGACTTCAGCGATATCGGGGATTTCGTCAAGCAGTGGATCGACAGCGAGCTCGACCACAACATGCTGATGCATCAGGACGATCCGATCCTGCCCACGCTGCAGGCCGCCGGAGAACGGGTCTATGTAATGAAAAACAATCCCACTGCCGAAAATATCGCCCGCCTGATCTTTGATCAGGTTGCAAAGGGGGGATTTCCCGTCGTCGAAGTGGCAATCTACGAAACCGACAGCGCCCTGGCCAGCTATCGCCGCCCATCAGGTCAATAACGGGCCAAAAAAAACCCGCCGGACCATAGGCCCGGCGGGTTGCCGCTTTACTGAAACGAACCCGGTCAGATATCGTAACCGCGCTCTTCGTGCAGTGCGACATCCAGGCCTTGGATCTCGTCCTCTTCTGTGACCCGCAGCCCAACCAGCTTGTCCACCAGCTTGAGAATGACGTAGCTCACCACTGCGGTAAAAACAATAGTCGCCACCACACCGATAAACTGGACATAGACCTGCCCCCCTATGGTTTCGATGCCCTCAGCGAAACCATAACCGGAGAAAACCCCAAGGGATGTGGCAGAGAAGACGCCCGCCAGCAAGGTACCCATGATACCGCCGACACCATGCACCGGAAAAACATCCAGTGAATCATCAATCTTCAACACCTGCTTGAGATAGTTGGTGGCCGAGAAACAGACAGCCCCCGCCAGCAGACCGATAATCAAGGCACCACCGGGACCTACAAAACCGGACGCCGGCGTAATGGTGCCGAGACCGGCCACCATACCTGTAACCGCACCCAATGCACTGGGTTTGCCGAACTTGATCCACTCCCGAACCACCCAGGTTATAGCCCCCATGGCAGCGGAGATGTGAGTCACCAATATCGCCATCGCGGCACTCCCATCGGATGCCAGCGCGCTGCCGCCATTGAAGCCAAACCAGCCGACCCAGAGCATACCGGCGCCGGTAACCGTCATGGTCATATTGTGCGGCATCATCGCGGCGGAACCGAATCCCTTACGCGGCCCCAGCACCATGGCTGCAACGAGCGCCGCCACACCCGCAGTGATATGCACCACTGTGCCACCGGCAAAATCGTAAAGCCCCATAGCGCCCAGCCAGCCACCACCCCAGACCCAATGGGTCACGGGAATGTAGACCAATATCAACCAGACCGTACTGAAGATCAGCATGGCTGAAAATTTCATTCGCTCTGCATAACCGCCAATGATCAGCGCCGGGGTGATAATTGCGAAGGTCATCTGAAACATCATGAAAAGGGATTCAGGAATGTCACCTGAGAGCGTCTCTTTGCCGACACCGGAGAGCATGACCTTACTGAAGTCACCGATCCAGGCATTCCCCTCACCAAATGCCAGACTGTAGCCAAAGAGGAACCAGATGATGCTGGCAACACCCGCGATCGCAAAACACTGCATCAACACAGACAGCACGTTCTTGGTACGCACCAACCCACCATAGAACAGTGCCAGGCCCGGCAGGGTCATAAACAGCACCAGTGCGGTGGTAGTCATGATCCAGCCGGTATTGGCACTGTTCATGACAGCTTCTTCCGCCACGGCCATGGCCGGAATCGACATCAGGGCCATCACCCCAAGCGCCGCTCTAATTGATCTGTTTACGATTGACATTGTTTACACCTATTTCGAACAAGTTTTATTTTGAGACTTAATTTCGTTTACTGCTTTGAATTGGTGCCTACTAAAGCAATAATTATGCCTTCACAAAAAACACGAATAATTACATGGAGTTAAGCCGAGCAGAACATCTTTTCATCTCGCCACTTTGCACGTACATGGTGCAAAAACGAACAGCTTGCACCATATTGACTCATGATTGCGTTCCGATGACGCAAAAAAAAGCCCCACGGCTCAGATTGAGTCGCGGGGCTTTTCAGTATGGTAGCAAGGGGCAGATTTGAACTGCCGACCCCCGCATTATGAGTGCGGTGCTCTAACCAGCTGAGCTACCTTGCCAATTTTATTGCCGCAGAACACTGCGAAGGCCCGGAAGAATACTGATGCAACCAAATCATGTCAACTGCCTGGCATTTTTCAGACATTAAAACGGAAGTGGATAACATCCCCATCCTTGACAACATACTCCTTGCCTTCCGAGCGCAGCCGGCCTGCATCTCTGGCGCCCTGCTCGCCCCGGAACTCGACAAAATCGTCGTAGGCAACGACCTCGGCGCGTATGAAACCCCGCTCAAAGTCGGTGTGAATCACGCCGGCCGCCTGGGGCGCCGTCGCGCTGGCTGAGATGGTCCAGGCTCGCACCTCTTTTTCACCTGCGGTGAAGTAGGTTTCCAGCCCCAGAAGATGATAGCCAGCCCGTACCACCCGATTCAGTCCCGGCTCATCCAGACCCAAATCCGTCAGAAACGCCTCCCGATCTTCCTCGTCCAGCTCTACGATCTCCGCCTCGATGGCAGCGCAGACCGGCACCACATCGGCACCCTCAGCTTCTGCAATCTCACGAGCACTGTCCAGATGCGGATTGTTCTCGAAGCCCTCTTCATCGACGTTGGCGATGTAGAACACCGGCTTGATGGTGAGCAGAAACAGATCCCGCAGTTCCAGCAACTCATCGTCCGAAAGCGCCATGGAGCGTACCGCACGGCCTTCATCCAGGTGATCACGAACGCGCTCCAACAGTGCCTTACGCGCCAGTATTTTTTTATCTCCGGTCTTCGCCTGACGGGCAGTCTTGTCCAGTGCCTTCTCAACGGATTCGAGATCGGCCAGCGCCAACTCCGTATTGATCACCTCAATATCTGCCAATGGGTTGATCTTACCGGCAACATGAACCACGTCGTCATTCTCAAAACAGCGCACGACTTGGGCAACTGCGTCGGTCTCGCGGATATTTGCCAGGAATTTATTTCCTAGTCCTTCACCTTTGGAGGCCCCGGCAACCAGACCGGCAATATCGACGAATTGCATTGTGGTGGGAAGAATATTCTGCGGTTTGACGATTTCGGCAATCACATCGAGCCGGAAATCAGGCAGGGGAACCACCCCTATATTGGGATCGATAGTGCAGAACGGATAGTTTTCAGCCGCAATAGTCGCTTTGGTCAGTGCATTGAAGAGGGTGGATTTGCCGACATTCGGCAGGCCCACGATGCCGCATTTAAATCCCATGGTCTGATATCCCGCTAAAAATTAGCGGCAAGGATACCGGAAAGATTAAACGGGTTTCCAGTCGGATTGAAATTACTGGATTGTGAACAAGGCGGAAAAATTGGCAATTCTCAGGATATCCTGGATCGCTTCATTACCATTTACCAGCACCACACTGCCCGGCTTTTTACTGCTATGCTCCCGCAACTGCAGCAACATCCCCATCGCGGAGCTGTCCATATATTCTGCATGGGAGAGATCCACGATATATTCCTTCTCACCCTTTGGCTGTTCCTTGTAGGCCTTGATGAAATCCTGGTGAGTTGAAAAATCAAACCTTCCGGTAACGGCAATCGTCACCTTTGAACCATCACTTGAAAGAGACTTGTTAATCGACATATGTCCTCCTGTAACCCGGCCTAAGCTGCCTGGGGTCTTTTGAGTTTAAAAAGATTGTCAAAACACGAGACGTTCAGAATCTGTCCGATCTCATCATTGAAGCCAATGAGCGTAATATCCGCTTTATCTCCACCCGCTCGCTCGCGCAGCATCAGCAACATACCCAAGGCGGAACTATCCATATAAGGGACATTCGACAGATCGATCTCATACCGACGGTAAGGGGCATCCTCTATCGTATAGGCATTGCGAAAATCCGCATGCTGCGAAAAATCAAACCGCCCATTGATCGATATCCGGACAAGCTGTCCATCACCTGAAGTTTTTGCAATAACCGCCATGAATTTCCAACAAATACATCTGTGAGCCGACGGCCCCACTACCCGGCCCCGTCAACACTAAAATAACTCCACATCACCCTCGTCCATGGATGTCTGATCCACCGGCTTGTGCGCCTGTTCCTGCGAGAATTCTTCATGGATCATGACCCGCAACTGCCCCATTTTCACTGCGAATGTTTCGGCACTGCCAGCCGGATCCTGCATCATGCCATCAATGTCCGACTGTACACGCCTGAAAATCTCATTCAGGCGCCCAATATGGTGTTCACTATAACCCGCCAATTGCCGGACAATGTCTTCAAACTGCAGCGAGCGTACCGCGTCGCCCACCAGGTAGTTGATCCGACCGGACATCTCGGAGACCTGAGAGAGATGCAAAGCTGTGCTTTCATTCATCTGACCGATCTGCTCCATCATCTCATCAACCTTGGATTTGGACTGAATCGCAAAAGTCATATCCTTGGAGGCAAGTTTTGCCACCGAATCCTTCGCCTCGGAAATACTATCGCGGGAACCGACAATGACCTCACGTATCTCGTCGTTGAAACGGTTTGAACGCTGCGAGAGCTTGCGCACCTCGTCGGCCACCACCGCAAAGCCCCGCCCAGCCTCTCCGGCGCGAGCCGCTTCTATGGCCGCATTCAGCGCAAGCAGGTTGGTCTGATCGGCAATCATCTTGACATCGTTCAGCAGCGCATCGGCCTTATCCATCTGGGATGCCATATCCTCGATGGTTTCCACCATATACATGGTGTTTTGGCTGATCTCCACAACATGAGTGACAAAAAACCGCAGAACCTTGTCTGTCTCTTGGGCAAATTCCGCAAACGACACCCGCCCACTCTCATTTTCGATATTGTCCGCAACATTAGCCAGCATCGCCTGAACCATGTCCAACTGGGCCTGGGATTGATCGTTTATGCCATTGAAACTGCCTTGCAGAGTACCGACGGCATCGCCAACCAGCGATCGAATCTGGCTCAGCTCACTCTCCAGAGACCCAGTCAAACCACCGACACCGGTTTGCAGATCATCTGCCAACCCCTGCATTTCGGAGGCAAGTGCTGATCCACCTTCGGTTGCACTCAGGGCTTGCGCCTTGTCCCGATCCGCTTGGTAGAGCCGGTGGTGCTGTAGCCCCCATAAGGCAGTCAACGTCATAAAAGCACCCACTTCAAACCAGCCTGAACCTAGCGCCAGCACGGCGACAAACAGCACCACGCTGGCCAGATAGGGTATCCAATGGGTTTTCAGATATTCGGCTTTCACTCTACAACGTCCAGTTTCAAAAAATGCAACCCGTTACAGCTGGTTTGACTTGCCGGGCTCTTTACCACTTATCGGCGATACCGGAAAAAACCTTAGCCTCTTTTTGAAATCGGTCAGCAAATATCATCCCGGACACTACTCTGAACTCAACTCCTGCAAGCGTTTTCCGATCTTGTTTAACGAAAGGATTTCCTCCACAAAACCCCGCTTCACTGCCTCCCCAGGCATGCCCCAAACAACGCTCGTCCTCTCATCCTGTGCGATGGTTGGAGAACCTGCCTGTTTCATCTCTCCCATCCCCGCAGCCCCGTCATCCCCCATACCGGTCAACATAACGGCAATGGCATTGGCGCCGGCGTTCTGGGAAAGAGAGCGAAACATGACATCCACAGATGGTTTGTGACGATTGACCGGAGGGCCATCGTTAAGCTTGCAAATATATCGCGCACCATCCCGCTGTATGATGAGATGACGGTTACCCGGAGCGATATAGACATGTCCCGGCAGAACTTGTTGGCCATCAGAGGCTTCGAGCACGGTCAGGGCTGTAATGCTGTTGACCCGCTGGGCAAACGCTCCACTGAAGGCTTCGGGAATATGCTGTGATATCACGATGCCCGGCATATCCGGCGGTAGATCGCGCACCACGTCCTTGATCGCTTCCGTACCGCCTGTGGATGAACCGATGCCGATGATTCTATCCGTGGTGCGGAAATGTTTTTTCATCACAGGCTTGGAAAGCACTGCATCGGCACTCAATTTTTCGGTGACCTTGGTTTTTTTGGCCGGTCGCCGTTCCAGAGCCCGCACCCTGGCCTTAGCCGCCGTCTTGACCTTGCCGACGATCTCTTCCGAATATTCGGGCAACTCGTGCGCCACATCCAGTTTCGGCTTGGAAACAAAGTCCACCGCACCAGCCTCGAGTGCGCGCAGCGTGACGTCGGCACCCTGTTCCGTCAGGGTGGATACCATCACCACCGGCATCGGGCGCAGACGCATCAGATTGCCGAGAAATGTAACACCGTCCATGCGCGGCATCTCAACATCAAGCGTCAAAACGTCAGGGTTCAGCTTCTTTATCTTGTCACGCGCCACAAAAGGATCGGCGGCACTTCCGACCACTTCGATCCCAGGATCGTCACTCAGGATTGATGTCAACAACTGGCGCACCAGCGCTGAATCATCCACCACCAGAACCTTGATCATGATTTTTCTTCCATCACTACAACTAAACCTTCTCGTTTGTTATTAATCAGAAAAGCTCCACTTCACCCACCACTGGCGCTTCTTCGATATCGTGCTGATAGGCAACCTCGCGCTTGACTACTGTATCGTTGTGCATATGTTTGAGTTTCTTTATTCTCACCCTGCCGCTGGCGGGATAGAAAACAACCTTTCTGGGGTAGATATCACCGACATCCTCACCCAAAAGGTTTAACTGTTCCTGCTCAATATATTCGCGGATGAACTGAATATTTTTCTCTCCAACATCGGACATTCCACTGATAATCTTGCCACCCCCAAAGATCTTCACAGACAGATTGGGACGGTGCCCACCGTGACGCAAAATATCGTTGATCATATGCTCCATGGCGTAGTTCCCGTAGCGGGTGGAGGTGCTCACAAGATCACTCCCCCCCCAGGAACCGCTGTCACTCAGAGGCAGCATGAAATGATTCATACCACCGATACCGAAAACAGTATCCCAAATACACGCAGACACGCAGGAACCCAGTACTGTGGTGATGATCTCGTCATTGGTCGTCACATAATATTCTCCCGGAAGAATCTTAGCTGCCGGCATCTTATGATTTCGATCCCAATACCGATTGATCGTCTCAAACCCCGGCAATGGCTTGGTCGTCTCCTGATGCGTCATATCCCGGCTATTTCACCTTTCGATAGATTGTCTGACCTATCAATTCAAAACGATCTGTGAGTTTGAACAGTGATTCAGAGTGTCCAATAAAAAGATAGCCACCCACTTTCAGGTTATCGGCATAACGATCAATCAGCTTAATCTTTGACTCCTTATCAAAATAGATAATTACGTTGCGGCAGAAGATCACATCCTTGGGTGAATCAATCGACCATTGCTGCATCAGGTTCAGTTGACCAAACTCGATCAGTCTGCGAACCTCTGGCTTCAATCTCGCCTTGCCGCCAAGCTCCCCTTTACCCTTCTGAAACCAACGTCTCAGACGCGCTTTGTCCAATCCATTTACCCTTTCCATCGGATAGACACCACTCGCAGCACGGGCAAGCACATTGGAGTCAATATCTGTAGCGAGGACCTTCACGTCCCATCCAGCAACCTGTGCCAAGACTTCATTCAAGGTAATGGAGAGTGAATAGGGTTCTTCGCCGGTAGAACAACCGGCAGACCAGATACGGATATTCCGTTCAGCGGAATTTTTCGCCAGCAATTCCGGAATCACTGTATTGGCAAGATACTCGAAGTGGTGGTTTTCGCGAAAAAACGCAGTGAGGTTGGTCGTGATGGAGTTGACCAGCTCCACCATTTCATCTCCATCCTGGTTAGCGCGGATCAGGTCGCAATATTCACTGAAGGTTGCCATCCCAAGTTTGCGTACCCGTCGCGATAGCCGGGAATAGAACATATCGAATTTATCATCGGAGACAACTATACCGGTACGCTGGTTCGCAATGCCGCGTAAAAACTCAAAGTCCGCACGGGTAAACTCAAACTCTCTATCGCGCATTTCTGTTTGGTCCTTCAATCTGTGTTTCTTTAGCAATCATGGTGCGCACGGCGCACCCTACATTCCTGATAATTAGTTCATGCCATCCTGAATAGATCAAGAACGGCGCTTAATTCATTCCGTGAGTATCTGGAGGATGTGCCGTGCGCACCAGAATAAACCGTTACAACCATCATGGCGCTACGTTCTTGACAAATAGTCGTCCGGCGTTTTAAAACAGCTCGATATCATCGTCCTCTGCCTCATGCATCGCTTTAATCCCTATCTGCAGCGCTTGTTCTATGGTGGCGCCGGACAGCAAGGCATCGAACATCTCCTGCTCTTCACGCATGCTGTAGCGCGCCCTGATTTTCCCTTGCAGACCGGTCCACTCATGTGGGTTATAGAGTCTGCCCTGATCACCCACCAGTTCCCCCAACGCCTCCAGTGCATGGTTCACATGGGAGAGCCGCTGCGAAAGTTTATCGTAAAACTGGAATGCCATGATGCTTGCCTGCATCTTGGCTGATACGTCTGCTCCTTCCTGCTCGATTATGGTTATCACCCCGGCATTTTCATCCCGGCACTGTAACTGACCGGCGGTCTGCGCAATGGTGCTCACACTGGCGATCATTGAGGTAAAAGATTCACTGAGTGTTTGAATCGACTCCTCACCTTCCCGCATCGCCATATCGATCTGTGCAACTGCGAGATTGAGCATTCGCATTGTTTCCCGCACCTGACTCCAATCAAGGTCAGGTTGCTTCGCCGTCGATGGCGCTATTGATGTTTTGTTCATCAGGTTTCTCCAATCCCCATCTATTCAGGCCGCTTCTTTATTTGACAGATTCAAGACTTCAGCCAATCCCAACAGTTCAACCGCAGATTGCAGCTTCTCCGTTGTTGCACCCCATTTTATTTCGATATGTTGATTCACAGCCTCTTTAGCGAAGGTGCATAAAAGTTGAATGCCTGTGCCATCCACCTGATCGACTTCCCCGGCATTCAAGGTCACGGTACCACCCAGTTCGAGCGATCGCCTCAATGTTTCCAGCATACCGGCCACTTCCTGAATGGTCAGGCTTTCGCCCAATGACACCACATTCTCTTTGGCAGTAGGTACTGTTGCTTCAACACCAGGGGAAGTAGTATTCAATCCCGCCCCGTCAACCGCCGGTTCCACTGACGACTCCATTTCCTGAAGTGGGTCATGATTCATTACCGGGTCACTATTTTTTTCCGTGTCGTCATTGCATGGTTCTCCTCTCAACTACATCCTGTGCGAGTAAGTTGAATTCTTTTGCCGAGCGACTTGAACCCCTGTATTCGAAGATCGTCCGCCCCGCGCCCGGGCACTCCGCCATCACCGCCGCCTCACGAATCGGCGTCGCCAACACACGTCCCGGAAAATGCTCAAGCACTTTGGCCTGTACCTCTCTGGCAAGCCGCCGACGCGGAATCAAACGACTTAGTTCAATCCACTGTCGCAGGGGTTTTTCCAAAAAAGGCTCAAATTTTTTCAGTGTCGCCATCACTTTTGCCAAGCCGTTGAGTGAGAGATAGTCTCCAGTGACCGGTATCAACACCTCATCTGCCGCAAATACTGCATTCGCCACTAACATTCCAGATGAGGGCGGGCAGTCATATAACACGAACGCCTGGTCCTGCAGCTTTTCCTGCAGCGCGGTCTGTAACAAGCGCGCACGCGTTGCACCGCCTTCGTGCAACTCTTCCACTTTGTGCAACCTGTTTCCAGCAGGTATCAAAGTCACCAGATCTCTGGCACTGACTCGGACGGATTCGATATCCAGCCCTTCCAGAAGTACTTGATCGATACCTTTCGATGGTGGCCGGAAGATACCGAAACTCGCCGCCAGCTGACCTTGAGGATCCAGATCGATCACAGTGACACGATGCCCGAGCAGGGCCAGTGCATGCCCCAGATTGGTGGTAATCGTGGTCTTTCCCACCCCACCCTTCTGGTTGATGACTGCAATCCTGCGCATGAATCAAAACACTCCTATTCCGTCTCTTCGCTTTCACGGCACAATACTTAACCAATACTCGCCGGCAATCCTAACTCGTCAGGATTAAAGAGCTTGTCGACATCCAGCAGCACAACCATGCGCTCACCTTGGGTAACCATGCCTATGATGTATTTTGTATTGATGTGAGTGCCCAGATCAGGCGCGGCTCGTACATCCTCTCCTGGCACATCAAGCACATCTGAAACACCGTCAACAACAATGCCGACGAAGTTCTGCCCGCGTTTACTCTCCACAGTCAACACAATGGTTACCGTAGTCGGTGTATATTCGGCATGATCAAGCTTGAGACGGGTTCGCAGATCGATAATCGGCACAATCTCTCCGCGCAGGTCCAGCACGCCTTTTACATAGTCCGGTGTATCAGGAAGCGGACGCACTGCCTCCCAACCCTTGATCTCCTGCACCCGCAGGATGTCCACATCATAATCTTCTCCGCCAAGCGTAAAGCTGAGGTATTGACCACCCACTCCGACAGACGTTTCTGCTTCACTCACTGTTGTTTCAGCCGGGGTCATTTCACTCTCCTGATAACCTGTTGTATCGATCGGTCAAACATTCACCTGATCCTCTACCTGTTTAAGTAGACCCACAATCTGTTCGGATAGCGGCCCGATGCCGCTATAGGCTTCTTCCGCCTCCACCATGGATCCGGCATTCTTCAGCGATACCACACCCTTGATGATGCCATGCATCTCTTCATGCAACCGCTCCATCTCCTGCATCTGCTGAATATGGCCATACTCTGCCATGGCAAAACTGTAGAGCCATTTTCCCAGCGCGCAGTCACGATGGGATACTGCCTCATCATTGCTCATGCTTTCATTGCCATCGAGAAATTCCCGTAGCCGCATTTTCCATGAGAGATGAGCCGCTCTGGCTGCATGAAAATCAAAGTCTGCATGGTTCACGCTGTGAGCTACATCTGCCTGCACTTTAATATCGAGGTTGAAGAAATTCATCAGACCATCCATCTCCTGGGCTTTGTCCCTCATGGATGAGGCTGCCGCAGAGGTCTGTTCCGCCAGCGCAGCATTCTGCTGAGTCATCTCATCCATGCTGGTCACCGTCTGGTTGACCTGATCGATACCCGTTGCCTGCTCCTGACTCGAGGCAGCAATCTCCGAGACGATGTCTCCTACTTTCTTAACACCGATGACGATCTCGCCAAGAGTCTCACCGGATTCATTGACCAACTCAGAACCGACCTGTACTTTGTGCGCACTGTCCTGAATCAACTCCTTGATCTCTTTAGCGGCAGTCGCACTGCGGCCGGCAAGGTTACGTACCTCGGTGGCGACCACGGCAAAACCCCGTCCCTGTTCACCGGCACGGGCCGCCTCGACCGAGGCATTCAGCGCCAGCAGATTGGTCTGGAAAGCAATCTCGTCGATCACGCCGATAATCTCGGCTATCCTGTTGCTGGCCTCATTGATTTCACCCATTGCCGACACTGCCCGCTGTACCACCTCACCACCTTTCTCTGCGGTTTTTCCGGCGTTTTCTGCAAGCTGGTTTGCCTGCTGGGCATTGTCAGCATTGTTACGCACCGTGCCAGTCAACTCTTCCATGCTGGAGGCGGTCTCTTCGAGACTGCTGGCCTGTTGCTCGGTACGGCTGGAGAGACTGTTATTACCTGATGAAATTTCACCTGAAGCCGTTCGCACCACATCCATTGAATCCCGCAGATCAGTGATTATGCTGCGCAGATTGTCCATGGTCTCATTGACGTTATCCTTCACCTCACCGAAAGTGCCACTGTATTGGCTATTGATCAGCTCACTCAGATCTCCGTTGGAGACCCGCTGCATCGTGACGGCAACATCATTGAAAACACTGTTTATCTGGTCGATCAAAGCATTGATGCCCTGTCCCAGATGCTTGAAAAAAACCGTCTTGTTTTCCAGTTTGACCCGTTGCGACAAGTCACCATGCAGGGTGGCTGCCACGATATTCTCCAGCTCACCCTCGACTGCCACCTCTTCGGTGCGGTCACTCCACTCCACCGCTGTACCCAGACGTTTGCCATCTTCTGCGATAACCGGATTGGCGACGATACGCATGGTGCGGCCACCCACCACCAACTCAGACTGATGCGTCTGGGAGAGGGTTGCAAGCATCTTCGCCTGATGCCCGGGGTGTTTGTGGAAAGCATCGATGCTGGCGCCCATCAAACGATCGGCATCGAATTCCGTGAGATCTTTGCGGATATCCTCTTCCGCCTCTTTAAACAGCTTCTTGACTCTCTTGTTCATATAGAAGATGTTGCGATCATTATCGGCCATCATCACGCAGCTGGAGACATTATCCAGCGCAGTTTCGATACGGGCGGCATTATCGGCCCTTTCACGTGCTTCATTCACGTCATAGCCCAGTTTCGTCTGCATCGACTTGATGCCACGATAGAGATCCCCAATCTCGTCCCCGCGACGAAGTTCGATATCATCGGCATAGTGTCCCTCAGCGATGCGCCGAAAAAAGCCCTGTGAGGCCTGCAACGGTTTCAGCACGCCACGCTGCAGGGCCAGGTAGAAAAACAGCGCCAGGATTACGAAGCCAGCCGGCGGCATGGCTGATGAAATGAACTTGCCAAAACCGATGGTCTCTCCCAACGTCCGGGTACGAGCAGTCGTCATCTTTTCATATGCGGCATTGAGTACACCGAAACCCTCAAGCGCAGGCTTATCGCTGACCTTCACCACCTTGTCGATGGCACCGGCAGACGCCTGCCCCACCACCATCGGTTGAATCTTGTCGAGCATAACCCGATAGTTATCCGCAACACTGCGAATACCTGCCAATGCCGTGCGCTCATCCTCCGTCAGCCCGCTCAAGCGACCATACTGATCCAGCGCGATGAGCAGAGACTGGTGGTTCGTTTTGAAGCGATCCGCATACTTCTGAGCGCCCCGAAGCACATAGTTCTTGAAGTTGTGGATCGCTCCACCATAACCGAACTGGGACTTCATCTCTGACAACAGAGACTGTCTTTTGGCAACCTCTAGCTGATATCCATGCCACTGCGCTTCAGCCTCATGCATCGGTAACCAGGCAACCAGACCGGATAGCAGAAAACTGACCGCCATAAATGCCATCACCAGATAGAACTTCTTCAGCAGCGGCAGGTTAAACAGGGACTTGAACATGCGGGTCAAAAGTCCGTCACCCTTGAAGGAGCCACCATTGATCGCTGCATAGAGTGACTCGGCACCCCGCACCTCCTCCTGTGTAGGTTTGGTGCGCACCGACATATACTCTTTGACTTGCCCATGCTCAAAGATTGGAATCACATTGGCTTTTACCCAATAGTGATCACCATTCTTGGCACGGTTTTTTACGATGCCGGTCCAGGGGTTGCCTGCTTGTATGGTTACCCAAAGATCCTGGAACGCTGCGGCAGGCACATCGGGATGCCGGATGATATTGTGGTTCTTGCCGACCAATTCAGCTTCACTGAAGCCCGCCATCTCCACAAATGCACTGTCGGCATAGGTAATTATGCCTTTGAGATCGGTCCTGGAGACGATAATCATATCGTCTGGCATGGGGATCTCTTTTCCGGTATTCGGTTCGTTGATCTTCATTCAGCTGATTCTCTCAACAGGTAATTTCCATACCCACACAATCAAAACTCTTCCCACTCATCACCTTCACCCTCCGCTACCGGAGTGATTTGGGTAACGCTGCTGGCCGCTGACTGTGCTGCAGGTTTAACACTCGGCACAGGCTTGGGTTTGGGCGCAGGCGTAGTACTCCTAACCAAAGCCACAGGTTTCGTGTGAGCTGTCGGCTGTCTTGCGGCGGCCATTCGGCTGGCGGCGGCGATCTCGGAGATGATATCGCCCGCTTTCTTCACGCTGTTGACGATCTCTTCCAGGGTTTCGCCCGACTCATTGACCAGTTCCGCGCCGTTTTTCACCTTGCCCGCACTGTCCTGGATCAACTCTTTGATCTCTTTCGCCGCCGTGGCACTGCGGCCTGCAAGATTACGCACTTCGGTGGCGACCACGGCAAACCCTCTACCCTGCTCACCGGCACGAGCCGCCTCGACTGAGGCATTGAGTGCCAGCAGATTGGTCTGGAAGGCGATCTCGTCGATGACACCGATGATCTCGGCAATCTTGTTGCTTGAGGTATTGATGGCATCCATTGCCTGCACTGCGCGACTTACCACATCGCCGCCATGCTCGGCAGTCTGCCTGGCACTGCTCGCCAACTGGTTTGCCTGCTGGGCG
This sequence comes from endosymbiont of Escarpia spicata, assembly GCA_003349915.1. Lineage (GTDB taxonomy): Bacteria > Pseudomonadota > Gammaproteobacteria > Chromatiales > Chromatiaceae > QGON01. Next base: position 415,968 of record QFXE01000021.1, read on the forward strand.
TTATCGGCGTTGTTACGCACGGTGCTGGTCAGCTCTTCCATGCTGGAGGCCGTCTCTTCCAGACTGCTCGCCTGCTGTTCGGTACGTGCAGACAGGTTGTTGTTGCCGGAAGATATCTCACCCGCAGCCGTGGTGATGACATCGGCGGACTCCCGCAGTTTGACAACCGTCTCTTCCAGATTAGCGATGGTCTCATTGACGTTGTTTTTCACCGCGCCATAAGTACCGGCGTAATCGCGGCTGATGGGGTTGGTCAGGTCACCCGCAGCCATGCTCTGCATGGCGTTGGCAATATCACCAAACACATCACTGGTAGCCTCGATCAGTTCATTGATGCCCCGCCCCAGATCCTCAAAGAAACCACTCTTGCCCTCCATGGAGATACGCTGCGTGAGATCACCCTCTTTGGCGGCCATCACGATGCCGTCGATCTCTTTTTCAACCTTCAGCTCATCGGTAATCTCGATCCACTGGGTCACACTCCCCTGATAGTCGCCATCGCTATCGTTGATCGGACTGCTGATCAGTTTGAAGTTGTGGCCCCAGGCATCGAAACGGCTGGTGCGGGTATCGGTCAACTGGCTCCGATACATCTCGGCAAGGGTTTGGTCAGGAAAGAAATCGGCCAGGTTGGTACCGATCAAATCATCTGTATTAAACGGTTTGCCCTGACTGCTGAGATTCTCACCCAGCTGGTCAAACTGAGCATGGGCCGTCCTGTTCATAAAGATCAGTGTGTTATTTTTGTCCGAAACAGTGATACTGGTTGAGCTGTTATCGAGCGCCGTCTTGATGCGCAGATTCTCGGTAGCGGCCTCCACCACCTCATGCAGGTCGTAACCCAGGCGAGACTGCATCGTCAACATGGAGTTGAGCAGATAGCCTGTCTCGTCATTACGTTCGATAACAACGTCGTTGTCGTATTCACCATAGGCGATGCTACGTGCAATCTCCGCTGCATGGCGGATCGGCCTGGCTATCGAACGGGCAATCAGCCATGCAATCAGCAGACCGGACAATAGCGCAAAGACACCCAGGACCAACGCCTGGTTGCGGATCGTTGTCATCTGATCGAGAAATTGCGACCGGTCCATGGCGATCTCGAGGATATCGATCGTGTTATTGGAGTAGTCCGCCACGGGGCCAAACAGCACTGCCAGTGGCTTGCCCTGATAGTCGAGTTGCCTGGAGATCGATTCACCCCCCAATACTTGTTTCACCTCAGCATCAGTGACTTGCAGGGGTTCACCCAGGGTTGAGGCGAACTTGTCCATCTTGCCGTTTCGATCGAGATATAGCGCCACATCCACACCATTCTTCACCTTGAAAGCATCGAAGAAAGGTTGACCGAACGACATACCAAACTCGACAGAACCGGTATGTTTGTCACCATCAAACATAGGAACAACGCCCCGGATGCCGAGACCGGCCACGCCGACTTCCAGACCGGTAATGACACTTCGGTCGTTATTGGTCTTAACCACCGTATGGCGGAACGAAGAGAGATCATCGCCAAACTTCTCGGGTTTATGGATACGCACAAAGGAGAGAGCCGGCGGATTGTGGAACTGGAATTGGCGTACACCGTAGTCGGCACGCAGTTTGAGATAGGCGCTGCTGAACAGCTCCAGCAGACGATCACGGTTTTGTTCAGCGAAGGCTTTCTGAGCCTCTGGCATGTTCGCCACCAGCGTCGCCATCGCAGTAGCCAATCGACTCTCAGCCGCCAGCCCATCGGTAACACTTCGATAGACCTTGGCGAGCGACTGGTTTTCTGCCTGATCAACGATACTTGAGACACCCCAAAGACCGCCAGCGACCAACACACCGACAATGAGGGAAGTCAGCAGTGCAATCGCCACACTCAAACGCATGACAATGGAAGCGTCCCGCAGTTTGGAGTACCAGCGACTCAAGCGCCCCTTTTTCAAAGAGGCCTTGCCTGCATTGATATCGCGATAGAGTGCCTCGGCCCCGGCAACCTGTTCACGGGTTGGTTTGGTGCGCACTGACATGTACTCGACGACCTGACCATTTTTGACCACCGGCGATACGGTCGCCTTGACCCAGTAGAAATCGCCGTTTTTGCAGCGATTCTTAACGATTCCCACCCAGGGCTTGCCCTGTTTTACCGTGAACCAGAGATCTTCGAAGGCCTCTGGCGGCATATCGGGATGGCGCACCACATTGTGGTTTTTACCAATCAGTTCATGCTCTTCAAATCCACTGATTTCTATGAACGCCCTGTTGGCGTAAGTCAAGATACCTTTTAGATTTGTACGGGATGCCAGGATGGAACCATCCTTCATCACACTCTCGTTATTTGTCACTGGCTGGTTAATCTTCACTGTCTATCTCCCGCGATTTCCGTGACCCGCTTCAAGCGGCGTCCTCATTCTCTGATTCTGTCTGTTCGCCCTGGTTGAGTAGCTTGTCCACATCCAGGAGCATGACCATCTTGTCGTCGGCATCCGCCAGTCCAGAGATATAATCGGTTGCAATGCCGCCGCCGAATTCCGATGTATTGCGGATGCGGTCTTTCTGGGTACTGAGGACATCGGAGACCTCATCCACCACCACACCCATATTGCGCTCACCTCTATCACTCTTTACCCGCAGCACGATGACCACCGTATTTTTACTGTAGGGACGCACCTCCATCCCCAATCGCTGCCGCATGTCGAAGATCGGGACAATGGAGCCACGCATATTGACCACGCCCTTTACATATCCCGGCGAGTTGGGGATGCGGGTGGCCGTTTCCCATCCGCGAATCTCCTGCACCCGCAGGATGTCGACACCGTAATCCTCATCACCGAGCCGGAAGGTCAGGTACTCATCGCCCTGGTTCTCCAGTGCCGCTTCAATCTTTGCTTGAGGTTCATTCATCTCAATATCTCTCTATCAGGCAGTCTGTTTCGCTGCGCTGCTGTCCGCTCCGGTCTCGGCCGCCAGACGCAGCAGGCCGGGGATATCCAGGATCAGGGCCACCGAACCGTCACCTAGGATGGTCGCACCGGAGATGCCGTCCACACGCTGGTAGTTGGCCTCCAGAGATTTGATCACCACCTGCTGTTGTCCAAGCAGGTCATCCACGAAGAGGCCACAGTGACGGCCATCACCTTCCACAACCACCAACAGCCCCTCTTCCAAACTTGAGGCATTGGGGTTTTCGATACCGAAAAGTTCATGCAGACGCAGGATAGGCAGAAACTCGTCCCTCAGTTTGAAGGTCTCACCCTTGCCCGCCACCCGGTTGATCTGATCCGCCTTCACCTGGATCGATTCGATAATTGAGACCAATGGCACGATGTAGGTCTCATCCGCCACGGTAATGGTCTGGCCATCGAGAATGGCCAGCGTCAGCGGCAGACGGATAATGATTGCGGAGCCCTTGCCGGGATCGGACTCGATCTCGATACTGCCTCCCAGCTCATTGATATTCTTGCGTACCACATCCATGCCGACACCACGGCCGGAGACATCACTCACCACATCGGCGGTGGAGAAGCCTGCGGCAAAGATCAGCTCATATATCTGCTGGTCGGAAAGATTGTGATCTTCGTCGATGATCTCTTTTTCGATCGCTTTCTCTTCGATCTTGTCACGATTTAGGCCTTGGCCATCGTCACGGATCTCGATGACGATATTGCCCCCTTTATGGGAGGCGCTGAGATTGATAGTCCCGGTCTCCGGCTTACCTGCGGCAAGCCGCTCTTCGGGCATCTCGATACCGTGATCGAGGCTGTTACGCACCAGATGGACCAGCGGATCACCGTCTTGTCCACCTCGGTATTCTCGCCAGCCATCTTCAGTTCGATCTTCTTGCCAAGCTTGCTGCTCAGATCATGCACCAACCGGGGAAAGCGGCTAAAAGTGAAACTGATGGGCAACATGCGCACCTGCATCACGCTCTCCTGCAATTCACGGGTATGACGCTCAAGCTGTGCCAGACCGTCATTGAGACGTTCCAGCCTGTTCATTTCGAAATCCTCACCCAGCATGCTCAGCATCGACTGGGTGATGACCAGTTCGCCGACCATATTAAGCCGACCATATTAATAAGGGCGTCGATCTTGGAGATTTCGACACGGATGGAACCACCACCACTACTGCCGCCAGACTGACGACGATTGTTGGTGCGGCGATCCTTACTGGAACGACGATCTTTCTTACTACGTCGCTCCACCGGTGGTGGCGCAGCCTGTACGACCGGCGCCTCGGGTTCGCTGGCTGCGGGCACCGCTGCCGCAGAAACCATTGCCGCTTCAGGTTCACCTTCAGGCAGTAACGGCATAATAATCAATTCGCAATCATCCTCGACCCAGTCGAAGATATCGTCGATTGCCTGTTTCTCCACATCACCGTGAAGATGCAGATCCCATGAGAGATAACTGTCTTCCGGCTCATAACTGGAGAGCGCCGGCAGGGCGCTGATATCACCTTCGGACTTGAGATCACCCAGTTCCGCCAGTTCACGAATGATGCGTAACGGATCGTTTCCGGTACGCAGCATATGGGGAAGCGGTCGGAATACGATATGCCAGCCGATTGGCCTGACCTCGACGCCCCCAACCGGCTGTGCCGCCGCATCGGCTGCACCGACATCTGTCGCAACCTCTCCGGGCTTGCCGTTGAGGATCTGTTCCAGTTCGGACTTCTGCTCCTGAACCCTCTCCTCATCCACTTCACCGTCATCACTGGTGGCGGCCAACATGTCACGCAGCACATCCACTGACCGAAGCAAGGCATCGACAGCCTCGGGGGTAACCGGACGGCGGCCATCCCGCATCTCGTCCAGCAGCGTCTCCATGATATGGGTGAAACTGGAGATATCGTTGAATCCGAAGGTGCCGCTGCCTCCCTTGATGGAATGCGCGGCACGGAAGATCGAGTTGATCTCCTCATCATCAACGGTTCCCGGATCCATATTAAGCAACCCGGACTCCATGATATCGAGGCCTTCAAAACTCTCTTCGAAGAAGACCTGATGGAATTGCGCCATGTCTATTGACATGAAAACTCCTCCCTCTTGTTGACAGTGATTACTGGCACGGACGTTAGCCCAATACCTTCTTAACCGTCGCAAGCAACTGATCCGGATTGAAAGGTTTGACGATCCAACCCGTCGCCCCCGCCATCTTTCCCTGTTGTTTTTTATCGTTTCCTGACTCGGTGGTCAGCATCAAAAGAGGCGTGAATTTGAAAGCGGGCAGGCCCCTAAGCTCCTTGATCAGGCTGATTCCATCCATGTTAGGCATGTTGACGTCTGTAATAACGAGATTGAAGCTCTGGCCTTTGGCTTTGCTCAAGGCATCGATACCATCGACCGCTTCAACAACATCAAATCCTGCACCTTTCAAGGTAAAGGACACCATCTGGCGCATGGAGGCCGAATCATCAACTGCAAGAATGCTTGCCATGCTGTTTCTCCTGGATAGGCATAATAATTTTCCGGGTTACCTTGAATTACCTTTTTTCCGGCAATTTAGGACAGAAATCCGTCCCGGCAACACCTTGGGTTCATGCAGGCTATCGGCTTGGGAAGATCTTTCTTTAGGGAGGATGTTGAAAAGTTTTTCAGCAATCGGTGGTGAAAAAGGGGTTTTGGCGTTATTTGAGGAGGGTCTTGGGGGGATTGTGTTCCCGGGGGAGTCTGGTTGGGGAGTGTTCCCTGGTGCTTGAGGTGGTTTTGTGTCGCTATGCGACGTTGTTTCTAACGGGGCTTCCTTCGCCCTGTCGTTATTTTCCTCTTGTTTTGCAGCACGTTTTTCGTGAAAAGAAAAGTAACCTGCCGTAGGGGCGCGGAAGCCCCGTTAGAAACAACGTCGCATAGCGACACAAACACCACCCAAAACACCAGGAAACACTCATACCTCCCGGTCGGAAAACTCCTCCGCAATCCGCCGAAACTCATCCTGCAGATGTTCAAACGCATCCACCGCCGCCGGATCGAAATGGGCACCACGCTCCTGCAGAATGATTTCCACCGCAGACTCATGGGAATATGGCTCTTTATATATCCGGCGGCTGATCAATGCATCGTAGACATCCGCCAGCGCCATAAGGCGTCCAGCCACCGGAATATTATCCCCTCGCAACCCTGCGGGATAACCACTGCCGTCCCAATGTTCATGATGTGTCAGCGCAATCTCTCTGGCCACCCGCAGAAAGCTGGAACTGCCCAACTCCTCTTCGGCCCGTAACAGGGCATCATAGCCATACTGAGGATGGCGTTTCATCTCATCCCACTCGTCGGGGTCGAGTGAGGTGGGCTTGAGCAGAATCCGATCCGGCACCCCGACTTTACCGATATCGTGCAACGGCGCCGACTTGAACAGCAGATCGATGGTCGCGTCATTGAGATGCGCCCGAAACCTGGGATGGTCCTTGAGATATTCTGAAAGCAGTCGTATGTAGTGCTGGGTACGGCGAATGTGGTTGCCTGTTTCGTTGTCCCGTGTCTCCGCCAGAGAGGCCATGCAGAAGATGGCGACATCCTGGGTTCGGGAGATCTCCATGGTGCGTTCGCGAATCCGCTGTTCCAGCACCTGGTTTTGATTCTCCAGCACATGACGCGCTTGGGCGAGTGCCAGATGGGTCTTGACCCTTGAACGCACGATCGGCGGACTCATAGGCTTGGTGATGTAATCCACAGCGCCCAGCTCAAACCCCCGGATCTCGTCATCCACCTCACCTTTTACGGTAAGAAAGACCACTGGGATGTTGGCCGTTCGTTCGTCAGCCTTGAGGCGGTGGCAGACCTCGTAACCGTCCATCTGCGGCATGAGTACATCGAGCAAAATAAGATCGGGGGGGTGGCGCTGCCAGCCCGTTTCAGCGCCTGCTCACCATCTTTGGCAATCGAGAGCCGATACTCTCCATTCAACAGGTTTACCAGCACATCGAGGTAGAAACTCTCGTCGTCAACGATCAGAATTCTGGGCTTTGACTCATTCACTCTACTCGCTCTCCGTGTAAAGGGATCTCTAACCATCCTGCGATCTGGTTCAAGGTAACCAGTGCCTCATCGAACTCATAATCATCGATCTGCCCGCGCAGTGAATCGATCTGCCTCGCTATCTCCGGCTCTGTGCGGACAAAGGCTGTCATTGGCCGCAACAACAGACCCGCTTCCGAATCCCCCTCTTGCAGCAGACGCAACATTTTTCGCAGTATACCCCCCATCTCTGAAATGGAAATAAATTCTTTTTCCTGCCCGGTCTCCATCTCCTGCCCTGCCTTCTCCCACTGACTCACGCAAGAAGCCAACCCCTCAAAAACCGTATTGGCGGACTCGCACAACTGTTCAATGAGTAGTGATCGATCCTGAATGCCATCCTGTCGGATCGACTCTTCCAGCTTCTTTGCCGCCTCCTGCAACACTTTGGCGCCGATATTACCTGCAACCCCCTGAAGGGTATGGGCGTAGCGTCGGGAAGAGACTGTGTCCCCAGCCTCCAGATAATCAGTCAATACTCTGCAGCATCCCTGGTACTTACGCTGAAAATCTCCCAGCAGTTTGATATATAAAACACGATTTCCACCTACCCGTTGCAGCCCCCACGCCAGCTCGATACCCGGCAGCTGCTCAGGCAGGGTGATACCCTCGTCAGCACCGTCAGAGAACATTTTCTGTTGCCGTTGAACCTCACCATCGAGCCATCGTTTCAACATCGCAAACAGCGCTTCCGGGTCGATCGGCTTAGACAGATAGTCATCCATGCCAGCCGCCAGACAACGTTCGCGATCCCCAACCATTGCGTGGGCGGTCATGGCAATGATCGGTAATTTCTCGAACTCCGGCTTGGCACGGATGGCGCTGGTCGCCTCATATCCATCCATCACAGGCATCTGCACATCCATAAAAACCAAATTGAAATCCGTCTCCTGCACCTGCTGAACAGCAACCGCACCATCCTCGGCAATCACCACCAGCAGTCCAAAACTCTCCAGCAAGTCCCTCGCCACCTGCTGATTGATGCTGTTATCCTCCACCAACAGCACCTTGCCTTTGAGTCGTTTGACCTCAGATGCAATAGAAGATCTGACGCGCAGCCCCCCCCGCTCATTGCGAAATGCCGACACAATGGTGTCGAAAAACGTGGAGGGATTAATGGGTTTGATCAGCACGCCATCGAAGCCGATCATTTCCGCCTGCTGCAGCACCTTTTCCCGCCCAAAGGCGGTAATCAGGATAAAACGCGGCTGCTCTATCAACTCCAGATGATTTTTTATATGGCGCGTCGCATCGATGCCATTGATTTCCGGCATTCGCCAATCCATCACCACGAGATCGTATGGGAGCGGTTCAGGCAACTCCCGTGCACCGGCTTCCAGCAGTGCCTCATAGGCCGCCGCTGCCGATCCCACAACATCCACCTTAAATGAGAACGAAGCCATCATCTCCCGCAGAATATTCTGTGCCGCCGGGTTGTCATCCACCAGCAAAACCCGCATGTTGCGCAGATCCGGGTCGGGTTCAAATATTCGGCTCGATACCCCCTCCTGGCGGCCAAAATCGAGCACAAACTCAAATCGGCTACCGGCATCCACCTTGCTCTCGACAGAGATCTCGCCTCCCATCAGACCGACAAGCTGTCGGCAGATGCTCAACCCCAGTCCGGTGCCTCCATGCTCCCTTGTGGTTGAACTGTCCGCCTGCACAAAAGCATCGAACAGATGCGGGATGCGCTCCTCTTCGATACCTATACCCGTATCGGTAACGGAGAATCTCAGCCGCAGATGTTTGCGGTGCTGCTTCACCAGCTCCACGCCGACAATCACCTCTCCCTGACGGGTGAACTTGATTGCGTTTTGCACCAGATTCACCAGAATCTGCCCCAATCGCAGCGGATCTCCAATAAGGGCGCTGGGCGCTGTGACATCCCTTTTGAAGAGTATCTCCAGCCCCTTCTCTTCGGCTTTCATATTAACCATTCCGGCAAGATTCTCCAGCACATCATCCAGATTGAAGTTGGTCTCTTCGATATCGAGTTTGCCCGCCTCGATCTTGGAGAAATCGAGGATGTCGTTGATGATGCCGAGCAGATTGTGGGCGGAGAAACGTATCTTCTCCACATAGTCGAACTGTTTTGCCGTGAGGTCGGTCTGCAGGGTCAACTGGCTCATGCCGATGATGGCATTCATGGGGGTGCGGATCTCGTGGCTCATGTTGGCGAGAAAATCACTCTTGAATCGACTTGCCACTTCGGCCTGTTTTTTTGCCGCAGCCAACTCTCGCTCCATCTTCACCCGCTCAGTGAGATTAACCAGGATGCCGAGGTTGGCAATCCCGTCGCCAAAACGAATCGGTATGGCCGAGAGCAGCCCTTCTATGATGTGATCCTTATCTGTACGGAAACGCAGATTCCGCCCCAGGATACTGCCCTGCTCCCTGATCTCTGCGATCACTGAATCCCGATCTGCAGCATGCAGATAGAACTCGGCCATGTTACGGCCCACCAGACTGCTGCCATCCGTTTCAATCTCAGCGGAAGAGTGTGGATTGGCGACCAGGATCCGGCCCTTGAAATCACTGACCACGATCGCCAGGGGAATGGTATTGAGGATCGTTTTTAACTGCTCTTCGCTGCGCTGCAATATTCGCTGCCGTCTTCGCGCCTGAAACAGCCAGAGCAGAACAAACGCCAGCACCACAACAGCAACAGCAACCACCTCCCACAATAGCGTGTAATCGACTTGCATCTCATAACGAATGGAAAGCCATTTCTGCCGGATTGCCGTACGCTCCTCCGGCGTCAGACTATCCAGCACCTTCTGCAGAATCGGCACCAGTTCCGGCCAATCCTTGCGCACGCCGATACTGAGCGCGTAATCGTAAGGCGTAGGAGCCGCTACCTTAATGTTGCTCAGTCCTTCACGATTGATGATAAAGCTGCCCACCGCCAGGTTGCCGACATAGGCATCGACCTGCCCGAGAGAGAGACTTTCCAAGCCCGCCTGGGTATTTTCCACGAATACCAGTTGTAGCTGCGGATAATCCCGTTCGAGATACTCCTGGGTCACATAACCCCGTTCCACTGCCACTCGTTTTCCCACCAAGTCTTCCAGCCCCCCGATGAAAGGCGCCCGCTCACGGACGAATATGACAAAGGGAAAATCAAGATAGGCTTCGGTGAAATTCAGATACTCCCGACGATCCCCTGTTTCCACAAGGGCGGGGAGCAGATCGATTTCATGGCGTTTTGCGCCTTCCAGCACTTGAGACCAGTTCAATCCGGGGGAGGTCGAAATATCCAGACCGAGGCTCTCGCCAATTATTTTCATATAATCCGCTGTGATGCCTTGATGTTGACCTTTGGCATCCATCATTTCAATCGGCGGCCAGGCCGGATCAATGCCGAGGCGAATCCTGGGATGTTCGTTCAGCCACTGTTTTTCCCGCTGAGTCAGATTCAGCTGCCGTGCAGGGACCTTGGTTTCTGCCTTCACCCCCAGCCACTTCTGCATGATCTGCTGCTGTTCACCAACACCGATGGAAGCTAACGCCTTGTCGAGAATCACCACCAACGGCGCCCATTCAGATTCCCGGTGGACAGCAAAGCGCTGCGGCGCAGGACACAACCCCGGATCCCCGGAAAACTTCAGGTTACTCAACTGCTCCTGCCTGATCAGCCACTGTGCGACGGAGCGGTTACCCACATAGGCATCCGCATCTCCCCAGGAAACGGCCTTGAGGGCGTCCGCCGTGGATTTGAACAGTTTCAGGGTGGTACCAGGATGCGTTTTCTGCAACTGCCGCATGGTTGAGAAACCATCCTCCACCGCCACAGCTTGCCCTTTCAGACCCTCTTTGTTTTTTATCCCTTCCGTATCACTGCGGGTCACAATCGCCTTGAGTACGGTAAAGAAAGGTTGAGTAAACAGCAGGTCTGCAGCTCGCTCATCGGTCCTGACCACGGATGCAGCCACCTTGAGCTCTCCCTGAAGAACCCGGTTCAGCATCTGTTTGAAGGTGGGTCCTGGAGAGACCCTGAACTCGACATTGAGAACGGTGCCAATACGTTTCAGGTACTCTGCGGCGATACCGCTATGCACGCCATTTCTGTCCATAAAATCGATAGGCGGCCAGTTGCCATCAACACCGATATCGATTACGGGATGACGAGCCAACCAGTCCTGCTCATCCTTGGTCAAATCGAGTTTCACCGATTGATCCGCTGCTGGATCGGTGACACCAAACCAGCGCTGACTAATGGCGGCGCGGTCCTCAATCTTCAGTTCATCGAGGTAGCGGTTGACCAACCCCAGCTGAGTCACATCACCTTTCGCCACCGCCGCCTTGTAGGCACGGGTATAGAGAGGCTGACGCAGTCTGCCGAACATTTCCTGCGAATCGATTTTCTTCAGATAGCGCTGCAGGTAGCTCGGCTGAGTAACGAAAGTCCGGACACGCTGCTCAAGCGCCGCATTGAAGAGATCCTGATAGCCATCGTAGAGGTTCAGTGTCAGCGCGGGATAGTGCTCCCGCAGATATTGTTCGTGGAAGCTGCCCCGGGTCACCCCAACGGGGAGCCCTTTCAGGTCATCTATGCTCTGCAGGTAGCCAAGAACCGGATGATAAAAGAGATAGTAGGGACTGCTGAGGATCGGCGTGGAAAAATCCATCCGTTCGGACCGCTTGCTGCTCTCGAACAGACCGGCGAGCACATCAACCTGGCCAGAGACCAACATCTCCTGCGTGGCTTGATTGTAACCACCGACAAAACGCACGGGCACACCCGACTCAGCGGACCAGAGACGCCAGAGGTCGATGAGCGCGCCATCAGCCTCGCCCCGCTCATTACGGAACTGCACCGGCGCACTATCCAGCCGGTAGCCGATTCTCAACGCTTGGGAATGATCCGTCTCGGCCAATAGCGAGAGGGGATTCAACAGCAGTACTCCGAATACCAACCCAATCCATGGACGCATCCTGGCGATCCTCCCGTCAATTTTGGTTCTCATCGATACATTGTTATTTTATTTGGAAACCACCCGGCCTGATTCAATACCGATATATCTCGGGTAGAATAGCACCATACCGAAATTATCATCGTCATTCGACAACTGAAAATGACCCGATTCCTACTGTTGCTCATAACCCTCCTGCCCTACCCTGGCTTGGCCTTTTCCCTGACGCTGCCGTTGCCGGAAAACGGCGATGACATCGTGGGCAAGGTAATCGAACTGGAGGCCAGGTATGAAGATACCTTGTCCGATATCGCCCGAAATTTTGACCTTGGCTTCCGGCAGATCAGGATTGCCAACCCGAAGGTCGACCCCTGGCTACCGAAAGAGGGGAGCCAAATCCTGGTTCCACAGCAATATATCCTGCCCCCCGGCCCACGTAGCGGCGTAGTCATCAACCTGGCTGAGATGCGGCTCTACTACTATCCCGATGCACGAAATGAGGTGATGACTTTTCCTCTGGGCATCGGCCGCGAGGGTTGGAACACACCAACCGGCGACACCCGCATCATCAGGAAAAAAAAGGATCCGGCATGGGTGGTGCCGGAATCGATACTCCAGGAACATGAAGAAAAGGGCGATCCACTGCCACCGGTCGTCCCTCCCGGTCCGGACAACCCCCTCGGCGGTTACGCCCTCTACCTTGGCATGCCCGGTTATCTCCTGCACGGCACCAATAAACCCTACGGTGTGGGTCTGCGGGTCAGCCACGGCTGCATAAGGCTCTACCCTGAAGATATATCCAATTTTTTCTCCGAAGTTCCCAAAGGCACGCCGGTACGTATTATCAACCAGCCATACAAGGCGGGCTGGTTGAATGGCAAGCTGTTCTTACAAGTCTATCCGCCCCTAAGTGAAGAGATTGGAGAAAAGGGGCAAAACTTCACCGGTCTGGTCGCCGCCATGCTCAATAAACTCGGTCAGGATTCAAGAAAGCCCGATTGGAATGCGTTACAAAAGATCGGGGGGCAGCAAAATGGAATCCCCGAAGAACTCACTCTCTGGGAGTAATAATAAAAAACCCGGCCTGGATCACTCCAGCCGGGTTTTTTACTCTGCAGCCCTGCGGCTCCAGAGAAGCTGTCCGAAAACGAACGGCTTACTTGGCCATTGCGTCGGCCATGCCCTTCTCTGACATGCGACTGCAACGCTCGTTGCACTCTTTCGCAGCAGCGGTAGCGTCGTCGGCCTTGTTCATAGCAGCATCAGCAGAACCTTGGGCAGAAGCGGCATCGAGCTCCGCAGCACGAGCAGCCTTCATAGCGGCGTCGGCGGTTTCCTGTGCCCTGGCAGCAGCATCACGTGCCGACTGAACGTCTGCAGTAGTGGCACAACCAGCAACCAGGCCCAGAGTCAGAACCAGAGCAGCAGCTTTCATCATGGTGGTGGTTTTCTTCATTCTCTTGATCTCTCGTTTCCGTGGAATAATCTTTTGAGTAGGTTTACAGCCTGAGCTTGGGCTATTTTCTCTCTAAATTCAATGGGGAATCCCTAAATTTGGGCAATTTACCCGTTGATAGTCGTCAAATGGATTGCTTATCGCCACCAATGCCCGACAAGAGTGCAGGAGCGGCGCCCAACTCCGAAACTCACAACCTGATCGTGGAGGAACGCTAGTGAGTCTGAATGGCTTGGTCTCAACGCACCTGCGCCTCACCGAGGCCTCGAGGATCGCTCGCCGCCGACACCTCGCCACTGCGACGATTCCAGTAGACCGCTTGCATATTTCCATAGGACGAATCCAGGGGTTTCAGGGAGTGACCCATCGCAGACAGCTTGGTACGCACCCCGTCCTCCAGCGCCCCGGGTTCGAACTGCACCTGATCCGGCAGATACTGGTGGTGAAAACGCGGCCGATTCACCCACGCCTGCGGCCCCTTTCCATCGGCAAGTTCCAAAACTCCCAGCAGCAGCATGGTGATGATGCGGCTCCCGCCCGGTGTACCGAGTATCGCCACCCCCTCCTCACTTGCAACAAAAGTGGGTGACATACTGGAGAGCATCCGCTTACCCGGTGCGATGGCATTCGCTTCACCACCCACCAGTCCGTAAACATTGGGTATCCCTGGCCTGGCCGAAAAATCATCCATCTCATCATTGAGCAACACACCTGTTCCCGGCGGGATGAAGCCGGAGCCAAAAGGATAGTTGATACTCAAGGTCGCCGAAACCCGGTTGCCCTCCCGGTCGAGGATAGAGAAATGCGTGGTGTCCCGGCCTTCAGCGGAACCGCCGGTGTTGCCGACGCTGGGAGTTGCCCGGTCACGCTGGATGTCCCGTGCCAGCCCGGCCGCATACCAGGGGTGGATCAAGGCCTCGACAGGGACGTCCACATAATCTGGGTCGCCCATATAGTCGGCACGGTCACGGTAGGCGCGGCGCATCGTCTCAATGATGAGATGGATTCGGGTTGCCTCATCCGCAGATTCCAGCCCCAATCCTTGCAGCATGTTCAGCATGCTTACCAGCACGATACCACCGGAAGAGGGGAGAGCGGCACTGGTGATCTTCAATCCCCGATATTCGCCACGAACCGGCTCCCGCTCAATAATCTGGTACTCCTGCAGATCCTTCAGGGTCCAGATCCCGCCGGCCTGCCTGACACCCTCCACCAGCCGGGATGCCACTTCGCCCTGATAAAAACCCTCCCTTCCCTTCTCAGCCAGTACGGCCAACGTCCGGGACAGGTCGGGCTGACGCAGCAAGACGTCTACAGCGGGTAATTCACCGTCATTGAGAAAGATGCCTTTGGCATCCCCGCCTTGGCGTAACGCCTTGAGCCGCCACCCCGCCATACGCAGATAATAGTCATCCACCGGAAAGCCATCACGCGCCAGCCGAACCGCCGGAGCCAGAGAAGTCTTGAGGGGCAACTGGCCATACTTTTCAGCAATATGTACCAGCGCGGCCGGCTCACCGGGGATACCTGCTGCCAGAGGGCCGTTGATGGAGAGACCCGGTTTCACCTTGCCGGACTCATCGAGATAGAGATCACGATGGGCGGCAAACGGCGCCCGCTCACGTCCATCCACCATGACCTCGAAGCCGTCGCTGGCTCGATGCAGCAGCCAAAAACCACCACCACCAATACCGGAGCTGTAGGGTTCCACCACCGCCAGCACAGCGCTCACCGCCACGGCTGCATCGAAGGCGTTGCCACCGGCATCGAGTATGCGATGTCCCGCCTCTGTGGCCAAAGGATGGGCGCTGGCGATGGCTGCCGCAGAGGGTTTCCCCCCTGCTGCGGCAACACTGGACAGGGAGAGAATAAAACAGAAAAAAAGGCTCCAAAATGGAGCCTTCAAGTGTCTGCTCTGCGGTTTATTCCGCCTCACCGGTAATCTTCAGGTACTTGGCGTGGAGTTCTTCCTGGCTCTCTACGTGCTCTGGATCGATGGGAATACAGTCTACCGGACAGACCTCGACGCACTGAGAGGTTTCGTAATGCCCGACACACTCGGTGCAGAGATCGGGGTCGATCTCATAGATCTCGTCACCCTGAGTGATCGCGCCATTGGGGCACTCGGGTTCGCAGACATCACAGTTGATACACTCATCGGTAATGATCAACGCCATTCTATTTCTCCTGGCCGTTATTTAAAATGAAATGGATTCTAGCGAGTTCGCATCTGAAAAACACTATCGATCTACCCGATCAACCAGTGTCAGCCATAACGCACTCGCAATGCAGCCTGGACTTCAGGATGCACAAATTCGGATACATCGCCCCTCAGAGCGGCGATCTCCCGCAGCAGCCCCGAGGAGATAAAGGCAAACTGCTCGGCCGGAGTGAGGAAGAGTGTCTCCACCTTGGGCGCCAGCCGTCGGTTCATACCGGCCAGCTGAAATTCATATTCAAAATCCGAAACGGCACGCAGACCACGCAGAATCACATCCGCCCCGCGCTGCTGCACAAACTCGACCAGCAGATTGTCAAAGGCACAAATCTCCACATTGTCGATATCCGCCAGCACAGTCTCCGCCAGCGCCACCCGCTGCGCCAGATCGAATGCCGGACTCTTGCCGGGATTTACGGCAACCGCCAGTATCACCCGATCGAATAGCTTCGCCGCTCGCGCAACCAGATCGCTGTGGCCATTGGTGATCGGGTCGAAGGTTCCTGGATAGACAGCTACCGGCATCGCTTCAGACCTTTATTTCAAAATAAGATGATAGTAGCAGAAACCCATGAAAGGAATGATATTTGTCAGCCGCTATCCATCAGGAAATTGAAAAGCGTGCCAGCCCATACCGAACCTGTCCCGCTCTCTTCTCTTTGAGCAACTCCCACCCCTCCGGCAGCACTGGAAGTCCTCGCCCGGCATCGTCCTCCAGATAGATCCGGGCATTGTCTGCCAGCCAGCCATGCGACTGCAACAGGCGGCAACTCTCCGCCAGCAGGTCATCGGCAAAGGGGGGATCGAGAAAGGCCAGGTCGAAGGGCCGGGATGACCGCTGCTCCGCCAACCACTCCAGTGCATTGGTGCGGACGATCTCAAGCTGATCCAACTGCAGTAGAGAACGATTGGCCTCCAGCTGCCGCGTAACGGCGACAGCAGAGTCCAGCATAACCACCTGTCCAGCACCACGGGAGGCCGCCTCCAGCCCCAGAGCGCCACTGCCTGCAAAAAGGTCCAGGCAACGTGCCCCTGGAATCAGTGGCTGCAGCCAGTTGAAGAGGGTCTCACGAACCCGGTCACCAGTCGGACGCAGACCCGGGAGATCGGGAAAATCGAGTTTCCTGCCGCGATGTACACCGCCGATGATGCGCACCTTGTTGGGGGATCTTTTTGGCATTTGATTTACCGCGGAGGCGGGGAAGAGCTTCAGGTTTCAGGTTTCAGGTTTCAGGTTTCAGGTTTCAGGTTTCAGGTTTCAGGTTTTAGGTTTTAGGTTTTAGGTTTTAGGTTTTAGGTTTTAGGTTTTAGGTTTTAGGTTTTAGGTTTTCAAAGATTGAGTCGCCCCGGAAACGCGTCAACCCCTAATTTAACAATAATTTTGCAAACTCGCCCTGTCACCTCGTAAGAGGGGAAAGTCTCGCCATCCTTGGCGCGACTTAAGTCATTCTTATTCACCCCCGGCCCGGACCTCCTGTCCGGTCGTTCGCTATGCTGCGAAGGTCCACTGGACCTTCGGTCATAGCTCACCCTGTCACCTTTAACCTTCGTCCTTCTTCCCAACCCTCACCATCACCATCCGATCCGGATGCACCCGCCGACGGAACGCACTGCGAATCTGGTCAGCAGTCACCGCCTCGATCTTGCCGGTAAAGGCGTCGAGATAGTCCAGAGGCAGGTTGTAGAAACCGATCACCGCCAGGTATTCCACGATCTTGCTGTTGGATGAAATGCGCAGAGGGAACCCTCCGGTGATGTTCTGCTTGGCTGCGGTCAACTGCGCTTTCGTCGGCCCATCCTCGACAAACCGCTGCAGGGTATCGGTCAAAACCTGCAATGCCTGCTGCGCTTGCGAGTTCTTGGTCTGCAACCCCATTTGAAACAGGCCAGGCTGGCGCATCAGCAGAAAATAGCTGTAGACACTGTAGGCGAGTCCCCGCTTCTCCCGCACCTCTTCACTCAACAGCGAAACCAGACCGCTGCCACCCAGGATGTGGTTGCCGACGTAGAGTGGGAAGTAATCCGGGTCACCCCGCCGGATACCCGGCTGACCCACATAGATATGGGATTGGGTAGAGGGAAACTCTATAGTTTCCACTACTGCCTTCTTCAGCTCCGGGACCGGCGGCAGCTTCGGCGAATGTTCACCGGGCTTCAATCCACCGACCACCCGTTCCGCAATCGCTTCCGCCTGCCCACGATCCACCGCCCCCACAATGGCGACCAGTGCATTACGCGCCACATAGAGCCGTTTATAGGTGGCAACAATCTCCTTGCGGGTCAATGCCTTCACCGATGCGGTGGTGCCTTCCGAATCGGTCGCATATGGGTGATCGCCATAAACCAGGTGATAGAGCCGCTTCTTGCCGGTGGTGCCCGGCGACTGTTCATCCTGCAGCAGACTGGCAAGGGTTGCCTGCCGCTCCCGCTCCAGATCTTCCGTGTTGAACCGTGGCTGAGCCAGCACCGCTGCCAGGGTCTCCAGCGTGGTATTCAATGCATTCTGTTCGGTGAGGCTGCGCACCGATGCCCAGGCCATATCGCGCAGGGAACCCGTATTCAGACTGGAACCCACATTCTCCAAGCGTTCGGAGATCTCATTTGCACTCCAATCGCCCGCCCCTTCAGTGAGCAGAGTATTGGTCAGAGAGGTCACACCCAGATTATCTCCGTCGCGGGCACTGCCCGCATCGAACACCACCCGCACGTCGACCATGGGTATCTCGGAAGCAGGAACATAGAGCACCTTGGCGCCGTTTGCGGTCTGCCAGGTCTGTATGACCGGCCCTGCCAGCAGACTGCCGGAGAGCAGCCAGCCCAGGGTCAGCAACAATAGTTTCGAAAAAAACTTACTTTCCATGTCGACCTCCAGCAGCTCGACGCTGTTTCACCCCATCCATCGGCTGGGGATCGAGTTTCGCCACACTCAAATTGTCTTCGATCAGATACTTCCGGGCCACCTTCTGGACCTGTTCGGCAGTGACTGCCTTCAGATGATCCACATACTCATCCGCCAGTCGCCAGTCGAGCCCCACCGTCTCCAGACGGCCGATCAGCATCGCCTGATAGAAGACCGAATCCTTCTCGAATACCTTGGCTGCGACAATCTGATTGCGCACCCGGGCCAGCTCATCCTGGCTGACCAGTTCCGTCTTGAACCGCTCCACCTCTGCCAGAAGTTCTGCCTCGATCTTGGCGATATCCTTGCCCGGCACCGGCGTGGCATCCAGCATCAACATACCAGGCAGACGGGAGAAGGCACTGTAGTCCGCATCCACCGCAGCGGCATTCTTGGTGCCACGGATCAGATTACGTGTAAGCCGTGCGCTGCTGCCGCCGTCCAAAACATAGGAGAGCATCTCCAGTGCATAGGGTTCCCACGCCTCGTCGGCCTTGCCGATCACCGGCGTTTTGAAGCCCAGCAGAACATAGGGCTGCCGCGCCGGCGCCTTGACCACGAAACGTTTGATGCCACGCTGTTTCGGCTCAGTGCGGGGTTTGAGCTGATCGACCTTTTCCGCCTTCAAAGGGCCAAAATGCTTTTCCGCCAAAGTAAATACCGCCTTGGGTTCAACATCGCCCACTACCACCAGGGTGGCATTATTCGGTGCATACCATTTGCGGTACCAGGCCTGCAGATCCTCCACCTGCATCGCATCCAGGTCGGACATCCAGCCGATAACAGGGATACGGTAGGGAGAGGCTTCATAGGCACCCGCATTGAACTGCTCATAGGTGAGGGACTGGGGTTTGTCCTCGGTGCGCATGCGGCGCTCCTCCTTCACCACCTCAACCTCTTTGGCGAACTCTTCTGCCGGCAGGGTCAGATTGCGCATGCGGTCCGCCTCCAGCTCGAAGGAGACATGCAGCCGGTCCTTCGACATGGTCTGGAAATAGGCTGTGTAGTCGCGGCCGGTGAAGGCATTCTCGCTGCCGCCGTTGGCGGCAATGATCCGGGAAAACTCTCCAGGCGGGTGCTTATCAGTCCCCTTGAACATCATATGTTCCAGCACATGGGAGACACCCGTTATACCACCATGTTCGTAGCTGGAACCGACCTTGTACCAAACCTGGGAGACCACGATCGGCGCCCGGTGATCCTCTTTCACGATCACCTTGAGACCATTTTTCAGTTGGTGTTCATGGACCTGGGCCTGTACCGCGAACGCACTCACGAAGAGCGTCAGGGCCACCGCAAATAGCTGTCGATTCATCAAAAAACCTCTGTGCCAGCCACAAAAGACATCAAAACAGGGTAAATCCGTTTTACATGCAGTTGCCGGCTTGTAAGAATGTCCGTTTAAAAAGTGACGAATAACTCTCACGGAGCCCTTCGGCACTTCATTTGTATTTGTTGACTAATATCCCGACGACATTGTTCCAAAGCTTGCCGGGATTGTCCAAACAGAAAATTATGAGTGCAGAGAACCGATAGAGTTCCTCACACCAAGCAGGAAAACCTCTTACATGTTCGGATTTGGAAAGAAGAAAAAAGCGGAGCAGGCGGCAATACCCGAACCGTCACCACAAGAGAAGCAGGGACTCTTCTCGCGTCTCAAAGAGCGTCTTGCGCGCACCCGCCACAACCTCACCGACGGCTTGGCCGACTTGGTACTGGGCCGCAAGACCATCGATGATGAACTGCTGGAAGACCTGGAGACCCTGCTGCTCACCGCCGATGTGGGCGTCGATGCCACCAGCCGCATCATCGACGATCTCACCGGGCGGGTAAAACGCAAGGAACTCGCCGACCCCGAGGCGCTGAGCCGTCTGCTCAAGGCACAGCTGCTCGACATTCTGCAAGCCAACGAGACCCCTCAGGCAAAGGCGGAACAGGGCAAACCTCTGGTGGTACTGATGGTCGGCATCAACGGTGCAGGCAAGACCACCACCATCGGCAAACTGGCGCGCAAGCTCCAGATGGATGGCGAGAGCGTGATGCTTGCCGCCGGTGATACCTTTCGCGCCGCCGCCGTTGAGCAGTTGCAAGCATGGGGCGAACGCAACGAGGTTCCAGTGGTCGCCCAGCACACAGGCGCCGACTCCGCCTCAGTCATCTTCGACGCCCTGAAGGCCGCCACGGCCAGAAACATCGATGTACTGATCGCCGACACCGCCGGACGCCTCCACACCAAGACCAATCTGATGGATGAATTGGCCAAGATCGCCCGGGTAATGAAGAAGATCGACCCTTCCTCGCCCCACGAGGTGCTGCTGGTCGTCGATGCAGGCACCGGACAAAATGCGGTCAACCAGGCGGTGCAGTTCAACGAGACGGTTGGACTGAGCGGCATCGTCATCACCAAACTGGACGGCACAGCAAAAGGCGGCGTGATCTTCGCCATTGCCGACAAGGTAAAAGTGCCGATCCGTTTTATCGGCGTCGGCGAGGCCATCGAAGACCTGCGGGAGTTCGACGCCAAAGAGTTTGTGGACGCACTGTTCGAGCAATAGGGCCAGGATCGATGATTCACTTCGATAACGTCAGCAAACGCTACCCCGGCGGGCATACCGGCCTGGCTGGCGTCAGTTTTCGTATCGAACCGGGAGAGATGGTCTTCCTCACGGGCCACTCAGGCGCAGGCAAGAGTACGCTGCTTAAACTGATTGGCCTGCTGGAACGTTCAAGCGGAGGTCAGGTGCATGTCAACGACCGCAATCTCACCCGCCTGAAGAACAGTCAGATTCCCTACCATCGGCGCGAGGTGGGGATGATCTTCCAGGACCACCGGCTGCTGAATGACCGCACCGTCTTCGACAACGTGGCGCTGCCGCTTGTGGTTTCGGGCATGGGATACAAGGAGACCTCCCGCCGTGTGCATGCAGCACTGGACAAGGTCGGGCTGCTGAATAAAGAGAAGGCCGCACCGATCACCCTCTCCGGCGGTGAACAGCAGCGGGTCGGTATCGCCCGCGCGGTAGTGAGCAAACCCCCGCTGGTGCTGGCGGACGAACCCACCGGCAATCTGGATCCGAAACTCTCCCAGGAGATTATGGAACTGTTCGGATGGTTCAATCAGGTTGGCGTCACCCTGCTCATCGCCACCCATGATCTCGAGCTGATCTCCCGCATGGACAAGCGTATTCTCACCCTGAGCAACGGACAGCTGGTGCAGGACACCTGGGAGACGCAGTGAGCAAGGGTCGCAACAATGCGATGCGGCGCCGCCCCGGATTCCGTCCCGATATATGGCTGCAACGTCATCTTCAGGTGGCACTGGCCAGCCTGGGACGACTCACAAACACCCCTTTGGGTACCCTGATGACGGCCGCTGTTATCGGTATCGCCCTTGCCCTGCCCATCGGCCTGCACGTTTTACTCAACAATCTGCAAAACGTCAGCGGCGGCTGGGAGAGCGGCGCCAGCATCTCCCTTTTTCTGAAGCAGGAGATCAGCGACAAGCAGGCGACTGCACTGAGCAAAAAACTCCGTCTGCACCAACGCATCGAATCGATTCAGGTCATCCCCAAAGCATCGGCCATGGCGGAATTTCGCCGTCTGAGCGGCTTTGGAGATGCCCTGGAAGCCCTCGACAGCAACCCACTGCCAGCTCTGCTGGTGATCCTGCCAAAGAGCGACTACAGCACACCCGAGACGGCCCAGTTGCTGGTACGCGAACTCGGCCTGCTGCCGGAGGCTGATATCGTCCAGCTCGACCTGCAGTGGGTACGGCGACTGCAAGCGATCACTGAAATCGCCCAGCGAGCGGTACTTGTCCTCGCCACCCTGTTGGGACTGGCGGTTTTGCTGATCATCGGCAACACGATACGTCTGGAGATTCAGAACCGGCACGCCGAAATCGAAATCACCAAACTGATCGGCGCCACCAACGGATTCATCCGCCGCCCCTTCCTCTACACCGGCCTCTGGTATGGACTCTTCGGCGGCATCATCGCCTGGCTGCTGGTCGCCATCTCCATTCTGCTCATCAGCGGCCCGGTGGCACAACTGGCGATGCTCTACCAGAGCGCCTTCGATCTCTCCTCCCTGGATATCACCACCACCCTGCTGTTGCTTACCGGCAGCGCCGGGCTGGGCCTGTTAGGCTCCTGGATTGCGGTGGGGCGGCATTTGAGTGCGATTGAGCCAAGTTAGAGTGAATGTCTGTGATCGCTCCAAAAAACAGCGATCAGTATCAGCCAATCCGTAAGGTGTGCTAAGCGTAGCAAAGCGCATCTATCGCAATTGATGCGTTTCGTTTCACTCGGTAATTACACCAGTCTCCGCTGTTCCAACTCAAGTTATCCATAGTCCTGCCGACGAGATATCAGGAGAAGAAGCGTGTAGATCTACCCACTCACCGCTTCGCCTTACTCTGACGAGCTAATGAGCAGGAGATAAACGGATGCTTCACGGACAGATCAAATTGATTTTTGGAATGATACTTTTCCTGAGCGCCACGGCCCATGCGGAACAGACGCTGCTGGCTACCAAGGTGGGACAGCCCCCAGTGATAGATGGGAAAGGCGGCGATCCTGCCTGGTCCCAGGCCACAGCAATTACCACTCATGCCCGCGTAGCGGATATCCCCGTCGAGTTACAAGCGGTGCATGACGGAAAACGCCTCTACATGAAGGCAAGATTCCCGGATCCCACTGAAAACCGCGTACAAAAGAACCTGATTTGGGACAATAAGAACGAACTCTACCTTACCGGCCCCAAACGGGAAGACACTTTCGTCATCAAATGGAGCATGGAAGAGGGCAAAATCGACCTTAGCCTCACTGCAAACGCACCCTACCAAGCCGATATCTGGTATTGGAAGGCTCATCGTACGGATCATGCCGGTCGTGCCGATGACAAACACCAGATCTACAGTACCATCCCGATTAAAAAAAGCAGCCGGCAGGTAGCCCAAAGCGGTCAGGTATTCCATCTCGCCCGGCGCAGTGATGCGGGTCGATCTGCCTATAAGAAACGCATCGTCATAGATTTTGAGGGTGATGAAATAGACGGTCTGAAACTGCGGACACCCGAGGGAAGCCGAGCCGATGTAGCTGCCAAAGGAGAGTGGGAAAAGGGCTTCTGGACCGTCGAGTTCTCACGCGCCCTGGATAGCAGGCATGCGGATGACTTGGCGATCAGCAAAGATAAACCCGTACAGTTTGGCATCTCCCGTTATGAGATCGCCGGACGCAAACCAGACCCTGACATCGAACAGCCCAACTACGGTAGCGGAGAGATCGGGGAGACACTGTTTCTCCAGCTGCAGTAGCCACAGAGGCAATCCACATGTCATTACGCCTCCTGTTCACAATCGGTGCTCTTGGTTTATTCAGCACACTGCTGGGTGTTGGCTATATAGCACACCACCACTCCGAGCAAGCTGAAGAGTTCCTCTCACGCATGGTCTCCCGATATACGCCTACACTGCTCAAGCTGCACAGATTACAGAACCTGCTGGATCAGTCACAAAATCTATACTCCCTATATCATCGCCAGCCCAAACGCGCCAGTGATCATTCAGTGGAGCTCGCAATGCAGTTGCGTGCCCTGGCTAAGCAGTCCCGGGACTCCGATCTTGCAGCCAGCACTCTGCCCAGCGAAATAGAGCGTCTGGCCATAACACTGGATCAATTCCTTGAGAACCAATACTCAGATAGTAAAAGCGCAGAGCTTGATGCTCAGATACGGGAAACCATCAGCCTCCAGATCTCCCGTTTACAAGGGAAGATACATGAGTCACTCACTATCGCCGAGGGCATAAATGGCTCTGACAGTTTGCCGCTAAGGCAAAAAATGCACCATCTGTTGAATGGCATTGAAATGGTGGTGGTCGAACTGGGTGAGTGGGAACTGGTGAGCCTGACTCAAGTTATCGAACCGCTAACCAAAGCCATGACAGTTAGCAATTTACTGATAGATAGCCTTAATAAAAGGATATTGCAAGACGCACAAAGCAATGCCGATGCCTACAAAGTCATTCTTTCCAACCTCAAAGAGTTCACTCGCAGCAGTAAGCGCCTGAAAGTAACAACACTGCTTTATGCTCAAGCACTTAATGAAAATGACCCATCTGCCGCCGAAGTACTGGAAACGGAAGAGCTGATCAATATATTTCGTGAGAATCTGAATACGAAGATGAATGATCTGCAACATAACATCAAGGTCAGACAAGAACACGAAATGGAGGCAATGCTCGACCATTTTGCAGACAATCAATCCTATTTACTGATACTCGCCCTAGCTGCTTTGACCCTTGTGACACTTGGCACAATAGTGACTATTCACATCATACAAAACCCCATACAAGGTCTGCTTTCCTACACTAATGAGATTAGCCGAGGGCAGTATTCCGAGCAACATGGAAACGCTTATCTCAAGGAGTTCTCACGACTGTTTTCCGCCTTTGGCGCGATGGCGAAAAATCTTCAGAGAAAGGAGAACGAACTAAACCAAAACCTGCTTCAGCTTCACCAGGCCAATCGAACAATCAATAAATCTAACGAGGCGCTTGAAGAGAGGGTAATCGAACGCACCAAAGCACTGGAAATGGAGAAGGTGAAGGCTGAGAGCGCCAACCGGGCGAAATCAACCTTTCTTGCCACCATGAGCCATGAGATACGCACCCCCATGAACGGTGTATTGGGGATGCTGCACCTGCTGGAGAAGACAGAACTGGGCGACACCCAAAAACGCTATATCACCACCGCGAGCCACTCCAGCGATCTGCTGCTTTCGGTTATCAATGACATTCTGGATTTTTCCAAGCTGGAATCAAAAAAGCTGGAACTTGAATCACTGCCATTCAACCCGATTGTCCTAATCGAGCGGACGGCTACCATGCTGGCCAGACCTGCCCACAATAAAGGCCTTGAATTGATCTGTTCCATAGCGCCTGAAGTTCCCTGTGTGATCAAGGGTGACCCCACGCGCCTGCAACAAATCCTGACCAACCTTGCCAACAACGCTATCAAATTCACCGAAGCAGGACAGGTCGCCCTTTATGCGTCCTACACGGACGGTCGGATTCACTTCGGTGTTGCGGATACAGGTATCGGCCTGAGTGAAGAGCAACAAAAGGGCGTATTCGAGGCATTCACGCAGGCAGACAGCACCCATACCCGCAAGTACGGCGGCACCGGTCTTGGGCTGGCAATAAGCCACGCCCTGGTAAAGGCCATGGGAGGCTCTCTCGAACTGGCCAGCGCACAGGGTATCGGCGCTGACTTTCATTTTGATCTGCCTGCCGTGGAACCAGACGAGGAGACCTGTCGGCTCGTACCCCCTGAATCCTTGTCCCGTAAACGCATTTTGCTGGTAGACGATCAGGTAAGCACCCGGGATGCCATTGAACGCATGTTGAGAACCTGGGATGTAGAAGAGATAGGCCAGGCAAGCACGGGGAGTGATGCGGTGGCCCAAGTCTGCACAGCAGCAGCCGACGATAAACCCTACGATATCGTCCTTCTGGATGCAGCAATGCCGGGAATGGAGGGCAGTGAACTGGTAGAGGCCATCTACTCCGAAGCCGGATCGCATAAGCTACGTATTGTGGAATTGCGTACCCTGGATCAAAACGGGGAGCCGGTGCCGGGAGTGGATGCCTGGATAAATAAACCGATCAGCCAGTCAGACCTCTTTGACACACTGCTGGATCTCTACGGAGAATCAATCGCCACTCATGGTTCAAATCATGCCAAAGACGCACGGGATTGGTGGTTTGGCGGCAGCAAACTCTTGTTGGTGGAGGACAACCCCGTCAATCAGGATGTGGCAACCGAGATACTGACCAGTGCAGGTTTCAACATCAATACCCGGGAAAACGGCGCGGAGGCAGTCGTTGCCGTGCAAGAGCATTCCTACGATGCAGTGCTGATGGATATTCAAATGCCGGTCATGGACGGTCTCACAGCGGCCCGAAAAATTCGCGAACTCGGTGGTGATTATGCGGATCTTCCAATCCTGGCCATGACTGCACACGCACTGAGCGGTGATAAGGAGAAGAGCCTGGAAGCGGGCATGAATGGGCACATCACCAAACCCATCAATCCCCATGCCATGTTCAGCGAACTTGCCGAGTGGGTTGCTCCGAGCGAAAAACCGGAACAAGTCGATCTGAGACAAGAACAGACAGAGGTTGAACCACTACCGGAACTGCCAGGCATAGATACAGCGGATGCTCTTGATCGTATTGGTGGCAACCAGAGCGCTTACCGAAGAATACTCAGGAACTACCGCGACAGAAACCTGGACGTGGTGGAGCGTATCACAGCAAATATCAGCAATGAGGAGTTGTCTGAAGCCTCACATACAGCCCACTCCCTCAAAGGCAGCAGCGGCAACATCGGCGCAAAACAGGTCCATCAATACGCCGCCTCGGTGGAACAACACTGCCGCAACAAACAGCCTGACCAAGCGCTGGAAGCGCTGAAAAAGCTGGATACCAGTCTGCAGCAAGTAATCGACGGACTGGCTCAACTGGATGAACCCGCAGACGAGTCAGCTCCCATTGAAAGCAGCGCCGGCATTGATCCCGATGAACTACAGCACTTATTGCAACAGCTTGAAAGGCATCTGGATACCGACTTGAGACAGGCAGGAACCTTGCTGAAAAACATCCTGCAAAAAGCAGAGGGTACAGAATTCAGTCACTCTTTGACCGAGATAGAGCAAGCATTGAATGAGTTCGACATCGATACTTCTAAAACCATTATTGGACGTATCGGGCAACAAGTGTAAAGGAATGAAGCAGCAATGAATACTGAGACAAAACGCATTCTTATCGTTGACGATTCAGCGGATGACATCCACTTCGTTATGGAAAGCTTCTCAAAAGAGTATGCCGTGCTGGCAGCCACCAGTGGTGAAAAGGCGTTGCAGATAGCGGACAGAGATCCTCGCCCTGACGTCATTTTGATGGATGTGGAAATGCCGGGAATGAATGGATATGAGACCTGCCGTCGTTTGAAGGAAGCCGAGTCCACGCAGGATATAGACGTGATTTTTGTATCATCCCACGATACAACAGAGGAAAAACTTGCCGGTTACGATGCGGGCGGCAGTGACTACCTTATCAAACCGGTTCAGCCGGACATGCTGCTACAGAAGGTCAAGCTGGCCATTAGCAACAGAGCTGACCGTGAGTCATCAGCGCAGGAAACCAGCTCGGCCATGCAGACGGCGATGACCGCTATTTCAAATGTTGGTGAAATGGGTGTGGTCATTAATTTTTTGCGGGGTAGTTTTTTAGCTGACAACAGCGAAACCCTGGCAAGGCAGATCGTGGAAGCCACTGCCAACTATGGACTGGAAAATAGTGTGCAGATCAGCAGCTCAGAAAAGCCTGTCTATGCAAGCAGCAATAAGTCTATACCGCCGCTGGAACAGGAACTCCTGTCAAGACTCAGCGGTGAGAGACGGATTATGGAAAGCGGTAGCAGACTGATCCTGAGTTTTGGAGTTGTCTCACAACTTATTAAAAACATGCCGGATGATGATGACCGGCGCGGCAGGCTGCGTGATCATCTGGCCATTCTGCTGGAAGGCGCCGAGGCTCGCGCTAAAGCATTGGCCATTCAGACAGAACTTGCAAGTGTTGTGGCTGACTCTAATCAAACACTATTGAATATTGAGCTTCTACAGAAAAAACAGCAGCAGTCAGGCATGCAGATCATGGATGATGTAGTGCAAGATATTGAAAATGCATTTTTCACTTCCGGGCTTACAGAAGAACAGGAAAAGCAGATCATGGATATTGTTCAGCTTGGCGCGGGTAAATCGCAGGTGAACTTAGAGCAAGGCCTCCAACTCAATCAACAATTGCGTGCAATCATCGATCGTCTGGCGCAATTTTCATCCATGTGATCAGTGAATACGAGGGAACTGAGTCCATCTCTCCCTCCCCATCAAGTGGATAGAGGGGAGAGATAAAATCAAACGTTAATCCACCGTTACCGTACTGGGCGCACCACTAGCCTGCGCCTTGATGGTTACATCCTCCTTCTGACGCTTCGTAGGAATCTTAACCGTGGAGATGATAACTGCGGCGATGAGGCTCAAGACGCCGGTGATAATGAAAGCAATCAGGTAGTTGTTCATGTCTCCCAGGTAACCGCCGAGCATGGGACCGACGGTGCCACCCAAACCATAGGCAAGAAACACATAGCCGTAGTTCTGACCGAAGAACTTGTGTCCAAAGGTGTCTGTGGTGATGGCGGGAAACAGCGCAAAGTTGCCGCCAAAATTAAAACCAATGAGTGCTGCGAACAGGTAGAGCGAGTATTCGAATCCAGCCACATAGGGAAATGCGATAACGAACACCCCCTGGCTGGCCGCCATAATGATCAGCGAGGTCTTACGCCCCCGATGATCGCAGTTGACCGCATGACCGATGATGTCACTGATCTTACCCCAGCCGATGCGCCCAAGCGCATTGAAGATGGCGAACACCACCATCGCAGTACCGGCGGTCGCATCGGCCAGTGTTTCAGCCATACCGGAAGCTGTGAGGGCCTGACTCGGAAACTGCTTCATCAGACCGATACACATCAGACCTGCGGTGGCACCGATTGCAAAGGTGGAGAAGATCGACCAGTAGTGGGTGGTTCTGATCATCTCCTCACTGCGAAAATCAAACTTACTGCCTTTCTGATCCGGCTTCGGCGGCACGAACTCTGGAGGAAAGCTCATCCACAGGCTGCCGATCAGTACCAATACCATAAATATCCCACCGTAGATCATGAAGGTGGTACCTATGCCATAGTCAGCAATCAAGCCACCCCATGTACCCGCCAGCTTTACCCAGATCATGGCTCCAAGCCCAAAACCGGCTACTGCAACGCCGGTGATTAGGCCCTTCTTGTCCGGGAACCATTGCATACCGACCGCAATGGGCACCACATAACCGAGCCCGATGCCCGCACCGCCCAGGAGTCCGACGCCGATCAGGGTCGGCCAGAAACTCTCTCCGCCCATAACACCGGCAAGCAGATAACCGGCACCCAGCATGATGCCGCCGGCAGCTGTCAGCTTGCGGGGACCGAATACATAGAGCTTACGTCCCGCATAGACCATCACCAGCGCAAAGGCCACCAGCCCTACTGTGAACGGCCACTGAGTATCGGATGTCGACCAACCTGAAACCTGCAACGGTTTCGCGAATACTGACCAGGCATAGATCGCGCCGAGAGAAAGCTGTATTAACAGCGCTCCAAATATCACCCACATTCCGTGATTACTTTTACTGCTCGACATCGTCTTTTGTTACCTTGATAAAAGCAGCGGATACTACTGGATCTATATAACGGTTCTGTGACAAAAACTTGAAGTTAAGAAACGGAGAAGCTTTCTTCAGTGCAAATAACAGCAGACTTTTTGAGACAAATTACGAGGGAACATACGAGATGGGCTGGAGTCAGCACATTAAGTGTGAAAAATTTGCTCCCTATACCACTAATTTGGCCATTTCAACTAAACTCAGCATAGTAGGCTGCTTTGATGTAGAGGGAGAGGAAAGATGAAGATTACAGTGAATATAAGACTGTTTTTTGTCACCGTGATGCTGTTGATTCCGACGCTGGGTCATACAGCCATAATCAGCTTCGACGGATTTACGCCTGGCTCCACCTTCGGTATGGGAACAGTGCTTTCAGAGGCCGGATTCGACTTCACTCAGGTTGGGGGTGGCATCAGCGGCAGTCCACAGTTTGTTGATGTGGGCGGTGGAAATATCGGCATCGAGGATTCGATCGATGATGCGTATGGGCAGTGGATCGGATTCAGCCGGGACGACGGCGGGGATTTCACTTTCGATTCAGTCACCGGCCTGAACCGGATCACCGGCCTGACTCCGGTTGAGGGAATCTGGGTCAACGGGTATCTGGGTGGCTCTCTGGTGGCACAGGACAAATTTTTACCAACCACTAACACCCCACCCTGTTTGCCGCCAGCAACCTGCTGGGCCTGATTCTGGATGAGGTGAAGATTGCCCACAGCCATTACGTGCCTTTCAACGAGGATGTGGTTCTAACAGCAGTGCAATTGACCCAGATACCAGAGCCCGTAACCTGGCTGATCTTTACCGTCGGACTGCTGGGACTGGCTCGGAGTAAAGAAATACGACTATAAGTTATGCCGTTTTGTAACGCCTGAAGCCAATGCCTGCCAGGCCGATACACATTAGAACAAAGATGCCGAGCTCTGGAACGCTGAGCGGCCCTTGGGTGAGCTGGAACCCGGTTACGCTTCAGTTTTATTTTTGACTATTTTTCCAAAAAAAACGTCCCCTAATTTTCACGAACCTGGAACTTGTCACCTTACTTTTCAGCAACGGAACCATCCCCCTAAACTCCGGTCATATTCTAGAGTTGGCACTCCCCATCAGAGAGTGCTAATATCAAATTTGAGAAAAACACTGAGGTATTCAATGGGTAAGGAACTCGTGATCCCCATGTCGCTGCCCACCGGCAGCATTGACGCTTACATCAGCGCAGCTTATCGGCTGCCGATTCTGAGTGCGGAAGAGGAACACAAGC
The DNA here is from genome assembly GCA_003349915.1 of endosymbiont of Escarpia spicata. Taxonomy (GTDB): domain Bacteria; phylum Pseudomonadota; class Gammaproteobacteria; order Chromatiales; family Chromatiaceae; genus QGON01. The sequence continues at coordinate 447,035 of QFXE01000021.1, forward strand.
TCGCCGTCCAACTGCGGGATAATAAAGACCTGGCGGCAGCCCGTTCGCTGGTCATGGCCCACGTACGCTTTGTGGTACGCATCGCACGCGGTTACTCCGGTTACGGTCTGGCCCTGCCCGATCTGGTACAGGAAGGCACCGTTGGGCTGATGAAGGCGGTCAAACGCTTCGACCCTGACATGGGCGTGCGCCTGGTCTCTTTTGCGGTGCATTGGATCAAGGCGGAGATCCACGAGTTCATCCTGAAAAACTGGCGCATCGTCAAGGTGGCTACCACCAAGGCCCAGCGTAAACTGTTCTTCAATCTGCGCAGCTCCAAAAAGCGTCTTGGCTGGTTCTCCCAGGAAGAGGTCGAGGGCGTGGCGAAAGATCTGGGCGTAAAACCGGAAACCGTACTGGAGATGGAATCCCGCCTGTCTGGTCAGGACATCGCCTTCGATGGTCCTGGTAGCGATGACGAGGATGGTCTGGTAGCCACCCCCGCCGGCTACCTGCGGGATATGAGTCTGGAGCCCGCCTCCAGGGTTGAGGCTGTGGACAGCGAAGACCACATGAAACAGCAGCTGCTCACCGCCCTGGGTGACCTCGACGAACGCAGCCGCACTATTCTTGAAGCCCGCTGGCTGGGCGAGAAGAAGGCCACCCTGCACGAATTGGCTGACCGTTTCGGCGTCTCTGCCGAGCGCATTCGCCAGATCGAGAAGAGCGCCATGGGCAAGCTGAAGGGCGTGCTCGCCGCCTGATCGATCTCTGCTGTAGAGACGGCAATTTGCCGTCTCTACCGACAGCTGCGCTTGCAACTTCCGCTCAGCTCCGTGGCCGCAACACACCTGTCAAGACACCCTCCCACAGCTTGCGCAGTCGGCCGCTCCATGTAAGGTATCTCTCCCAGACAGGGGGCCGGCATCCAGCTACAGAGGGTTTCAAGGTTTTCCCGCTGCGCATCCATATCCGGATCGATGTGGTTACCCACCCATCCCGCCAAACGCAGGCCAGAACCCAAAATACTCTCTTCCGTGAGCAGGGTATGACTGATGCAGCCCAGCTTCAACCCTACCACCAGGATCACCGGCAGATCGAGCATCCGCACAAGATCGGGCAGGGTGACACCGTGACCCAATGGCACCCGCCAGCCGCCCACACCCTCCACAATGACCCGGTCAGCCTGATTAGACAGTTCGACATAATCAGCCTGAATCTTCCTCAGACTGATCGGTCTCCCTTCCGACTTTGCGGCCAGATGAGGTGCAATAAACGCTGCATAGGCGAAGGGATTGACCTTTTCGTAGGGCAGTTGGATATCGGATTGGGCCTGAATTCTGAGCGCATCGTCGTTGCGCAGCCCTTCCGGGGTCGGGTCTGCACCTGCTGCCACCGGCTTCAAACCCACCACGCTGAGTCCCGCCGCCTGCAGCCGATGCATCAGTCCCAGAGCCACCTCCGTCTTGCCGCAACCTGTATCGGTGCCGGTGATAAAAAAACCTTTATTGAAATTCATAGACTCTGCTTCAAACTATCGAAAGGGATAGAGGTCACCCCATCCTGAGTGCGCTGCCGGGGTGCCCATGCCAAACCGTAAACCACCTCGTAACTGGCAGGCAATCGCCCATTGTTGCGAAAAACCTCATAGGCGCTGAACATCGCCTGCAGCCGACCCTTGCCGGTCAGTCCCTGCTGCCGCCCGCGGGTGACATTATGCGCGCCCAACGCCTTGAGATCACGCATCAGTCCCGGCACATCATCGTAAGTCAGTTGCATACGATCCACATCCACCACCGGATCGGAAAAACCCGCCCGCAACATAACATCACCGATGTCATGCATATCCGGAAAAGGACTGACGTGGGGATAGCCATCCACCTCCGCCCAGCTCTGGCGTAGCTCTTTCAGGGTATCCGGACCAAAAGTGGAGAACATCAGCAAGCCATTGGGACGCAGTACCCGCAGGAATTCGTTGAAGGTCTGCTCCAGATTGTTGCACCACTGCAACGCAGCATTGGAGAAGAGCAGGTCCACGCTCTGATCCGCCAGCGGCAACTGCTCCGCATCTGCGCAGAGACAGCGTGGACGCCTGAACAGGGAACCCCGTTTACGCGTCTGCTGTAGCATCGGCAGGGCAAAATCCAGCGCCAGGATGCGTGCCTTCCTGTACTGCTTGGCAAGTGCAGCAGTGGCCTCCCCGGTGCCTGCCCCCACATCCAGCACCACCGACGGTTGATGGCGGATGTAGCTCAGGCGTTCGAGCATCCGCCGGGCGGTCTCCCGCTGCAGTACCGCCACCTCATCATAACTGGCGGCAGAGCGCTCAAAGGCCCGGCGGGCCTGGCGCTTGTCGATATGAGCGACGCTCTTACTGCTCACTGCTTCTCTCCAAAAAGGTTTCTATCAGCGCCAGCGTCTCATCCTGATGGGAGAGAAAAGGCGCATGGGCCGCTGCGGAAATTCTATGCACCTCCGCCTGGGGCAACATGGCCAGTAACAGATCTGCGGCGGCTGCCGGAACCAGCGTATCCCGCTCGCCATAGAGCCAGAGTGTCGGCATCTGCAGAGCGGCCAGATCCTCTCGCAGATCAACATTTTTCAGCAGCGACAATCCTGACTCCAGGGCTGTAGGTTGCGGATCAGGTTTCTCCATCAGACGGGCTTTTAGAGCGCGCAATGTGGCGCGGGCCTCATCACTGCCACGCACCTGGAGGGCGAGAAAACGCTCCAGCGTCTTGCGATGATCCTGCTTCAGGGATGTGGCAAACTGTCCGAGGGTCTTGTCTGCCATGGCATGGGGCCAGCTCTCCCCCTGCACAAACCGTGGGGTTCCCGCCAGGGAGATCAGCTTCTGCACCCGTTCCGGCTGATCCAGCGCAACCTGCAGCGCAACCTGCGCCCCGAGAGACCAACCGATCCAGACCGCTCGCTCAGGAGCCACTGCAAGACAGGCATCCGCCCACTCCCTGAGACTGCGCTTTTCGGCGAAGGGACTGTCACCATGTCCCGGCAGATCGATTTGGATCACTCGCCGATTTTCGGCCAAACGTTCGGCAAAACCGCCCCAGACCGCCGAGTTCATGCCCCAACCGTGCAGCAGCACCAGCGGTTCCCCCCGGCCAAGGGTTTCCAGGTTGAGTCTCATTCACCCACTTCCGGCAGTTCCGCCAACACTTCCAGCAGCCGTTCCAACTGGTCATCACTATGGCTTGCACTGAGGGTGATACGCAGCCGCGCGCTGCCCTCCGGCACGGTGGGAGGACGAATGGCGGAGACCAGAATCCCCTGCGCCTCCAGATGGCGGCTCCAGGCCAACGCCCGGCCAGCACTACCCGCCACGATGGGCTGAATCGGTGTCTCTGATGCCATCAGGGAGAGACCAAACCCCGCTACCTGCTCCCTGAAACGTGCGATCAACTTTTGCAGACGTTCGCGGCGCCAGGACTCCTCCCGTGCAATCTGCAGACTGACCAGCGTGGCTTCAGCCAAGGCCGGTGGGGTGGCAGTCGTATAGACATAGGGACGCGCCTGCTGAATCAAGGTCTCGATCAGGACCTCGCTGCCTGCGACAAAAGCGCCAAATGTCCCCAGTGCCTTGCCGAGAGTACCCATCAGGATCGGCACCTCCTTTTCACTCAGACCAAAATGGCTGGTGCATCCGCCTCCGGTTTCACCCAACACGCCGAGACCGTGGGCATCGTCCACCATCAGCCAGGCGTTATTTTGCGCAGCCAGCCGGGCCAAGCCCGGTAGAGGCGCAAGGTCGCCATCCATGCTGAAGACGCCATCGGTGACAATCAAACGCCGCCCCTCCCCCACTGCTTTCAACTGCCGCTCCAGACTGGAGGCATCCGCGTGCTGATAGCGTTTCATCCTGGCTCTGGAGAGCACTCCGGCATCCACCAGTGAGGCGTGATTGAGCCGGTCTTCAAATAGCTGGTCGCCACGTCCCAGAAGCGCAGATACCACACCAAGATTGGCCATATAACCGGTGGAGAAGAGCAGCGCCCTGGGCCGTCCGGTAAAGACCGCCAGCGCCTCTTCCAGTTCCTCATGGGCATGGCTGTGACCGCTGATCAGATGTGCTGAACCACTGCCCACACCATAACGCCCGGCGCCCTGCTGCAACGCACGGATCACCTCTGGATGATTGGCCAGCCCAAGGTAATCGTTGCTGCAGAAAGATAGCATCGGACGGCCATCCACCAGCAACTCAGGCTGCTGCGGACCGTCAATCGTTCGCCGGGTGCGATAGAGATCGTCCCGGCGGCGTTGGTTCAGGTTTTTATGCATAGAGAATCGAACATTTTAAAAGATAGGTGAAAGGTAAAAGGAAGACCGGGCTTCATCGCTGTTGCCGTCACCGTGAAAATACGTAGGCCAGATCAAGCGTAGCGGATCGGGCATCCCGTCGACATCTAACGAGGCTACAAAGTTCGGCCTATCTCGTGGCACGGCCGCCTTTAACCTTTAACCTTTAACCTTTTGCCTTTTACCTATCCCGCCTTCCTGCAAGGCTTCTTCGCAGCCTTCACTTCCGACTCTACGACCTGCTCCATGTGCATCCCAAGCCGATCGAACAGCACCCGATCGCTGTCCGTTTCCGGGTTGTCGGTGGTGAGTAAGCGCTCACCATAGAAGACAGAGTTGGCGCCGGCGAGAAAACAGAGCGCCTGCATCTCATCGCTCATTTCATTACGTCCGGCGGAGAGGCGCACGTAGGATTCCGGCATCAGGATACGCGCTACCGCGATGGTGCGGATGAACTCAAACGGGTCCAGCGCATCGGTACCGAAAAGCGGCGTACCCTCTACCTGCACCAGCAGGTTGATCGGTACCGATTCCGGGTGTTTCTTGAGATTGCACAGCTCACGCAACATGCTCGCCCGGTCACGGCGGGACTCACCCATACCCAGGATGCCACCGGAACAGATATTGATGTCGGCGTTGCGAACATGGGCCAGGGTATCAAGCCGGTCCTCGAAAGTGCGGGTTGTGATGACGTTGCCGTAGAACTCCGGCGATGTATCCAGGTTGTGGTTGTAGTAGTCGAGTCCCGCCTCACGCAGTTGCACTGCCTGGGGTTCTGTCAGCATACCAAGCGTCAGGCAGGTCTCCATGCCGAGATCATGCACCGCCTGCACCATCTCTATGACCCGCGCCAGGTTTTTGTCTGTAGGATTGCGCCAGGCCGCGCCCATGCAGAAACGGCTGGCACCTTTAGCCTTGGCCGCTTCCGCCGCCTCAACCACCTCGTTCAGGGGCAACAGCTTCTCTTTCTCCAGGTCGGTGCTGTGTTTCGCACTCTGCGAGCAGTAGCCGCAATCCTCCGAGCAGGCGCCGGTCTTGATGCTGAGCAGACTGCTCACCTGCACCTGATTGGGGTCGAAGCGGGCACGATGGGTGCTCTGCGCACGAAACAGCAGATCGTTGAAGGGCAGATCCAGCAACGCTTCGATCTCGTCGAGGCGCCAGTCATGGCGTAGAATGGTTCCGTTCATGGTGATCTTTGCGGGTTGACTAAATCCCGCAATAGTAAGGATCGAGCGCCCTCTGTCAACCAAGGATGGTTATGAAGGTTTACAATTGGATAGATTTTGCACTAAACAGGCTCTACGCCTCACGCTGCCGCCTCTGTGGAGACCAGGGGGCGAACGGTCGGGATCTTTGCCCAGACTGCAAAAAGGATCTCTCTCACAATCAGCACTGCTGCAGGGTTTGTGCCATCCCCCTGCCCCCCGCCGCGCCTGAAAACAGCTTATGCGGATCATGCAGCCAGCAACACCCCGGCTTCGAGCAGTGTCTTGCCGCCTTGGTCTATGATCAGGAGGTCGGCCAATTGGTCAGTGGTCTGAAATTCCGCAACCAACTCGGCAACGCCAGGCTGTTGGGGGATCTGCTCTGCGGCTACCTGGAGGGGAAAATCTTCGAAAAACCGGACTTTATCCTGCCGGTACCCCTGCATCGAAGCCGTCTGAAAACACGCGGCTATAACCAGGCGCTGGAGATCGCCAGACCGGTGGGACGCCGATTCGGCATCCCTCTCCGACCGAAAGTCTGTGCCAGGAATCGGGCCACAGAGGCGCAGGCGGATCTGGACAAGGGCGACCGGGGGAAAAACATACGCGGCGCCTTCAGCGTAAAAAAACAGGTGTCAGGCCGCAGGATCGTACTGCTCGACGATGTGGTCACCACCGGCAATACTGTCTCTGAACTGACCCGGGTTTTACGGCAGGCCGGAGCGGCCAGAGTGGATGTTTGGGCTGTCGCACGGACACCTTGAATCTATTATGTAGGGTGCGCCGTGCGCACCATGATTGCCGCCTGTTCTGGTGCGCACGGCGCACCCTACCAGACTAAAACTTGTCGATCGAAAATAGTTGTGAAGATTTACTGATTACCGATCGGGACCTTGAAGCGCTCACCCATGTGCTCAAGCACCACCCCATCCGGCAGAATCTCCGACAGTAACGGACCTGCGGCCAGGTAGTCGCCCTCCCGATACTTCTCCAGGTTGATCAACACGTAACGGCGTTTGGGCTGGTCATTGTAAATATGCACATCGATATTGAACTCCGGCAGGTTCTCCACAAATCCCGGCGGCAGCTCGCTGATCGATTTGGGTGGAACCTGGGGTACAGGGACCAGTGTTTCCTCAACAACTGGCGTCGTGACCGAGGGCACTTCCGGTTCAGGCGGCTGGATTTTCAGCTCCTGAACAGCGGCCACCTGCGGCTGCGGAGCCGGGAACGTCGGTGCCTCCGATCTGGCAGGCTGCGTGTCGGGTACCAACGCCGGACCAGACACCATCTGCTGCGGATCCTCCCGTCCCAAATAGAGACCCAGCAGTAACAGGCCCAAGCCCAAGCCCAGGAATACCAGCGCCACGATACCGAACCAACGGGATTGCCCCAAATCCTGCTGGGTGTTGACTGCACCGAGCCGGGGCACCTGACCGATCCGATGCTGGCGTTCTGCTTTCTTCAGAGCCTCGAGAATCAGCGACATTTAGCCTTCACCCCCTTCGCTGGTCACTACAGCTCTCAGGGTTGGAGTTTCGGCTGTGAGCTGCACATTGTTCAGGGTAATCATGGTCTGCTGCCCTGCAACACCGTCTGAGGACAACCCGTGTTTGGACTGGAATCGTTTCAGTTGCTGCCGCAACTCCCCATTGAATGCATCCCGACCGATCACGACCGGGGGTTCCAAACCCTCTGCTTTTGCAAGCTGCGCCCTCAGCCAAGTGACAGGGACGCCTGTCGAACCCGGCCCCACCAGGGCTGATTTTGTTCTCGGGCGCCACAGAACCACATAATCACCAGGCCAGAGAGGAGCGATGTCTGCCCGTTTCAGCTGCCGGTCACCCTCACCGTAATCTACCGTTAAGTTCTCCCCCTGCATGGATTTGAGAAGGATATAACGTTGCCGGTAACCCAATTTTAACTTGAGCAGCAGCGGCCTGTTGATGCGCTCCAGATCCTCCCAGCCACCAATACCAGTGAGACAACGCAAACCCAATGGCGGCGCCTCTTTGCAGGCGCTCTCTGATGAGAGCAGCTTGATACTTTTACCCCACAACTCAAACAGTCGCAGATGCACCGCCCGCTTGCTGTCTGCTACATGCGCGATCTGCCCCTCCAGATCAACGGGAAGACCCGCTTCGGGCAGGGTATCGATTGCTTCAGGTACGGGAGGGACTGTTACGGCCGGTGCAGATTCCGACTGCAGCAGCACCGAGACTACTTTCGCTCCAGACTCAGGGGGAATCACAGGAGAGGCTTCCGGTTCCGGGGAGGGCAGAGGTGGCAGAGACAATTCTTGCTCAACCTTGGCGGGTCGATCCAGCACCTCCGCAACCACCTCACCCGACTCCGGTTTTGAGTCTGTAAATAGTGGCATCAGAAACCAGGCGATGACCGCAGTGGAGAACACGATCAGCAGGACAGGCATGAGACGGCTGAGCTTCCCCATCACCACGCCGGAGCCTCTGACCTCACTGGCCGCACGCCAAACCAGCCTGGGTCCAGCCCGCTTGGCGCCGGTTGCAAAAATCGCCAACAGCGTCCGCTCACAGATGGTGTTGATGATTCGCGGCACACCTCTGGACAGGTGATACACCAGGCGTAGCGCTGACGAGGTGAAAAGATCTTCACGGTTTCCCGACACGGTAAGCCGGTGCCGGATATAGCGAACAGTCTCCCGGCGGGATAACGGAAAGAGGTGATAGCGTGCTGTAATCCGCTGGGCAACCTGCCGCATATCCTTACGTGCCAGCAGTTGCTGCAACTCTGGCTGACCCACCAGAATAATGCGCAACAACTTGTGTTGCGAAGTCTCCAGATTTGTCAGCATGCGGACCTGTTCAAGCACCCTGGGACTCAGGTTCTGCGCCTCGTCCACCACCAGGACTGTATTGCGCCCGGCAGCATGAGTCTTCAACAGGTGGTGGCTCAGATTATCGGTCAGCTGTTTGAGGGAGTAAGGGGGACCCACATATTTAATGCCCAGTTCGTCGCAGATGGCCGCCATGAAAGCACGACGCGAAAGCCGGGGATTGAAGATCAGGGCGATATCGACGTTTTCGAGATTCTGCTCCAACAGACTGCGCACCAGCATTGTCTTGCCGGTACCAACTTCACCGGTCAACTGCACGAAGCCGCCATTCGGCCCGGTCCCGTAGATCAGATGCGCCAGACTCTCCTCATGCCCACGACTCAGATAGAGATAGCGGGGGTCAGGCGTAATGGAAAAGGGATTTTCCTGAAACCCGAAGTCGCTAAACTGCATGGCTCAATCGCAATCCTCTTCCAGGTCTTGCGCTTTGGCCAGCTTATCCGCCAATTCCAACCATTGGATTGCCACGGTCTCATTGGGTGCGACGCCCTCACCGGAGAGATACATCTGTCCCAAGTTAACAGCCGCCTGATAGGAGCCGTTTCCAGCAGCCTGTTTCAGCCACTCCATTCCCCGGGAATTACTCTTTCTCACCCCCTGTCCGTAGAGATAAAGCATGCCGAGGTAGTACTGGGCATCCACCACGCCTTCCTCCGCCAGATCTCTGAAGGACGTGTAGGCACCTTTGTAGTCACCCGCTTCAAACGAGGTCAGTGCCGCTTCATAGGCATCGTTCTCCGCAACGGAGAGAAAAGGTGTCAAAAGCAGAAACAGCAGCGTAACGCCGCGAATAATATTTTTCGCCATCAAATTCATCTGCTGTCGATTCTCTCCCGGCTACCAATAGCCCCATACAATAAGGAAACATAACACCTCTCAGCCGCAGGTGCATAGAGAAGCCATGCTTTTGTACTGATGGCAGTATACGGATGTAGGATTTCTATAGAATTTTTTAGCCGCGACATGGACGAAATCACGGCTAAAACCGTCAGGTCAGATTAACGACAGCTACTTTTCAGCCAACTGTGGTACTTCCACTGTTGGCGTCAAAACCGGCGTGTAAACCGGGTAATAGGAACGATAGTAGCCATAGTGGTAGGGATAGCCATAATTTCTATACCCATACCATGGCCGGTACCAATTGCGCCCCCAGCCTGAACCAGAGAAGCCAAAGGAGAAACCGAAGCCACCACCCCACCAGGCATCCGCGGTGGATACCGGCAGTGCCACAAGTGCTGCCACTGCTGTTGCAGTCAGGAATTTGCGCATTGTCTTCATGATAAACCTCCTGCGACATACTGCTGTCACTTTTTCCCGTCCACATTTAAACCATACACCTTCTATTAAACCATACACCTTCTATGGAAAAACACATTGAGGCACGTCAGCTATATTAGCAAATGCTTATAGAATATACCTATGGATTATTCCGTTAGGAGCGCCGGATTAATGACTACTTTCTTCCAAGGGTGACGCCCGGACGCTTCATGGATAAACTGCGCCGACAACGATTCACACCACTATTGAGGATAAACCTATGAAATTCATACCCTGCCAGGGCGGAGACAACTGCACAGAAGGCGGCACCCACTGCCAGGGCTGCGGGCGCAGCCATGAAGAGATCGCCGAGACCAAAAAGCTGATCGATGCACTGGTGCAATTCACACAAAAGATGGATTTTGAGAATGTCGAAGAGTTCACCAGCTTCGTCGCAACCAGGGCCGCAGGAAAGTACCGCATGCAGCAAGGCGGCGGTATGGGTTTCGGCCTCAACATCCAGCCCGGCAGCTGACGGGTAGCCACTTCGGGAACCAACACGGTTCCCGGCAGTCACATTTCAAACAGGCCAATATACGAAGAAAAACCATGATGAAGCCCTTTGCCCTCTCTCTGCTCCTCATCTTCACCACAACCTTTGCGCTGGCGGCTCAACCGCTGGTCACGCCGGAATGGGTGCATAACAATCGCGAGAAGAGCGGGGTCGTAATCCTCGACCTGCAGGACGCCAAAGCCTATCAGCGATACCACGTTCCCGGTGCGGTGAACTCCAGCTACGGTGAGTGGCGACGCGAGTCGGTGAAAAAGATAACCCAAATCATGACGCCCCCCGCGCAACTGGAAAAGCTGATCGGCCGTCTGGGCATCGACAATGATACCCACGTCGTGCTGGTTATCACCGGGAACGGTGCTGGAGACATGGCGAGCGCCTCACGAGTCTACTGGACCTTCAAGGCACTGGGGCACGATCAGGTCTCCATCCTCGACGGGGGGCTGATCAACTATGCACAGAAGCGGGTCTATCCGCTCCAGAACGGTCGCAACCAAGCTGAGCCGAAGGTCTTCAAGGTCAACCTCAGGGCCGACTACATCCCAGACGCCAAAGGGGTAAAAACTGCTCTCGAAAAGGGAGCGTTGGCGGTGGACAACCGCAGCCGCGCCGAATACATGGGCATCTACTCCGGAAGCGGCAAGGAACGTCCAGGCAGTCTGCCCAAAGCTGTCAATATCTCCTACGACTGGCTGACCGCCAATGGCGGTGCAACATTCCATAATATCGACAACCTGAAAAAGATCTATGCCGCCATCCAGGTGCCGCTAAGCGGCGCACAGATCAACTATTGCCATACAGGCCATCGTGCCGCCCTTGGCTGGTTCGTCTCTCACGAACTATTGGGTAACAAGCAGGCCCGTCTCTACGATGGATCGACCGCCGAGTGGGCGCTTGACCACGCCCTGCCCATGGAACAGAAAGTCCAATTAAAACATTGAGGACCAGACCATGCGCGCGTATGTATCAAAACTCCTTATTACACTGTTATTAATGAGTCTGACTCAAGGCGCCCTGGCCAACGGCCGCACCGCACCGGAGTGGGATATCTCCGAATGGATCAACGGCGATGGCACCACCCTGGCCTCACTCAAGGGTAAGGTGGTGGTGATCGATTTTTTCCAACTCTGGTGCCCTGGCTGCAACAGCTTCTCGGTACCACTGATGGCCAAATGGGAGCAGCAGTTTGCCGACGAGATCGCTGCGGGCAATCTGGTGATGCTGAGTATCCACACCGTATTTGAGGGACACGACTATCAGAATCCAAAAAAGCTGCGCGCCTATCTCAAGCAGAAAAACATCCAACACCTGGTGGGAATCGATCGGCACATTGACGGCGATGAAATCCCAGAAACCATGAAACGATACCGCACCCGCGGCACACCGGAGATGGCCATCATCGACAAAGATGGACATATCCGCTTCCAGCGATTCGGTAGTTTTGATCCGGCAAGCGGCGCGCAACTGATCAACAAGTTGCTGGCCGGGGATCCCGGGTAACCTATGATGAAACGACTTATCCCAACCCTGCTGCTCTGGCTCTCGCTCGGCAGCACGGCTTTCGCTGCAACCCACGCCAGCTACACGGTCACGAGGCCTATGGAAATCGATCAACAACTCAAAGCCGCCTATGGGACCAAGGGAGAGAATTACAAACCCCGCACAGAACACTTAAACCCAGACGGCTCGCCAATCTATATCAACCGCCTGATTCTGGAAGACTCCCCCTATCTGCTGCAACATGCCCACAATCCGGTGGACTGGCATGCCTGGGGGGAAGAAGCCTTTGAAAAGGCAAAACGTGAGAACAAGCCGATCTTTCTCTCCATCGGCTACTCCACCTGTCACTGGTGCCATGTCATGGAACGGGAGAGTTTCGAGAACCTCCAGCTGGCCAAAATACTGAATGAGCATTTCGTAGCCATCAAGGTGGACCGGGAGAGCCATCCCGACGTAGACGAAGTCTACATGACCGCTGTGATGCTGATGACCGGCCACGGTGGCTGGCCGATGTCGAGCTTTCTCACCCCTGAGGGCAAACCCTTCTATGGCGGCACCTATTTTCCACCCAACCAGTTCGGACAGCTGCTCTCTCAAATTCAGCAGATCTGGCGCGACAAAAAGGCCAGCGTCCTCGACCAGGCAGATCGCGTAGCTGAAGCAGTAGCGGCAGCCAACAACCACAAGGGCACAGCCAAGGCACTCGACAAGACCGCGGTCGCTGCTGCGCTCAAGACGATGCTCGGCAGTTTTGATGAACTGCAGGGCGGCTTCAGCGGGGCACCAAAATTCCCCCACGAACCCTGGTTATTGTTGTTGCTGCAACAGGCGGAACGCAATAATGATTCAGCGGCACTGGAGGCGGCGGAGGTCACCCTCGATGCAATGGCCCGGGGGGGGATCTACGATCAGGTTGGGGGCGGTTTTCACCGCTACTCCACTGACAACGAATGGCTGGTGCCGCACTTCGAAAAGATGCTCTACAACCAGGCGCATCTCGCTCGCGCCTACCTGCATGCATGGCGGGTCACCGGCAAGGAGAAATACCGTCGCGTGGTCACCCAGACGCTCGATTACGTCATGCGCGAGATGACCTCACCCAACGGCGGTTTCTACTCAGCCACCGACGCCGACAGTGAGGGTGAAGAGGGGGCCTTCTTCATCTGGACACCCGAGCAGATTCGTGACGCTTTGGCGCCGGAAGATGCCGACCTGGCAATCGATCTCTATAACATAACAGACAGTGGCAACTTCGAAGGAAAGAATATCCTCCATCTGCAGTCAGACCTGGAAAGTTATGCCGAAGAAAACAAGCTGGATCTTGCCGCCCTGCAGATGCGGGTCGATCATATCAACACGGTATTACGCAAGGTACGCGAAAGCCGGGAACATCCGTTAAGGGACGACAAAGAGGTCACCGCCTGGAACGGCATGATGATCACCGCCTTTGCACAGGCCGCCGACCTTCTTGCTTCAAAGACTTACCGGGAGGCTGCGGAACAGGCGGGTGAGTTTATCTGGCAGAAAAATCGCAAAGCTGCCGGCAAACTTTGGCGGGTACATCTCAACGGACAGTCCTCGGTTACCGCGGCACAGGAGGACTACGCCTATCTGTCTGAAGCACTGCTTTATCTCTACGACCTGAGCGGAGATAAAAAGTGGTTGCAACGGGCACAAGAGATCGCCGATGCCATGGTCGAGCGGTTTAGCGACCATCAGAACGGCGGCTTCTATATGAATGAAGAGGACAGCAACTTCAGCGCAATGGGACGTCCCAAGGACAGCGGCACCGACAGCGCCATTCCATCCGGTAGTTCAGTGGCTCTTAAGTCGCTACAGATGCTCTGGGTGCGCACCGGCAAGCTGGACTATCGCACTCACGCCAATAACCTGATCGGCAGTTTCGCTAGCGCCATTGAACGGCATCCCAACGGCTACACCTACATGTTGAGCGCCATCGATGATCTACAGCATGGGGAGTTGAGCGCCCGCCGATATGCCGCACAAGGCGGTATCCGTCTCATGGGCGAGACCAGGATTCTCAAGAGTGACAAACAATTGTTAACCATCACCATCACCATCACCATTCCTGAGGGCTGGCATCTCAATGCCAACCAGCCCTTGAGCAGAAATTTGATCGCCACTGAGGTCAACCTGACCGACAGCGCCGGCCAATGGAGCATGGGTCCCGTCACCTATCCTGAACCCGCGCTACAGCAGCTGGATTTTCAAAACGATCCGCTCTCCGTTTATGCAGGCGTGATTACACTTCAGGCGATGCTGACACCCACATCTGACCCAGCCAAACTCAAGACAGCATCCATCGATGTGAAATTACAGGCCTGCAGCGATGAGGTCTGCCTGCCGCCGGAGACACTGCAACTCCATATTCCCACCATTCCTTCAATCTGAGTGGTGTCCCGGATTAATTAAGGGGAACTCCCCCCACGGGCTGCACCTTCGTCGCGTGGTTTCCCCTATGTCACGGCCGCACACCATTGGTTAGACTCTGACACGATTATGAACATGCAATCAGTGATTAAATTTTTCGCTCTAGCCGCCTTTCTCTCACTTTCTCTGAATCTCAGTGCACGTGACTCGGCTGCACGCTCAGGGCAAGCCGGGAAAGGGATTGAACAGTCTTGGAGCTATAGCGGTGAAACGGCCCCGGAAAAATGGAGCACTCTCTCGAGCGCGTTTAGCACGTGCGGAGCAGGCCAGGCACAATCGCCTGTGGATATCCAGGGCACCAGAGAATCCGAGCACCTGCCACTCTCTTTTTTCTACCGCACCAGCATCCTGTCAATCCGACGCTCTAACCACGGCATTTCACTGGATATGGAACCCGGTGGATTCATGAAGATGGGCAGTGAACGTTTCCAGCTGCGCAGTATTGATCTGCATATTCCTGGTGAACATACCTATCTGGGCAGGGCTGCGGACATGGAGATTCAACTCAACCATGTCGACAGCAACGGCAACCCTGTGATACTCGCGATTCCGGTAAACGCGGGCAGACGCAACAACCTGATGGTCAAGCGAATCGCCCACAACCTGCCACAGAATAATGGCGGCCGAAGGTACAATCGCCAGATCGGCATCAACACAATCTTTCTACTGCCGACCAATCGAAGTCATATACTCTACAATGGATCACTGACAACACCTCCTTGTAAAGAACCTGCGCGCTGGATCGTCTTTAAAAATCCGATTGAGATACCCGATCTGCAGCTGCGGAAATTTACCGATGCTATCGGCTACAATGCCCGTCCGGTACAACCGCTGAATGGGCGTATGATCTGGACGAGCATTCATTAGGAGAGCATCGAATTTAACCGTCACGACTCAACAGCGCCTCCAATTCTTTATAACCCTCCAATTCCATTAACAGCCGCCCCTTCTCTTCTTTTGCTATCTTTTGCCAGTGCTTGTCTTCCAATGCGCCCACCATTGCATACAAAAAATTCAGGCTTGGTTCGACGCGGGTTTCATTCCTCATTTTGAGAAATGCCCCAACGGCTCCGGTTTTTTCAAGATCCGTTCTTGTATAGATACCGACTTCATTCAGGTATTGTTCTGACTTTTTGCCCAAACCTTTGAGGTCACATACCCTTTTGTCATTGATATCGGTCATGCTATCCGGTGCTCATAAACGCCAAATTTCCAATAGTTTATACACGGGTCAAGCGGGTCGGCACTGCCATTGTTTAATGGTATTTATGCAATAGAGCGATTCAAAAAACTGTGGCCCATCAGGATCGCAGACTCGTACCATAAGCGTTCAGAAATAAATATGTCTAAGCCTTTTCTCTAAAATTGTGGCCCTATTCTTTTGAAATAGGACGCCACATATTCAGGAGAGTGGGTCCTCTGCCTGATAGAATCGTAGTGCCGCAGATAGGATTCTGACATATTGCACGCACCACAGCCGCGCATTTTCCTAAATCTTAGGTTTTGCCAGCGTTTTCTGATAGTTGCGTCAGAACAGCGCAACCTTGTCAGTAAATCTGTAGTTAAAAAATCATTTATTCCAGCTCCTCCATGGCAAGGATTTTATTTCTCTTTGAAATAACGCTAACCTATCGTCATGTAAAATACAATATGGCGCCACGGCCTATCATCCCGAACGCTGCCGCGGTGTTTATCGAGATAGGCTGTGCCGCCTATTTAACTGTTGGACAAATTAAAAGGAATATAAGGCATTGATAAATATACATT
>QFXE01000002.1 GCA_003349915.1 endosymbiont of Escarpia spicata
ATCGGAATCACCAGAATACGCAGAAACAAAAAAGGGAACGAAAAAAAGAACAAGAAACACAGAAAAGTATATGGATGCGGTTTGCAAGCTACCCTTTGTAAGCGAGCTGGATGAAGGGGAATGTGGCCATCTGGCGGGAATTGCTACCGTTGTTACCCTGAAAAAAGGCCAAATCCTGATTAAACAGGGAAAAAAAGACGATTCCCTTTACATATTAATCAAGGGGCGCCTGCAGGTAAATAGGGGAACTGGGGGTGGGGAGCATGTCACCTTGGCGTGCATCCGAGAGGGGGAGATGGCTGGCGAAATGGGGTTTCTGGACGGCTCGGAACACAGCGCCACACTCCTGGCGGACGACACCACGGATGTCCTCCAAATCAAGAGAAAACACCTTGAAAGCCTGTTGGATAAGCACCCGCAAATAGTTTACAAACTGATGCGCGCCATTGCCCTTGAGGTACACGAGATCACGAAGCGCATGAACATGCAGTACGTGGAAATGAGTAATTATATCAGCCACCAGCATGGGCGCTACTGAGCATTAAATAAAGGTGCTGTTCCAGCTTTACAATCGGTAGGGCGGCGCCTTTTTCTCCAGAAACTCGGGTTTGGCAGACATCCTTCAAGGGATTCAGGCAGACCAGGCGCCGTGCAGCCTGCTTCTGGCTATTTCATACGCCTTAGCCGCCTTATTTAGGCGTCTATTCAATGCCTTCAGCACCTTTGTGTTTTTCTTCGAGTGCTTTAGCTTTCTGTCCTTCGCATCCAAGCCGCATGTGGCCTTTCAGATCAATTATGCCCACAGGGCATAAGTTTCGTAAGAGCAGACGAACTGCTCAACTCAGCTTTATCTCTGCCCACTTTTGCGTGTAATGAGCTCTTGGCTCAGGAGGCGGATATGGCTCATCTCCTCTTGGATTATCTGGTCGATTTTGTCCTTGCCGCCTCTCTCCGGGACCATATCCTTCATTCCCAGGTAGAATGCGATCGAATCCTTCTCGGTCATTATTGCCGCCTTCAGGATCTCCTCCATAGAGGAGGTATCTATCTCTTTCTGGAAAAAAACCCGGGTATCCGCAAGTGAACGCAGGTAGCCGATGGCCTCGTTATTGAGATCAGCAACGGTCGACTTTCGCTGTTCATCCGTCAGGGACTTCCGTATGTCCGAAAAAATATCTTCATGCTCCTCTTCCATCCGGGCAAGCTCGATGAGGAAGTCTCTGCCTGCAGGGTCGCCGATAACGGTCCCGGCAGCCTCACGGTAAAACTCCGCCCCGTTTCTCTCGATTTGCTCGGCCATCTCGAAGACTTCATCGGCATTAAATTCGAAGCTCATGATCTCTGTCTCTCATTATGTAGTCGTTCAGTTCCAGTCTCTACCAAAACCCCTTCAGCTCTTTATTCAGAGGAATAACGGGGCGGAGGAGGGGAGAACTCAACGGTTACAGTTGACGGGTATCCAAGTCAAAATTTGCTATCCATTCTAATATCGGTGGAATCGATCCAGTAACCCATATTCAATACGCTGTCGTGCTGTGCCTGGAGCAGATCATAATGAAACCTCTCCTCATCAGCGAGGGATTCCGCCAACTCACGTACCTTGGGGTTAGCCGCCTTTTTGAGCAGATCTTCGAAAAAACGGATCGCCTTTCTTTCCATCTCCATCGCTATCTTGAGCGCTTCGGCGCCGTTGGCGTGTTTGCCATCCTTTCCCCGCTTGGCTATGGCCGCTTCCAGCTGGTCGACAACCGGTGCCGGTCCTTGCTTCTGCATCTCGCTGTCGGCAATTTCCCGCCAATCTTCGCCGCCAGTGATGGAGGTGAATATCCCCTCCAAAACTGCAAGGTGGCCGTCCTCTTCTACGGCAAGCCGTTTGAACATGGCTTTTCCAAGTTCGTCTTCGGTTACAACAGCAGCACGTTCATAAAACCCCTTGCCGCTTATCTCCAGCTTGATGGACTCTTTGATTAACTCAATCATTTGATTATCGACATCGACCATAAGCTATCTCCAAAGGATCATTGCACCCGACCACAACACCAAACAGGTAAAAAGTGGGAGCGCGTCTCCGCTCTCCCACTATGGTTCACTCAACCAAGCGCGTCCAATGCAGCGTTGAAGGTTGCGCTGGGCCGCATGGCTTTTAGCGTCTTTTTCGCATCCGGAGAAAAGTAAGCGCCCATGTCGACTGGTTGGCCCTGTGCTGCGATCAGCTCTTCGGCGATCGCTGCCTCATTCTCTTCAAGCTGTTTTGCCAGTGGGGCGAACCGCGCCTGAAGTGCTGCGTCACCGGTCTGTTCGGCCAGTGCCTGTGCCCAGTACATGGCAAGGTAGAAATGGCTTCCCCGGTTATCCAACTCATTGACTTTGCGGGAGGGTGACTTGTTGTTATTCAGGAACTTGCCCGTTGCCTGATCAAGGGTATCCGCCAACACCTTTGCCTTGTCATTGTCGAATGCAATGCTCAGATGCTCCATGGATGCAGCAAGTGCAAGAAACTCGCCTAGGGAATCCCACCGCAGGTGTCCCTCTTGCCTAATCTGCTGAACATGCTTTGGCGCAGATCCACCCGCACCTGTCTCGAACAGTCCACCGCCGTTCATCAGCGGCACGATAGAGAGCATTTTTGCACTGGTGCCCACTTCGAGAATCGGATACAGATCGGTGTTGTAATCACGCAGTACGTTACCGGTTACCGAGATGGTGTCTTCGCCTGCTCTCATACGCTCTACGGAGAGTTTCGCAGCGTCGTAAACGCCCATGATGCGAATATCCAGTCCAGCGGTATCGTGGTCCTGCAGGTATCTATCTACCTTTTTCTTCAATTCAACATGGTGCGCCCGGTCTTCATCCAACCAGAAAATGGCAGGCCAACCAGTTGCCTTGGCGCGGGTCACGGCCAGCTTCACCCAATCCTGGACCGGGGCGTCTTTAACCATCGCCATGCGCCAGATATCACCCTTCTCGACCTCATGCTCATGGATAGTGCTTCCATCGCTGGCTACGACGCGAATAGTTCCATTTCCCGGGGCTTGGAATGTCGTTGGATGAGAACCGTACTCTTCGGCCTTTTTCGCCATCAAGCCCACATTGGGAACGGTACCCATAGTGGCCGGATCCAGCGCTCCATTGGCAATGCAATTATCAATAGTGGCCTGGTATAGAGGTGAGTAGCTGTGGTCAGGAATGATGAACTTGGTGTCTTGCAATTCACCATCGGAGTTCCACATACGGCCGGAGGTACGAATTGCAGCAGGCATGGATGCGTCGATGATCACATCGCTGGGGACATGCAGATTGGTGATGCCCTTGTCGGAGTTCACCATTGCAAGCCCGGGACGGTCTGTGTACAGCGCCTGGATATCCGCTTCGATCTCTGCTTTTTTATCAGCAGACAGAGTCTCGATCTTAGCGTAAAGGTCGCCGAGACCATTGTTGAAGTCAACGCCGAGTTCAGCAATGGTATCAGCATGCTTCTCGATGACATCTTTGTAGAAGACCTTGACGCAATGACCAAAAATAATGGGGTCAGAAACCTTCATCATGGTCGCTTTCATGTGCAGCGAGAAGAGTATGCCCTGCTGCTTGGCGTCTTCCACCTGTTCCCCGAGAAACTTGGTCAGGGCATTTTTGCTCATGAAGGTTGCGTCAACCACTTCACCCGCTTCCAGAGGAGTGCTCTCCTTCAGGACGGTGGTGCTTCCATCTTGAGCGACAAACTCGATTTTAGCGTCGGTTGCCTCAGCCATGGTCGTGGATTTTTCGTTGGAACAGAAATCCCCGCTGCTCATGGTCGCGACATGGGATTTTGAGTCAGAACTCCAGGCACCCATGGAGTGCGGGTTCTGCTTCGCATAATTCTTTACCGCGCCCGGCGCTCTACGGTCGGAGTTGCCTTCGCGCAAAACAGGGTTGACGGCACTGCCCAGGACCTTGGCGTATCGGGTCTTGATCTCCTTCTCTGCATCGTCTTTCGGATTCTCGGGATAGTCAGGGAGGTTATAGCCCAACTCCTGAAGTTCCTTGAGCGCGGCCTTCAGCTGTGGGATCGAGGCGCTGATATTTGGCAGTTTGATGATATTGGCTTCCGGTTTTTTTGCCAGATCGCCCAAAATGGCCAGATCATCGGATTGTTTTTGGTCGTCGGTCAGGTTATCGGGGAAGTTCGCGATGATCCTGCCTGCGAGAGAGATATCCCTTGTTTCGACGTTGATGCCGGACCCTGCTGTAAATGCCTTGACGATAGGCAAAAAAGAGTAGGTCGCCAGCGCAGGCGCTTCATCAGTTTTTGTCCAAACAATCGTTGATGTCTGTTCTGTCATGTTTTTTCCTCAGTAAATTTTCACCTGAATCCTGCAACGGCTTGCAGGATTCAGGTTGAACTGTTTCGTCAAACTCCCAGCTACGATACGTAGGAGCAGCGGGATGCCGGTGTCCGTGTGTCCATATTCCGCCCGCGATTGGTATGGTCATCAATCTCTGCAGCAGAACCGATCATACGACCAAACAGGAAAGTGGTGAAGGCGGCTGATTCCATGGTCGAATCGCTGATCTCCCCATTTGCGTAAGGCTGCCACAGCATCTTCAGCAGAATCACTGCGATCACTGCGTCCACGTTGACGCAGTAGACGTTGCGGCTGACGCCGGTCTTGAACAGGGCGTTGACCAGTTCATGGTAGAACTCGTGGAAGACGTTATAACTGCCGCGCTCCTTGAACAGGTCGTTGACGAACACCTCGCGGGGATCGTAGTTGACATCTTCGCCCTTGAAGACAGGGTGGTTCACGCAGGGAATTTTGGCGTAGGAGAGATTGCCTACCGCCTTGGCCTTGGTCTTATACGCCTTGTACTCCTTGGCGTAGTCGGTGGCCATGGCGGCCAGATCCATGCCGTGGTCGGAGTCGCCGGGACTGCTCAGACCGGAATCGCGGAAGCGGTCCAGCAGGAAGGCGATAGCCTCGAAACCATTGCCGCCGTGGGCGTAACCTGTGTGAGTCAGAAAGCCAATATAACCCTTGTTGACCTGAATCCGCTCCGGAACCTCGGGACCGTCGGCGCTGACCGCACCCTTTGCCCCTTGGGCGGAGATGGTGCCAGGGCCGTTGGTGATGATCAGACCAAGCAGGACGGAGAAGGCGTAGAGCGCCTCTTCATTCGGGCGATTACCGAGCAGGGCCAGATGGGCGGTCTCGGTAAAGCTCCAGCTGCTCATAAGCTCTTTGTTGGCCACGCCGCAGAAGCTGTGCCTCTCCTGGTTCTCTGCACTGGCGGCTGAACCGATCAGGGTGCTGAATACCCGGAAGTGCCAGGGCATGTTACTGACTGTGGTAATCGAGAGACGCTTGCGCATCAGCGCCCTCCAGGCCAGATGAGTGGTGATGGCAGCAACCAACACACTGCAGCTCAGCTTGCCTCCACCCTTCTGTTCCAAGGCCTTGAGGAAGTCGATGAATACCGATTTTGCGTTGCGGTTCTCGATCGCCTCCAACATGGCAACGTTGCAGCGACCCGAGTAGTCGGTGAGGAATACACTGGCGTCAGCAGCTTCCAGTTGGGCGCTGAAATCGAATCCCACGTCTGACGGATCCTCCAGACCACTCTTCTTGAACAACTCTACCAGCGCACTGGTGACAGTGCGCGCCTGCTCTACCAGCTTCGGCCCCACCATGGCGACTGCCGCAGAGAGTGCAGTATTGGGACTGTTGCCAGCCTTGCGGGAGGCATCAGCAGCGGCCAGCCCCACCTTGCCGCTCTGGTTGACGAAGGTATTCAGGGCGACATTGGCCAAAGCAGCGCCGTTCTCATCCGGGTATTCGCGGATCAGACTCTGTACCAGATTCTCTTCGAAGGAGTGGGTGGAGGCGTCCAGTACGCTGGTGCCGTGGATCTTGGTCACCTGAGTTTTGGGATCCATCATGGAGGCGCCGGAGGCGTCCTTCATGGTCTGGCGCGGCATGACCGTGCCCACTTGCTCGCCCAACCCATCAATCTGCACGTCGTAGGGAGACATGGCCTCTACGACCGGCGGATTCAGGTGATCCGGCAGATCGATGCCTTGGGCGTTGCTGAACCAGCACTTGAGGGAGAGATCGCCCACCGAGTCGAAATCGGGCTTGGCGCCCCGTTTCGCCATCACGGCGGTCATGGCTTCCGGGATATGGGATATGTTGACCACCACGGCGCCCTTCTCGGAGCAGACCGGATTTTCCGGGGTGAAGATGGCGTCCACGCCAAACTTCTCCATGAACCACTCTTCCTTGGCGTTGGCGTTATCACCAGTACCGGCGATAGCGCCGGCATGGCCACAGGCCTTGGTCAGCTTCGCCTTCCAGCGGCCCACGATACAGGCAACCACCGGTTTGTCGAATTCGAGATCGTGCTCATAGTAGCCACCTGGCTCGATATACATCACCGCAGACTTGGAACGATCATCGTTGTGGAATGCGTGGGTCCACTCCTGCGCGGCGTAGTGGATATAGACATCCTTCCCGGAGGAGAAGGAGACCGTAGTGCCCCAACCACCTGTCGCCAGGTAGACCGCAATGGTGGTGGTGAAGTTGCCGGAGTTGGAGTAGATGGCCACAGATCCGGGGAGTAGTGACTCCTCCGGTGCGCTGCCACCCAGGGCCCCGCCGATGCGAACATGGTTATGGGCGTCAGCCAGACCCAGGCAATTGCCGCCGAAGATATCGATGCCGTGCATCTGACCGATGGCGCGGATGATGCGGGCGTCACGTACCGGCACCTTCTCCGTGAGTATGACGATCTTTGTCAGATTGGGGTTGACCCGCACCGCTTCGAGTACGCCGTCACGCACACCGGAGGGTGGCAGGTATACCACCACCACATTGAACTCCTGGCCGTCGTCCACCGCCTCGGCCACGTTGTCGTAGACCGGGATGTTACCTGCGGAGGTCTTCATCTTGGAGCCGGAACGCCCGGGCGCGGTGCCACAGACGATATTGCCGCCTGAATAGACATGGCTCACCGGGGTTACGGTGCGGCTCTCGCCGCCAGTGATATTGAGAACGCAGACCCGGTCATCTTTAGTGGCCAGTTCTGTCAGAGAGTTGATTCCCACATAGTAGTGGGGAAAAGCAGCTACACCTTGCGGATGCATAATTGGGCTCCCTCAATCTTGCATGGCCTTCTCATGAGGCCAGGCTAGGAAATTCTTGGTTACAGATATAAATCAGGGCTGTGAAAAGCCGTTATTCGACGATACCCATCTTCTTGGCCACGATTTCACGGCCACCGTTTTTCATCCATTCATCGGCAGCCTGTGCGAAGTTGACCACCTCGCTCATGGCGGAATCGAAACCGAACATCTGATAGGGGAGGCCCAGGGAGTCAAGGGTATCCTGCATATAGCCCATGCCGCGGATCAGGTTGGGGCCGCCACGTCCCACCACCACGTAGAGCGGTTGCGGACCATGGGTGTTGAAGTGATCCCGCAGGGCATCCGCCATGGCGCGGAAGGTCTCATATATATCGGTATTGTTGGCTTTACCGCCAATAATGAAGAGCACATTGGTCTGCTTCAGCCAATATTTGTATACGATACGGCTGATGTCGTGCATCTTAGCGTAGGGGGGGTTACCACCAAAGTCAGATGAGATGGTGGCCGCGTCACCCAGCAACTCGGTCACCAGGGCGTTGGCGCCGCCGCCGAAGGTCATGGCGGAGATAGTGCCCGCTTCATTGATCACGAATACATCGGACTGACCCTGATAGGTGCGCAGCGAGTTCACCTCCTGCTCGAAATCGGAGTAGCTGGAGGTATCCAGGTCAGCCGGCAGGCCCAGGCGGGCCACGTTGGGATCATCATCGTCGAAGCCACACTTGAAGTCACAGGCTACCGGAACCAGACGCCCCTTCTTATTGGGCATCATGCGTATCGGGTTCAACTCCAGCGTGGTCATGCCGTAATTGTGGTAGAGATCCCAGAGCTTGGGCAGGTTCTGCACCAGGGGGCTGATCAGCTCACTGGGGGCGCCAAGGCGTTTCAGGGCGTTGGAGATGACAAAACCTTTCAACCCGGTGAGCGGATCGAATGGGATGCTGGTGATCTTCTCCGGGGGCAGCTCTTCAATATCGACGCCGCCATGATGGGTAATGGTGATGGTCGGCGCCCGGAATTCTGTATTGTCGGTAATGGAGAAGTAGACCTCACAAGCAGCCGGGACCGCGCCCTCGAAAGTAACACCTTCGGCCTTGCTCAGGGTATTGTTATGGAAGTGCTCGGCAAAATAGAGCCGCTCCTTCTCCTTCATGGCGCCGCTCAGGTCCTTGGCCCTGCCCAGCAGACCGGACTTACCTTTCTTACCGACACCGCCTTTGAAGATCGGTTTGACGAAGACTTCGCCGCATCGCTCGATAAGGCCTTTAATCTCTTGATCGCTTGCCTCCGGACCCAGCACCTCGGACCGAGGAAAACCGACAATATCCAGGAGTTTTGCGCCGTGACGCATCCCAGTGATGTTCATTACACCTGTCCCCTTAACGCTCTAATATATTGTTTCATAACCATTTAGCCGACCTCGACACAGAAAATCGCGGATAAATCCACGATTTCTCAGCGGTGAAAAGCTACGCGATAATTAGTATTCTTGCGGCAGGCTCTTCAGCTCAGCCCAGGAATAGACCGGGCCCTTTACACAGACATAGTCCTTACCCACGTTGCAACGACCGCATTTGCCAACGCCACACTTCATCTTGTTTTCGATGGTGGTGTAGATCTGTTCGTCCGCAAAGCCCAATGCCTGCAGATTCTGGATGACGAACTTTATCATGATCGGTGGGCCGCAGGTAATAGCAATAGCGTTATCGGGTGACGGCGCCTTGTCCATCAGGTTAGCCGGAACAAAGCCCGTATAACCCGGCCAGCCCTCCTCGGGGGCATCGACTGAGAGTTGCACTTCGGCAGACGCCTTGAGCTTCTCGAAATCTGCCTCGTACATGATGTCGCTGGAGGTGCGGGCACCGTAGAAAACGGTGATCTTACCGAAATCCCCACGTCGTGCTACTGCTGTCTGGATCACCGGCCAGATCGGGGCCAGACCGACGCCGCCGCCGATGAAGACCAGATCCCGGCCCTTCCAGTCATTCAGGGGAAACTGGTTGCCGTAGGGGCCGCGGATACCGATGAAGTCGCCGATTTTGGCAGCGTGAAAGGCCGAGGTGACCCGCCCCATCTTCATGATGCTGAACTGTTTGTACTCTTTGACCAGCGGCGAGGAGGCGATCGAGATCATCGATTCGCCTTTGCCGAACATCGACAGCATGGCGCACTGACCGCAGTCGTGTTCGAAACCGTCGTCGTTCGGGAATTCGACCTTGAAGGTCTTGATTGCCCTGGCGCCCTGGGTCTCCTCATCGATACCGACGATGCGTCCAATCTTTGGAAGATAGAGATTGTCCGTCATTGGCTCACCCTCTCCAGTACCGCGACAATGTCGATCCCCACCGGACATTCCGTGATGCAGCGACCGCAGCCCGTGCACTGCTGGGTTTTATGGTTTTCGACGAAGTAGAGAAATTTGTGGCTGACCCGCTGCCGCAGACGGGAACCAAGGTCTGCCCTGGGATTATGTCCCGAGGTGTGCATGGTGAAGTCCGGGAACTGACAGTTGTCCCAGGTTCTCACCCGTTCGCCCTCGCCAGTAGTCGGGCTAATCACTTCGTCGTTGATGTCGAAACAGTGGCAGGTCGGACAGAGAAAGGTGCAGATGCCGCAACCGATGCAATGCTGCGCCATATCGGCCCACAGCGGAGAGTCGAAGTTCTCACGGATTGCCTCGGGAATGGCGTCCAGATTACCAAGGGGACGCTGGGGAAAACTGCGCGAGGTATCGTGAACCTTCTCGACCTCGGCCTGGTCACCGTCGCGAACCGCATCGAAGGCGTCGCGGCCCCGTTCCATGGCCTCCACTCCCTTCACAGTGATTCCCTTGACATGGAACCGGTCGCCCAGGTCGGTCATCAGAACGTCGAGACCGTCCTCGGAGTGTGGCGAACCGCCAACCGATTGACAGAAGCAGTTGGGGGAGTGGGGCAGGTTGCAGGCCAGACCGATCAGGGTCAACTTGTCCCGCCTCGCCCAGTAATAGGGGTCCACGAACTCTTTATTGAATACCGTGTCATTACGGGGCATGCCTCTGCCATCGCAGGGTCGCACACCGAACACTACTGTGGGTTTTGGATCGGGCAGGGTCGGTGTCAGCACCGGAACGCCGTCTTTCTTTTCGAAGCGAAAGAAAACCTCACGCTGTGGGAAGACGAACTCCTTGACGGAGCCGATGGTGTTGGTATGAGAGAGGTCGATATCGGTGCCGGCCTCGATCCTGGCGAAATTCCAGACCGAGTCGGCAAAGGCGGGAGCGTATACCTCGCAGTCGTCGAGCATATCGACCCACTCCCTGAGTTTTTCCTGGTTAAGGATCTTTTCCATGGGAGCTACCTGATGAAACTATTGGGATCTTCGTCCCGGAAGGACGACAGCAGTGAGGCCTGTTCGATATCGTGTCCCGCCTGGTACTCGAACATCTCGAAGGCCTCTTTTTCAAGTTTGGTATTGAGCAGACGTAGCGGGATATTGACCGGGCAGACCCGCTCGCATTCGCCACAATCGATACAACGGCCGGCCAGGTGAATGGTCCGCGTTAAGTGATAGACAGCGCTCTCGGAGGTGTTCGCCGAACGTTCGCACCAGCGGATGCGGTTGGCCTTCTCCTCGGCGCTGGTTCCCAGCGTGACCACGAATGTAGTGCTGTCGACCACGCACTCAGGACAGTAGCACATGGGACAAACTGCGCGGCAGGCGAAGCAGCGCAGACAGCGATCAAAATGGTGCTCCCAGGTCGCCCAGCGCTCGTCCGCAGAGAGACTCTCCGCCTCCTTGGCCGCGTGGAAGGGCTCGTCAAATTCGCGAGCTCCAACCGCCTCGCCGAAAACGACGTCATTCAGCGCTGGAACGGCCGCTCGGCATTCAAGGCAGCGGTCAGCCAAAATCTCTCGCGCGGGTATAACGGTTTCAGTTTCATCGCCGTAGACGCTGACATTGATACCGTCGGCACCGCCAAATGTTACCCGGCTTGCCGTCCTGCCTTTCAGCTTGGCGGACAGTTTCCTCGGATCGACGACGCCTGTGCCTTCGCAGGAGACACCGATGACCACCACATCTTCACGCTTGAAATAGTTCTCCTGCAGCAAAACGCCGATGGCGCGGCTGTCGCAGCCCTTGGCGACGATACCAACAGGACGGTTATCGGGGTTTTTGGCCGCCGCCTGCTGTTTGCGGTCTTTGACAAGATAGAGGGTCAGATTATTCAGGCAGGTGGGATCCCAAACCAGGGAAGTAGCCTCTCCGACATCGGTTATAGTGCAGGGTTCGGCAAAGGCGCTTGCTGAGCCCCGTCGAAAACCCAACACCGACTTGACCTCTCCCTTTTTCAGCAGATTGGCGGCATAGTCTCGAATCTCTTCTACATTGACCATCAGCGCTTCGCCTTCAATCGGTTCTGGGGACCCAATACGCGAAGATCCTCAACAAATTCGTCGACCACTTCCGCAAATTTTGCCCCTTCGGCGGCCGAGACCCATGACATGCGGAAGCGCTCTGACTCCAGGCCGATAAACTGGAGCAACTCCTTTACCAGATAAAGTTTGCGGCGGGCCAGGTAGTTTCCTTCCATGTAGTGACAGTCACCTGGATGGCAACCAGAAATCAGTACGCCGTCCGCCCCTTTGTTGAAGGCAGAGAGGATATACATGGGCGACACAGATCCCGAACAGGGAATGGTGATGGGCGTGGCGTTTGCCGAATATTGAATACGCGACACACCGGCCAGATCGCTGCCGGCGGACGAACACCATTTACACAGGAAAGCCACAATGCGCGGCTCGAAAGTCGCTCCCGGCTTCCTGGCTCCAGCGACACTAGCACGTCCCTGTGTGTCGTCCTCTGCTTTAGTCACTTTCGACGGGTTCGACACCTGAATCTTCCTCCAATTACGCCATGATGGCGCTGATCATTTCGTGAACCTGAAGCTGGGTGACGTTCTTGACGTCGATGGCGGCGCGTACGCAGACGCCCACGCATGAGCCACAGCCTTCACACAGAACCTCGTTAACATGGGCCTTACCGTCCACGAGGGCAATGGCATCATAGGGGCAGGCGTCGACGCACATCTCACAGCCGGTGCACCAGGGGTCTCTGACCTTTGCCACCGTCGGGCTGTGCGCCAACTGATCCTTGGAGAGTAGGGCGATGACCTTGCTGGCGGCGGCGCCCGCCTGACTGACCGTCTCCGGGATATCCTTCGGTCCCTGGGCGGCGCCGGCAAGGTAGATGCCTGCGGTCACGCTCTCGACCGGTTTCAACTTTGGATGCGCCTCAGCCAGGAAGCCATCCTTGTCGCGGCCAATCTTCAGGATCTTGGCGATCTCGGCAGTCCCCTTGGAGGGCTCCATCGCTTGGGCCAGTACCACCATATCGGCATCAATCTCGATGTTGCGTCCCGCCAGGGTATCGACGCCCATCACCTTGAGTTTACCGTCCTTTTCGTAGACTCTGGAGACCCTGCCGCGCAGGTAGATCACACCGTCATTCTCCATCGAGCGCTGCACGAATTCCTCGTAGCCCTTGCCACCGGAGCGGATATCAATATAGAAGATATAGGCCTGTCCATCGGGGACATGGTGTTTGTAGAGGGTGGCATGTTTGGCCGTGTACATGCAGCAGATCTTTGAACAGTAGGCGCAGTGGTTCTCCGGGTCCCGGGAACCGGAACACTGGATAAACACAATCTCTTTTGGCACCTTGTGGTCCGACGGCCGCATAATATGGCCCTCGGTGGCGCCGGAGGCCGAGCAGAGACGCTCGAACTGGAGACCGTCGAGCACATCCGGGTAGCGTCCGCCTCCGAACTCACCCATATGTTCCATGCCGTAGAGATCGAATCCGGTAGAAACAACGATCGCCCCTATCTCTTCCTCAGTGACTGTCGGCTTCTTGTCGTAATCAATAGCCCCGACATCGCAGACCTCCTCGCACTTGCCGCAGACCACCGGATCAAGCCCCAGACAGGCCTCTTCATCCAGGGTAAAGGAGGCCGGGATCGCTTGGGCGAAGGGGATATGGATGGCACGGCGGTTGGTCAGGCCTACATCGTACTCATTGGGCACGGCGACAGGGCAGACGGGGGTACAATCGTCGCAGAGCTTGCACAGCTCTGGATCGACAAACTCTGCCTTTTTCTTGATCTTGACCTTGAAGTTACCGACGAAGCCGGAGATGCTTTCGACCTCGCTTTCGGTCATCAACTTAATCTTGGAATTCTTCGACACCGAGACCATCTTCGGCGAAAGGATACACTGGGAGCAGTCGAGGGTCGGGAAGGTCTCCGACAGCTTGAGCATGTTGCCGCCGATGGTCGCCTGTTTTTCCACCAGGACTACGTCGAGACCGGCATCGGTCAGATCGAGTGCGGCCTGAATGCCGGCGATGCCCGCGCCGACTACCAGCGCCCGGCGGGTAACCGGAACGCCAATAGGCTCAAGCGCCTGGTTGTGCTGGACGCGACGCACCGACGCACGGGTGATCTTGAGGGCCTTTTCGGTGGCCACCTCCATGTCGTTATGCACCCAGGCGCACTGCTCGCGGATATTGGCAATCTCGCACTGGAAGGCGTTGAGGTCGCCCAACTCAGAGGCATCGCGAAAGGTCTTTTCATGCAGGGTCGGTGAACAGCAGGAGATGACCATGCCATTGAGGTCATTGTCCTTGATGGCGTCGATGACTGCAGTCTGCCCAGGGTCCGAGCACATGTAGACATAGTCTTCGGAAAAAACCACACCGTCATCTTCGGCCAGCTCCTGCGCGACCTTTTTGACGTCGACAGTGGCGGCAATATTCTTACCGCAGTGGCAAACAAAGACACC
Organism: endosymbiont of Escarpia spicata; assembly: GCA_003349915.1. Lineage (GTDB taxonomy): Bacteria > Pseudomonadota > Gammaproteobacteria > Chromatiales > Chromatiaceae > QGON01. Next base: position 13,942 of record QFXE01000002.1, read on the forward strand.
GGTGCGTTTTGTCATTGCGCGTCCCCAGTCACGAGCGGCTTCTTATCCAGCGATTCGAGCCCGTATGCATAACCCTTGTCGAAGGCCTTTTTATTGACCTCGAGAAAGCGGTCAGGAACCAGGCCCGGCAAGGCCTTCTTCATCGCATCTTGGGTTACAATCTTGGTAATGGCGGAGAAACAGCCCAGGGTCACCAGATTGGCGAACAGACGGTTGCCCAACTCCTCGGCAAAACGGGTGACCGGCGCAGGATACATCTGCACCCGCCCATCATCTTCCTTGGGCGTGACCAGATCCGCCTCATAAATCAGGACACCGCCATCCCGCAACTTCGGCTCATAGGTAGTGTAGGAGTCCTGGGACAGAGCAATCAGTACCCCGGGCAGAGTGACGTAGGGATAGAGAACACGGCTTTCGGAAACCACCAACTGGGAACTGCAGGCACCGCCCCTTGCCTCAGGGCCGAAGCTCTGGGTCATGGTCGCAAACTTGTCGTCATACATCGACAGCGCCTTGCCGGTAATCAGGGCGCAACGGACGATGCCCTGGCCACCGAAGCCGGAGAATCTGACCTCATGCATCTACAAGCCCTCCTCGTCCACGCCCATATCCTCGGCCATCATCTGGGCCTCTTCATCATCCATCGTGGCTTGCACCTTGGCCCTCTCCTCAGCCTTGCGCTTGGCCTTCTCCTCACGCTCAGGCTTGCTCATACCGTAAAGTTGGTAGTCGTCACCCAGGACATTGGCGTAACGCTCATTGACCGCATCTTCGTAGGTCGGTTTATCCTGCTTGACGAATCGACCCATAGCGATATCACCCTGGAAGTCGATACCCACATCACGGGTGTCGACATCCTTCTCAACCCCAGCATCCTCCTTGTAGTACTCGAGGGCATCAAGGCCGTCACCCAGACGATTGCGACGCTGATAGAGCGTGGTGCAGGGGGCGATCACCTCAATGAAGGAGAAGCCTTTATGGTTCAGCGCCTCGCGAATTGATTTCGTGATGTTGCGTGCATGCAGCGAAGTCCAGCGCGCCACATAGGTCGCTCCGCAGGCGTCCGCCAGAAATGGCAGGCTGAAGGGGTATTCGTAGTTACCGTAGGGCGTGGTGGAGGCGTTGGCCGTCTGCGGTGTCGTCGGCGTCAACTGCCCACCGGTCATGCCGTAGGTAAAATTGTTGACGCAGATAACCATCATGTCCATGTTGCGGCGGGCAGCGTGGATGAAATGGTTGCCACCGATCCCCGTAAGATCGCCGTCGCCACTAACCACCACCACCTTCATATCAGGGTTCGCCAGCTTGAGGCCGGTGGCGACGGGGATGGCGCGCCCATGGGTGGCGTGGATGGAATCGAAGTTCACGTAGCCGGCAACCCGACCGGTGCAACCGATGCCGGAGATCACCGCCAGCTTGTCCATATCGATGCCGCTTTTATTGACGGCCTCAGCGAAGGAGTTGACTACAGTGCCGATACCGCAACCCGGACACCAGATATGCGGCATCCTCTCCATGCGCAGAAAATCCGCCATCGGGCTTGCTTCACGAAAGGAGATGTTTTGGGATGTTGTGCTCATTTGCTGGCCTCCACAATGGCGTCAAGGATGACTTCAGGATTATGCACCGCGCCGCCGCAGTGGGGGACGCTGACGACCCGGCACCGACCGGCCGCACTGCGTTCAACTTCCCTCACCATCTGGCCGTAATTGATTTCAGGAACCACGATTGCCTTCACCTTGCCGGACAGCTCCTCGATTCTCTTCTCCGCAAAGGGCCAGATGGTGATAAGCCGCATCGATCCGGTCTTGATACCAGCCTCACGCGCCAACTGCACCGCCCGGGAGACGATCCGCGAAGTGATTCCGTAGGAGACGACAACGACCTCCGCACCCTCCATTTCACTCTCATCGAGCTGAATAATCTTATCTGCGTTGGAGTCAATTTTTTCGATCAGGTGGGTGACAACTTTTTCGTTCTGATCCACGGTAAGGTGTGGATATCCGCGCTCGTCATGGGTGAGGCCGGTGAGGTGGAACCGGTAACCATCACCTGCTTTGACCATGGGCGCTACATCCTTGCCGGTGAATTGGTAGGGCCGGTAATCCTTCTTGGGACCTTCGTACCAGTTACGTTGCACCACCTCGATGTCCTCGGCGGGTGGGATGACGACCTTCTCGTGCATATGGCCGACGGTCTCATCGGCCATGATGAAGACCGGAACTCGATAGGTTTCCGACAAGTTGAATGCCTCCACCGTCAGGTCGAAACACTCCTGCGGGGAATCCGGGCAAAGGGCGATGATGCGGTAGTCGCCGTGGGAACCCCAACGAATCTGCATCATGTCCTGTTGTGCAGGCATCGTCGGCAACCCGGTGGATGGACCAGCGCGTTGGACATCGGCGATCACCATGGGGGTTTCCGTCATGACGGCCAGACCCAGATTTTCCATCATCAGAGAGAGTCCGGGGCCCGAGGTCACCGTCATCACCTTCTGCCCACCCCAGGCGCCACCGACTAGGGCGGCGATGGACGCTATCTCGTCTTCCATCTGAATGAACATACCACCGACACCCGGACAACGTTCGGCGAAGCGTTCGGCTGTCTCGGTCGAAGGCGTAATCGGATAACCGGCAAAAAAGCGGCATCCAGCGGCCAACGCCCCCTCAGCAATTGCGTGATCGCCGTCAAGGAAATGTGCCCCCTCGAGTACGCCTTTCGGATCGGCGGCAGTCTTACGCATTCTCATTCTCCTCTGTCTCCGCCTTGCGGGTGACATAAATGGCGAATTCCGGACAGATCGACTGACAGAAGTCGCAATCTCTGCAGTCGTCCGGTGATTTTATAAACGGGGGATGATATCCCTTGGCGTTATATTCGGATGACATGGCAAGGGCATCGGTCGGGCAATAATGGACACAGAATCCACATCCTTTGCACCAGGCCTTATTGATGGTGACTTCGCCGGTGATCTCTTTGATTTTTCCGAATGCCATCGTTGTTCCCTCAGAGCAGGCCCTTCCCGGTCAGCAAGGGACCGGGAGGTGTGTGATGGAGATCCAGCCTCAGTACCGACTCGGAGCCTCCGAGGGCGATGGCCATCAGCTGCGAGAAATAGACGACCGGCATGGTATGGAAATCGGAATGTTTTTGCAGGGTTGCCTCTTGGCGATGATCCAGGTTGAAGGCGCACAGAGGACAGCTTACCGCCACTGTGTCTGCACCCTGTGCCTTTGCTGCACCCAGGATGTCATAGGTCTTGTCGGCGATGATTTCGGGCTTGTCGACGGTCTGGTGGGCACCGCAGCACTCGGTCTTATGGCTGAAATCCACCGGCTCGCCACCCAAAACCGTAATCAGGTCCTCAAGCACCCTGGGGTTCTCTGCGTTATCAATTGCTGCCTCGTTCGGCCGCACCAGCATGCAACCGTAGTAACAGGCCACGCGCAAACCTTCGAGGGGCTTGACCACCCGCTCGCGGATGGCATCAAATCCGATCTGATCGCGCACCACCTCCAGGACATGCAGGACGTCGACATCCCCTGCGTAATCGACCGGCTCGTCATACATAAAGTCGTTCATGCTGGCCAAGTCTTCCTCATTGGCGCGGGCGCGATTATTGGCCCGTTTGAGGGTATTGAAACACATGGAGCACCCGGTCATGAGCTGCGAGTCCCCCCGTTCCCTGGTGCGCAGCAGATTGCGGATTGGCGCCACCTGGCGCATCAGATCGTCCGTAGAGAGAGAGTAGACGGTGCCGCAGCAGTTCCAGCGATCCAACTCCACCGCCTCCACCCCAAGCTTATCCATCGCGTAGAGGGTGGAGTCCTCGAAATTCCGAGCGTGGTTTTTGAGCGTGCAACCGGGAAAATAGCTGAGCTTCATGATGTGAACTTTCTCATACTGCCGATGAGGGCAATGGGAGGGATGGCACGCAGATCCGCCGTAGGAATCGTCTCCACTTGCAGATGGTCCTGCCGCGCACGCAGCTTTATCTGGCGCATGGACTCGATCAACTCAGCGATTCGAACCCCTTTGGGACAGCGCATGTTGCAGGTCATACAGGAGACGCAGAGCCAGATCGCCTCGGAATCGAGCAACTCCTCTTCCATCCCCAGTTGCGCCAGCCGAATCATCTGGTTCGGCGGGATATCCATATAGGCGGCCATGGGGCAACCAGCAGAACACTTGCCACACTGGTAGCACGCCATCAGGTTCTGGTCAGCGAGTCGCTGGACCTTGGAGGTAAACCCACTGTTGATCTTGTCTCTTGAGACGAACACCGTCATGAGGTAGCTCCTGCATCAGGGAGTAACCAGGGGAGAAGGTGAAAACCGCTCACTTGCCTTCCTTCCCATTGCCACAACCACAACCGATCCGGCTGCGCAGTATGGAGTGGCGCGCCGGGATATTGCCGAGGCGGGCCAACTGATGCAGCCTGACATCTTCTGGCGTATAGGAGGGCAGGATCACCGGTGAGATCAGATCGCTGTCTATGCCCTGCTCTGCCATCTCACCATCATAGGCAATCACATGATCCAGGCTAAGCTTGCCGAGTTCCACCGACTTGGAGTATTCACTGGCTTGCTTGCCGACACGGCGACCGAAGACGTTGTAGTCGAGTACCGAATTCCCCATCAGTCGGTTGCGGCCATGGACGCCGCCCGAGGCCTCGCCGGCGATGAACAGGCCCGGAATATTGGTCTCGCAACGTTCGTTTATCTCGACGCCACCATTCTGATAGTGGAGCGAGGGATAGATCAGCATCGGCTGTTTGACGATATCAATGTCGTAGTTATCGAATGCCCGGCACATGCCGGGGAACTGATGCCGGGTGTAACCCTCGCCATGGATCATGTCGATGAGTGGCGAATCCAGCCACACCCCGCTACGACCGGAGGCGGTGTCGACCCCCATGTTCCGATCACTGCTGCACTCGCGGATAATAGCGGCGCTCTCCACATCACGGGGCTCGCGGGGGAAGACGAAGAGTTCACCATCCTTGTTCAGCGGTTGGCCGCCGGCGCCGCGGATCTTCTCGGTGATCAGAAAGCCGGCAATCTGCTCAGGATATATTGCACCGGTGGGATGGTACTGGACCGAATCCATGAACTTGAGGTTGGCGCCGGCACGGTAGGCCATCACCAGTCCGTCACCGGTAGCGCCGTAGTGGTTGGTAGTGGCGAAACCGCGGATATGCAGTCGCCCAAAACCACCGGTGGTGATCACCGTCGACTTGGCCCTGACCACCATGAACTGCTCGGTGTCCAGATTGTAGAGGACGGCGCCGGCGCATTGGCCCTTGTCGTCCAGCAGCAGCTCAATGGCCGGCTCGAATTCACGGATGCTGATCTCATCCGGGTGGTTCTCCACCTCGTCCATCAGGGTACGCATTATGATGGCGCCGATGTAATCTCGGCAGGAGACCATGCGTTTGCGCGAAGTGCCGCCGCCGTGCAGGACCTGGAGCGAACCATCCTCCATCTTGTCCCACATGACGCCCAGATTCTCCAGCTCCCGGACAACCTCCGGGCCATCCTCTGTCAGTGCGCGCACCAGTTCGGGCTTGTTGTCAAAATGACCTCCGCCGATGGCGTCCAGATAGTGCCGCGTAGGCGAATCCTGGGGTGCGACGGCGGCTTGCATACCGCCTTCGGACATCATGGAGTTGGCGTCACCCAGACGCAGCTTGGTGGCGATCATCGGCTTGATGCCGTTTTTTATGGCGGTGATAGCGGCCCAGCAACCTGCTCCGCCACCGCCGATAATCAACATATCGGTCTCGTAATCGGGGTTGTCGAGATTTGCCTCCATTCGCTTCGGATCGAGCATCGAATGGGCTTCGAGCAGATCTGTGATCTCGGTGGTAAGCTGCTCACCCTTGTTGGGGCCGATCCGAATGTGACTGCGTGCGGCGGATGCTGAATCAGGGTGATACCCGGAGAGTACCTCCTCCCGCTCCTCCGCATTCATCGGTGTATAGACCGGCTTGTCGCTCTTCGCCAGTTCCAGCCTTTTGGATCGAGTCTGATTCACCTTCTCAAGCGAATCTTTTAAATAATCCGGATACATTCATTTCCTCCGAAAGCACGCTCTTCGTCAATACGAAATCGACCCATCAAACGCCCCGAAAGTGGTGTTGTCTTACCTTCCAGAATCCTGCAGGGAGGCCGCCGTGCTACTCCGTATCTCTCGCGTAATAGCGCTCGCTGAGAGCCCCCCTGTCAAGGGACATTAATTCGGCATACTCGCCGTCGTACTCGTGATTCTTTACCTGCTGGATGCGGATATCGAGCTCTTTACTCTCTTTGCGCAGATAGCGTCCATAGAGGCGCTTACCGAGAATCGCGATCTTGTGCTGGATGATCTCGGAGGGGCAACGCAGGGCGCACAGACCACAGCCCACGCATTCGTACGAGAGTTCCATGAGTTCGGCGATATCGCCGCGCATGGCGGACTGGATATAGTCCATGACCTGAAGCCCCTGTGGGCAGGCCTTGGTGCAGGTGCCGCAGGCCACACAGCGGAAGGTGACAGGATAGAGTTCTTTTATGGTGTCGACGTCTGGAGTGAGTTTTTCCAGGTCGTAGACTGCTTTCTCAAGGGGTACGGATGGTATCTGAGAGAGCGCCATCCCCTCTTGGACCAGGGTGGTGCAGGCGAGACCGGTATGAATCCGGTAGTCTCCGGGCAGTCGGTAGATAGTGCCGCAAGCGCCGCAGAAGCCTTCGCGGCAGCCAGCTCCGCGGATGATCTGCTGGCCGCTGTACTCTATGGCCCGCATGATCGTGGAGTCATCCGGAACCAGGGCGGGTTTGCCCATGATGGAAACTGTCACCATGCGCGCCTGGGGTTGCCCCGGCTGGTTGGTATCGCTCACAGCCTTGTTCTTGTCATCGGTTTCGTTTTGCTGATCGCCACTCATAGGGATTTCTCCGCCTGTGCCTATCATTTCAAGCCTGTTCGGCCCGATTCCGGATCCCGCTCTGGAGTATCCGGACACTCACTCATCCAACTTCTGCCTTGTGGTTATCCCGAACGGCATGGCCGACAGGATTTCCACAGTAATCTCCAGGTTTCTTGATGTTCGATGCTAACACTACAGTTCGTGCAAATACAAAATTTGTTCAAAGCCAATCGCCAGGAATAGGGAGAATTCGATTCTATGGCGTGCCACCGGCCCAATCGCACCGCCCATAGTCCAGCTCTGATTCCGTGCCAATATGCTTCTCATCTCCGTTTCCCGTAGGCAATTGTTGGTTTGATTCTCCCCCGACTCATCGAGACTGCTTCGCGGTGCCAGCAGGTGCGTATGAATGTTCATCGACGCATAAGGAATGTTTCTTGTACTGTGACGGAGTTGGCAAAAAAGCCGTCCGGGAGTGGCTTTTAATCTCCCCTTAAGAAACCTGCACTAGTTTGGTATTTAGGATATTTTTTCCCAAATCGTATCCTTATGCCGAAAGGCCGCAGCTTTAACTGGTCTACAAAGAAAACAGCTATTGGAGGAAGTGAGTATGTTCCTGATCAAATATTTGTTGCACGTGTGTGCCGTTTCAATTCTGTTGGTATCAACTGGATCAGCTGATCCTACGCAACCTGCTAAGCAATACAGTATTAGTGATCTCATAAACAATGCCTTACTGAGTAGTGAGGTTACAGTTCTCGTTCAGGTAAGAAAGATCACTGGAGTAGATGCCCAGGGCCGACAGCAGGTTTTGTATGAGAACAAGGCTGGAAAGCTTGTCCAACTTGATCTCCTTGCTTCTACTGTTCAACGTCTCGATGGTCGTATGATATCTGTCGGAAAGTATGAAGATATTCAGCTGGAACTGTCGAATGATGTCCATCTGCTTGGAAAAAACAGTGTGGTTTTGCGGACACCGTTCTCTGATCAAAAAGGCACAGCTACCATCAAGGCAGAAGGTGAGATCCATGTGAGTCCGGCGCGGGTCGTTACATCACAGATAAAAATTGAGATGGGTGAATTCTCCCGCCCGTTGCCACCCGCACTGGTCCGTGCGTTACTTGCAGCGATACCCGCCAGTGGATGCAGCACGGGCGCCATCTGCTAGAAACCCTGTTGTATTTTGCGGTACCGGCCAGCAGGTTAAATCTGCTGGCTTGGTGCTGCCACCAACCCTTGCCAGATGCACCAGTTCCAATCCTGGCATAGATTCCCATGACGGTTTCCTTCCAAATCAGGACACTCTGCCAAAGTCACCCGAGTGGGTCTGGTAACCCAGGTTGATTCATCCTAATTTAATGCAACAATAACAGCAGGAAAGCGAATTGAAGCCCTAGTAGAATATGCTACATTTTGGTGAGGCAATGGAATGAAAATCCTCCATACATCAGACTGGCATATTGGCCGGGCACTTTATGGACGCAAACGCTACCAGGAGTTCGATGCGTTCCTCTCATGGCTGGCGGAGAAAATCGATCAAGAGCAGGTGGATGCACTGCTCGTGGCCGGCGATATCTTCGATACAAGCACACCGAGCAATCGTGCTCAGGCGCTCTATTACCGGTTCCTGTGCCGTGTGGCAGCCTCATTCTGCCGCCATGTCATCGTGATTGCGGGTAACCACGACTCTCCCTCATTTCTGAATGCCCCCAAGGAACTCTTGCGCGCGCTTAACGTTCACGTCATCGGCTCGACCGGCGAGAGCCGCGAAGATGAAGTTCTGCTACTGCAAAATCGTGAAGGCTCCCCGGAACTCATCGTTTGTGCAGTGCCCTACCTGAGGGATCGCGATATTCGAGTGGCGGAAGCCGGTGAGAGTATTGACCACAAGGAACAGAAACTGATCGAGGGCATACGCACCCACTATGCCGAGGTGTGTGACCTGGCTGAACAGAAACGTGACTCATTGGGTATCGAGGTTCCCATTATCGCCATGGGGCATCTCTTTGCCGCCGGGGGAGAAACGGTTGATGGTGATGGTGTCCGTGAGCTATATGTCGGGTCACTTGCCCATGTGACTTCGGGAATCTTCCCGGAATGTATCGATTATCTAGCGTTGGGCCACCTCCACGTTCCGCAGAAGGTCAATGCCTCAGAGGTCATGCGCTATAGTGGGTCTCCGCTGCCGATGGGCTTTGGAGAAGCCACCCAGGAGAAGAGTGTCTGCCTCGTAGAGTTCACTGGAAGAGAAGCAACGGTGACGCTGATCAAGACTCCGGTATTCCAACGGCTTGAGCGCATACAAGGTGACTGGGATGATATCTCCGACCGGATTCTGGTGCTGTCCGCAACACAAAGCCAGGCATGGTTAGAGATAGTCTATGAAGGCGGGGATGTGATCGGTGACCTGCGTGAAAAACTCGAAGCTGCGATATCAGAGACCAACCTGGAGATTCTTCGCGTGAAGAATAACCGGATCATAGACCGGGTGCTCAACCGAATTCACGATAACGAAACCCTCGACGATCTGAATATTAATGATGTCTTTGAACGATGTCTTGAAGCGCATGAGGTCCCGGAAGCACAGCGCCCTGAACTTCTGCAGGCCTATCAGGAGACGATTACCGCTCTCAACCAAGCCGATACCCAGGCAGAATAGAGACGGAAAATGCGCATACTGCTGGTACGTTTTAAGAACTTGAACTCGCTTGCCGGTGAATGGGAAATTGACCTGGCATACCCCGTTTTTTCATCCGACGGCATCTTTGCCATAACCGGGCCGACCGGAGCGGGTAAGACGACGATCCTCGATGCTATCTGTCTCGCGCTTTATGGCCGAACGCCTCGTCTCAACAAGGTCACCAAGAGCGGGAACGAGATAATGTCGCGGCAGACCGGTGAGTGTTTTGCCGAAGTGACCTTTGAAACCCAAGCGGGACGATTTCGTTGCCACTGGAGCCAGCACCGGGCGCGAAAAAAACCAGGCGGGGAATTGCAGGCTCCAAAACATGAGATTGCGGATGCTGATTCAGGCCGGATTCTTGAGGCAAAACTTCGCGGTGTTGCCGAACAGATTGAAGCGGTTACCGGCATGGACTTCGACCGTTTCACACGCTCCATGCTGCTTGCACAAGGAGGTTTTGCGGCTTTTCTGCAGGCGGCACCTGACGAACGTGCCCCCATTCTGGAACAGATTACCGGCACAGAGATCTACAGCCAGATCTCCATTCAGGTTCATAAACAACGCTCTGGCGAGCATGAGAAACTGGATATCCTTCAGGCTGAGCTGGCAGGGATGCAACTGCTGAGTGAAGAGGATGAGCAGCAGTTGAAAGCAGGCCTTGAGAAGATGATTCTTCAGGAGGCCGGTTTGAATCAACAGGTTGATCAAAAAGGTCAGGCAATCGCCTGGCTGGATGGAATCGAACGGCTGGAAGAGGAGTTGCGCTTACTGGAAAAGCAGAAACAGGATTTAAAGATGCGTCAGGAGGTTTTTCAGCCTGAGGGAGAAAAGCTTGAGCGGGCAATGCAGACTCTGGAACTGGCGGGAGAATTTGCCAGTTTGAGTTCGCTTCGTCGTGAGCAGGAAACGGATCAGCAACGCCACGAAGAGTGTCAGTTGGCTCTGCCAGAACAGGAGGGCGAAGTAATACGGGCCGAAAAGACCCTGAAGCTGGCTAATAAGCATCTTGCGCAGAAGCAAGAAAAGCAAAAAGAGATGCTGCTTGTCATCGGCAAGGTACGAGAGCTGGATATCAAACTGCGGGAAAAAAAGACGCCTATCAAGAAGGCTGCGGATCTCGTTTCAGATGCGAAAAAAACGCTTGATACCCATCGAACAAAGCACAGTGAGGATTGCCATGTTTTGGATGAGCAGAAAGTCATCCTCAAAGAGGTTCAGAAACTTCTTTCAGAAAGCGAGGCAGATAAGGGGCTCGTCGAACAGCTTGCCAGAATGCTGAGTCAGTTTGACCGGCTTCGTGAACTGGATGGAAATGTTCGTGATAAGACCGGGGAAGTGGTTTCAGCCGAGTCGCAAAAGAGAGAAGCCTCACGATTGTGGAGTGAACAATCTAAAACGCTACAGGGACAAAAAGATGCCCTCGAAGTTATCCAGAAAAAACTGCTTCACCAACAGAATAGACTGGCAGATATTCTCGCTGAACGGGAGGTTTCAATTTGGCGAAATGCCCTCTCGGATCTCAAAGAGAGAGAGTCCCTGCTGAGAGAGACCAGCCAGTCGCTCCTATCGTTGAGTGAATCAAGCATTAGCCTCGGTAAACTCAATAATCAGCATGAAAAATCCACTGCCGAAGAGGCTCCATTGGCCAGGCAGATCCTGGAACACACTGAGAGACTTGCGGCCTTGGAGCGGGAGTTGTTACTGCTGGAAACGCAGCTCTCCCTGCTTACCAGAATCCAGAGTTTTGAGGAGGCCCGGCAGCAACTTCAGGATGGTGAGGTCTGCCCCCTTTGCGGTGCAGAGGAACACCCGTATGCAGAAGGAAATATTCCCGCTACGGATGAGGCCGCAACTGAACTGAAGCGTGTGAGAAAGGTTATAAAACAGACCCGTGATAGGCTTTCTGGTCTCCAGATTAAACAGGCTGAAAACCGGAAAGACCTACAACAAAACGAGACCCTGCAACAGGAAGCCAGAGACAGGATTAGCACAGAAGAGCAGCAGATTCATGAGGGGTTCAGGCTGCTTGCTGCTGTTGAGGATGAGGGCGACGACCCGGCAGAGACCTTACTGCGGTTACAGCAGGAGAACAGCGAAAAACTGGAGATGACCTCAAAGGTCGTGTCGGCTGCTGAGAGATACGAGAAGGATATTGCCTCCCTACGTGAATTGATTGAAAAGACAAGAGAGACGCTGGACCAATCAGAGCAGGAAATTCAAGGTTTGCTGTATAAAAAACACGCAGCAGGACAGACAGTCGATGGCCAGAAAGATGCGTTGGATGCACTCAAGATCGAGTTGCGGAAAGCTCAGGAGAAGACGCTGCAAGATGTGCGGGTCTACGGTTTCCAGGTGCTGGCCATGGATGGGCTGGACTCGATTCAGACTGAGCTGATGACGCGGCGGGATCAATGGCTTGATCGGCAGAAACAGCAGAATGATCTTGAAATACACACCTCAAACCTGGAGTTGCAGACAGAACATCAAGCCACACAAATCAACACATCAGAGGCCGTTCTGATTGAACAACGGGAGATTCTGAGCAACCTGAAATGTGAGCAGGACTCCCTGACTCAGGACCGACTCGCGCTCTTTGAAGATAAGAACCCGGACGCCGAAGAGACCCGTCTCTCCACATCTGTTGAAGAGGCTGAAAAACAACTCGAAGAATCCCGTCAGGTATTTCATCTTGCAACGGGGGAGCAAGGCAAATTGAAAGCCGCGATTGCGTTGATTGAAAAGACGATGCTCGGCAGGGCTGATCAGTTGAAACAGAGTCAGGCAGCGTTCCAGGTTCGACTTGGCCAGTTCGACTTCACCGATGAAACCAGCTATCAAGCGGCCTGTCTGCCCGAAGAAGAACGTAACAATCTGATGCAGCAAGCCCAACGGCTGGCAACTGAGCAAACAGAGTTGAATGCAAGGAGCCGGGATAGGACATCATTGTTGGATATCGAACGAAAAAAACAGACGACGGACCAACCCAGCGACCAGCTCAAGCAGGAGTTGGAGGCGCTTGTTAGCCGCCGCAAGAGCCTCCAGCAGGAGGTTGGCGGCACTCGCCAGAAGTTAACCGACAATGAGAACCTGAGGTGCAAACAGCAGGATCGGACCAAACAGATCGACGCACAAAAACGGGAGTGTTCACGTTGGGATCTGCTGCATGAACTCATCGGCTCGGCAGATGGCAAGAAGTATCGCAACTTCGCCCAAGGTCTGACCTTCGAAATGATGGTCGGACATGCCAACCGGCAACTGCAGAAAATGACCGATCGCTACCTTCTGATCAGGGATGATGGGCAGCCGTTGGAACTCAACGTGGTGGATAACTATCAGGCGGGTGAGATTCGTTCAACCAAGAACCTGTCGGGGGGTGAGAGTTTTATCGTCAGTCTCTCCCTGGCGCTTGGTCTCTCCCAGATGGCCAGTAAAAACGTCCGGGTGGACTCACTGTTCCTGGATGAAGGGTTTGGTACCCTGGATGAAGAGGCCCTGGATACCGCTTTGGAGACCCTCGCGGGATTGCAGCAGGATGGCAAGTTGATCGGTGTGATCTCCCATGTCTCAGCCCTCAAGGAGCGCATCGCCACCCAGATAGAGGTAATGCCGCAAGCGGGTGGAAGAAGTACGATCAGCGGAACTGGATGTGTCAGAGTGGAATAGCGGTTTGAGTTATATGGGTATCCGCAGTGTGTTAACAAGCACCAAGGTGAAGTAACAGGGGAGCATCGTCCAATGCCGCGTTTTTCGCTGGAGAGTCTATGGCCTTTTGTGGCGATAGTGGTAGCGGTCTATGGGGCACTGCTGCTGATACTCTATTTTTCCCAGTCACGCTTGCTCTACTATCCCAGTTTGCCTTCCAGGGCGATCATGGCTACTCCAGATCAAGTCGGGCTGAGTTTCGAGACGCTCAAAGTCACCACCGATGATGGCATAACCCTGCACGGCTGGTTTCTGCCGCTCGAAAAGCCGCGGGCCACACTGCTCTTTTTTCACGGTAATGCCGGCAATATCTCACATCGCCTGGATTCCCTGGAGATTTTTCACCGGCTTGGCCTGGCGGTACTGATCTTCGATTACCGCGGCTTCGGCGAGAGCGAAGGCCGTCCGACAGAAGCGGGAAATTACCGGGATGCAGAGGCCGCATGGCGCCTGCTGACTGAGCAGAAGAAGATACCTCCGGAGGATATACTGCTGTTCGGCCGTTCCCTGGGGGGCGCTGTCGCCGCCCGTCTCGCCTCAAGTTATCCAGTCAGAGGCCTGATCCTGGAGTCTGCCTTCACTTCAGTGCCGGATATGGCAGCAGATCTCTACCCCATGTTTCCGGTGCGTTGGCTGTCACGTTTCCAATTTGATACCAGGGCTTACCTTGAATCTGTCAGCTGCCCGGTTCTGGTGATTCATAGTCCGGACGACGAAATCATCCCTTTTAAGCATGGGCAGCAGCTCTACCAGGCGGCCCGTCAACCGAAACGGTTTCTGGAGATCGGCGGCAGCCACAATATGGGGTTCCTGCAGAGTGGCAACAGTTACCGGGAGGGACTGGAGCGATTCATCACAATGAGTGACCCTAGGTGATTGAACCATGCGTATCGTCATAGCTCTGGGGGGGAATGCACTGCTACGCCGTGAAGAACCCTTAACTGCGGATAATCAACGGCAGAATGTCAAGGCAGCGGCTGAAGCATTGGCACCGATTGCCCGTGAACATGAGTTGGTCATCACTCATGGAAACGGACCGCAGGTGGGTTTGCTCGCGCTACAGGGGGCGGCTTACAGGTCTGACGAAGTGTTTCCGTTGGATATTCTGGACGCCGAGACAGAGGGCATGATTGGTTATTTGATCGAGCAGGAACTCAGCAATCTACTGCCGGACGAGCACCGTTTTGCAACGCTGTTGACCCAGATTGAGGTGGAGTCGAAGGATCCGGCGTTCAATAGTCCAACCAAACCGATTGGTCCGGTTTACCGTAAGGATGAGGCGCAGCGGCTGATGCAACAACTGGGGTGGAATATTGCCCCTGATGGTAACTATTTCCGGCGTGTGGTTTCTTCTCCGCGACCAAAAAGTATCCTTGAACTGAGAGTTATTGAACTGCTTGTTAACCAGAAAATTATCGTTATTTGTGCCGGGGGAGGGGGGATTCCTGTAGTGCGTCGTGCGGATGGAAGCCTGGTCGGTATCGAAGCGGTGATTGATAAGGACATGGCAAGTTCACTTTTGGCAAGAGAACTGAAAGCGGATGTTTTCCTGCTGCTGACCGATGTCGATGCAGTCTATAAACACTGGGGAGAACCTGAGGCTCAGCCTCTTCCCCACCTGTCACCAATGGCAATGCGTGAATATGATTTCGCACCCGGTTCCATGGCGCCCAAGGTCAAAGCCGCTTGTGAATATGTTGAGCAGACAGGCGGTATTGCTGGTATCGGGAGTCTCAAGGACGCCTCTGCAATATTAAACGGAAAAGCCGGAACACGAATCACCAGGGATAAGGATAACGGTTAAACTAATCCTCTTTCTTCCAGGAATTTCTCAATCAGACTCCCTAATCCCGGCCTTCCAGCTTCGGCAAACTCATAACGGGCACGTACTATGGGCTTGTTGATTTTGATTAAAGCACCGAGGTCACAGGGTGTTGCCGAGACCACAACTTCGGCATCGGCTGCATTAATGGTGTCACGCAGTGCCTGGAGTTGTGACGGATGATAACCGACTGCCGGGAGTACCGGGCCGATATGCGGGTACTGTTCATAGACCCTGGAAATCTCTTCCACGGCAACACTGCGGGGATCGATGATCTCTTCTGCCTGGGCTTGTGTGGCAGCGACATATCCTGCCCCATATGACATGCCGCCGTGAGTGATGCTTGGACCATCCTCCACAATGATTGTCCGTCTTCCGGTTATCGCTTCAGGATCATCCAATGTGACCTGCGAGGAGCCACGAACGATCCTTGCCCCGGGATTGATGCTTTTTACGTTTTCAGTCACCTGTTGAATGTCGGCGTCAGAAGCGGAATTGACCTTGGCCACAAGCACAATATCAGCCATGCGGAGAACAGCCTCACCGGGATGATGGGTGGTCTCATGACCTGGTCGTAACGGATCGACGAGAACGATATGCAGATCGGGTCGAATGAAGGGGAAATCATTATTTCCGCCATCCCACAGGATGACATCGGCCTCACTCTCGGCACGCCTGGTGATCCCGGCATAATCAACGCCGGCATAAACTACATTCCCCTGAGCTAGATGGGGCTCGTATTCCTCCCGTTCCTCAATGGTGCATTCAGCGGTATCCAGATCTTTTTTATTGGCAAAACGCTGGATGGCCTGATGTTCCAAGTCACCATAAGGCATAGGGTGACGGATTACCGCCACGCCCAAGCCATGCTGTTTCAACTTCTGCGACAGCCAGCGGGCAGTTTGTGATTTTCCGCAGCCGGTTCTGACTGCGCAGACGGCGATGACCGGTACCCTGGACTGGATCATGGTTTGTTCAGGGCCCAGCATCAGAAAATCGGCACCGGCCGCTAAAACGATGGAGGCCTTGTGCATGACATGGGCGTGGCTGATATCGCTGTAGGCTAAAATGACCTGGTCGATTTTCTGCTCATGGCAGAGTGCTTCAATCTCACTTTCATGCACAATCGGTATCCCGTCAGGATAATAATCACCCGCGAGGACGGAGGGGTATCGACGATCTGCAATTTTCGGTATCTGGGTGGCGGTAAAGGCGACCACGTGAGTTGCTGGATCCTCTCGATAAAGTACATTGAAATTATGGAAATCACGGCCGGCAGCACCCATGATTACAATGCGTTTGGGACCTGTTTTTCCCGACATTGATCCATCGCCTCACTCAGTCGTCAACAAACCCTAGTATAGGAAAAAGAGATTCAGCTGTATCAGGGGTGTGATCTTTCCGGGAAGCCCGTTTGACTTGCCAGCCTTTGATCGCTGGGTGACACTAGGGTCTGATTTCTCAAGGTTAAAGGAGATTTCGATGGCCAGTGTCCAACGCCTCGTTCTCGATGTACTAAAACCGCACCAGCCCAATGTCCTCGAATTTGCCCGCGCTATTGCTGCGCTGGGGGAGGGCTACCGGGTCGATATACGGGTGGTGGAAGTGGACGAACAGACCGAGACACTGCTGGTGGCGATCGAGGGTGACCGACTTGATTTTGAGCGTATCAGCAGCGCGATCAGCGAAAACGGGGCCTCCCTTCACAGTATCGACGAGGTTTCTGTCGTCGGTGAATGACACCCAATGGTATGCAGGCGCTAATCGGTGGCAGCAATGGCGTTGAAACAGGTCAAAACTCTGTTGGAGATCTCCCACTCCGAAGAAATCATGCGCCGCTACTTTGTCGTCAACGGCTTTGATGGCGCCTTGACAACGCTCGGGTTGATTATGGGATTCTACGTCAGTGATCGTGTCGACCTCGCGGTGGTGATCACTTCCTGCCTGGCTGCGGCACTTGCCCTCGGAATGAGCGGAATATCCAGCGCTTACATCAGTGAGGCAGCGGAGAGGCGCCGTACCCTGGTGCAGCTCGAAAAGGCTATGATGACTTCCCTTGATGAGAGCCACCATGCTCAAGCGGCGATATGGATTCCCTGGCTGGTTGCTTTGGTCAACGGCATCGCTCCACTGCTCATTGCCCTGATCATCATCGTACCGCTGTGGCTCGCACACGGTGGTATGATGCTGGCGCTCGAACCTCTACAGTCGGCGATGACTGTGGCGCTGGTGATTATCTTCCTTCTTGGCGTTTTTCTCGGTCGCGTCGGCGGTACCTTTTGGCTATGGAGCGGTTTGCAGAGTCTGGGGGTGGCATTAGCAACGGTGGGATTGATCTATCTCGTTGGCTGAGCAGATAAACTTTTCTACTCTGTTAACCTTGAAGAACTTCTTCCCCAGAAGCCATTATTCGTGCTGTCTAAAAAACTCATAGGTGTGAAAAATGCCTCGAACACCGTGCCAAACAAGTTTCAGCGGTTTTCAGCTAGGTTTCAGCTTGTCGGTTTAATATCCCCAATAGAAAGACGTTTTTCGGGATGCAGTTCGGCAAGTATGCCGTTTTTTGGAGAGTCGATATGAAGATGTTATATAAATCCATTTTTTCGATCCTGTTGAGTGGGACGGCATTGTTTGCTGCAGCTCAGTCGCCAGGCTATCTTCAGCGGGGACCTGTACCGTTTGAGGCCTATGATCGCGATGGCAGCGGAGCTATCACTACAGATGAATTCAATGCCCTTCGCAACGAGCGAAGGGCAGCACGCGCCGCCGAGGGGCGGCCGATGCGCAATGCCGCCAAGGCCCCAACATTCGAACAGTTAGACCTCAATGCAGATGGCGTTCTGGGTTCGGACGAAATGGCCGCATTTCGGCAGCAGCAGATGTCACAACGGCCCTCTGGAAAGGGCGCTGCAAAGGGGGCTGAGATGGCTTCCGGGCGCGGTGCAGGCAGGGGGCGGAATATGCCCTCATTCGCTGAATTCGACCTTAATGGTGACGGTGCCATGACCGAGGATGAATTCATCGAGGCCCGTGGTCAGCGAATCAGTGAACGCGCCAAGCAAGGCTACATGATGAGAGGTTTGAAAAACGCACGGCCTTTCAGTGAAGTTGACCTGGATGGCGATGGCGTGGTGAAAGAGTCTGAGTTTCTGCAAATGCAGGCCCAGCACCGCCAGTCACGTTCTCAGTAGGCATTTTCATGGTGGCCAGGGAAGGCCATGAGGATATCTTTCAGGGAGAAGTGTGAGTGTGCGGCACTTGGCCTATTCAGGGTCTGGAGCAGCGAGTCGCTCCCTGCGTTTGTCAAGCCAACCATTGACCTCTTCCTGATCAAGCGTCAATTTGCTATTGCCTCTGAAAGTCAGGGCATTTATATCAAGGTTTCTTGCAGCCTTCGCTCGGCTAGTCACAACCCACCGTTCTTCGGATCCGCGAACAACCATTTTTTATCCATGAGTTTTTCGGGTTGACAAGAAGATATACCTTACTAATTTACTAAGGTATAGCCACTATCAATAACCAAAGGCTATTTCATCACATCATAGACGGCTGGGGTTCACTTTTATTTACGAGAGGTTACTTCTACCCTCATGCCTGTCTTCGGGGATTTGCCAAGGAGCATGCATAATGAAAAAGGTGATCAGGATGTTTTGCCGTACAAGTCTAATTATTCTTCTTATGCATTTTGTCAGCTTCGGAGCGCTGGCACAGAATGCCTCAGTAACTGTCGACACCGCCCGCTGGAACGATAATAAGGATCGCTTGGTAGTGAAAGGCCGGAGCGATACCCTTAACCTCGTCTTTTTGTCGGATGCATTAACGGGGAAGGAACTAGCCACAGCCCAGGCCGATGATGATGGGTACTGGATAGCAAAAGTGAACGGTCTTTCAATTTCGCCTTGCTACGTACGTGCGGTATCCGGCGGTAGCCCCGCGGAAGCACGGGTTAAACGGACGGGCGGAAATTGCAGTAGCGCTGGACTCCCACCGGATCTGACAGCGAGTATTTATAGGGACAAACTCTGCTTCCTTTGTCATGGCGATGAAGGAGAAGGCATCATGGGGTCCGGGGGCGATATTCAGGGCAAGTCCGCTACCGACAATCAACGTGCAATAGCCGAGGAACTTGTCCACACGGGTATTGACGTCACACCCCAGGAGATCAAAGCGCTTGTAGCTTTCCTGGGTAATCCCACTCCTCTTCAGCCGTTGGAGACGGTAGATTTCTCCGACCCGGAGCAGTGCAGGATCTGCCATCCGCGCCAGTTCCGTGAGTGGTCCGGCAACATGATGGCCTACAGCGCCCTCAGTCCGACATTCAGCGCGCTGGAGGCCCTCGGCAGTGCCTTCTCGGTATCCCATGGAGGTTCCGGATTCGCTGCGGGTGATCATCCTACGGCCCTGTTCTGCCAAAGCTGCCATAATCCGGCGGATACTTTGCTTGGCAGTTTCCCAACCCTGTCTGACAGCGATGGCCATGCGATGAGGGACTTTGCCACCAAGGCTGGACGAGGAGGCATCTCCTGCGACATCTGCCACCAGATTTCCGGGCCAGATACATCACTTGGGTTTGGCCGCCTCGGCGACGGAATCGCGAATACAGCGTTTGTACTGGAACCCGGAGATACGAAGTTTGGGCCGCTGGATAATCCAGAGTACAGCCCTACACATACTTCGGCTCATGGTCAGGACATCAATATGCAAGACGGCTACCTGAGGAGTGGCGAGTTCTGCGGCACCTGCCATGACGTGCGTACACCGCCGGATGCCAACCTGGCCGATGGTGTTGATCCGGTGACCAACGAGCCTTTTCAGCGCTTGGAAAACCTCTTCACTGAGTGGAAGAACGGCCCCTACGGACCGCTCAACAATACCGTCGGAGGGGTAGTAACCTGCCAGGACTGCCACATGGATCTGGGTCCGCCAGAACCCGCCGGTTCTTACGCTGAAGGAGAGACGACAGTTTATCCACGTCCCAGATATGTGTTCGAGCGGGAAGAGGTCAGCACCCACTATTTCACGGGCATCGATATCGCCCTGATCGACTTTCCAGGCCAGGACGACGAGGAACGCGATGAGAACGGCAATGTCATCGGCCAGGTACAACGGCGCCAGATTCTCATGGAGTCGGCGGCCGAGATCGCAGTATCGGCCCCAGCAAATACGGTCAGCGGCAGTACCATCCCGATCACGGTTCACGTAACCAATAGCGGTACCGGGCATAATCTGCCTTCCGGCTTCTCTCAGGAACGACAGATATGGGTCGAACTGATCGTTTCCGATAACAATGGTCAGCCAGTCTACGAGAGCGGTACGTTGGTGGATACAGCGCATCCGGAAACCGGTGAAATGGAACCCGACGGCAATCTCGATGATGAAGATCTGCGTAACCTTGTCGGACCTAACGGTGGTTCCGGGGTTATTGATCCACTCACCCTGGAGGCTGATGTGATTCACGGTCCGGATTACAATCGGCGCCACGAGGATCCGCCTGTCTACCAGGGTCTTGCCAATTTCGGCAACGAGTTCATCCGAATTCCGGTGGATGGAAACGGCGAGCCGATGCGGGACGACCAGGGGCATTTTATTGAAGAGGAGGTGTTCATGCCATTCCTCTCAACCCACACGGACAACAGCTTTTCCATTCCAGCGTTAACGACCGTGGATGTACGCTACGACGTCGATGTGCCAACAGGCATCGAAGGGCCGCTGCAGATCAATGTTCGTTTACGGGCCAGAGCTTTCCCACCGCGTTTCCTGAGAGCTTTGGCAGCAGGTCGGCCGGACCTGGTTAACGAGAAGATGGTCGATAGAAACAGAATTGTTGATATGGTTTCCGCTGCACCAGTCAACGTGCAGATCCAGTAGCGCCAACCAATAATGAAATCGCCTGACAGACAGGCCCAGCTTTCAGCTGGGCCTGTCTGGTGTGGGGAAGCAGCCTCCAACCCTCGGCCAAATCAGACAGATCAACCCAGGTGTTCACCAGCAGGGTGCCGTCCTCCTGTCGCCGGATCAATTGTGTCTCGGGCTCTCCGGCATCGTCCTCGTCCTCGTCCTGGATCTCTTCCGCCACTTCCTCAAGGATGTCTTCGATCTGGGCAATAAGCAACAAAACTCCCCCTTGCAGCCACTGTCAGCTATAGTCTTGGAAGGCAGAACAACAGGCAGTCGATAATGCTGGCATGGTTACATAAACTCTTTTCCACAGATGAGCCCCGGACATCCCGTCTGCCGGCGGAAGAGATCGCGCAGCACATTGACTTGGCGATCAAAGAGTTCGACAGCCGGATCGCTCTGATCCCCGGCTACCGCAAGAAGCTGTTACCGGCGGTGGAGAGCGCCCTGCTGCATGCCGAATCGCTCATCGAGCGCATCCCTGGTCCAGTGGATGTCAACGCCAAGGCCTACGGCGCAGATCCCAGGGTCAACGCCTATTTCGGTTCCCCCGAAAAGCTCGAACATCTCTTTAGCCACAGTACCGAATTTCGCGCTTTTTCAGACCAACCCGCCCAAGCCAACCTTGAGTATATTTACGCCCTGATGGTCATGACCCGGCACAGGAAGACCCGCCCCGGTCACGCCCTGAGAGGGGATATGGTGCAGAGTGATGTGATGCAAGACGTGGTCTACTTCTCCGACCATCATCTGGTTAAACCCGCCGAGTCAGAGATCGAAGTGCGCCGCGATCTACGGGAACGGGCCTTTCAGCACCTGCTCGCAGAGTCGGTACAGAAGGTGGCCCTCCACAGCAAGGAGAAGGCCGATCTGGAACGGAAAAAGGTCCATCTGAAAATGGAGATCAAGACCCGCCATGCCGAGCGTAGTGGCCTCGATTTTCTGCATGAAAAATCCACTGATGATGCAGCTGGGGGCTTATACTCCAGACAACTTTCCGAGATAGAACAGAAGCTTGCAAAGCTACGCCGGAGACTGGAATCCATCAATGATTACCTCGATCTGCTCATTGATGTACTCAACCACTCGCCCGACTACTGTGGCCTGGAAAGCCATGAAGACTGTCTCAACCGCATCAACGTGGTAGTCGATGCGGTTGCTGGCCATCAGGTGCCCTATGCCGATATCCGCATCGGCAAGACCCGCCGCTGTGGCGTCATCGTGCGCTATCCCCGCAAAGAGCTGGTTGATACCAGCCGTATTGCCAGCCGCTTGCACTCGCTCTATAGCTAGAGTTATGGGAATAAAGCGTCATCTATTTTGACAAAGGCAACTAATAGGAAGAACATTTACCACAAATTGAATCGCGCGAATCATCATATTCAGACAGGGCTATTCCTGCCGCTTGGGGATAAAGATGGAAAGATTGGGAGACGCTTTCAAATCAGAGGAAATAAGAGAGGTCGATACGATTAAGGGGATTCAGTTCCCAGCTTATTTAGAGACGAAAAAACTCATTATTACCGGTCCCCCAGGTTGTGGGAAAACAACCATTCTCAACGCGATTGGCGGCTGGCCAGAGGAAGGATACCTCGATATTTCAAGCAAGGACTGGTGGAAATCTCCTGTTTTGCATCAACGACCGAGAGAGCTTCATCTTGGTCTGCCTTTCGTTGGATTTGAAAAAGCTGTACCTGTCTACGATGCATATACGCTTGATGATTCATCCTATTTGGAGATCGATTTTTTTCGCATTCCCTTGCCTCCACCAAAGACGCATCCGTTGTCTACAAATTTTCGTGAACGATTCGTCTTTGAGTTCATTCTATTGCCTGCCGAAAAGACTTATGAACTCAGAAAGACGCGGTCGAAGTCAGGCACACATCATGTTGATGATGACCTCACTCTGGACAAAGTTCGTGAGGAACTGTTTTTTTTTAAACGGCTTGCACTCTTTTTTCATCAAAACGGAATGACTGTCTACATCAGGGATGCTTTAAATGGAAAGCCCAAGAGAATCTGTGAACCCGTGCTTGGTCAGTTGGTTCAATCTGACGAGCAGGGTGAGGCACTTTATCACCACCTTGATCAAATCAGGTTACGTGAGAGACTGCTCAATCGTTCCTGGAGTATTCGGGGTAACAAGAAGCTGCTTGATCTCTTTGTCGAGGTAATTCCTAATGCCTTGAATGTAGAGCGCTGTAGTATCTTTATCAATGATCCAAAGACAGGAAAGGTCTGGCTGCAAAGCGGCACGGGACTCGATGAAAAACAGATTGAGATGGACATGCAGGATTCATTGGTTGGGCAAGTGATCGCTACCGGTGATTACAATGTAAAGGAAGACATGGATCTGCTGGATGGCCCACATAAAGAGATCGATGCGCAGACGGGATTTGTGACCCGAAATGAATTGTGCGTTCCAATCAAGAGCCTCTCCGACCAGAAAACTGCGGGAGCCATCCTGGTCCTGAACAAGAGGGGAGGGGAGAGTTTCAAGGAGGCGGACAGGGTGCTTCTGGAGAAAGTAGCCAGCCATCTGCAGTCAGCCATCGAGAGTATTTTTCTCCGACAGGAACTTATGGACTTTTCGGAGCTCCTGACAAATCGTGTGCGTTTTTCCGAATGGGCCAAGTATTTGATGTGGGTGATATTGGGGGTGGCGCTGGCAGAGGCGGTGCTCATCACTTATTTATTGGAGAAATAGTAGGCAGGGTAAGATTGTTCTCCTTTGGTGTACTCCCAACGTAGATTGTCGGCAGTGGTCTACTGAGTCAGGATGCCATCCACGTCGGTTATTTCAATCGCGCTGGCGATCGATTTTCCGGGTGGGGCGTACCGGATTGACTGATCTGTTTTGTGTGATTGCCTGCATCCCGGCAGGCACTTTCTGAAGCTGATAGCCAGCTTCAGATTCATGCCGAAAAACGATCAGCCCAAAAAATCGTAATATTCCTGCAAATTTGTGATTCAGGTTCAGTTACAGGCGCTAAATCTTGACATAAGTATAAGTATTGTCTAATATAATTACCATCATAAAGCAATAGTCAGAAGGTAAATGAAGTGAGTATCTTCACCTGTAAATCGATGAGAGCCGTTGTCATAGCTTCAGGTTCAATGTTGGTGCTGAGCGTGGTTTTGTTAGCGCCAGTGCTACTGTTGTCTGATCCTGTTCCCGGCCTGTTTATATGGCTTGTCTATCCTGGGTTTGCTGCATTGTTAATCAGTCCGGCTATCCTGCTGGCAGCGGCTTTGGCATCACTTGTTCCATCTGTGAATGAGCATTTGAAGAATTGCCAGCATTGAGCTGGCCTGTTGGCGTAATACCCAGAAGCAAAAGGCCGCCCCAAATGGAGCGGCCTTTTGCTATTGTAACGCTGAAAACTCTTGAAAATGACCCGTACTGATGGTCATATCCAGCTTTAGCTCAAGGTTTCAGTGCTCACATTTATCCATTTTCTCTTTGGCCCCAGGTAACACCGTAAGAAGAAAAGTAGTAATCAGTATCAATGGAGCAAAAAGCAGTAACAGCAATCCTGCGAACATGACGATCTGCTGCATGTAGAAGATATCCGGGACAATTTTGAGTCCCGTCATTATCATCAAAACCCCGGCGAAGAAAAAAATGGTGGAGACGATCACGCCTTCACGCATGGTTTTACAACCAATTTTTAGAAGACTCATAGTTTTGATACCTAAATTGAGCTATTTTCAGTGCGGTTGGGTAACGCCTTAATTCGCCTCAACCTTTACTTTTCCAGCAATTTGTCGGCGGCTCCGCGTTTAAGGCCGAACTCCTGCTCGACCATCCTGTTCCATTCGTCGCGTTTGAAGACGCTCTCAGCCGGTACCTTTGCATGTACCAGGTTGTAGTGACATTCGATGCAGGATTTATCTTTTGCATCTTGTTTATGGATTTCGACTGTATCGGGACGGGTGCCAAAGATGGCTTCTTTGACATGACAACGCTTGCAGGTAGCGGAGTTCCGTTTCTTGAACCACTCGCGAGCGGAAAAAGCAGCCTCTGGCATATGCAGCTTGGCAATTACCGGATCATCGTAATCGGGACCAAAGATCTGATTGTAGAGATCCTTGCCGCCAATAAAGTGATCCCAGGTGGCAGCGAAAACCCCCTCGGAAACATGGCAGTCACCACAGCTGGCCCGCACGCCTGAGGCGGGACGAAAGTGGGCGGACTCCCGATAGGGCTCAGCGACAAGCTCCATCGAGTGGCAGTTGGTGCAAAAAGCCTCAGTACTGGTGAAATGGTCAAATTCCGTAAGAAACACCATAAATCCGATACCAGCCACACCGCCGAGGATCAAGGCTAGCAGCACATGTCGGGTGATGAAAAGTGGCATTCTAATCTTAATCATGGCTGGGTTTTCCTATGCCATAACCGAGGATAGGATTGGGTTTTGACGGATTTTTCAACCAGCTGTGCTCGTCAAGGCTGAGTACATGCTCGTTGATCAATTTATCAGCTTTCTCTGCACCTGCCAGTTCACGCACCTGAGGTAGAAACTCCCCATAAAAATTCTGCCCTACCAGATGCATTCCCTCCCACCAGGTAAAATTCGGACTCATCATTGCGGCGCCATGTCTAGCCCGGGTACCTTCATCGTGCCAGAGACGCCAGTAGGTAAATTCAAGTGGATCATCAAAGGGGGCTGGCGTGAGCAGGTTCATATCATAAAGCGCCAACATAATGGCCTGTGCAGGCTTCCCGAACTTTTCGTTGTAGAGTTCGACGACATTGTCGAACTGTTTCATGAATCCGTTGGCAAAACCTTTGCTATGGCACTCAAGACAGACCTTGCTCATGATCTGACGCCGTCTTTTAGAGCTTGCGACGGCCTTAATCTTACCCATACTGCCGTCAAGTTTTGATATTTCATTACCGCGTCTTGGTATTGGCTGGGACTCAGGCAACTCTCTTCTGTCACCATCTTCGAAAATGATAAGCGATTGCTTCTCAGAAATTGGCTGGTTCAGATTCCACGCATCGCGCATTCCAACATCGTGGCTGGCCGCGACTCCGGGAGTTGCACCCATATGGCAGGTAACGCAGGTGGGGGCGGCACTATAGTCTTTGCCGAGTACCCACTCGTCACTGTGGAGATTCATCTTCTCTCTGTTTGCTGCGAAGAGCATTCCATGTTTAGAGCTGTCGAACACTCCTTTATCGGGCGATTCCGGGCCTGAATGGCACCAGGCACAAGCGCTTGGGTCTCTGGCTTGGGCTTTAGAGAAACTGTGCCTGCCATGGCATGCGGAACAGGACCCACGGGATCCATCCGGATTGATACGGCCAATGCCTGTGTTCGGCCAGCTGTCGGGTGATAGGCTGCCATCTCCTCGCACTTCCACTTTTGAGCCGTGGCATTTGGCACAGCCGGCAGTAACCATCTCCTGGCCAGTGAGGTTGTCCGCCAAGGCAGGTATACGATTCTTGATCAAAGAGAGTGCTTTGGAATGAACAGACCCTTCAGTTTCCTTATATTCCCTGGTGTGGCAATGACCGCAGTCTTTAGGGGAAACAATTGTGGCGATGATGCTGCCTTCGTGCTCTATGGCATCTTTATCGACCTGATCGGCATAGTGGCAGTCGAGACAATTGACGCCTGCCGAGGCATGGGCACTGGATTGCCATTGATGGGTAAGGCCGGCGGAGGACTTTTTGTGGCAACTGATACAGGCTTCGCCCTCTTCCAGTCCCCAATTGCTTGAATCCAATGAAACCTTGTCTGCAAAACTTATGTTGATTGCACCCAACCATAGCGGAAAGGCGAAAAGTAGTAGATGAAGGTACCATCTGGTTATCCTGACATTGCGCATGCCCATCCTCCTTATGTGTTTTGATTCTTGATTTGAATCAATAAATATGTGCGTTCTAATTCTTGATTTAGATCAATATAAATTCGTGAATTATAAAATGTCACGAGATCAAGAATGCTGAAAATAAAATCTGAACAGAGTGAGTGCCGACTGTTGAGCCAGTAATTAAAAGGGAAATCACGCTGCCCGGTAAATTTGTTATTTATTTTTTCGAATTTAAAGACTGCGCTATTTTTTGTGTTAATTCAATATTCATAACAATAAAAAAGTTCAACATCACCTTAAGAATGTTCATGCGCCATAAAGTGAGGCATATGGCTTGTAGGTAATTCCCCCAATAGACAGAAGACTCGTATCTTGTGCACTATTCGACTCGCAAATTTAGCTTATAATAAGGGGGCGGGTCGAGTGCATAACAAAACCAAAAAGATTCTGGTACTAGGTGTTCTATTGGGGTGGTTTGGTCAGATTGCCGGAGTGGCAGCAGGGCCGCTCCATCATATCTCTTCGGAAACCTGTAAAAGCTGCCATAAAGAGATCTATAAGCAGTGGAAGGGTTCCATGCATGCGAACAGTACCGCGCTGAAGGATCCTATTCATGGAACCTTTTATAAGAAGGTTGTGGGCGATCCTACAAAAGAGGGTGTTAAACACAAGGCATCTGGAAAGTATCCTATCTGCCTGCAGTGCCACTCACCAAATGCGGCAAAAGATAAAACAACAAAACTCGATGCAAAGCCAGCCTATTCGGAAGGCGTGAATTGCATCGCCTGCCATACGTTGAAGAAATATAACGGCATCCAGGCAGCTAATGGAAAGTTACAATTGGGCCTTAAGGCTTATGACTATTCCAAAGATGCAGCGCAAGGACCTGGTCGTTACTCCAATGTTGGGTTGCAAAAACTCACGGCTACAACTGACGTTTTCGGCGGCAGCGGCATGGCTGATGACAGCAAGCCCAATCCGCATCTTGGTGAATCTGTGACGATGGATGGCAAAGAAGTTCCTTCAATTCCGATGGAGAGTAATCCGAAACTGATGAAAACTTCGGATGCCTGCATGGGGTGTCATGATCAGCGAAACAATCCCCATGGTGTGCCGCTCTGCCAAACAGGTAATGAATACTCTATAAGCGATTCAAAGGTTAACTGCCTCTCCTGCCATATGCCGATCAATGATGGTCTGGCGGATCACTCGATGGGCGGCGGTCATAGCACTGAAATGCTGCAACGTTCAGTGGTTTTCGATGTGTCTACCAAGAAAGAAGGTGATAAGGTCAGGACGACTGTCTATATTCAAAATCCTCAGCCGCACAGTCTGCCTACAGGCGCACCTTTCCGGAATATCTACATGAAGCTGTCAGCTTATGATGCTGAAGGCAATGTGGTCTGGGAAAATGCCAAGGGACATCCTGGTAAAGAAGATCCGCAAGCCTACTTCGTCTATGCTCTGGCAAACGATGAAGGTGGACCAGCGATGCCTCCCACTGCAACCCAGCTTGGCAAAGATACCAGACTGAAACCCCATGAGGAACGGACTCTTGTCTATGATATTCCTGCAAAAGGTGTGAAACTCGTGCGCGGTGAACTTCATTACAACCTGCTCTGGCCTGTGCTGGTCAAGAAATTCAAGCATCTGCCTGAAGATTTGACCGGACCCACACTCATAGCCACTTCTGAAAGTAGTCTTTGATCCTAACCAAGTGGGTCGGCGCTTGCCGGCCCACTTGTCTGGTTGGTGGTGTTCGGAATAATTTATCCAACATCCATCCAATAGCACCTATTCCCCTGGTAGAGCCGGACGACCTTAAGGCGTTTTTCATGTTGTATCTATAAGGGGGCTGGATCATCTAACTTCATATATTGAGGGGTACGTTATGTTCCGCTCCGCGCATAAGTTGAGATCAAGGCATAGTCTTGTTTCCATTCTTTTTATCTGGTTATTCATGAATGCCATCGGCGCCCATGGTGCGATTGCTCCAGCCGCCAAAAAGACATCAACCTCAACGGCCGATCACACCAAATTCGAAGCACTGCAGCAAGAGTTTGCCACTGCACCTGATGTCACCAAGGCTTGTCTGACCTGTCACACGGAAGCCAGCAAGCAGATCCATAAAACCACTCACTGGAACTGGAAAATCACTCACCCGGAAACCGGGCAGGTATTGGGCAAAAAGCGAGTCGTGAACAGCTTTTGTGGCTCGATTACTACCAACTACGCGCGCTGTACCAGTTGCCATATCGGCTACGGCTGGAAGGACGACAGTTTTGATTTCACATCAGAAGAGAATGTCGACTGTCTTGTCTGTCATGATACAACTGACACCTATAAGAAATTTCCAACGGCAGCAGGTCATCCTACCTATGTCGACAAACCTTTCCCTAAAAAAAGCAAGAAGATTTGGAAAGCACCTGACTTAACTAAGGTCGCCCAGGCTGTTGGCAAGCCCCGCCGTGAAAATTGTGGAGTTTGTCACTTCTACGGTGGTGGCGGTGATGGTGTAAAACATGGTGATCTTGATTCATCCATGACCAATCCTCCCCGTACATTGGATGTTCACATGGGCGTGGATGGCCTGAACTTTGTCTGCACGGAGTGCCACAGCACAGATGGTCATGATTTAAAAGGAAGTCACTATACCTCTGTCGGGAAAGATACACACGGCATTGATATTCCTGGGCGAGATGACCATAACAGGGCGTCTTGTGAATCCTGCCACGGCGACAAACCGCATGAGGAAACGGTCAACAATAAAATCAATGATCATACGAACAAGGTGGCTTGTCATATCCCAACTTATGCAAAAGGTGGCGTACCCTCAAAGACTTGGTGGGACTGGTCGACTGCAGGGCGCATGGATGGCGATGGCAAACACCTGAAGATGAAAGACGAGAACGGGTATGTAACCTATGTGACCAAAAAAGGCACCTTTGAATGGGGAGAGAACCTCGTGCCGGAATACGCCTGGCTGTCAGGTGAAATTCGTTATCAGGAACTCGAAGACCGGCTCGACCCTAACAGTGTAGTTCCAATCAACACGTTCAAAGGGGACTACGATGATCCTGGCGCTAGAATCTGGCCCTTCAAAATAATGCGGGGCAAGCAGCCCTACGACAAAGGCAATAACACACTGGTTATCTCTCACCTGTTTGGTAAGGACAGTGAGGCCTATTGGAAATCGTTCAATTGGGACCGCGCCATAAAAGCTGCAATGGATGCAGCAGGTGCAGATTACAGCGGAGACTATGGCTTTATCGAAACTACCATGCACTGGCCGCTTTCTCACATGGTTGCACCAAAGGAAGAAGCGTTGGGCTGTGATGAATGCCATAGTAGAAATGGGCGACTGGCGGAACTCACTGGTTTCTACATGCCGGGAAGAGACAAGAGCGATCTGTTGGATATAATTGGCTGGCTGGCTGTACTTGGAACACTGGGTGGTGTATCGCTTCACGGTTTTGTCCGGGTCTTTTTCAGTAGAAAGAGGAGGAATGGCTGATGCCAAATGAAATGATCTATACCCGCTTTGAGCGTATCTGGCATTGGGTGCTGGCGATTCTCATTCTCCCCTTACTACTCACAGGATTTGAGATACACGGGGATTACACGATGTTGGGATTTGAGCAGGCTGTAGACACCCATATCATATTTGCCTGGGCACTGATGGGGCTATTGGTGTTTGTCATCTTCTGGCATATGACGACAGGTGAATGGAAGCAATACATCCCATCCAGCAAAAACAATCTGATGGCTATGCTTCGCTACTATGCGGTCGATATCTTTTTGGGGGGTGGCCATCCTTTCCATATGACGCGCAAAAGCAAGCTCAATCCATTGCAGCGTTTGGCCTATCTGTCACTGCATGTGGTTATTACTCCAGTAACTTGGGCCAGTGGCCTACTTTATCTGTTTTACACCTCATGGGGTGACTGGGGGCTTGAGGGATTAAGCCTCACTGTAGTTGCAATGGTTCACATGGCTGCTGCCTTCGCCATGCTTGCTTTCTTGATTGTGCATCTTTACCTGGCAATTACTACCAGCGAAAAACCGTTTGGCTATGTCAAGGCTATGATCAGCGGTTACGAGAAAAAAGAATAGGTTCTTCATGCCATTTTTTAATCTCAAAATGATTACGTTGGCCTATTTATATGGGGAGTCCATGAAATATTTCGACGAGGAAAACCAAGCTATCCATGAAGTAATAAAGAATCCATTCAAAGTTTCTGTTCAGCAATTACAGAGCAGAATGGCACACGCGATTTAACTACTGAAAAATAGAAAGGGGAGTAACTGATGAAAAAACTTGTGGCGCGGGCAATTGTCCCGGCGACGGCTGTATTAGCTTTGATCTCACAACCTGTATGGTCGATGGGTCTTAAATCAGATGGCAAAGATTTTGGCAACCTGAATCTTTATGTTAAAGCAATGAGCATTATTTCTGCCGAGGATAATGGCTATGATCCCGATGATGGCACCTCTTATCTGCTTAAGCTGAAATACGAAACACCATCGTGGAACAACCTGAATGTGGGTGTCGGATTCTACGCCAATGGTGATCTTTTCAGGTTAACCGACTTCGATACTGATGGGCGTCTTGCACGTGGCATGTTTGTAACGGATGACGGATCCACCAAGTCACAACTTGGCGAGATCTATCTCAAGTACAAGCGTGAAAAATTTGCTCTGGATGCTGGTCATCAGATGTATAAGACGCCGCTGACTACCATCACCTACAGTACTATGCCGAACTTCTATTCAGCCTATAGCGCCAAGACCACGGCCGTTGATAATGCTGTGTTCGGAATCGCACAAATTACGGATATGTCTTTTGGCTCTCGAGCCATGACCGACTTTGCGCTGATTGGCGAAGGCACCAAAACCGCAGGTGCCGCAATCAAAGCGAGCACCATTGGCCAGGCCGAGTTTCATCGCATCAGCACTGCGACCTTAGGTGCAGGCGCACCCAGCACTAACGGTATAACCGTATTAAATGCCGGTTATTCAGGTATCAAGAATACTAAACTGGGACTCTGGAACTACTACGTGGATGATATTGCCAACAATATCTATGCCCATGTTGACACAGCATTTCCAATGAAGGGCATGAAATTGAAACTGTTCGGCCAATTTCTGAACCAGAAGGAAATAGGCGATAAATTGGCTGGTGACCTGGACTTCAATCTGTTCGGTCTTAAGGCTGCGTTGGGTAACAAAAAATGGTCTGTATACGGCGCCTTTAACACTTCCAGTGGTGATACTGCCATGCTGAATGCCTGGGGTGGCGATCCGGCTTACACCAGTTCCATCTTCTCGCGCAACGAATACCGTGAGAACGTAAACGCCTATAAAATCGGGGGTTCGTACAAGATTCTCAAGAACCTGATCGTCAAGCTCAACTATGTGAATTACGGGCAGTCCGAGACTTTAGCGCCCCGCAAGGTGCTGGGTCTGGCCGGATTAGGCATGGTTGCACCGCAAACCGATGCCTATGAGACCGATCTCATTGTGGTCTACAAGCCTCAAAAAGATCTGATGCTCAAAGCGTTTCTTGCCGACCGCACAAGTGAATATAATGGCATCGAGGGTAAAGACCTGACCCAGACCCATTTCAGGGTTATTGCCTCTTATAATTACTAATTTTCTTCCATTCTTCTGAAATCCTTGCGCATGATCGAGCGGGGTCGTCTACAGAAAGGCTGCTGTGTATGCCTTCTGATGGCCTCGTTCGTCAGCGCAATTTACTGAACCACGACATGTGCGTACCAGGCGTATCGTCAAGCTGACAATTCCATAGAAAACTGATGGAGTATCTGGGACTCTCTTCTCCAGATTATCTCATCGCTTGCCTCTCCTGTTCCTTGTTAATATCGCAATCGCGCGAATCCTTCCCGATATAGCAGAATGCATCCCTCCACATCTCCCCCCCAGAAAAAACTGTGATCCCGATCCACCCTGTCAACGATATCGCCAATGTGATCTAGTTCTCAGGGATATGTTCTGTTGGTGTCGGCATTGAGAATTGTCAATTACTCCGTTAGACTATACTTATATTCTAATGCCTTGCTATCAACCAACGTTTCAGGAGCAGTATCATGAAAACGTTATTAAAAACCCTTTCGACCTCAGCTCTCATTCTCGCAACCGGCCTTACCGTGGCCGCTCCACAGGAGGTTGAGAGGTACGATCCCACCTTTGATTACTACCGCACCTACTATGGTCCCGACGTTGTCGGCGAAGCTCTCCCAGAGATGGAGAATCCACAAGTAAACGAGTTGGAAGATCCTTGCCTTAGCTACTACCGCGACTTCTATGGTCCCGATGCTGTAGGTGAATCTCTGGTAGAGGTGGAGAATCCACAAACAAATGAGTTGGATGGTCCTTACATTAGCTACTACCGCACCTACTATGGCCCCGACGCTGTTGGTGAAACGTTCGCTAAGACAGATCAGGCCTCCGACCCAACCGCTGAAGTAGACCTCTCCTCTATGGATGATCCGACCAACTACTATAATTGGTAGCCTAGTCGGCATAAGGTGCCTGCCCGCAGGGGCAGGCGTCTAATTCTCACCTTGGGAGCCTCAAAATAAGGCCACCTGCCCATTCTCGGGGGGATTGCCTCGTACTCTGTCAGAAACGGATTTTATATACAGAATATGTTCTAAGCGGACACTGCCCCTTCTGTACTGCATGGATTGCCGTCGCCCCGCTAACGAGGCAACGGTGCAGTAGCAGCACTCCTCCGCGTGGGGTTTAACCCCCTGCGGAATTGGCGGGCGCTTCCTGCTCAAATACATTTTTCTCTGGTGTCAGGTCCTGCTCGCCGGTACCAGGCATTATTTCGAAACCCCTGTCAAAATTCACCAGCATGACGTGGTCAAGGGTTTTGTTACACCCCAGTGAAGCCGCTTTTTTCTGCCCCATCAGTTGCCGTTCAAAATCATTGGGACTCACGTAGCCCAAGTACGAATGCAGACGACTACTGCTATAGAACATTGAGATGTAGTCCAATATGTCCTGTTGAACCTCGTAACGTGACTGATAGTTTCCCCATTGCACACGTTCCTGTTTCAGACTGACGTGGTCCAATGGACTGATTGTTAAATCCAGCCGTGCAGATTACGCACCCCAGACGGCTCGAAGCTGTAGATCTCTAAGACTCCCCGACTTCTGATAGATCAAAAAACAGTCAAGTTACGGTAGCGGTTAAAGCTGATCTGATAGGCAGTAACGAGTTATTAAAGCCTGCTTTCGACACAATGCAGACCTTCAGCCAACGGAAAACGTGGTGCGTCACTTGTAATTCATATAAATCGCGCTGCCACCGTTTCCTTTTCCCGTGATAGCATCAAACGGTTTATGGTATCCATAATGAAAACAAAATAGAGGTCGACAGCATGGCAATGACATCCCAGAAGCGTGTCCACTATTTCGGCAAGACGAAATCCGAAGGCAGCAAGGAAATGAAGGACCTTCTTGGTGGCAAAGGCGCCAACCTGGCGGAGATGACCTCTATTGGTCTGCCGGTGCCACCAGGATTTACTATTACCACCGAGACCTGCGCCGAGTACGACGCTATCGGTGGAAAGTTGCCAGATGGCCTGCTGGATGAAGTTCACCGCAATATGGCGCTGCTGGAGGAGGAGACGGATAAGAAGTTCGGCTCTGAAGACAATCCGCTGCTGGTATCGGTTCGCAGTGGCGCTGCGGTCAGTATGCCCGGCATGATGGATACCGTACTCAACCTCGGCCTTACCGACAAGGTGATGGACGGCTTGGCCAATGTTTCGGACAACCGTCGTTTTGCCCTCGATGCCTATCGCCGCTTGATCAATATGTTTGGCGATGTGGTGATGGAGGTGCCGCATCACAACTTCGAGGATGAGTTTGACCGCATCAAGGATAAGTATGGTGTCTCCGAAGATACCGACCTCAACGAAGCGGGCCTGGAAGAGCTAATCACTGCCTATAAAACAGTCTATAAAAACTCTACCGGCGAGGATTTCCCCCAGGACCCCTATCAGCAACTGGAGAAGGCGGTCGAGGCGGTATTCAAGAGCTGGAATATCCCCCGCGCCATACGTTACCGTGAGATCAATGAGATCACCGGACTGCTGGGCACGGCGGTCAATGTACAGACCATGGTGTTCGGCAACATGGGTGACGACTCCGGTACCGGTGTTGCTTTTACCCGCGACCCCTCAACCGGGGAGAACAAATTTTTTGGCGAATTCCTGATCAACGCCCAGGGCGAGGACGTGGTGGCTGGTATCCGCACGCCGCAGAACGTTGACGAAATGGTGAAGTGGCGCCCCGAAATCTATGAACAATTGCTGGATGTGAAGCGTATATTGGAGAACCACTACCGCGATATGCAGGACATCGAGTACACCATCGAGAAGGGTAACCTGTTATTGCTGCAGACTCGCACCGGGAAGCGTACCGGCCTGGCGGCGGTGACAATCGCCGTGGAGATGGTGGTGGAGGGACGTATCACCCAGCAGGAGGCGCTGTTGCGTGTGCCGGCCAACGACCTCAATCAGCTGCTGCTGCCTACCTTTGATTCCAAAGCTGAGCGCGACATCCTGACGGTGGGGTTGCCCGCTTCCCCAGGCGCCGCCTCCGGCAAGATCGCCTACTCCGCCGATGAGGCGGTGGATCGTACCCATGAAGGCGAATCCGTCATCCTGGTACGAAAAGACACCAGCCCGGAAGATGTCAGCGGCATGCATGCCGCCGCCGGCATTCTCACTTCGACCGGCGGCATGACCAGTCATGCCGCAGTGGTTGCCCGTGGCTGGGGCAAGTGCTGTATCGCCGGCGCCGGAGAGGTGGTGATCGATGAGCAGAATCGTACCATCACCATCAATGGGCGTAGCTTCGGTGACCAGGATGTCATCAGCATTGACGGCTCCTCCGGCGAGCTGATGGCCGGCGATGTGCCTCGGGAGGAACCCAAGCTCTCCGAGGAGTTCAAGTCATTGATGGAGTGGGCGGATCACCACCGCACATTACAAGTCTGGACCAACGCGGATACCCCGCAGGATGCCAAACGTGCCCGTAATTGGGGTGCCCAGGGCATTGGCCTGTGCCGTACCGAGCATATGTTCTTCGAAGGCGACCGTATCACCGATATGCGCGAGATGATTCTGGCCGATAATTTAGAGGCGCGCCGGGTTGGACTCGATAAGCTGTTGCCACATCAGCGTGAGGACTTCAAAGGCTTGTTCACGGCCATGCAGGGCTTGTCAGTGACTGTGCGTCTGCTCGACCCACCACTGCACGAATTTCTACCCCATGAAGAGCATCTGCAGCAGGAGCTGGCAGACCGTTTACAGGTGCCGCTGGAGAAGATCATGGCGCGTGTCACCCAGCTGCATGAAACCAATCCCATGCTCGGCCACCGCGGCTGCCGCCTCTCCATCTCCTATCCTGAGATCCTCGTTATGCAGGCGACCGCCATCACTGAGGCGGCTATCGAATGTAAACAGGATGGTATCGATGCACGCCCGGAGATCATGGTGCCGCTGATTGGCACCAGCAAGGAACTTTCACTGCTACGCAAGCAGATAGAGACGACTATCCAGAGTGTCAAAGAGGCCAAGGGTTATAATGAACTCCATATCCCGGTCGGTACCATGATCGAGATTCCGCGCGCCGCCCTGACGGCAGACGAGGTTGCAAAACACGCCGACTTCTTCAGCTTTGGCACCAACGACCTGACCCAGATGACCTTCGGCTACAGCCGTGACGACGTCAACTCCTTCCTGCCCAACTATATTCGCCATGAAATCCTGGAACGTGACCCATTCCAGTCGCTGGATACCACGGGTGTAGGCCAACTGGTAGCGATGGCAGTCAGCAAGGGGCGTAATGAGAAGAAGGGCATGAAGATGGGGATCTGTGGTGAACACGGCGGTGACCCTCTCTCTATCCGCTTCTGTCACCAGATCGGGCTGAATTATGTCTCTTGTTCACCATTCAGAGTACCCGTGGCACGACTGGCTGCAGCTCAGGCTGCGGTGAAGAAATAACATAACTACTCAGCCTGGCCCTAAAGAGACCTTTTCGTAGGTTGGGTTAGATGCGCATGGCTGAGTGCTTTGATCTTACTTCTGAACGACCTGCGCATCGTAACCCAACAGCGATTTGTCGGGTTACGCCGCACACAAATCACCGCGCGGGATTTCAGATTTCTGCCTTAGCGCGGCTAACCCGACCTACGCCTCTGTGTGGTGAAAAACAATGTCAGACAAAATTGAACGGAAGGTTATTTTCCTTCTGTCGGATTCCACCGGTGAAACTGCCGAGATAATAATAAACGCCGCGCTTACACAGTTTTCCAATGACAAAGTGAAGTTCCGGCGTATTGGCCACGTTCTCTCCGAGGATCAGGTTCTTGACCAGTTGAGCAGAGCGGAAAAAGAGCAGGCGATGGTTTTCTACACTTTCGTCAATCGTGATTTAGCGATCTTTATCGATAAGGAGTGCAGTAAACGCGGTTTAGGTTCCCTTGATCTCATCAGCCCGGTACTACACAAGCTGACGCTCTTCTTCGGCCATTCACCACGAGGAAAACCGGGACTACTGCATGAAGTGGGTGATGAGTATTTCCAGCGTGTGGAGGCGATGGAGTTCACCCTGAAAAACGATGACGGCCAGACCCTGCACCATCTGCATGAGGCCGATATTATTTTGGTCGGCATCTCCCGCACCAGTAAAACGCCGCTGTCGATCTATCTCTCCTGTCGCGGATGGAAGGTGGTGAATATACCCTTGGTCAAGGGTATCGCTGTTCCACCCGCACTGTTAGAAATCGATTCAAAAAAGGTAGTTGGGTTGTTTCTCGATGCCGGACGCTTGATAGAACGCCGGGAAGCCAGGGTTAAAAGCTATGGCGTGGATCGATCAACCGACTATATCGATTACGACGAGATCAAGCAGGAATTACGCTGGGCCAGGGGGCTTTGCCGCGACCATGGTTGGAAGGTGGTTCATGTCGCCGGAAAATCGGTGGAAGAGACTGCTCACGAAGTATTGGTGAAACTGGGTAAGAAATAACACGACTTACTGAAAGACGAGTCGTGAGAAAGGGAGTTTTTACTCTGACCCCAAACTCAGACCCCAAACTCACAACTCGATGGAAATGTGTGGGGTCATGCGTGTGGGGGCAAGGCAATAAAAATCCCCTAAGTCTTTGAAAACAAAGGGGCTTCTGTATCTGGTGCCGAGGAGAGGACTTGAACCTCCACGGGGTTGCCCCCACATGCACCTGAAGCATGCGTGTCTACCAATTTCACCACCTCGGCTAAGAGGGCGCTAAACGACTGTGCCGTCTGGAGAGCGCGAACTTTACCGATAGATGGTTGGAGTGTCAACTTTTGAGGGGTAGATTCGGCCTCGATTGGATTGGGCGGTTTGCTGTGCTAGGTTGCTTCCGTTTCAGGCAGATTTTC
Source organism: endosymbiont of Escarpia spicata (assembly GCA_003349915.1). Taxonomy (GTDB): domain Bacteria; phylum Pseudomonadota; class Gammaproteobacteria; order Chromatiales; family Chromatiaceae; genus QGON01. The sequence goes on from QFXE01000002.1 coordinate 52,245, forward strand.
AGGTGATTCGATCTCAATGGGTATACGTAACAGTGGAGTGCTTCCTTTTCTCCAGGCATTGATGTTCATGCTTTTTGTCGGGGCAGCTTCTGCCGCTTCAGAATCGTTGACTCTCAAAGGGGATCTTGTTCAGGGGGGGATGGCAATCGGCCATGTGTCGCCAGGCGAAAAAGTCTCCGTTAACAGCATAGGGGTTAGGATTTCGGCTGACGGTGTGTTTGTGCTCGGTTTTGGCCGGGATGCAGCACTGGAAAATCGTGTCGAAGTGACGGGTAGTGATGGGCGCAAGCGGACTAAACTAGTCAAGATCGGCAAACGTGCTTACAAAATCCAACGTATTGACGGCTTACCGCAGAAGAAGGTAACACCGCCGAAGATGGACTGGGCACGGATCAAGAAAGAAAACGCCTTGGTGAAGCAGGCACGCAAGCTGGATGATCCCCGTACCGATTTTCTGGGCGGATTCGTCTGGCCCGTGAAAGGCCGGATCAGTGGGGTTTACGGGAGTCAGCGCATTCTCAACGGCACGCCGAAGCGGCCCCATATGGGAGTCGATGTGGCTGCACCCAACGGAACCAAGGTGGTCGCACCGGCGGATGGGATGGTTACACTGGTGCATAATGATATGTTCTATTCAGGCGGCACCCTGTTGGTCGACCACGGCCATGGACTGACCTCTTCATTTTTGCACTTGAGCCGGATTCTGGTGAAGAAAGGGAGTAAGGTCCGCCAGGGAGAGGTTATCGCCGAGGTTGGGTCGACAGGCCGGGCGACTGGTCCCCATCTGCATTGGGGGTTGAATCTGTTCGGAACCCGTCTTGATCCTCAGCTGGCTGCCGGTCCCATGGATAAAAAGTGAGCGCAGGCGGCCTTTGGATCGAAGACTTACGTTGATCCTTCAATACCCTATAATAACTGTTTTAGTCGGTACCCCGTGGTCCGAATCCCTCTAGGAATGGAGCTGAAGATGAAAAAAACTCGATTGGTCCTCCCTCTCTTGTCCGCACTGTTGGCGATGCCGCTGCAGGCTCGGGATCTGATGGATGTATACAATCTGGCGCTGGTCAATGATCCGCAGCTCCAAGAAGCAAAGGAAAGGCTGGAGTCGGTGCGCCAAGGCAAGGTGCAGGCGCGTGCGAGACTGCTTCCCACGATCAGCTTGGGTGGGGAAATCGATGGGGTAAGACGTGATGTGAAGACCTCTCCAACAGGTGGCGAGGGTACCAGTAGCTATAGTGATAAGAGTCTGGGACTGAACCTCTCCCAGCCGCTTTATCATCGCGATTACTGGATTCAGCTTGAGCAGGCGGATCACTCCATCGCACAGTCGGAAGCGGAGTATGCAGCTGCCCAGATCGACCTGATGGTGCGTAGCTCATCCGCCTATTTCGATATTCTGGCGGCGCAGGATATCCTGCGGGTGGCCAAGGCCCAGACTGAAGCCAACGCCCGCCAGCTTGATCAGGCGACACAACGCTTCGATGTGGGGTTGATTGCCATTACCGATGTGCATGAGGCCCAAGCATCTCATGACGGTGCCAGGGCTGAGGAGATTGCCGCCGAGAATGCAGTGGACAATGCTTGGGAGGCGCTGTTTGAGATCATTGGTCAGGCGCCACAGGAGGCACTGGCCGAGTTGGGTGAGAAGCTGAAACTCGATCCGCCGAACCCAAACACCCTGCAGGCGTGGTCCGATACGGCCCAAGCGCAAAACTACACCATTATTGCCGCCCGTAATGGGTTGGAGAGCACGCGTAAAAATATTGAAGTCCTCCGCTCCGGCCACTATCCGACCCTGGATCTGGTGGGAGGGTACGATATGTTCCGCACCAGTAATGACTTCGGCTCCGAAGCAGATACCGGCAAGATTGGTGTGCAGTTGCAACTGCCAATTTATGCCGGCGGATCGGTTAGCTCCCGGACAGAACAGGCCCGGAGTGATTTCCGTGCTTCCCAGCTGGTTCTGGATCAGAGTCAGCGCGCAGTGAACCGGCAGGTGCGCGATGCTTATCGGGGTGTGCTCTCCACCATAAGCCGAGTGGGAGCCCTCAAGGCTGCGACGGTCTCTGCCAAGAGCGCGCTGGACTCCACTCAGGCGGGTTATGAAGTTGGCACCCGAACCATCGTTGATGTGCTGAATGTGCAACGTAATCTCTTTTCAGCCCAGACAGACTATGCAGGTTCACGCTACGATTACATCCTCAATGGTTTGCAGTTGAAGCAGGCGGCCGGCAATTTGACCCAGTCCGATCTGGAAGGTATCAACGCCTGGTTGGAGCGATAGTCGAATGTCCGGCAACAGCTTCGGCAAACTCTTTACCGTAACCTCGTTTGGCGAGAGCCACGGGCCGGCGATCGGATGTATTGTCGATGGCTGTCCTCCCGGCCTTGAATTGTCCGAGGCGGATCTGCAACGGGATCTCGACCGCAGAAAACCGGGTACATCGCGCCACACCACGCAACGTCGTGAAGCGGACGAGGTGCAGATTCTATCCGGCGTATTTGAGGGTAAGACCGCCGGTACCCCAATTGGCCTGATCATCCACAACACGGATCAGCGTTCCAAGGACTACTCGGAAATTATGGATCGTTTCCGTCCGGGACATGCTGACTACACCTATACCCAGAAATACGGTTTTCGTGACTATCGGGGCGGCGGACGCTCCTCTGCGCGGGAGACGGCCATGCGCGTGGCTGCCGGCGGCATCGCGAAGAAGTATCTCAAAACACGTTACGGCATTGAGATTCGCGGTTATCTGGCACAACTCGGTCCCATCAAACCGGAGAAGTTTGTTTGGAATGATGTGTATGAAAACGCCTTTTTTTGCCCCGATCTATACAAGGTGCCGGAACTTGAGGCCTATATGGATGAACTGCGCCAGGAGGGGAACTCCATCGGTGCGCGGATCAATGTGGTTGCCACCGGGGTGCCACCAGGCCTGGGTGAACCGATTTTCGACCGCCTCGATGCCGAGATCGCCCATGCGATGATGAGCATCAATGCAGTGAAGGGCGTGGAGATCGGTGACGGATTCGCCTGTGTGGAGCAGAAGGGTACCGAGCATCGGGACGAAATGACGCCGGATGGTTTCAGCAGCAATCATGCAGGTGGTGTGTTGGGCGGCATCTCAAGCGGCCAGGATATTCTTGCCAGCATTGCCATGAAACCCACTTCAAGCCTGCGTCTCCCCGGAAACACGGTGAATAAAGAAGGGAATCCGGTCGAGGTGGTCACCAAGGGGCGTCATGACCCTTGCGTCGGGATTCGCGCCACTCCCATCGCCGAGGCCATGATGGCGATGGTGCTGATGGACCATATGCTGCGCCATCGTGGACAGAATATGGACGTGCATTCGGATACGCCTGTTATTTAATGCCGTACTGGCGTCTTTCCGGTTTCTATCTCTTCTACTTCGCCTCGCTCGGGGCGCTGTTGCCGTTCTGGGGACTCTATCTAAAGGATCGTGGTTTCGCTCCCTCGGAGATCGGGGAGTTGATGGCAGTGATCATGTTTACCAAACTGGTCGCGCCCAATGTCTGGGGCTGGATTGCCGATCATACGGGGCGGCGGATGCCCATCGTCCGTCTTGCATCATTGCTGGCGCTGATCACCTTTGGCGGGGTCTTCTACGCCGAAGGGTTCTGGATGCTGGCGCTGGTGATGATGCTGTTCAGTTTCTTCTGGAACGCGTCGCTGCCCCAGTTTGAAGCTGTGACCCTCAGCTATCTGGGCGACCAAATACAGCAGTACAGCCGTGTACGTCTCTGGGGTTCCATCGGTTTTATCATTGCGGTCGTCGGGCTCGGTTATCTCATCGATCAGATGGAGGTTGGACTGGTGCCGATGGCGGTGTTGGTGCTCTATCTTGGTCTCTGGCTAAACAGTCTCGTGGTGCCGGAGCAGGGCGCAAGGATGCCCCATCATGAACAGGGTTCGATACTGGCGGTAATGAAGCGCAAGGAGGTCATTGCTTTTCTGGCCGCCTGCTTCCTTATGCAGGCGAGTCACAGTGCCTACTACGCCTTCTACTCGATCTACATGGAGGAACACGGTTATTCCAGTACCCTCATCGGCCAGCTCTGGGCGCTGGGAGTAGTTGCTGAAGTTTTGGTGTTTCTGGTGATGCACCGGCTGTTGCATCGCTGGGGTGCGCGCAAGGTGGTAATCATAAGCCTGCTTATTGCCGTCGTGCGCTGGGTTATCGTCGGTAGCGCACCAGACCAGTTGTTCCTGGTATTGCTTGCCCAAGTTATGCATGCAGCCACCTTTGGTACTTTTCACGCTGCGGCTATCCACCTGGTCCACCACTTTTTTGTCGGCAAGCATCAGGGACGGGGGCAGGCGCTCTATAGCAGCATCAGTTTTGGCGGCGGCGGTGCATTCGGCAGTCTGCTCAGTGGATATCTCTGGACTGGCATCGGACCGGGACCCACCTATTGGGTGGCGGCGGGTTATGCGCTTCTGGCGATGTTGATCGTTTGGCGTTGGCTCAATCATGAAGCAGCCTGATCCAGACCTGCTGGAACTGCCGGTCACGTCTCTGGATGGGACAGTGACGGATATGCAACTGGTCAAAACCCCGCAACGTCTGGAATTGCATCAGGCATCGGGCGGTGGCGTGCTCTATATCGATTTTGTCTCCGGCAAAAGCGCGCACCGACGTCAGTTTGGCGGTGGCCGGGGGCAACCGTTGGCCAGAGCGGCCGGACTCAAAAAAGGGCTTAATCCAACAGTGTTGGACGCTACTGCAGGGCTTGGTCGGGATGCGTTTGTACTGGCAACATTAGGTTGTAAAGTTCAGCTGGTTGAACGCTCTCCCATTATCGCCGCTTTGTTGCAGGATGGCCTTGATCGTGCGTTGGAGGATGCTGCCGTCAGACAGATTGCTGCGCGGATGGAACTGTTTTCGGCCGATGCCATTATATTCATGCGGGGCTTGAAAGAGGCGTACAGACCGGAGGTGGTCTACCTGGATCCTATGTATCCCCACCGTAAGAAATCGGCCCTGGTGAAAAAGGAGATGCGGGTCTTTCGCTCCCTTGTGGGTGACGATCCGGATGCGGCTGAATTGTTGCGGACCGCGCGGGAATGCGCCATCGCCAGGGTGGTGGTGAAACGTCCGGCCAAGGCGGATTTTCTTGGTGAAGCCGAGCCAACCATGTCGATCAAAAGCCCGAACACCCGTTACGATGTCTATATCAAACGCGGGCTACAAACGGTTGATTAAGATGGCGCATTTCAGCACTCCCTTTGGTAATTTTTTACTCAGCCGCTATCCAAAGCGTAAGAAAGAAACTCTGCGCGCCTGGGATGCAGCGGATGAGTATCTTCTTAGCTTTCTCGCCGAAAAGGATCTGCTTTCTCAAAGTCGCAAAATCCTGATCCTGAACGATAGTTTTGGCGCGCTGGGGACGGCCTTGGCGTTGTTCTCACCAGTCAGTCAGGGTGATTCATTTATCGCTGAAGAGGCTGCAAGAGTGAATTTATCTGCCAATGGATTGCCGGTAGATGCGGTAACCATTATCGATTCACTCCAAACCCATCGAACTCGCTACAATCTGGTGCTGGTCAGAGTCACCAAGACTCTTGCGCTGCTGGAGGATGAACTGCTGCGACTGAGGCCCCATTTGGCGGATAACTGCCGCATCATCGGCTGCGGTATGGTGAAGCAGATCCACAGCTCCACTCTGAAACTGTTTGAGTCGATTTTCGGGCCGACCAGAACCTCTCTGGCAAAGAAGAAGGCGCGCCTGATTTTTTCCGAGCCGGATGCAATACTGCGGATGTCTCCTTCACCCTATCCGGTCTCTTATCAATTGGAAGACAGCAAATTCCAACTGATCAACCATGCAAATGTTTTCTCCCGTGACAGACTCGATATTGGCACCCGGCTCTTGTTGCAACACATTCCGGCACAGGGGTTGTCAGAGATTGTGGACCTGGGATGCGGTAACGGTGTGGTTGGCCTCATTGCGGCTGAAAGAAATCCTAATGCAACGATCCACTTTGTGGACGAGTCCTATATGGCGGTTGCCAGTGCGAAGGCGACCTTTGAAGCTTCAGGTCTGCAAAACAGTGTGGTATTTAAAGTAGGGGATGCGCTAAGTGATTTTGCACCGGAAACAGCTGATCTGGTTCTTTGCAATCCCCCCTTTCACCAGCAACAGGTGGTGGGTGATTTCATCGCCTGGCACATGTTCAGTCAGGCAGTGAAGGTGCTAAAACGCGGGGGAGAACTGCGCATTGTCGGTAATCGTCACCTCAACTATCATTCCAAACTGAAACGTCTGTTCGGAAATGTAGAGCAAATCTCCGCGAACCCGAAATTTGTCGTGCTGCGGGCGGTGAAGAGATAGTGTTTTCGCCCAACAATGATCATGAAAATGCAAAGATCGCATGGATTGGTTTTTCATTAAAGGCAACATATCAAGAGGCTGCAATAATAAAATTATTTGTGGTGGTCACTGATTTGAGTTGTTGGTTGTTTCCATTACTCGCTTATATAATGCACGTAATACATCAGGTACAGCCTGGCTATTCGCCTGGTTAATAATCCAGACAGGCAGAGCGCCACCAGGATCAGTATGAATGAAATACTCTATATAGGTGCTGTTGTCAGTACCAATTGGGCAAAGCTTCCAGTAGCCATTATCAGTTTTTAAAGCTATGCCTTTTCCAAGCTGAGAGCTGTTGGTTTCTGAAGCAAGTCTCCATGAGATGTTGTAGCTTTCATTGTTTCCTGTAATCGAAGTGAGTTCTATAAAAAAGTATCTATCTGATATCGGCCAGGGGAAGCTAAGCTGTTGGAATAGAATGGTGCTGTTCTCTTTTTGCTTGATAATATTGCTCTCTTCCACATAGGGCATAAATTCTATGTATTGAGGGTAGTCTGATAGGGTATTAAATATTGCTTTAGAATGGATGGGAAATTTTGCTGTTGCGAGCACTTCGCGAATTTCACTGTCGGGTGTTGTACGGTTATAAACGGTTATTTCATCATCCTTAAAATACTCTTTCCAGCCTTGTTGTTCTATGTGTTGTTTGGTATGGATTAATGTATCCGGTGAACATATTTCACCTGCAAAGAGCGGCATCGTGTATGTACTACAGAGTAGAATGCAAATAAATACGATTGTTAATGGGCTGCGTCTCATTATTGCTCTCTGTGTTTTGTATGGTTGATTCTCCGTGTTGCTAGTCTGGTTATGAAGTATTTACAAGCCGGTACAAAATATTGATTTTCTGTTCGTATTGATTGCCTGCTGCTGCAAGTAAGGAGACTGGGTCTGCTGACTTATCTTTGCTGTATGATTTAAAGAAGGCTTTAAGTTCATCCATGCTGCTGATTCCTGTGTCCTGCAGAAAGGATTGGTAGTCGTTGCGCAGGTGCTCATGCAGTTTGGCTTGGCTTATCCATTGATTAAGCTGTGGGTAGGTAAAGCCAGTGCGCAATGCCAAGTCTAACGCTGAGGCGTTGGCCAGGTTTTCAATATTGTCATAGCCTTCCCGGGCTAATCTGATCTGATGTGCATAACTCATTCCTGGCAGGTTGGATAGTGGCGTTGAAAAATAGCGCACCTTGGCAAACCCAATGGTTTTAATCGATATCTTTTCCAGAAAGAGGAGTCCGCGACTAGGAAAGAAGCCGATAAAGAAACTCCAGACAGGTAACCCCTGCAAAAGTACACTCTCTTTGCTTTCGTGATCAATGATGATGTAGCACAGAACCAATGCCAGTAATGCCCCTGTTATCATACGTACGCTGCTGCTGACAAACATGTTTGGTGTTAAATCAAGTGTGAAATAGCTGCGTACCAAGTGCCCGATAAAGTAGATGTAGGCACCGAGAAATCCAAACTGAAAAGCAGTTAGAGTGTTAGATAGGACATGTATATATAGTTTCTCATCGCCAAGAATGTATGACTCCATGTAGGTGCCGAGCATGAGAAAATTTGCCCCCAGGCTGTAGTCTACGCCAGTTACTCCATCTGCAGCATTCAGTGGCAGTGGTTTTAGGAGCAGGATGATCATGCTGCCCATTATGACGACAAGGCTTAGTACCAACATGCTGCCAAGATAGTGATGGATATGAAATGATTTCTTAATGTACTGTTCAATATACTTTTTTACAGAAGGATCATCTAACAGTTTAGCCGGAAGTTCACGGTGCAGGCGTCGTCGCTTTTCGTTCTTCATGTTTTGGATATAACAGAAGGTTATTAGCGGGATGATGGTTACTGATAGGCTCAATAGTGCCAGGTTATATTGAAAAAAAATCGGATCAAACCAGAGTGCAATCTGGTCAATTAGATTTAGCTTGTGTGGTTCGGGGGGTTGATGATTGACATAATAGTAGCTTTTGTAAGCCAGTAATGAGATGCAGCCAATAAAGAGAAGAGAAATGATAGATAGAATTAGTATGTAGATCTTATCTTTGTATCTGGCTGTTTGTTGTGATGCTTCAGTGCTCATGCCACATCCATCCTATGTAAGGTCGATAGCTTTATATGCACATCATGAAACAACTTACTTTATACCCCTCCTTTGATGGTTTTGGAATAGGAAATGAAGTGGCTTGGTCAGCGAATCAAGCGCTTGAGTAGATTGTGATAGAAAGCGATGTGATCAAATGGGCGATTGGTAGTGCTGTTTGATCGCCCTAAGCTCCAACCGACAAGCTCTAGATGATCAGCTCGAAGGCTTTCTTGAAAATCCCCCCAGATAGCAGATGTTTTTGGGACTTGACTGTCGTTTTCACCCGCCTCCTGCTCAAGCATGCTGCTCCATGGCCTAAACAGTATTGGCATCTCCGCTGCAGTGCGTACACCAGCGTAGGATTGGTAGGTGACATCTGGCCGATCTGGATTTCTAATATTAAACTGGGTGCAGGCCTCTGGTGTTAATTCATACAGTCCAGGTGATGCAAGGCGCCTGCCCAATACGGGAATCACCCCAGGTTTGTTGATAAACCACTCTGCAAGTGGGGATCCACGGTGTGGGGTGGCAAGGGTGGTAAGTGTCTGGATTCTATATTTTGGATCGAAGTGGCAAATGACGTGACGTGAATCCAGTCCGCCCATGCTGTGAGCGATCAGATGGATCTGCTGTTCAGGGATTTTTGCAAGGTAGCCAGCCAGTGCTTCAGCCCGTTGCTGAATGGTGCCGGTGGCGGGTAGTGCGGGGAAGTGGATGGGGACAGGGTAATCGTGCAGGCTTGTCTTGAGTGCGCGGAAGTACTGTATCTCTTTCCCCAGTAGTTGGATTGAGGAGAAGCCCAAGATGCCATGTACAAAAACGACCGCACTGGTATGGGATAATGTCATGATTATTTCTGTTTCATTTGTTTCTTGCGCTATTTTGGATCCGCGTTTGCTTCGTTTCTGGGTTCCCCATTTTCAATCAGAAACGCCAGCTGGCAGGTACCATGAATAGTGTCGGTATGGTCGATAGGGCCAGCCCGTCCAATACTACTAGTTATGATTCTGTAGATAATACCAGAGGCAGAAGGCCAACGAGTAAGGTGGCCGCTGATACGAAACAGGCAGGGTGCAGTCGGTTAAACGATACCCTTTTCGCCACTGCCCATTATCAATTGCTGCATCGCCTGCGCCGCGTTGGACAAGGTGCGCTGTCGGTGGGTCACCAAACCCAACGCGCGCTCCAGTCTGATCTCTTCAACATTGAGTCTAACCAGTCCTGGCGTTAATAGGGTCTCCGGCAGCAGCGCCCAGCCTAATCCGATCGATGCCATCATCTTCAATGTCTCCAGATAGTCGGTGGAGAGGCTGCAGTTGATCTTGTATCCCTCTGCTTCGAGGCGATCTTCCAACAGTGTTCGAGTGTAGGTGCCCAGGGTTGGGAGGACCGCAGGATGTTGGATAAGCTCTTCAATTCCGATGTTGGGTCGACCGGCCAGCGGGTGCTCCTCTCCCACGATGAAACAGAGTGGGTCATGCCAAACCTGTTGTGTCAGCAGATTTCTGGGTGATTGCAGCGGCAGTGTGACCACACCCAGTTCCAGCTCTCCACTCTCCACAGCAAGACAGGCTTTTTCCGATCCCATGAAGTGGATGTCGAGTGTGACTCCGGGGTAGCTGTCGGCATAACCTCTAAGAAATGGTGGTAGGCGATGCAGGCCGATATGGTGGCTGGTTCCCATGGCCAGCGTGCCTCCGACCTCTCCGCTCAGGTTGGAAAGCTCACGCCGGATGTCGGTGATCTCCTCGACGATCTGTTCAGCCCGCGGCAATAGCTGCCTCCCCGGTTCGGTAAGGACAATCTGCCGCCCGATACGATCAAACAACCGGCAGTTGAGTTCCGTCTCCAGCCCGGCTACCCGCTTGCTGACCGCAGGTTGGGTGATGAATAAGATCTCTGCCGCCTGGGAGAAAGAGCTGGAGCGGGCGACCTCTACAAATGCGCGTAGATTGGCAAATTCCACATGTATTCCTAATTAGAATAAAAAATATGAAAAATATGAATTTTTATTATATATCGGAACATCCTAAGGTTTCACCACAATGATGAGGCAAGGCTGATGACTAACAAGACCCTTTACGACAAACTCTGGGATTCACATGTAGTGCGCTACGATGAAAGCGACACTGCACTGCTCTATATCGACCGGCAACTGGTGCATGAGGTGACATCGCCTCAGGCCTTCGAAGGGTTACGGATTGCAGGCCGCAAACCCTGGCGTGTTGAGGCCAACCTGGCCACGCCGGACCACAACGTACCCACCACGAGTCGTCCTAACGGAATCGCGGATATCTCCGATCCTATCGCTCGCATTCAGGTGGAGACCTTGAATGCCAACTGCGAAGAGTTTGGCTTGACCGAATTCACCATGAACGATATCCGTCAGGGCATTGTGCATGTGGTTGGGCCGGAGCAGGGTGCTACCCTGCCGGGCATGACGGTGGTATGTGGTGACTCCCACACCTCTACCCATGGTGCCATGGGTGCACTGGCGTTCGGCATCGGAACCTCGGAGGTTGAGCATGCGCTCGCTACCCAGTGCCTGATCCAGAAGAAGTCGAAATCGATGCTGATTAGTGTCGACGGCAAGACTGCCCCCGGCGTTACTGCCAAAGATATCGTATTGGCGGTCATCGGTGAGATCGGCACCGCCGGCGGCACCGGTTACGCCATTGAGTTCGGTGGCCAGGCAATCCGCGACCTCTCCATCGAAGGACGGCTGACGGTCTGTAATATGGCGATCGAGGCGGGTGCCAGGGCCGGTTTCGTGGCGGTGGACGAGAAGACCATCGACTACGTCAAAGGCCGTCCCTATGCGCCGGAGGGTGAGACGCTTGAACAGGCCATCGCCAACTGGCAGACCCTGCACAGTGATGAAGGTGCCGAGTTCGATAGGGTCGTCAACATCGATGCGTCAGAGATCAAACCTCAGGTTACCTGGGGCACCTCCCCCGAGATGGTGGTCAGCGTGGATACGCAGGTACCGGACCCGGATCGGGTCGATGATCCGGTCAAAGCGGAAGGCATGCGCCGGGCGCTGGACTACATGGGACTCGAAGCGGGTACCCCGGTCAGTGAGATCGATGTGGACAAGGTCTTCATCGGCTCATGCACCAACTCCCGTATCGAGGACATGCGCGAGGCTGCAAAAGTAGCCAAGGGTCGACGGGTGGCAGACAACATCAAACTGGCGCTGGTCGTTCCGGGATCCGGACTGGTGAAGCAGCAGGCGGGAGCCGAAGGACTCGACAAAATCTTCATTGATGCAGGATTTGAGTGGCGTGAGCCGGGTTGCTCCATGTGTCTGGCCATGAATGCCGACCGGCTGGAACCGGGTGAGCGTTGTGCATCGACCTCGAATCGCAATTTTGAGGGTCGGCAGGGGCAGGGTGGACGCACTCATCTGGTCAGTCCTGCGATGGCTGCCGCAGCTGCGATTGCCGGATACTTTGTTGATGTAAGGGATTTCTGATTCGCCACGAAGGGCATAATTATCGGGAAAACTATTTATTTTTCTTTATTTTATGATGTGTTCTTCGTGTACTTTATGGTTATCTGATTATGAAAAAATTCGAGACATTTACCGGCATCGTCTGTCCATTGGATCGTTCCAATGTGGATACCGATGCCATCATCCCCAAACAGTTTCTTAAGTCGATCAAGCGCTCCGGATTTGGTCCCAACCTGTTTGATGAATGGCGCTATCTGGATCATGGTGAGCCAGGCATGGACAACGGCAAGCGGCCGTTGAATGAGGATTTTGTCCTCAATGATCCCCGCTACCAGGGGGCGGGCATCCTTCTGGGACGCAAGAATTTTGGCTGTGGTTCTTCCCGTGAGCATGCGCCCTGGGCATTGGAGGATTATGGATTTCGGGTCATAATCGCCCCCAGTTTTGCAGATATATTCTTTAATAACTGCTTTAAGAATGGAATACTACCTATTGTTTTTCAAGAAGAAATAATAGATAACCTGTTTGCTGCCGCAGGCGGGGATAAGCCGCTGGAGATAGCTGTGGACCTGGAGGCGCAGCAATTGAAGATAGCTGAGGATGGGGTCATTCCATTTGAGGTGGATGCATTCCGTAAGCACTGCCTGCTCAATGGGCTCGATGATATCGGCCTCACCCTGCAGCATGTGGATGCCATCAAAACCTATGAAGCGCGCCGGCGCCAGGAAGCGCCCTGGTTATTTGGTTGAAGAACCGCAAAGAATGTAGGGTGCGCCATGCGCACCAGAATGAGCAGATACAGTAATCATGGTGCGCGCGGCGCGCCCTACCCAATCTTCGCAGCAAGCTGCGGGTAAGGATGTAAATCGAAATGAGTAAAAATATTCTGATTCTACCGGGTGACGGTATTGGCCCTGAGATTGTTACCGAGGCTGTAAAGGTATTGGCCGCACTGCGTGATGATTTTGGACTGGATATCGAGATGGACGAGGCGTTGGTCGGCGGGGCTGCCATCGATGCCACCGGTGGGCCGTTGCCGGAAACGACATTGGAAATGGCGCAGGAGGCGGACGCGATTCTGCTTGGTGCTGTCGGTGGTTACAAATGGGAAGAGCTGGACATCTCCATCCGTCCCGAGAAGGGGCTGCTGGGTCTGCGCGCCGGTCTCAATCTCTTTGCCAATCTACGTCCCGCGATCCTCTATCCGCAACTGGCGGATGCCTCAACCCTGAAGCCGGAAGTGGTTTCGGGTCTCGATATCATGATCGTGCGCGAGCTGACCGGCGGCATCTACTTCGGCCAGCCCCGGGGTGTGCGGGAGCTCGATAGCGGAGAAAAGCAGGGCTTCAATACCCTGGTCTATGCCGAGTCCGAGGTTGACCGCATCAGCCGGGTCGCTTTCGACATCGCGATGAAACGCGATAAACGGGTCTGCTCCGTGGACAAAGCCAATGTCCTGGAGTGCACTGAGTTGTGGCGCGAGGTTGCTACTCGCGTGGGCGACGACTACCCGGATGTTGAACTGAGTCACATGTATGTGGATAACGCTGCGATGCAGCTGGTGCGGGCGCCGAAACAGTTTGATGTGATGGTTACCACCAACATGTTCGGTGATATCCTGTCGGATTGTGCCGCCATGCTCACCGGTTCTATCGGCATGCTGCCTTCCGCCTCGCTGGATGAGAACAGCAAGGGCATGTATGAGCCGATCCACGGTTCCGCGCCGGATATTGCCGGGCAGAACAAGGCGAACCCGCTGGCCACCATCCTCTCGGTATCGATGATGCTGCGTTACAGCCTGGATGAGCCCGCGATGGCGGATCGTATCGAGGCGGCGGTCAACAAGGTGCTGGACGATGGCTTGCGGACCCAGGACATCATGTCCGAGGGCAAAACTGAGGTCAGCTGCGACGCCATGGGCGATGCGGTGGTCGCTGCGCTGTGATGTTGAAACCGGGAAGCGCGCAAAGGCTGTAATTAAAGTCATTGTTTACGCCGAGTAAGATTCTTCGCGTTCTTTGCGGTTAATTGAAATAGAGACAAGACAGATGAAACGAGTTGGATTTGTAGGTTGGCGTGGCATGGTCGGGTCGGTCCTGGTGGGCCGTATGCGCGAAGAGAACGATTTTGCCGATATCGAAGAGCCGGTCTTCTTCACCACATCCCAGGCTGGTCAGAAGGGTCCTGATATCGGCAGAGAGATTCCGCTGCTCAAGGATGCCACGGATATCGATGAACTGAAGAAAATGGATGTAATCGTTACCTGCCAGGGTGGCGGTTACACCAATGAGGTCTTCCCCAAATTGCGAGCTGCGGGTTGGGACGGCTACTGGATCGATGCGGCATCCAGCCTGCGTATGAAGGACCACACCATTATCGTGCTCGACCCGGTCAACGACAACGTCATTCGCGATGGCCTGAGCAGTGGCGTCAAGGACTACATCGGCGGCAATTGCACCGTCAGCCTGATGCTGATGGCGCTGGGCGGCCTCTTTCGGGAGGATCTGGTGGAGTGGACGACTGCGATGACCTATCAGGCAGCATCCGGAGCCGGGGCCAAAAACATGCGGGAGTTGATCAAGCAGATGGGCGCAGTAAAGGCGGCTGTCAGCAATGAGCAGCTGGACGATCCCTATTCGCCGATTCTCCCCATCGATCAGGCGGTGGCTGATGCTATCCGCAGCGACGGTTTCCCCACCGAGAATTTTGGTGCGCCTTTGGCGGGTGCCCTGATTCCCTGGATCGATGTGGCCCGGGAGAATGGCCAGAGCAAGGAGGAGTGGAAAGGCTTTGCCGAGACCAACAAGATCCTGCGCCGGTCCGACAATCCTGTGCCCATCGATGGTACCTGTGTGCGCATTGGCGCCATGCGCTGTCACAGTCAGGCGCTGACGGTCAAACTGCGCAGGGATGTGCCGATGGATGAGGTGGAAGAGATCCTCGGTTCCGCCAATGATTGGGTCAAGGTAGTACCCAATGAACGGGACATCACTGTACAGGAGTTGACGCCGGCCAAGGTGACCGGTTCCCTGGTGGTGCCGGTGGGTCGTCTGCGCAAGATGAATCTCGGTGCGGAATACCTGAATGCCTTCACCGTGGGTGATCAGCTTCTCTGGGGCGCGGCGGAGCCTTTGCGGCGGATGCTGCGTATCCTCATTGAGAGCTGATTGATTAAAGGCTTGGGGCCGATTTTGCTCCAATGCCAGGAAGAAGACGGCCCCGGCGCGCAAATAGCGTGTACGGGGTTCTTCTATTAATGGTGGAAACTGAACACTGCCCCCTGTGTTTCTTCGTAACGAGTTGCGGGGAATCAAACCCTATCAAGAGATTGAACAGAAGATGAACCCTGAAGTGGATATTGCACTGGTCGGCGCGACCGGCCTGGTTGGTGAAACCTTACTGGAGGCCATCTCTTCGCATCCCACTCTTGCCGGTAGCTTGCAGGTGCTCGGGGATGAGGAGGCTGTGGGAGATACGGTTGAGTTCGGGGACCGGGCATTGACCATTGCCGATCTGTCGCTGTTCGATTTTACCCAAGTCCGTATTGTTATTTCGACCGGTGAAGACTCCTCTGCTGGAGACTGGCTTGATCTCGCACAGGATGCCGGTTGTATTATTCTGGATATCGGTTCCCGGCTGCTGGAAGCGACAGATCTGCCACCCGTGGTTGGCTGGGTCAATCCTGAGTCGATGGAAGTTGTATCGAAAGGGGGCATCATCACTCTGCCGGACGCAGGCACAAGCCAGTTGGTCAGGGTTCTCAAGCCAGTGCTGGACAGGGTGGGGCTCGAACAAGTCTCGCTGGTCAGTTGTCAGGCCGTTTCAGATTTCGGCCGTGCCGGCGTAGAAGAGATGGCGAGGCAGACCGCGCAGTTGCTCAATGCCAAACCGATAACTCCGGTGCTGTTTCCCCGGCAGATTGCATTCAACCTTTTGTCTCCGCTGGGTGAGCTCAATGAAGATGGGAGTACCTTCAGTGAGATAAAGGCTGAACAGGACGCTCTGCGCATCCTTGAATGTGAGGATCTTTCGCTGACCGTGACAACTGCCATAGCACCTGTTTTTTACGGACACTCACAGATGGTTCAGTTTCAAACTTCCCGGCCGCTAACATTGAAGAACCTGCAGTCGCTGTTGGCAGAGACTGAGGGTGTAACGCTTGTGGATAGTGAAAACGGAGCCTGTGTCAGCCCGGTGAGCCATGCTTCAGGCAAGGAAGACATCACGGTCGGCAGGATCAGGTCTGTGGGAAAAAACGCAACGCAATTCTCACTTTTTACAGTGGCTGACAATCTACGTTCAGGTATTGCGGCAAATGTTGTGAAGATTGTTGAAGTTTTGGTAAAAGACTATTTATAAGCTATAGTTATGCGGATAATATTAAGTTTATTCTATCATTCGTAATGTACCATCTGGATTTAAATAAACCCTTTTGCAGCTGCTTCTCATCCACGGGTGAGCGGGGTGGTTCAGGCAAGGAGGAAGCATGATTCGTAAGCTGTCCCTGGCAGTGGCAATAGCAACAGCCCTATCACCACTGGGCGCCTATGCGCTTGGTTTGGGTGAGATCCATACTCAATCGTCTCTCAATCAATATTTCAAAGCGGATATCGATCTGATATCGGTAAAATCTGATGAGGTGCAGGACGTCAGGGTAGAACTGGCTTCTCAAGCTGCCTTTGCCCGGGCCGGTGTTGAGCGTCCCTTCATGCTTTCCGGCTTGACTTTTAAACCTACTCTACGCAGTGATGGCAAAGTGGTCATTACGGTGAGCAGTCGGGATCCCGTGCGTGAACCTTTCCTCAATTTCCTCATTGAGGTTAATTGGCCGAAGGGTCGTCTGATCCGTGAGTACACTGTGCTGCTGGATCCGCCGGTTACGGTAAAACGCAAACCGGCGCCGGTTACCGCCCCGGTTGTACAGACAGCACCTGCGAGCACACCAACTCCCGTACAGAGCAGGCGAACGGTTACACCCCGCCGGCAGGAAGCTGCTGCCAGCAGGAGTGACGGCGGTGCCCGCGAATACGGCCCCGTTAAGAACAATGACAATCTGTGGGTTATCGCCAAGTCGATGCGGCGCAGCGGCGAAACTACCGAACAGCTCATGATGGCGCTGCTGGAGCACAATCCAAAAGCTTTTATCAGAAATAATGTCAATGGTCTGAAGGTTGGCAAGATCCTGCGTCTTCCAGAGGGCGCTGACCCGAGCGCACTATCCTCCCGTGAAGCACGATCTGAGTTCTTGGCCCAGACTAACGCCTGGAGAGAGAATCGTGGCCGTGGGAAAGCTGCGACAACTGACCAGTCTCCCGCTAAATCAGCACCAATCCCCGCGGATGATCGTCTGAAGCTGGTCTCTGCCAAGCCCGAGGCCGATGAGGCCGTCGACAGGGAAGGCAAAGCCGAACAGAAAGAAGATCTCCAACGTCTTGAAAAACAGATTCTGCTGGTGCGTGAATCCAATGAATCCACGCGTCAGGAGAGTGAGGAACTACGTGGTCGGATCAAGGGTCTGGAAGCTCAACTGGCGGACATTCAGCGGCTTCTGACCCTGAAGAGCGATCAGCTTGCACAGTTGCAGTCGACGCAGCTTCATGGGGCTCAGGTTCCTGAGGTGATGGCCGAAGAGGAAGTGTTGCCGGTTTCCGATGAACCCGTCATCGAAGAGGCAGATATTGAGTCTGCTATCAACGAGGCCATGCGGCAAACAGCAGACAGTGCTGTTGTTGCTGAACCCGTACAAGAGGTAAAACCTGAACCTGCTGTTACAGAAAAGCCTGCCCCTGTGGTTGCGCCGCCTGTAACTCCGACCAGAGTCGCAGAGGAGACTGCGCCAAAACCGATAGTAAAGAAAAAGCCTAAGGAGAGAGGGCTGTTGGATGCCTTGACCGGCAATACAACCCTGATGGGTATAGTGGGCGCTGTTGGGGTGCTCCTGCTCTCGCTGCTATGGCTGATCATGCGGCGTCGCAAGGAAGCTGAAGCGGAATTTGCCGAAAGTATTCTTGTCACCCCAGATGGAGAGCCTGCAGCTGAAGCGGCCCAGGTGGAAGCGGGTTCCATCAACGAACTGACTGATGAAACATCATTCCTGAGCGATTTTTCTCCCAGTGACATCGATGCACTGCAGGATGAAACCGGCGAGGTCGACCCTCTCTCAGAAGCTGACGTTTACATCGCTTATGGCCGTTATCAGCAGGCTGAAGAGCTGGTCAAACAAGCGATCGAAAAGGCCCCTGAGCGTGCGGAACTGAAGCACAAGCTGCTGGAGATTCACTATTTGGCAAAAGATACGAGTGCATTTGCCGCACTGGCCGGTGCACTTTCTGCTGCGGGCATCGCAACCACGAACCCGGATGTCTGGAGCAGAATCTCCGCCATGGGCAGGGAGCTCGATCCGGAAAACAATCTGTTTGGCTCTGCTGCGGACACAGCGCCGACGGAGGACGGTTTTGCATCGGGTATGGATGATGAACTCGATGACCTTGGTTTGAATCTGGATAGTGAGCTGCACGACTCTTCACTCGATCTGTCGACCCCTGCGCCGGCTGCCCCTGAATCTGTCGATACCCTGGATGATCTTGATAACGACCTTGATTCCCTGGATCTGAGTGAACTCTCTGATCTGGATGATATGGAACCCAGTACTCTGGACTCTGAGTTGTCCATAGATTTAGAAATGGCCGATGATGCGGTGGCACAAAATGATGCCGCAAACCAGACGACATCCGATACCACAGACTCTGAATTGCTGGATATCGATCTTGCCAGCCTGGGGCTCGATTCGGGATTGCTGGAGGATGCCACGCCATCCGAAGGATTGGATGATAGCCTGCAGCTCGACTCATCACCAGATACCGATAGTGTACTTGCCGACCTGGACCTGGGAGATCTGGCCGACGATACGGGCTCTGCAACCAGCAGCATAATAGGAATCGATGACTCTGAATCTCTCGACGATCTTGATCTCGAGAGCCTGGAACGTGAATTGGAGTCGCTGTCCGAAGATCTGGATGCAAAAGAGGGCGAAGGGTCTGATCTGTTGGGTACCGACAGCGAGGATCTGGGTGAGGCTGACGAAGATATCGCACCCCACTCACTGACCTTCGATGAGGAGATGGAACTGGGTGCAGAAGATGAAGTGAATACCAAACTTGATTTGGCCCGCGCTTACGTGGATATGGGTGATGAAGAGGGTGCAAGAAGTATCCTCGAAGAGGTGGCCACAGAAGGCAACGATGAGCAGCAGGAAGAGGCCACGCAATTGCTCGAAAAAATGTCATCCTGATATTGTCGTAAAAGATGTCTTCTGAAGGGGTGCAGTTTGCACCCCTTTTCTTTTATATCCATGAAGAGGAATAGATGAGAGTTGCCCTTGGGGTTGAATACGACGGCGCCGCATTTCACGGTTGGCAGACCCAGGACGATGTGCGCAACGTGCAGCAGTGCGTCGAAGAAGCCGTTTCCAGAGTGGCGGATCATCCTGTGAGGCTGCACTGTGCCGGAAGGACCGATACAGGGGTTCACGCAACAGGGCAAGTGGTTCATTTTGAGACGGAAGCGGTCAGGAGTAGACGTTCCTGGATGTTGGGAACAAACGTCAATTTGCCGGGAGATGTCAGCATTTCCTGGGCACGAGAGATGCCGGACGACTTTCATGCACGTTTTTCGGCTATCGGGCGGCACTATCGCTACCATATTCTGAATCGCCCGATGCGTTCTGCTCTATGGCGGGATCGAGCGGTCTGGGTGCATCACCCCTTGGATGAATCGAGCATGCACCGGGCAGCGCAGGCACTGGTGGGTGAGCATGATTTCTCATCCTACAGGGCGTTGAGATGCCAGGCTAAACACCCGGTACGTACCCTTCACCGGTTAAATGTGAGCCGGGAAGGCGAGATGGTGAAGATCGATGTTCATGCCAATGCGTTTTTGCACCACATGGTGAGGAACATTGCCGGTGTGCTGATGGCCATCGGCCGGGGAGAGCAGAAGGAATTCTGGGCACGACAGATCCTTGAATTGCGTGACCGTACGAAAGGTGGCGTCACGGCCCCGCCGCAGGGACTCTATCTCACCAAAGTCGATTACCCCGATAGCTATTCCTTACCTGATGGACCGGATATCTCATTGTCTGCATAGCAGGGATCGCCTGATCCGCTATGCTTGATCAGGCCTACATTTTGTAGGCCGGTTCAAGCGCAGCGGAACCGGCAACCCGATTCAGGCAAACGCCACCTGTCGGTGAGTTGTGATTGGCGTAGCGCAGTCAGGCGCTATCCTGTATCTTTCCATGCTTTATGAGAACCAGGATTAAAATCTGCGGTATCACCAGGCCGGAAGATGCCCTTGTGGCGGTTCAGCAGGGAGCTGATGCGATTGGGTTGGTGTTCTATCCGCCCAGCCCAAGAGCGGTGAGTGTGGAGCAGGCCAGGAAGGTCGTCGAGGTTTTACCGGCATTTGTCACTGTTGTGGGCCTGTTTGTGGATGAGGACCGCGCACGGATCGCAAGCTTGCTACAGGAGGTACATATCGATCTCCTGCAATTCCATGGGAAAGAGAATGTCGCGGCTTGTAAAGGCTACGGCAGACCCTGGATCAAGGCGGTGCGCATGCGCGATGGGATCGATCTGGCTGCGACGGCGAGTGAATTCAGAGGCGCAGCCGGACTGCTGTTGGATGCCTATGAACCCGGTAAGCCAGGCGGTACAGGAACGGCCTTCGATTGGGAACGGATACCTAAAGATCTGGCCTCAAGAATCATCCTTGCCGGTGGATTGAATCCGGACAATATTGAAGCGGCTGTGCGGCAGGTTCGCCCCTATGCAGTAGATGTGAGCGGCGGCGTCGAACAGTCCAAAGGTATCAAAGATGCGGGTAAAATAGCGGCCTTCATTGAAGGAGTGAAGCGTGGCGACAACAGCTGAAAAGATAATTGGCACTCAGCCGGACGATAGAGGCCATTTCGGTGTCTATGGCGGCTTGTTCGTGGCAGAAACCCTGATGGAACCCCTCAAGGATTTGCGCCTTGCCTATGAGAAATATATGCAGGACCCCGAGTTCCTCAAGGAGCTCGATGAGGATCTCGCCAACTATGTCGGGCGGCCATCACCAATCTATTTTGCGCAGCGCTGGAGCCGGGAATTGGGTGGCGCACGGATCTATCTGAAGCGTGAGGATCTGAATCATACCGGCGCGCATAAGGTCAACAATACCATCGGCCAGGCGCTGCTTGCGAAGCGCATGGGAAAGACCCGGATCATTGCCGAGACTGGCGCCGGCCAGCACGGTGTGGCAACCGCCACGGTGGCCGCCAGGCTGGGACTGGAGTGCGTGGTCTATATGGGGGCTGTCGATATAGTTCGCCAGGAGGCCAACGTCTACCGTATGAGACTGCTGGGCGCCGAGGTCCGCTCCGTGGAGTCGGGATCCAAAACCCTGAAGGATGCGCTCAATGAGGCGATGCGGGATTGGGTCACCAATATCGATAACACCTTCTATATAATCGGCACCGTTGCCGGCCCCCATCCTTATCCAGCCATGGTGCGGGACTTTCAGACCGTAATCGGCCGAGAGGCGAGGGAGCAGATTCGGCAACAGGCTGGCCGACTGCCTGATGCCCTGGTTGCCTGTGTCGGTGGTGGCTCCAATGCAATTGGACTCTTCTATCCGTTTCTCGATGATACAGGGGTCGGGATCTACGGTGTGGAGGCGGCTGGAGACGGCCTGGAAACCGGTCACCACGCAGCGCCGCTCTGTGCCGGACAGCCAGGCGTTTTGCATGGAAACCGCACCTATCTGATGGAGGACAAGGATGGCCAGATCATCGAAACTCACTCCATCTCTGCCGGACTCGATTATCCTGGTGTCGGTCCTGAACATGCCTGGCTGAAAGATACCGGGCGGGCGCAGTATGTGGCGATTACGGATGAGGAGGCACTGGGTGCCTTCCACGCTTTGACTAAAATCGAGGGGATCATTCCCGCGCTGGAGTCGAGTCATGCGCTGGCCTACGCGGCCAAACTTGCGCCGACAATGGAGAGTGACAAGATCATCCTGGTCAACCTCTCCGGACGGGGAGACAAGGATATGCACACCGTGGCGGCACGGGAGGGCATCGAGATATGAGTCGTATCAGTCAGAGATTCAGTGATCTGCGGGAGCAGGGCAAAACCGCATTGATCCCCTTTATCACCGCCGGTGATCCGACCCCTGGGATAACCGTCGGTTTAATGCATGACATGGTTTCTGCTGGTGCCAACCTGATTGAACTGGGCGTGCCTTTTTCGGATCCCATGGCGGATGGTCCTGTCATTCAGCGGGCCAGTGAACGGGCATTGGAGCACCATGTCAGCCTGCACGATGTTTTGCAGATAGTTAAGACTTTCCGGGAGAGGGATCAGAATACTCCTGTGATTTTGATGGGTTATCTCAATCCGATTGAGGTGATGGGTTACGCTACCTTTGCCGGGTCAGCCAGTGTCGCAGGCGTCGACGGCGTGCTGATCGTCGATATTCCGCCGGAAGAGGGGGAGGATCTGTTGCAGTCACTGCGTGATAAGGCAATTGACCAGATCTACCTGTTGGCACCGACGAGTACACCTGATCGAATTGGCCGGATCTGCAACGCGGCGAGTGGTTTTGTCTATTATGTCTCCGTCAAGGGCGTAACCGGCTCCAGCCAGCTGGATACCACCGCAGTAGCGGAAAAGCTGGAGCAGATCAGGGAGAAAACTGCACTTCCCGTGGGGGTTGGATTCGGTATCAAGGATGCTGCGACAGCAGCTGCAGTTTCTCGGCTTGCTGACGCTGTTGTCGTCGGTAGTGCCTTGGTATCCAGGGTCGAGGCGCTGCAGGAGACACCGGATGAAATCGGTCCTGCGCTGGCGGAAATTTTGTCCGGTATGCGCAGGGCAATGGATGCTGTTCATTAAGGCTCCTGACTTCTGGCACATTAATGAGGTAGAATCTCACCCATGAGTTGGTTCGAAAAATTGATGCCAAGCCGCATTCGTACAGATGGCGGCAGCAAACGGGCGGTTCCCGAAGGTCTTTGGGACAAGTGTCCAGGGTGCAATGCGATTCTCTATCGTGCAGAGATGGAGCGGAACCTGGATGTCTGCCCTAAATGCAACCATCATAACCGCCTGGGCGCCCGGCGTCGGCTGGAATCGTTTCTCGATCCGGAGCCGTTGGAGGAGATTGCATCGTCTCTTGAATCGGTTGATCCCCTGAAGTTCAAAGACAGTAAGAAGTACAAGGATCGTCTGAGCCAGGCGCAGAAAAGCTCCGGCGAAAAAGATGCACTGGTGGTGATGCGCGGCCAGCTCAAGGGGCTGGAAGTGGTTGTGGCGGCTTTTGAATTCAACTTCATGGCCGGCTCCATGGGCTCAGTGGTTGGCGAACGTTTTGTTCGTGCGGTGAGTGTCGCCCTGGAGCGTCATATACCGTTGATCTGTTTCTCTGCCAGTGGTGGCGCCCGTATGCAGGAGTCGCTCTTCTCTCTGATGCAGATGGCGAAAACCAGTGCTGCCCTGGATCGGTTACAAAAACGCGGCTTGCCCTTTATCTCTGTCATGACCGACCCAACCATGGGTGGTGTTTCTGCCAGCCTTGCCATGCTGGGTGACATCAATTTGGCAGAACCCAATGCTCTGGTCGGCTTCGCCGGTCCCCGGGTCATTGAACAGACCGTCCGGGAGACACTGCCGGAGGGATTTCAGCGCAGTGAGTTCCTGCTGGAGCATGGTGCGATCGATATGATTATCGACCGTCGCGACATGCGTGACCGCATCGCAGATCTGTTAAGCATATTCATGCACAAGCCACGCCCATAGTCCCCCTCTCTCTTCAACACCCTGTCGAACATGCGTTTTAGCAGTCTGGACGACTGGCTGACGTGGCAGTCGTCACTTCATCCGCACGAGATCGAGTTGGGACTCGATCGTGTCGCCAGTGTTTGGCAGCGTTTGAGGCCTTCAGGGCTGGCATCTCCGGTAGTGACGATCGCCGGAACCAATGGCAAGGGTTCCTCTGTTGCAATGCTGGAATCGATCTTCAAGCAGGCAGGCTATCGCACCGGCGCTTATACTTCCCCCCATCTGGTTCACTACAATGAGCGTGTGCGGCTGAATGGCATCCCAGTGTCGGATGAGCAGTTGTGCAGTGCCTTCCAACGCGTGGATGATGCGCGGGGTGAAGTGGCATTGACCTATTTTGAGTTCGGTACCCTGGCGGCGCTGGATATTTTCGCTGAACTGACGCCAGACCTGGTGATTCTGGAGGTCGGGCTTGGAGGACGTCTCGATGCGGTGAATATTATTGATGCGGATGTAGCGGTGATCACCACGGTTGCGCTGGACCATACCGATTGGCTAGGAGAGACCCTGGACCAGATCGGTGCGGAGAAGGCGGGCATCATGCGTGGCAATCGCCCGGTGATCATGGCTGATAAAGAATTGCCGTCTTCTGTCTATCAGCATGCAGAGTCGATTGGGGCGACTCAGTGTCGTGTGGACGTGGATTTTCATGCCACTCCAAGTGATGATGGGTGGCGCTGGGAAGGTGGGCACCAAGAGTACTCCAATCTCCCAATGCCTGCGTTACCAGGGGCATTTCAATTGCAAAACGCCGCTGCGGTTCTGGCGGTCGTCGAACAACTTTCTTCCCGGTTTGTTGTCGAATCACAAGACGTAACAAAGGGTTTGGCTTCTGTACACTTGGCTGGTCGCTATCAGTTGATAGACGGGGATGTTCCTGTGGTGCTGGATGTGGCGCACAACATTCAGGCGGCTGAGGCGCTGAGAGATAACCTGCGGGAGAAGGCTGCGAAAGGATCTGTGCTGGCCGTTTTCGCCATGCTGGCGGACAAGGATGTTGCCGGGGTGATCCAGGTAGTGGACCAGGACGTGGACAGTTGGTATCTGGTGGAGTTGTCCGGTAGCCGCTCTTGTACGGTCGAGCAGCTAGAAGCAGCGTTACGAAAGGCCGGTAGCAGTAGCAGTAGCAGTAGCAGTAGCAGTAGCAGTAGCAGAGTCAGTCGATTTTCCTCGGTAAATGATGGCTTGCAGGCTGCAATGGCTGATGCAGGCAGGGATGATAGCGTCTTGGTATTCGGTTCGTTCCTGACCGTTGGTGAAGCACTGCAATATCTGGAGCCAGTCGCCGATGTTTTTGTGGGCGCCTGATATACTCTCCATAATACGATTTATTGATTTCTGACAGGTATCCGGTTTTGGAGGAGAGGATTAAACGCAGGTTGATAGGTGGAACGGTGCTGGTTTCACTGGTGGTCATATTTGTACCCATGCTGTTGGAAACTCCGGCCAAGCTGAATAAAGCGATCAAAGGCACCAACATACCGGCAATGCCGAAAAAGCCTGTCGGGTCTGAAGTCAATATCCTGCCATCGTTTGATCAATCGGTCTCGCGAAATGAGAGCAGCCTGGAAATAGTGCCGAAAAAACCGAAATCTGCTGCCACATCCAGCAACAATAATACGGGGAAAATTGCGCGTACCTCCCCGTCAGCCTGGATAATTCAGGTGGCCAGTTTCAGCAATAGAAAAAATGCCGACAAACTGGTCAAGCGGCTTAAAAAAGGAGATCTGCCTGCACATATCGAATTCACATCGATTCAGGGAAAACAATTTTATCGTGTGCGGGTGGGCCCGGAAGTCGATCGAAAACTTGCAGAGAAGATGGTTAAGCGTATAAATAGAGACTATATAGATGAGATCAAGAAGAAGGTTAGTCTGATTCGTTATCCTTAGGAATCGATGGTAGTTATGGATTTTACAGGTACAGCTCAACGTGCGATGGGGATCTGGGGAGAGTCAGGACGCCCCGGATGGTTTGATCAATTGGTCAGCCGCACTTTACCCAGAGTTGCGCTGCTGGTACTTGTGGTTCTGGTTGCCTATGTTCTGGCTCAGATCACCTGGCAGGTGATACCTGTTCCCGCTGAGCAACATATCGTTCGTAGTGGAGAGGTGCTCACTGGAACAAAACATCCTGGTCGCTCCCTTAAAGATCAGTCGGACCGTCTCTCATCTCTGCATGTCTTCGGCCGGCCAGGGGCCGTAAAAAGAAGCGCCCCGAAGGTTGTTGCAGAAAGGGCGCCCGAGACAAACCTTAACCTGACGCTGCATGGCGTTTTTGCAGACCCTAAACCTGAGCTTGGCGCAGCAATCATCGGCAAGGCTGGCTCAGAGCAGAAGTATTACAAGGTTGGCAAGAAGATTATGGGTGGGGTTACTTTGCAGGCGGTGCATGAAGACCGTGTTGTATTGCTCAGAAATGGTCAGTCGGAGGTGCTGCGTTTCCCCAGGGCTTCCAAGTCCGTGGTAACCAGCAGCAGATCGAAATCTGCATCCAAGGCATCGTCTTCCTCATCCTCTTCTCTGGGCACATACAAGGAGATGTTCAAGCGTGAACCGCTGAAGATTTTTCAACATCTTCGTTTCGTACCGGTTCGCACGGGCAAACAGTTGAAGGGCTATCGAATTTTGCCGCAGAAAAACAGGGATCTCTATAACCGCCTTGGTGTACGGCCATCCGATCTCGTCACTTCTGTCAATGGTGTTCCGTTAAATGATGACAAGCAGGCGATGGGCCTGATCAAAGATCTGCAAACAGCGAATAACATTGAACTGGTGGTATTGCGCCAAGGCCAGCAGACGACGCTGTCGCTGGATCTAAACTAGCCACTGTCCGTAAATAACGCGAATGCCTTAATTTGCATTCATTGACGTTGTTTAAAAATACTGTCCGCATCAAATTCTTTTACTTCAAGGCCTTCAGCGCCTTTGCGTAGCCCTGCGAAGCAGCACGTTGGATCCACTGCATAGCCTGGCTATCATCTTTCTCCAACCCCAGTCCATGGTGATACATGTAACCCAATGCATATTGGGCTTCGGCATTGCCTTCCACGGCGAGTGGGAAGAGTAGCTGGAATGCAGTCTCATACTTCTTTTCCGCAAACGCAGTCCTGGATTGTTCCAGAATGATTTTTGGATCCTTGAGTTGGGCTTCTTTTTCGGCACTGGAGGTGCAGCCATAGAGAAGGCTCAAGCTGAGCAGAGGAATTGCGAGCAATCGACAGATCGCCGGGAGTCTGGAACTTAGGGGGTATTGATCAGTGAGCATGGTTGCGCTTTCCTGAGATGGATCTCCTGTGTCAGCCTACTAACTGGTTGAGATCGAAGATGGGCAGCAGTATCCCCAAAACGATGATGAGTACTGCGCCACCCATGAACAGGATCAGGAGCGGTTCAAATAACCCCAGTACTGTTGAGACGAGGGATTCGATTTCTCGCTCCTGAATGTCGGCGGCTCTTTCCAGCATTCCCTCCAGGTTACCACTTGATTCACCACTGGCCAGGAGGCTGAGTGTCATGGGTGGAAAGTACCCCGTCTTTTCCAATGCACCATGCAGACTGCTGCCTTCGCGCACTCGTAGTGATGCCTCTTCGACGGCATTGCGCATTGGTAGATTGGTCAAAACTTGAGAGGCGATGCGCAATGCATCCAGAATCGGGACGCTGCTTGCTGCCATGATGCTGAGGGTACGTGCAAATCTTGCTGCGTTTGAGGTTCTGATCAACCGGCCGATCAGAGGGATATGCAGGGTAAAGCGTTGCCACAGAATCTGGGCCCCCGGTTGCTTGATGATGTAGCTGAAGATAAATCCGCTGATCAGCAGAGTCATCAACATCAGCACGCCGTAATCCCTTACTGTGTCACTGGTGGCGATGAGCGCCCTGGTGATGAAGGGCAGTTCCTGACCCATGCTCTCAAATACCCGGGTGACCTGGGGGACGATGAAAGTCAGCAAGCCACCAACGATAAGAATTGAAACTATAACCAGCAGGGCGGGGTAGAAGAGCGCGAGCACGGTCTTTTGCTGCATCTGCTGGCGACGTTCCGTGTAGTCGGCCAGATGTTCCAGCACCACTTCCAGGTGGCCAGACTCCTCACCGGAGGCAACGGTGCGGATATAGAGTTCGGGGAAGGTATGGGGGAATTCGGAGAGTCCGTCCGCCAGGCTGCGTCCCTCCAGAACCTTGGCGCGCACTGCCAGCAGAGTGCGTTCCACATGCCGCTTGTCGGTCTGTTGTGAGACAGTCTTGATAACGTGTTCAAGTGGCAGGCCGGATTTTAACAGCGTGGCCATCTGGCGGGTGACCAGCGCCAGTTCCATGGCGTTGATCCGGCGCTGCAGGGTAAAACGGCGGCTTTTGACGGTTTCAGAGCTGGCTGTGTTGATGGTGAGCGGGGTAAGTCCGCTCTCCCGAAGTTGCTGTCTTACCTGTTTGGCGCTGTCCCCTTCGAGGACGCCGCGTTTCTCCTTGCCGGAAAGGTCGAGCGCTACGAATTCGAAGGCATCCATAGTGTACTAGCCCTCTTGCGTGACACGAATGATCTCGTCGATGGTGGTATCACCTTCCAGTACACGGCGCATACCATCCTGGCGCATGGAGCCGGTTGATTTTCTTACGTGCTCGAGCATTTCCAGCTCACTGGTACCCTGGTGGATGAGATTTCGCAGGGTTTCATCGATAACGACAAGTTCGTAGATGCCGGTGCGTCCCAGGTAGCCGTTATTGTGGCACTTGTCACAACCTGTGGGGGCATAGAGGGTTACCCGTTTATCCAGGGGAAACTCCAGCAATTCCAGTTCTCGCTGGGTAGCTGAATAGGGTTTTTTGCAGTGTGTGCAGAGGGTCCTTACCAGTCGTTGGGACAAGACGCTGATCAGGCTGGATGCCAGCAGGAAAGGTTCAACGCCCATATCACGGAGACGGGTAACGCTGCCGATAGCGGTGTTGGTGTGCAGAGTGGATAAAACCAGATGGCCGGTAAGACTCGCCTGTACTGCGATCTGGGCGGTTTCCAAGTCACGAATCTCACCCACCATCACCACGTCGGGATCCTGTCTCAGAATGGCGCGAAGCCCTCTGGCAAAGGTCAGATCTACCTTGTTGTTGACCTGAGTTTGGCCGATTCCGTCGAGGTAGTACTCGATCGGGTCTTCAACAGTGACGATGTTGCGCTCTTGGGAGTTGAGTCGAGTCAGCGCCCCATAGAGGGTGGTGGTTTTGCCGGAACCGGTGGGCCCGGTGACAAGAAAGATGCCATGGGGACGCTGGATGACACCCGGATCGATCTGCGTCAGAAGTTTTTTGGACATGCCGAGATGGGAGAGGTCCAGGCGACCGGCTTTCTTGTCGAGTAGTCGCAGCACAACCCGCTCGCCGTAGCTGGAGGGCAGCGTGGAGACACGAACGTCTACAGGTCTGCGTCCCACTTTCAGTGAGATGCGCCCATCCTGGGGGATGCGCTTCTCCGCGATGTCAAGATGGGCCATGACCTTGATGCGGGAGACCAGAAAAGGAGCGACTGTACGGGGAGGGTTGAGCACCTCCCGCAAGACACCATCTACCCGGAAGCGAACCACAAGACGGTTTTCGTAGGGCTCGATATGGATGTCTGACGCCTCTTCCTTGATCGCTTCTGTGAAGAGTGCGTTGATCAGACGGATGATAGGGGCGTCATCGTCGTTTTCCAGCAGATCTTCGGGTTGATCGAGTTGCCGCGCCACATCGTCGAGATCCATGTCATCGCCCATGGTCTCCATGATCTGGCTGGACTGTTTGGAACCTGACTCGTAGATCGTGGTGAGTTCCCGTTCAAACTCCTCTTCTGCAACCTCCTTCAGGACAAGTGGACGCCCGAGGAAGCGACGCATCTCGTTGAAGACGCTTATTGGTGTCCCGGTTTTGAACAGTACCCGAGTCTGCCGTAACGCATCTTCGGTGACGATGACACCGTGACGCCTGGCAAAGGCATAAGTGACATCGTCCCGGATTCTTGGTTGGCGATGCTCTGTGCCATCATCCGTGGCCGGTGCTGTCTCTGCCGGAGAGTTGTTCAGAAGTGACTCAGACATGTGGTGTTGGCTCAGTGTTGAGACGTGCCACTCTCCTCGTCAAAAGGCTGAGGAAGAGCATTGAATCGATCGGGCAGCAGAGGCGCTGCCTCATCGGGTAACAGATCGACACCCAGTTGACGCATCCGCAACTGCTGTGCCCGGAAGAAGTTGTATTTGTCGCCGGTCACAGCGGCATGGGTGGCGGCATCCCTAACAATAACAGGGCGCAGGAATACCACCAGGTTACGCTTGACCTTGGTGGTCGAGTTGGCGCGGAATAGGGCACCAAAGACGGGGATGTCGCCCAGAAAAGGTACTTTCTCCTCCACTTGCTGTAGATCTTCGTCAATCAATCCGCCGAGCACGATGGTATCGCCATCATCCACCATGACCACGGTTTTGATCGTACGCTTATTGGTGACGATATCGGCGGTGCCGGTGCTGGCTGTCCTGTTGATGCTGGAGACTTCCTGGGCGACCTCCAGCTGGATAGCGTTACCTTCATTGATCTGCGGCTTGACGCGCAGGGTCAGTCCGACATCCTGACGCTGAATGGTCTGGAAAGGATTAACCGAGGTGCTGGATGAACCTGTGGAGGCGTACTGTCCCGTCAGGAAAGGTACGTTTTGGCCGACAACGATCTCCGCCTCCTGATTATCCAGGGTAAGAATACTGGGGGTTGAGAGGAGGTTGCTCGATGTGTCGCTCTCCAACGCACGGATCAGGGCGGCAAAATTGATCGAATTGTTGTCGAAACTGCCAAGTCCGATGGTGGTGCCTGACGGAATTGCCGGAATGGTGTCTGCGGCGATGGCACCTGCGATACTGCCGATGCTGGGGGTGCCTAAGTTGATAACGCCCACCGGTCCCGAGCCGCCAGGGGTGCCGTCGACGATCCACTGCACACCAAGCTCCTTGACCCGGTCTAACGAGATCTCGGCGATAATCGCCTCGACCAGCACCTGGGCGCGGCGGATATCCAGCTTGCGGATAATCGACTGCAGAGCATTGAAGATATTCTGCGGCGCAGTAATGATCAGTGCGTTGGAAGCTTCATCAGCCTGGATATTGACCGGGGTGGAGATGCTTGCCGCCTTGCCCTTCTTCTTGCTCTTGTCCATGGTGTCGCTAACGCCGGTCAGTACGGTGGCGAGTTCCTTGGCGTTGGCGTAGCGCAGGTAAATGACCCGGGCATTGCCTTCATTCTCGAAAGGAGTATCCAGGTGTTCGATCACCACCCTCGTGCGCAGTCGGGTGGTGGTGTCACCGCTGATCAGTACGCTGTTGGTGCGCTCGTCAGCGATGAGTTTTGCCGGTTCAGCGGCACCTTTACCCTTATTTTTCTGCAATCCGGTGATGATTCTTACCACCTCTGTGGCGGAGGCGTGGCGCAGGGAAACTACTTCGATGGAGCTGTCGCTCACTTGATCGATGCGGGAGATGATCTTCAGCAGGCGGTCTACGTTCTGTCTGCGATCAGAAATAATCAGAACATTGGTGGCTGGATAGGCCGCCAAGTGTCCCTGTTGCGGAATCAAAGGTCGCAGAATAGGTACCAGCTGGGAAGCGGTAACGTTTTTCACTTGGAGGATCCGGGTGACCATCTGATCCCCCGGCAGTTCCTGGCTGTCGCTGCCAGTGGGTATGCCGATCTGCTTGGCCTTTACATCGGGAACGATTTTGATGACCTCCCCTGCAGGCACGGTGGAGAATCCATGGACTTCCAGGATGGAGAGGAATACCTGGTAAAATTCATCCTTGTCCATTGGGTGAGCGGAGATGACGGTGACTTTGCCTTTCACCCGTGGGTCGACGACAAAATTTCTGCCGGTGTGTTCGGACACAGTCTTGATCAAGGCGCTGATATCGGCGTCATTCAGGTTGAGCGTAATCCGGTCGGCCTGGACTGAGGCGCAAAACAGCAGCAGACTCAGTGCGATGAACAACGTGCCACGGATATGGCAATGCCACACAGATGGAGAAAATATTGGGGAACGGGTTTCCTGACTATTCATCGTGTTTTCTACACCGACCTTGGTCACTGCTCGTATTGACAGAGTTTGCTGGAATAAAAGTCTTTATTCATCATTGGGTTATCTGCGGTATATGAGCCGTTTCTTAATACTAGCAGAAAGCGTTTGAGTCGTATATGCCATGGATGGGAACCGCGCCTCAAAGCTGCCCGGAAAAATTTAGCTGAATGCTGCCGCCGGTCCCCGATTTGCCTATTGTCTTCAAGGTGTTTACCAATGCAGGGTCAGCGGATGCCTTGGGTAGAATCCTGCCCGAAATCCGATAGGTGCCGGTCGGAGCCAAATTCAACTCACCTTTGATGCTGAGGCCGCCGCCAATATCCTGGATACTCGACCTTAGCCCATTTTCATCGCCTTTGATGTCGAATTGCATGCCGCCCAAGTCCACGGCAACAGGGCTGGTGATGCCAGCCCCCTGCCAACGAATTTTGCCTGCAGCCTCAGTGAGGTTTGAAGCCGCAAACTGTATCGAGGAGATGTCGATGTCGAGATCGCCGATCGCGCCGATTATCGGTTGATTGAGTAGTCCGGGAATAATACGTGCCTTGACGATGCCCTTGAGGTGCTCGGCCTGGTAACTGCCATCGATGTTAACCCCCGCATAACCGTCGAGTTGTTGCCCCGGTCCGCGTAAGCTGAGTCGATAGCGGAGCTTCCTGGTCAACAGATCCAGTGGTTGGAATCTCCAGGCTGTTGTACCCAGGTTGACGCCATTGTAGTGGGTTTCTGTAGCGCTGCCCGACCAAATGGTACCGCTGCTGTCGGCAAGCGTGAGTGGGGCGATAGTCTCTCCAAGCCAGCCCAAGACGTGGCGTGCCGGAGTGGCGGCGATCAGAAACACCACAAAGCAGCCAATGCCGAGAATGGTTGGGCCTGGCTGAAGTCTCATTGTGTCGCTCTTTCAAGGTCGAGTCTGGCATTTACCAAACCGGGTTTCTCCTGGCGATCGATGTTCACGGAGATGATGCTGACCGCATGGCGTGCCTGGAGTATGCCCAGCCATTTGATGATGCCATCGAAGGAGGCCTGCTCGATCCAGATCTGAACCCGGTCGCTGCCTTGGGGTTTCAGTCGTTTGACTGCCTGGCGCAGACGATGCTTTTTGGCGGTGCGGTCGATCAAGGTAAACAGCGCCTCGTTTGAGTTTTTCGGTGTGGCTATACTGCCCTCACCGCGTAGCTGCATGACCTCACTGGCGGCGTTCTGCATCCAGGCCAGATTTTCCTGCCGGTCTTTCAGCTGACGTGACTGCTTGTCTATCTCCTGTTCGAATGGCAGCCAGAAGAGCAGATAGGCCAACAGGAGAACAGGTGTGGTCACTCCTGCAATCAACGCTATGCGTTCTTGATGGGTTTTGGATGAGAGCCACTGGTTGATGTTCATGCCCGGGTTTTCCTGACACGGAGGTGGGATGAAACCTCTTTTCCCTTGGCATTGGCTGAACGGATCTCAACTGAGAGGTTCTGTGCTTCAATCTGCTTTTTTAGTTTTTCCAGCGCAGGAAGTTCGCGCGTGGTCAACTGCAGGTCGAGCTGGCCCTCCCGGTAGCTGATGTTGTTCAGGCGGCTGCCGGGGATTTTCATAATTTCCGCTGCCGGAATAGAAAAAAGATCGATGAAAGTGTCTCCTTGTTGTTTCTGATCTTTGCGTAGCTGGCGCAGTTTCTGTTCCATCTGAACTCGTGGGTCCACGATGCGTTTGGTGTCGGGAAATGCGTCGCGGAAAGTCTGAGTGATCCGTTGGCTTAGTGCCGCATTTTCTCCCTTGAGCCGAAAGTGGTCGAGTGATGATGAGACGATGGAAAGTCCCAGAAAAACGCCGAACAGGATAGCTGCCGGAAGCCAGCGTTGCCACTTTTGAGCCTGCTTGTCGACTTGACGATAATCGCCCTGCAGCAGGTTGAGCGTCTGTTGCTCAATCAGGTTATCTGACAGTAGTTGTCTAAAGTCGCCGTTGTAATCGACATGGGTTATCTCATAGTTGAGATTACCCAATGCCAGGTCGAAGTAGGGTGCGCTGCTGAGAAACGGGGCCTGAATGACCTCAAGGCGCTCTGGCGGATCTCCCTCTGTCTGGTCAATGGAAAGTCGGAGCAGTTCGGCGAAGTTGACCGGATCGGCTGCAAATCCGGTATTGTCCCCGGTACGAACCAATACCCTCTCATCATCGAGGTAGAGCGTCCAGCGATTGGGTTTGCGTGGCAGGGCGAGCAGGTCGGGGTACATGGCCAGTGGGGTGATGCCGACCTGATGGAATGCATTCAGCCAATCATCGAGCAGTTGTTTTGCGATTACGGCGACCAGGGTCTTATCATCCGGGCTGGAAGTGTGAATCGCAAAATGCAGCTCATCCAACTCTTCCGCAAGGTCGTTTTCCAGGGTAAAGGGGACTGCCTGGCGCAGTCGTTGGCGGTTTTTTGTGGGGATGTCGACTTTCGTCAGCAGCAGTTCGATGCTGGGGATCAAAACGACCACACGCCAGCCAGCCGCTTGTTCAGCAGCCTCTTTAAGTGTGCCGCTGCCGATCGGTTCGCTCTCCGGGGATCTGGCGCCAAGTGGATGCCAGCTTACCTGGTTTGCTTCACTATCCAGCAGTCGAATTACCAGTGTGCCAGCCATATTCAGAAGGTTCCCGTTGTCCTCGACAGAGTATAGACGCCCTTGTCCGTTTTGTTGATCAGACAACGGAGGTGCTGGTTTGTATTATCCATGCTTATCGACGTCTCCAGAAGGAAGTAGTTGCTGGATACTGAGTAAGTCTTATCGGCATTTTTCAACAGTTCTTTATTATCGCTTAAAAGCTCGGTGAGTCTATCTTCAAATGCCTTTTTATTTGTGAAGGGTGACTCTTTTCGTTCCGAGGTCAGGGTTTCAGCATCGGAATCAGTCAGGGATTCCGCCAGCGCTCGAAGTAAAATGGCATCCGCTGTATTTATGTTGATGGGAACGGTTTCAGGCAGTGTGGTGACGTGGGGTTCGAGTCTTTCAAAAACCTCCGGGGTGATGCCTTTTATCAGTAACAGTTCGGTTGGGCTGCTCATGAGTCCATTGGCTGTCCGGTAGGGGAGAGTTCCACCAAGGTATTCGTTGTCTTCGGCTCCATCGGGAAACTGAGCGTCGATATCCTGATCGAGCCAGTCTGATACCGTCTGCGCAAGCCCCTCCTCCAGCTCCAGTAGGTTCAAAAGACGGCTGAATACTTCGAAGTGTTGCGCAGTCCGGTCTTTGCTCTCTTGATCAGGCTCTTCGGCGAGGTAAAGATTATTCAGATTGAAGCGTGCCTGCAAGTCGACGATCTGGGCAGCGACCGTTCCCCCTTCGACAGCGGTTATCGGCAATGGTTTTGCCCAGTCTTCGTCAAGGGCGTCATAAGGATTACTAGTCTGTTTGTCACTTCTTACGTCCCGTATCAGCTGGCCTCGCGCCCACTCTTCGCTGCCCAGTGCATAGAAATAAGTCTGGTCCGTGATCAGTATGTTTGAGGTACGGCGAATGCTCAGCTGTAGAGTCTCGGTCATGGTGACCGCAGCGATGCTCGCTACCGCGACGATCATGATTGCAGTGATCAGGGCAACGCCGGATTGAGATCGTTTTCTAGGTGATCTGTTTTGCATTTTTCTGGTTATTGGAGGTTGCTTTCCAGTGATGGATTGATATCCGCAACCCGGAAAAGGCGTCGGATTTTTCCCCAGTCTTCGAGTTCCAGGGTGATTTCCATCGCCAGGGGGAGTGGGGCGTTGGTTTTTTCTTCCAGCTCTCCGGAGATGGGCCAGGATGGGTGAGCTTTCATCTTGTGATCGAAGAAACGGACCTCTATGTTGGAAATGCCATCTAGAACCTTGGTGCGTCGTGATTCGGTTCCATGGGCTCTATCCAGGGTGGGCCAGGTCAGGCGGAACAGCTTTTTGTCCTCCAACAGATAGGCAATGCGCTGAAGATTGCTGCGCTGCAGATTGAGTGGATTGGGTCTGCCGCCGCGGGTAAAAACCAGCGCTGTCCCCCCATCTCCTCCGGCCTGCATGACGGGTAGAGGATCGCCGTATTCGTCTCTGATAGGGCGAGCCTTCGCCTGTTCGATATCGCGACGCATCAGGGTTAGAGCTATCTGCAGACCCGAGAGGCGGTCGATATGTGCTTCAACCTGAGCTTCGGTGTCGAGTACGATTTTCAATCCACTGTAGGCGATGAGAGAGATGATGGAGAAGATCGAGATCGCGATCAGTAATTCCAACAAGGTAAAGCCAGATTGTTTCAGGTCAGATTTATACACGTTATTCGTTACACCACTCTGGGCAGCCTCTGAATCTGGACGCAAGATACGAGTTCATGACTTGTTCAGAGGCTCCCTAGAAAGGCTGGCCGATAAAACTGACTAGACGTGTTACTGAGGCGTCGTCATCACTATTGCGGAAAACGCTGATCTCGACCTGTCTGACCCGGTCGTCTCTAGTATTGGTGATTTTGCTCTGCCAGTGCCATTCGCGCAGTCCCATTTCACTCTTGCCGGTATTCGTTCCCTGCGCTGGCCAACGCCGGCTGACCTGAAGCTGTGTGAGTTGGTTCATGGCGACCCAGTGTGCCATTGTTTTATCTCTCAGATGTTCTGCGTTCAGAGACTGATTTGCTGAAACCTTTACGACGGAGGCGAGTGCGATTGCAAGAATTGCCAGCGCAACGAGGACCTCGAGCAGGGTGAAGCCCTGCTGGCGGGGGGTGGATTCTTGCAGTTGCTCAGGGTTCGGAAACATGGTCCAGGCTGAGTTCTCCGATCTCGGTGCCTTTCAGCAGAAAGTAGTCATCGGTGATTTCTGATGTGATCTTTACTTCAAACGGGGTGATTTCTCCACTGGTAAAAAAAATTATATCCGGTGTTTTTTTCTCTTTTTCCAGCCTGATCTGCTCATCGGTCATCAAGTCAAAGGATATTTCCTCAGGCAGGGAGCGCTTTCTGAATATGCTCTCCTCCAGTGGTTTCCAGGTCTTCTCCTGCAGGATAAGGAATTCGTAACGCTCCTCCTCAACCAGTGCGCCGATGATGTTGGAGCGGAGAAGCGCCTCTTCAGCCGCCAGGTCAACCAGGGTGAAGAATCGCCGCGCCTCGGTTTTCAGTGCGTCGGAAGGGGATGAACTCCCTATGGAGACCACCACATAGTTGACCAGTATCCCAATGATAAGGACGACCACCATGACCTCAATCAGGGTGAAACCATCATTGATCCGGGCAGGTTTGGTTTTCTGATAACCCATTCGCAATAGCTTTATTGAGTGGCGCTTCATTTTAAGACCGGGCTCTCAGAGACCGGGTAAACTCGTCACTCCAGATTCCAGTTGCCGACATCATCTTCAGTGGATTGAGAATCGACCCCTGTGGAGTAGATGTCGATGGCTCCATGGCTGCCTGGGTTGAGAAACAGGTAGTGGCTACCCCAAGGATCCTTGGGTAGCCGGTCTACATAACCCCCGTCCTTCCAGTTTTTGGGTTCCGGAGCACCGGCAGGTTTGCTTACGAGTGCTTCAAGCCCCTGATCAGTGCTGGGGTACATCATGTTGTCCAGGCGATAGAGATTGAGGGCGGCTTCGATGGCCCTGATATCACTTTTGGCCTTGGTCATCCTGGCCTGTTCAGGGCGATCCATGATTTTGGGCACTACGATCGCCGCCAGAATGCTGAGAATCACAACGACAACCATGACCTCGATGAGCGTGAAGCCGGAAACCCAACGTTTGGGTGTGGCTAAAGAGGGGTGTTTTCTGAAATCAGATGGTTGCATTGAATCGGCCTGTCTGGAGATGGGATTGGTTGATCTCATGGTTATTGGGTATTTGTACTTTAAGATTAGTAAGTTAGGATGTAATTTTACGCTGTTTTCTTAACCACTGGATGCTAGCAGAGCATGATGACACATTTCCACAGGTGAATTGTGACGGGGTTTTCTCTATAGTATACCCGGTACCCGCAGAGGGGGTATCTAGTGGCAGTTTTCAGTAAGTGGACCAGCTAATAAATCGGCTCTAACTGCTTGATAACAAAAATATTAATAGGAATTTGGCTGCATCCCATGTTCTGTGTGGGTGGTTAGTGTGACTGTTGTTCCCGTCAGGCGTTCAACTTCTCTGTCTCTCTGCCGCCATGTTCTTAAATAGAGTGAGTGTTGTTTTGAACGGGGTTGCCCGCGTTTAATGGGCCTCCCCCAAGCTGGGATTTCGTTCTGTTTTGGAGAGGGCTTCAAGCCTGTCCACACCTTGAATAACTGCGATGGGTTGAATCTGGGAATGACAGGGAAGGTACGAGGTTTGCTGCGGTGAGTGTCGGTATCATCGGCTATTCGTTGGCAGCGTTGTTTTTCTTTCTGTTCAGTGCGTTGCTTCTGACCAGCTGGCGCGGCAGGATTGAAGGCATTGTCTTGCTATCGGCAGTGACGGTTACCGCCTTTTGGGGACTGTCGGCGGTTTTTCTGCTGCTGCAGGAGACCGCGCTCACTGTAGGTGTCTATTTTACCCTTGAGGTTGCCAGAAATATCGCCTGGTTCGTGTTTCTGTTGCGCCTGTTGCAGCCACTTTTGCAGTCAGCCAGCGGGGATGTGCGTATCCTCCGCTTTCTGCCTGCGGTTGTCCTGGGTGTCTCTATCGTCCTCTTTGGGCTTGGGCTGGTGGCCTCGAACTATCCAAATCTGGTGGTTCTTCCCATGGCGGCAAGTCTACAGCTATTTGGGCATCTGGGCTTTGCCATTACCGGACTGACACTGGTCGAGCAGCTTTTCCGCAACACACGTCTTGAACAGCGTTGGGCAGTGAAATACCTCATATTTTGGTATCGGCGCGCTGTTTGTGTTCGATTTTTTCCTCTACGCAGATGCGCTGCTGTTTAAA
This sequence comes from endosymbiont of Escarpia spicata, assembly GCA_003349915.1. Classification (GTDB taxonomy): domain Bacteria; phylum Pseudomonadota; class Gammaproteobacteria; order Chromatiales; family Chromatiaceae; genus QGON01. Next base: position 91,011 of record QFXE01000002.1, read on the forward strand.
CAGATTGATAGCGATTTGTGGCAGGCTCGTGGGTTTATCAATGCACTGGTGGTACCCATGTTGGTCGTGGCCGCTGCCCGTAATCCAAGCTGGTCGGTCAAGATTTTTATCTCAAGGAAAGCGGTTTTCCATACCACCGGTTTGCTGGGAGCAGGTGTCTATCTGCTGATAATGTCAGCGGTTGGCTACTATATTCGCTTTTATGGTGGCTCCTGGGGAAAGGCCGCCCAAGTGATTTTTCTGTTCATGGCCATAGCAACGCTGACGGCCATTCTTTTCTCCAGTCACCTCAGATCCAGAGTCAAGGTCTTTCTCAGCAAACATTTTTTTCGCTACAAATATGATTATCGGGAAGAGTGGCTTCGCATCATCCATACCCTGTCTGATGGTGAGCCTGGCCCAAGGATCCGTGAACGGGTGATTAAAGCTGTCGCTGACCTTGTTGACTCCGGCGGGGGGATTCTCTGGTTGCGTGACGACAGCGGTAACTATCCCTGTGTCAGCCACTGGCAGGTACCTTTGTGTCAGTTCACGGTTATGTCGGAGAGTTCTCTCGTAGACTTTTTTATCGCAAAGGACTGGATTATCGATCTAGAAGAACTAAAATCGTCTCCAGCGCTTTATGAGGGTCTCAAGCTGCCCGATTGGGTGAGGGATGTGAAAGACGCTTGGTTGCTTGTGCCGATTAGGCATCATGGTGATCTGTTGGGGTTTCTAGTCCTGATTCGGCCTAGGTCGCCAAGGCAAATTAACTGAGAAGACAGAGACTTACTGAAAACTGCTTCGCAGCAGGCAGCCAGCTATCTGGCGCTGATGCAGGCCTCTGAAGCGTTGGCCAGGGCCAATCAGTTTGAAGCTTTCAATCGCCTTTCCGCTTTTGTTGTCCACGACCTGAAAAACCTGGTTGCGCAACTTGAATTGGTTGTAACCAATGCAGCCCGTCACAAAAATAACCCTGAATTTATGGAGGATGCCATCAGAACCGTGGATAATGCGGCCAATAAGATGAGTCGTCTGCTCGCACAGTTGCGAAAAGGGCGGTTTGAGAAAAGCAATGCCCAAGTGGTTCTTGTGGCGGAGGCATTGCAGGAAGCAGCAAGGGAACACGCTGGATTTTTGCCACGCCCGGAGCTGGCAATTTCCGATGAAGAGGTCAGAGTGGTCGCTGATAAAGACCGCTTTGCCGCAGTAATTGGCCATTTGATCAAAAATGCCCAGGAGGCAACGCCCGATGATGGTTATGTGCGATTGGCTATGTGTGCGATGCCTGGTCAGATTGAGATCACCATAGAGGATAATGGCTCGGGGATGGATGACACCTTCATTCGTGATCACCTGTTTCAACCTTTTGAAACTACCAAGGGTAATGCCGGCATGGGGGTTGGGGTCTATGAAAGCAGGGAGTTTGTCCGGGCGCTTGGTGGCCAGATAGCTGTGACCAGCAGGATTGGCAAAGGCACAAAGTTTTCTGTGACTCTGCCGATTCGGATTGAGGAAGAAGAGGATATGCAAATGGAGATCTCGCATTGAGCAGTGGAAATGAGTTGTTGCGGTCACTATTGATAGTGGAAGACGACCCGGGACTGCAGAGCCAGTTAAAATGGTGTTTCGATGGCTACGAAGTTCAGATTGCCGGCGATCGGGTGTCAGCCATAGCTGTATTGAGGCGAGTTGCTCCACCTGTCATTACGCTGGATCTAGGTTTGCCGCCAGATCCGGCAAATGTGAGTGAGGGGATAGCAACCTTGAAAGAGGTTTTGCGTCTGGCTCCCCGAACCAAGGTGATTGTCGTGACAGGGAACGACGATCGTGCCAATGCGCTGAAAGCACTGGAACTTGGGGCCTACGATTTTTATCAGAAGCCAATCGATTCGGATGTGCTGAAGGTCATCATTGATCGAGCGTATCAGCTCTATGAGCTGGAAGAGGAGAACCGAAATCTCGCGTTGCGGCAGGGGAAATCGCCGCTGGATGGGGTTATTGCCAATAGTCCGGAAATGCTGGATGTCTGCCGGATTATCGAAAAGGTGGGTCCGACGGATGCTACAACCCTGCTATTGGGTGAGAGTGGAACCGGTAAAGAGGTGCTTGCCAAGGCGATCCATGAAATCAGTGCCAGAAATGAGTACCCATTTGTTGCTATTAACTGTGCTTCTATACCGGACACTTTGCTTGAAAGTGAACTTTTCGGCTATGAGAAAGGTGCATTTACCGGTGCCGCTAAAAGAACGCTGGGCAAGATTGAGCATGCGAATGGAGGAACGCTGTTCCTGGATGAGATTGGTGATATGCCTTTATCGCTACAGGCAAAGCTGCTGCGTTTTCTGCAGGAACGGGTGATCGAGCGGGTTGGCGGACGTGCTGAGATTTCTGTGGATGTCAGGGTGATCTGCGCCACGAATCGGGACCTCGATGAAATGATCGGCAGTGGTACTTTCCGTGAGGACCTTTTCTATCGAGTGAGTGAAATTACGATCAACATCCCACCACTGCGTGACCGAGCTGGAGATGCGGTGTTGCTGGCGTGGGCATTTTTGGCAAAATTTGCCGCTCAGAACTCAACGAAGGTCAGAGGGTTTAGCAAAGAAGCACTGCAGTCTATTGAGGACTATTCATGGCCTGGCAACGTGCGTGAGCTGGAAAACAAAATAAAACGCGCTGTCATTATGGCGGAGGGTTCGCAAATCTCGGCAGAAGAGTTGCAATTGAGCGCAGGATCAGAAGAGAGTCAGCCTTTTAATTTACGTGAAGTTAGAGATCAGGCTGAAGCAAGTGCAGTGTCGCGCGCCCTGACTTATGTCGAAGGGAATGTCTCCAAAGCGGCCGAATTGCTCGGCGTGAGCCGTCCAACACTATATGATCTTGTGAACAAATATGGTCTCAAATAGCAGCGGCGTGATGAATGACAGAACTGCAGTTCCCCCCGCAATTTTATTGATTGCAGGATTGTTACTGGCTTTTCCTCTCTATTATCCAACGCTCGACAGCTTTTTTAATATCTGGACGGCATCAGACTCAGATCAGTCCCATGGTTTTCTTTTGTTCGCCGTTTGTCTCTACATCTTTTACGAGGAGTGGAAGGCCAGAAAGGACGGTCTCTCCATCAAGCCAAGATATCTCGGCTTGATCGGGATAATTGTTTTATCCTTGCTTTGGATGATGTCTGGTTTGGTCTATGTGGAATCATTGCAGCAAGCATTATTTATTGCCATCTTAGCAATGATTATCTTTAGTTTTCTGGGCCTCAAGGATGGGATGCCGTTCTATTTTTCGGTGCTTTTGCTGTTGAGTGTTGTACCGGTTTGGAAAGTTCTGGCGCCTCATCTGCAAACAGGAACAGCCGTTACAGTCGGCTACATGCTTCAGGCCTCCGGAATAACGTCAGTCAGGGAAGGCTATCTGCTGATCATCCCGGAAGGCACCTTTGAGGTGGCTGAATTTTGTAGTGGACTACGGTATCAAATTGTTGGTATTACGATTTCGTTGCTGTATGCAAGACAGTCGGGTTTCTACCTGAAAGAGACTATCGCATATGTCGCGTTTGCATCTCTTCTAGCGTTTGTTGCCAATCTTATGCGCGTATATTCTGTTGTTGTGATAGGGCACCTTACCAACATGGAGAGCGAGATCGTACATGATCATAATATGCTGGGTTGGATTATTTTCGGTGTTTTCATCCTCCTCTATTTATGGGGTTCGCAACGTTATCTACCGATGCGTTCAGCCATAGAACAAGTGGAAGGCGACGGTATAAAGTTGGCAGACGGGACCCAGCGCAGAAACCTGAGATTCACAGTCCTGGTTTTTTTTGCAACATTGACCGGCCCGGCGCTGGCCTTTTTCTACATGTCAGGTGGGGCGGAAACAGACAGTTCCAGGGTTGAATTGCCAGGTAAGATAGCTGACTGGAAGTTGGTTGAAAACAGGCTGACTTCATGGAAACCTGATTGGTTGCAGGGGAATTCTGTTGTTGAAGGTAGATACAGCGATGGAGCACATAGAGTTGATGTGTATTTGTCCCGTTTCAGCTCACAAGAACAGGGTAGAGAGGCGATCAGTGTCCTGAATGAAGTATATGATTCTGATGTATGGTCGAGAATCTATCGGCGTGTTACCGACCTCGGTCAGGTAAATGGTCGAGACTTAATTGTTGAAGAGACGAGGCTGAAAGCCGCTGGGTCAGATAGAGGACGAATTGTCTGGCGCTGGTACAATGCGGCGGATAAGCGGGAACAAAAAAATATCAAAGCCAAGTTGCTGAATCTATTGGGTACTTTAAAAGGAAATCCTGAGATAGATGTCAATATGGTTAGTTTTGACCTTGGTGCCGATGAGGATAAAACCAGGATCAAGATGGTCGGATTTCTACCAGGGTATCTGGCGGCGGTGGAGAAATAGTGTGTTTCAAACAGGGTTGTCTTGAGGCATGGCTGAACTTACAACTATCCAGAACCGTAATGTGAACACGATTGATTTGTAAAATACTGGGCATGGAATGAAAGAGATGTATATCAATAAAAAGAGATTTCTCAAGGTGACGTTGATGGCGTCTGCTGCAGTGACGATTTTATTGAGTGGTTGTAGCGGACAGGACGATGAACTTGCCTATCTGGAGAGCGCGCGGACTCACACGGAAGGGAAGCAGTATCAAAAGGCTGTTATTGAGTTGAAAAATGCTCTGCAGATCAATCCAGAAAACGGTGATGCAAGATTACTGTTGGCAAGAGTTTATCTTAAGGTCAGGGATGGTGCGTCGGCAGAGAAAGAGTTGATCCGGGCAAAACAACTGGGTATGCAGGAGAAAGATCTCTACCTGATAAAGGGAGAGGCTTTGCTACAGCAGCGGCTCTACGATCGAATCCTCGAAGAAATAAAAGAAGAGGGGATTCCGGCTGCGGATCTGAGTGAAGTACAGATCTTGCGTGCCCAGGCGTTTGCCGGGAAGAACAAGAAAGAGAAGGCATTGGACTTATACCATGCTGTTCTTGCGCGAGAGGGTACCTATGCGAAGGCATTTTCAGGGATAGGGCGAATTTACCTTGTTGAAAAAGATTATGAAAAAGCTATAGAAGCAAGTGACAAAGCACTTCAAGTTGAAAAGGAAAATGTCGATGCATGGACCATCAAAGGATTGGCGTATTTCAAACTGCAAAAATTCCCTCTTGCGGAAGAGGGCTTTGAAAGTGCACTGGCTGGACTCGAACAGGAAATATTTTCTCAGCGCAAGTTTGTACTGCGTATTTCTTTGATTCAGACGTTGCTGGCACAGAAGAAGATTGATAAAGCTTCAGCAAATATCGAAATCATCAGAAAAATCATACCTGAAAATCCCTTTGTCTCCTATTTGTCAGCATTGCGCTACTTTATGGCGGGAAAATATGATTTGGCTGAAACGGATCTGCATCACGTAATCAAAGTAATGCCGGGCCATGTGCCTACGCATCTGCTTCTGGGTTCGGTGCATTTTGCCAGACGAAACTATGAACAGGCGAATGACTTCCTTACAAGGTATGTCAATGAAGTACCGACACACATTCAGGCGAGGAAGCTATTGGGTGAGACACGTTTACGCTTGAACAAGCCAGGTGACGCGGTCGAAATTCTAGCTCCCATCGTAAATGATGATACCAAAGATGTGGAACTTCTGACTATGATCGGCAACGCTGCGAGTCAGTCGGGGCAGGATTCATTAGGCACACACTACCTGAGAAAAGCTGCGTCAGTTCGGCCTGAAAGTACTGGCATCAGAGAAGAACTTGCAAAAGCATATTTGAGGAAAGGTGCGATTGATCAAGCCATCGAAGAGCTGGAGGGGCTTTCCGACACTAATTCGTCTGATAGTAACCGCCTTCTTCTTATCTACGCTTATTTGAGAAAACAGGAGTTTTCACAGGCAGTAAAACTGACGGATGAACTGCTGTCAGCTAATCCTGAAAGCCCAATGCTGATGACGCTAAAAGGCGGAATTCAGACTATGAGTGGAGAGAGGGCCAATGCACGTACGCTGTTTAGAAATGCCCTGAAGAGCAAGAAAGACTATCTGCCTGCACTGTTTGCGCTGTCCAAACTTGATTTGGAGGATGGAAAGTTAACTGAATCGGGTGACAGTCTGAATCAGATTCTTGCATTGGACCCCAATAACGTGAACGCAATGCTTGGACTTTCACAAATTTCCGAGCGTAGACAGGATAGGAAGCAAGCACTCTCCTGGATTGAGCAGGCGAGGAAGGCTAATGCTTCAGCCTTGGTCCCAAGGTTTGTTTTGGCCAGATATTACCTGAAAACGGGTAAAACCGATGAAGCATTGGAAGTGTTGAAGGAGGTTGAGGCGATAAAGCCAACCGACGTGACTTTCCTTCTATTGATGGGAAATGCTGAGTTACAGATAGGGCGTTTCAATAAGGCTATTGATTATTTTGAAAGATATGTTCTTCAACAACCTCAGTCGATAGCAGGCTACATAGCACTCGCTACAGCAGAGTCGAAACATGGTCGTCTTTCCAGTGCAAAACGCACTCTGAAAAAAGCACTGGAAATTACCCCAAACCATTTACGTGCAACAATTCTGTTTATCTCTATTGAAACAAAAGAGAAAAATTATCCTGAGGCCGAACGACTGGCGCTGTTAGTCAAGGAGAATAAAAAAACGGAGCAGTGGGGTTATGTTCTCTTGAGTGATATCTACGTTCAATCGAGAAATTACTCAAAAGCTCAGGTGCTATTGGATGAGGGACTGGCAAAGTATCAATCATTTACACTGTCGGATAAGCTTTCCAGGGCATACTATCTTGATGGTAAAAAAGATAAGTCAGTGGAAGTTATGGCGAAATGGGTGAAGAATAATCCTGACGACTTGAAGGGGACTTTGGCACTTGCATCCACCTACCAGAAAATGGACAGGATTGATGAGGCGGTTAAACTTTATCAAAATGTTCTTGACAACAATTCGGGGAATGTAATCGCACTGAATAACATGGCGCTGATACTTTTTGAAAACAACCAGGAACTGGCGATTTCATACGCGGAGAGGGCGTATAAAAATGCGCGCACGAGTACTGCAATTGCTGATACTTATGGCTGGATGCTGGTTCAAAGCGGTGACATGGAGAAAGGTTCTGAGATTTTGAGCAGAGTGGCAGTATCATCAGATGATCCCAACGTCTTGTATCACTATGCAGTAACTCTACATAGAAAGGGGTTGATAGAGCAGGCAAAAAGGGCGCTTGCCCATGCTTTTGAGAGCGACAGGGAGTTTGAGGATATGGAAGGGGTAATGGCTCTCAGAAAAGAATTGAATAAACGGTAGTATGATTGCACGCGCATTGAATAATTTGGAGATAGAAATGCAAGTATATTTTTCAACATTTTTCAGCAAGACATGTTTTTTTGCTCTGATGTTCCTGGTTACTTTGGGAGCAGGTTGTTCAAGCCCATCAATGAAAATGCAGTCCATCGACGCTGCTGGCACCGCTGTGCAGAAAGATGCGACTCCGGTCTACCTGATTGGGCCAGGGGATGCGCTCAGTGTCTTTGTTTGGGGTAATCCGGAACTATCAGCAGATGTTATTGTTCGACCCGATGGCTATATCTCAACGCCTCTTGTAGAGGATGTCCAGGCATCGGGAAAAGCTCCGACAGATTTGGCCCGTGAAATGGAAGCGGAATTATCCAAGCTCATAAAAAATCCTAAAGTCACTGTCAGTCTTACAACAACTGTCGGGCAGTACTCAGAACAGATAAGAGTTGTCGGACAAGCTTCCACGCCTCGCGCACTCCCTTATCGGGAGAATATGACTTTGCTGGATGTCATTATTGCGGTAGGTGGTCTGACAGAATTTGCTGCGGGCAATAAATCGATTATCGTTCGCAATGTTGGTGGAAAAACGGAGCAGTACCGGGTTCGCCTTGATGACCTGATCAGAGATGGTGACATCTCCGCAAATGTTAAGGTGGTTCCAGGTGATGTTTTGATTATTCCTGAAACCTGGTTCTAGCATGCTCCACTTCGTGGTTTTGTGAGCACGTCCGTCAAAGACCACTGGTTAGGTATAACCTTTTCAGCGTTTATAATGATCGGCTGGATGATACAGAGTGACGGGGCGGAGCAGATTGTCGCGGCAGATGAGGTGTTGGTTGAGCCTGATAACGTCGATGCTGAATCAAAATCAATAATCGGTGAGCAAACTGAGATCGGTAGAGATGTGCTGCTGGCCGTCGACCCGGAAGTGTCTATCCCTGCTCAGGTTGAATCAGATGCTGTTGCTGCCGCACATGAATTTCCTGAAAAAGAGATCTGTGAAATTGATTTTGAAACCTTGGGTAAGGCAGGTTATTTGGTGCCTAATAGCGATCAACAGCGCTTGTCTGAGGAATATCGCATAATCAAGCGGCCCCTGTTGATGAATGCTTTTGGTAAGGGCGCCGCACCGGTTGAGCGCGGCAACTTGGTTTTGGTTACAAGTTCTTTTCCTGGCGAAGGTAAAACCTACACGGCGATTAATCTTGGAGTCAGTATTGCCACTGAGCTTGACTCCACTATCCTGCTTGTCGATGGTGATGTCCTAAAGTCATCTCTTAGCAAATTACTGGGGATGGAAGATAAGCCGGGATTGATAGACGTCTTGGAAGACCCAACTATGGATCTTGGTGACGTGATTCAGAGTACACAAGTGCCAAAACTGAAAATTCTCCCTGCCGGAAGACGCCATCAGAACTCTACTGAGTTGCTAGCCAGCGAAAGTATGGAGAAGATTTTGACAGAACTGGCTGAAAGGTACCCTGATCGTATCGTTTTATTTGATGCTCCTCCAATGCTGGCAACAACTGAAGCTGGTGTTCTTACCTATCGAATGGGACAGATAGTGATGGTTGTCGAAGCGGGCAAGACGCCAGTTGATGCTGTTAACGAATCGATTGCACAGCTTGATCCAAACAAAGTGATTGGTCTTGTTTTGAACAAAAGCAGAGTGAAGTCAGGCCATAAGTATTATGGTAGTTACTATGGTTGAATCTGTTCTCATGAAAGAAATGATCTCTGGTAGAGGGAAAACGGCTATTAATCGGATATTCGTTTTTTCTTTATTTTGTTTAATATATTCCAATGCCCTGGCGGTATCTTGGCATATTGAGCCTGTTGCCACTCTAAAAGGCTCATATACGGATAATGTAACGCTTGAGAGTAATGATCTGGCTGAAAGTGATTTTATTACGGAGATATTGCCGGGAATTCATATTTTAGCTGATGGAAACAGATTGGATCTTGACCTCGACTATCGTCTGCAGCACATCCGGTATTATGACCATGGCGAGTCGAATAAAACCCAACATGCGTTAGGGTTGAGAGCAGATTTTACAGTTGTTGAGGATCTGTTTTTTGTTGAAGCAACTTCAGATTATACGCAAGTACCGGTGTTTTCATCCAGTGTCCGCGACCCGGAAAATATTGCGATTACCGATGATGTCACGGATATCTTCACGAACTCTATTTCACCCTATCTGGTACATGAGTTTGGCAATTTTGCTGCGGGCCGCCTGATGTACACCATACGGCGTGTCAATTATAAGGATTCGACTACCAGCGATGTTGATCACAGGGTTATCAATGCAGGGCTGGGTAGCGGTACGGGATTTACAAAATTCAGATGGAATTTGACCTATAGTGACAGGGATGCTGAGCCTGAGATAGGAACCTCCTCGAGATTCAAAATTGCAATGGCTGACTTGAGATACCCGCTCTACAAAAGGATGTTTGCCATTGCCAAGTTGGGCTATGAAAAAAACACCTACAGTTTGTCTGATGCCAGTACCAAGACTGAGGGTGAAGTCTGGGGGCTAGGTTTAGGGTGGGCACCTACAACGAGAACCAGTATGGAAGCCGTTTTCGGTAAACGGTATTTTGGTAATGCTGCAAATGTAATACTCACTCATGAAGGGTCTCTGTTTACTGTTTCTGCTCTGTATGAGGAGGATTTTACTACGGGGTCATTTGTTGATGCAGGAACCCCGACATTCGATGAGAATGGGAATCCTGTCTATGGAATAGATCGTCCGTCTGTTTCAACCGAAGTTTATCTTAATAAACGAATGTCCGCCGACCTTGTTTATTCTTTAAGTAAATCAGAAATCACGTTTACACTATTTGATACAAAGCGCGAATATCAAGTGACGGGCGCAGTTGATCATGTTTATGGCGGGGATGTTGTCTGGGATTGGACGTTAAGTTCCAGAACTACTGCCACATTTGGTGCTTTTTGGCATCAGACTGCACCATTTGAGGAGACACCAAGGATCGATGATTTTTATGGTGGCGTGCGACTTGAACGTAGTTTATCTCCGAGTTTGACGGGTGGTGCAGACTACTCCTTTTTAAAACGTGATACTGAGACTGATGGAGGAAGTTACAGTAGAAACAGGGTAGGTGCTTATATCACGTTAGTGTTTTAATGGGGTTGGAAAATCGCTCAACGGAAACCTACTGAAAAAGCATGCCTCGCTTTCCCTCGCCCAAGCTGGATTTTATGAAGCTCTGTTGGCCTCACAAGGGTTCCGCTCGTAGGGCTGTTCCTATTAAGGCAATTCAACAGTATTTGAGGCAGGGTACAAAACCGTTGGAACACTATTGCCTCAGCAGAGCAAGCGGGAGTTTTTTGTGCGTTTTCTAAAACTGCTTTTTTTCATCTTAGCGATGATGGTGGGCGCAGCTTTTACGGTGCTCAATGCAGAGCCAGTACTTTTTAACTACTATTTTGGCAGTCGTGAATTGCCGCTTTCAGTAATCTTGATTGGCACGCTTGGTTTAGGCATTTTTCTTGGAATCCTGTCAGGGATGAATACCATGTTAGGCCTGAAGCGAAAAAACTCCATTTTGCGGAGACGTTCTCGTCTGGTAGATGAGGAGGTAAAAAATCTCCGGTCTCTCCCGCTTAAGGATCAATAGGTATGCTTGAGCTTTTGCTCTTGCTTCTACCGGTTGCGGCTGCTTCAGGTTGGTTTGCTGCTCGACGGAGTGAAGCTGGTCGGGATAAAACCAGTAGCCAGGAGGTCTTTCCCGCCTATTTTAAAGGATTGAATTTTCTACTGAATGAGCAGCCGGACAAGGCTATTGATGTCTTTGTTAAACTTCTGGAAGTGGATAGTGATACGGTAGAAACGCATTTGGCATTGGGCAATCTGTTTCGCCGTCGGGGAGAGGTGGAACGGGCAATACGTATCCACCAAAACCTGATCGCACGACCCACCCTTTCAAGGGAACAGAGAGCTCAGGCTTTGCTGGAACTTGGTCAGGACTATATGCGAGCGGGGCTGTTCGATAGGGCTGAAAATCTTTTCGTAGAGTTGACTGAAATAAAACTTCATAGTGAACAGGCACTCTCCAATCTCCTGGTGATTTACCAGCAGGAAAAAGAGTGGGATCGATGTTTGGAAGTGGCGCAGCAGTTGCAAGCGAGTGACGGCCACTCGCTTCAGCCAATAATTGCTCATTTTTACTGCGAGCAAGCTCAGCTGCTGATAAAAAAAGGCAATACTGTTTCTGCCATAGCAATACTGAAGAAGGCTCAGTCGGTAGATAGTGGATGCATTAGGTCGACTATTCTGTTGGGGGAGATAGAGAAGTCAAAGGATGACTGCCGATCAGCCCTCAAAATATACAAAATGGTGGAAGTACAGGATTCCGCCTATCTGACTGAAATTGTGCCTTCTTTGATCGAATGTTATGGAAAGATTGGCGATAGAGCTGCACTGAAGGATTATTTGAAACAACTGTATAGCAGGCATCGCGATACTTCTGTAATGCTGGCGTTGACAGATATTATCACCGCCGAAGAGGATGTTTCATCAGCGGTTGATTTTGTCCTGCAACACCTAAAAGCGCTTCCCGATCTTAAAGGACTTGACCGGCTGGTCACTCTAAACTTGCAGAATAGTGGCAGCAACCCACGAGAGAGCATGGAAACACTCAATAAGGCAGTTGCGTTGATGCTGGCTCGCCAACCCTCGTATCAGTGTGAACAATGCGGATTTTCTGCAAAAACCCTGCATTGGCAGTGTCCCAGCTGCAACAACTGGAGTAGCATGAAACCGATTCGCGGATTGGGCTGTGGGCCCAGAGAAAAATAGGCGGTTCATAGCTTATTCAACATCAATTTTATGAGGCCGTAGGACAGATGAGTGACAATGCTTCTCGGGTTATCGTTGCCCTGGATTTTCCTGATGAAACCTCTGCACTGGAACTGGTCGAAAAACTTGATCCTGGTATGTGCAGGCTTAAGGTGGGCAAAGAGATGTTCACTCGTTTGGGTCCCTCTTTTGTCGAACAACTGAGTGGCAAGGGATTCGATATCTTTCTCGATCTTAAATTTCATGATATTCCAAATACTGTTGCGGCTGCCTGCAGTGCTGCAGCAGACCTCGGTGTTTGGATGATGAATATTCATGCGTCAGGAGGGCGCCGCATGATGGAAGCGGCGGCGGAAAGGCTGGCAACTCGTTCGGAAAGACCACTTTTGGTGGCCGTGACAATTCTGACGAGCCTGTCAAAAGAGGATATTGCTGAAGTTGGCTATCATGGTGAACCAGCTGAAAATGTCCTGCGCCTGGCGGACCTCTCCCTCTCATCCGGGATGGATGGAGTCGTCTGCTCTCCCCGGGAAGCATCTGATATCCGAGGCAGGGTTGGGAATGATTTCCTGCTGGTTACGCCCGGTGTTCGACCGTTGGACGCGGCAGCTGATGATCAACGCCGCGTGATGACGCCTGCAGATGCGATCAATGCAGGATCAAGTTATCTTGTCGTTGGGCGCCCGATAACGGCCGCGACTGATCCGTTGCAGGCACTGCATGCGATAAATAACGAGATTTTGTCTGTCTTGTAAGCCTATTAAACTGTTAATCAGGTTTTGTTTGAAACCTATTTGGAAACATACGGCTACTGAAATTGTATTGTTATGAAGAGTGACAAGGGAAGAAGATGAATAAAAAAGTTCTGAAGGCTGTCTTTCCGGCCGCAGGTCTGGGTACCCGCTTTCTGCCAGCCACCAAGGCATCTCCCAAGGAGATGTTACCCATTGTTGACAAGCCGTTGATTCAGTACGGCGCCGAGGAGGCTGAGGCAGCTGGCATTGAATCCCTCGTTTTTATCATAGGCCGAGCAAAACGGGCGATCCCTGACCATTTTGACAAGGCGTATGAACTTGAGGTGGAGCTGGAGTCTTCCGGCAAAGAGAAACTCCTGCAGATTGTTCAGAATGTTCTCCCTGAGGAGGTCTCCTGTATCTATCTACGGCAAGCTGAGGCAAAGGGACTCGGCCATGCAGTGCTCTGCGCCAAACCTGTAGTGAGAGATGAGCCTTTTGCGGTAATACTGGCAGATGACCTGATCAAGGGTGATAGTGGAAGGGGTGCCATGGCCCAGATGGTTGATGTCTATGACAAGTACCAGTGCAGTGTGATTCTTGTGGAAGAGGTGCCGCCCGAGGAAACCAATAAATACGGTATTGTTGAAGTAACCGAAGATGACGGTGAAACCGCAATCATCAGCTCAATTGTGGAAAAGCCCGATCCGAAAGATGCGCCGTCAAACCTGGCTGTGGTCGGACGTTATATCCTAACTCCGCGAATTTTCGACTTGCTGGAGCAGACAGGCACCGGTAAGGGTGGCGAGATTCAATTGACCGATGCGATTGCCGAACTGTTGAAATTCGAAAAGGTTCGAGCCTATCGGGTCAAAGGCAAACGATACGATTGCGGCAGCAAACTGGGTTACATGGAAGCCACAGTGGAATATGGCCTTGAGCACCCGGAATTGGGGGAGGATTTTGCGGCCTATCTGCGTGGCCTGGCCTGTACGCCGGGCAGCAAGGCCTCGAAGGAGTAGGGCGTCTCCTCCAGTGCTTTGTGGGGCACACATCAGGAACAAAAAAACCGCATCGGAAACCCGGTGCGGTTTTTAAAGATGGTACTCCCTAGGGGACTCGAACCCCTGTTACCGGCGTGAGAGGCCAGCGTCCTAGACCACTAGACGAAGGGAGCAGTTTGCTCGGAAAGGCGTTATTATACTGACCTCATGGCCAGGCTCAATGGTTTGGTGGTATTTTTTTATCTCTTTGTGGTTTGTATTAGTTGAATCGAACGGTAAAGTGGCTTCAGCAGAAGCTGTTCAAGCGAAAAACGGGGTCTGACCAGGCGCCTACGGGACATAACGTCATCTTCGATCCAGTCATTGTTCCCCGCCCGGATCACAATATCTCCCGGGCAAATATCAGCGAAAATGCTGTCAAGGTGCTCTATCGGCTGAGAAATTCAGGTTTTGAGGCCTATCTGGTAGGGGGGGGCGTGCGTGATCTCCTGCTTGGGCGCGAACCCAAAGACTTTGATGTGGCGACTGACGCCCTGCCTGAACAGGTAAAGCAGGTCTTTCGCAATTGTCGCCTCATAGGCCGGCGTTTTCGTCTGGCGCACGTCTTTTTTGGCCGGGAGATCATCGAGGTCGCTACCTTCCGCAGCATGGGGGATGGGAGCGCAGATGATTCGCGCAAGGTCGAGAACGGCATGATCCTGCGGGATAACGTCTACGGCACCATTGAGGAAGATGCCCAGAGGCGTGATTTCACCATCAATGCCCTCTACTACAACATCGGGGATTTCTCTGTTGTGGACTATGCGGATGGCCTGACGGATCTGAATAACGGTGTGCTGAGGCTGTTGGGGGATCCGGAACAGCGTTACCGTGAGGATCCTGTACGCATGTTGCGGGCGGTTCGTTTTGCCGGCAAGCTGGGATTTAGAATTGACGCGTCCTGCGAAACGCCCCTGAGTTCAATGGTCTCCCTGCTGGATGATGTGCCAGCTGCCCGGTTATTTGAAGAGGTATTGAAGCTGTTCCTGGGCGGTGCTGCCCTGGAGACTTTTGAAAAGCTGCGCCACTACGACATGTTTGGTCACCTTTTTCCTGCGACCGAAGAGGCCTTGAGTCACGAGGATCACGACTTTCCTATTACCTTCGTCAACCGGGGATTGGATAATACCGACAGCAGGATCAGGGATGGAAAGCCGGTAACCCCTGCCTTCCTTTTCGCCGTGTTGCTGTGGGAACCGGTACGTCTGCGCGCGGCAGCGTATGAGGCTGACGGCATGCCCCCGATACCTGCGCTGCAGGAGGCGGGAAGGGACGTCCTGGCCGAGCAGGCTCAGAGAGTGCTGATTCCGAAGCGTATCAGCTACCCAATGCGGGACATCTGGCAGATGCAGCCGAGATTCCTCAGTCGTGGCGGTAAACGTCCTCAACGTCTCATCACCCACCCAAAATTTCGTGCTGCTTATGACTTCCTGCTGCTGCGTGCCCAGGCTGGAGAGGCGGAGATGGAGTTGGCGGAGTGGTGGACAGATTTCCAGAAAGGAAATCCTCAGGAGCAGGGTCAGATGGCCGGACAGGAACGCCGGGGCCGTAGTGGTCGCCGACGCCGTCGCCGACCCAGGAAGGCAAAACCATCGGATGAGTGAAAGCCCGCTGATCGCTGCGTACATCGGGTTGGGCAGTAATTTGGAATCACCGCGACAGCAGGTGAGCCGGGCGCTGGACGAACTGGGCGACCTGCCGAAGACTCACTGTACAGCCCGCTCCTCGCTCTACCGGACTCCGCCGATGGGGCCGCCTGATCAGCCGGACTACATCAATGCGGTCGCTGCTGTGGCGACCTCCCTGAGCGCAGAGATGCTACTGGAAGAGTTGCAGCGGTTGGAACGGCTGCATCGGCGGGTAGAGAGCGGCGAACGCTGGGGGCCGCGGACCCTCGATTTGGATCTGCTGCTGTTTGGCGATCAGCAGATCAAAACCACGCATCTGATCGTGCCGCACACCGGTTTGGGGGCGCGCGCATTTGTACTCTATCCTTTGGCTGAGATCGCACCGCCAGGGTTGGATATCCCACGGCTCGGGCCGCTTTCCGGACTGCTTGAACGGATTTCAGGTGATGGTATCGAAAAGGTCGCCTGAATCATTTTCCCCGCCGGGCTTTTTGGTGGTCGAGGGTCCTGTCGGTGTGGGCAAGACCAGCCTGGTGCGACGTCTGGCTGAGGCCTTTGGCGGCGAAACGCTGCTTGAGGAAGCCGAAGAGAATCCTTTTTTGGATCGTTTCTACCGGGACCGCCGGCAGTCTGCATTTCCTGCACAGCTTTTTTTCCTTTTTCAACGCAGCCGTCAATGGAACGAATTGCAGCAGGGCGATATGTTCCGGCAGCGTTTGATTGCCGATTTTATGCTGGAGAAAGATCGCCTCTTCGCCGAAGTCAATCTTGAACATGAGGAGCTGCTGCTCTACCAGCAGGTCTATGAGCGGCTGGCCATGGAGGCGCCGAAGCCCGATCTGGTGGTCTATCTGCAGGCGCCGGTTGAGACACTGATGCGGCGCATCCGTCAACGGGCGAGACCTGAAGAGGCAAGCATGGATCCCGCCTACCTACAGCGGCTGTGTGACGCCTACACCGACTTTTTTTACCACTATGACCGCTCACCGCTGCTGATCATCAACGCGGCGGAGATCAACCCGGTTGAGAGTGAAGCTGACTTTCAGTTGCTGGTGGAACATATCTGCACTGCCGATTCGGGTAAACGTTACCTCAATCCCGTACCTCTGCTGTTTTGAACGGTTCACGGCGGGGCGTGATAAAATCAAGGTGATCCGGTTTTGCTAAACCGCTATTTTAGCGCTTTGGGTCTGGTTTTAAGCGGTTTACTGCGAAGAGATATTAGAAAGCGCTGCGTCTCACCTCGATTTGCCTGTCTATTGAGTAATCGCGGCGGGTTTGCCGCTCACACAATTTAATTTGCACTATCAATCAGGATATTCATGTCTGCCGCCAACATCACAGTCAATTCTCTGCTGGAAATGAAACAGGCTGGTCGTAAGATCAGCTGTATCACCAGCTACGATGCCAGTTTTACCCGGTTGATTGAAAACGCTGGTGCTGAGGTTCTTCTGGTGGGGGATTCATTGGGTATGGTGGTGCAGGGGCGGGAGAGCACACTGCCAGTGACTGTCGATGAGATGGTCTATCACACCCGAAATGTTGCGCGGGTCAGGCAGGGCGCGCTGCTGGTGGCGGATATGCCTTTCATGAGCTATCGCACTCCTGATCAGGCGATGGAGACCGCCGGACGCCTGATGAAAGAAGGCGGTGCCCAGATGGTTAAACTGGAAGGTGGCGGCGCACAGCTGGAAGCTGTGCGTCAGATGACGTCCCACGGTGTTCCTGTGTGTGGCCATCTTGGGTTACTGCCCCAGTCTGTGTATAAGATCGGCGGTTACCGGGTGCAGGGACGTGAAAAGGAGGGTGCGGAGCGGATCATGCAGGATGCCTTCGCTTTGCAGGATGCCGGCGTGCAGATGCTGGTACTCGAGTGCGTCCCAGCTGTACTGGCTACAGAGATTGCCAAGGCTGTCGTCATGCCGGTTATCGGGATCGGCGCCGGGGCAGATTGTGATGGACAGGTCTTGGTTATCTACGACATGTTGGGCATGAATCCCAATCCTCCGCGCTTCGTGAAAGACTTTTTGCAGGGTAGAGAGAGCATCCAGGCAGCCTTGTCGGCCTTTGTCGAGAGCGTCCGACAAGGTGAGTTTCCGGGGCCTGAAGAGAGTTTTTCCTGAAAACCATGGAGACTGTTTCCACTATCGAATCGTTGCGCCGGCAAGTGGCTGCCTGGCGGAGTGGCAATGAACGTATTGCCTTTGTGCCGACGATGGGTAATTTGCATGTCGGCCATCTGGAACTGGTCAAGCGGGCCAGGGAACAGGCTGACCGCTGCGTAGTCAGTATCTTCGTGAATCCGATGCAGTTTGGAGAGGGGGAGGATTTTGGTTCCTACCCCCGTACTCTGGAGGCGGATCGGGAGAAACTTTCAAGTGTGGATGCCGACTTGCTCTTTACGCCTCCCGTGGAGGTGGTCTATCCACCAGGAAAAACTGAGCAGACCCGGGTGGAGGTGCCTGGCCTGTCAGATATCCTCTGTGGCAGCAGTCGTGCGGGCCATTTTGTCGGCGTGGCAACTGTGGTCTGCAAGCTGTTCAATATGGTGCAGCCGGATCTGGCCCTGTTCGGAGAGAAGGATTTTCAACAGCTGATGGTGCTCCGCCGGATGGCAACCGACCTCTGTTTCCCCCTGGAGGTCATTGGTGTGCCAACGGTTCGTGAGAAGGACGGCTTGGCGCTCAGTTCACGCAATGGGTATCTGACACCACAGGAGCGGACACAGGCGCCAGCGCTGTATGAGACCTTGAAATTGACCTCTGACGCCCTGATGTCAGGTGAAAGAGACTATGATTCGCTGGAGTTCAGGGCGCAAAAGCGGCTTGTGGCAGCGGGTTTCCGGCCCGACTATTTCACCGTGCGCAGGGCTGCGGACTTGGGCCTTCCCGAAGCGGGCGACCGAAATCTGGTGATTTTAGCCGCCGCTTATCTTGGGAAAGCGAGGCTAATCGATAATATGACGGCTTTCTTGCCATTGATGGAAGCATGAAGATCGCGGATAATACGCGGCTTTCGTGTGATGGAGTCTGCTTTTCATGCAGTTGACGGTTCTTAAATGCAAATTACATCGGGCCTGTGTAACCCACTCAGAGTTGGGTTATGAGGGTTCCTGCGCCATTGACAGTGAGTTGCTGGAACTTGCCGGGATACATGAGTACGAGCAGATCCAGATCTACAATGTTGCCAACGGCGAACGTTTTACCACCTACGCCATTCGGGCAGAAGCTGGCTCGCGCGTGATTTCTGTGAATGGCGCGGCGGCACACAAGGCAGAACCCGGTGATAGGGTGATCATCTGTGCCTACTCAGGCATTGATGAGGACGAAATAGCCAGTTTCAAACCGACCCTGGTCTATCTGAACGAGCAGAATAGGGTGGAAAGAACCGGAAACTCCATACCTGTTCAGGCGGCCTGATTCAGCGGTTCCCGAAAAAAGCCCCGGCCTCAGGTTGGGGCTTTTTTGTTTGAATGCTAAACAGATGGGCTGAAAGGTGAGATAATCGCATCCTGGTAGAGATCCAGGTAGTGTTTTGCGCTGGTCTCCCAGCTCAGATCCTGACGCATTCCCGTAGTGGCGAGTATGCACCACTCGACCTCCGGGCGGTGGTAGAAGTCGATGGCTCTCTCCACAGCCCCCCAAAGCCCGGCCCCATCGGCATTGTCGAACAGGAACCCAGTGGCGGACCCGTCTGCGAGAGTGTGCGGATTGACATCGACCACAGTGTCGGCCAGCCCGCCGGTACGGCGGACGATGGGTATAGTGCCGTAGCGTAGACTGTAGATCTGGTTGAGGCCGCAGGGTTCAAAACGCGAAGGCATCAGGAAACAGTCGCATCCTGCCTCGATTCGGTGAGCCAGCCCCTCGTCATAGCCAATATATACACCGACTCTGCTGTGATACTTGCTGCTGATTTTCTTTAGCGCCTGTTCCAGCTCAGGGTTGCCTGAGCCCAGCAGCACCACCTGTGCACCTGAATCCATGATGCCGGGCAGGATCTGCAGAATCAGGTCGACCCCTTTCTGCTCGACCAATCGGCCAATATAGCCAAAGAGCTGGATATGCTCATCCTCTGGCAGGCCGAACTCCTGTTGTAGAGCCAGTTTGTTTTCAGCCTTTTTTTCGAAACTGTCTGCGGTAAAAGGGGCAGCCGTATTAGGATCGCTTGCAGGATCCCATTCATGGTAGTCGATGCCATTCAAAATACCGCTGAAATTGTGACTGCGATGTTGCAACAATCCCTCCAGCCCGTAGCCAAATGCCGGGGTCTGTACCTCCTCGGCATAGGTGGGGCTGACGGTGGTGATGCGGTCAGCAAAGGCGATGCCGCCTTTGATGAAAGAGAGTTGACTGTGAAATTCCAGCCCTTCCGGGGACCAGAGCTCCGCAGGCAGATGCAGATGGTCGAAGGTTTCAAGGTCGAACAGTCCTTGATAGGCGAGGTTATGAATGGTGAAAACCGTAGCCGGGCGGTCGGTATGGCGCGATAGCAGAGCGGGCACCAGGCCCGTTTGCCAGTCGTTGGCGTGTACCAGGTCTGGCTTCCAGTCGAGCCTGGCGTTATTGAGGCCGATCTCGACGATTGTCTTGCAGAAGAGCCCGAAGCGGTTCGCATTATCTTCCCAGTTATAACCTTCAGGTGTGAGATAGGGGTTGCCCTCACGGTCGAAGAAATAGGGTGCATCGACCAGATAGAGCGGAACGCCGTGTGGGCCGCTGAACCCGCTTAGTAGGCGAACCTTGCCCAGATACCCCGGAATATCGAGTTCTGCCACCTGTTGCAGGTCATCGGCGTGTTCCATTGCCTGAGGGTAGGCAGGCAATACAAGCCGGCAGTCGTGTCCGGATGTTCGCAACGCCGCAGGCAGACTACCTGCGACGTCCGCCAAGCCTCCGGTTTTGATCAAAGGAGTGGCTTCACTGGAGGCAAAAAGGATGTTCAATGGCGGATTCCCGGCTAAGTCGATGAGTGTAATGTCGAAATTGTCCAAAGACTTGTTTAAAGCTATCTTCAATTCTAAAGTAAAGAGCGGCATAGAGCATAGATTTATCGGAAATAATTGACCTCTTGCCTTGAACCTCGGCGCGCTTCTTCTTAACATCTGCTATCAAGGAAGAGAGCGGGTGAGTCTTGTTCTCAGAAACCTATAGAAGTTCCGATCATGACCGAGATAAATCACACTGATGAGTGGTTAACCCTGCAGGCTCACTGGGAAGAGATGGCGCCTGTTCAAATGCGAGATCTCTTTCATGATCACCCTGAGCGATCGGAACAGATGTCGCTGCGAACTTGTGGCATCTTGCTTGACTACTCGAAGAACCGGATCACGCCAGCCACCATGAACCTGCTGCTCAAACTGGCGGAGTCGGTCGATCTGGATGGCTGGCGCCGACGGATGTTTTCCGGAGACAGGCTGAATATCACGGAGGATCGTGCCGTACTGCATGTGGCCCTGCGCAACCGCAGCAACCGCCCAACATGGGCGGATGGCGAAGATGTGATGCCGGAGGTCAACGCTGTACTGGACAAGATGGCGCAGTTCTCCGAATCGGTGCGCTCGGGCGAGTGGAAAGGGTATACCGGCAAGCAGATAACCGATGTGGTCAATATTGGTATCGGTGGTTCCAATCTGGGGCCAAAGATGGTTTGCGAGGCGATGAAACACTACCAGCGCTCCGATCTGCGGGTGCATTTCGTCTCAAACGTAGATGGTACCCATATCGTCGAGGCGACCAAACATATCGAGCCGGAGAGCACCCTCTTTATTGTCGCCTCCAAGACCTTTACCACTCAGGAGACACTCAGTAACGCCACGACAGCGCGTGACTGGTTGCTTGAGACACTGAAGGATGAAGCGGCGGTGGCTCGCCACTTTGTTGCTATCTCCACTAATGAAGAGAAGGTGGCTGAGTTCGGTATCGATACCGACAATATGTTCGAATTCTGGGATTGGGTTGGTGGGCGTTACTCACTCTGGTCTGCCATCGGCCTGCCGATTGCCATTGCCATCGGTATGGAGGGCTTCAAAGAACTTCTTGATGGCGCACATGAGATGGATGAGCATTTTCTGCATGCGGATCTCTCTGAAAACATGCCGGTAATCTTGGCGTTGCTCGGTGTTTGGTATGCCAACTTTGCCAAAGCAAAGACCTGCGCCATCCTGCCGTATGACCAGTATCTGCGCCTGCTGCCCGATTATCTACAGCAGGCGGACATGGAGAGTAACGGCAAGCGGGTGACGCGTTTCGGCAGACCCGTCACTTACAGCACCGGGCCAGTGGTTTGGGGGACTGCGGGGACCGATGGCCAGCACGCCTTCTATCAGTTGATTCACCAGGGTACCCAGATGGTTCCCTGCGATTTCATCGCTCCGATCAACAGCCATAACGAGGCTGGAGAGCATCACGAGATGTTGCTGGCCAACTTTTTTGCCCAGACCGAAGCGTTGATGAAGGGGAAGACCCGTACCGAGGCTCGAGAGGAGATGGAGGCAGCCAGAATGAGTGCTGAGCAGATTGTCGAGCTTCTGCCCCACAAAATCTTTCCCGGCAACCGTCCCACCAACACGCTACTGTTGGATAGGATTACCCCGTCGCGTCTTGGTTCACTGATCGCGCTCTACGAACACAAGATCTTTGTGCAGGGTGTGGTCTGGCGGGTGAACTCCTTCGACCAGTGGGGTGTGGAGTTGGGCAAGCAACTGGCGAACGTGATTCTGCCTGAGTTGATGGATGAGGAAGTGAATGCGGTGCACGACAGTTCCACTCGCGGTTTGATCGACTACTTTCGGCGGCACCGGATGCGCAACCGCAAATAGAGACTTGGCCGTAGGCCGGTTCAAGCGCAGCGGAACCGGCAACCCCATGGGCATATCATTTCAGTTTGTCCGATCCGCTACGCTTGATCGGGCCTACACTCTATGTCTCCAGCCGCAACACCACCGCACCCAGCGGAGGCAGCGTCAGAGATGCGGAGTAGTCCCGTCCCATCCAACTCACGTCTTCAGCGCGGATGACTCCGCCATTCCCCACATTGCTGCCGCCGTAGAACGCTGAATCGGAATTCAACACCTCGCGGTAGTTACCCGCGCGGCTGAGGCCGATGCGGTAGTTTTCCCGGGGGATCGGTGTAAAGTTGAGTATGATGACTGCAACGTTGCCGTCGGTGCTCTTGCGCAGATAACTCAGCACCGACTGCGAACTGTCATTACAGTCGATCCATTCGAATCCCCCCTCTTCAAACTCCACCTGATGCAAAGAGGTTTGCTCCTGGTAGAGATGGTTCAGATCGGAAATGAGGGTCTTCATCCCATTGTGAAGCGGGTGATCAAGCAGGAACCAGTCCAGCGCCTCGTCGTCATTCCACTCCCGTGCCTGAGCGAATTCGCTGCCCATGAAGAGTAGCTTCTTGCCAGGATAGGTGAACATGTAAGTGTAGAGCAGTCGCAGGGCGGCGAATTTCTGCCACTCGTCCCCTGGCATTTTGTTGATCATTGAGCCTTTGCCATGCACAACCTCGTCGTGGGAGAAGGGCAGGACGAAATTCTCGGTAAAAGCATAGAGCAGACCAAAGGTCAGCAGGTCGTGATGGTAGTGGCGGTAGACCGGATCTTTCGATACATAGGAGAGCGTGTCGTGCATCCAGCCCATGTTCCACTTCATGCTGAAACCCAGGCCTCCCAGCCAGGTGGGGCGCGAAACCTGGGGCCAGGCGGTGGACTCCTCGGCGATCATCAGGGTGCCGGGGTGGAGTTCGTGGGTGGTGCTGTTGAGTTCCCGCATGAAGTCGACAGCTTCAAGATTTTCTCTTCCGCCATGCTCGTTGGGGAGCCAGTCGCCAGGTTCCCGCGAGTAGTCGAGGTAGAGCATGGAGGCGACGGCATCGACCCGCAAACCATCGAGGTGGAACTCTTCCATCCAGTAGATTGCACTGGATATCAAGAAGTTACGTACTTCATTTCGGCCAAAGTTGAAGATTAGAGTGCCCCAGTCCCGGTGCTCACCCCGGCGGGGGTCCTCATGTTCGTAGAGTGCCGAACCATCGAATTGCGCCAGCGCATGTCGGTCGCGGGGAAAGTGGGCGGGTACCCAGTCCAGTATCACGCCAATACCGTTTTTGTGCAGATGATCGATGAAATAGCGGAAATCGTCCGGTGTGCCGAAACGGCTGGTCGGGGCGAAGTAGCCGGTCGTCTGATAGCCCCAAGAGCCGTCAAAAGGGTGTTCGGTAATCGGCAGCAGTTCTACATGGGTGAAACCAGTCTCTTTGATATGGTCGCAGAGCCGATGGGCCAGTTTCCGGTAGTTAAGAAATCCACCATCGATGTCTTTCTGCCAGGAGCCGAGGTGCACTTCATAGACTGACATGGGTGACTGTTGCCAGTTGAGTTTTTCACGCGCTTCAATCCAGTCATCATCTTCCCACTGATACTCCGTGTCCGCCATTACCACGGCGGCGGTCTCGGGGCGCATCTGGAAGTGGTTGCCATAGGGGTCGGCACGCAGCGAGATGTCACCATCCTGGGCGAGAACCTCGAATTTATAGAAGGCGCCGGTAGCCAGCCCGGGAATAAACAGCTCCCAAATACCGGAACCGCCACGTGCGCGCATTGGATATACGCGTCCATCCCATTGGTTGAAGTCGCCGACGATGGAGATGCGCTCGGCATTGGGTGCCCAAACGGCAAACAGGATGCCGGGAATCCCTTCGGCCTCATGGGGATGGGCGCCGAGAAAACGGTAGGCGTGGCGATGTCGCCCTTCGCCGAAAAGGTGGACATCGAAATCCTGCAACTGTGGTGTGAAGCAGTAGGGGTCGAATTGTTGCTGTTCGATGCCGTACTCATCCTCCCAAATGATTTCAATGCGCTCCGCTAAGTCTGCTGAATTGAAATGGCCCTCGAAAAGATCAGTACCCTCGATACGTTGCAATTCTGTATCAGAGTCGCTTAGACGGATGCGGCGAGCCCGTGGCTGAAATACCCTGAAGACGGTGGAATCCCCCTCGACATGCCTGCCGAGGACTTCAAATGGATCGTGGTGCCTGGCTTCCAGGATTCGCTGCAGGGGTTCGGAGATATTCTGGGCGTGAGACTGTTTCATCAACTTCATTCCGGACAGTAACGGCTACGCGTCGAGGGAACATGATGTTACCATAAGGCAGCGTCGATGCGGGGCTTTATCGGTCGCTGTTGTTGTTATCTGTAGAAGGTCACGGAGGGTAGTTTTATGTCCGACCAAAATCCACGTTTTGTCAGTCGCCTGACGAGAAACACACTGGCACTCATTTTGGCGGGAGGACGGGGTTCGCGCCTGAAAAATCTGACCCAATGGCGTTCCAAGCCTTCGGTTCCTTTCGGGGGGAAGTTTCGGATTGTGGATTTTCCACTGTCAAATTGTATTAATTCCGGTATTCGCCGTATTGGTGTGCTGACTCAGTACAAGGCGCACTCTCTGATTCTGCACATCCAGCGCGGTTGGGGATTTCTGCGGGGCGAGTTTGGCGAGTTCGTGGAGCTGCTTCCAGCCCAACAGCGTATCGAAAGCAGTTGGTATGAAGGGACTGCTGACGCGGTCTACCAGAATCTGGATATTTTGCGCAGTCACGCACCGGACTATGTGTTGATCCTGGCAGGCGACCACATCTACAAGATGGACTACGGCACCATGGTGGCGGAACACGTTGAGTCGGGTGCTGATATGACGGTGGGTTGTATCGAGGTGGATCTGGAAACTGCAAAAGAGTTTGGCGTGATGAGCGTCGACGATGAGCACCAGGTCCTTGAGTTTTCTGAGAAACCTGACAATCCCCAGCACATGCCGGGGCGGGACGATGTGGCTTTGGCCTCCATGGGTATCTACGTATTCAATACCAAGTTCCTCTTTGAGCAACTGATAAAGGATGCGGATACACCGGATTCTTCCCATGACTTCGGTAAGGACATTATCCCGAGAGTCATCGAAAAGTACCGTATCATGGCCTACCCGTTCAATGATGTAGAGAGCGGGAAACAGGCCTATTGGCGCGATGTGGGTACTATCGATGCATTTTGGTCAGCCAATCTGGAGCTGATCGGGGTGACTCCGCCGCTAAACCTGTATGACCGGAGCTGGCCTATCTGGACCTATCAGGAGCAGCTGCCGCCGGCTAAATTTGTTTTTGATGATGAAGAGCGGCGTGGCATGGCTGTGGATTCGATGGTCTCCGGCGGTTGCGTTATCTCCGGGGCGACAGTGAGAAACTCCCTGCTGTTTTCCAACGTCAGGGTCAACTCCTACAGTTCAGTTGAGGATTCGGTGGTGCTGCCTGATGTCAATATTGGGCGCAACTGCACTATTCGCAAAGCAGTCATTGATCGAGGTTGTGAGATTCCCGAGGGCACTATCATTGGCGAAGATGCCGTAGCCGATGCGGAACGTTTCCTGGTATCTGATGGTGGTGTGGTATTGGTAACACCGGAGATGCTGGGGCAGGTCATTCACCACGTACGATAACGAGAAAAATCAATCATGAGTGAGAGTAAGAACCGGTTGAGGGTAGTCTTCTGCTGGCACATGCATCAGCCTTACTACAAGGGGCCGGAGCATAGTGACTACCATCTTCCCTGGGTCTATCTGCACGGTATCAAAGACTATGCGGATATGGCGGCCCACCTGGAGCACAATCCAAAGTCGAAGGCGGTGGTGAATTTTGCCCCTGTTCTGCTGGAGCAGATCGACGACTATGCGGGTCAGATCAAAGCCTGGCTGGAGTTCGGCACACTGATCCGCGATCCACTGCTGGCAGCGCTTGCCGGGCCGGGACTTCCGGTGGATCAGGATTCCCGCAAGGAGCTGGTTTCAGCCTGCCTGCGTGCCAATGAACGTCGCTTGATCCACCGTTTCAAGCACTATTCCCGACTGGCTGACCTCGCCTCCAAAGTGTTGGAGGAGGATACGCTGATACCCTATCTAAACGATCACTTCATGGTGGATCTTCTTGTCTGGTATCACCTGGCCTGGGTGGGTGAGTGCGTGCGACTCAACGATATTCGCATTCGTTCGCTGCAGAGTAAGGGGTATGGTTATGATATCAGTGACCGGCGTCGCTTGGTGGAGTTGATCGGTGAAGAGTTGACCCGGGTAACAGACCGTTATCGCAAACTGGCTGAAAATGGGCAGGTGGAACTCTCCGTCACTCCCTATGCTCACCCGATCGTGCCCTTGCTGATGGATATTGAGTCAACCAAAGAGGCGATGCCCTATGCGGAAATGCCCGAGCTGAAAAGCTATCCGGGCGGGGAGGCGAGGGCGCGCTGGCATGTGCGCAAAGGTGTCGACGTGTTTAAGAAACACTTTGGCTTCTCGCCTGCCGGATGTTGGCCATCGGAGGGGGCGGTGAGTGAAGTAACGCTCAAACTGCTGGAAGAGGAGGGTTTTCTCTGGGCCGCGACCGGTCAACAGGTATTGCATAATAGCCTCTCTGTCAGCAATGAAGGTGATCATATGCCGGAAAACTGGGTCCACACTCCCTACAGGGTTCGGGAAGGCGGTCTGAACATGTTTTTCCGGGACGACGGACTCTCTGATCTGATCGGTTTTACCTATGGTGATTGGCATGCCGACGACGCAGTTGGAGATCTGATCAACCATTTGGAGAATATTGCCAATGCCTGTGGGGATAATCCCAATGCAGTGGTCTCCATCATCATGGACGGGGAAAATGCCTGGGAGTATTACCCCCATAATGGCAGTTACTTTCTGAACGCCATGTATGACCGGCTGTCCAACCATCCACGGTTTGAGCTAACCACATTTTCCGAGTCTCTTGCGCAGCAGACAAAGCCCTCTCCGAGGCTTCCAAAACTGGTTGCCGGAAGTTGGGTCTATGGCACCTTTTCGACCTGGATCGGCGATCATGACAAGAACCGGGCCTGGGATATGCTGGGGGATGCAAAAGTAGCCTATGATCAGGCGGTTGCAGATGGTGACTTTTCTGCGCAGCAGATGGAGGAACTTGAGCGGCAACTGGCTATCTGTGAGGGGTCTGACTGGTTCTGGTGGTTTGGTGACTACAATCCCAGTGGTACAGTGAGTGATTTTGAGAGTCTCTTTCGTCGCCAACTTTCCCACCTTTATGAGCTACTGGGCATCAATGAACCCGCCTATCTTGGAGAGGTGTTTACCAAGGGTAGCGGTGATCCTGCGCTTGGCGGCGTGATGAAAAAAAGCGATTGATCCCATTTTTTCAAACTCCGACAGTCGCCTAAAAGGATAAGTAGTATGGATTATAGCCAGACCGATGGCGGCGAAAGCCTGTCCGGGGCATTGGGCAGCCGTCGGGCCGGGATATTGTTGCACATTAGCTCACTGCCAGGCCCCGGAAAGATTGGGACTCTTGGCAGTCATGCCTATCGATTTGTTGATTTTCTCCATGCGGCAGGGATGACAGTTTGGCAGATATTGCCGGTAGGTCCGACCCAGGCTGACGGCTCACCCTATCAGAGCAGTTCTGTTCATGCGGGCAATCCTCGTTTTATCAGCCTTGAGCCCGTGATAGAGGAGGGTTGGCTGGATGAGTTGCCGTTGGAAGAAAGTAGCTTCTCTGACAACGGACGCACCTTCGCCCTCAGTCTCGCCTGGGAGGGGTTCAAGGATCGGGCTTCTGATGAAGACAGAGCCGAACTCGATCGTTTCTGTGCCGAGCAGGGTCATTGGCTGGACGACTACTGTCTGTTCCAGGCACTCCATTCTGAGCAGGGTGGATGCTGGTGGGAGTGGCTGGCACCTTTGCGGGACCGAAATCCACAGGCGTTGGCTGAAGCCAGAGCCCGCCTGTGCAACCAGATTCAATATACCCGTTTCGAACAGTTTCTCTTTTTCCGTCAGTGGTTTCGCCTGAAATCCTACGCCAACGAACGCGGCATCCTTCTGTTTGGTGATGTGCCGATCTTCGTCGCTCATGATAGCGCGGAAGCCTGGTCGCATCGCGCGATGTTTGATCTGTTGGAAGACGGGCAGCCCCGGGCGGTAGCAGGCGTACCGCCGGACTATTTCTCCGAAACCGGACAACGTTGGGGAAACCCGCTCTATCGATGGGAACAGATGGAAGAGGACGGTTTTTCGTTCTGGATAGAACGTATGGAGACTCAATCGGCGCTTTGCGATCTTATCCGTATTGACCATTTTCGTGGTTTTGAGGCCTATTGGGAGATCCCGGCAACGGAGGAGACGGCAGTCAACGGCAGATGGGTTCCCGCCCCCGGAGAAAAGCTGTTCAAGAAATTATATGAGGATCTACCGCACCTGGAACTGGTGGCAGAAGATCT
The DNA here is from genome assembly GCA_003349915.1 of endosymbiont of Escarpia spicata. Lineage (GTDB taxonomy): Bacteria > Pseudomonadota > Gammaproteobacteria > Chromatiales > Chromatiaceae > QGON01. The sequence goes on from QFXE01000002.1 coordinate 119,842, forward strand.
GGGGATTATCACACCTGAGGTAGAGGCCCTGAGAAAAAGTCACGGCTTGCCAGGTATGAAAATTTTGCAGTTTGCCTTCTCCGGGGGGGCAGACAACCCGTACCTACCGTTCAGACATACAAGGGATTCAGTGGTTTATACAGGCACCCATGACAACGATACCAGCCTTGGTTGGTATAACAGTCTGGATGATGCTGAAAGGGTGCAGGTAGACAATTATCTGGGACGATCCCGGGAGATCATGCCCTGGCCCCTGATTCGATGTGCCTTGTCATCCTGTGCCAATATGGCGATTTTACCGATGCAGGATGTATTGGGCCTGGGACGGGATCATCGCATGAACACCCCTGGAACCACCGAGGGAAACTGGCAGTGGCGATTTAGATGGGATCAGGTGGAAGAAGATCTTCCCGAACGGTTGCGGCATCGGGTTATGCAATATGGCCGCTAGCAAGATCGTTGTTTTATCTGAATAGCGGGCGAAAAAAAACCGCTTCAGAAAAAGCCTGAAGCGGTATATACCAAAGGAGGATGGAGGAGATAAGCCTGGATGGGTGGGGCTTGCTGCCTGAATCCACCCCTCCTGACTTGGCAACATTTGACCATATGCTGAGTTGTCGGCGCATTGAGAAATCGCAACAATCAGGAAATGTTTATTAATGCTTGTTTTATAAAATAATTTCTGCGAGAAAATTGATCGTTTTTAACAATGGTACTGTGTTGAAAAGCGCTTTGGAGTTGCTGCTGAAATATCGAATTGTAAACAAATGTAACCAGGATTGACGGGGCAGTTTGTTTCTCATCCAATATATGGGTAGGAAAACTGCGTATTGCGCTGTGGGTTACTTGGATAAAATAGGAAATAAAGATGATTGATGTAAAAGGGGATTTCGGAAAACTTCTGATACTTGGGCTTTTGTTGTGTTTGGCCATGTTCCACCCGCTGGGTAATGCCGCCGTCGACTGTAAGGGAATGAGTCAATCGAGCTGTTCGGGCAATTCCTCCTGTACCTGGGTGAAAGGCTACAAAGCCAAAAGTGGAAAACAAGTCAAAGGCTACTGCCGGGCGAAACCTGGTAAGGCAAAAAAAAGTAGTAAGACAGATGCCAAGCACGAAAAAGCGGAATCATCAGTGAGCAAGAAAAGTGGAAAGAAAGAAAAGGCTGCAAAGAAAGAAAAGGATAAAAAGGCCGAAGCAAAAGTAGATAAGAAAGAGAAGAAGGCTAAAAAGGACAAAAAAGCTAAAAAAGCCAAGAAGGCTAAGAAGGACAAGAAAGGTAAAAAGGATAAAAAAAGTTCCAAAAGCAAGGAAAAGTAGGTAGCGCAACTACCTCAGCCGGGACCGCATGGAGCGGTGACGGCTAACCCCAAAAAGGGTTGATGATATTTCGTCAGCCCTTTTTTTGTGCCACTTCTGGAGGGAGACTAGTCGGCAAATTTCCTGGCGATTGAATGGAACTCATCGTTGATATGCTCGAAGGCATCCACGACTTCCGGATCAAAATGGCCGCCGCGGCCTTGGCGGATGATATCACTGGCTTTTTCGTGAGAAAAAGCGGGTTTATATACCCTTTTTGAGATCAGGGCGTCATAGACGTCAGCGACCGCCATCAGGCGTCCGGAAAAGGGAATTTCCTGGCCGGAGAGACCGTTCGGATAACCGCTGCCATCCCACTTTTCATGGTGGCTGTAGGCGATCTCACGGGCAATCAGGAGGAAGGATGAGTCGGGATTTCCCTGCAGTTTCTCTGCCTCGATGATGGCGTCTCTTCCATAAACGGCGTGGTTCTTCATCTCTTCGAACTCATCCTCAGTAAGCTTCCCCGGTTTCAGAAGGATGCTGTCACGGATGCCTACTTTGCCGATATCGTGCAGTGGAGCCGATTTGTAGAGCTGCTCGATATAGTCATCCGTCAGGAGAGAGGTAAAGCTGGGTTGTTTTCTCAACTCTTCGGCCAATGCCTTGACATAGTATTGAGTGCGTCGAATATGGTTGCCTGTCTCATTGTCACGAGTCTCCGCCAGAGTAGCCATGGCAAGAATGGTGGTGTCTTTTGCCATTGCGAGTTCTTTGGTCCGGCCCTTGACCCGCTCTTCCAGAATCTGGTTTTGGTTCGCCAGTGCCTCCCTGGCCTGTTTCAGTGTGAGGTGTGTCTTTACCCTTGCAAGGACGATCGCAGTGGATATAGGTTTAGTAATATAATCGACGGCGCCCAGCGCCAGTCCCCGTGTCTGATCACTCTCTTCACCCATTGCGGTGATAAAGATAACCGGTATGTCGCGGGTCGTCTCATCAGCCTTGAGCCGTTGACAGACTTCATAGCCGTCCATTCCGGGCATCATGATGTCAAGTAAAACCAGGTCGGGCATAGGCTGGCTTTTCACTCGTTCCAGCGCTTCCAGTCCGTTTCTGGCTGCAGTCAGCCGATAATCCTTTTTCAGCAGGTGCATGAGCACCGTAATGTTTGCGGGTTCATCGTCGACCAGCAGTAGAGTGGGTTTAGTATCCGGCATTCTTTTGTTCTCAAACAACGGGTGTTTTCTGAATCGTTGGTCATTGTTTGCCGGATCCGCTACGCTTGATCCGGCAAACAAGAATCAGCAGGCGCGAAGGATGAATGAGGGGATCAAGTGTCGCTGATCCGCTAATTGCATCTTCTCCGACCGAAGACTAGCAGATATTATAGAGGCGGCGAGTCTGATTTTATCGATAACCGTGAGGTGTTAAGAATTTCAGTGCTCTCCTTCAATCATTGTGCGCCTTGCGCTTGTGTGCAAGGTCAGACCGACGGATCGTGATGCCACCATGAATAAGGCGGGATAATGAGAAAAACAACAATCCGTTCGAAACTGCTGTTTCCCACTCTGCTTTTGTTGTCATTGGCGGGTTATGCAGCATCCGCTGAAGAGAGCTGTATCCGGGAGGTCTTCGGCGATTTCTGTCTGGGCGGAAGCATGAACAACCAGCTTGCAAAGCGGGCTGTTCAGAGAGAGCCGCAGCAGAGGGGTGAGCGATCCGGGGTGATCTATCCCGTGGATAGAGACAAGATCTATGTTATGGCGTTTAAAGGGACGATTTACAAGGTGCTGCGCACTTATGAACCGACCACCCAAGTTGCTTTCAAAGATTTTAAACGTCGTTTACAGGAAAAATACGGCAAATCAGTGGACCAGAGCCAATATCCCACTTATGTTCACAGCACTGCGGGAAAGATTGGTGCAATACGCCGTGGTGAGGCAACTGCACTCCATATCTGGCAGTTGGAGGGAGAACCCTGGCGGGTAGAACTAGGCTGGACGCGAAAGCTGGGGATATCTATCGCTTATCTCGTCAATAGTCTGGACTTGCAGCAGCAGATGGAAGCGGACAAAGGGCTGTAAAGTAACCCGGACTATGCTGAATAAATACTAAAATTTAAGGTTTCGCTGAACCCTACGGCTGTTTCCATTCACCGGCCAGCCGATCCCCCGAATCCGCTAATCTCTTGATGCGAATGTCGATTATCTGATTTTCCAGCGGTGCATCAGCAGGCGCATCGATAGCCACCCGCAGGTAGTTGGGCGTGTATCCGCCCCAGCCGTTTTCCCCACTACCCTCTACGAGCACCGGCAGGGTGCGCCCGACATAGGTCTCCAGGGTTTGCCGTTTCATCACTTCACCTAGTTGATGCAGGACATCGCTGCGGATGCGCTTGACATCCCGGCTGACCGGATCGGTGAGTTGGGCCGCCTTGGTGCCGCTGCGAGGTGAGTAGGCGAAGATGTGCAGGTGACCGAAACCGATCCGCTGCACATAGTCCAGTGTTTGCTGCCACTCTTCGTTGGTTTCACCGGGAAAACCGACGATGATATCGGTGGTAATGTTCAGATCCTCTACCTTGCTGCGGGCCAGTTCCACCAGCAGGGCATACTCATCGGTTTTGCAGCGGCGGGCCATGCGGCGCAATACACTGTTGGAGCCACTCTGCAGTGGCAGATGCAGATGCGGCATCAAGCGGGGATCGGTGAACAGATCCCAGAAGCTTTCCGGCAGATCCCAGGGCTCGACCGAGCCGATGCGCAGGCGGGGAATATCGGTTCCCGCCAGTATTTGGCGTATCAGGCTGGATAGATCGGAGTCCCTGTCGCTGCCATAACCACCGATATGGACCCCTGTCAGGACTACCTCCTGAATACCGTCATCATGCAGTTGATTGATCTCATCGATGATCTCCAATTGCGGACGGCTACGCTCTTCTCCTCTGGCCTGAGTCACGATGCAGAAGGTGCAGCGATAACGGCAGCCATCCTGTACCTTGATGAAGGCTCGCTGTCGGCTTCTGGCAAGCAGCCCGGCCGCCGCCGGTTCGGTGGCGTTCTCCGGCATCACGTTCAGGTCCAGTTCCCGGTCGACAATCTCGACCAGTCGTTCCTTGTCCTGGTTGCCGATAACCAGATCAACACCCTCCACCTGGGCCGTGGCGCTGGGGTCCAGAGAGGCATAACAGCCGCTGACTACCAGCCTGGCGTTTGGATTGGCTCTATTGGCGCGGTTGAGTAGCTTGCGTGATTTCCGTACGGCTTCTTCAGTGACTGCACAGGTGTTCACTACCAAGAGCTCCGCCTGTTCCGGATTGCCGGTCAACTGATGCCCCAAACCAACGAAGTCGCGTCTCCAGGATTCCAGTTCCGCTTCGTTGAGGCGGCAGCCGAGGGTTTTTAGATGGATTCTCATTGGGTAGTTGGATGTTGAAAAGGGGGGGAAAGGTATATCGAGTGGTCGCTGGTTGCAAATCCATGTGTCGCCACTCCTCTCAATGGAGTGCGATTGTAGCTGTTTTTCAGTCAAATAGTCTGACTAACCCACAGTAAAATCATGGGTTTATGTGTGTCTGACTCAAGAAGTAGGTGAATGTGCCGACAAGTGGGAGAAGAGGGAACGCAGTAAATATAGAGATTCCCACCAACCCTTACTGTTATTCGGATGTAGCAGTATTTTTTCATTGCGGCAAGCATTGCCCGGCAGATTTATAAGAACGAAACTGAAACAGTTTCTTTCTAACATGCGGATCAGTCATAAAATACTCATTGGGTTTGCAGTTGTCCTGGTGGTGCTGGTGGCTTCCTCGGGGTTGACCCTGTTCAGTCTTCAGAAGGTCAGGCATGCCGTTTTTGATGTGGTCGAGGAGCGGCAGCCTACGGCGCTGCTCTCTGCAGAACTGGCAACGCAGTTGCATAATGCCTACCGAGTGCTGGGATTTTATCTGCTGAGCAAAGAGCAGACACATCTCAAGTCATTCGAACAGAAGATGAACGCTGTCACTGCAACGCTTCAGAACCTCAGGGCGCTACCATCCATATCCGGCGATCCCGATGCCAGGATGTTGGTGGAGTCGATTGCCGTTGAACTGGAACATTCCACCAGTGTGCAGAAAGAGCTGCTGGCTTCCGCTGCGGATAACGAGAAAAACTTTCCCGGCATAGCCCATGCAAATCAGTATGTGAATCCCCTGAATCGGAGTCTGCTGCAACTGGCGACACAGATGATTGAATCCGAATTAGAGGAGGCGGAGGGGGCAGAGGACAGTTCCAGATTGGCGCTGCTTTCCGCAGTCAACGAGCTTCGTTACAGTTGGTCCACCGTGATGGGCAGTATCCGGGGATATCTGGCATTCCGTAACCAGGCGCAGCTGGAGAATCTGGCGCTCTATATGGAAAGGGCGAGAGAGCAGATAGACAAGGTTTCAGCCTATGGTGAAGCACTCACCTTTGAGGAGGAGGCACTTGAACAGTTTACCATTGACTATGCAGTCTTTGATCAGGCCCAGAAAAAGATGGTCGAGATCCATGGCAGTGACCGCTGGCGAACCGATGTGTGGCTGATCAAGAGTCAGATAATCCCGGTCTTTAACACCATTGATGCCAAGGTAAATGATCTGGTCGAACGTCAGAAAACCGCAATACACGAGACCAGTAATGAACTGTTGGCCGAGGCTGAAAGCACCAATCGTCTGGTCCTTTTTCTGCTGGTAAGTGGTCTGATAATCGGTTTGTTGATCGCTGTTGTCATCAGTCGCATGGTCTCTGTGCCGCTTCGCCATGCCGCCGGTATGATGGACGATATCGCCAGTGGAGATGGTGATCTGACACGGCGAATGGCGTGTGGTGGTAGTGATGAGATCGGTCTTCTGACAAGCAGCTTCAACCACTTTGTGGACAAGATTCAGGGGCTGGTGCGGGAGACGGCAAACTCCACCAGTACGGTGATTGGCGGCGTGGCCGAGACGTCGGAGATCGCGGCTGTGATCAGCCATGAGGTGATCGAGCAGGAAGCCAGTACTCAGCAGGTCGCAACAGCTGTGCATCAGATGTCCATCTCCATCGGCGAGGTGGCGGATAGCGCGCAAACTGCCCGTGAGGCCGCGCAGTCGGCGGATAGTGAGGCAGGGCATGGCCGTGAGATAGTGGAGGAGACAGCCTCCTCCATCAAGCGGCTTGCAGATGAGGTTGAAATGGCTGCCAATTCCATCCTCAAGGTGGAGGATGACAGTGCTGAGATCAGCAAAATCCTTGATGTGATCAAGTCGATTGCTGAACAGACCAACCTATTGGCACTGAATGCGGCTATTGAGGCGGCGAGGGCAGGAGAGCAGGGTCGCGGCTTCGCCGTGGTTGCGGATGAGGTCAGAGAGCTGGCGACACGCACCCAGGAGTCCACCGTCGAGATCGAAAATATGATCGTACGGCTGCAGGCGGGCGCACGTGATGCGGCTTCCGTGATGAAATCCGGCACCCATATAGCGAAACAGAATATTGAACAGGCGGAGCGGGCCAGGCAGTCTTTGGTCTCCATCGCTGAGGCGGTCTCCACGATCAGCACTATGAATACTCAGATTGCCACTGCAGCTGAACAGCAGCATTCAGTGGCGGATGAGATCAGTAAAAATGTGGTTCATATCAGTGACTCCAGCCATGAGACTGCTGACCATGCCCGTCAGACCAGTTCTATCATCAGTGAATTGGGGCAACGGGCTTCAGGACTACAGCAGACAGTCAGCCAATTCAAAATTTCCGGTGAGGCAACTATCGATTTCGCAGCGGCCAAATCGGCTCACCTGGCCTGGAAGGCAAGGTTGCAGGGTTTTCTGGATGGGCAAACGTCGATGAGCCAAAATGAGGCTGTGTCTCATCATGACTGCATCCTTGGCAAATGGTACTACTCGGAAGGCCTGTCCAACTACGGTGCGATTCCTGAAATGCGCGAGTTGGAGGCACCCCATACTGAGATGCATGCATTGATCAAACAGATCGTGCAGAAGAAAAATGCGGGCAGTGGAGCAGAGGCAGGAGAGTTGCTCAGTCAGGTTGATCCTCTTTCCCAGCGTATCATCTCCCTGCTCGATATTGTCGAAAGGAAAGTTACCGGTAGTTGATTGGAACTGCCGCGCAGGCTCACCCTATGAGCTCCCTGATCCGGTATAGTCTGGGTCATGGAGACACTGTTACAACTTCCACCGTGGCAGCAGGCCGCCCTGGCTATAACGTTGCTGTTGATGCTCATGCTGGTCATGGTGCTGCGTTGGCTGTGGAAAATCCTGGAACACCAACTGGCCCTGGCGCAGACGCAGGAGGGTCGCCATCGGCAGAGCGATGAACGCCTGCGGGAACTGGAGCGGGTGTTGCTGCGCGAACTCTCCCAGGCCAGTCAGGATTCGGCAGAGAGAATTGCCAAGAGTGCCCTGGCCCAACAACGTTCCCTGCATGTGCTGCAACAACATTTGTTGGAGCGTTCCGATAAGCTCTATTTGGGACTTGAACGCCGTTTTGGTGAGATGCAACAGACCCTGACCGGGGACACTGGCCGCCTGCGTGTGGATCTGCTGGAGCGGTTTGAACAGTTGCAGACCACTGTTGCCGGCAACCTGCATGAGGGACGTTTGGCCCAACATGAGAAACTGGTGGAACTGAAAGAGGCGCTTTCTCAGTCGCAGGTCAGCCATCGCCAGGCATTCGATAAGCGTCAGCTGGATACAATGAAGACGCAGCAGGAGGCGCTGCACACCGGCATGACGGAGGTGCGCAAGCAGGTGGGTGAGGCGTTGATCCAGCATGCGGACGATCTGGGCAAGCGCGTTCAGGGGCTGACGGAGACCACGGATCAGCGCTTGAAAGAGATCAGCGGCCAGGTTGAAAAACGGCTCAACGAAGGTTTTGAGAAGACGACGGAGACCTTCTCCAAGGTGCTTATCCACCTGACACGCATAGACGAGGCGCAGAAAAAGATCACCGAGCTTTCGAGCAACGTGGTCAGTTTGCAGGAGGTCCTTTCAGATAAACGTTCCCGTGGTGCCTTCGGTGAGGTTCAGCTCAATGCCTTGGTGCGCAATGTGATGCCGGAGGCCGGTTTTTCGCTGCAACACACCCTGGGCAACGGCAAACGGGCAGATTGTATGCTGTTTCTGCCTGATCCCACGGGCAATGTGGTGATCGATGCCAAGTTCCCGTTAGAGGCATACCAACGCATGCAGGACACCGCGCTGCCAGAAGGCGACCGCAATCAGGCAAAACGTCAGTTTCGTCAGGATATTCGCAAACATATCGATGACATAGCAGGCAAATACATCATTGCAGGGGAGACCTCAGACGGCGCAGTGATGTTCATCCCGGCCGAGGCTGTGTTTGCCGAGATCCATGCCCACTTCCCCGACTTGGTGGAGGACGCCTATCGTAAACGTGTCTGGCTGGTTTCGCCCACCACAATGATGGCGATACTGACCACTGCGAGGGCCGTGTTGAAGGACGCCGCTACCCGTGAGCAGGTGCACGTTATCCAGCAGCATCTACAGGCGCTTTCCAAGGATTTTGGCCGTTTTCAGGAGCGTATGGACAAGCTTGCCGTGCATATTGATTTGGCCAATCGTGATGTTAACGATGTGAATGTCTCAGCAAAAAAGATCAGTCGTCGCTTCCAAAAGATCGAAAAAGTGGAGTTGGAAGAGGAGCAGGGACCGGATCTGCCTGTTTTCAAGGCGTCACTGCCCGGCAACGGAACTGAATCGGAAGCGGGGTGATGTTCTTAATCTGCCGTAGGTCCGATCAAGCTTGCGGACCGGGCGATCCGTTGTTGACGCGGCCCTCTACTGCTGTGAAACAGGTGTTTTCTCCCCCGCATTATTCAGGCAGACGAATGTGACGCTGGTGGAGAAGACGGACGCCTCCGCTCCCGTCTCCAGATTGTCCGCGAAGACATCCACCTGATATTGGACGGAGGTGTTGCCGCTCTCCGCTCTTCTGACATCGAAGCGGAGGATAGTGCCCAATTTGATACTCTTTTTGAAAGCCAGATTCTCCATGCCGATGGTGACGAATTTACAACCCGGATGCTCCAGACTGGCGGCAATCCAGGCGTACTCGTCCACCCACTTGAGCAGGTTGCCGCCAAACAGGTAGCCGTAGTGGTTGAGGTGTTCAGGGAGAACGAGTTTATGGTTTTCCATGAAAGCCAGCGTTTCCGAAATTTTCCGTTACCGCTGCATGGTGGGGGGAATAATGCCTTGTGCCGGTGGAGTCGGGCTGTTCTGGTGCATTAGAATACGCCAGCCATTTCCCCCTCGGCGGTATATATTGGTGGCGTAAACCGGTTGAGTTTCCGGTGCACCGGGAATTTTGACAATCTCTTTGATCAGATGGATGGCAATATCATCTGTTTCGATCCAACTTAAATGCTTGATCTCCATATTAAGCACCATATCCCCACTCAACATGGGTTCCCAGACTTTGCGTATCGCCTCCAGCCCTCTCTGTGCAGGTGACATGGGCAGCAGACAGAGGACTTCATCAGATTCCTCCCAAACAGCCATCATGGCCTCCAGATCCATTTCATCGATGGCGTCATAGTAGGCGTCTTCAGCGTCCTGGGGGGTTTCAAAACTGTTGCCCATATTGATCCTCATTTTTTGGGTTGTTGTGTGTTGTCGGTCGATTATTTCGATCTGTCGATTCAAGATGCAGGCCTGATCAAGCATAGCGGATCAGGCATTTTCAGATTGATGGATGGTTTGAGACTGCTGGTTCCGCTGCGCTTGAACCCTCATACATCAAAGCGTTTTTTCCGACAGAGACTACTTGGCGCCTATCCGGAAACACCGTTCTTTACCACGAAGCGCACGAAGTATACGAAGAAAACTTATTGTTAATCAATCTTTTATCTTAGCGATCTTTGCGGTTAGATATGGGATTCCGGATGGACACTACTTAGACTCCGCCAGCATTTTCCAAGTGTCTATCACGGTATCCGGGTTCAGTGAGATACTGCTGATATCCTGCTCCATCAGCCAGTGGGCCAGATCCGGATAGTCGGATGGTCCCTGACCGCAGATGCCGATATATTTGCCCTGCTTATGGCAAGCGGAGATTGCCATGCTGAGCATCTTCTTCACCGCCGGGTTACGTTCGTCAAAACTGTGGGCCACCAGTCCTGAATCCCTGTCCAATCCCAATGTCAGCTGGGTGAGGTCGTTGGAGCCGATGGAAAAACCGTCAAAATAGGCCAGAAAATCCTCTGCCAGTATGGCGTTAGAAGGCAGTTCGCACATCATGATGACACGCAGGCCATGCTCTCCCCGTTTGAGTCCATTAGCCTCCAGCAAACGGATCACCTCAGCCGCCTCTTCCAGCGTGCGGACGAAGGGGATCATGATCTCGACGTTGTCGAAACCCATCTCTTCACGCACCCGCTTGAGCGCTTTGCACTCCAGTTCGAAGCAGGAGCGGAACTTTTTCGAGATATAACGGGAAGCGCCGCGAAAACCGAGCATCGGGTTCTCCTCTTTCGGTTCGTAGCGTTCACCGCCAATCAGATTGGCATATTCATTGGACTTGAAGTCGGACATGCGCACGATGACAGGCTTCCCGGTAAAACCGGCGGCGAGGGTGGCGATGCCCTCCACCAGTTTTTCCACATAGAACTCCACCGGACCGGGATAACCGGCAATCTGTTTTTCAATTCGTTCCCGCAGCGCATCCGGCAGCTGCTCATACTCCATCAGTGCATGGGGGTGGACACCGATGGTGGTGTTGATGATGAACTCGACTCTGGCAAGCCCGATGCCGGCGTTGGGGATGCGGCTAAAACCGAAAGCACGCCCTGGATTGCCCACATTCATCATAATCTTGGTGGAGAGGGGGGGCAGGGTGACCTTATCCCCCTGGGTCACGGTGTACCTCAGCAGGCCTTCATAGATCAACCCGTCATCCCCTTCAGCACAGGAGACGGTCACTGCCTCGCCATCTTTCAGTTTGGCGGTGGCATTTCCACAACCGACTACCGCAGGGATACCCAGTTCCCGGGCGATGATGGCGGCGTGACAGGTACGTCCACCACGATTGGTGACGATGGCCGAAGCCCGTTTCATGACCGGTTCCCAGTCGGGATCTGTCATGTCTGTTACCAGTACATCGCCCTCTTCGACACGGGCCATCTCCGAGACATCCGCAATGATTTTGACGGAGCCGGAGCCGACACGCTGTCCTATGGCGCGACCCTGTACCCGCACCACCCCCCGTTCTTCCAAGTTAAAACGCTCCACCTTGGCATGGTCGACACGGCTCTCAACCGTCTCGGGTCTTGCTTGAAGGATATAAAGCTGGCCATCTTCACCGTCCAGTCCCCACTCGATATCCATCGGACGGCCATAGTGTTCTTCAATGGTCAGCGCCTGGCGTGCCAGTGCCTCGACCTGTTCATCGGTGAGTGAAAACCGGCGTTGCGCTTCGGTGTCCACATTCACCGTGACCACGTTTTCCTGCTCCCCTTTGCCGTAGATCATCTTCAGGGCCTTGCTGCCGAGGGTGCGGCGCAAAATGGCGGGCCGTTGAGCTTTCAGATTGGCTTTATGAAGATAGAACTCATCCGGATTGACTGCGCCCTGCACCACGGTTTCGCCCAGGCCATAGGCGCTGGTAATGAAGACCACATCGTCGAAACCGGATTCGGTATCCAGGGTAAACATTACACCGGCGGAGCCGGTGTCCGAGCGCACCATGCGCTGAATGCCGGCGGAAAGGGCGATCTCATCATGATCGAAACCCTGATGTACCCGGTAGGCGATGGCACGGTCGTTATAGAGGGAAGCGAAGACACGCCTGATGGCCAGGAGTACCTCATCTATGCCGGTAACATTGAGATAGGTCTCCTGCTGTCCCGCAAAGGATGCATCCGGCAGATCCTCTGCGGTGGCGGATGAGCGTACTGCTACTGCAGGGTCTCCATCGTTGTTGTGCGCCAGCTTCTGATAACCGGCGGTAACGGCGTTTTCGAGCACTGTCGGCAAGGGAGCATCCATGATTGCCTGGCGGATGGATTGACCTGTCTTCGCCAGTGCCTCTACGTCATTGATGTCGAGGTGTGACAGTAGAGACTCAATGCGCTCTTCCAGCCGATTGTGACGGATGAACTCACGAAAGGCGTGGGCCGTGGTGGCAAAACCGCCGGGTACGCTGACGCCCATCTCCGAAAGTGTGCTGATCATCTCTCCCAGTGAAGCATTTTTTCCGCCTACTTGGTTGACCTGCTGCATGTTGAGATTTTCGAACCAGATGATTTGCTCGCTCACCGTTTGCTCTCCGTTATCGGCTTGATGGGATGATTCACACATGGTTGCCCCCTTCTATCGATGGCCCTTTTTTTCTTGTTGGCAGCTGCCACCGCTGCAAAGACAGCTCTTTCCGCAGCCGGCCCCCTCTTCACGTGCCGGTCCCAACTCGGGGTGCGCCTTCGAAAAACGCCGGCTGACGGACTGCACCAGCAACCAACAGAGTAGCAGTGTGGGAATCAACACTATTGCAATAAGTACGTCTCGCAACATGACTATTGCCCTCCAAGTCCGGCAAAGCCCATAAATGACAGGGAGAGCAGGCCGCCCAGCATCAGACTGACGGCTGCGCCTTGAGTCACGCTGGGTAGATTTGAAAGCTCAAGTTTTTCCCGCATTCCCGCCATCAGCATAATGGCCAGGATAAAACCGGTGCCTGCGCCCAATGCGTAGACCAGCGACTGTAGGAAATCATACTCCTTGAAGGTTTGGAAAAGCGCCAGGCCAAGAATTGCGCAATTGGTGGTGATCAATGGGAGGAAGATACCCAAAGCGCGAAACAGGCCGGGGGAGAATTTTTTTAGTGTCATCTCGACCAGCTGGACGGCACTGGCAATCACTACGATGTAGGCGATCAAGCGCAGAAATTCTATATCCAAACCGACCAGCACGATATTGATTCCATAGGCGCAGACCGAACTCACCAGCATCACGAACATCGTCGCCAGTCCCATCGGGACAGCAGTGTTCAATTTTCCGGATACGCCCAGGAATGGGCAAAGGCCGAGAAACAGGGCAAGCACGAAGTTGTTGGCCAGTACGGCATTCAGAAAGATAAAGCTGAGGGATTCATAATTCATCTAACTTCCACCACAGCGTCTGATTCACTCTGCGCTTTTCGCTGCTTGAACCATTCAAACAATAGCAGCCATGCGCCGAGCACGATGAAACCTCCGGCAGGCAATACCATGACGACCCAGGGTTCGAACTGCGGCCCGAAGAGATCGACACCAAAGAGTTTGCCGGCGCCCAACACCTCTCTGACGACACCCAGGCAGAGCAGGGCAAAGGTAAAACCGGCTCCCATGCCCAGTGCATTGACGAAAGCCTTCAGTGGCCTGTTCTTTGATGCGTAGGCTTCAGCGCGTCCCAGTATCATGCAATTGACCACGATCAGTTGGATGAAAGCGCCGAGTGCGTTGTAGAGATCAAGCGAGATGGCCTGGATGGCATAGTCGACAATGGTAACGAAGGTGGCGATGATGACGATATAGGTGGCGATGCGCACCTGTTTGGGTATCTGCCGCCGTAGCAACGAGATCAGAACGCCGGATGCCAGCAAAACAAAGGTGGTTGCAACCCCCATTGCCAGCGCATTGATGGCAGAGTTGGTGACGGCCAGTACCGGACACATGCCCAGGAGCATGGCAAAAACCGGGTTTTCACGCCAGAGGCCTTCGGAGAAGGTGTCCCAGGTTATTGTGTTGTCTTGTTTTCTCATTGTAATAATTGGCTACGTGGCCGTGAATTAACTCGTAAGGCTGAAGGTGAAAGGAGGCCGTGCCACTGGGCAGGCCGAACCTTGCCGTGGTTGTAGATGCTGAAAAAAATGCTTGTTTTGGGTAGCACCTGACATATGCTTGTTTAACCTTTAACCTTTAACCTTTAACCTGTCACCTGTCACCTGTTCTTCACTTCTCGTCTCGATGGCTTCAATATTCGGTACCAACATCGGCAACAGTGCCTTTGCTGATTCGTTCAATGCCTTGCCGACCGCCTTGGATGAGATAGTGGCACCGGAGATGGCATCGATCTCCCACTGATTTTGCTTGCTGCCGTGTTTAACGGTAACGATCTCATTGGCCAACGTCTTTCCGTCTTCAGCGAGTGTAACGTCCAGTGCCTCGAAATTGGCCACGAATGCCGGGTCGGTAATGATCTTGTCACCCAGTCCCGGGGTCTCAGCCAGTTTCAGTACCTTGATGCCCCGAATGCATTGACAAACCGGGTCGTATCCGTAGAGCAGATGGATCAGGTTGGCATAACCCTGGGCTCTTGCATTGGCGGCGATACCGAGCAATTTTCCCTTGTCGTCGTAACCGGCGTAGAACAGCGTGTCGCCAGGCTGTTTTTTTTCCGTAGCTGGAACGACGCCCTTTTCCGTCACCAGAAAATCCCTCCGCGTCACTGCGCCGGGGACTACTTGAAAGAGCGCTGCTTCTATGGCGCGGCGCTGGTTCTCGTCGATATAGGGTTTAGTGAAATGGAAGGTGAGTACTACCAGTAAACCTGAGAGCATGGCGACGCCCACCAGGGTTCTTACCATCGGGCCTGCCGGGGCAGCAGGTTGCTGCATCTGCTCTTCCACGACACTCACTTATTTGCTCTCTGCCCGAAGATGCGGGGTTGTGTAATCTGTTCGATGAGCGGTGTGGCCGCATTGCCTAGAAGGATGGCGTACATCACCCCTTCGGTGAGTCCGCCGTAGACACGGATGACAACAGTCAGAGATCCGATCAACAGACCATAGATGAGAACGCCGAGCGGGGTGACCGGTGAACCTACCATGTCGGATGCCATGAACCAGGCGCCCAGCATCAGACCGCCGGAGAACAGCATGAATATCGCATCGGGTGCTTTTTCAGGATCGACAAGAGACAGCAGAACAGATGTGAGAGCAACGCCGCCCATCACAGTGAGCGGAATTCTCCAGTCGAGCATTCGCCGAAAGGCAAGATAGAGGCCACAGACCAATATCAACAGTGCTGAGGTTTCCCCTGCAGAACCCGTTGTCATACCGGTCAACAGATCAATGGTATCGGTCTGAATGCCTTCGAATTTGTGCAGGGCAAGGGGCGTGGCGCCAGAGAAGGCGTCTACCTGCAACAGCTCAACCCAACTATCCACACTGGGTGGACGAAGGAAGGGCAGTGCCAGTGTGGAGGGGGCAAACTGGCTGAAGCGTCCGTCGAAGAAAGCAGGGGTCCAGGTTGTGATGGCCACGGGAAAAGCGGCCTGTACAAAGGCACGTCCCACCAGTGCGGGGTTGAGCACGTTCATGCCAAGTCCGCCAAAGAGTGCCTTGCCCAGCGATATGGCAGCGAAACCTGCAACGGCGCCCATCCATAGCGGAAAGGCGGGTGGCAGCGTCAGGGCCAGCAAAAGCCCGGTGATAGTTGCAGACCAGTCTCCAAGGCTGTTGTAGCCACTGCCCATCCAGTTGAAAAAACGTTCTGTGAGCAGACAGCTGAGGGTGACTGTGATCAGCAGTGCGAGGACGCTCAGACCAAACTGCCAGATAGCGAAACCGGCAATCGGCAGCAGGGCATAGACCACGTTGCGCATGATGCGCACCACATCATCGGGTGCGTGTGCATGGGGTGTTGTGCGCAGTTCGATTTGTGGTTTGGTTTTCATTTTATTGTTAACCGCAAAGGGTGCTAAAGCCGCGAAGATGATGTCTTGTGAATAGCGGTAGATGCTTGGTGAACAAAAAGCACTTTGCGCTCTTCGCGGCTACAAACAAGATCATGCCGCCTGCTCCCGGTTGATCGCTTTGGCGATGCGGAAATACTGCACCAGCGGGATGTTCGAGGGGCAGACATAGGAACAGCTGCCACACTCGAAGCAGTCGTTCAGGTGGAATTCCTCGGCCATGGTTTCGTATTTGCGTTTTGCGGCAAGCAGGCCCAGATGTGAGGGGTTGAGGTGCATCGGGCAGGCGTCGACACAGCGGGCGCACCTGATGCAGGGCCATATTCGCAGCGTCTCGGCTTCGATGTTCGGTTCGTTGAGCACCAGCAGCCCGGAGGTGCCTTTGGTGACCGGTGTATCCAGTGCAGAGACTGCGGGACCCATCATCGGGCCACCGAGAATGAATTCGGTTTCTGAACCTTCATAACCCACCTGATCCAAAACAAATCCGATAGATGTGCCCAGGGGCACGAGATAGTTGCCGGGATGTTTAACTCCGGGACCGGCAACGGTGATGACACGTTCGATCAGACCCTCTCCTTTGGGTAGTAACTGGCCCAGAGCGGCCAGGGTGCCGACATTATTCACCACGACACCGATTTCAGCCGGTATGCCGCCGGCAGGTACTTCGCGACCCAGTAGCGATTTGATCAGCATCTTTTCCGAGCCTTGGGGATATTTGGTTTCCACGGCCTCGACACTGATACTGCCGTCTCTGGGCAGGTTGGCGCGCAACGTTTCCACTGCGTCCATCTTGTTGTCTTCGATGCCGATCACCGCCTGTTTGGTGCCGGTGGCGCGCATGGCATAGCGAATGCCGCGCATCAATGGACGGGGATGCTCCAGCATCATGCGGTGATCGCAGCTGAGATAGGGTTCGCATTCACAGCCGTTGACTACCAGTGTGTCAACAGACTTGTCGTCCGGGATAGTGAGCTTGACGTGAGAGGGGAAGGCAGCGCCTCCCAGACCCACCATGCCGCTGTTCTGAATGGCCTGACGCAAGGCCTCATCCGACATGTCACCAATTGTCTGTTCCTCTCCCCAGAGCACTTCCTGGGTGGCGCCTTCATAAACTTCGAGGAGAATGGACGGTGCGTTCCGACCTTGGGCAGTGGGCATCAGTTCGATGCCTTTGATTCGCCCGGTGGCGGGGGCGTGTATCGGCACTGAAACGAACCCATCTGCTTTTGCGATAGGCTGTCCCCGTACCACCTCTTCTCCTTTTTTGACGATCGGGATGGCAGGTTTGCCGATATGCTGGTTTAGGGGGATGACCAGCATCCCGGGAAAGGGCAGGCGACGTATCGGCGTCTTGCCTGTCACTGTTTTGTTGCTTGGCGGATGGATGCCGTGATTGAAGCTTGGGCGTCCAAAAAGATTAAACAGTGACATCGCTTTGACCTTATCCCAGGATCCTGTGGACGTTATCAGCCCAGGGCTTTCAGTGCAGCGTCGTAGTCGGGTTCATCGACGATCTCGGGAACCTGCTGGGTGTAGGTTACTTTGCCGTCTTCAACGATGATGATCGCGCGGGAGCACAAGCCCTCCAGAGGGCCATCGGTGATCAGCAGGCCATAATCCTTGGCGAATGCCTTGCTCTTCATCAGTGACAGAGAAACCACGTTTTCGAGGCCTTCTGCGGTGCAGAAGCGGCCTTGTGCGAAGGGCAGGTCACAGGAGATCACCAGGCAAACCGCATCGTCACGACTGTTGAAGTTCTCATTGAACTTGCGGGCTGAAGCGGCGCAGGTTGCTGTGTCCAGGCTGGGCACGATGTTCAGCAGTACTTTTTTTCCGGAATAATCGCCCAGTCCTTTGTTGGACAGGTCCCCTGCGGTGAGGCTGAATGCCGGGGCGTCGGAGCCGACGGCAGGCAGTTCACCACTGGTGTTGATCTCGTTTCCTTTGAGTGTAATTTTAGCCATGTTTATTTCTCTACAGTTTGGTCGTTAAATATCGGAGCACAGATCTTAATAGGTTTTTGCCCTAACTTGTTACTGAAATTTTTCAGCTCGTTTGACCAGTTTCTCGATATCCTTCTCGCCCATGTTCCAGGGGGTACCTGGGTGCAGGCAGCCGGCGGTGCATTTCTCCGCCGCCTTGACTATGTCCTTGAAGGTACCTGCCTGGGGATTGATGACCACGGCGAGCTTCTCGTCGTTGTAGGCGAAGATCTTTGGATTGATATCGGTACACTCGTCGCAGGCGGTGCATTCCGGGGTTTCGATCCAGACCGGTTCGTAATCTCCGGCAGGCGCGGCACCTATGCCCCCATCAGGGCTGTGGCCATTTGCTGAAATAGATCCCGCCAGCGCAGTTGCATTGCCTGATGCAGCCATCGATAGCAGGGTGGAGCTGAGACGGTTGGCCATATCGACCTTGGCCTGCTCCACCAAAGCGTTGACATCGACCTTGTCGAGTTCTCCGGCGATGCTCTTGAGCTGGTGCCAGAATTGGCGGCGCTCCTCGGCGGATTTGACGATCTCTTCGGAGCAGAGGATGCGCATCAGGCGGTTTTTGCCATTAACACCCCAGATGTAGGGGTAGTTACCCTCGCGCTCGTCCTCGTCCAAATCGAGGAACCTGTGAAAGGGGATCATCTCCTCGCCCCACGTCTCCGGCGGCGCTGTGCGAAAGTGCTTGCGGAAGCGGCCTTCGGTAACGGCAAAGTCGGCGAAGGTCATAGGCACCTCCAGTTTCGCCTCTTGATCGTCCTCGTCGATATAATCGAGGCTGTAGGAGGGCCAGTCTTCCTCGATGGCGGGGTTGCCCTCCAGGTCGATGCAATCCTGCAGGGTTTCACCAGCGTCCGGGTCGAACTTCATCAGCGGATAGGCACGGGATTCAACAGCCAGTTTCGCTTGGCGTGCGGTGGCATCGTCGGCCACCCCATGCTCAGGCTGGCAGACTGCGTAGATGTTGAACAGTGCCGGACGGCGGCTGTTGAGACCGTCGATATAGCCCTCGATCAGATGGGTGGTGTTGCTGACAGAACCCTGCAGCACGTAGCTGGTGCGGTGGGCGATGCCGATCAGCCCCATCTCCTTGCGCATCTCCTCCTTGCCCTTCATCGTCTTGCCGTAGGGGGCCATGTCGGATACCTGGGAGATGAAGCCCGAGGTGCAGGCCTGACCGCCGGTGTTGGAGTAGACCTGGGTGTCGAGTACCAGCACCTTGATCGGCATGCCGGATGCCATGGCACGAGAGAGGTTCTGGAAGCCGATGTCATACATCGCGCCGTCACCGCCCACCGAGACTACCGGTGGACACATCAGCCACTCATCGTCGCTGAAGTCCTTCCAGTTGAACCGCTGGAAGAAGGGGTTATGCTCGACCGGGTTGAACTTGCCCGCCAATTCCAGCTCGGCGTGGCGGATTGCCTTGAAGCCTTCCGCCATCTTCACCATATGGCCTTCGAATAGGCCCATGGCTACGGACGGGCTGTCCTGGAACAGATGGCTGGTCCAGGGGAACGGGTAGGGGTTGAAGGGGTAGGTGGAGCCCCATACCGAGGTACAACCGGTAGCGTTGACTATGCCCATCTCGGCGCGGCCGTTGCCGGTCTGGCCCTCACGGTAGCGCCAATGCAGATCGCGCAGCTGGTTAAGTACACCGGTGGCCCACTTCAGCCACTCCTTATCGACCAGGGTATTTTCGTGGTCCGGGTCGATGCTGTCGCTGAGACGTGAAAGGCTCAGATCGCCCTCTTCAGCATCCGCAGCACGGTTGAGCGCGTCGGGATCACTCAGGTCGACGCCGGAGGCAAGCTTGAGGCGGATATGCTGCTCAAGATGGGCAATCAGGCCATCCAGCTTCGCCATCTGTGCTTTGACGCGGGGTTGCATCAGCGCAGTGATGGTGCCTGTGAAGAGGTGGGTGGCGGTCTTCTCTCCGCAGCCGAGGCAGGAGCCATCGCCGCAGTTCATCGAGTTATAGTTGGCTTTGTCGAGCAGCAGGGTCTCCAGTGCGCCGATCTTTTCATCGAGGTCGTCTATGCGACTGTAACTTTCGTTGCTGGTGGGCAGATCGAGCCAGAAGTCCCAGTCGTTGCGCATCTTATCGATGGCTGCGTTGTCCTGATGTTCGGCGACCAACGCCAAGTCTTCACAGACATCGACGCACTCCATGCAGCCCTTGCAGGTGTAGGGGTTGATGGTAATGGAGAAGAGTCCGCCAGAGTTGGGCGCCTTCTTCTCTTTGAGGTTCCAGTAGGGTTTGGTGGCAGCGAAATCGAAACTGCCCAGCGCATCGACAAAGCGGCTAAACTCCGCCTCCAGGTCGCTTCTGCGCTTCCCCGTATCCTCGGTTTCCTCTTCCAGGTCACTGGCAGCGATGGTTTCAAGGATCGCCCGGTCGAGCAGGATGCGTACCTCGGCGCCTTCGCCCTGTTCGTTGACCAGTTCACGCAGTCGCTTCTCCACCTTGCGGGTTTCGCGGCGCAGGTACTGGGTCGGCATGCCACCTGTCTCAATCTTGTCGATGACTGAATTGAAGATTTCACCGATGGTGTTGACCAAGCCGGGGATCGAGGAGTCGGGGCAGATGGTATAGCAGTCCCCACAAGCGGTGCAGTTTTCTGCCACCCACTTCGGATATTCGAAGCGGATCTGGGTCATATCGCGGAAGATGCCGGTGGAGGCAGGTACCAGTGACAGTGCCTGATAGGGGTCGGCCAAGTTGTCGGAGCCCTTGCCGCTGGCGTAGAAGCTGCCGGTCTGCTCCCAGAAACGATGCACGTCGGAGACGCCGCCGCTGCTCTCGGGCAGTTGTTTCAGCATCACCGGCATGCCGATCTCTTTCTTCAGCTGGCCGGCGTTCTGCACGCCCACCTGCATGTTGGTGATCGGATGGATCTCGTCGAAACCACGGCGCACGATACGCAGATTGTCCTCCACCACGCGCTTGCCCTTGGCGCCGAACTTGTTCTGCAGCTGGTCTTCGATCGATTTGAACAGCTTGTTTTCGTCGAGACCGGCCATTTCCATCAACGGTGAACCGGCGAAGAAGGCACCTTGGAAGGCGTTGCCCTGCATGCGTAGCTGCAGCTCCGGGTTGGTGGCCTCTTCGCGGGCGATCTTGAAGCCGTCGATATAGAAAATCTTGATCTCGTTATCCACCGCCTGCTGTTGCATCGAACGTGGGAAGCTGGCCCAGACCGCTTCAGGGCTGTCCAGATTGGACTGGATGATCAGGGTGCCGCCCTTTTTCAGTCCTGCAAGGGGATTGGAATGGCTATACACGTTGGGGTCGGGGCTCAACACCACGTCGACGAAGTGGTATTCGCAGTTAAGCGGGATCGGCGTGGGGGCCGCCGACAGGAAGTAGGTGGTGGGCTGGCCCTTCTTCTCCGAACCGTATTTGGGGTTGGCCTTGATCTCGTAGCCGAGCAGATCATAGAGGGTCATCACCAGGTTCTTACCGGTGGTGATGGCGCCCCAACCACCTACCGAGTGCATGCGCACGGTGATGGAACCTTCGGGCATTAGGTTGGGGTTCTCGGAACCCTTCACCGTCAGCTCGCCAACATTGGGGTAGGCGTCCAGCATCTTCTGGATGTGGATCTCTTGCTTCGGGTTGGCTGCCTCGCGCACAAAATCGATGCCGAGGTAAAAGAATTTCTTTTGCTCACCTTCTGGCAGCATATTCTCTATGGTGCCGATCAACGATTCCGGTTGCAGATCGCGGGAGCCAATGCCGTAGCAGCCGGAGAAGAGGCGTGGTGCATCTTTAAAACTGTTGTAGGTCGCGTAATCGGGGTAAGGCGCCTTGCCGTCAGCCTGGCCGTTCTCGATACATTTGGAGATGACAGCGCGTACCTCACGGATCAGCGGGAGATCCTCCGCCAGCGGCTGATCGGTACGCTCCAGCACGGTCACGCCCTTCTTGCCCTTCAGTACCTTGCCGAGCAGGTCGCCGGGGAAAGGACGATAGAGGGTGATGTCTACTACGCCGATCTTCAGCTTTCGGGTCTTTTCCAGATAGTCGGCCACGCCGTGGGCCTGCACCACCATGGATCCCATGCCGACGATCACATAATCAGCTTCATCGACGTTATAACTACCGATGCGCGTGTAGCGGCGTCCAGTCAGTTGGTAGTACTCCTCCATCGCCTGCTCGGCGAGCTCAGCGACATGGTCATAGAAGTAGGGCCGCTGCGCCGCCGTGGTCTGCATGTGGGCGTCCTGGTTTTGCACCGTACCCGACTGCATCGGGTTGTCCACGTCCCAGACCAGGGGAACACGGCGGCGGGTCTCACCGTAGAGCATCTTCTGCGCCGGGGTGGGGCTCTCGATCTCATCATCGGGACGGCCGAGGAATTCGGCGATCAGCTCACGTTCCGGTGCCTGCACCGGTTCGATCAGATGGGTGGTGAGAAAGCCGTCCTGGCCGATGGCGGCCGGGGTCAGCGCCAACTCGGCAGTCCTGCGGCCGATCAGGTTGAGGTCGGCGGCGCCTTGCGCATTGTTGGCAAACATCTGAATGAAGCCGGTGTCGTCGATGCAGTGGAAGTCATCATGACCGCAGTGCACATTGAGTGACGCCTTGGTGATGGCGCGGGCGCCGATATTCAATACATAGGGCAGGCGTTTGCCGGCAGCCGCGTAGAGCGACTCGTGCATGAAGGCGACGCCCTGTGCGGAGGAGAAGTTAGTGGAGCGAAGGCCGGTCATCGACATACCGGCGGTGACGGCTGCGGCGGCGTGTTCCGATTCCGGCTCGACGAAAATCAGCGTGCGGTCGGAGATATTGACGTGGCCCGAGGCCATCTCCTGTGCCCAGATCTCCCCCATCTCAGTGGAAGGGGTAATGGGATAGGCACCCGCCGCATCCGAGGCCTCGCGCTCACAGCGGACTACGGCCTCGTTGCCGGCCATCGCCATGCGGATGCCAGGGTACTTGAAGGTCTTGGTCTCTTTTTTGCCGAACATAATCTCTATCTCGTTTCAGTCAGCCTGGGTGTTAGTAACGCGGAGGCCGCAATGCCGCAAAGAACGCGGAGTTATATTTTTTCCTGATGCCTCTTTGAACAGTTCAGGTGTTGGTGTCTTGAGTAATTTTCCTCTAAAGAAACTTTACGCTTTTCGCGTTGCTACAATCTCAGAATTAGGTTGCAGGGTGCTGGGGCAACGCCTCCTTACGCACAATATGCTTGGCCTGGCGTCCCTTGATCACGATGTCGCCGTCCAGCCAGACTATGGCGCCGGTGGGGCAGCGTTGGGTGGCTACGGGGGAGGCCAGGGCATTTTTTTCGTAGTCGATCACTGCCAGGTTGTCGCGGATGGTGATCAGCGTTTCCGGACTGTCTTTGGCACAACGTTCGCAGGCAGTGCAGGCCACGGCGCAATCGGCTTCAGCCCCGTCACCATCGCCCAGATTTTTACACGCCACCCATAATCTGTGGCTGATTGGCTGGATGGAGAAGAGTTCTTTAGGGCAGACATCGACACAGTCCCCACAGGCCGTGCACTTGGCATTAGTGACCACCGGGAGGCCATGTTGATCCATGGTGATGGCCTCGAGTTCGCAGACCTCTGCACAATCGCCGATCCCAATACATCCCCAACTGCAACCTTTCGGACCACCGGCCACAAGGGCTGCTGCCCTGCATGAGGAGAGGCCTTCGTAGTGGGCCCGCATGTGCGCGACATGGGTGCCTCCTGCACAGGCGAGACGAGCCACCCGTTGCTCCACTTCACCCGCCGCTACGCCAAGGTAATCCGCGATCTCTTCAATGGCATCCTGCGAATTCACTGTACACTGGGCCGGTTCCAGACTGCCTTCGACCAATCCTTCGGCAAAAGGGCGACAACCTGCGGTACCACAGGCGCCGCAGTTGGTCAGAGGGAGCATCTCTTCGACCTCATCGATGCGTGGATCCTCGAATACCCACAGCTTACGGTTTGCAATGGCCAGGGTAAGAGATAAAACAAGCCCCAAAACGCTCATAAAGGCGATTGCGATAGAGATATGAATAAGGTTGTCGTAGTCCAAATTCCCAATCACTTTCGGGTTGTCATCAACGGTAATAAAAACCGTAGTGTTCCTGGGAGTTTAAGGGAGGTCCATGTATTAATCTAGATAATATTATCAATACACACTATTAAAATTAATGAGGGGAATATTTAGCATTGAATCATTAAATATTAATGGCTGATCTCGAAAAAGTCGTGATTTTGTGGGTCTGCCATGCGCGTTTCAAAAAATGGTCATGACACTGTAGACATAACCAGACGTAGCGGACAGAGTAGCCCATCGTGAGACTTCTTTTCCTGTTTCCAGACAGCCACGGGGCAGCAAATAACCGTCGAGGCATTTAGCCAAGGGGCGTGGTTATTGGCGGATATGAAATGAAGAGTGGAAGATACCGGGCGGCCAGATAGGATATTGCTCTTCTCCGGTATCTTCTTGTTGTTGCTGAATTCAGAAGCACTTGTGCAGATCGCTCAAGTCTTCTCCCATATTTAACTCCTTCTGCAACAATAGCTTATAGGTCTTTAGTATCAGACGCTCATGAAGTGTCTTCGGCGGACTCACTTGATCGATCACCGTCTGAAAACGATCTATTTTCTCATTGCGAGACATCTTGGAATTTTGCTGCACTGTCATAGTCATACTCCCGATCCCCTACTCAGCTTTAAGTGTAGGCCTATCTGGGAGGAAAATAATCAGCGGTGCCTGATCTGATTGTAGGAATTTTCCGATATCAGAGGATCGCGATTAGAATAACGGTGTATTTGTGTCAGATCCGCTGGGGGAGTGGATCTTCCTGACTTGTGTTAAGTAGGTTGCCCAGGGGGTCGCATGACCGACACGATCAGTCCCTCAACCGGTCTGCCTGCTTCCTTTCGCAGGATCTGGTTCTCGATGGATAGCAAATCGAACCCGCAGGCCGACAGCAGATTACGCATATAATTTTCCGCATGGCTGTATCTGCCGTGGGGATGCAGGATGAAGGTGTTACCCGGTTGAGGATTGGCGATCTTTTCGATGGAGAACAGCATCAGCCCGCCGGGTTTCAATGCCTCGAAGGATGCACGGGTGACTTCCTCAAGCGCGCCAAAATAGCATAGTGTATCGGCGGAGACGATCAGGTTGAAAACACCCTTTCTTGCCTGGATATAGCTGGTCAGCTCTTCCTCGATCAGTTCGTCGTAGACCCCACAACCCTTTGCCTTTTCCAACATGGCCCGGGATAGATCGACTCCGACCAGGCGCCTTGCGTATGGGCGCAGCAGGGGGCCACACCAGCCAGTACCGCAACCGGCATCGAGTACCATGAGTTCCCCATTTTGTTGTGGAATGAGGGCCGCAACTGCCTTTGCCAAGTGTTCCGGTGCCCGGTATTCGAGCTTTTTCAGGACCTTGTCGAAGCTGCCGGCAAATTTGTCGAAGGTCTCCTCGACGAAGGCATCGGAGGCCCGCTTTGGTACATTCTCTCCTGTGCAGGCAGCCAGCAGATGCCGGGCAACAGGATTGTCCGGGTCGAACAATAACCATTTCCTGAACACATCCACCGCCTCCTGTAGTCGGCCCTGCCGGTAGAGCGAATAGCCCAGCCAGCGGTAGGAGGCGGAATTGGGGGCGTGGAATGAAATTGATTTGCGGTAGGCGTCTATCGCCTCTTCGTAGCGTTCCAGTTCAACCAGAATGCTGCCGATGTTATGCCATACATCCGCATGTTCGGGAGAGATTTCGATGGCCTTTCGATAGCACGACATCGCCTCCTGGTAGTGAGTCTGTTCCCTGAGCGCCGTTCCCAGGTTGTTGAGTGCATCGGCGTTTTTTGGGTCGAGCGCAAGACAGGCCCGATAGGCCGCCTTTGCCTCATCCAGTCGACCCAGTTCCTTCAATACATTTCCCAGGTTGTTGTGAGCCTCCGTGTAGGCCGGGTTTGATTTGATGGCGTCACGAATCAGTTTGACGGCTTCCTCCCCACGCCCGGCTTGGTGCTGCAGAACACCCAGATAATGGAGCGCATCCGGCTGGGTGGGAGCCGCTTCAAGTATTCGCCGGTAGAGGGTTCTTGCATCGTCGACTTGCCCCTCCCGGTGAAGCTTCACTGCCAACTTGACAGCGTCGTCGAGAGATAATTTTTTATCGTTCTTATCCATTTATTCCGTAACTGTATTATTTCTTTTTGGCAATCACCAGCAACCCCTCCACCGGTTTGCCCATCTCCATCCGGAGGGTTTCATTAGTGACAGTGATTTCCCCAAACCCCGATTCCTGCAGGATGGATTTTATGTAGGACTCTGTATGGCTGTAACGCCCGTGGGGACAGAGATGAAAACCTGCCTCGGCGTTCTCATCAAGTCGTTCCAGCGTAAAGACGATCAGGCCCCTGGGTTGGAGGGTGAGCCAGGCAGCGGAGATCACCGGTTGCAGGTCGCCGAAGTAGACCAGGGTATCGGCGGAGACGATAAGGTTAAAGCGCTCCGCTGTAGTTTGGAAGAAGTGGGTCAATTCCGCTTTTATCAGCTGTTCGTAGATCTTTCGTTCTGCAGCCTTCTCGAGCATCTTCCGGGAAAGATCCACACCGATCAGACGTGAGACGACAGGCTTGAGCAGTGGGCCACAGAGTCCTGTGCCGCAGCCTGCATCGAGCGCGGTGTAGCCGTTATCCGGCGGGATCCGCTGTATGATCGCGTCGACAATGACTTGGGGGGCGCAATACTCCAGTCCTTCGAGTCGCTCCTCAAAGGTGGGAGCGAAGCTGTCGAACAGCGACTGCACATAGTGATCAGTCGCCCGCATGGGGATCTCCTTGCCACTGCAGGCAGCGAGCATATGTTTGGCGAAGGGATTGTCCGGTTCCACTTCTGTCCAGTGTCGGAACACTCCCGCTGCCTCCTCAACCTGACCGGTGGCTTCCAGCATCATGCCAAGATGATGTAGGGCATCGCAGCAATCAGGATCGAGTGCGAGGGCTTTGCGGCAGTGTTTGATCGCCTCGGCGAAGCGGGCCTGCTCCCGAAGTATGCTGCAGAGGTTGACGTAGGTATCCACGCCGTAGGCCACCGCTTTTTCCAAGGCCGCCTCGGCCGCTTCATAGTCACCTAAGGCCGCAAGGACCAGTCCCAGATTATGGCGGGCCTCGGCAAAGTCGGGTTTCAGATCTGACGCCTGTAGCAGGAGTTGCCGGGCGGCTTCCAGGTCCCCCTGTTCCTTCAACAGGACGCCCAGGTTATTCAGGGCCTGGAAATGATCGGGTTGCAGCTCGACAGCGCGGCGCAGGACCGGTTCCGCATCATCCCACCGCTCCTGATTCTTGAGTACCGCCCCCAGGTTGTTGTGGGCGTCGGCGAACTCCGGATTTAGCGAGATGGCCTGTCGATATTCGGTTTCCGCTTCGTCCAGCCGTCCCTGTTCCTGCAGAAAGTTGCCCAGGTTGTTATGCGCCGCGACGTAAGCTGGGTCGAGACGGATAGCTTGTCTGAGATTCTCTTCTGCCCCTTCAGCGTCTCCCGATTGGACCTTGACCAGCCCGAGAAAGTGGTGTGCCTCGGCGTACTCCGGGGCAAGGTCGAGAATACGCTCGTAGATGAGCTGTGCTTCCGTCAGTCGACCTTGCTGATGGCGTTCGAGAGCAATCTGCAGGGCTTCGCCAATGGTGACTCCGGAACCGTTCTCGGCGTCATTTTCTTGCTGGTCGGTTTCTGTGTGCGAGGTCATTTGGAGTGGGAAAGGATTCTAAAAGGCGACGGAGAGATTATGGTATATGACAGGGAAGCTCTGGTGTATATATCCTTGTTCTTCCAGGCATCACAGATCCTTACAACATAGTCCTTGTGTGTTGATATTTTTATCGCATCCCTGCAAACTGGTCAGAATAATCTCTTCGCCCCTTTTTTCATCTTAGTCAACGGCCCGCGGCGGGTTTTCCAGTCTGCCCTCATCTCGCCAGAAGGCAACGAACCTCAGTACCTCCGCTTCAGTAGATGCTCTCAGATACGGGAAATTGATCCAGAATGATGACTGCCAGCCTTTTGGGGCCAACACGTAGTCGGCTACTAATTTATCGTCGTTTACTTGATAAAAAATCCGCTCTTTGTATTGTGCAAAACCAAAAGTGACGTGGGCGTCCGAATAGCTTCCCTTTCCACTCGGTTTGGAAGCAATGATATGCAGATCCTTTAGGCCGTAAGGTTTGGCTGCAGTGTAAAACAGCATGCCGGCTTTCCAGTTTCCTTCTTTCGTCCTTTTGAATTTCCATTTGTACTTTTCCAGCGGAAAATATTGGCCCATGATCACCTCTGAATCAGAAGATTAAGATTACCGTTAATCTGTGTTCAACTAAGCCTGTCAGTTTAATACTATAGTATATGGTGGAAGGGGATTTATTATTGGCCACATTCTTGTGTGAAAAATAATCTGCCCCATTTTCTATTGCCTTATCTGTCCTATTGGAAACTTGAGCCATGAAATGCCTGCTACCTTTATTCATTGCCGTTGTTGGTTTCTTCAGCCAAGTTGTGCACTCCGATGAAATTCCACATTCCAACGGTCTGCTCGACTATATGGGCGGTGAACTCGACTCCGAAACCGCCCATGTGATTGGAGGCAACTATCACTTCGGTCTCTCTGGCCCCTTTTCTATCCAGGTGGATGGTGCCTTGGGTGAGGTGGCCGATTCCAGCATGACCGGCTTCGGTATGCATCTCTATTGGCACGATCCCGAGGTCGGCTTGCTCGACGCCAACGCGTCCCGCATGAATTGGAAGGGGAACGGACTCAACCGTTACGCGCTGAACGGAAAATGGTACACATCAATCACCACCTTCAGCGGCAGTGCCGAGTACCAGAATGGGGATGTGGAGAAGAAGGTCAATCTGTTCGCCGGGTTGGATCTCTACCCGATAGATATCCTCTCGCTGAATGTCGGGGCGGCTCAGGTCGATGGAGATGCAATAGCACAACTGGGTTTTGAACTGCAGCCGGCCCTGGACCGTTTACCGGAGCTGACACTGTTGGGTGGTGCTGCCAAGGGTGAGGGTGACTACAGCTACTATTTCCTTGGGCTGCGCTACTACTTTGGCACCAATGCCCCTTTGATCCAGCGCCACCGGCGTGAATTCCCCCAATTCACCGGATCACTAAGTTATGGCAGCGGCATACATAGCCTGAAGACAGAGATCGAACGTAGGGAAGCACAGGTTGACGGTGGTGCTGCGAATCTTGACCAGGGGCCTCTCCTCTAGCCCGGTCTTTCGCTCCACATCGGAAACCTCCACTTTGAAAAGAGCCGGAAGGGAGCAGATTTATTTTGTTGCCCCTTTCCGGCGCAAAAAATAAATCACCTTTTCTTTACAGTATGGTTTGGCGTCCACTATTCAGCGGGGAGTCGTACTGTAAAGTTATCTGGAGCGAGTGCGTGAATTTAAGATCTGCCCCCGTTCTTTTGTACATTCTTACGGCGACGGGCGAAGCCCAAGCCAGTCAGGCCAAGTGCTGTCAATATGAGGGCCGAGGGCTCGGGGATGTTAAGTGCGATATTATCAACGCGAAAGAAGTCGTTGCTTCGGGAACTTAATTCAATCCAAGTGAGATTGGTATGACCGGAGAATGCCACCGTAACCGGCTCTGTAAGGAAGTCGCCGAAAAGCTCTGACGTGCCATCAGAAAATGTAATGCGCCCGCCAAAACTCGAAGATACGAGACTCTGGAAATCAAACAATGCACCGAACATATCTATTTTAACTGTACTTTGCTCGATTCCGTTGTTAGTTCTCTCTAACGCGAGATACTGACCATCTCCAATAAAGGCATCTGAAGGGTTGACGTCATAGTCGCCTACAAGAACTGATAGTCGAAATCCATCTTCGATGTAGTCAGTTGTCTGATCTGTTCCAATAGTTGCCGATTCAAAGTCGATAACCACAGCCTGTGCGGCGTGCATGAATGTCATGGAAACTGTCACAAGTAACATAATCGCCAATTCGTAGGATGTCTTTGTCATTACTTTTCTCCGAAAGCGCGAAATTTACGACGCAATATACGCCACCCAAAAAAGGAAATAATAGGGGTGCAGGCCACAGTCACAACTTCTCATTGAACAAAGCTGAAGCCCTATCCCTCCCTTCAGACAAATCAGCGTTCCTATTCTCTGTATAGACTATTCGGGAAATATGATTCGATACATTTTCGTCCATATGTTGATCTGGATCAGGTTATAAGAATTTACTCTTACCTCCTTTCACAATTTCCTTCCGAAATGGCTTCCAGGTTCGAAATCCCCAACAAAAACTCCACTTGGATTGCACTTCCGGGGCGCTGTCTCTCGGACAAAATTGTGGTCTGTCCCTTATTGTTACAGACCTGGCTGTTGCCCTATTCTTTTGAAATAGGCCGCCAAGTGTTCAGGAGAGTGAGTACGCAACCTGACAGAATTGTAGTGTTTCAGGTAGGCTTCAACATATCGCACGTACCACGATTGCGTGCGTTCTGAAATCTTATATTTTTCTAATATTTTCTTATAGTTGCGCGAAAACAGTGCAACCTTGTCAGTGTAATCAGTAGAAGAATGGTCGTTCATTCCAGGCCCTCCATGGCAAGGATTTTATTTCTCTTTGAAATAACGCTAACCTATCGTCATGGAAAATACAATATGAAATTGGTCAATGATGCACTTGCTACCTGAACGCGGCTTGCGCCGAGCGGTGGAAAAGTAAGGTTCGATTGTTGATCCATCCGTATGATTGGGATAAAAAATGAAAAAAACATTTAATAATCACTTCTTCTTTAGGGTGATATTCTTTCTGCTTATCATGAATCTTCTGACTGGTTGTATTGCTTTGAACCGAGTTAATGGACGCCAGGTTCAACAATCAATGCCAACCAATCTTATTGGTGACTGGGTCTTTTCAATTGTGTATGACCATAGAGGTAGCTTACAGATTACAAACAAAAAAATAATCTTAAGTTTGACTGGTGACCAAGGGCAAGGCTTAGTAGAAGCGGTTTATATTGGAAGAAATACTCAGGGCCATGACAAATTTCGTTTTAAATCTGGGCACTTTAGTAATACGCACATTCCTTCTAGGATGTGGAGAGACTATCAGGTGGCTAATGGATTTGCTATCTATCTTTCTAATCATAAGAAACGCAATCGTTCGAAGCGCTACAATATTTATTTAACCCAAGATGGTGTACCGCTTCGTGGTTTGAGTGGTGATATTTATCCTTTAAGGGAAGCTAAAAATACTGGGAGGATTATCATATCTGCAAGCAAGGCTAGGGGGTACTTTCTCTATAAAGGGCCTCAAATTAATGACATTAGTGATGATCGCTTTATCTCAACAATTAATGTACATAAGTCGAGTAAATTAGTTAATAGTATGATTAGTAGAACTGTCAACGGTGGTTACAATTGTGGCAATGTTATTAATACTGTAGTTAGAAACGGAGAGCTTAAGCGTATTAAATTGCCACCAGATTTCAGTGGCACATTGATAAAGGTGGTTAGCCCATTGGGAGAAGGAAGGCTTATCTTTGGGTTGGGAAGTACCACATCTTCATACGGAAGTATTAACACAATAAAAGATGGCTTTCCGACCATTCATGCAAGAAACTTTACAGGTAAGCCTTTTATCGACCTTTTCGTTTTGCCAGAAAGAGTCGGTGATTTTTACAAAAAGATAGAAATACCAGTTTCTCTTTACTATTTTAACCGTCGCCTTCTCGTTGATAGAAATGGCTGTGAATTCCTAAAAACCTCGACTTTTCAAAAATCATTTGCGCTGGGTAAGCTTTACTTCTCTATTCTAATGGAGAAAAATCGGCGTGATGGGGCTATAGAAGGGGATAAGCTTAAGCAGTATATAGGTATATATGGGCGTGATACATCCTTGTTAAGTGCACTAAGAGACGTTTTCCCAAATGTTAATGAGTCGGCAATTAGCTATATGGCTCGCAATATTGGTAACGTCATGCAAAATGGATTAGACCCAGACAAAATCGCACTTGCAAACTACAGGGAAGGGCTTTTGCAAGAATTCGAGTCCCAACCTGGTATGAATGGTCAAGGGCTTCGCTATTTGGATATATTGTTGGATTTGGAAAATCATAGGACGAGAATAAAATAGCGTTATGATAATTAACTAGTATGAAACTGTTAATTGCTTGGAGAATTGAAACCTAACAAAACAAATCAAGTGGACTTGCTAAATCGGTGTTTAAGATGAGTATCTGTACATTCTACAAGTTCCGTGTTTACGGATTCCTAAATCCGCAAGCAACTTATTTGTAACGTTGGACAAATTAAAAGGAAGATAAGGCATTGATAAATATACATT
>QFXE01000011.1 GCA_003349915.1 endosymbiont of Escarpia spicata
GGAAATCCGGAAAAAATGATCGGAATGTTCCAGAATGGGTGATCGGTTTAAAACAGAATCAGTGATCGGAATGAGCCAGAATATGCAGTTTCAGCTTGAGTTTCTTTCGGACTGCTTTTTTCTGCCATGATTTGACCCTCGTTGGCTCAGCTTTAAATTTAGGTATTGATTAAGATACCTATCTATCCCAATAGCGGACTGGTAGCCGTCACCATCACGGCCACCCGCTGTCTCGCACTGGGGTCCTGGCTGCGGGTGTTTTTCCCCTTCCACCCCCCAGCTGTGAGGTTCAATCAGGCTGGTGGAGATGAACACCACATCGAATCCCCCCATCAGTTCCGAAAATCCCACATGAGTATCATAGTGTATGTTTGTTACAAATATAGAGGACATAGTCGATGTCCTTGTCGAGTTACCCGTAGGGCAGGCGGTAACTCGTCACGCCGTAGCGCAGCAAACCATGCCAATATTCCTTTTTTTTGTTACGGTATTGTTACTGCAATGCCAGTATAATTGACAGATTTATGGTGTGGGTATCAGTCGTGAAGCATGGATGGCCCCTTCTCGGGCGTGCCCATGTCAATTTTTTACCCCTGTCAGCCTTGTCCAGTGCATTCGTGCATCGCTGCCGGGATTTTTTTGCAAGGGAAGGTTTGCGTGCCACGTTCGGTTTCTTTATGGTATTTCTGCGCAAACGGTAAGGGTGATACCTGAACAGGCTGGCTTTGGCCGCATTGATGGTGGAACCTGCCCAGACCACAGACGGTAATAAATTAACGAGTTTCTAAGGAGGAACCAAATGAAGCCTTTGAATTTGACGGAAAAAATCCTGCTTGACCACTTGGTGGATGGAAATGAACTGCCGGCGCCTGGCACCGTGATCAAGATCAGGGTGGACGAGGCCTTCACTCAGGACGCCACCGGCACCATGTGTATGCTGCAGTTAGAGGCGATGGGCGTCAATCGAGTCAAGCCGCTCTCCGTCAACTTCGTCGACCACAGCATGTTGCAGGTCGGGTTTCGTAATCCGGACGACCACGAATATTTGAAGACCGTGGCGCAGAAGCTGGGCATTGTCTACTCTCCGGCAGGCACCGGCATCTGCCACTTTCTGAATATAGAGAACTTCGTCAAGCCAGGCATGACTGGCGTTGGCGCAGACAGTCATACCGTGAACGCCGGCGGCTGTGGCGCCATCTTCATGGGTGCCGGCGGTTATGACGTAGCCTTGGCTATGGCCACCGGCGAGTACAGCATGCCCATGCCCAAAGTGGTCAAAGTCAACCTCACCGGCTCAATACAGCCCGGCGTAATGGCCATGGACGTCATCCTCAAGATGCTGGAGATCAATGGCGTCAAGGGCGGTAAGGGCACCATCTTCGAATACGCCGGACCGGGCGTAGCCAGTCTCTCCCTCACCGAACGCGCCACCATCACCAATATGGGTGCCGAGATGGGCGCGACCACATCCATCTTCCCCAGCGACGAACGCACCCAGGCGTTTCTTGAGGAGCGTGGACGCGGTCAGGACTACCAGCAGCTGGCGGCTGAAGAAGGCGCTGAATACGAGCGCGTCATCGACATCGACCTCTCCGCCCTGGAGCCGTCAATCGCGATCTACCCCTCTCCCGGCAACGTGGAGAAGGTGGCGGACCACGTCGGCACCAAGATCAACCAGGTCTCCGTGGGCAGCTGCACCAACAGCTCCTATGAGAACATCGCCTCTTTCGCCGAGTTGCTGAAGGGTAAGCGTGTCTCTGTGGACACCCTGCTCTATCCCGGCTCCCGCTCCGTGGCCATGCAGTTGGCCGAGTCCGGTTACATGACCTCACTGCTCCACTCGGGCGTACGCATCCAGGATAACGGCTGCGGCGCCTGCATCGGTCAGGGCGGTTCCCCGGTGAGCAAGGGCATCTCACTGCGCACCTTCAACCGTAACTTTCCCAAGCGCTCCGGCACCGCCGACGCCGAGGTTCATCTGGTCAGCCCATTGGTGGCGGCAGCCAGCGCCATCACCGGCGAGATCACGATCCCTCAAGGGGATGTAGAGATCAAACAGACGCCGGCGATCCTGGATATGGAATCCTTCGTCATGCCCCTGCCCCAGGAAGAGGCGGAGAAGGTGGAGGTCATCCGCGGCCCCAACATCATGGCCCTGCCAAATTTCGACCCGCTGCCTGACACCCTGAAAGGCGAGGTTCTGCTGAAGCTGGGCGATAATATCAGCACCGATGACATCCAGCCCGCCGGCACCTTTCTGCCCCTGCGCTCCAACGTCAAAGAGTACGCCATGCAGGCCACCTTCAACCCGGTGGACCCAAGCTTCTCCGCACGCGCCTGCGAACATCGCGATGCCGGCGGCCATGGCATTATCGTCGGTGGCGAGAACTACGGTCAGGGCAGCTCCCGCGAGCACGCGGCTCTCTGTCCCCGCTGGTTGGGCATTCGCGCAGTGGTGGTCTCCCAGTTTGCGCGTATCCATGTGGCCAATCTGGTCAACTTCGGTATCGTGCCCCTGACCTTTGCCAATGAGGCGGATTACGAGAAGATCAACCAGGGCGACAGCGTCTCCATCGACGTTTCCAACCTTGAAGGGGATCTTTTTCTGGAGGTCAACGGCGAGCGGACCCCGCTGAACCCGGCATTCGAGCCTGGTGACGTGGCGCCCCTGAAGGCCGGCGGCTCACTCCCCCTGTTCAAGTCAACCTATAAAGGCTAAGCGATCATGGCGATGAAGATTGGTATCCCGAAAGAGTGCCACGCAGGGGAGCAGCGGGTTGCCGCCACCCCGGAGACTGCTGAGCGGCTGCAGAAGCTGGGCTTCTCAGTAGCTATCCAAGCGGGCGCCGGGGCTGAGGCAAATTTCAGCGACGATGCCTTCCGTGAGGCGGGCGTCGAGATCGTGGAGGAGGCCAAGACCCTGTGGGCCGAGTCCGATATCGTACTCAAGGTGCGCGCCCCGGATATCGACTGCCCAACCTGCCGGGACGAGACCGTACTGTTGCGCGAGGGCGGCACTCTCATCAGCTTCATCTGGCCGGCCCAGAACGAGGAGCTGATGCAGAAGCTGGCCGCACGCAAAGCCACAGTGCTGGCCATGGACAGTGTTCCCCGCATCTCCCGCGCTCAGAAGCTGGATGCCCTCAGCTCCATGGCCAACATCGCTGGCTACCGCGCCGTAGTGGAAGCAGCCAACCAGTTTGGCCGATTCTTCACCGGTCAGGTAACCGCTGCGGGCAAGGTGCCACCAGCCAAGATTCTGGTCATCGGTGCCGGTGTCGCGGGTCTGGCGGCCATTGGCGCCGCCAGCAGCATGGGCGCCATCGTGCGCGCCTTCGACACCCGCCCCGAGGTCAAGGAGCAGGTGGAGAGCATCGGCGCCGAGTTCCTGATGCTGGAATTCGAAGAGAAGGATGACGGCTCCCCCAACACCGGCTATGCCAAGACCATGAGCAAGGAGTTCATTGAGGCGGAAATGAAGCTGTTTGCCGAACAGGCGATGGAAGTGGATATCATCATCACTACCGCCCTGATCCCTGGCAGACCGGCCCCCGAACTGATCACTTCCGGTATGGTCGAGTCGATGAAAGACGGCAGCGTCATCGTCGATCTGGCCGCCGAGCAGGGCGGCAACTGCGCCCTGACAGAACCGGGCAAGGTAGCCGTCAAGCACGGTGTCACCATCATAGGCTACACAGATCTGCCAAGCCGTCTGGCGACGCAATCGAGCCAGCTCTATGGCACCAACCTGCGGCATCTGCTGACCGATCTGACCCCCGGGAAGGACGGTGAGATCGTGGTGGACATGGAGGACGATGTTATCCGCGGCGCCACGGTTATCAAGGATGGTGAGATCACCTGGCCACCGCCACAGATCAAGGTCTCGGCGGCCCCCGCCGCCAAACCGGCAACTGCGGCCCCGCCGCAGCCGGTGGAAGAAGAGGTGAAAAAGAGTGGCTGGGCCGGCGCCATCGGCCTTGCCGTCGGTGGAATATTGCTGGCCGCTCTGGGCCAGGTCTCTCCGCCGGAGTTCCTGTCGCACCTCACCGTGTTCGTATTGGCTTGCTTCATCGGCTATATGGTGATCTGGAACGTCACCCCCGCCCTGCATACACCGCTGATGTCCGTGACAAATGCCATCAGCGGCATTATCGTCATTGGCGCTTTGCTGCAGATCTCCAGTTCGAGCGGGCTGGTGGTAGTACTGGCATTCATCGCCATCCTGATCGCAACCATCAACATCGCCGGCGGCTTCTGGGTCACCCAGCGTATGTTGAAGATGTTCCAGAAGTAGAGGTTTGATAGATGACTTCAGGTATGCAAACAGCTTTTTACGTCGTTTCCGCCATCCTTTTCATTCTGGCCCTAGGTGGCTTGAGTAACCCGGAGACGGCCCGGCGTGGCAACGCCTACGGCATCACCGGCATGGCTCTGGCCCTGATCGCCACCATTTTCATGGGTGATCAGGTCCACGGCAGCGGTTACACCTGGCTGGCGGCGGCCATGATCATCGGCACCTGCATCGGTCTCTTCCTCGCCATCAAGGTGCAGATGACCCAGATGCCGGAACTGGTGGCCATGCTCCACAGCTTTGTCGGTATGGCCGCAGTGCTGGTGGGCTATTCAGGCTATCTTGGCCCAACCCACACCCTCACCGGCGCAGCGTCGATCATTCACGAAATCGAGATCTACATCGGCGTTCTGATCGGTGCGATCACTTTCACCGGCTCCGTGGTGGCCTTTGGCAAGCTCAAGGGGATTATCACCAGCAAACCTCTGATGCTGCCGGCACGTCACTGGCTCAATCTTGGGTTGGGAATTGTCACCATCTTTCTAGCGACCCTCTTTGTCGGCGGCGAGCACAGCAGCACTGCCATTACCGCACTGGTCATCATGACCCTTATCGCCTTTGTCTTCGGCGTACATATGGTGATGGCCATCGGCGGCGCAGACATGCCGGTCGTTGTCTCCATGCTCAACAGCTACTCGGGTTGGGCGGCGGCGGCCACCGGTTTCATGCTGAACAATGACCTGCTGATCATCACCGGCGCTTTGGTAGGCTCCAGCGGTGCCATACTCTCCTACATCATGTGTCGCGCCATGAACCGCAAGTTCCTGGCGGTAATCGCCGGTGGCTTCGGTACAGCGGGTGGTACGGTGGCTTCGTCTGGCGATGGTGAACAGCAGGAGTACTCCCCGGAGACCTCCGCCGATGAGACGGCCGAGATGCTGAACAATGCCAAGGAGGTGGTCATAGTACCCGGCTACGGCATGGCCGTGGCTCAGGCCCAACACACCATCAACGATATCACCCGCAAGCTGCGCGCCAAGGATATCAACGTGCGTTTCGCCATCCATCCGGTTGCAGGCCGCATGCCGGGCCACATGAACGTATTGTTGGCCGAGGCAAAGGTACCCTACGACATCGTGCTGGAGATGGATGAGATCAACGAGGACCTTCCGAAGGTAGATGTAGTGCTGGTGATCGGCGCCAACGACATCGTCAACCCCAGCGCCCTGGACGATCCCAACAGCCCCATCGCCGGCATGCCGGTGCTGGAGGTCTGGAACGCAAGCTCCGTGGTGGTGATGAAGCGCGGCAGGGGCGTCGGTTATGCCGGCGTGGACA
The DNA here is from genome assembly GCA_003349915.1 of endosymbiont of Escarpia spicata. Taxonomy (GTDB): domain Bacteria; phylum Pseudomonadota; class Gammaproteobacteria; order Chromatiales; family Chromatiaceae; genus QGON01. Next base: position 5,630 of record QFXE01000011.1, read on the forward strand.
ACCCGCTGTTCTTCAGGGACAACACCCGCATGCTCTACGGTGACGCCAAGGCAAGTGTCGACGCCATCCTGGGCAATATCTAGGAGGCTGTCGGATTATGGGAATCGTAGCGAGCAAGGTGGGAAATCGAGGACAATTTTTCGATCTTTTGAGGCGAATAGTTAACCTATTTAACGAAAAAGATCGGAAAAATGGACCGATTTCCCATCGGCGCAGTAGATTCTTCCATAACCCGATAGCCTCCTAAGCCCATGGATATCTCTTTAGCCCTCTCCTCAAAATTTTCAGGGAGAGGGCTTTATAAAGCTGAGTTGAGCAGCTCGCCTGCTCAAACGAAACTTATGCCCTGTGGGTATAAAGGGATAAAGCGCCGCATCAGTGCGCCGGACAGACAACTGTTCCAGAAATTGAATCTTCTCAAAGAACCCACTCTGCTCTAATCAAGGAGAACCTTATGGCCAAAGCCCCTGTTCGAGTTGCCGTTAGCGGCGCCGGAGGCCAGATCGGTTACGCACTGCTGTTCCGTATCGCCGCCGGTGAGATGCTGGGCAAGGATCAGCCTGTCATTCTGCAATTGCTGGAAGTACCGCACGAGCGTGCACAGAAGGCCCTTAAGGGCGTCATGATGGAACTGGAGGACTGCGCATTCCCCTTACTGGCGGATATGTTCGGCACTGATGACCCCAAAACAGCCTTCAAGGATGCCGACTATGCCTTGCTGGTTGGCGCCATGCCCCGTGGCCCCGGCATGGAGCGCAAGGATCTGTTGCTGAAAAACGCCACGATCTTTCTTGGGCAGGGCAGAGCGTTGGATGAGGTGGCGTCACGTGACATCCATGTGACCATCGTCGGCAATCCCGCCAACACCAACGGCCTGATCACCATGAATGCTGCAAAGAGCCTGCAGCGGAAAAATTTCAGTTCGATGATGCGCCTGGACCTCCATCGGGCAATCTCCATGCTCGCTGGCAAGGTCGGCGAACCGGTGGACTCCGTAGAGCGGATGGCGCTTTGGGGCAACCACTCTCCAGCGATGTATCCCGACATCCGCTTCGCAACCATCGCGGGTCAGGAAGCATCCACGCGTATCGACAAAACGTGGTACAGAGACGAGTTTATTCCCAATGTCGGCAAGCGGGGGGCCGCCGTCATCGAGGCGCGTGGCCTCTCCTCTGCTGCATCTGCCGCTAACGCCATCATCGCCCACAATCGCGACTGGGCGCTGGGTTCATCTGGACGTTGGGTGTCCATGGGAATCGCCTCTGATGGTTCTTACGGCATCCCAGAAGGCCTGTTTTACGGTATGCCCTGTACTTGTGACCAAGGCAAATGGGAGGTGGTTAAGGGGCTCGACATCGACCCCTACTCCCGCCAGATGATGGATAGGTCACTGGCTGAGCTTCAGGCGGAGCACGACGCCGTCAAGCATCTATTCACCTGAAGAGGATTGCTCGGTTACGGCGCTGATCCAGACCGACGAGAATTGCTTCCAACGCATTCTGGGCCTTGTTGCTCAGCGATGACTCCGTAGATGGAAAATCGCGGCGGGGCGCCGCTCCTAACAAACGCTTCGCAACAAGCTGCGGGGAATCAAATCCAAAGAGATTGAGATCACCAATACTGCATTGTTTAGCGACTGCTCGACAGAAAACACTGCTTCAACCACGAAGCATAATAAGAAATTTCATTATTAATCAATATGTTATTTTATCACTTTCGTACCCTTTGTGATTGAAATTGCAACATTCACATTTTTAACCCTACTGCCTCTACCCTACTCATGTATACCGTATAACCCTCGCCCTGACGGTAGTGCTTTAGCCGAAGTATCTACATTGGTTGGTATATAGGTCTATAGCATTTTATTACGTAGCCTTTCCATTAAGCGTTAACACCTGCTGAAAATTGGTGTTTAACGATGGCTCCAATGTTCAGGCAAGTTGGAGAATGCTAATGGGATTCGGAGATTGGAATTAATCTGCTCCCATCAGTCGAAGCTCAATATGCTCTTCCATGATCGCAAGACACCAAGTCTGGTCGGCAGAGTGTTCCAAGCACAGGAACTTCTTGGATTTGCGCCTGCAACACCAACTGCCAAGGCCAAGATCACTATGCGATCACCTAAAAAGATGAAGTTATCCATATTGGGCACACGCGGCATCCCAGCCAATCACGGCGGCTTTGAAACCTTTGCCGAGAGGCTCGCACTCTATCTCACAGAGCGTGGGTGGGAAGTGACGGTCTATTGTCAGTTGGATGGCGCAGGCCCGACCTACGAAGATACATGGAGGGGCGTTAGACGGGTGAATATCCCCGTCAAGCTGAATGGCGCGGTCGGCACGATATTGTTCGACTGGAAATCAACACTGCATGCTTCCGGCGAGGATTCTCTCAAACTGACACTGGGTTATAACACTGCTGTATTTTCTCTCTTCTACCGTCTGAGAGGGAGAACGAATCTATTCAATATGGACGGGATCGAATGGAAGCGCCCGAAATGGTCGCTGCCTGAAAAGATTTGGCTGATGATGAATGAGGTGTGCGGCTGCTATCTGGGTAACCACCTGATCGCAGACCATCCTGGTATCAAACGCCACCTCGAAACCCGGGTCTCCAGTGAGAAGATCTCGGTACTACTCTACGGTAGCGACGCCCTCAAAGAAGCCTCCAGGGAGATACTGGATCGGTTTGGGGTCGAACCGGGAAAGTATGCGCTTCTGGTCGCCCGGCCGGAACCGGAAAATTCGATCCTGGAAACAGTGCGCGCCTTTTCCGCATCGGCGTCGGGTATGAAACTGGTGGTGCTTGGAAACTACTATCCGGATGGCATTCCTTATCATAAAGCCGTCCTGGATGCGGCCGGCGACCAGGTTATCTTTCCGGGTGCCGTCTACGAGCCGGAAGTGATTAATGCGCTGCGATTTTATTGCGGATTCTATATTCATGGCCACACTGTGGGCGGAACCAATCCCTCGCTGGTGGAGGCGCTGGGGGCCAAATCCCCGGTACTGGCCCATGACAACCAGTTCAATCGTTGGGTAGCAGGGGATGGAGCAGTCTATTTCCGTAGCGAGGCCGAATGCCGCGACCATATTACAGACCTGGTCGGTGACCAGGAGAAACTGAAAGAGATGGCAACATCGAGCCGTCTGCGCCACCAGGAGGCATTCACCTGGCCTTCGGTCCTCGGCGCCTACGAGAGTCTACTTCGATCCTGGGCGTATGGTCCGGTATCCAAATCGTCTTCGGTACCATCCACGACTCAATGGGCGGAACCTTTGCCAGAGCATGAAGAGACGTAGACTGGGGTTAGAGTCAAATTTGCCTGTCCTATGGGTTTTAGGTGTGATTTAACAGGCAAATTTGACTCCCGGACTGCCATTCTTCCCTTCCTGCAACCCACTCATGCGGGAAAAGCCTGCACTACCCACAAGCATTCCAGCCGATCAAACAAAGTCATTAAACTCAACGAGAATAATATGGGGATCCGGAACGGTCAGAAATGTCTGTTTATACCGAAATTGCGCTTGAAATCATAAGATCTAAAATCCGGATCGATAATAGTACTTGTTATATGGATTTGTTACGCTGACCTTAACGTCGGCCAGAAAAGATTAAAACAACTGGCCGGTTCCCAATAGGACATCAATAATAACTTGTGGGCATTTGGATCACTGAAATGCGAAACATTCAGACATTCGGATTACTGGCAGTCATTCTACACCTTGGCGGATGCGCAATAGCGCCAGGCATGCATATGCAGGATTCGGCGGGGGGGAGCACTGTCAGTGTGCCCGTTCTTTCCTCTGATGGAGAATACACCCAGGAAAAGCTGAACATACATGAAATCACCGGCGAACTGATAGTCGAACAGGAAGCGCTTCTCTATCCGCAGCAGACTGGTTCAGCATCCCCCGAACAACCGGAATACCAGTACCACATCGGGCCTGGCGACGTTCTCAGTATCATTGTGTGGGACCACCCGGAACTAACCATTCCCGCCGGACAGTTTCGCGATGCGAAGACAGCCGGCACATTGGTCGGACCGGACGGGATGATCTTTTATCCCTACGCCGGAAAAATCGACGTCAACGGTCTGACCGTCGAAGAGATCCGGGATGCGCTGACCAGGAAACTGTCCCACTTCATAGAGAATATTCAACTCGACGTGAGGGTTGCGGACTACCGAAGCCAGCGCGTCTACGTGGTCGGCGAGGTCAATAACCCAGGTATCTACCCGGTGACCGATGTGCCGATGACCGCACTGGAAGCGATCAACCGGGCAGGTGGTTTTACGCTGGATTCCGACCGTCGCCAACTAACGTTGACGCGCCAGGGCGAGACTTACCGTGTCGACATGCTGGCCCTGTACGAGAATGGAGATGCTTCGCGCAATCTTCTTCTGCAACACGGTAATGTGCTCTACGTTCCCGATCGGATCAACAACAAGATCTTTGTTCTCGGTGAAGTACGTAACCCATCCTCCTATCTGATGAACAAGGGCCGCAAGACACTGGCCGAGGCACTTGCCGATGCCGGTGGCGTCGACCAGAACTCTTCAAATCCCGCGCGGGTCTATGTCATTCGAGGCAGTGACACTCCGAAGGTATTTCATCTCAACGCGAGTTCGCCTGACGCGCTCATCCTGGCGGACAGGTTTCCGTTGTTTCCGCACGATGTTGTCTATGTGGACACCGCCGAGGTGGTGCGCTGGAATCGCGTAATGTCCCAGATCCTACCGACGATAAAGATTCTGGAGATGGCCAGCCGGACAGATTTTCCTCTGTTCCAGGGTAATGGCAATTGAACGAATCCTGGAGCGGTAGACCTTGAGCAGAGATCCGCGACCACAGCAGTCAGGGACGCGTCACGCCCTGCCCTACCCCCCCACAGAACAGGAATTAAGCCTACACGATTACCTCGGCATTCTGATCGGTGCGCGCTGGATGATAACTGCGGTTGTTGCGATCTCTCTTCTAATTGGGGCTGCCGTGGCTTTTTTGTCATCTCCAGTGTTCGAGGCCGACGCATTGATCAAGGCAGAAGAGGAGGCGAGCACCCTATCCGCTCTGGATCAAGTCAACTCCCTGTTTGCAGACCAGTCCCCGGTCAACGCAGAGATCGAATTTCTTAACTCCCGGCGAGTCCTCGGCAGAGCGGTTGACAATCTGCGCCTCGACGTAAAAGCGACTCCCCTCTATTTCCCACTGGTCGGTGAGTTTCTGGCCCGCCGTTTCCATGGGAGCGAAGGGGATCTGGCCAAACCGCTGCTCGGCCTTGAGGGCTATTCCTGGGGTGGTGAATGGATCGAAGTCACGGAACTTAACGTGCCGGCGAACCTGCTCGATGTCACCCTGACACTGGTGATGCTGGATTCCCAGCGTTATCGGCTGTTCGATCCAGACGGTGGACTGCTGCTTGAGGGACAGGTGGGTGAGAACCCGCAGTCACTCCCTGGTACCGCCGAACTACGGCTCAGGGTCAGCGGACTGCAGGCGCACCCTGGAAGCCGGTTCAACCTGGTTCGACAGGCACGGCTAACGGCGATCAAGGCGCTGAAGGATCGTTTCTCCGCGAAGGAAACAAGCCGTCAATCGGAATTGATTCGATTGACACTGTCGGGGTCAAATCGGCAGAAAACCGCAGTGATCCTGAATGAAATCATCCGTATATTCGTGGAACAGAAGTCAAGATTCCTTTCCGTGGAAGCCGAAAGAACCCTCGATTTCCTGCAGGACCAGCTTCCCGAGCTGCGCGCCGCTATGGAAAGGGCAGAGTCCGCTCTCAATGACTTCCGCCTGAAACAGGGGTCTGTGGATCTGCCGCTGGAGACACAATCCGTCCTGAAAAGCACCGTGGCAGTTGACGCACAGACCACGGAACTGCGTCAGAACCGGGACGAGCTGCGACAAAAATTCACTGAGGCTCATCCCAGTATAGTAGCGCTGGACGCCCAACTGACGCGCCTGCGCCAGGAGAAACGCAGCCTGATTTCAAAAATCAAGGATCTGCCTGAAACACAGCAGCAGATGTTGCGTCTATCCCGCGACGTGGAGGTTACAACCAAACTCTACACGGAGCTGCTCAAAAGTTCCCAGGAACTGCGCGTAGCCAAGGCAAGCAGCGTCAGCAACGTACAGATCATCGACCCGGCATTGACATCGGGCGAAGCGGTCAAGCCCCGCAAAGCCCAGATTCTTCTCATTGCCCTGCTGGCCGGGTTATTCATCGCGATACTGAGCGCCTTCATACGCCGGGCCCTGGAACTGAGCGTATACGATCCGAACCAGATCGAGGCCAGGCTCGGCATTCCGGTATTTGTGACACTGCCTAACAGCAAAGCACAAAGATGCCTGAAGAGACTGCAAAAGAAAAGTGATGATGTATCACTCCTTGCGGCAATACAGCCTGACGACCCGACTGTGGAGGGATTGCGAAGCCTGCGATCGACCCTGAATCATGTGCTCACACAGGTACCGAACCGGCTGCTCCTGGTAACGGGACCCAAGAGCGGCGTCGGCACAAGTTTTGTGGCGGCGAACCTGGGCGCAGTACTGGCCAGTGGGGGAGATCGCGTCTGCATCATCGATGCGGATTTGCGTAATGGAAGGCTTAACCACCACTTCGGAAAAAAGAGCGACCCGGGCTTAACAGAAATCCTGCTCGGCAATCTGACACTGGACGATGCGTTGCAGAAAACCAGTCTCGATCACCTGCATCTCCTGCCCGCTGGTGGATCAGTTGAAAACCCGGCGGAGCTTCTGATGAAGAAGCGCTTTGCGAAAGTGTTGGATACCATGCAGACCCATTACGACCGCGTGATCCTGGATTCCCCACCTTTGCTTGAAGTTGCCGACGCGGTGATATTAGGCCAGCACGCCGGCGCTGCCCTGCTGGTGGTGAAAGCCGGCGAGCATAACCTGTCGGAACTGGAGCACTCGGTCAAACGCCTGTGGCAGGGCGGGGTTGAGCTGCGCGGAATTGTAGTCAACGGGACTAACAACGATCAGCGTGACAAACACCATCCCCGGGGATGATGGGTAATTTGCACATGAATTTCCATCATCTCAATGAACACCTGATGGAGATCATCCGAGGCGCAACGACCGCCTTCGTATTAAAGGTCATAGCCGCAGGGCTGGCCTTCGTACTGAATATTCTGCTTGCACGTCAACTCGGTAGCGAGGGCGTGGGTATCTATTTTCTCGCCCTGGCTATCATCACCTTCGGCAGTACCCTGGGTAAGTTCGGCACCGACATTCTGGCCATGCGGGAGGTCGCCCGACAAGCAGCAAGGGGCGACTGGTCGATGATATCGGTGCTGCACCGCCACTGTCTGCGCATTCTCCTGACAGCGGCGCTGCCTGTAGCCCTGCTGACAGCCCTCCTGTCCGACACCATTGCGTCGGATCTTTTCGGCAAGCCACAACTGGCGGAGCCTCTGCTATGGATGTCTCTCGGCATCATCCCCCTGGCTGTGTTCAACCTCTATGCCCACTCACTGAAGGGACTCAAACGAATCAAAGCGGCAGTGTCTGTGCAGAGCGTCTGGCTACCGGCGCTCGCTATCCCCGGAGTCCTGATCCTGACCCCGGCTTTCGGCGTTGTGGGAGCCGCCTGGGCCCATGTGGGAGCTGCACTCCTCACCACAGCCATCGCCATATTATTCTGGAAGGGTGCTCTGCAGGAATCCCCTGTCTCAGGTGGACAGTCGCTGCCCCCTGCCCTGCTCAACAGCGCCCGGCCGTTACTGGTGATTGCCCTGCTGACCCTCGCGATCAAATGGTCATCGACTTTTTTTCTCGGATTATGGGGGACAGCAAGCGATGTCGGCATTTTCAACATCGCCCAGCGCACGGCCCTGCTTACAAGCTTCATCCTGATTACGGTAAACAGCATCTCCGCACCAAAATTCGCGGAGCTGCATCAACGTGGCGACATGCAGGCACTGGAGGCCACTGCAGTGGGTGCGGCGCGGCTCATGACCCTGCTCGCACTGCCGGTTCTGGCTGTGTTTCTGCTTTTCCCTGACTGGGTACTGCGGTTGTTCGGCGCCGAGTTCGCAGAGGGCGGCACGATTCTCTCCATCCTTGCCCTGGGCCAGTTCGTCAACGTGGCCACGGGTTCCGTCGCCTATCTTCTGATGATGACGGGCCACGAGAAGCTGATGAGAAATAATATTATTTTCTGCGTAGCAATCAATCTGGTATTGAACCTGATACTGGTGCCGCGATACGGAATTATGGGGGCGGCGGTGGCAACGTCCGTCACCATGGCAAGCCAGAATCTTGTTGCCGCAATCCTGGTATGGCGAAATCTGGGCATTGTCACCCTGCCCTTTACAGCACGAATAGGTAAACGGGAGTCACAAGTGTAATGGATCACAGCAAGTGAACTCACGCTCTGTGAAACCGATCGATGTAATGATAATCGGAGCCGAGAAATCGGGCACCACCTCGCTTGTTCGATATGTCGGAAGTCATCCCCAGGTCTGCACCCATGACAAACGGGAGATGAACTACTTCGTCAATGACGAGGAGTTCGAAGAGGGATATCCAGCTGCCTATGCCCGCTATTTTTCCCCCTGTACAGATACTGGGATCAGGATTATCGCCAAGAGCGTCGCAGTCAGCGGAAACCTAACCGCCGTGCAGCGCCTGCATACACACAATCCCGACATACATTTGGTAATGGTGTTGCGCAACTCAATCGACAGGGCCTATTCCGCCTATTGGCATGCCAAACGTCGGGGCTGGGAGGATGCGGCAGATTTTGAGACCGCCATCGCTCGGGAACTGTCGGCGGAGTGTGATGAATCCAAAGATGGCGATGACGGCACAACCTACCTTAGAAAAGGGATCTACGCTGATCAGATAGCCGCATTACAGATGATTTTCAGCCCCCGGCAGGTACATGTATTTACGTTTGACGAATTAAAGGAGAACCCGCTGAGCATCTGTCGTGCGCTGTTTTCAGTGATCGGCGTGGATGAATCGTTTGAACCTGATGTCTCACTACGCTTCAACAAGGCAGCCCAAGCCAGGTCACCGCAACTGGCCAAAGTGCTCTCATATCGCGGCAAGATTAAAAAAATCATCCGTCGTCTGCTGCCTCGCAGGGTATCCGACAGACTGAAACAGCGTCTTGTGTCCTGGAACGAGAAACCGCTGCAGACCCCGGCCATGAAAGCGGCAACAAGACGCAGACTCGAAGCCTATTTCAACCCACACAACAGACGGCTGGAAGAGCTGACCGGTCGCCCGTTTGACTGGTGATTCCAGACCGATGATCAACAAGAAACAGGGCTTGTATGGCCCATTGCCAATCGGACGGGAGGATAGTCGCACACTCATCGAACATTGGCATTTTTCCAACAATAAAGGTTTGTAACATGTATCTGAATGAGATCATTCCAATAGCGATCGAAGCGGGCCGGGCCATCATGGATGTCTACGCCAAAGAGATCGACGTACAGACGAAGTCGGACAACTCCCCGCTCACCGAAGCAGATCTTGCATCGCATAACATCATCGTGGAATCGCTGCACAGGCTTGACCCGGATATTCCAGTGTTGTCAGAGGAGTCAGATAGCATCCCCTTCGAGGTGCGCCGTTCCTGGACGCGTTTCTGGTTGATAGACCCATTGGACGGCACCAAGGAGTTCATCAAGAGAAATGGTGAGTTTACGGTAAACATAGCACTCATCGAGAACAACCAACCAGTGTTGGGGGTGGTCTATGCACCAGCGCTGGACCGGCTGTTTTACGGCAGCCTGGAAACAGGCGCATTCCGGCGCAGCGGTTCGGGGGAGGCTCATGCGATTTCCGCCACCCGGACCAGACAGAATCCCGTGCGGGTAGTGGGCAGCCGTTCCCACGCTGGAGAGAGCTTAAAGCACTTTCTCAACGAACTCGGCCCCCATGAACTGATCAGCATGGGCAGTTCCCTGAAACTCTGCCTGGTCGCTTCCGGTGAGGCGGACATCTACCCCAGATTGGGTCCCACCTCTGAATGGGATACGGCTGCTTCCCAAGCGGTGGTCGAAGCAGCTGGAGGAAGGGTGACTGACACCGCAGGCAACATGTTGCGGTACGGTAAAAAGGAATCGATGTTGAATCCCTATTTTCTGGTGTTCGGCGATAGTGGATACCCCTGGCATGAACACTGCGGGCAGTCGTGAATAGAAACCAAAGCAAGCGCCCAAACACCGTGATGAATTGATTTTGGACCAGCGAGGCACAGGATTCAGGGCAAGGGTAAAGTCAGTGGGGTCTGCTGTGCTGGCTTCCGCACTGTTTTTGGGATCATTTGCCAAGGTGCAGGCTGGGGTCATAATCGAAGTGGACAGCCGAACACAAGCGCCCTTAAATCACGGTGTCTACGGATTCAACAGCAACCTTGCGCCAGGTCATTTCGGGTTCCTCGATGACGAATTCATCAAGCATATCGGACCTCTACAACCGGTAATGTTGAGATTTCCTGGAGGCACCGTAGGTAATTTCTACCACCGGGCAGAAGAGGGGTTCCGCCTTGAAGAGATGGATATTACGCGCGCGGCAAGTCTCAATCGGGAGAATCTTGACAGATACCGGTCGCTGCAGAATTTGAGAAAGGGACGCTTCTCGTTCGACGACTTCATGCTGCTTTGTGAACGCTTTGGCATTGAGCCGCTGGTGGTTGTGAACCTGTCTACCGGCACACCGGAAGAGAGCGCGGCATGGGTGCGCTACGCCAAACAGAAGGGATACAAAATCAAGCGCTGGGAACTGGGCAACGAGTTCTATATCCGTATATACCGTGACCTGATCGGCGGCCCCGGGAAATATCTGCAAATCGCACGCAGACATGCAGATGCCATGCGCAGGGAGGATCCGGAGATCCAACTGGCCGTCCCGGCATCTGGGACCGGCTTCTTTGCCGATTCGGGATCCAAAGGAGATTATCGACAACGATGGGACCAGGCCATGACGCAGGCCGACTTCGCCGATGCAATAGCCGTGCACGCCTATTGGCGGATGCCAGATACAGACAACCTCGACACCCTCTACCGCGACCTCTTCTCCAGGCTTGAACAGCAATGGGATCCGGCGATGAAATACTATCGGGATCTATACGGCGACATGCCCTTATGGCTGACAGAATGGAACATCCGCGGTTTCGGCAACCGCACCATGAACAATACACAGCTGCATGCCATGTTCATAGGCGATCATTTTATCCGCATCCTCAACAGCGATACCATTACACTCGCCGGCTATCATCAGATTGCGGCCAGAGGCAAATGGCCTTCACTCTTTTCCAAAGCGAAGAAGAAGGATATGTCACCAAAAGGCGCAACGGTAAAGCGGGCAGCATACTTTCCATTTCAGCTGATCGGTGAAGTCCTTGCCAAAGCAGAAAACCGCTACGATTTTACTATCGGCAACAATCCTAAAATCAAGGGGAGCCAGGGATTCCCGGCAGGATTCTCTGCGGTCAATGCTTCAGTCCTGGGTGGTGCGGAATCGCAATGGTATTTCCTGCTGCTCAACCGTAGCGGCGCCGAGCAGATCCTGAAAGTTCAGATCAACGGCACAAGGCTTGCGGGAGGATGGCAGTTGGATTGCGTTGCCAACAGGGATCTCGCCGCCACCAACGGTGGGAGCAAGACGTTCCCCTCGGCTGCTCCGCCTGAGGTGGCGATTTCGCGCCAGGCAGGAGAATGGGACAAACTCCTGTTACCGGGCAATTCATTCTGTTCAGCCATCTTTGATGATGCGCTGATCAACTGACTGGGAATTGGATCGCCGAGTGGACCGCCTGATATTTAACGTTGTACTGATTCTCGGTGCCTATCTGCCCTTCGAATCGTTGATGATGCGTTACCTGCCAGGTGCTGAGTCCCTGCAATCCATTCTATTCGTAGCGGTGGAAGCGTCGATCTATCTGCTGTTCGTTCTGCTGCTCACCACCCGCCTTGGAGATGGACGGCCTTTCAGGCGCACCCTGGTCGATCTCCCACTGTTGCTATTCGTAATGATTGCATTTGTATCGTTGGTAAAAAACGGCTCCGACCCCGTCCCGGCCGTTACCAATCTTCGCTCACTACTTCGCTATGTGGTGCTCTTTTATATCCTGGCCAACCTGAGGTATAGACCGGAGCAGATCAGAATCGTCTTCCGGCTGATCATCATTCTGGGTCTTATTCAGGCCACCATAGCAATCGTACAGTTCCTCGGCGGCGAGGGTATCAAGCAGTTCTTCTATCTACGCCTGATGGATACCGAAATCGCCGGCAAAACCCTGCTTACCAGAGATCCAACAACGGATCGAATCGGCGCCGGCATCGGCACCCTGGGGCAGCCGGGTATCCTGGCGATGTTTCTACTTGTTTCCCTGTCGGTTGCTGCAAGCGATTTTTTCATGGAGAGATCACGCCCGCTGCGGGAGACGATTTTTCTCGTCGTGGCGATAGCTTTGCTGATTCTGGGCATACTCACTACCTACAAACGGGCAGCGATAATGCTGGGAGCCATCATCCCCATATTGGCACTGCTGCTCTCCGGCGACAGGCGCCGAATAGTACCGGGTATGTTATTGCTGATGATCGGGGGTGCCCTGATGATCGCTGTAGACAGTGCGATGGAAAGTGGAAACATCGTCTCCGGACGTGAAGCGCGTGAGCACCAGGTTGCAGTGTTTGAACTGATGCGCCACCTCATGTCCGAAGAGTATTGGGCCAGGTCTGCAACCGCATCCCGACTCTGGTTCTTCAGAGAAGCGGCCGTTAGTATATTCGGATCATTCAACCTGCTGGGATTCGGGCCTGATCCCGGTCACGCCATCCAGTTGTTTGTCGCAGACCGTTCCGGACTCAGTCAACTGCTCACCTACAACTCCTACAGGGACGTCTACTGGATGGCGCTGCTCGTTTACTTCGGAATCCTGGGATTCAGCATCTGGATGTTCCTGCTCTGGCGACTGGGACGCAATGCGAACCGTATTCGCAGATCGCAGCTACCCGTAACACCGATCGTGCGAAAACTTGCCGTCACCGTGCTGATTCTTGTTGTCGTCACTTTCATCTACACATTTGTCGAGCGGACGCTCGTCATCCGTGCATACGCGTTTTATTTCTGGTTTCTCGTCGGGTTGCTGTCAGCCGCCGGTTATGGGTGGAGCAAAGATAACGCCAAGTCCCCTATCGAAACATCATGAATAGTATTCTGAGCATCTCGCAAATCAATTTTATCCGTGGCGGTTCGGATAAATACCGGTTCGAACTAAACAAGCTACTCTCTGACAACGATTATGAGATTATCCCGTTTTCGGCACAACATCCGGACAACCAGGCAAGCACCTGGAGCCGATTTTTTCCGCAGGGCGTCAATTTCGACGACCCTTCAGCGGCGGATCTTCTGCGATACATCTACTCAAGACCTGCGGCCAGGGCCATCGACAGACTGTTGCAGGAAAACCGAATAGACCTTGCACATCTTCATATCTATTACGGGCAGCTTACCGCCTCCATTCTTGCACCACTGAAGAGACGTGGTATCCCAATCGTACAGACGCTGCACGAGTTCAAGCTGGTGTGTCCGACCTACGGACTGGTAACGGCTGACGGCCCCTGCGAAGCCTGTGCCGGCCGGCACTTCTGGCGAGCGGTACAAAACCGCTGCAACCGGGGGTCGCTGGCCCGCTCCTGTCTGAGCGCCGCGGAGTCGTATGTCTCCCGTTGGTTTGGCGCCAGAGATAAGATAGACCACTTCATCACTGTCAGTGATTTTCAGCGCAGAAAGTTAATCGATCTCGGCGCACCGGCCGACAGAATCTCCACCGTACACAATTTCATCGATGCGGAGTTGGTTCAACCCAACTTCGAACAAGGCAGTTATTGTCTCTACTTTGGGCGCCTGGAGAAAAGCAAGGGTCTCTGGACACTGCTCCGTGCGGCGGAACAGTTACCTGAAGTACCGCTGTACATTGCAGGTGACGGCAGCGAACATGAGGCACTCAAGCAGCACCTGTCCAAGCCGGGAATGGAACATGTACATTATGTCGGCTTCAAGCAGGGAGACGAACTCAGCAAACTGATCCGCGGCAGCATCTGTACCATTACCGTGTCAGAATGCTACGAAACCTTCGGCCTGGCATTGATCGAGTCCTTCGCCCACGGGCGGCCCGTGGTGGCCAGTCGCATGGGCGGTATGCCTGAAGTCGTAACAGAAGGTGAAGATGGTTTCCTCATCGAAGCAGGCGACCACCAGGCACTGGCAGAGTGGATGAAGTGGATGTCAGAGCATCCGTCCGAGGCGATCGAAATGGGTCGCAAAGGCAGGAAAAAAGTTATTGAACAGTTCTCACCACAGCGTCATCTGGCACAGATCGAGGCGGTCTACGGAAAGGTCCTGTAGAGACACTGGCCCTTCAGGATATCGGGGATAAAAAACATGGCATTGCCCAATCTGATCATTGCAGGCGTAAACAAGGCGGGGACCACCTCGCTCTTCTCCTATCTTGCTCTCCACCCGGAGATAGGTGCGTCGAGGATCAAGGAGACTTGTTACTTCCTGCCACTACGCTATGGTGAACCGATGGCACCGCTCAAGGAGTACGCAGCACAATTCGAGGACACCTCAGGCGAACGCTACATCATGGAATCGACACCGGGTTATTTCTACGGCGGCAAACCCGTGGCGCAGGCGATCAAAAAGACCCTCGACGATACGCATATAATCCTGATGCTGCGCGAACCTGTCGGGCGCTTGCTCTCCTTCTACCGCTTCAAGAAGACAATGCTCGAACTGACTGCTGATCTTTCGCTGGAGTCCTATCTGGAGCACTGCCGTAAAATGACGGAAGAAGAACTCTCCCAGCGGGAAAACAACATATGGTTCGGCATCGAGGGAGGACGTTACGCCAACTACCTGGAACCCTGGTTTGAAGTGTTCGGAGAACGTCTGAAGGTGGTTTTTTTTGATGAGCTCCGCACAGACACACCAAAACTCCTGCAAGAGATCTGCCGGTGGCTGAAGATCGACGAGTCGGTATACGATGAAATCAGTCTCGGTGTGGAGAACAAGACGGTGCAGTTTCGCAACCGGACGCTACAGCGAATCGCACTCTGGGTAAACGACAAAGGCGAGCGATTCTTCCGCAGCAGCCCGGAAGTAAAGCGGGTGCTACGACGATGGTATCAGTCGATGAATACCGCGCAGCGGCGCGAGATCATAAGCGATGAACAGAAAGCCCATGCGAAGGATCTCTTCCTGAAGTCCAATCGTCAGCTCAACAACATTCTCACCGAACGGGGATACACGAATCTCCCCGCCTGGCTTGAACAGAACCCAGATAAGCATGGATAGGCAATGAGAGACAAGGAATGCCAATTGCTCTTTGTTGTCGGTGCCTCACGCAGCGGAACCACCATGCTCAACCGCATTCTGGGACAACACCCTGCGATTCTTGCACTGAACGAACTGCACTTTTTCGGTGAGCTATGGGATCCCCGTCAACGGGATCCAAACTGGAATCGCGCTATGGCTGAAGATGCCGCCGCCGTTCTGCTGCAGCGTGTCAGGCATGGTATCTTCTCTGGAGCGCCAAATGCTGACGCACGGGAACAAGCCGGGAGACTGATCGCAGACTTATACCAGCAGCAGCCCACTGATAACTTTCCTGCGGCAGCCCTGTTCCGTCATGTGTTGAGCCATCTCCCGGAGCGGGATGGCGAAATGCTGATTACCGATCAAACACCACGCAACATCTTCTATGCGGCAGAGCTGCTTGAGCAGTTCCCGGAATCACGCGTGGTACAGATCGTGCGTGATCCCCGTGCGGTGCTCTTTTCACAGAGAAAACGCTGGACGAAAAAATGGCGAGGCGCCGCAAGCATGCCCTGGAAAAACGTCCTGCGTGTGCTGGCTAACTATCACCCCCTCACCATGATCAAACTGTGGAGCAAGGCGGTACGGCAGGGACACAATCTGAAGGGTCACCCGAGATATCACGAATTGAAATTCGAGTCTCTCACCCAGGAACCGAAGGAGCAACTCACATCACTCTGTTCCTTCCTGGGCATCCCCTTTGACGAGGGTATGCTCGACGTACCCCAAGTCGGTTCCTCCCACTCAGAACATAATATCGAGAAACGGGGCATCTCAGCATCGTATTCAGCAGACTGGCGCGGCCATCTTCCAAAAGGCGACATCCTGATCGCAGAGAAAGCCGCCGCCGGACTGATGCAGGAGCTTGGTTACGAACCTGTTGCCCGCTCCGGATGGTATCCCTGGCTGGTGCTGCCGTTACTGCGCTTACCGCTCCATGTTCTCGGGGCAGTTATCGCCAACCCGAAACGTACACTTATCCAGTTGAGGGCTCTGCTAGGCGGAGGCAAAGAGACGCAATGATCGCACAGATTGACAAACACTATGTAAAAACAAGGCCAGGACGATTACTGCCGCGTCTGATCAGCTATCTGCTCTTCGAGGGGCGGCCACTGACGACAAAGGGACGCTGGATCAATCCACTGGTCTTTGGCATCCATGGTGCAGCGAAAAGGCTTCCGCTATTGAAGCCGGTTGAAAAACCCATCTATATCATCGGCACAGGGCGCAGCGGCACAACCATCCTCGGAGTGCTGTTGTCGATGCACAGGGAGGTGGGCTTTCTGAACGAACCCAAGGCCCTCTGGCACTCGGCGTATCCGAATGAGGACCTGATAGGAAACTACAGCAGCCTGCCGGCGCACTACCGCATGAACGAGACCCTCGCGAGCGATGAACTCAGGATCACCCTGCAAAGACTCTACGGTGCCTACCTGCGTATGACAGGATCACACAGGGTGGTCGACAAATATCCGGAAATGATCTTCCGCACCCCGTTTATCAAGGCACTGTTCCCAGACGCCCGTTTTTTATTCCTTGCACGCAATGGGTGGGATACCTGCACCTCCATAAACCGCTGGTCGCAACGACTGGGGGTTCACAAGGGCGATGAGACCCATGACTGGTGGGGAAGAGATGACCGTAAGTGGCGACTGTTGGTAGAACAGCTGCTGCCGCAGCATCGGGACCTTGCCAGCCATCAGGACGAGATAATGGCCTTCGACAAGCATACCGACAGGGCAGCCGTGGAGTGGATCATCAGTATGAGGGAGGGACAGCACCTGTGTGAGAATGACCCTGGTCATGTCATGCGAATCGACTACGAAAAATTGACGGCAGATCCGGACACCTGGCTATCGGACATACTCAGCTTCTGCGAATTACCTGCCGACGAAAAATTTCTCGAATATGGGAAAGATACCCTGCGTCCCGTACCACCCCGCAAACCATTTGAATTGGCAGCCGTGCTACGCGGTCCGTTCGAAGAGACACAGTGCGTGCTCGGTTACGAATAAAGATCTGTGGGACAGAGAATGATTCTCCGGGATATTACTCAAAGGAGCCTCTGATTAAGTCTGGACGAAGTAGATTGTGAATCAGAATATTCAGATTCAAGGCGCAAATTGCACGTAATAGCTGGCTATTACGAATATTTGCAACGCAGAAGCTGGATATTCTGGGCGCAAGATACGAGTTCACGACTTGATCAGAGGCTCCCTGACAAGATGTCGGAATATTTAACAGCCGCATAATCCACTAACTGCTTATAAACATATTTTTGCAAAATCAATATGTTACCTGTTTTTTTCGAGAATACAGGAATATATTTCCTATATAATTGTAAATTCTGTGTAACAAACACACGACATTAATGAACACTCTTCCTTTTTCTGTCGGAATCCTTTACATGCAGACAACATCTGCTAACTGCTGGTCGTAAACACATCCTATTTTTTCATAGTTTTTAGGTAGTTAGACTGCAATTTAAATTCTGGCATGTGACTTGCTTATATCCCTGTAAATCAACAAGAAAGAAGTGCATTTCACTATATTCAAGTAGCGTGCACTCTCCACATTACCAACGACTAACATACGCCGGAGCGGGAACAAGACATGAAACTATCACAAACAATGTACGGAATCGTGTTGACTCTCGGATTACAGGGAGGGGCCTATGCAGGAGCGGTCACCTGGGATTTCACCGGAACCTCCGCATGTGATGAGTCGTTGAGCACAGGAGGGGTCAGCACCGACGCTGTGAACTGCACCACCTCTGGTGAGACGCTGATCCTCAATGCTTTTGCCCAGGTAAAAAATCCCGACGGCAGTTTCTCCCCGACCTTCAATAATGCAAAACTGACCCGCAATAGCGACAACGGTCTCGGCGTTAACAAGGAAGTCAGCGATAGCAGCGCCCAGATCGATAATCAGGACAACATCGATCTAATACTCTTCGATTTCGATTTTTTCCTGGAGGATCTAACCATAGAATTCGGCAGCGTCTCCAGCAGCGACCTCTTCTCCCTTTGGCTTGGCAGTGGCCTGGATGCCCTCTATGCTGATGCAGGTAACGGCATCGACAGTTTTACGGATCTCAACTTCGTCACCCTGGAGAGCATCGCCGGGTTCACCAAAACCACTGGACAGATCAGCCTCAGTAATCCTTTCAGCCTCTCAGGACTTAGCGGGGTCGACCAGATGATCATCGCGCCCGCCATTGGCCAGACCGACGACAAATTTCGCATCAAACAAGTCAGTGTCGTGCCGGAACCGTCAAGCCTGTTTCTATTCTTCGCCGGACTGTTTTTACTCACCGCATTCAGCAGCAGGCGTAAAATGGTAGGACAGCGCTTCTCTCCTCGCCTCAAATAGCACTCGATTGCGGATCCGCGCAGAGATTCGACTCAGTCCGCAATCATCCTCCACACCCTCCGGCAATTGGCAGGGGCTCTATCCAGGGATCTAGAAACTATGGTGCGCACAGCGCACCCTACATTCTGAAATCACTCCTTCGGCATCCTGCCTTCGCTTCTTCTTCGAGAGAGGAAGTGTGTGTGAGTGAGAGAGTGAAATCTCTGGTGACATCAACTTGAGAGGATGGAGGCAATCGGTATTTTCATACCACAAATATCTCCCATAGAACTCAAGTTTCGGAGTTCAAGCCATCCTGACAAAGATGAAGAAAACCATGGTGCGCACAGCGCACCCTACGTTCTACCCCACTGCGAGCAGACCGGATATTAAATTGTAGACATAGTGGATTGCAGCAAGCTGCAGGGAATCAAACCAAAAGAGATTGAATGAGAACAGGAATAGGCTTCAGCCAGCCAACAACCAATTTGCGCTTACTGCAGTGCCACGATCTTGATCGGTCTCAATGAAAAATCTGCCCCCCAGTCCTTCAACCCACTCAGGCATGCTATACAAACCTAACCCGCCGTTTTGATCGGGAAAACTTTTCGCGTAGACCTCAGTGAGATCAAAGCCCCGCCCATCGTCCTCGATCGACAGCAGTAACTCGTCACTCTCTCTGTGCAGGGTGACCAGTATTCTCGTGGCATTGGAATATTTGACGGCATTGTTCAGCGCCTCCTGCACCACACGAAAAATGGCGGTTTTGTACTTGTCTGGAATTTGATCCTCCGACACTGTAAACGACGTGTCGATGGTAAATCCCGGCTTCGTCTCACGCAGGCGCCGGCAGTGGCACTGAATGGCCAGAAGAACGCCAAGGTCATCCAGCACAGTGGGACGAAGCGCCATGCAAATATTACGGACTTCGGTAAGCGCCTCCCTCACCAACAGGGGCAACGAGGAAAGATTCTCCCACTCATCACCCAGATGCTCCTCGGCAGTTTTCCGTTCTATATGGGTAACGCAGCGTTGTACGCGCAAGCTGATTTCGGTCAGCGACTGACAAACGGAGTCGTGCAGTTCCCGCGAGATCCGCTTTCGTTCCGCCTCCTGGGCATTGAGCAGGGAGAGTGGAAGATTCTCCGAACCCGAACTGGAATGACTCCTGTCGCAACCAGCAGTGCGGGTATCGGCCAACTCCACCGGACTGAAGTCGAGGCTCTCATACCGCTTGAGCATTTCAGGCATGCTGTTGGAGCCCAGACGTACCTGCCGCCCACCAACAGATTCCTTAACGACTTTCAGTCTTTCCATCCGTTATATCCCCCGTAATATATGGCCAAGTGTTGTGTTTTCTATTTCACGCCCGTTTGCCGTCCGCTACGCCAGGCTGTTATTTAATAAATATCATGCAAACCATGTGCCACAATAAAAAAACAGCACCACCAGCTTGATATATGTCACATTTCCTGAGACTCATCCTGCGGATAATTACTCAGTGGAAAGTATCCCGACACCGTAAATACCCTAAGTTTTTTTAATAACTTGTTGTTTTTTCAGGCTTTTTACTTTTTTACTTCTGTTGCCACGACTAATATCTGTAAAGAATACCGACGTCACCCCATCTTGATATCTATATGTTTTTTATATATTTTATTTTAAGCCAGTGACCTATCCGCAAGCTGTTCACCCTGTTTCTTAAGAAAAAATTAAGGATCACCCCACCCATCATAGTAGGGTTTCACCAAATTGATCAATACCTGCAACAATATTTAAATATAACGCCAGTGAGCAAGCACGATTCAATTGTAATTTCAATGCGCTGCTTCATGATTTAGCCATTTTGTAACTTTAATTGGCGATTTTAGGGCCTTGGCCGGCATGTATAGATGGGGAATGGTCGGCCAGGATTTAAAATCAACCCCATGGAGCAGAATACAGAACTCTCCCACTGGTCCTGTTAATCTCGGAGGAGAGAAAAATGAAGAAGAGGATCTTATTATTAGGACTCGCGGTCGCGATGCCGCTGTTTACCAGCCAGGCATCGGCGGCGGTAAGGCACCTGCATATCGCTGCCACTGACGGCATGATGTATCTGCCTAACCACAATGGTTATGCGCCCAATACACCGACCACCGGTGGTGTCGATCAGGCTGCGGCAGACTACCGCAAAGTCTATATTCGCGGCTTCTGCGATGACGTGGATGGCACTGCGGCCCAACCGGGCTGTGCCAACATGCCGGCACCCATCATCGACGTGAATCAGGGCGACGATGTCTTCGTCCACCTGCGCAACATCGGCAACGCCAATCCACTGGCCCCGGTAGATCCTCACACCATCCATCTGCATGGCCTGCACGTCTCCACCCAGAACGACGGTTTCAACGAGACCTCCTGGGAAGTGCCTACCTGTAACGATCCGGTCTTGAATGCTGATCCAGTCGCAAAGCAAGCCTGCCTGGACGCTGGGAGCGACGTCGGCACCTACTACTTCAAGGCCCAAAAACCAGGCACTTACATGTGGCACTGCCACGTGGAAGCCTCAGAGCACATTACCATGGGCATGTATGGTGCGATGGTCATCCGCCCCCGCGATAGAAGGATCCAGGGCAAACGCGTCTACGGTTTCGACAAGGATCGCTACGATCGTGAGTACATTGTGCTGCTCTCCGATATCGACACCCCAGGTCACGATGCCATCCAGACCGACTTCGATGGAGCTGCCTTCGCCGGTCTGCCCTATGGCCCCAAGACCCCTGCAGAGATCGCTGAAGTCGAGAGCTACAATTTTGCTGACCACCAGGCCGACTGGTGGCTGGTGAATGGTCGCGCCTTCCCTGATGTCCTGCTGCCGTTGAAGGATATGGCCGCCTGCAATGCAGACCCCTCACGAGTCGGCGCCGCGGGAACCGGTGACTTCGAAGGCTGTAACGGCCGTGCTGAAGGACCGCCCACCGGCATGCTCACGGGCAGCAACAACGATCCTGCGATCCCATTCAGGGGTAAACGCTCCAGCTATGCCGCCACCATCGAGGCCAACTGGAACGAGCGGGTGCTGATGCGCATCATCAACATGGGTTACCAGGAGGTTCCCTGGCATATCCACGGTGCTCACTTCTCGATCATCGGTAAGGATGCAAATCCCTTTAACTCCGACGATCAGAAACGGGAGCAGTTCACCGTGCATGTCGGTTCGGGCGAAACCTACGACGTTATCCTGCCAACCAGCAGCCTGGCCAGGGTGGCGGCGTCAACGAGTTCGGTTTTGATTGGGGCGCAATCGATCCTAACAATGTCGACCAAAACCTGCTCGATCAATGGTACCCGGCACATAGCCATAACGACTACACGGTGACCAACAACGGGCTCTACCCCGGCGGTCAGGCTCAATTGATTCACATCAGCAACACGATTCAATAACCTAAGCCGTTATCGTCAACATGAAGAGAGCAGCGCAAGCTGCTCTCTCTTTCTCAGACGATCGTCCTACACGGATCCTATTCTCAAATCGGGAATTCGTAGAAATGCAAGTGAGATATCCCATGAATTACAGCAAGTGGCCTTCAATCCTGATTGCCGGCAGCCTCGCCCTGCTGCCTGCGGCAGTTCCGGCACAATCCGCCCATCATCACGCACCACACGCCGATGAACATGCCACACAAAACAATGGCAACAAGACAGAGACAGAGACAGAGACAGAGTTCCACAAGGGGCTAAACGTGGAACGCCTGCTGATAAAGCAACCGACCGCCAAAGGGGTGGAGATCGAGTTGAGCTATCGGATCGTGGAGGTGGAAGAACTGCCGGCACATCCCATGGCGACCTTTATCATTACTGAGGAGAGAGAGGCCGAGAACGAAAAACACCTTGAGCAAAATGAAAGCAAAGAGACTGAAAACAAAGAGATTACCGAATTCGTAAAACTC
Source organism: endosymbiont of Escarpia spicata (assembly GCA_003349915.1). Taxonomy (GTDB): domain Bacteria; phylum Pseudomonadota; class Gammaproteobacteria; order Chromatiales; family Chromatiaceae; genus QGON01. The sequence continues at coordinate 28,278 of QFXE01000011.1, forward strand.
GACCGTCTGCAGATGATCGCGATGAGCGTGTCTGCGGAAAAAGCGGCCGAGACACCAGTATCCAAACTCACTTTTTGGGACAAAAAGGGACTGGTAACACCAGGCAAGCCGGTAGTGGTGGCCGTGGCTGGTCTGGAACAACATGATATCGTGCCGAAAAAGGGAGCCGGTTATATCTCTGGAGGCGCACTGGAAGCAGAGCGGCTCAAGGCTGAACTGGAAAAACCACCTGCGGGGGCATCGCTGGATGTCATCGATGCGAAGCTAAGCGGCAACGGTGGCCTGCTGAACGTCCAGTTCCGCTCCAAGGGCATCAAATCAATGGATACGGCAGGCAAGAATACTTACGTACTCGACCCGACTACGGGCAACCGCTACTCCGTACTTCGGGTACCCAGACTCGGGATGATGGCACCTAAAGATCTTGGCCGGCTCGGTTCCTCGTTCATGGTGATCCACAACCGGAACAATGAGATAAAAGCGGGACAGAGAGTCAGCATAGTCGTTGCCGGTGCACGTCAGGACAATGTATTAATTTTGGAGAATTAGACGATGGATAAGATAAAGAAGGCAGCTTACTGCCTGCTGGGCCTCGGCCTCTACGCTGGCATGCAAAGCCCCCTACTGGCAGAGGAGCAGAAAGTAGACGACCCGGACAAAAAGCTCTATCCAGGAGCGATCTATGTCACTAACCAGGGCATGATCTCCGACCTGGCGGTTCCACTTGGGGCACCGGTAAACCAAAGCAAGGTCGATGAAGTCGATGTTCGCCTGTTTGTGCTCAGGGCTGAGTCGCCGGCACGGCATCAACCAGGGGCCAGGGGACCCACCCACCTTTTCAACATCACCTTCTCGGAAGATAAAGGTGAAGGGCTCATCAAGGAGGCGTTGGGCGCACTGGTCATCGAGGGCCATGGCGAGCCACAGCGGGTCGCCCTGCGTTCCCATGAATCACATCATCGTGCTTTTGCCCGTTTCGATATGGAAGGCGATTACCGGATCAGCATCGAGTATGTTGTAAAGGGCCAGAAGAACCGGACCGAGCCTATCTCTTTCACTTATAAAAGAAAGACTCTGAAGGCTGACCAGAATATGCCGGATGAGCACATGAAGCATCAGCACAATGGCTAGCCAACATCCGTCTACGCCCTGTTTTTCCCTTTCCCCTCCCCCACTGGGGGAGGCGGCCAAATGCCGCATCCTTAAACAAATCCAACAGCTTGTTGCACTTTTACTGATCATGAGCATGGCTGCCGGTGCATTGGCGGACGCTGTGGATGAGCAGGCGGTGAAACATGCTCAAATGCACTCTACCCCTGCGTATGTATGTCCAATGCATCCTCAGGAAACGAGCCATCAGCCAGGCAGTTGCGCAGTCTGTGGAATGTTTCTGGTGAAAGCGGAGACGGAGACTAGCGGCGCAGCAACGATGCCGGCCGTCTCAAAGCAGATGGTGATGCAACAGTCGCCGATGCGCTCAGTCTCGATGCCGGATAATCAATCAACGCAGGTAAATTCAGCGCCAGCTGCTGCAGAGATGGCAGAAGAGCATGTCCACAAGCATAGTGATCCAGGTTATGTCTGCCCAATGCATCCCGAACAGACCAGCGATCAACCGGGCCGCTGCGATATCTGCGGCATGTTTCTGGTGAAGGCAACAGAAGAGAGCGGTGTGCCGGAAGCCGCGCCGGCCATGTCCGATCACAAGATGATGAAAAACGAACAACCCGCAGTGATGACGGCACCGGAACTCGAAGGTATGGCTATGAAAAGCGGGATAACACCCGACAAGCCGGAACAGACCCAGGTGGAGACTGCGGAGGAGCATGCCCGGAAACATCTTGATCCGAACTACGTCTGTCCCATGCATCCGCAGATTGTGTCCGGTAAACCCGGGAGCTGCCCGATCTGCGGTATGGATCTGGTGCCGGTAGCTGCAACGCAGTCTGTCAATGAAAGTCTGCCGCCGGTAAGGGTCAGACCTGAAATCATTCAACAACTGGGCGTTCGTTCCGCAAGTGTGCAGAAACGCACCCTGTTACATCGACTGGAGACACTGGGTTACGTGGGGTACGACCGTGACCGGCTGGTCAAGGTATATGCACCTTCCGAGGGTTTTATCGAAAACCTGTCGGTCAGCTCAGAAGGGGAGCGGGTGAAGAAAGGCCAACTTCTGTTCGGCATCAAGACACCGCTGATTTCGGCCTACTACGACAAGACCTTCGCCCAGGATGCGGGCATCATTTCAGTCCTGAATGTGCTGGAGGGTGATTTCGTAAGAGCGGAAACCCCGGTTCTTACTCTCGCCAGCCTCTCCACCGTATGGGTACTTGCTGATGTGTTTGAAAAAGATGCCGTCAGGGTGACGGAGGGTCTGCATGCGGAAGTTCGCCTGCCGTCGGTTCCCAGCCGGGTGTGGGAAGGCAAGGTCGACTACATCTACCCCAATCTCGACCCCGAGACCCGCACTCTTAAGGTGCGCATGCGCTTCGATAACCCGGACGAATTGCTCAAGCCCAACATGTATACCGAGATTTCCATCCATACCCCTCCCAGGCACAACGTGCTTGCCATCCCTCGTGAGGCACTCATTGAGACAGGCAGGCAACAGCGTGTTATCGTCGCTTTGGGTGAAGGTCGTTTCCAGCCGCGTGAAGTCACAATCGGCGAGGAACGGGGTGAGTGGATAGAGATAACCAATGGACTTAAAGAAAACGAGCAGGTGGTGGTTTCAGGCCAGTTTCTCATCGACTCTGAATCCAATCTTCACGCCAGCCTCTCCCGCCTCGCACTGCCAACACTGCCATAGCCTCCGCGAGAAGACACCTCCCCGATGATCGCCTCAGTCATCCGCTGGTCGATCCAGAACCGTCTGCTGATCCTGCTGCTCACGCTGCTGTTGATTGGTTGGGGTATCAACGCCCTGCGCAACACACCGGTAGACGCTATCCCCGACCTCTCCGACGCGCAGGTGATCATCAAGACCCAGTTTCCAGGTCAGAGTCCTGGAGTGGTGGAGTCGCAGGTCACCTACCCCCTTACCACCGCAATGCTCTCGGTGCCCGGCACCGTAGCGGTTCGTGGCTACTCCTACTTCGGCGACTCTTTCGTCTATGTGGTGTTCGAGGACGATACCGATCTCTATTGGGCCCGTTCCAGAGTCCTCGAGTACCTCTCCCAGATCAGCGACCGGTTGCCCGAAGGGGTGACCCCCGCCCTGGGACCCGATGCCACCGGAGTGGGTTGGATCTATCAATACGCGCTGGTAGACCGACATCACAAACACGACCTGAGCCAGTTACGGTCGATCCAGGACTGGTTCCTCAAGTATGAACTGCAGACCGTGCCAGGGGTGGCGGAGATCGCCACCGTGGGCGGTATGGTGCGGCAGTATCAGGTCGTCTTGAATCCCAACCTGCTGCGCATATACAACATCCCGCTCTCCAAGGTGAAACAGGCCATTCGCGACGGTAATCAAGAGGTCGGCGGGTCGGTGATAGAGCGTGCCGAGGCGGAGCACATGGTCTATGCCACCGGCTACCTGCAAGGGGTGGAGGATCTGCGTGAAATCCCTCTGGGATTGAGTTCCAAGGGTACCCCTATCCTGTTGAAAGACGTGGCCGATATCCGGCTCGGCCCTGAGATGCGCCGCGGCATCGCTGAGCTTGACGGGCTCGGCGAGGTGGTCGGAGGCATCGTGGTCATGCGCTGGGGGGAGAACGCCCGCACCACCATCGACGGCGTGAAACGCCGACTGGAATCTCTCAAGGCGGGTCTGCCGGAAGGGGTGGAGATTGTCGAGACTTACGACCGCTCCCGGCTGATCGACCAGTCTGTGGATAATCTGCAACAACGGCTGATAGAGGAGTTCATCATCGTCTCCCTGGTCTGTGTGGTGTTCCTCTTCCACCTGCGTACCTCTCTAGTCATCATCCTCAGTCTGCCGGTGGGCATCCTCGCCGCCTTCGGCATCATGCAGTGGCAGGGGATCAACGCCAATATCATGTCCCTGGGCGGTATCGCCATTGCCATAGGCACCATGGTGGACGCTGCCATTGTCATGCTGGAAAACATGCATAAACATGCCGAGCGGGATGGCGCAGGGATCACGGCGCGCGATCGCTGGAAGCAGGTCGAAGCGGCAGCACTCGAGGTTGGTCCACCGCTCTTCTATTCGCTCATCATCCTTACCCTGAGCTTTCTGCCCGTCTTCACCCTGCAGGGTCAGGAGGGACGGCTCTTCTCTCCTCTCGCCTACACCAAAACCTACGCCATGGCCGCCGCCGCAGGTTTGTCGATCACCCTGGTGCCGGTTCTGATGGGTTATCTCATTCGCGGCCCGCTGCCCGCGGAGGAGAAAAATCCGATCAATCGCTGGGCCATCCGCGGCTACCGTCCCCTCATCGATATCGCCCTCCGCCACCCTTTTGCGGTCTTCCTGGTCAGTATCCTGCTGACGCTCACCGCGGTCTGGCCACTCTCCCAGCTGGGCTCGGAGTTCATGCCCGAACTGGATGAGGGCGACCTGATGTATATGCCCACCACCTTCCCCGGCCTCTCCATCGGCAAGGCCCAGGAACTGCTGCAACAGACAGACCGCATGATCCGGCAGGTCCCTGAAGTGGAGCGGGTCTTTGGCAAGATCGGGCGCGCCGAGACCGCCACCGACCCGGCGCCCCTGACCATGATCGAAACCACCATACGCCTCAAGCCGAAGGATCAGTGGCGGCCGGGCATGACCCTGGAAAAACTCAAGCGGGAACTCGACCAGCGGGTCAATATCCCCGGCGTCACCAACGCCTGGGTGATGCCGATCAAGACCCGTATCGACATGCTCTCCACCGGCATCAAAACACCGGTGGGGGTGAAGGTGGCCGGACCTGACCTAAAGGTGATCGAAAGAATCGGCGCAGAGATCGAGGAGGTGCTGCGGGAGGTGCCGGGTACCGCATCGGCTTTTGCCGAACGGGTCGCCGGGGGGCGCTATTCCCGGGTCGAGATAGACAGGGTACGAGCCGCCCGTTTCGGTCTCAATATCAAGGATGTTCAGGAGGTGGTCACCACCGCCATCGGCGGCTTGAATGTCGGCGAAGGCTTTAGCTGCCGACGTCGATAATCGGTCAGTACCATTATAGAGTTGGACGATCTTTTTCCTTTCCGGCTCTGCATTCAGCAGATAACGAGCCACGCCCTCCCCTTCCAGGATCACACCTCTTGAAAAATAGAGGGAGTAGAAGTCCTGATCAGAATCCACAGGAAGATCGGTGGTCGGAAAGAGACATGGCAGTTGTTCGGCTTCGCAATAGTCGTGAATCGGCCGCCAGTCTCCGTTGACCGCACCGCTGACCACTGCAAAAACAGGCTGACTGCTATAGTGTGCGGCCAATTGCTCCGGCCAGGTGCTCTCATGGCCTTTGAGTTCCCAGACATGGTGGCGCCACTTCCGATAGTTTCCCATGATCCACTTCTTATGCCATGGCGGATTGGCTGACCGTTTACTCTCGTATCGGGTTTCGGTGTTTTTCTGCTGGAAGAAAACCCGCATGACATCAAGCAGCGCCTTGCGTTCCGCTTTCGGTAGCCTGTCGGATACGATGGTCGCAAAATGGACCTCGGTTTCGGTGACGCCGGGTGAAGGTTCACTGGACAACCCCTTCAGGTATTCAAGCAGAACATCAAGTTCCTCTTCCGTCAGCAGATAACGGGGCATATTGGGATCCAACGCAGCACCATTGGCATCGACCCCTCTGAGGAGGGCTGCCTTCAGCGTCTCGTCATCGTAGGCTGGTCGCAATGTCGGTGCAGCTGGCGGTCGGCTGGTGGGGATCCGTAACGGGTTATAGAGCAGGTTACCGGTAACTGCCGGCACCACTTGCTGTCCCTCACTGGAACCCATGCCGCTACGCCGGTGGCAGGCGCCACACCTGACCTGCTCACCGGTAACCTTGACGTCACCCTGAATATAAGCGGTCATCGACTTCCCTGACGGCAGCACCCCCTCCAAGAACATCCTGCGGCCAAGTTCTCTCGGATCCACATCGTCAGCCAAAACAAATTGGGCCTGAATCAGCAATAATAGCGGTAGCAGGCCCAGTGAAAAAAACAGCGTTGGTTTATACATCAATAAAAGTTATCTCGCGGCTTCTTCAACGTGAAACCAGTTGCTCATACTCCTTGACGATATCGTCAGCACTGGCAATTCCCTCAATCCTGACCCAGGGTGAATCTCCATCAGCCCGCAGGAAGGTCAGGGGTTCGTGACTCATCTTCGTACCCCGGTAGGCATCGAAAGCCTTCTCGATAGCGATGATGTCTTCAACCTGGCCGGTCAAAAACCGCCATTGATCATCCGCTCCATAGAGACGGGGATACTCATTCAATTTCTCTGGCGTATCATATTCCGGATCGATGGAGATCGAAACCATTGTCACATTCCGGCTCTCGGATCCCAACGACTCCCGAACCTGGCTAAAGGTTGCAGACAACACGGGACAGATAGTGGTGCATGTGGTGAAGATGAAATTCAGCATCACCGGCTTGTCACCCTCCAGTTCTGTGACAAGCGATGTGGACTGACCATCCATGGAGACCAGCTCACGCTCCGGCATCCGGTAATTATGCTCTGTACGTCTGTAGCCCTTGGAATTGGCGATAACCTGACGATAACGGAGCTGGTTCTCCTCGCTCCGAACGCCACCAATGATTGTGGGAAACTCACGCTCTTTGGCAGCCGCCTCCCCTTGGGCGTGAAAGGCGCAATCCGGCTTCAGGGTTGCTGCGACACTATCCGCACGCACATCGTACAGCGACAGCAGGCCGTTTGCCGATGACACTGTGGAAACCATGCCGAAACTCAATAGTCCAGCTAAGAGTAACGTCCTGAATCCGCCGCCCATCAATTTTACCGCGCCCAATCTAATTCCTGTCATCGACTCTCTCCTGATGTTCCGTAGCCATACCCCTAGCAGCAAGACCAATAACCAGCCTCCGATGCCACCACCGCCACCCGAAGAAGTCTGGGGCGTCGTGGGTGTCGAAGTGGGCACGATAGCAACGCCGCCGGGATCCTCGATCTCGCCGTTGGCACTACCGTCAAAGTCATTGCGACCTCCATCCTCTATCAGCAGTTGTACGCAGAAGTGCCCTTCATGCAGTCCGGCAATATAAGTCACATCCCCCGGAGCCGGGCAAATTCCCAACCCTCCCGGTGCTGAGGAGACGCTGTTTCTGTCATCAACCACGAAGTCGTGCCAGCCCACATCATCGGAATAGAGACGGTAGACCGCGTTGGCCGGAATCGCCTCATGCACAGGTATGACGACACGTACCGACTGACCGACATAGGCAAGTCCTTTGATTTCGAACTCGAAGATACCGCCTACATGAGTGTAGGCATCCTGCGGATCCGCGACACCGCCACCGGAATTGTTGACCCGATCAATGAACTCCTGCTCATCCAGGTCGGCAGAGTAGTCTTCATCTCTGATCTTCTCATCGGAGAGCTCCAGCTTAAGACCAGGCTCTGTGATCAGCAGGAAGTCATCAGGATCTCCATTCTGACCGGCGAGGATATAGTCGTCGTCATGGGGATCGAGATAATCCGGGATGCCGTCTTCATCCTCATCTTCATCGCCTTCATCTAAAGTCGCTGGCACCATCGCTGTCGGAGTCAGAATCATCGTCGTCGAAAATCATGGCAGATGCACGCACTCTGATCGACTTATCTACCGTGATGGTATCGCCGGCGGAATCGGTCACACTGACCACCACCTTGTAGGCTCCCTCCATCAAACCCGACGGATCAAAGACAACGGTATTGTGCTGCGCCCCAGGCTGTAGAGCCAGTCCGTTATCGCTTTGACTCCAGTCGTAGACGCGGGTGTCAGCCGGATTAGGGTCGTTCACTACTGCAGTGACTGTCACTTGGCCCGCATCACCAAATACCGTGGCTGTGGTCGTATTGTTCTGCGATCCGGTAATGCTGACCACAGGAGGCAGGTTCATCTCATCCACATTCACATTGACGGTATGTATGTTATTCGCACCGAAGGTGGCATTGGCACCCACATCCATCAGCGTAACCTCTACCCTCGCGACACCGGCATTCTGAATCAGATATTGAATATTCGCCTGATTCGAAGGCACTGCGGCGGCGGCGATGTTAACTGATCCAGTAGTTTGCGCCACTATCCCGTCGGCCGCGTCAAAGTCCGTGATCTGATAGCCGATCACTACCGGATACTCGGGCGCATCGCCGATAAGAAAGACGGGGATGTCAACCGTCGATCCAGGGTTTGCCACTTGGTCGACACCGAAATTGACCATGGGCAACACATCAACCGTCTGTACTTCAGACGCCATATTTGAACTGCTGTCCATGGCGCGCCATGTGATCAGATGACGTCCCGGAGCAAATGGCCCGGTCAAATCAGCCACTGGAGTCACAGCACCATCGACATCATCCACCGCTGTCACCACCCCAAGATCAACCGAAGTAAACGGTCCCGTTGAGGGAACGGAAATCACCGGTTCCTGAATCGTGATGACCGGTGCAACCCCGTCATCGTCATCGGTGATGGTCACAGAGGCTGAGGCCAGACCCAGGGCTACATCCACCGGATTGGAGAGATTCAGAGTGAAGGTCTCACTCGACTCTGGGGTCGTGTCATCGATTGGTGTCAGTGTGACTGTCTTGCTCAGTTCACCGTCAAGGAAGGTCAGGGTGCCGCTGAGAGCCGTGTAGTCACCAGGCGCGGTGGCAGTGCCATCCGTCGTGGCATAGTCAATGCTTACCGTACCGTCCGAACCACCGGTGCGGTCCACGGTCAGCGTAACAGCGGGACCACTCTCGGAAAGGGTAGCAGTGGCGCTGCTCAGGTCCAGGGTACCGGCACTGCGTGGATCATCATCGGTGATGGTCACTGTGGCAGTGGCCAGGCCCAGGGATGCATCCACCGCATTGCTCAGGGTCAGGGTGAAGGTCTCACTGGGTTCCCAGCTCGCATCATCGATTGGGGTCAGCGGGATCGTCTTGCTGGTCTCTCCGTTGAGGAAGATCAGGGTACCGTTGATGGCAGTGTAATCACCAGACGCGGTGGCAGTGCCATCCGCCGTTGCGTAGTCGACTGTTACCGTGCCGTCAGAGCCACCAGTACGGTTCACGGTCATGATCATCGCTGGACCGCTCTCTGGCAGGGTCACTGTAGTGCTGTTCAGGGCCAGGGTGCCTGCATTTCGCGTATCGTCATCACTGATGGTTACTGTGGCAATAGCCAGACCCAGGGATGCATCCACCGCATTGCTCAGGGTCAGGGTGAAGTCTTCACTTGGCTCCCAAACGGCATCACCAGTTGGACTCAAGGTCAGGGTCTTACTCAACTCACCATCAAGGAAGGTCAAGGTACCGTTGATGGCAGTGTAGTCACCAGGCGCAGTGGCTGTACCATCTGCTGTGGCGTAGTCGACCGATACCGTGCCGTCAGAGCCGCCTGTACGATCTACAGTCAGCGTGACAGCGGGACCACTCTCTGACAGGGTCGCAGTGGCACTGCTTAGGGCCAGGGTGCCTGAAGTCCGTGTATCGTCATCGGTGATGGTTACCGTCGCAGTGACCAGTCCCAGGGTGGCATCCACTGGATTGGAGAGGGTCAGGGTGAAGTCTTCACTCGGCTCCCAGGTCGTGTCATCGATGGGGGTCAGCGTAACTGTCTTGCTGGTCTCTCCATTGAGGAAGATCAGGGTGCCGTTGAGAGCTGTGTAGTCACCCGGAGCGGTGGCAGTGCCATCCGTCGTGGCATAGCCCACAGTCACGGTACCGTCAGAACCACCAGTGCGGTTCACGGTCAGAATCGCCGCAGGACCACTCTCTGGCAGGGTCACTGTAGTGCTGTTCAGGGCCAGTGTACCTGCATTGCGGACATCGTCATCGGTAATGGTCACCGTGGTACTGGTCTGTCCGCCCAAGGTGGCATCCACCGGATTGGCCAGGGTCATGGTGAAGTCTTCACTTGGCTCCCAGGTTGTGTCATCGATTGAGGTCAGTGTGACTGTCTTGCTCGTTTCTCCGTTGAGGAAGGTCAGGGTGCCGCTGAGGGCGGTGTAGTCACCGGTCGCTGTGGCAGTGCCATCCGTCGTGGCATAGTCCACGCTTACCGTACCATCCGAACCGCCAGTGCGGTTCACAGTCATGATTACCGCCGGACCGCCCTCGGACAGGGTTGCAGTGGGGCTGCTCAGGGCCAGGGTGCCCGCATGGCGCGGATCGTCATCGGTGATAGTTACCGTGGTGCTGGTCTGGGCACCCAGGGTGGCATCCACTGGATTGGAGAGGGCCAGGGTGAAGTCTTCACTCGGCTCCCAGGTCGTGTCATCGGTTGGAGTCAGTATGACTGTCTTGCTGGTCTCTCCATTGAGGAAGATCAGGGTGCCGTTGAGAGCTGTTGAGAGCTGTGTAGTCACCCGGAGCGGTGGCAGTGCCATCCGTCGTGGCATAGTCCACGCTTACCGTACCGTCCGAACCACCAGTGCGGTTCACGGTCATGTTCACCGCAGGACCACTTTCCGACAAGGTCACTGTAGTGCTGTTCAGGGCCAGGGTACCGGCACTGCGAGCATCGTCATCGGTGATGGTGACCGTGGTGCTGGTCTGGGCGCCAAGGGCGGCATCCACCACATTGCTCAGGGTCACCGTGAAGTCTTCACTCGGCTCCCAGGTCGTGTCGTTGATCAGGGTCAGCGGGATCGTCTTGCTGGTCTCCCCGTGCAGGAAGTTCAGCGTGCCACTGACCGCAATGTAGTCACCAGGTGAAGCAGCAGTACCGTTTGCAGTGGCGTAGTCAACAGATACCGGACCATCGGTGCCACCGGTGCGGCTTACCGTCAGTGTGATGCCGCCAGCGGCATTCTCCGCAACGCTCTCCGTAGCAGTACTCAGGGCCAGGGTACCGGCATTGCGGGTGTCGTCATCGGTGATGGTTACCGTGGTGGTGGACAAGCCCAGACTGGCATCAACCACATTACCCAGAGTCAGGGTAAAGGTCTCACTCGGCTCCCAAGTCGCATCATTGGCCGGAGTCAACGTCAGAGTCTTGCTCAGTTCACCATTGAGGAAGGTCAGTGTGCCGTTGAGCGCAGTGTAGTCTCCCGGTGCTGCGGCGGTACCATCTGCTGTGGCGTAGTCGACCGTTACGGTGCCGTCAGAGCCGCCCGTACGATCTACAGTCAATGTGATAGCGGGGCCACTCTCCGACAGGGTTGCAGTCGCACTGCTAAGGGCCAGGGTGCCTGAAGTCCGTGTATCGTCATCGGTGATGGTTACCGTGGTGCTGGTCTGGGTGCCAAGGGTGGCATCCACCACATTGCTCAGGGTCACGGTGAAGTCTTCACTCAGCTCCCAAACGGTGTCGCTGGTTGGAGTCAGCGGGATCGTCTTGCTGATCTCTCCTTCGAGGAATGTAAGAGTACCGTTGATAGCCGTGTAGTCGCCCGGCGCATTGGCGGTGCCATCTGCCGTGGCGTAATCAACCGTTACCGTGCCGTCAGAGCCGCCCGTACGATCTACGGTCACTGTGATAGCGGGACCACCCTCCGACAGGGTCGCAGTCGCACTGCTCAGGGCCAGGGTACCGGCATTGCGAGGATCGTCATCGGTGATGGTGACGGTCGTAGTGGCCTGTCCCAGGGATGCATCCACCACATTGCTCAGGGTCACGGTGAAATCTTCACTCGGCTCCCAGGTCGTGTCGTTGGTCAGGGTCAGCGGGATTGTCTTGCTGGTCTCGCCATCGAGGAAGTCCAGCGTGCCACTGGCCGCAGTGTAGTCACCAGGTGAAGCGGCTGTACCGTTTGCAGTGGCGTAGTCAACAGATACCGGACCATCGGTGCCACCGGTACGGCTTACCGTCAGTGTGATACCACCCGCTGCGTTCTCCGCAACGCTCTCGGTTGCAGTACTCAGGGCCAGGGCGCCCGCACTACGCGGATCGTCATCGGTGATGGTGACCGTAGTGCTGGTCTGGGCACCCAGGGTGGCATCCACCACATTGCTCAGGGTCACCGTGAAATCTTCACTCGGTTCCCAAACGGTGTCGTTGGTCAGGGTCAGCGGGATCGTCTTGCTCAGTTCACCATCGAGAAAGGCAGGGTGCCACTGGCCGCAGTGTAGTCACCAGGTGAAGCAGCAGTACCGTTTGCAGTGGCGTAGTCAACAGATACCGGACCATCAGAACCGCCGGTGCGGCTTACCGTCAGTGTGATACCACCCGCTGCGTTCTCCGCAACGCTCTCGGTTGCAGTACTCAGGGCCAGGGCGCCCGCACTACGCGGATCGTCATCGGTGATGGTGACCGTGGTGCTGGTCTGGGCGCCAAGGGTGGCATCCACCACGTTACTCAGGGTCACGGTGAAATCTTCACTCGGTTCCCAAACGGTGTCGTTGGTCAGGGTCAGCGGGATCGTCTTGCTCAGTTCACCGTCAAGAAAGGTCAGCGTGCCGGTAGCCTGGGTGTAGTCACCCGGCTGCAGTGCACTGCCATCTGCTGTGGCGTAGTCAACCGTTACGGTGCCATCAGAACCGCCGGTGCGGCTTACTGTCAGTGTGATACCACCCGCTGCGTTCTCCGCAACGCTCTCGGTTGCAGTACTCAGGGCCAGGGCGCCCGCACTACGCGGATCGTCATCGGTGATGGTGACCGTGGTGCTGGCCTGGGCGCCAAGGGTGGCATCCACCACGTTACTCAGGGTCACGGTGAAATCTTCACTCGGTTCCCAAACGGTGTCGTTGGTCAGGGTCAGCGGGATCGTCTTGCTCAGTTCACCGTCAAGAAAGGTCAGCGTGCCGGTAGCCTGGGTGTAGTCACCCGGCTGTAATGCGCTGCCATCTGCTGTGGCGTAGTCAACCGTTACGGTGCCATCAGAACCGCCGGTGCGGCTTACTGTCAGTGTGATACCACCCGCTGCGTTCTCCGCAACGGTCTCGGTTGCAGTACTCAGGGCCAGGGCGCCCGCACTACGCGGATCGTCATCGGTGATGGTGACCGTAGTGCTGGTCTGGGCACCCAGGGTGGCATCCACCACGTTACTCAGGGTTACCGTGAAATCTTCACTCGGTTCCCAAACGGTGTCGTTGGTCAGGGTCAGCGGGATCGTCTTGCTCAGTTCACCATCGAGAAAGGTCAGGGTGCCACTGGCCGCAGTGTAGTCACCCGGTTGCAACGCGCTGCCGTCAGCCGTCGCATAATCCACGGTCACAGTTCCAAAGCTTCCACCGGTACGGCTTACCGTCAGCGTGATACCGCCGACTGCATTCTCCGCAACGCTCTCCGTTGCAGTACTCAATGCCAGAGTACCCGGATTGGGTGGGGGTTCGTTGTCGGCGATATCTATGGAAGCGGTCGTCGTGGTGCCAAGTGTTGCACCTCCACCTGGGTTGGAGAGGTTAATCGTGAAACTCTCGCTGCCTTCGTAAACTAAATCGTCAAGCAGGTTTATGGTAATGACTTTGCTGTATTCGTTCTCGGCAAGCGTCAGAGCGCTATTGATGGCCTGATAGTCATTCCCAGAGGTCGCCGTCCCATTTGATGTGGCATAGTCAACGGTTATCGCACCGAAACCACCCACCGTGCGGTTTACCGTTACGTTTACGGTGCCGTCATTTTCGTTAACTGCGTAGTTTGATGCACTCAAATCCAACGTGCCTGCAGGAAAGGTTCCCACAGGGGCACCGATAGATGCGGTGTCGGCAAAAATAAGACGTATATCAGTGTTAGCGGGATCGTCTATAACCCGAACGTCGAGTGTTGTGAACCCGGCATCATCGATAAAACCCAGAAACTTCCAGGTCGTCAGCACTGTCGCCTCTTCACCGGTAAAACCGACTCCCCCACCGTTGGTAGTGAAGGTCACCTTACTGCCGTTCTGGCTGCCCTTGTACCAGGCACCAAAGCCATGGAGGTTGTTGAGAGTCGTCGCAGTATCTGTCTTCAGGTAAAAACCGTCCGGATCCGTATGGCCGGTAGCAGTGCTATTTAAGGTGCGCAAAGCAGACCCGTCAAGGCCGCTGGTCGTTGTCATCAGGTAGGTGTTTGTGGTGCCGTTACTCTCCGCCCAAGTCAGACCGTTGGTAGTGAGACTTAGCACAGGAAAGGTTTCAGTCGCCAACCAGTCAGGACTATCGAAGCCTTCGTTGGCAACTTCGTAACCCAGGCTTGCCAGAGCCGCGAGGTACGCAGCTTCGTCGGTATAGGTGGTTACCGCTGCCCGGGCATTGGATGCACCAAGCAACAGAGCAGCGCCCAGCAGAGTGAAAATTATTCTTTGGCCAATCACGATCAAACCCTCACGCTTTTCACCCCACCCTTCCGCAACTGTATCTGAACGGGGATGGACACATAGTATAAATTCATGCACCGCCGCAATTTGGTGCGCTTTTTACAGAGTCCCAACTGGCACTCTGCCGGTATCTTGTTATTTGTCCGGTGCCTTAATAACTTCCGGCGATCCGAAAAAAACTGCGCGGAGAAGAAGCAAAAGCTTCAACCCCGCCGTACAGTCAATGACAACACTCTTTTATTAAAAAGATTTATTTGTTGCCCATTCCATTTGCGCATGCTTGTATCGCATGCTTACTCGCGCCTCCCATTGGCGTCGCTATTCCTTAATCTCTTTACAACACATTTACAGGGAACGTAAATCAATTGACGCTAACTCCATCAGCGCGAAAGTCACCAATCACGATCGCTACCGTCTCGCCAGATTTAACATGGCGATCAGGATTGCCGAACATGATGTAGTAGTTGCGATCAGGCTTGATATTCTTACCGCGGTTGGTTGGACGGAATGCCCCGACTTTTGCCGCCATCGGAACCGGCAGCTTGATATTGGTACGGTCGGTGATGATATGAGGCTTGATACGATGATCGAAAAGTTGAAGTGACTTCTCCGAATCCAACACACGGAAACGGAAATCCATCATGTATCCTCCCGCACTCAGGTTGAGGCTGATAAGACGAACTCCCCAGCGCTCCTCCAGCATTTTAGACTGCTTTTCATCAATGATCTGTGGTTGTACAACTACCGGCGCAACAGGTGGCTTCCAGTCAATTTTCCTCTCCTTTTTCACCACCGTATTGTTATTTGCCTTCACCACTCCGGCACTGTCCATCTGTTGTCCGGAGGACAAAGTGCCGGCTTCAGCCAAACCGGGAAGGTTGTATAGAAGAACCAAGACAAATATGACCAGAGCCAGAACCATAAGAATCAACGCAGCAGATCCGCCATCATCCTTAAATTCATTCGACTTCTGGGATTCTGCCGATATGGAAGATTGTGACATTTCCGACTCCTCTTTCTTACTCATGATAAACATCTCATGGATTGATTGGACTATTGTTCCAGCCATAGTTGCAGGTTATACCCGCCCCCGCCTTGCGGCGGGGGCATGCTCCTTTAGAGTGGGAAGAAGACCGGATAACCGATATGAACGGCATTTTCGGTTCCCGCCCCAAGCACCTTCAAGGTAACGGTATCACCAGGACTGGCTAACAGGGTGGTATTGTTGACGCTGATGTTGAACTTACCGTCTCCGCCAACCACTGCGGTTCCGATCAGTGCTCCGCCAGGACCATTCAGTCTGGCCTCGGCTGTTTTGCCTACATGAGCAGGAATCGTCGCGCCTTTAACCCTCCAGCGATCCAATCCGGCACCACCACGTTGGAGGTAATTCGCCTTCCGGGTCGCTACCTCGCGAATGATAGTGGCATTGGCGACGTTGCTGTCGGCCGCACCATCGTTCACATGATAGGTGAAGGTGGCAAAGGTACCGATTCTGGCGTTGCCTTGAATGATCTGATAATCGAATGAGCCATCATCTATCAGATTCAACACGGACCCGCGATTGGGCAGTGTATCAAGCACTGGTGTGATGCCTGGATTTGGCAGCGAGTCCACATCTTGTGCATTGGACTCAAGGCCGTTGGCAGCAGTGATTCCATAGGTACGTGCTATCACGCTCTCAGCATCAGCGACAAATGAAGTCATCTCAGTCAGGTAGATAGTGACGTCACCAGCAACCGGTGCATCGTTGATCGAGTTGACAGTAATGTCCACGGTTACCGGACCAGTGACGTTACCTATGGCATCCACCACTTCGTACTGGAAGGAGTCAGCACCGAAGAAGTCCACATCTGGTTCATAATGGAATGAACCATTTGCATTGAGGATGAAGGTACCGGGACGTCCATTGACGGGGCCAGCCCCTGCTACCAGTTGCGCGGTCAAAGCATCTCCATCGGCATCGGTATCGTTGGCGAGTACGCCTGGTGCTGCCACATTGAGGATTGCATCCTCGTCGATGCTATAGGCGTCGTTCGTTCCAACAGGCGGACTATTGGGTGGCACCGGCAGAACTGTGACAGTGACCGTACCGGGTACTACGTTTCCGTTGCCGTCATCCACGTCGTAAGTAAAACTGTCGCTGCCGCCAACAAAGCCGGCTTGCGCAGTATAGGTTACAGTCGTGTTGTCGGTCGACGTGGTTGCCTGACCGGATGTCGGTACGGAAACGGCAGCTACGCTGAGCACATCTCCATCTACATCAGTGTCATTTGCCAGGACGTCGATGATCAGCGGAGTACCCATGACAGCGGTAACATTCTCACCAGTGACTGCCGGTGCGGCATTGGGTGGGAGTACATCCACCGAAACCTGTACGCCGGCAACAATATTGAGGCCGTCAGTCACGGTGTAGGTAAAACCATCCGGACCTATATAACCAGGACCTGGCGTATATTCAACAGCCGAATTAGGCACCGTTGCGCTTCCAAACGTGCTGGAGACGATCGCGACCGAACCATTGCTTGGCGGAGAAACTCCGAGAATACTCAGGGCATCCCCATCTGGATCGATATCGTTGTCCAGCACCGTAATTACCACCGGAACATCGACAGTCGTGGAGGCCGAACCGGCATTTGCAGTCGGCGGATTATTCACCGCCGGACCGCTCACCGCTAGGAAACGCAGCATGCCACCAAGACCGTCACCTACGGTCGCATCAGCTGGATCACTGGGATTGGTCATGTAACCGTTGCCGTCATAGACGGCGTAACGTCCAGCACCGGGGGTGATAATGGCGTCCTTTGTCTTGAGTGGCGGCACCTGCACTGAGTATTGCTCGCGGGGAGCGTAACCGGGTGTGCCGGTTGCCACATCCTGGTAGTTGTACTGCAGGCCATCCTCCGCATGGATGGTTGCATGGAGACCCTGCAGGGTCGGCACGTGAGTCTCAGCGGCCGCACTCAACATGCGTAGCAGTATTCGATCACCTTCAAAGCCGGCAGCTATATCCGGCGTCACGCCACTCTCGTAGGGTTCACCGTTGATGAGAAACCAGCGTGGATGATAAGCGATCGATGTCAGATGAGTCCCGGCAGTGACGGCGGCATTGTGCTCTGGATCGATATCACTATAGAAGAGCATCACCTCATTATCATAAGCAACACCGTCATGAGCTTCTCCCAACGGAGTATCACGGGTCATCGCACCGTAAAGCCCCATGTAGACCTGCTCTTGAGGATGGGTGCCGCTGTGATAGATGTAGGTGCCGGTGCGGGCAATGGCGGTGGCGGTGGCGCCGCTCCAGGAATAGAGCTGTTTGCCACCTGCGGCCCCGGCTTCCAGACCGAATGAGCGCACCCGTTTGGTCAGGTTACCCGCTCTTCCACCCGTGGTGTTATCGTTCCAGGTCGGCCCCATGCCTCCAGTGGAGACCGGCAGTCTCTGTCCCTGGATCATAAGGGATGTCGGATCCGGCAGACCATTGGAGAGATGGATATTCAGGGTACTGTCGGCAGCAGGGAGATCAATTCTCCTGTTAGCCGACGTCGGGTCGTTGGAAGGATCCGCCAAGCCATTCACGCATGCCAGGCGATCCACGTCAAAGGTTTCATTGTAGCAGAGACCACCTGGATCAGCGGTATAGCCCCACACTGTAATAGGCGTTGTCTCACCCGGCATTGTCCTTGTATAGACCTTGGCTGCCAGGTAGACATCCAGTGCGTAGACATTCCCAGTGGCGAGGACCATGGCACTGGCCAGAGCCCCCATCTTGAAATACGTCTTCATTTTTATTGACCTTTTCATTGTTATCCCTCCCCATCACTGGATCGGCACGTAAGGCGGTACGACCACCATCGTGCTCAGGCTGCCACCAGGAAAAATATCCCAGGTTGTCAACTCCTTCTCGGCATGTGAGTGCCAAACCAGAAAGTAGCCACCAAAGGGATTGAGACCACCCTCACCCGGAGGCAAGTCACCGGTATCACCGAGGAATGGGCTACCGCTCCACCAACCGCCCAAGGTCAGATCCTGTACGCCAGGAAGCGATACCGGGATATCCTTGCCGTGATCAGCGCAATACTCGTGATTGACATCGTCGAAGCCATCGAGAGGACTGACATCAATACAGATGTTGTCGTGGCAAGCCGCACCAGTGGTGTCATCCAGCATGTTGTGATCGTTGTCAGTACACGCAGTGTTGACCGGGCCGTAGATATCCCAGTTGAGATCCTTGCCTGTCCAGGTCCAGATCATATCAACGGTCTGTTTCGGCGCGGAATTGAGGGTGTTATCAGAGCGCCCCAGATCCGGTGTTACACCACCATCCGAAGACAGCAGTCGTCCATCTCTGGCGATGAAACGCAGATTCTCACCATGGAAGTGGAACGGATGGCTGTCGTGCCCCGTATTGACCGCACGCACCAGCACTCTGTCGCCTGCATGGGAGAGGGACAATGACTGGTAGGGCTGGTGAGGGAAGAGTGGATTGTAGTCACCCTGGAACAGATCAGGAAAGACCCGGCCATTGACGAACCAGATCGCGGCGTGCCGGTCAGAGCTTGTGAAGTGGTTGTAGTGACCCCGCTCCATCTGCACATGGACGTCAGGGTCCATCTCGCTCAGCAGGTAAAGAAACTCCTGCTCATACTCTGTCGTGGCGCCATAAGCGATCCGGTTGCCGGCAGAATCGAAACCAGTCGGCCGGACGATCAACGCACCCACCAGGCCCATCTCAGAGTGCAGGCCGGGACTGACACCGCCCATACTATGATAGAGATAGGTGCCGGCTTGGTTTGCCGTGAAGGTATAGGCGACCGTATCATTGAGCCCGGCCTGACGGGTCACCAATCCTGGGGTACCACCCACCGCATTGGCTTTGTGCCCGGCAATCACCATTGAAACCGGCTCCGGAACACCAAAGTTGGTCACATTGATAGTGATGGTGTCGCCCTCATTTACAATCAAGGTCGGCGCCGGATATTGTGGCAGGCTGTAGCCGTTCCCCTCCGGGTGGCTGGCATTGGCCCCTCCATTCATGTCTCCGAAGCCCCACATATGCATGCTGGAGCCATCCGGCAGATTCATGTTGAAGGGAAAGGCATAGAGATTGAAGGTAGTCCCCCCCTGAGGTTTGATTCCCCGAATGTCGTGACCAGCCGCCATGGATTGGGACACGATCGTCGTCATCGCCATACCCAGCAGTAGCATGCTGAGCAGGCGGACGGTTTTTTGTCTTATCTTTATCATTTTGCTTATCTCCTTTGATCGTCTTCCGGCTTGACGCTATTGCACGACAATCTCAGTCATCATTCCGCCGTCCAACTGCGTCAGATTGCTCATCTGATGCAGTTCTGTGGTATGCAGAAAGTAGGTGCCCGGTGCTACGCCAGTGGTATCGACCAACACATCATGAGTCTCACCACCACCAAAATTGACCGAGGCAACCTCACGGTAGAGGTTCTTATCTCCCGCTGCGTTACGCATATGCCGCGCACCGGTACCGACAATCTTCATTGTCAATCCGGGTGCGGTCAGGGTATAGAAGCGGTCGAGACCCACATTAGAGAGCCGTAGCAGCAGAGTCTGGCCAGCGGTTACGGTCGCGTTGGAGTCCAACAACTGGGTTGGGGTATCGTTATTGAGTGTCTCACCCGGATTGCCGGTAACCTTACCCGCAGGATGAATCTCACCATCCGCACCGACTATCGAGGCCCAGTTATCCTCTGGAGGCGGCATGATCCCAGGATTAATCGTATCGGGATAACCGCGGCCGTTGATCTGCGGATAGTCGCCTTTGAGCGCTGCAAAAGGCAGCGGCTGAACAAAGAGACTGGCATCGTGGAACTCGCTGTCGAAGGCGGACACCTGGAGCGGCTGTTCAACGTCCCAGGCGGTAGTACCATCTCCATCATTGTATGTATAACCCGTGGGCGCACCCGGATCGGTACCGCCCTTGCGCGTGGCCACTGAGCAGTTGCCATTGGGCACACCCAGGGCATCCACACAACCCGTCACATCCTGAAGAGGGTGGACATAGAGGTTGGCCAACATGCCCATCTCCATGTGCTCGGTCGCCTCCACATGGCAGTGATAGATATAGGTGCCAGGCTCCACCACGTTATAGTAGTAGGTCAGCGTGGCGCCCATATTGATGGAGATCGAGACCTCCGGCACCCCGTCGAACACTGCCGAGGCATTGGGAAAACCATGGAAGTGGATGGTATGGGGATCAAACAGGTCGGGACGAATCACCGTGCCGACATTGGTCAATGAGAGATAGAACTCGTCATTCTGCTCAAGTTCGACGGTGGGGCCTGGCCACTCCGCATCAAGGATACCTTCCTTGATCACTTCCGATGCCAGGGTACCGGTCTGATCTCCATAACCGAAGATATAAAGAGGATTGTCATCCGACATTACGGCAAAGCTGTCACCGGCGATCAGATGCATACACTTGGTGTTCGCTGCAGGTTGGACCTCCTCCTCGTCCCATACCGCGTTTCCATTATCGTCTCCAGGGCACTGCACGAAGACCGCTGCGTTAACTGTTCCCACGCCACCTGACAAAACCAACAATAGGGCCGCGGGCAGCAATTTTATTTTGAAGATTTTCATCGGCGTTACTCCTTATGAATATGTAACTGCCATTGTTATTTCGAATTGCTTTCACGTATCCGTGACCCTCATGCGAGGGCCACGGAAGCGCTTAACTACTGCAGTTCGTCCGCACCTATATCGTTGTTTCCTCCATCCGGTCGAGGCTCATTGTCAAAGTCGATCTCCAGTTGGAGCGGTACATTGGCACCGTTGTCAATACCCACCGACGTCGGGGTGATGTGGTAGTCACCCGCAGTTATCGTCAGTGGCCCGTAGCTTACCTGCAGCCAGTTGCCACCCTCATCGAAGGCACCTGCTGTCTGGAGAACCGTCGTCTCCTGCAGCACCAGGGTTTGGTCACGGGCGATGTTGACATATCCCATCACAAAGGCGGGATCACCCATGACATTGGTGGTGGCATAACCCGCGGTATCGGTCAGCAGTGAGTTCTTAGGCTCCAACTGCAGATCGAGACGGGTAACAAGACCATCGAGCACTCCCAGATCAACGCTGTAGAGATCCACATTGGCCACGTCGCAGTCAGGCCCCCCCACTGCTGGATCGCAGAATGCGGGGAAGATTCCGAAGTTCGTCGGCGGGTTTGCTGCAGGATCCTGGTTCAGCCAATAGAACGAGCGGTTGTGATGGACGATGTTGTTTTTCAACTTAGCGTCTGAAAAGGTGAGCCAGTCAGCAGCAATAACAGCTGTAACATGATTGCTCATCACATTGGCCAACTCAGCACTGTGGGTCCGCGAAACGATACCTGCCGGCATCGGAACGGACTCATTGACGTTTCCAGGCGCAAAGGTCAGGATCGCCGCAGTCGCTGTGCTGTCGTTGTTGGCAACGGTGTTGGCACGAATATCGGCCTTCAACACGTCCTGCAAAGAGACACCACCACCGGCGGCGCCAGCCACGTTGTTGGCGATCATGTTGTTGTAGATCCGCACCTGACTCCACTTGCCTTTACGGTCGGGGTAGCGTGCCACATCATGACCATTGACCAGGGCCGCACTGATACCACCACCGTCACCCGCGCCAGCCAGGTTGCCGCGAATCCGGTTGGAATCCACAGTAACATTGCCGGTACCGGGGGTGAGAAGCTCACCGGTAAAGGTCTCAGGCACAAGTGCCGCCTGACCGAGGATGGCGATGCCGCCACCAGTCCTGGGACCAGCCTGGGCGAACGACTCATTGAAGAGAATATCGTTATCCTCGATCAAACCATTGTCAGAAAAACCCAAGTGGCCAATACCGCCGCCGTCACCCTGCGTGAAGTTGCCGCAGATCCAGTTCTTCTGGACTCGATAGTTATCGGCACCTGTATTCAGGGAGACACCGCCACCAGCGCCGCCAAACCCACCATTGGTAGAGATCTGGTTGTGGTGGACACGGATATCATCGTTGTGAGCATCATCGTAGACGAAGTCACCAATATCAGCGTTGGCCAAACCTGTATAGGCTGGGTCGTTCACACTGACGATCTCGTGACTCAGTTGAGGATGTCCGATGCGGACACCGCCACCAAAGAAACCAGAGTTGGCGGTGATCCGGTTGTTGCTCACATCCATGAAACTGGCATGGCCGTTGACCACAATGGAACCACCGCTACTGGCACCAACGATGGTAAAACCATCCACGCGGGAGCCTTTGTTGCGGTTATGGCAGAAGGCCAGCCTGTCTGTATCCTCCAGGCAAGTAGCCGAAGACGCCAGGCCGGCAACGAATATGCCCGCACCCTCACTGCTGGGGAAGATATTCTCCGCCAATGCTGCGAATGGAACATTGGCAACATTCTGTCCAGGCAATGTATCGATAAAACCATTGTCGACCAAGGCCTTGGCCCGGGTGCGCCAATCGATAATCTTCTCGGTCGGCACCTGGCGAGCGTTGATAACCACGTCTCCAGCACCCCAACCCTGGAGTTTGACGGGCTTCCACATCATCACCATTTCGTCGTAGACACCAGGAGTGACCAGGATCAGGTCCCCGAGGTTAGCTGCATCGATTGCATCCTGAATGGTGTTATGGACCAGCGGACCGGCTACAGCTGCAGAATCAACTGAGCGCACCTCATAGGCGTATTTGAGCCGCTTGGTGTAGTTGGTGCCGGCATCGGTCCATTTACCCAGGGTCCAGTTGTTCCGTGCACCCCAGCCCTCTTCGATGCCAACCGTAAGGGTTACACCGACAGGCGATTCAGTACCGTCCATACCGACCACAACAACCTGGTAGGCACCGTGTGAGATTGCGACCAATGGATCTATCGCTGTGACATCGGCTTCGATCCGATTTTGTCTCCAGAGGCCAACCGTCAGTTCAGTACGGATACCAGCGTCATCTTCCAGGAAGACTCTGCCCTGGCCTGCACCAAACCTGTAGTCACGCTCGATGTTTTTCGGAATGATGCCAGTGCCGTCCCAATCGGGATTTGGCACCAACATCCTGCCCATCGATTTGATGATGATCGTCTGATCCGCCAGTGCAAAGGGACCACCACCACCATCTCCCAGATGCCGCCTGACCGATGCGATTGTGGGTGTGAGGTCAGGACTCTTGCAATCCAGCGGGAACTTGCCGGGGCCAGCGAATGCAGCTACAGGCAATACCGGTGTGTCCAGATAGGTAGTGGAACCCGGCATGTACTGGAAGGTGTAACAGAACTGGCTGTACTGGGCATCAAAGAAAGGATCAATTATCACTGCAGGCACGTCGCCCACAGTGATGATCTGCCCTGGAACACCAGTGATATCACCGCTGACATCTACCGTACCGATAAGCGGATTCGGGACAGGTCCCGCATCGTTCATACATGCGACCAGCATATTGGGCGACATACCACTGGGCTGCGGCAGATTGGCGCTGAAGGTGGAGGGAACCACCGTGTCATAGCGACCAAACTGATCGGCATAGACCCGACTAACCTGAACACCGTTCCAGTCATAGAAGGCGACAGGTGTCCACGGCGGTGCAAACTTCTCGCCGAAGGTCGGTGAATTAGGATCGAACTCGTTGGCCAGATCGTTGAGAATCATACCGGTTACGTTGGCCGCGATCGGCACATCGGTGAACACATGAAACTCGGTAGCCGCATTCTGACCGGATGAGAGCGTTATCTTCTTGCGATCGCAGAGCGGACGCGCGTACCCGCAAACGGCGCCGGGTCGTTCACTGCAGGATCGATCAGCATTGCTGCATCACCACTGCCATCCTTGGTCAGCATGGAGAAGTGAGGCGGCACCAGATGATCGTCACCCACGCAGGTAACTGGCAATGCCTGTGCAGAAGGGATGAACTCCTCGCCAAAGTCGACGTTGCGATCCTCCTCCTTTACGAGCTTATAACCTGCAGGGGTATTCGCCTCCACGATATAGTCACCGGGCAGCATGCCTTCGAAGCCAACCGAGGCAACAGCCGGAGTATTATAGAAGGCGGTGAGCTTGGTCTGGATTGCAACCGGCAAAGAGACCCTGTCATATCCTTCGAATGCCCAGCCACCATCAAACACACCGGGACGGATCTGGTTAAAATTGCGCAGACCATCGTAGCAGTCGGGGGTCGTGCCGGTAGCCGGGTCTGCCGGGTCCGTAAAGAAAGTGAACGACTCACCCTGGCAACCTGTAGGCAGGCTGTCATCCCAACTGTCGGAGTAGCCTACATTGAGCGCATCGCCCAAGTCGAATGTGGTATTGCCATTCCGGTCGATGTCCTCGGGACCGGGGAAGTTACCCTGGGGATAGTTGTCTGCATCCGCCAAGTCGACCAGGCCGTTCATATTGACGTCATCAATTACGTTGTCGTCTGCATCGAATACGCCATCACCATCCCAGTCGATATCGCAGGAATCAGCAGGAAAATTATTCAGCGGAAAACAGTCGATGTCGCCATCAGCGTAGAGGTTCAACTGAACGCGGGGAATACCGGGCTCCCAAGTCTCTACAGCGGTAAACCGGGGATCATCCTCAGCGCGAGTGATCGCGTAGTGGACCATACCGGAGATGCCACCGTTTTCACCCACGAAAGTCGTGGTGAAGCCGTTCGCAATGCTCGGGAACTCAAAAGTTTTGTAGTCGGCCTTGCCGAACTGCATCACGCTGGTCTGACCCAGGAATTGCTGGAAGGCCTGGGTCAGCACTACACCAGTCTCCGTACGGGAAAGGTTGTTACCGGTATTCGGATTGTTTTCTTCGCCCCCTGCAGGACAGGTACCGGTGACAGGATCATAGCTGACGCCGGCCGCACACTGTGGCTGTGGAGTGAGTTGATCGAAGGAGGGGTAGGTCCAGCCATTATCGGGCAGGACCGCACCACCGGCGTCAACCACGAAGGTGGCACCGGTCGCCTTCTTGTTTGCGAAACTTGCTTCCGCCACCAACCAGTGGAAGAAGGGGAAGACCGTATCGAAAGGCGCCTCCCCACCGTTGTCTGTGGCGAAGTTCTGATAGACGGTGCCATCGCGCCAGCGGATGGTGACATCCTGACTCTCAGGGCCGATGCCCGCCTCAGTCGGATCCCAGAAACCATCCTGATCGGAATCACTGAAGACAGCGGTGTTCAGACGTCCAAACCAGTTGAAGACAGAGACGTCACCAAAATCACAGGATAGACCACCGTTACAGGTGCCACCTGTCGTATCGACAGAAAAAGCCGTCTGGGCGAATACCGCCGTCATATTGGCGTCCCATATCGCAAGCTGGTAGCTGCCCGGCGCGAGATTAGGAATCGCAAAAGTTGAATCTGCAGCACAGGGGGCGGCATAAAGACCTTTGCC
Organism: endosymbiont of Escarpia spicata; assembly: GCA_003349915.1. Taxonomy (GTDB): domain Bacteria; phylum Pseudomonadota; class Gammaproteobacteria; order Chromatiales; family Chromatiaceae; genus QGON01. Next base: position 53,980 of record QFXE01000011.1, read on the forward strand.
CAAAGCGCCGTTAACCATGCTGTTCAAAGCCACCCAGCAGGCTGGAAAATCGCGCCCACTGAAAAAGGTGAAATTAGGCGGACGTGACATGTGCTGATCATGTCACCTTACCTGAGATATTTGCGGTCTGTTCACCAGGTAGAGGCGGCTGCAGGGGTGGGAACCCACCTGCCTGCCCCACGACGTACTCACTGCTCGCCTTGGTAAAACCCACGAAGACGTGCGGACCAGGCAGACCAAATTCAACGAACACCGGTGGCTCGTTGGCCTTGACCCAGGCGTCGATAACCTTGGTGCCCTCAATAGTGGTGATCTGCTGCCAATTGGAACCCGTTGGCGGAATCATGATGGTGCCGTACTTGCCCGGCGCCAGATTCTTCACCGTGAGGAAGCCGTCCTGATCGGGGTGCATGGTACCGTCACCCAGCACAGCCACCACGGGTGCGCCAGCAGTCATGCAGACAAAGTTGGTCAGCGGATTGAGGTCCGGATTCCCGTTGATATCGCAGGTCCGATCATAGGTCGTACCCAACGGGTTGGCGAATGCATCCTGGATGACCTGACCGCCATTTTGACCATACTTACCGGCTGGCTCTTCCAGGAAGAGCGAGAAGCCGCTCCAGTCCACATGCCCCGCATTCCCTACCGGAGGATTAATCTCCTGGGGCAGATCGGGGTTGCCGTTGACCGGGTAGTGGTCATGGAAAAGATAGAACGAAATCTGCGCGGTGGGAATCGGCTGCTGCTGAACCGTAACAGTGACGGTCTGCTGATCCGTGCCTGTGGCATCAATAGTGACTGAATCACCGGAGAGACTGTGCCCGGAGAACGGCAGGACAGAGATATAATAGCTCTTATTGTCCTCTACATCCGCAACCACGGCCTGGGCGGTGTCAGAATAACCGCTCAACCCCGCACCAGTAATCGAATTGATCGCTGGTGGATGGTTACTGCGATGAAAGCCCAGCGAGAGCATATCGCCAGTGCTGACATCAGGCGTTACCGCGTAGGTTGTGTCTTCTTGCATCAACCAGCGGAAGCCATTCACAGGAGTTCCGTTTTGATCCTGCACATTTAGTGTGACTTGCCCCGAATGGACCGCCGAAACGGCCAACATAGACAAGGCAATGGCGAAGTTAAAAACCCCTGTTTTGCCTTTTCTCATCTTATTGTTCATAACTTTCACTCTCCGAGCTATGAAAGACCCTGAAATCAGAATCATTCCCCACGCCATAACGGCGCATCTCCCGTAAAAAAAGAAATTTGTTGGACTACGGTGACAAATTTAGGCTGAACAAGTCCCGGGGACTACCGGCAGAACTAAGAATGATTGGCTGCACGACTCCCCAGTTAAAAGCAGGAAAAAATGCAGACAGCGGGCAGGTGAACCCCTACCTTGCAGCTAGAGTATCGACGGGAGGAAATACAGTCTTCCAATCAAAACACAAAGAAAAACAGTAGCTTTGAGTGGTAGGGTTGAGTCGATAGAAGGGAGGGTTTGGCAGACGTGCCGTACTTACATAACGGCAGGAGGGCTGAAAACTTTAAAAAAAAACAGCGCCCAAAGAAAAACCCGCGTGCAAAGCAGCGCGGGTAAAGGGGATTGGGCTGAAGAGACTGTTTATTTATTACAGTTCATTTTCATGACAGTGCGTGCAGCTCACCGGCTCTCCTCTGACAAGAGTGATCGACTCGCCCTCGTTGGACAGCGTGCGGTCTGTCGCCGCACGGGCGAGTACCGTTCCCTCGCCGTTCACACCATGACAGGCACGGCAGGCGTCGGGGTTTTTCTCAGCCAGGCTTTCATGTCCGCCATTGGAGAAAGAAGTATCTCCAACCGGGTGCATGCCATGTGGTCCTTCAAGAGTATTGCCCAGGTCACCTGTGTGACAGGTGCTGCATTCAGAAACCGTGCCGGTGTGCCCCTGCAACTGTACGGCAGCGACATTATCGTTGGCATCTGGGTTCTTGTTCGGCCAAATACCATGAGTGGCGCCGTGGCAAGCCTCGCAGAAGATACCTTCGTGGCCTGTACTTACCCGGTAAAGCATCGGGTTGCCGATACGGGGATCATCAGGACCGGACACTGCAGGATTGTTGGCCTCAATCGCATTTTCGGCAAAGCGTTTATTGGTGGGAACAATCGGGGTGGCCTTGGCATCGTCGCTACGGAAGGCCTGAAACAGACGGATACCGTCCACATTCGCATCGGCATCGACATTGTTGACCACCGTGCCGACAGTACCTGACAGACTATCCATGGCATCACCGGTATGGCAGGAACCGCAACCGGGTTCGTTGGCCCAGGGAACACGTGGCTGGCTGTTGCCTACATCCTCTGCAACCAGCTCCGGCGTTTTATAGAAATCGCCACCCAACTCGAAGGCACCCACGGCTGAAGGCGGGGTCGGTGCAACATTGCGGGTAAAGTCGTTACCCACCTGTTCCATGTTGCCGTGGCAGTCCTGACAGAGCATTCCGCCATTTGACATGGCACCACGCAGACAGTCGGTGCGTCGGCCAGGATGACACTGATAACAGGTTGCTTCCAGGGCATCCCGGCGCTCCTGAAAGTTCTCAACTATGCCAAGATCGTTTTTGATCGCTGGCGGCATATCGGGGAAGAGCTTGTCGCCATTGGCATCTTTAACGGTACCGTGGTGGCTGTGCATCACATTGGACATGGATTTGTGTTTGATCTGATCACGTCCGTTTGCCAGGGAATCCGATATTGTTACACCGTTGAGCACGAGTGGTCCGTCATTCTCAGGTCCCAGCGGACCCAACTGCGCCAGATCAAGCGCTGGTGTGTAGTGGCAGGTCTGGCAGACCACCGGCTGGGAGTTTTCCAGATCAGTGCCATGCTTCTGGTCATGCAGACGGACCAGGTTGAGGTCCGCGGCATACTCCAGGCTGACATCCAGAGGTACGGAGTCAAATTGTGGATCATCAAACTCTGCTATAGCTATTGTTGTCAGATTCCTGGTGGCCTCGCCATTTCCGCCATTCTCAGGTGCGTTGTGACAGGAACCACAATTGGCCTCACCGGAGATCGGAACAACCGTATCGTTGGATGCCAGAACAGTTCCGCCTGCATCGATTGCCTGAACCCGAAACAGGAGCCAGGGATTTTCAAGGCCGAAGTCATCATAGGCAGTCAAAGGTATTCCTGGCGCTTCATACCAGTTCACACCTTCCTTTACATAACCGAATTTAAAGGCTGGGTTGGTAAAGAAGGGTTGATCAATCACAAAGGCTTCGAACAGCTCGGTGAGATTGTCCGCATAAGCGCCATGGCGACCGGGCATGGACTGTTGATCCGCAGTCAAGTTGCCATCACCCAGATAGAGCTGCTCCACATTCGGCATGGGCAGGCCCAGATCCAGGATATTGGCGCCTGGCGGATAGAAGGCCGGCAGGATCCCTTGTGGATAGAAGGCATCGTAAGCAGCCAGCGCGCCTTCCCAGAAGTTGGTTTTATATACCGGGCAGCATGCTGGAGGCAACAGGACCTGAGCCGGCAGAGTTAATGCCGCTAAGGATAGGATCAAGCGGGTTTGACGCCGCCGAATAGATAACACTAACGCCATCAGCAGGCAGCATGATTTTCGGGTCATTGCCTTGCTGGATAACTGTGGCATGCAGTACATTGAAGGGGGGCAGAATACTGGATACACGGGTATCCAAGTCGCCGCAGTGCATTCCCAGATCGTTGATGGCGAAGATCTTATAGCCATTCTGGTTGACCAGAGGTTGCTCGGCTACCGGGATGCCGGGGGTTCCATTCTGGCTTGTGGAGTTGATCGAGACCTCGGTCCCAACCGGTGGAGGTATTACAGGGGGAGGCGTTCCGCCACCGGTATCACCTGAATCGCAATCATGAGGGGCATGCTTGACTCGCTTCTCGGCAACCATCCCATCTGATTGAGCTGCCCGCACACTGCAGGGAACCACAGCCAGATCGTACTCTTTGAATTTCCATTCATCGTCATCGATAGTCATGCTATTGATCACGGCCTGGTCAGATGCATACATCAGGGTGACTGTTTTGTCCCCCATTCCCTTGCCTTTTACATTCAGACGGGATTTCTCACTATCCCATTTGGCTTCTTCGATTTTGAATCCGTCACTACCTGCTGAGGAGATCCCCGGTAGTGAGATACACAAGACAACTCCGGCGCTAACTAGAACTCGCACGTAGTTTGTAAACATATTGGCAATTCCCCCTGGTATATGTAGGTGCCTTCAGTCGCTGAGATCGACCGCTGACTCTGTATACCAAGGTAGCCAGTGAATCTTAAGAATCGCTTAAAGTTTTGGGAATTATTTCACAATTTTTCAACCTAGAGCGGAATGGATTTCCTAATAGGAATTTTAATCACGACCTGGAGTCCTCTTCCTTCTTCGCCATCTTTCAATGTGACCGCCCCACCATGCAGTCTCACCGCGCTATGAACGATCGACAGGCCAAGGCCACTACCCTGACCAGTAGTGCCGATGAGGCGGTGAAACCGGCCGAAAACCAACGCCTTGTTGTGATCGGCAATACCTGGCCCGGCATCTATTACCACAAGGGAGACAAAATCATCATCGGCGAAGAGACTAACCTTAATCACTCCGCCGGCAGGGGTAACACGGACCGCATTATCCAAAAGATTTCTCAAGGCAGTGGCAAGCAACTCCCAATTACCCTTGAGTTTCACCGGATTAGGGGCATCCAGTTCAAGGGCAACGCCCTTTTCAAGGTAGCCGGGAGCATATTCCGATACCACCTCAACCGATAGCTTCTTCAAATCCAAGAAGGCAAATTCCAACATTGCCACATCCGGCTCCATGCGAGAAAACACCAACAACTGTTCCACCAGACGATTGAGTTTTGACAAGCCTTTCAAAGCCTGATTTAGCGAATGTTTCCGTTCACTTTCATCACTACATTCAAGTGCCGCATGAATTTGAACGACAGAACCCGCGAGTGGGGTCCGCAGCTCATGGGCAGCATCGGCAGTAAACCTGTTGTAACGTTCGATGGATAATTGCAGCTTGTGGAACAGATCGTTGATAGCATTCACCAACACCTTCGCTTCAACAGGTACTATCGCAGTGTCGATTGCTTCAAGATTGGTGGCACTGCGCGCGCCTATTTGATGAACCAGTCTCTCCAGGGGATTCAATGCCCGTACAACAACCCACCAAAGCACCCCGATCATCGGTATCAAAGGGTTTTACCAAGTAGTCATCTGCACCGTTGTCGAGTGCAAACACACGGTTGGAGATGCTACTGCGAGCGGTAAGAACCAGTATCGGCACATCATTTTCCGCTGACCGGACAATTTTCAGAATGTCGAAGCCTGAGATATCGGGAAGATTGATATCTAGCAGCACCACATCGGGATCCGTCTCAGATATCGCGGTGAGCGCAGAGCGTCCATCACGAACTCATTCCAACTGATCCCCCCTCCGAGAGAGAACCTTACTAATACCGTCACCAAGGAGTTCATCATCTTCCACTAAAAGAAGTCGAGTCATGGCATAAGTTACCCAATTTTCAGAGATCGGTGAATTTAACATGGACCCAAATCCAGAATTAGGCAAGAAATGGCAGTCCATCAGACTTTCGGGATCAAGCGGCCAGCGCCCTGAAATCCCTGAATTTAAAGGGATAATTATTTCCCCATTTTATGAAGAAAAATTAAGCCTAAAGAGATGAAACATCAACCAAACTAAGTAGACTTCCGATAGACCACATCCTTATCAATCCTCACCAAACCATTCCCATAGTCAATAACGATGCCATGCGGCGTCACCTGGGACAACTTTACGCTGCTGCCCTGCAATTGATCCCCCTCCCGATACTTACGCATATTGATAATGGCAAAGCGTTTGTCCGCATTGGAATTGTAGACATGCACGTTGATTGTGATATCGGGTATCGGCAGCCTTTTCGTATAGGGCAATTCAAAGATCAGAGGAATTTCACTGTCTGATTTATTTGCCACGATCTCAGGCGAGGGAGGCTCAGCATTCACTAACATCGTCGGCGGTGGCTGTACGAAAGGCAGGGCTACGGGGATCTGCTGCTCGGTCGGCTCACCAACCTCACTACTCAAGCGATTCGCTGACCCGGAGTCTGGATCACCGCCTTCAACAGCATCGCTGACTTCCACTGTTTTCCGGTCAGTGGGGGTATCGGGCGGGTTGCTCTGTCGATCAACTGTTACAGGCGACGGCACACTTGTTGTCAGAACGTTACTTTTATTCGCCGCCTTAGCCTCGTTGAAATCCATCACGCGTATTTCAGGGCTGCCCATTACATTAGGTTTCCTTGGCGCCTCTTGTTGCTGTCCCCCCCTTTTTATCGAGGCCAGCAAAGGGGTGCCCCGCTGTTGTGTGGAAAGGTTTTTCTTCGGCAATTCCTTTTTAGGCGGCAGATGCCGGACCGTCTGCGTTTCACTCATTTGTTCAGCAGGGACAGGGGCATTGATACCGTTAAGTACAAGCAACGCGGCAATCCCGCTCAGCAACAGTAGCCCCATCGCGGCAATAAGCCATTTCGGCTTGTAGTTTGCCTTTGGGCTGCCTGACGTTGGCGTTCGTTCAGCGTCATCACCTTTGTTCCTCTCTCTGTCTGCCTGATCCAATGCATTTAATATATATGACATATCGCCCACCCTATCCCTTCGACTGCATCAGAAGTGGAACGTCAGGATCTCCGGATGCGGACTGTAATTGAATAAGGGTCTGCTCACCTACGATTCCATCTGGCGTCAAACCGTGTTTTTGTTGAAACCTGACCACCCTTTCAACAAGCGTCTGGTCAAATCTGTCGTTTCGTTTGCCCTGTGTCTGGATTCCGTAAATCCCTTCATCCCGGTCAAGTATGTCATTAAGCCAAATAACATCCTGACCGCGCGCACCTACAGCCAGAACAGTCTCGTTGAGTTGCGGTGGCTTCCACAGTAATACATAGCTCCCGGACCACAATTGATCAATTGTGGCCCGTTCAAGCTGCATGCGTTCTCCGTTGTGTTCAATCACGACTCTATTGCCGTGCAATTCGGTCACCATCATATTAACCAAACGGCCATCGGATGTTTCCAGCTCAATGATCACCGGTCTGTTGAAATATTCCAGACTTGTCCAAGTACCTTTCCCGTAGACACATTTTAATTTATGGGCATCCGCAGTCTCACAGAAGACAGAGCCATCTACTACGGAAGAAATATCAACATTCCAATAGCGGAGCAGCGCGCTGAAGGCCCGGTCTTCTGAAAACGCCTCCCCAGCAGTCATTGCCTCGAACGCTTTTCCATCGACCAGCGGTTGTTCCTCTTTTTCAGGCACAACAACCTCTGAATCGGAATAGCCGGCCTGTGCAATCTTAATTGGAGAGAAATCCACATTGTTATTTGGGATGGTGGTGGCAGTCACTGTCTCTTTTGGAATGACAGGAGCATCATTTTTATGCACTGCCAGATCCGCCAAGAGCAAACGCATCTGATGCGCTACATTGTTTCCAAAACTTGTGATGTCGTTGAGCGACAGGGTGGTACTCAAAACAACCAATACCGCTGCCACGGCAGAAACCGTGAGAAAGCTGCGCCATCTACCCTTCCGTCGCTTGCCCTCCACTTCTTCTGCCGCACGCTTCAGCAAGAAATAGTCGACCTCATTTTTGCGCTCTGCATAAGCAGCCACCATTGCACGTTCGCAAAAGATATTAATCCGGCGAGGAATTCCTTTGGTAAGTCGATATACCGCCTCCAACGCGCTATTTGTGAAGAGATGTTGCGAAATCCCAACCACTTCGAGTCGATGCCTGATGTACTCTTTGGTCTCCGGCCGACCCATCGATTCTAAATGATATCGAGCGGTGATCCTCTGGGTCAGCTGCCGCAGATTCGGTTGATCAATAATCTCTTTCAGTTCGGATTGGCCGATGAGAAATATCTGCATCAGCTTTTCTGTTTTGGTTTCAAGATTGGTTAACAGCCTGACCTGTTCAAGGGCTTCGTAGCTAAGATTCTGCGCCTCGTCGATAATGACCACCGTCCTCCGGCCAGCCGCGTGGGAACTTAGTAGATAGCTGTTGAGATGGTCGACCAGCATCTTGATACTGTCGGCAGCATCTGGGTGTTCAACATGCAGCTCATCACAGATAGAGGCCACCAGTTCAAACGGCTGCAGCCGGGGATTGAGAATTAATGCGACATCAACTTCATTCGGCAGGCTCTCCAACAGATTTCTACAGAGCAACGTCTTTCCAGTTCCCACGCCACCGGTCAGCAACACGAAACCGCCACCCTCCTCCATGCCGAACCGCAGATGGGCCAAAGCTTCACGATGATTCCTGCTTAGGAAGAGGAATTTTGGATCCGGCGTGATCGAGAACGGATCCTCGTCAATCCTGAAATAGTCCCTATAGATTGAGGCCATGGTGTTTACTCCAGGCGGTTTCCGCCACTGTTAAAATCCAATCCTTCACTGGGTTATCTGGGAACAAGGACCGGCATCTTCTGTTTTTTCAAGAGTTGCTTGGGAGAGATACGGCTTGCTCTCACAGGCATGCTGGTACCTGCTTCCAATATCAGGTTGATACTTCTTTTCCCTTTACGCAAAACGACTTCCCCCTTGCCTACCTCAGCAACCTGCCATCCCTTGTAATCTCCACCTGCAGGAAGTCTTAGTAACTCTTGGCTCTTGAGATCACGCACAATGGCGATGTGCCGCTCGTATACAAAGACGACGCCTTCAAGCTTAAGGGCCAGATTCTCCTGAACCGGAACAATCTGTGCCTTCTCTATCACTGGCGGAATACGTCCTTCAGTGAACAGGGGGCGTTCCAGAACTTCCCGATAGGCACTCTTTGGCAGAGCAGAATAAGGGGCATGTTTTTTGCGATTGGTATCGCTATTTTCGCCTCCATTCGATAACAAGCGCTCAGAGAATTCCGCCTTGCCTGACTGACTGCCATTCCATTGATAGTGCAACAACACAGCGAGCCCTGCCGTCGTAAGCGTCAGCAGGATTGTCAGTACAGTGATCCGACCAGCCATTAAACTCAAGATTGGCTCCTCATATATCCGGACAGCACAAAGTCGAGATCAAGTTGTCGTTTCTGAATCTTCTGTTTCCGCTCAAAAGTTCTGGATCGCCGATGAGACCCTCTCTTGCCACGTATCTGCAACTCTGAAACGAAGAGAAAGGGTTTCCTGCTTTCCAACGCATAAATCACTCCGACCATCGACTCCATTGTTCCCTTCATGCGAACCCTGATAGAGACATTCGAAAACTGTTCATGCTGTTCAGAAGGCAATACCTGTGTACTGAATACCTCTGCTCCATGAGACTTGACCACCCGTTTCAATATTCCCTGAAGCTCCGCCCCAGCCAATGATTCGATCTGGCTCTTTAGATATCGTTTGTCCTTGGTGTTGACAATCTCCAGTCTCTGATAGTGCCCCCTGAGTTTATCGGCCACACCCACTGATCGCCGGTAGATCTCAATGCGCTTCTCAACACTGGCCAACTCTTCACTATATGAATGCTTCAGATTCAGGTAGGGCAATATGATAGAGCTGCCAAAGGCAACCACGACAAGCAGAAGCAGTGCAGCCGCCAAAAACTTCCTGGAAGCAGTCGACATATTATCCGTCATCTGTCCTTTCCCCCCATCACTTCTGCAGATAGATGGAAACGCTCCAAACCATTGAGCCGGTTCTGCGTTACTGACGATCTAAATCGTGCATGTTTGAAGAGATCGGATGATTCAACCAGTGATAGCAATGATGCAGCCGAAACAGAGAATCCATGAATATTCACCTCTTCATCATCAAACTGCAGGTTATCGATCCAGGTATCGTCGGGAACCAGACGGGTCAACTCATCAATTATCTGCAGTATCGGTATTGCACCTGTTTTGCGTTCACTGATGAATTCCACTTTGCGCCTGGCCATATCGACCTTTTCCCTCAACTCACGGGCTTCGTTCACATACGACTTAAGCTGTTGCTCAGTGGGAACAAGTTCTTTCAGCTGAACAGCTTTCTCCCAAATCGGGAATGCAACATTCAAAAGCAACAACAGCAGAGAAACACTCGCGAGGGTGATATTTAAATATTGTGAAAACGTATCTCCTCGCTTCATCTTAAGACCGGGGATCAGGTTTAATTCTTTTCCATCTAAACCTTTTTTCACCTCAGCAGTCACTTGATCTATCCTGACGTTGTAGTCTCGTAACTGTTCAAGCAGGGAATCGACTTGTTGCTTCATTGCAACATAGAGTGTGACTTGGATAGTCTTGCTCTTCTTGTCCCGCCCTATGACAAGATAATCGTAATAGACTTGGGACGGCTCGAATGGCGTCTCTCTCTTCATCTGGAAAGAGATCACCTCCCGAAGGTTCTCCTCGGCCGCTTTCGGCAGTGTCAGGGTTTTATTGAGAATGTAATCAGATGGAAGTATCAGTTCGACTTTTCTCGCATCTCTCAGGTGGGTTTCCTGATTATCTTCCTGCCTGCCGTCCACCCGGCCAACCGCCACGACCACTGAGCTCGACCCGGCCTTTTCCATCCGTCGCGCGACAAAATCTTCACCGTCGATCTCTATCCGGTAAATCTTTCCACTAAGGACCATCCTTTTCAGGAATTCAGGCATCATTCCAGTAAGCTCAGAAACCCACCAGCTGCCGAACCCTCTGACCTCGGTTGAAAGCGACGCCAACATCGAGCGACTCAAATCAGCCATTGCTGTACCTCCTTTTTCCAGGAAGCTCCCTCCAGGAGAGAATACGGTACCTTTCCTTTTCTCTCCTGCTGATATCGACGGTCACTCTAATGTGTGCGCTGCCGCCCTCCTTCGTCAATGCATAGATCTCCAGGTGGAATACAGGATGTGAGGGTTTGGCGTAAATAGTCTCACCATCACTCTCGCCTCCCTCGGTTTCGAGTAACACCTGATCCCCGCCCATCTGTCCGAGTCGCTGCAAAAGTTCAACTGGAGCTTGGGTAGTGTCGATTTCACCGGTTCGCGCATCGACTGTGATAAAAGGGGCGATCTCACGGTAGACCATCATGTTCATTCCCAACACCAGTTTCAGTTCGTTTACACTCCTGAATGCCCCGTTGGCAGGCACGTAGGGCAGTCGCGCAAAATCATACTGTTTCTTCTCCGCACCATTCAGCCGCACAAGATCATCCGCATCCCGCCAATCAAGTATGGAATCCACCAGTGCACCCTGTTCCTCTTCTTTCAAGCCCGCCGAGTTAAAAAGCGCAGACAGAACCGTGCTCTCTGCATTATTGATATCCACCAGTCCCACCGCACTCACAATGGATATTGACAATGATGTACCGAGAAAATCCTCCCTGTTTTCCATTCCCCGGAGTAAATACCGGCTATTGCCCTGCCGGGAAATAAGATCCTCAATAGCCAGGTAAACCCCGGCCTCTGCGTGTAACCTTGCCTTCAGCGACTTAAACTGATTACCGGCAATCGTTAACTCCATTCTTCCATTTCTTGCATGGCTTCCCCCGATCACACTGAGCAGCACGATCAGCCACAACACCAGTACCAGAGCAATGCCCTGTTCCTTATGCGTCTGTCTTTTTGCTACGATCACCATGATCCTTACCTTCTGCTTTTTGCAATCATTGTCTTAAATAAGCCCGATATCTACCCGGAACGGGTTCCATCGACACGCTTCGTACTCGACCGAATACCGATAACAGATCGCCTTGGCGTCCTCTCCCCTTCAATTTGATATTCAAACCTGATCATTTCAGGATATTCCTGAATTTCTTCGCCCCAGCGACTGTGCCAGCTGGACATGGAACGATCATCTTTGCGCCCGTAATAGCTCAGACGCAAATTCTTTTGATCGGAAAGCAGCATTAACTTGCCATCTTTATCGTCTAGGGAAAGACCTGTTTCACCTGGTAACCTGGGGCGATAAAACATCACCAATTCTCCACTCGTACCACTTCTCCTGTATTCGAGTTGGTACTCGTATTGAGCGTAAAGCTCATCATTGGCTGGCGTTGGCCCCACAAATCCCACACTCCTGCCAGAACCCTTGAATTCGATCTTTCTCCTGCCATCTTCGCTATATGAATGGGTTGATATCTGGCGCAGGATTCCCGAGACAAACCGGTCTGCAGAGCGTCGCAAATCCTGGTTCTCAATCGTCGCAATACCTGTCTTCCAACTCTTGCTTGCGTAATAAACAGAGCCGAAAGCTGCGGTCATCAGCAACGACAGAATCATCACTGCAACCAGCAACTCCAGCAAGGTAAATCCTGATTGCCTACGACTCTCGGACGCCATTGAACTTATGTCCCCGTCAAAGGATTTTCTATAATTCCGGCAAGCATGGTTAATATTTTCTCCTGTCCCCTCGAAGGGTTGAAAGTACCATATGGTGCTCCCTGCCCATTGCCTCCCAAGTGATCTGGACCTCTACCTTCTGCAGATTCTCAACCGGTATGGAGTTCCCTTCCTGGTCAATGACCTCATGCGCCTGAACCGTCTTGATCCAACGGTATCCGTCTTCGCGGGAACCACTGCGTGAACCGGACACCTCAGATTGCGACAAATTCGCCTCATCGAGTAGTGTCTCCGCCAGTGTTACTGCACCCGCATATCGTTCACCAATAAAAATGTTTCCCAACCCACCGGAGAAGATCCGAAACAGTACAGACAACGACATGGCAAGGATAACGAAGGCAACGAGCACCTCAATCAAAGTGAAGCCTTTTTGCGATAGCCCCCCGTCACATTGTGCTTTCATCGACACGACCTTCTATGTTCAAAGCGCCTGTAACCCAGTTGGGACGGAGTATGTAACTCTTTTTACCTCCACTTATCGTAATCACGCTGCCGTTTATACTGCCATCTGGATAGGCCACCAGGATCTTGGGGGTCTCTTCGCTTTTGCGAATATTCTCCACATTAATTCGTAGAGGTTCATCGATCTGAAGTTCCTGGTTCCCACCCTCTTCAAATATGGTGCGGCTTTCCCGGTCGAAATAGATCACTCTTGTTTCGTTCAAAACAATTGCCCGGCTCCGCACATTTCGAATAATTGCAGCGAGATCACTTACCGTACTCCTTGCATTAACTGTCGGCATCGCTTTGCTGAGCAGTGGCGGAACCATTGCGATTATCAAACCCGACACAGTCAACACAAGCAAAAGTTCCAGCAGCGTAAAACCGTTTGCAAAGCGTATTCTCATGGCGATCTCACCAGCTCACGACGTCCTGCGCCTCACCAGATCCTCCTTCTGCATTGTCCTGCCCAAACGAATAGAGGTCATAAATTCCATTATCCTCAGGAAACCTATATAGATACTCATTTCCCCAGGGATCTTCCGGAATCTGCTTTTTCTTCAGATACGGGCCGTTCCAACCCTCTACGCTATTTGGTTTTTCGACAAGCGCGACCAGACCTTCATCTGTGGTCGGGTAGCGGCCAACCTCCAGATGAAACAGATCCAGCCCAGCGCCAAACTCCTCGATTTGCAGCATCGTGGTATCAGTTTTCGCACCGCCGAGATAACGCACCATCTGCGGACCAACCAGGCCCGCAAGCAGCCCAAGTATCACCAAGACCACCAACAGTTCTATCAATGTGAATCCGTAACACACTTGTGATCGGCTACATGCCATTTTTTTGATCATACATTCCGCCTCTCATACAACCATTTGATTTATGCCCATAATCGCCACCAGTATGGACATGATTACGCCGGCGATAATTACGCCAAGAACAAGGATCAGTACCGGCTCCAGAAGCGACAACGTCCGCTTCAGCTCCCGGTTGACCTCTTTATCATAGATATCCGCAACATGAAGCAACATCTGCTCCATCTCACCAGACTCTTCACCGACTCTGATCATCTGTACGGCAAACTCGGGGAAATATCCCGATTCAGCCAGTGGTGAGGAGAGATTACCTCCCTCCTTCAACCCCTTGATAACCTCATCCATACTTTTCGTTATGACCCGGTTTTGTACCGTCTCACGCACGATGGAGATTGCCTTTATCATGGGAATTCCGTTCTGCAGTAACGTTCCCAGCGTTCGACTGAACACAGCCACTTCCATCCTTGTGATAAGACCGCCAAGCAGCGGCGTCGACAATACCCGTTTGTGCCAACGAAATTTTCCTTCCGGTGTGCGTAACTGGTACCGGATAAGCATCACAACCAAAAGAATGACCAGCAGAACGATCCATCCCTGGTGTTTAACAAAGTCTCCTGCCTGCAACACGATAGCTGTCGACATTGGAAGAGAACTTCCCATGCCTTCGAAAAGTTCTTTGAACTGGGGAATCACATAAGTCAGGAGTAAAATAATCGATGAGATCGCAACCACCACCAAAATCATTGGATAGATCATGGCCGATTTCAGCGACTCACGCAGTTCACTGCTACGTTCGAGGTGGTCGGCAAGTCGCTCCAATACGGTCTCAAGTGCACCGCCGAGTTCACCCGCCCTCACCAGGCTGACATAGATGCTTGGAAACTCACTCCCCTCTGATTCAAGGGCATCAGCAAAAGAAGCTCCTCCTTTAATTTTTTCCTGGAGATTGCCAAGCACCTGGGCATATTGATCGGTACTGTTTACCTCTATCAGCAGTGACAGAGACTTATCCAATGAAAGACCTGCCTTTAGAAGTGTCGAGAGTTCACGAGTAAAAGTCAGTATCTGATCTTTTTTTCTGCGCCTGAAAAAGGAATTCGATGACTTACCGAGTTTTTTCGCCGGGGTTTCCGTTTTCAGTTCTACCCTGATCGGAATCCTGCCCTGGGATTGGATGAGTTCAACGACGCTCTCGCGATTGCTGCCATCGACAATCCCTTCCGTTATATCTCCCTCCAGGGATGCGGCTCTGAAGAAGTAGGCTGCCATATCAGTCGAGTCGCGTTACACGCAACACCTCCTCAATAGTGGTCACCCCGGCAGCGGCCTTTCTGAGCCCATCTTCATACATCGTGCCCGATCCGTTCTCCCTGGCGTAACGCGCAATTGCGACCGAATCGGCATGACTGATGATCAAATCTCTTAGCCCATCATCAAGTATGATGAGTTCGACGATTGCCGAGCGACCGGTAAAACCCGTTCCATCACACTTATCACAACCCTCCGCAGAATAGAGCGTTATTTCTGAGTCTCCAACGATTTCCCGAAGATGTAACCGCTCTTCCACTTTATCGGAGGCTACATAAGGTTTCTTGCAGTCATTACAGAGTGTGCGAACCAACCGCTGTGCGACGACAGCATTTACCGTCGATTTGAGCAGGAAATCATCCACCCCCATATCGAGAAGCCGGGTAATACTTCCCGCTGCGTCATTTGTATGCAGCGTAGATAGCACCAGGTGACCCGTAAGCGCAGACTGCACGGCTATGGATGCGGTCTCCTGATCCCGCATCTCACCGATCATTATGACGTCCGGATCCTGCCGCACGATAGTCCGCAGGGCGTTGGCAAATGTCAGGCCGATCTGTGGTTTAACCTGGATTTGGTTTATGCCCTCGATGTTGTACTCTACGGGATCCTCTACTGTAAGAATCTTCTTCTCGGGGGTATTGAGATAGTTTAATGCAGCGTAAAGAGTAGTCGTTTTACCGCTGCCGGTAGGCCCTGTTACCAATACGATACCGTGAGGATAGGAGAGTACGGATAGCAGGTCTTCCTTCTGTTTTTGTGTAAATCCAAGGCCGTCGAAGTCATCCGCTGTACTGTTGCTGGGCAGCAGGCGGAGCACCACACTTTCGCCGTTTATTGTAGGTGCAGTGGATACACGCAGATCAAGCCGAGAACCCCGCACGGTAAGCTTGAATCTTCCATCCTGTGGCAAACGACGCTCTGCAATGTTCAGATTTGACAAAATCTTGATTCTGGATACCACAGCGGCAGCGATCTCAACAGGGGCGCGTTCCACTTCCCGCAGAACACCATCCACGCGATATCTGATCATCAGCATCCTTTCAAACGGCTCGATATGAATATCTGAAGCATTCTGACTGACCGCTTGCTGAATCAACTGATTGACCAACTTGATGACCGGCGCTTCGTTCGCCAGTTCCTTCAGGTGTTCCACGTCATCACCGGAGATCCCGGCACTCGCTGAACTGAAGTCAGAACCGGTTGATTCGGCTTCTCCTGTGCCGCTATATCTTTGACGAAAGGCCGCCTCGATCTCTGAGGCAATACCCACCCTGGGTTCTACCTTCTTGCCCGTGATCATTTTCAATGCATCAAGCAAATAATGATTGTCGGGGTCTGCCATCGCCACGATGAGGTTATCGTCGTTCTCCTCGACGATCACACTGAGATTCTTTTTCAGAAATTCCCTGGATACCTTTCCTTCGCAGGGCATGGTATCCGGGAATGCTCTTCCATCTATGAGGGGAATATCAAGACATGCCGCTTGCGCCTCTGCGAGATCCTTGTCAGAGAGCATCCCCATGTGCACCAACAACAATCCGAACGAGGCTTCGCCATCCTGATCCAGAAAGATTTTGAGGGCATTGTCCGCCTCGTCCTGTCTTAGGCGTCCTGTTCGAACCAGATAGGCGCCGAGACCACCATTAATCGGGACAGCCTCATCCACAGCAACTTCACTGACTGCTGCCTCATGGCGCTTGTCTGGTACCGAAGCAATCATTTATGGTTCCTGCCTCTGCGGCATCGGATCTGTTCAACACCCACGTCACTTCGCTCCAATTCTCACTGCACCGATTCCACGGCCGGGGTTTCGCTGCGTAAGGCAGGCCTCGCTGAGAGCTCTTTTATGGACATCTCCAGCGCGCTCGCATCCTTGAGCCTTTTTCGAAGCCTGTCGGTCACTGCCTTTGCCTGCATAGGATTAGTGATGACACGCGGCGTGATGGTAATAATGAGTTCGGTTCGAGTGACGTCTTCCGTCGTACTACTAAAGAATTTTCCGACACCCGGCAAGTCCATAAGAACGGGGATGCCATCTTGTGAATTGCTGGAAGACTGAGTGATCATGCCACCGAGCACCACAGTCTGGCCGCTGTGCACCACCACCGTACTATCGATGGTGCGCTGGGAGATGGGAACATTGCCACCGCCGCCTACCGCAGGCGCAGTCCCCGGCACACTGACCTCCTGGTTGATTTCAAGCGTCACCATGCCACCAACATTAACCCTGGGCGTAACCGACAGCAGTGTTCCAGTATCGCGAAACTGCACCTCGGTAACGATCGGAGCATCAGGATTGGAGGTGCTCTGAGAAGAGCGGGTAGTTATGGGGATCTGATCACCCACGCGGAAATTGGCTGTTTTATTGTCCACCACCATGATCTGGGGTGCAGAAAGAAACTCAACGGAAGACTGGGCATTGAGCAGATCGAAAAATACTCTTAATTCATCCGCGCTGTTGAGGATACCCAGCGCCAATCCGGGACCCGATACTGAACCGGGCAGCGGCAGGTTCAGACCTGACTGAATCGTGTGATCTCCAATGTTTCCCTGGAGAAACCAGCGCACGCCGTAACTCAGATTATCGGTCAATGCCACTTCAGCAATCGTTGCCTCGATCAACACCTGCATAGGCTGCACATCAAGCTTGCGAATAGTTGCCTCCACTGCCCTGTAATCCCGAGCCGAGGCGAGTATGAGAATCGCATTGCGGTTCTGATCAGGAATGATATTGACCGGGCCCTGACCGCCGCTTCCCATCGTCCCCCCTTCCTCTTTACCCGCTGTAGCCTTCGCAGACCCAGTGGAGGCATTTTCCTTGGTGCCTCCCTTGGGAGGGACCGCAGATTGAGACGGGGAACGCACGTTGGAGCGCTCCTGCGGCGGTGGAACATCGTTGCCTGCACCGGAATCCGAAGCAGAGCCTCCAGCACCACCAAAGATCTCCTGCAACAGACCGGCGATTTCTTCCGCTTTGCCGTGCTTCAAGTGATAGACATAGAGACGTTGTCCGGGTGAAGTCACTGTTCCCCGATCAAACTGCTCCACCAGGCGTCTTGCCTCTTCAAGATATTTCGGCTGGTGTGTAATCACCATGATGGAGTTAAGCCTCTCGATCGGCACCAAACGCACAATGCCCGATAAAGGTCCGTCGCCAGAGGAACCAATGAGTTTGTTTAACTCATCCACGATCGTGGCAGAGTCCGCATACTCCAGAGGAAACAGGCCGAAGGACATCCCTTTCAGCCAATCGACATCGAACAGCTTGATCGTCTCGAGTGCCTGATTGATCTGCGACCGGATTCCCGAAATAAACAGCAGGTTTCTGGCCTCGTCAATGCTCAACGACAACCCCTCAGGGATCATTGGCTCCAGCACCTTACGGATCTCTTTTGCCGCAACATACTGAAGGGGAACGATCTGTGTTCCAAAACCCGCTGAGATGCTTTTACCCTGCTTGCCAATCGACGGAACCACCGACTGCTTTTTGATATCAGAGAGCGCAACAATCTTGTAAATCCCGTGACTCAGGACAAGACCGGCACCGTTGCTATGCAGAACCGACTCCAGGATAGCGAGCACACTATCGACCGCCACAGGGGTCTCTGTGTGCATCGTCACCACCCCTTGGACCTTCGGGTCGATCAGATAGTTTTCCTGCAATATCTCCTCAAAAATGATTTTGATAACTTCGCGGATATCCACGCTCTCAAAATTCAGGGTTATCTCGCCAGACGGCTTCACAACCTGTTCCTTTCTGGCAGGTGTGTTGATAAATCTCCCACTGCCGAGCTTCATGAACGGTGCCTTGTTCTCAAGAGACTCCCGATCATCACCCGTGACCATTGCATAAACCGGTTCCTGTTCGCCTCCCGGATTTTGCAGGTTGGCCGTCTGATCTTCCGATACCACTGGCATCGGTGCAGATTCCACTGGTCGAGGTTCAAGTTGCTTGACCGATTTCTTGGTAACCGGGGCGCACGCAACCATAAAAGTCAGCGTCACGATCCATCCCAATTTTCTAATATTGTTGGTTATCATTATGTTCTTTCGGTTTGAGTCACCGTCCGCTCTGTGCACACCATCAACATCCCCGCCGGCAAACCTGAAGAGAAGTATTTGCCACGTCCACCAATGAGCAGGGGGGTTTACCAATTTCAACTTTAAGTATGTCTGGTTGAGGGCAATCATAGTGAAAAAAGGAATCGGCCGTTAATCGACCCATGGTGATATAGGCAAAATACCCTACAGTCCATTTGCAGAATGAATTTCTGCATTTCTCGGACTGCAATGAATCAAGACTGCTTCCACACCGCCAGCCACTCATAACTATATGATTTTATGATGATTTTAAAACCACGTCCCAAGAAACACTCTTTCTGAACAGAACGCATGTAGAAGAATAGGAAAAAGGGTGTCGGTTTTTTTTACAGACTAATTCCCAGGCAACGAAAAATAGAATATATTCTTGTAAAACATTGAGTTATAGATTATTGATTCGTTCACCGGAGGCTGATCTTGCTGTCTTGCCTGTAAAACCGAATAAGTAGATGCCCTACCTTTTTCAGGCGCCTACCCTACCCATGTAACTACGCACCAAAATATTTACCGGTATTATCATCAGAATCCTGTATTTTTTTATTTTCATCCTTTTGGATAGTTTATTTTTTTTATTTATTTATCAATAAGTTTGAGAGATTTGGTGCATTTTATGATCAAGCTTGAAACTTAGCTGGCATGAAGCATGCGTCGCGCTTGCAGTCAGTAGCCCCACAGAGGTGCCAATATCAGTTAGGCCAGACCGACAACCGAGTGATGGAACCTGAATCGTTACGCACAGAGTAAAAATCCCCCCCTGAGAGAATCGTCTTTTCCCGCATTGAAGCAAACCCATCAACCGCTCCCAGATCATCTCTCCCGATTTCATTTCTCCAGTTCGTCTCGATACCAAGTTCCATCCCCTCTGGAGATTGCTTCAGGTCGATCTTGATCGTACCTGCCGTATATCCGAGCTTGCAGATCGCGGTCAACGTCTCACTGAGAATGCGATAGATGATGGTTTTGCGCTCCAAGGGGATCTCATCTTCTGGAATCTGCACTGTTGCAACGAAGTTGAGATCATCCGAAACGGAACTGTACTCCTTAACCATTGAATTGACAGTGGTCCTGAGGCCAAAATCATCAAGACTCGGATTTCGCAGGTCGACTGCCACCGCCCGGATCTTTCGTGCAGCATCCTGCAACACTTTTACAATCTGCTCAGGTTCGTCTTTCGACGAATCGGTGTCATTGCTCAGCTGCTGAAGCTGGCTTTCAAGGTGAAACTTGACTGCGACCAGGGTCTGCACCACGTCTTCGTGCAATTCATTAGCAATACGTTTCTTCTCATCTTCCTGCGCGGTCAGCATCTTTGACGAGAGTACTTCGAGTGTATGCTGTCGTTCCCTGTTTTCACGCTGTTTATCATCAACGATCCGTTCAGCCCTTTTGATATTGAAGAGCAGAATACCGAATAGAATCACCATAACAACCACTACGCCGATAATCAGTCCGGCAACATTGGTTCCTGCGTCCTTGATCTGATCGTTGACATCGGAATAGATCTCGAACACGCCAATAACGTTACTCTTGTCCGGTGAGTGAATCGGTACATAGGTCTGAACGAGATTATCCTCTGACGTCTCTTCGTCAAACAGGTTGAAGGTATCGCGATAAAGGATTCTAGTCGTCTCGTTTCCGCTGATCGCGGCAGCAAAACCTAGGTTTCCTTCCTGCATTCGGCCGATCTGCTCGGACTTGGTGGAATAGATCACTCTTCCACTCCAGTCATAGATCTTTACCCTAACCACCGATGTCTCTCGTAGCAGGTCATGAATATGCCGCCGCAAATGATAGGACACCATCTGCGCCGCTGCATCTTCTTCACCATTCTGCTCCGCCTGCTCGATGAATGCATTCAATTCATCTGAGAAAAAAGCGACCGCTGCGCGAGTCAAGGTCGAGTTGCCTTGTTCGGAGATCTCCTCGACGGAACTCACTATCAGTCCACGGATGAAAACGATGATTAACAGCGCCGTGACTGAAATCGAGATGAAGCTGGTCAGCCCGAAAAACCGGACGAGGTGGATTTTAGCCTGTCTCTTCGCCTCCAATGCAACACTCCCATGCCATTTAGAATCACCAATACCGTCGCTCGCAAGCAGCTCTCGTCACTACCTGTCAGGTTAGACCTCCCTTGCAATGTAGCCCCTATTTGACAGAACCGCTACCCATGGGCATGGCTTACCCTGGGGAATGAGCGATATTTTTTGTTATATTTTCACACCAGGTAAATTATAGTGAGCTGAGTCACATCGCGCGTGAAGTCTTTGCCAAACGCCCGCTTTATGCATAGTGCGTCAAAAACGATCTAATGAACCGTTTGATTTGAATAAAGCATCAATTGACTATAATCATTAGCGTGGACACTGACTAACCCTGGAGGTTAATAGGTTGAGACGATTGAACCGGAAATTGAGTGCCACCCTGCTATGGCCTGGCTTTCACTGGACATGTTCAACTGATGCCGGAAATTTGGTTGCAGGGTCGAAAAGACGCAGACATCACCACGAGAAGCTGCCTTTGCAGTGAATCAGGCTGAAAAGATGGGAAAAAAGATACGAATAGTTCTTGCAGAAGACTACACAATCCTAAGGGCTGGCTTGAAATCGCTGTTAGAGAGCAATCCTGACTACACCGTTATCGGAGAGGCGGGAAACGGGCGGGAGGCAATTCGTTGCACTGTGGAAAAAAAACCCGATATGACGATCATGGACCTGAACATGCCAGGCATGAACGGCATGGATGCAATACAGGAGATCAGAAACCGGATCCCTGAAATGAAGATCCTCGTGCTTACGGCCCACAACGAAGAGGAGTATGTGCTCGCCAGTCTCAATGCCGGGGCCAACGGCTACATCCTCAAGGACGCCACCCACTCTGAACTGCTGATCGCAGTGGAAAGGGTGATGATCGGAAAAACCTATCTAAGCCCCGACATTACTGAAAAGGTAGTGCAAGGCTATCTGGTCGGGCAAAAAAATTCCGAGCCATTGACCGAGTGGGCTGCAATCACCCGACGGGAAAAACAGATACTGAAGCTCGTCGCGGAGGGACATACCAACAAAAGCATGGCGGAGTTCCTCTGCATCAGCATTAAAACCGTTGAAAAACACCGCGCGAATCTGATGAAGAAACTCGATCTGCACAATGCTTCCGCCCTGACCACATATGCCATTGAGAAGGGCATCGTCACCCACTAGCACCTTCAGGAGGCATACTTGAATATCGCAAAGACAGCCAAACTTCCTATGGGCAATACCCTATAGCGTTTTTTCGTCACCATGATATTCTGGCGCTGTTTATCTGACAATTACCCCAAAATTTAAGCAAATACTGATATGGATAACAATATCGTTTGGCACCGCGCCACTGTCACCCGCGAACGCAGGGAAAAGCTCAATCAGCACAAATCCGTCGTCCTCTGGTTTACCGGCCTCTCAGGCTCAGGAAAATCGACTCTGGCCCATGCGCTTGAGGAACAACTCCATCAGCGGGAAGGACGCACCTATGTCTTTGACGGGGACAATGTCCGTCATGGCCTCTGTGGTGACCTTGGGTTCAGCGCCGAAGACAGAAAGGAAAATATTCGCAGAATCGGCGAGATGGCCAAACTGTTCGTTGAAGCCGGAGTCATTGCCCTTACGGCCTTTATCTCACCCTTTTCAGATGATCGAAAAAATGTCAGAAAGCTTTTTGATGACGATGATTTCATCGAAGTCTACTGCCATTGCTCCATTGAGGAGTGCGAGAGACGCGATGTAAAAGGGCTCTACAAGCGCGCACGCGCTGGTGAAATCTCCGATTTTACAGGTATCTCCTCTCCCTACGAGGTGCCGGAAAACCCTGAAATCAGCATCGACACTGAAAACAACACCCTGGAAGTGTGCGTAGAGCAGCTGCTCGACATCCTGGTCGAACGCAGAATCCTTCAGCAGAAAATCGAAAATTCCGAGGAGTCTCTCTCTGTCGCACACTGATGCCACCAACATCAGCAGTGACGTTTTCCAGGGGGATCTTCAGGATTCCCCATCTTCGATGTTTCCTTGGTGTCGACGCCATCTCAAGGAAGATATTTTTGTAGGTAGGAAGCAGAGCCACCTCTACGGACCTGTAAAATCCCATGCGCTCATCTTCTTGCCGGAAATAGCAATCAAGTCAGCCTGTTACAGTAGTTTGACCACGTCGACGTCGTTACCTCACAAGTGGGTTTCGGAGCACTGATGTCAGGCAAAGTCGGAACCACCGCAGCGTCATATTCTATGCCGGTTGGGAACTTACCACTGACAAACACAAACTGGGTTGCAAAAAATGCAGAAACTGGACTTTAACGATCGATGAACTGACATCCGATTGTGTGGTATTATATCCGCGCTATATCAATGGTCTTTTTGGGGCTATTTCCAGCCCAGAATCAGCCATCAGAGGGCTTGATCGTCAGCGATCATCGGCAATCAATGAGACTCGAATTAGCTCACCTAGGATTAGTCGTATGGCAAGGAAGCTACATAATCTTATCCAGGGATTGATATATGACAAGTAATACTCTTCTGCTTCAAGGGCCGGTGGGACCTTTTTTCAAGCGCCTCGCCATGGACTTGGAAGAATCCGGGCATACTGTTTTCAAGATAAACCTCAATGCGGGAGACCGCTTTTTCTTCAGTGGTGAGAATAGTGTGGACTACACCGGCACTATTGAGCATTGGCCCGTGTTTCTGAAGCAGTTTCTGGAAGATTGTAAAATCACCACCATCTTCCTGTTCGGGGATGAACGCTCGTACCACAAGAGATCCTACGAAGTTGCTCGTTTGCTCTCTATTGACGTATTTGTCTTCGAGGAGGGCTATCTCCGGCCTCACTACATTACTCTCGAAAAAGATGGCGTAAATGGACGCTCATCCATTCCGCGCACTCCAGAAGCATATAAAAATATCCAGGCTGAGGCCTTAAGACAACCAGCATCAGTCCCCTACTCATTTGCCCATGTGGGTTGGTATGCGGCCGTCTATTTTTTTATGGGATGGCTTGGACAACGTCGCTTTCCGCACTACATCCACCATCGCCCATTCAAATGGCACAACGAGGCCGTAATATGGGTACGCGCAGCATTCAGAAAATACTACTACCGTTTTTGTGAACGCGGCGTCCTACAACAACTGACAACACACTATTCAAAGAGATTTTTCCTCGTACCACTTCAGGTCCATAACGATGCACAGATAAAAATCTGGTCGTCGGTACCCTCTGCGGCTGCCTTTATCAGAAGAGTGATCTCCTCCTTTTCTAAACACGCACCGACAGACACCCTTCTGGTGATCAAACACCATCCACTGGACAGGGGCTACTCAGACTACACCCGAATTATCAATAAACTTGCTGACAAGTATGGCTGCAAAGCGCGGGTTATCTATGTCCACGACATGCATCTACCCACACTGCTGGATCATGCCAAAGGCACGATCCTGTTAAATAGCACGGTAGGTCTATCCTCAATATTACATGGCACACCCGTGAAAACATCGGGCCATGCCATCTACAATATGGCAGGACTTACGTTTCAGGGGAATATGACAGCGTTCTGGAAAACCCAGGGCAAAGTTGACAGAAAGTTATATCAGCGATTCAGAAACCACCTCATAGAAAAAAACCAGATAAACGGAAATTTCTATCGGAAAACTCCAGGGCTAAAAAGTCATTCAGGTATTGATTACCAACATCTATTTGAGCTTACACAGGCGTCAGAAGAGGCATCTCATTTCGTACCACCTCATGTTCTCCTCGATACCTATATCAATTCAGCACAGGATGGTATTAAACATTCGGACGTGGCGTGACCAGGATATCTACCTGCTAAGTAATAGCAGGTTTGGAATTACAGAGCCGGACTTTACTAGTGCCAATTGGCATTATTACAAATATTGCTATTTTACTAACCCTTTAAAAGTGAGCTCAAGACTTGTATTTTTCGGATTATAAAATTTCGTAACTTAATAAACACCTGATACCGTTTTGTTGTGGCATGTTTTTTTTGTTCAAATTCCAAGGCCTCCAAAAGCACCTCAATCGTACACAGTTCTTTGGTCTTTGGGTCCAGATAGCGAGGATAGAGCAATAACGTTCCTGCTATCAATTCATCGAGACTCACTCGCCGATGGCGACGCTCACATCTTACCTCATCTTGTGTCAATCCCCAGCCGGCGTAAAAAGGCATTCCATAAGTATGTACTTCAATTCCCCGCATCAATGCTTCAAACCCAACTAGCGATGTCATTGTGTGTACGGCATCAGCATGTATGAGTACACTATCGAGTCCTACGTCTGTAACGACCAGATCACATAGCTTCAGAATATCTTCTCGTTCAACATGACCAATTCTGTTTCCAACCACTACATCAGGATGCGGTTTATAAATAATGTAACTCTCAGGTGCCTTTTTCCGTACACGCTTAATCAGATCCAAGTTAGACATACCTGAAGCTCCTAAGCGGACCGACGCGTCATCTTCAACTTGACCTGGCACCACAATGATATGTTTTAGACTTGGGATGTGAAGTTTACTTTGTGCAAAATAATTATATTTAGATAACTTTTTTTCCAGAATAACTCTTTTAACGGCATTAGCGCGTTCTAACAACTTTAGGTCAGCAGTAAAATCATAATGATTCAATATCTCCTCAAGATCACTTGACTCAGTTTGGTCAAAATAGATACCTTTGCTATCTACGACCAGCGAATAGGGCTGTGTTAAATCTGACCCGAGACCAACAGAACGCACAAAACCATCCTCAACATAATAGAGTGGAATCTTGTTTTCTGCAGCATATTGCCGAACCGCGTTAAAAGACTTTCTCCCCCAAATATATATGCGGCTTTTTGAATTTAAACCTTTTTTTAGTGCTTTTTTTAAATGCCTTTTTCTGAATAATGGGTTTATAAATATCTGATTCTCATATTTTATCTCTTTGAAGAATGGCCTGACAAACCCATGCTTCCATCGCGAAAAACCAAAATAGTAGCCTTTTGTGTCCATAGGTTTTGTTATTTTCTTCTGCTCGACAATCTCTTTTACGGCGTCAACAATGTCACATGGTTCATTCTTATACGGGTTAAAATATCGTGCGTATAAAATATAGGCCGCAGCAAATACCTCTTCGACTTTCAACTTTCGCTTACGGCGTTTACATTCTACCCTATCGTCCGTAATACCCCATCCCGCATAAAATGGCACCCCGAAACATGCGCACTGTTTCCCCAGAAGCAGTGCTTCAAAGCCCATCTGTGAGGTTTTTGTGTAAATCTTATCGAACGACTCGAGTAGAGATATAGGATTTACGTTTTCATCTAATACGATGCACCGATTTCTAACAGTTTCAATATCAATGTCAGAAACTTTTTTTCCACAAAGCACATCAGGATGAACTTTAATGTACACCTCAGCATCTGGATTTTCAGCTACCGCTACATCTATCATCTCATCGGTAGTAAACCGATCAGCCTGACCGTACTTGAGCGAAGCATCACCTGACGTTTGTGCCACTATCAGTACGCGCCTCCGGTTTTCTGGGAAATACGAAGCATCAATATCGGGGGCATGATTGTATTTGCTAATATGATGTTTTTTGATTAGCGTAATCGCCATGCGTGCCGTTTTCATCAGCGTTTCAGCACCAGAAAAGTCGAAAGTATTTAGCAGTATTTCGAGTCGGCTAGACTGAGTGGAATCGTAGTAGATACCAGAATCATCTTCTACAATAGAGAAAGAAGGTGAACCATCCACCCCTAGACCAACAGAGCGAATGAAGCCATCTTCAAGAAGAACGTACGACGTAGCAAATTTATTAGCAAGCTCTATTGCTTGCGCTCCGGAACGTTTTCTGCCCCAGCCATAGAAAACACCGCTATGGCCTGCAACACGTTTTAATAAAGAAAAATATTCTATGTTATAAAAGCTGGAAACAGTATCAATTAACCTTTTTGATTTTGAATATTTACACATCATCTCATTAGGTTCAATGAATCAACGGCAGCCTAGTGTATGCATAGTTTTTGTGGTCTCATACACTGATACAACAGCAACACGCAAATAATTGATTAATCTATTGTGATTCATTTTAATAATCATGTTTTGAATAATATTTATGCAAAATAATTTATATCTTCTTACAGTAAAACTTGAAAGATAGGATGGGCAAGATATCAAGCAAGTGATTAAGATTCAAAAGGTACAAAAAACGAGCGCTTACCCTCGACCATTTCTGACTGTCGCTCCCTAAATATTTCCCAATGCGCTACACGCTTTGGATTGATACCAAACTCAGGCGTTCCGATGTCAGCGGATGTGGTTTGTGAGTTTTTACGATGTGCAGCAAAAGTTAAAACTTTTTTCACAACTCCGATACGTTTCATACCGTAAAAGATCTTAATTCGTTCAAAATACTCAGAGTCTGCACCGATTACATCGGTATAAAAATATCCAAGATCACAAAATACATCACGCTTTATCATCAAAGAAACCATCGAAACACGTTTTATAGGATAGATATTTTTTGCGAAAAACTGTCCATTGGGTTTAATTCTTACAAGCTGAGAAATAGAAGCGACGACTTGTTTATCTGCGTTTTTTTTCATTTGCTCTTGCAAACGTTCTGGATGTGACCAGTCATCGGCATCATGAAATGTTATATATTCTCCAGCAGCATGCTTTATACCAATATTTCTTGTAACAAATGGACCGGAACGCTGTTTTATAGAAATGACTTTGTACGATGTAAAACTTTCCTGCCGGCACAATTCGGTAAAAAGTTTTACGGTATCATCGCTACTGGCATCATCTACAAAAATAATTTCGATATTTTTATAAGTCTGCTCCATCAATGATCGAGTTGCAGGCACGATAAGCTCCGATTCATTGTATGCTGTCATTACAATGGAGACTTTTTGTCCATTTTTGACTGACATTTTCCTGGTATTTATGCAGACATTATCAATATAAAGCGGCTTACGACAGTCCACCTTGGCTAGTTGCTGCAAGCCAACTGCTATAAAATATGTATCAAGCATTCCAAAAGCCCTGGCCTCATCGAAATGCATGAAATAATTATATAGATTAAAGCAGCTGCGCGGATAATTACATGCACTGCGTAACTTTTTCTCTATACTTTGAGAAGTGACTGTTTCAGGTTCAAAATAGAGTCTACAGAAATACGCTTGCAACGTATCTAAGTCATGTCTATGAATCAAGCCCAATGCCTTATAGGGCGCTGCCTGGGTCAATTTTGATAGGATTTGCATGCGCAGTGAACTTTTTAATGAGTCAAAGACATCTTCCAATGCGTCTAAAGTAATTTTGTCAGTTTCACCGCGGTGGATTTTAGAGATGATTACGCAGAGTTGATTACTGTTACACACACGCTCGAGCTTAGAAAACATGCCCAGCTTAAGAAGGATTGTACAATATAAGCCATTCGTCAAAGAAAGACATTTTCCAAGGAACAACTGCAATCTAAGGCAGAGTTTTGGATTAGTGTTGCATGAAAAATAATCTTTGAGTATTTTATTCAACTGTTTTCAGTGAGCATTCGAAAGCTCAATAACACATTTAGTGGACAAACCGTTAGAGGCACTAAGGAGCATGACACATTTGAACTGAACCTGGATAAATGCAGCATGCATAATAATGAATGATATTGCATACGACTATTCATTGTTGGCAGTAAGTCAATACTATCAAAAGGATTTATCAATTGAATAATGGCGCGGCACTTATTTTTTCCGATAAAAAAATCGTAATGGCCTAATTAATGGCTTCTTTGAATCATTAAAATATGCATAGGGATCACGCTTAAACTTGTCTTTCTTTCTTTGGGAACGATCCTTTTCATCAGTCTTATTATTAGATGCTTGTTTTTTTACTTGTCTCTGCGCCCTTCTGGCGGGAGGTATACTTTTTTTAGCTGGTGATTGAGGGATACTTTTAAATTCTTCGTTCTGACTTTTTAAGGCTAAATTATCTGCCCTCATTTTTTGGAATTGTTTTCTGAATGCGGATTGCAACACTTCAATCTTTTCGTTAAGTTGCTTAATTTTTTTCTGATATCGTGTGACAGCATTTTTATCAAAACTATTTATTTCTATCGCCCCAGATCCAAGCGATTCCAGCCAGTAGTAAATGGCACTTTTATACTCGACTACTTTATCTAGTAAAGCCAATTCTTCACCGGCCGCCTGCACATGAATTTGCGCGCCGAATCTTTTTCCTAATATTAATTTTTCAATAGCTTCTATTTCTGCAGGGAGATTATTGTTTAGCGGGTATTCTTCTGAAGCACCTAACATTATTGAAATGATTTCAACAGGCATGGCATCTGAGTAGATCGACTTAGAACCCAAGAAGTGTTCAAACGATTTTTCAGTCAATTCAGTTTCTTTTTGTAAATCATCAGCGAAATAATAATACGCGTCGTAAGCGGAAGAAGATATTAGACTATAGAAAGCATTAAAAACATATTTCAAGTGTTCAGCACCTGCTTTGACATTGATTGGATCTAGTAAATGCCTCCAGTTGATAATAAATTCAATTTCCAACCCCAACCTTTGCGCAACAATACGCCAAAGATCGATATAAAAAACGTTTAATGGTGTGTAAAGATAGTGCTTACCAAAAGGCTCTTTTAAACTATTTTCTAAATAACTTTGCACCTCATCAACGAAATTATCTTCTAAGCCTACATACCAATTCTTATTGAAACCAACTGAATAATCCTCGTCTACTTTTTCCAAAAATGTAGCCTGTATCTTATGCATAACTTGGGAAGTAATAGAGGGCTCTACTGATTGTATATATTGATCATCCATGAAAGGTACTAGATTTCTAGCATCATTCTCGAAAAAAGTACAAATCACATAAAGCTTGTTTTTCATATCTATTTCCAAATTACTTTTCATTCGAATTCTTGTGAAAATATTAAAGCTTTTTGCATTGATACACGACTCCCACGCCAATTCAACGGAATACTTTTACTATAAATTGAAGCGCAAAAATCCAAATCTAACTCATTATTGGTCGAGTATGTAAACCAATCATCACCACCTGCCGCCAAAAAGTCTTTCCAGACATTCTGAATATTACTTAAACGCCATAAGTCACTATCCTGCATAATACGCGTATGATGCGTAACACCCACTTTAAACTGTTCCCATAAGCCCGTATATTTGATGAATTTTAGCCAATTTGTTTCACGCTTTATCGCCATTAGAGGAATGCCATTATTAAATGCGGCCAGTGACAGATGTAAATCAACATAAACCTCTCTCGTGAAATCATCAAAATCTAATGGAATGGATTTACTGTGATAAACAAATGTACCAGACCCCACTAGATTAACTGCGGTGTGGTAATTCAACGATTTTTTGGCGCCAAAGACATGGGTCCGCTCGTAATACCACGATGCAGTATCCGGAATAATAGATCCATGCACTGTCAATCCTACTCGGTAGTTCATCGACTCAAGTAACGCAGACATGTGTTCTACGTAATCATCGGGGAAAACAATGTCATCATCCAGTGTAAAAGCTATATAATCATCTTTCTCATAGTCCAGGAAAATCATCTTTCCATTTGCGACTAGATCACCAAACGTATCCTTACCTAAAATGGGATATACATTTTCATACTGCGTTAAAAACTCAGGCGTCTCTTCAAATTCATTAAGATAAATATATAGGGCATCAAGTTGCTTGGATAAATTCTTAACTACCAAGTCCAAAGTTTCCACACGCCCCGGAAAAGTCGCCATGCTACCCACGCATCTAGTCCGCATTGGCCCATCCTTTTAAACTACTGTTAGCCAAAAGAGTCCATTTATCCTCTCCCTTACCATCTTCTATATTATATGGCATCAGAGAATCGTCTACTTTATGTGCCGTGAAATTAAATATATCGCTTGAAAACACCTTGTATTCTTGCTCAATTAATACTTCCAGCCATTTTGAGTCACATGAATTTTCATAGGAGCTTGAAAACATCGGAAGATTTCTATCTGATCTCCCCGACAATGTTGCACCACACAAACAACTACCCTGATGAAGGAATGTTCTCATCTGATCTTCGGCATGTTCTCGCAAATAAGTTTCATCTGATTGGCTCAAATACACTAACGCAGATGGTTTACCTACAACATCGGCATCAGTAACATCATACCAATTCAGCATATCCTCAATGTAATATTTGCCATAATAGTCATTATTATCTATCTTGAACCAATAGCCTGCTTCTGAACTGCGGATAGCGTAATTTAAGCAGTTTCCAATATTTTGAGATTGATCCAAGATAGAGACTTTAAAACGCTCATTTTCATATTTTTTCTTTATTGCCTCACACGCATCCTTTTCGTAATCTGATACACTCAAAACCAAGTGCATGGTTACGTTTGTGTAAGTTTGGCGGTCAAACGTGGCTAGTATATTTTCCAAATTATCCACTCGCTTTGATACGCATATCATTTCAGCAGAGGGGAAATCATTATATTTAGATACCGCCTGCTGGCCGCTTGAAATACTATAAATCGTATCAATAAAGCATCCTTTTCTCTGTAAACCTTTAAAACGTCTAAAAATCGCCAGCCAGTACTTTTCTCTACTTAAGGTTTTTGAATGTTCTATTATAAAATCATACAACTCACTTACACTGTAGAAATTCTTTGTTAATGAATCAAATGGACTGGGAAGAGGCTTACCAAATATGACAGGAATCGCTCCACTGGTAATTGCAATACTACAAAGATTGCATAAATCTTGATTAGATCTATGTGTATTGCTAGTTAAAAGCATGAAACCACTACTACCCGAGATTACTGCAATTTCTTTCGGTGCTAACTTCTGATAAACCTTAACATTCCTTGAGTTAAATTTTTCCCATGTTCGTAACGGAACGTGCCCATGATTTGCTTCAAACAAACTTATTTTAAATCCAAAACCTACCAAATCTTCCGTTGCTTTTTTGAAAAGTGGAAATTGATAGAGGTCGGTAGCCACTGGAACTACTATCGTCATTAACTTAGAATTATTGCTTTTAACCGGAGAAAAGTTACAAACTTCATACTCAAACGCTGTGACAGTCTCCTGTCTAAAACAATTTTTTAGCGGATGTAATGTAGACTCCAATGAGTTATGTTTTTTTGGCGAGTTCAGCTTAATGATAGGAGTTTTGGTTCCCCGCAAAGCTTCCGTCAGGCTTGCCAATAACCTTTTTTCATCATCAGTTGTTGAACCAAACGGCAAAAGTTTGGAAGAACGATTTTGAATTAAAATAACATCAAAAAAGTCATTTAAAATCAACTCAATATTTTCCGAGCCTATCTTAATCGTCTGTAGTGTAGTTTCTAGCATCCCATAGAACGGGTCATCACCAATCAAACCAATTGTTAATGGTGGAAAATTATTACAGAAATCTTTATGACGTATACGAAGTATGGGGTGCGGTACATCATTAAGACGGTCCACAACTTCCTCTATGTACCTATACGCATCTGAAACATTTAAAAAAACAGAATATTCAATACCATTACGCTTCAACTTAACATTTTCCATTTTTTTGAAGCTGGCTATCATTGTGTTTTTTTCAGTCGGCTTAACAACAACAGGGGTTTCCCTGACTATTAATACACAATGCTGGTCACTCTCATCTGACGCGATTATCAGCGAATTAATAAACTCAGAAGCATAAATAAAAACACTCTGTTCATACCACTCATTTAGATCAGCTCTTTCATCAAGGATTTTGCTGCTAGTAGGCATATTGAAGTCAAAGCCGTCATTCACGGACACTTGTTCATCTGTTACGCTGAATGAGGTTTGAACGTTTACTATAACTTCAGAAGGTGATTCGCTTATCTTTCGAACTACTGACAGTTTAATCAAGTAGAGCGTATTGGCCTGAAGTTTTATTTGCTGGGTAAGTGTTTTCATCACAGTATGTTAATCACTTCATGTACCGCTTCCAATTATCACAAATCTTCAACATTGAGAAATGATTTACAATCTCCATTACCACTTAACCCCCCTGAAAATAACATCTTTGCGAATATTGCCCTTATATTGCTCAACCACTTTAAACATCTCCTCCATAACCTCGTCAGTCAAATAGTGTGGATCAACACCAATTTCCTGAAGCCCTTGATATGTTGGATTATAATAGTGTTCTTCTGCCTCCTTACGCGGATTTTCAATGTGCTTAATCGTCACATTGTAACCAAGTTTGTCTCCGACACGCTTGGTGATCTCAGCCAATTCGTTTGCTGTAAAAGTTTCCATAATTTGGTTAAAAATACGTAATTCACCTTTTTTCGCCGGTGTCATAGCTGCCATATAAACGCACTGCAAAGTATCTTTGAGATTCAGATAACCACGTGTCTGTCCACCTTTTCCATATACAGTGAGCGGATACCCTTCAATGGATTGTGTGATAAATCGATTAACAATCGTTCCGAACACTTCGTCGTAGTTGAAAATTGGGCGTAAACGCGGGTCGATTTTTGTTTCGGCTGTTTCAATACCATATACAGGGCCTTGCATCAGATCTGTAATGCTGAGGTCCCACATGCGCACGCCAAACCAATAGAGGTCAGTATCCATTATTTTTGTTGTGTGATATAAAGACCCGGCTTGTCGCGGGTATAAGAACTTTTGTTTTCTTCCTTTATGCTCTACTTCAAGCCAACCTTCTTCGATATCAATGTTCGGTGTACCGTACACACCCATCGTTCCAAGCTTGATGATATGTGTACGCGGAGCAAGATCACGCACTGCATACATCAAACTACTAGACACCAAAAGATTATTTCGAATCGTAAAATTTGACTTCTTATAGTCCATCATTGAGTAAGGTGCAGATGGCATTTCTGCATAATGCACCACCGATTCTGGTATACCTGTAAACTCCGAATTTATTGCCCAGTCGTACGTAATGCGACCATCAAAGAATGAACGTGTAAACTCCGCATCTGATAAATCACCAATGGAAACTTTTATCTCATACCCCGTTTTCTCATGCCAAATCTTTGCCCTTTCGATCAAAGTAGGCACTGGATACAACATCCCTACATCGATTTCTGTACAGGAATTTCTTCTCAAGTAGTTGTCTACAACGGTAACTTCATATCCATTATTAGAGAAATACATAGCAGTTGGCCAACCGAGATACCCATCGCCACCTAAAATCAGTACATGTGCCATCTTTACGTCCCTTATTTAGAGTTCAAGATTTTCAATTACTTTGTTGTCGATGATATATGCTTTTATCTCTTCAACACTCATATAGGGCTCACTGGAACTCACATAAGCATTATTAACTTCTTTGTTGGTTAATGTCTCGTAATCTTCATAGTCAATGGTTTCATATATTGGTGGTATCGAGGGTTTAATCATAAACATACGATCAAGTTCATACGCACGCACCGTTTCTTCATCCGTCATCAGCTCTTCATAAAGTTTTTCACCAGGCTTACTACCGATAAATTCAATCTCAATATCTTTCGGGTCTCTATTAAATTGAGGGGCAACAACTTCTATCATCGCCTTGGCTAAATCCATAATACGCATGACCGGCATTTTTGTGACGAACACTTCACCACCTTTAGCGAGTAGCGATGCCTCGAGAACAAGACGCGCCGCTTCTTGAATCGTCATAATAAATCGAGTCATTCGTTCATCGGTTATTGTTATTTTATTTCCGGCTTGAATCTGTTTGTAGAAAATGGGGCAGACGGATCCTTTTGAACCGATAACATTTCCAAAACGCGTACTATTAAAAACAATATCTTTTGACGCTTTGATATTCAGTGCAGACGTCATCAATCGCTCACCTAAAAGCTTTGTCGTACCCATAACATTAGTAGGATTTACCGCCTTATCGCTACTGGTATAGATAACGCGACTGACTTTGTCTGACTCTAATGCAGCCTGAATAACATTTGAGGTTCCATCTGCATTCGTTTTCACAGCATCCAGAGGACTTATCTCGCTGATAATCACATGCTTCATTGCTGCAGTATGTAGGATAATATCGACATCTTTACACAGATATTTCAAGCGATCTAAATCCCGAATATCACAGAAAAACCCATTGAGTCTCGGTTCTTTTCGATACTCCTCGTTTAAGAAGAATAGTGCTGCTTCATTATTATCAATCGCCTTAATCTCTTTGATATCGAAATCCAGCAACTGCTTAATCAACTCTTTTCCTATGGTACCCGCAGCACCTGTTATCAATACTTTTGTATTTTTAAATAAATTTTTCACTAGTTAAGCCCTTCCATATTAAGTTTAAAAAATTATTTATTATTAATCCTGATGCTCTCTGATTGTGGTAATCGCCATCCTGGCTATACCAAACAGCATCAGCAATACGATGAGTGCGGTGACCAGGATATAAACCCTGTCCGGGTACTTGGCCTCCTCTGCCAGGGAGGGCTTGCTGACAACAACCAAGTGCTTCATCTTCTTTGAAACTTCAGCCCTTGACTGCCCAAGAGCCGCCAACGCTGAAGCGTAGGCGTCTTTAGTAAACTCCAGATCAAGCTGGAGATTGGTATATTCTACCATCAAGTCGTTCAGCTCTTCGTCCCCTTCACCAATCAATCGCTGTTTTTCATCGGTTATCTGCTCTGTAAGCGCCCGTATACGCTCCTGACTGGCGATCACTTGCGGAGAACTACTCTTTTGGAAACCAAGAAGCTGTTTTAGTTTGGCCTTCTCCTGACTGAGTTCACCCTCCAGAACATCCATTATGGCAGTCAGTGACTGACCCTGCTGCTCAGGACTGAATATCTGGTATTTGTTCTGAAATTCCAACAGATTTTGCTTGGAAACCTTTAGTGAATCCTGCGCTTTAACCAACTGCTGTTCCACAAACTCGTACTGTGCCATAGTAAGATGGTGAATGATCTCGTTCACTACGCTCTCAGCGTGTTGCAGTATGGCTTCAAGCAGCCGCTTGGCATAAGCTCGTTCAAATGCCTGCACCTCAACAAACAACAGCCCTGACAACTCCTCAAAGTGGACAGAAATATGGTCCTGGTAATACACCAGATACTCTTCCCAGGTTGCACCGGCAGATAGAGTGGAAAACAGGTCAGCACCGCTTTCCTGGTAGTGCGCCCTGTGATTAAGTTCCTTATCGAGGAAGGCCAGCATATCGCCGGATACCAGATACTCCTTCATGATGCGTTCATCTTCCAGACCGGAGGGATTACCTATCCCCAGCAAACCGATATCAAGACTGTTTGAGCTGCTACCACTCTCCTTGATGGTAAAAATAGTCTGACTCGTGTAACGATTAGAGGCCATCAGTCCGTAATAAAGCAGGAGCAGAGTAAAAGGGATAATGACCAGGATTAGCAGACTGGCGCTGCGGTCTACCTTGATGAATAAATTCTTTGCCACGGTTACGCTACCTGCCCCTTCTGATAGGCCACCACCGCCTCTTTTATATCTTCGTATATATGCATTTGACCATTTTCAAGATAGATTCCGACATCACAGTCACGAATCAGCTCCTTCATGTTGTGGGACACTTTGATGATCTTGGCATTGTCCTTTTTCTCTTGCAAAGCAGCTCGGCTTTTCTCTTTAAACCGCTGGTCACCCACAGCTGTTATCTCATCCATCAGATAGATATCAAAATCGAACGCCATACTGGTGGCAAAGGAGAGTCTTGCCCGCATACCACTGGAATAGGTTTTTACGGGCATATCAAAGTATTCACCCAGCTCCGTAAATTCGTGGATAAATTTAATCTTTCGATAGACCTCATGTTCACTGTCACCATAGATGCGGCAGACAAAGCGGGCGTTATCACGACCTGACATGCTGCCTTGGACCCCACCCTGCAGGCCCATGGGCCAGGATATTCTTCCTTCACTCAGAA
The DNA here is from genome assembly GCA_003349915.1 of endosymbiont of Escarpia spicata. Classification (GTDB taxonomy): domain Bacteria; phylum Pseudomonadota; class Gammaproteobacteria; order Chromatiales; family Chromatiaceae; genus QGON01. The sequence goes on from QFXE01000011.1 coordinate 90,950, forward strand.
TGCGGCCATGATTAGGATAGTCGATTCCACCCAGTAGCCGAAGCAGCGTGGATTTTCCCATACCATTTCGACCTAAAATTCCAATATTGCAATCCGGCGGAAATTCTATATTCACATCACGCAGTACGTATTTGCGCCCCTTCTGGGTGGGATAATATTTTGTAACATTTTTCAGGCGTATCATGTAGCTACCATCCGCACCCAGTTGGCCCGGTAGCTAAGCAAACCAAAGGTGGTACTCGCCAAGGCAAAGAGCAAAACGAATAACAGGCTCACATCTCCCGACTCAAAACCACGAAAATAGAACAGGTGATTAAGTTCAACTACGTGAAGCAGCGGATTCCAGAGCAGCCAATGATGATACTCCGTCGGTACAACAAAAAGCGGAAAAAGAATTCCTGACATAAAATACATAGGCCGGAAGACTAATAGGGGCACCAGCTTCATTATCTCCGGATAGAGCGTCCCGTACACTGAAAAGGTCAATCCAATGCCGAATGTCAGGAGGTAAAGCAAAGCGTTGACAACAATCAGGCCAAGGAGATCATGAACCCCTATCTCGTAGTCGAGGAACCACCCGGCAATAAAGAGCAGCATGAGGTAGCTTGCAAAATAGACAATCGATTCCAGAATAATACGTGCCAGCACCGGATCAACCGGACGTACCTGCCGATAGTTAAACAGCCCCCGGTTTGATTCAATCGCATTCATACACCGGGTTGCTGTTGTTCTAAAAAAAAGGAAGGGAACGATGCCTGTTGCAAGGAAGAGAGGTACGGGGATCCCTGCAAATTCACTACGTCCCATGGCACTCCAGATGATGGAGAGGACAATAACATGGGTCATGGGTTCCAAGAGCGCCCAGACATAACCAAGCCGGTACTTGCCAAAGCGTGTTTTCAACTCTCGAACGAAGAGCGCGAAGACAACGGATTTCTGGATTTCAAAGGGAGAACGAGACACAAGTTCTTTTTTGCCTCATAAGGTGAAAGCAACTTTCGCCGAAATGGCAATCTTGTAGATGACATCCATCAAATCCAAGGCAAACTGTCTTGTCTTGGGATCTACCCTCGGCGGTACAATAATCTCATCACCCGGCTTGATGATGGCCTGTGGATCAGTTACCTCAACCTCGGCATTGGGGTGGTGGATGATGACTTTTTCTGTATCTGCCCGGTCTGAGTAGCCACCGGCTTTTTCGATATACTGTTCTGCTGTCCAGCCTTCACGATGAGTAACGGCATGCATCATCATCACCTCGCCGACCGTTCGAACAATCTGTGTATTGGTGGGAATAACAAGAGTGTCTTCTGGCTCCAGCAGAATGTTCTGTTGAACCCCATCCTGTGAAGTCACTACTCTTCCCAGGGGATCAATCAGGCGGGCTCGTTCGGCAAACTTGGCCATCAACTCAGCCTCTTGGGTACGAATCCCCACCTCACCATGGGAGCCGGATAACGCCAGCATGGAGCTGCGTTCCAAACGAAACAGGCTGTCACTGATAGCATCCTTCTGTGCCACGGCCACCGAAACCCGGCGTAAGTGAATCGCCTCAGTATTCGCCAATCCGGGATCGACCGGGATGTGATTAAGCACATCTACCAGACGGGAACCCCGTTTTACAGACAGCGTAGCCGGGCCGTTAAATTCGCCCTGGATGTTGATCAGAATGGTATTGGCGCGTCCATCGTCCCTGAGCGTTACCGTATCGCCATCATGCAAGGAATAATCAAGAAAGGTCATAAGTGACATGGTCTGCTTCACCGGCAGACCGCTGCGCATGCCGATAATAGTGACCTCAGTCGCCTGTGCCGCCTTGGGGATCACCTTGAGGATCTCGCCACCCAAGGAACTCGCTGATATCATCTCGACGAATGCACTGCGAGCCACATTGCCTTCAAGCTGAATAACGGCCCCACGCTGTTTGACCAGGATGGTGTCATTTTCCTGTAGCTGGAGTGAAGCGATCTTACCCTTAAGGATAAAATCGTAGAGGTCGGTCGTGTTGATGGTTTTTCCAGCACGGATGATCTCAATTTTACGGTAGCTGCCCAGTTTGGGATCGATGCCACCCGCCAGATCAAGAAAATAGAGAATACTGTCAGAAGGAAGACCGGCGTAGCGGCCAGGATTGCTGACCATGCCCGTCACATAGACAGCAACCGGCTGCGCTGTGGCGAGGTTGGTGTAAACATCAAAATTGCTCGTGTAGACCTTCTTGATATGCGCCCTGACGGCACTGGTCAGATCGGCATTTTTTACACCTTCAAGTTTCAGGGGCCCTATCTCCGGCATGAAGACATTACCTTGACTGTCTATGGTATAAATATCTTTTATGGTCACAGCCCCCCACGCAGCGACGGCTACCTTGTCACCAGGCGCAAGGATATAGCTGGGATTGAGCCCGTCACCTCGTGTCTTGAGGAAATTTCCGCTAAAAAGCTTTGCACCGAACGGCTCGATCACGTCCCCTTCTTGAACAACAACTGGAGGAGTGGGTGAAACAATCTCTACGGCGTGGAGTGGCCATGCCAAACCCCAAAGTACAACGAGGATAAACAGAGTGATGAAACGCTTCGTCAGCCGATACACCCCCATCCAGACTCCATAAAATTGTTTGGTATCAGTCATTTTATGGAACCCGTTAAAAAGACATCTCCGGAGAAAAACCAATTGTGTCCGTCATTACAGGCCACTCGCCCTCTGGTGATCCCAGAGGAAGGATTCATGGTAATCGTAACAGGCCGACAGCGCCTGCCACTTGCTGCGGCGTATAACTCGCCTGCAACGAATATGACCGAACCCGCGGCACCGCTCTCCCCGGGGTTCATTGTTGGAATTTCAGTGAGAATGGCCGCTTCAAGGGGATTGCTGACGAAATAGGTAGCAACAACCTTCTGCACGGTCTCTGTCTTAGCCAATGGAGCACTCATAGAGGTAGCACATCCTGTGACTGATGCCAGACAGGCAGTCAATATGAGCAGGTGGATTTTTCTGTCAGTTTCCATACCAGGGAGATAAAAGGCGCTCAAAAGAGGGTAATAAACCTAAACAATGTAGTCTACAGATTAAGGAATCTCTGATCAATTGTCTTATCAAGCGCAGCGAGAAACCTGGTTCACATAACCCATTGATAATAGCAAGGTTTAAGACATCTTCCTTCATTCAGGTTGACAACGGGCAATGAATAAAACCTGCTTCACTTTAACTTTATTATTCAAAATTACCGGGGAAATCCAGAGGATATATCGTCATTCATACCACCACGAGAACCAAATATAAGGGGTGGACAGCGGAACAGAAATATACCGGAAACGATTCCAAGACTGGGAAATTGATCAGGCCACCAAAATTTTAACGCGCCCAGACGTCTATAGTGCTAGATGCTTGCAAGGATCTATTAAGTCCAGCATCTACTCCACGCTAGAGATGTCAGTGATCAATATTTTGACCTACAATTCTAGTAGGTAGGATGAAGTATGAAAAAGGAGAATGGCAATGCTGTACCCAAGATTTAAAATCCAGCTAACGCTCGCGCTAACAGCCCTTTTCATCGCAGGAAATGTTTTAGCGGAGCAGTATGTTTGCACAAGCTCTCCCTACAAGAATGATTTTTTTCAAGAAATAACGGGGGATAACGAGCCGGAGGCCTTCTTAGTGTGGAGAAATGACACCCTGAATCTTGCGGATCTTGATGGGAAAGCAAGCAGTACGTTGAGACGTCGTTATTCGGCCTTTAACACCACCGAGAGAGTATTTGACACGCCTTGGGTGTCTCTGACAAGTGATGCACTTTTTGATGCCAATGGCGATCTGTTATCAGATTATGAACCCTTGTGGGGTGGAATTGGGCCAAAATGTGAGGGACGCGGTTTTGTAACCCATACCGCTACAAAATACGCAGTCGTATCGATCGGACAGGCTGTATTTAATAGCACGACCGAGATGGACGAAAGCTTCATCAAGGCATTTGTGCATGACACTACTGGACTTCTTGTTAAGACGCATACAATCGTGGGGAAAGCAGATAGCCGACTGAACCTAAAGAGATTGCAGTTCAGGGATTATGATGGTGACGGTAACGCTGAGTTAGTGGTAGTACGTAGAACTAACAAAACCACTCCCGACACCTACAGGGTAGTTATCAGAACATATGATCTGCTTACAGGCGTACCAGAAGATGTAGCAGTGGAGACCCATTACGTAAGTAAATTTACTAATATGAATCCCTGATGATCGGCTCCGTTTTATTTGCGATGTCCGAAGCATTTCCAAGGGCCGCGGAAAAATAATTATCCAGCTTGGGTTTCTGGAATTATTTTGATGAACCAGTGTACCAAGCTGGCGGTGCGTGCCGATCGTGATTCAATATTCAGCATGGCTCTTTTTACCACAATATCCCTTTGCGATATACCCTGCTGGCCTTTTGCACCGAGGACTTGATACCCAGGTACGTCACGTTTCGAGCTAATCCCACCGCCTTGTCAATCGAGTCGATGATCTCACCCAGCAAGTGATTTTCCAGCACACCCCACACTCTTCCACTAGGTGCATATTCTGGCGAACGTGAACG
>QFXE01000018.1 GCA_003349915.1 endosymbiont of Escarpia spicata
ACAACTATCCTGACACAGGGGGGTTGCTACCTGCTGGCCCAACAGATCCCCTTTAACACCCTGGAGATAATCTGGGATCCTGATCAGTGGCTGTTTCTGTTATTGAACTATCTGCTACTGCTCATTCCATTTTTTTTGCAGCCAATGCAATCTGCCTCAGTTTTATCAAGTTCAATCAACAGATTCCTAAGATTTATGCGTTTGACCTGTCGGGGGCCGGATTGGGCGCGTTGGGTGTGATCATTGCGCTCTATCTGCTGAAACCGTCCCATGTTCTGCAGCTGATAGCGGTTGCTGGTCTGTTGGCATCAGTTGTTGCTGCGTTTGAGAGCCGCATAGAGCAGCGCAAGCGTGTGGCTGTCATTCTGCTGGCGCTCATGCTGCTGCCAGAGCAGTGGCTAGTGCCGAATATGTCGGAATACAAAGCCCTCAATCAGACACTGCGTATCAGCGGCACCATGGTGAAGGAGGAGCACAGCAGTCCTCTTGGTCTGGTGACACTGTTGGAGAGCCGAAAAATCCCGCTACGCCTGGCCCCCGGCATGAGTCTGAACAGCAGCGTTGAGCCCCCTCCCCAGTTCGGCCTGTTTGTCGATGGTGATGGCCCCGGCGCCATCACCCGCTATGACGGTAACAGGGAGTCACTGGTTTATCTCGATTACCTGGTATCGGCCCTGCCTTATCATCTCAGAGAGATAGGAAAGGTTCTGATCATGGGTATGGGGGGTGGCAGTGACATATTGCAGGCTGAATTCTTTGGCGCTGATCAAATCGATGCCGTGGAGGTGAATCCGCAAATTGCCAGCCTGTTTCAACACGCCTATGGCAGCTTCTCCGGATGGTCTTTGTTGCAGGAGAAAATCCGGATCCATATCTCAGATGCACGGGGATTCGTTGCCGGCAGCCGGGAGCAGTACGACCTCATTCAACTCTCGCTGCTGGATTCTGCTGCCGCCTCATCCGCTGGTCTCTATGCGCTCAATGAAAGCTATCTCTATACTCGGGAGGGGATAAAGGCGTATCTGGATCATTTGCGGGAGGGTGGTCTGCTTTCGATAACCCGCTGGGTCAAACTGCCACCGAAGGGTGGGCTGAAACTCTTTGCCACGGCTGTCGAAGCACTGCGCCTGTCCGGTGTTTCAAACCCAGGTGATCAGCTGGTCATGATCAGGGGATGGAATACCACGGCGCTGGTGATCAAAAACGGCCCATTTACTGAACAGGAGATTCGTCAGTTGATCTCGTTTTGTGATGCCCGGTCATTTGATCTGGTTTTCTATCCAGGCATCACTCCGGAGCAGATCAACACTTATAATATTCTGCAGGAACCGTACTACTATCAAGGTGTCACGGCACTGCTTGGAGATGAACCGGCACGTTTTATTTCCGACTATAAGTTCGATATCCGTCCAGCCACCGATGACCGGCCCTATTTTTTTCATTTCTTCAAATGGTCGACTCTTCCCGAGATCCTGCGGCTGTACAGGCAAGGTGGGGTAACCTTACTGGATCTTGGTTATCCGGTGCTGATTCTTACCCTGTTGCAGGCGCTCTTCGCCAGTCTCGTTTTGATACTGTTGCCGCTCTGGTTTCTGAAGAGAGAGAAGAGAAAAATAGAGAAGAACTATCCATGGAAGGTAGTGACCTATTTTACGGCTATCGGCCTCGCCTTCCTGTTTATAGAGATCGCCTTTATTCAGAAATTCACGCTCTTTCTCGCCCACCCTATTTACGCTGTTGCCGTTGTTCTTTGTGGTTTTCTGGTCTTTTCAGGCATTGGCAGTCATTATGCAGGGCGCCTGCTCGAGCAGGGGCGAAACAGGCCGCTTCCGCCAGTTATCCTGACTCTCGGGATAATCGCTCTGGGCTACCTGTGGCTGTTGCCACCCCTGTTCACCTGGTTGGCAGCCCTGCCGGATGTGGCAAAGGTGGTGATCACCCTGATACTGATAGCACCCTTGGCATTCTGCATGGGGATGCCATTCCCGCTGGGATTGGCTCATGTTGCCGGATATGCCCCTCATCTGCTGCCCTGGGCATGGGGTGTCAATGGCTGCGCTTCTCTAATAAGTGCTATTTTGGCAACCTTGCTGGCGATCCATCTGGGCTTTACCTGGGTGATTCTGCTTGCTGTATTGCTCTATAGCCTGGCGGCATTGCTGGAGTTGCATGTCGTTCCTTGGGGGCAGACCATTATCAGGCGCAAAGTCAACTAAGTGTCTGTTCCAAGCGAGAAGTAAGAATTCACCAGAGACGCCCGTAAACGGTCCATTCCTGTACCACTCCTCGTGGCGATGGTGGGCTTGATAGCAATGGAACGGTGGGCCAATAGCTCTGAATTTTAGGAAAAAGGGCGTTTATTCTTCCTACTCCCCATATATCCCATTAAATATTCTCATCAATCCCTTTATTTTTAATTGGTTAGCAGTCATTATTAAGAAATCATCTAATATTTAGCTTATGGCCCTGAAGAAAACATCAAAAAAGGATCTCCAGACAAGGCTTGACCAGCTCAAGGAGAAGGTCGAGACGATAACCATGCGTCTCGACAGGCAGTCCTATGCCCACAGCAAACTCAAGGGTAAGGTCAAGTACCTTTGGCGCGACGCCAGCGATCTGTTGGGGGTTCGGGCCAGCCTGCAGTCTCAATTGCAGGGACTCGCTGATGCGAATGAAGGATTGCCGTACAAGTGTCGGCTATTGCAAGAGGCGGATGATCGGCTCGAACAACAGCAAACCGACCTTGCCCAAACCCTCTCATCTATTCAACAACAACTGGATGCGCTGCAGCAGGATAATGACCTGGGGGGTGAATTGGCATCCCAGGGGCAACGCCAGCAGGAGCTGGTACAGGCCACCGAAGGCCTGGCCGCCAAACTACACGATCTGGAGGTTAGCACCTCACTGGTGGAGCGTGCCGGTGATGATCTGGAGACGCGCGTCAACACCCTGGAGAGCAGTGCCTCCGAGATCCTCAAACGACAGCAGGAACTGGACGAACTCGCCCATGGGCTGAATGATCATGTGGAGGTTTTGCCTGCTCTACAGAAGCACCTGGATAAACTGACTTCTGACCTCAATACTCTGTGGGACAATGCAGATGGCATGGGTGTCAGCCTGAAACAACAGACCCACATCACCACGCTGCTGGGTCAGTCTCGCGATGATTTGGCCGACCGTACCGGGGCATTGGAAAACGAGCTCCGCACGTTAGCAGAACAGCAGTCACAGCATCTCAGTCCGCTATCAGACAAGATGGCCGGGCTTCAGAAGGCACTGGATCACCTCTCCAACCAACCCCAAGACTTGCCGGCCAGCGGTAATGACACCCGGCTGCACGACTTGGAAGAGACCACTTCACGGGTGGAACGTGCCGGGGATGAGATCCAGGCACGCACCGAGACACTGGAAAGCAGTGCCGTCGAGTTATCCAGCCAGCTGCAGGCCATGGAACGGCAGTTATCAGAACTGGTGGGAGGAGCCGGCAGTCCTGAGTCGGACAAGGTGGAACTGGACGATCTGTACCGTTCCCTTGAGCAGCAACTCAACGGATTAAAGTCTAAACAGTCGGCCAATCATTCCCTCCTCGAAGAATTTCTCAGCCGCACCGGTGACTTGGAGAAGGCTGCGGTTACCCAGGCGGAACATACCGATATCTACTCCAACCGGCTCGCCACACTGACCGAAGAGTTGCATGGGCTGCTGGCTTTGGAAACAGATCGCCGGCTCGACGATCTGGACCTGCGGAACAACACCCTTGAGCAGTCCCTGCAAGGAGAACGGGGACGCATCAGCGAGCTGGAGCAAGTCGGTGTGTCGCTCAACGAACAGCTTAACTCGGCCGTTTCCGATACCGGAGCTTTAGAAGAACGGATCAACGCACAGGGAACTGGCAGTGAACGGCTCAACAATGAGATTGATCGTTTGGATGGTGAGTTTCAGGCGCTCAACAGAAGCATGCAAGAACAACTGCATGTTCACGACGCCCGGCTGCTGGAACAACAGCAGCAGCTTGACGGCGCTGTTGACGGCCAAAGGGAAATCACCGACGCGTTACGCAGCCGACTTGACGAGCTGAAGGTTGAGCTTCAGGAGACAAACAGAAGTACTCAGGAACAACAGCAGGACCAGGATATCCGGCTGGTGAAACAGCAGCAGCTTGACGACGTCGTTGTCCTCTACAGCGAACCGACTGACAATATAAATAGCCGACTGGATGATCTGGACAACGCGCATCAGGCACTGCAGGAGAAGAGTGAAACCCTGCAGGTGCAACAGGCGCAGCAGAATGATGAGACCCAAGGCCTGAAGCAGCGATCGCTGTTGCTGATGATGTTGCTGCTGCTGATCACCGCTACAGTCGGCTTTCTGCTGTTCAGGGATTCCACGACCCCCGAGGAGCCACAGCAGGTCGACAAGGCGGAACCGGCCGTCATCAGTGAACCTGCCAGCGATTCGACAAAACTCGAAAACGAGGTGGCAGGGTTGCGACAGGGGCTGTCTCAACTGGGGGATTCCGTAGCGCAGGTTACCCATTCGGTGGATGAGATCAAGGCCAGCGTGGATCCTGAGTTGCCCGGCAAGGTTAATCGACTGGCGGATAATCTGGAGACCCTGAGCCAGGAAAACCTGCAGAAACAGCAGGAGAGCGTCAGGTTGAAAACATCTCTGCAGCAGGAGAGCGCCAGGCTGAAAACATCTCAGCAGCAGGTGCAGGCAGAGCTGGATAAAATAACCGGCAAGGTAAAGGCCCTGGAACGGAACGCCCCAAACCTGATGGTCATGGCTGCTGCCCAGACTCCGGAGGGCCTGCAGTGGATGAAGGCTCAGCAGTTGGGCCATTTTACCCTGCAGGTAGTCGGGGTTCACAAACGGGAATCCCTGGCGCGATTCATCAGGCAGCAGGGTATCGAGGCCGACAGCGCTATCTACCACACCGAACACCAGGGACAAAAATGGTACGTCTTGTTCTATGGAAACTATGAAACCCTGGAGCAAGCGAAGGCAGCCACCAGGCAGTTACCCGCAGACCTCGCTGCTTACAAGCCCTGGATTCGCCGGATTCCTGAGACCGGTGGACTCTTTCCGCTTTGAATGATGTTAGGGCCAGCTTGCTGGCGAATTATTCGCGGTAGAGTTAAAGGCGCGAATCAAGTCGTGAAATTGGTACTCACCCACGGCTTTGGCTTCACTCCGACGGTTCCGGTCCCGCTTGCACTACCATTCCAAACTTTCGCGCTTGGGACATGAGACTTTCCACGGTAATGGTGCTTGCTGGGGTGATGGGAAGGCCGGAGGCGTGCAGCGTCCGGGCGGTCCAGACGTTGCAGGTGTTGAACAAATGGTAAACCTCTTTGGATAGATAGAAGCGGCTGTTTCCGTAGAGGCCGGGACCCAGTGACATGGTGTTACCTGCCTCGTCCCTGGCGAAACTTTCCCCAATAGTGCGCGAGAGATGCTCAAAACCGGCAGAGGATAGCTCGATTCTAATGATCTCGCTAAAGGGGAAATAGGCAGGCACAGTGCCATTGAAACCGACAATATGCAGGACGCTGGCGGTAGGCAACAGGCCCGTCTTGAGGATGATTCCCATGTGGGAATCCGGTGTCTGGTAGTAATCCTTATCTCCCCAGCCTACCTCTAGATATTGTGCATCGGGAAAATCCTCCGGTGCTGGCCAGATGCTGTCGGGGAGGTCGGTGCGCCGCAACACAATTCCGGCGTGCCAGCCGTGGCTCACCAGAAAAATCGTATGGCTCGGCTCGCTTTCACTCGGAGCGGGTGCATCCCTGACCGGTGCTGCACAGGCGCAGCAGCTGACAGCGAGGAACAGGATCCAGATTCGAATCCTGCTCATTCCAGCGGTGTCATTACAGTCGCGACTTTGCTCATTGCGGCGCTTATCCAATAGCCCAATTCATGTTGGCCACCCAGGCGAGAGGCGATCAATATGGCGGGACTTTTTTGCGAAGCCAGAAGCGTCCGGATAACTCCTTTGAAAAGCTTCTATACTTTAAGGGCTTCTGATCTGTTCTATATCCCGGGTGCTGCGAAAATTCGGGATCCAAGAGTGAGTATAATGCATATCAGCACACTGGCCATGGTGCTGGCCGGCGGTGTGGGTACCCGGCTCTATCCACTGACTCGGGACCGGGTAAAACCGGCAGTGCCTTTCGGGGGTATCTACCGTCTCATAGACTTTGTCCTGAGCAATTGCCTCAATTCCAATATTCGCCGTGTCTGTGTGCTTACCCAGTACAAGTCTCTCTCGCTGGAGCGGCACATTCGCTACGGCTGGTCCTTTCTTCCTCATACCCTGGAGGAGCATATTCAAATCCTGTCACCCCAGCAGCGGGTCGATAGTTCCTGGTATCAGGGAACCGCCGATGCGGTTTACCAGAACGTCTATTCTATAGACTAGTCCAGGTGGGGTGGTTGTGATTCCCCGGCGCATGAAGATCAAGAAGGGCAAACAATAAAAATGGGTCGCCCATTAGCCGACTCCGTGCAAGGGTATGCAGGGAACTATTGAGAAGTTACGCCGGAATCCAGCAAGTCGTTGAATTCTCTGGATCCCAACCTGCGCCGGGATGACGTGGTTTCACTAAAACGTATATTCCCGGTTAACGGCGTGAACGTACTGCCAGGGATTTTTCCTTCTTCTCCGGTGATTCATCCACCTGCCAACTGATACGCATGTTGATCCGGTGTCGACCTTGTCGCTTGGCTGCGGTCAGTTTGAACTGCAACAGACCCTCCGGTTCCATCACGATCTCGCCATCTGCATCGCTGAAGCTGAGGTGCCCCTCTTTGAGACCCTGGCTAATGGATTTGAGCAGGTCACGGATGGCTTTTGTGTCCTGCAGTGATTCGTGCCTGAAGCTTTTTCCATCGGTTCTCATGCGGTTCGATTTCCTCGTATAGACTTGTGACGCTTGCCCGCAGCTTTGCGTGCCTTGTGTCTTTTTTTCACCAAGGCCTGTGGCTCGAAGACTTTGATGTTGGGGTAGTCGTTGCTGATGCCCAGTACCTGCCCCCCCGGGTGGAAGATGGTCACTGAGGCACCGTGTCCTGTCAGGCCTTCCTTGCTGCGCGTGTTGCGATCCAGGGACGTGTCGCACTCAAAGTTGATCATACCCTTGCGCAGCATTATCCGCTGGCCATGCAGCAGGTTGCGGTGACCGTGTACGATGGCGTGGATACCCTTGCGGTGCATCAGATCCACGCCGTAGGGCGTGAACGGCATATCCACCGGCCTGTACTTGGTACGCAGGGTGTTCGCCAGCGATCCGTAGTAGAAGGCAAAGGGATCGCTCCAGGTCTCTCGGCAGAACTGACGGTTCAGGTAACCGATACCGTGATTGGCGATCAGGCGGCAGATACGGTCATTCAACCCTGCATGGATGAAGAGGAAAGCACCTTCGCGGTGGGCCAGGCGCAGTTTGCGGTAAAACCAGGTAAATTCGCCCTTGGGATGCAGAAAAATTTCCTGGAACTTGAGTGTCGCTGCATAGGCAGTGCGCAGTGACAGGCCGATCTCCTCACACCCCTGAGTGAACTGCTGCACCTTCTCTTTCAGGCGGTGCAGTTCTTTGGCGATGCCAGGGTCCGGCATCATCCATTCGGCCCGCATGGGGAATTCATCGAACCATTTTTTTGAGGGGAACAGTCGTTGCCTGCATTCCCGTGTTCTGGGTATCCCGCGTAGCCGGTTCGAGCCCTTGAGGTATTCTTCGGCGATCTCCTTAAGCAGTGGTATAGCCTTGGGACCCATGCGTACGAAAAAGTGTTCGATACGTGGGTCGTTGCTTCCATCCACTGCGCGCATGCCGATCATTGTCCGGATATCGTGGTTGCCGGCCAGTACCGAGACCCTGGCTCCCCGTTTCTTCAGCCTATGGATGCTACGCAGCAGGCGTAGCACGCTGGGACCTTTGTCGAAACAGTCACCACCGATCAGGATGCGGCCCTTACGAGCTGCTTTGGTGAGTTTGTAGTCCTTGTCTCGTGCGCCGGTTTTCTTAATCAGCCCGGATGCCACTAATGATGCGTGGAATGCATCGGTATCGGCATGCAGATCGCAGATAAAATATAGCGGCCGTTTGGGCCATTTCCATGGTGCCTGCTCGATCAGTTGGCCCAGCACCTCGATGCGAGCGGCTTGTTTGGGGGTTTCTTTCGCGAGGGAGTGGTGTTTGCCGAGCAGCCAGGATTCACCCTGGGCTGGTAACTTTGGTTGCAGCCAGCGTTGGCCCTGATAATCGGGTATGTGTTTGGTAGTTGTGCGCTGTTTCATGTCCGGAGTTAGTTATTGTTATTTTTAGTCGTTATAGGCATCGCCGCCGCGTACCTTCCAATCACCGGCTATCTGCTGCCAGCTTCCATCCGGCATGTTCTCCAGAAACACTGGTCGACCATGATACATGCTAAGTGCAGCGATCTGTTCGAAGGCCAGCACGCCCAGATGATGGGCGGCGTGGCGGAACGCAGCACCGTGGCCGACGAAAAGTTTGAGCTGGTCGACGCTAACGTTCGCTGACGGTCCAGCCATGCGTTCACGCAGGTGATTTGCCACCCGTTCTCCGGCTTGCATGAGCGATTCGGCTCCCTGCAGGGGCAGGCAGTAGTGGCTGTTGGATTTCCAGTCCGATGGCGCCTCTGGGTAACGTGGATCCTGCTGCAGGATTTTTTCGATCTCGGCCACACTGAGGTTGGCCAGGCAACCCATGCCTCGCTCAGCCAAGGCGTCGAAGGAATCCACTGTTGCTTCTGGGGTGACCAGCGTCTCAGCGATAATCTGTGCAGTCTGCCAACCGCGCAGCATTCGGGAACTGTCGATGACAGGTGCCAGCTGCCAGTTGTGTTGCAGCAGCGTATCCTGCACCTCCTTGGCTGCCTGGTGGGCGTGTTCCCTGCCAGCCGCGTTCAGCGGATAGGGTTGATGGGCACTGGGGGCTCCCGACCGCTGGTGATAATCACCGTGCCGGATGAGTGCGGCGATTCGCCTCATGTCTCGGACAAGGCTCCTAGCTGCTTGGCCAGTGCCTTCACCAGTGGCGCCAGCTCTGCTTGCTTGAGACGCTTGGTCGCCTGTTTCGGTGTTACCCACTGGCGGCCCCGGTGGCTCTCTTCCCACTCATGCTCCGGGATCTCACGGGTTACGCGCATGGGGTAGACCTTCACGATGCAGGTCGCACCCCATTTCTGATAACGGTAGCTGCCCAAGGCGGTGTCGCCAACATCACCCTCCACACCCGCTTCCTCCCAGGCCTCTTGGGCTGCGGATTCACGTGGTGAGAGGCCAGGCTCTTTGATGCCTTTGGGTACTACAAAGTGTTTTTTCTTGCTGGACAGGATAACCAGTATCTGCGGTTTACCTTTATGCATGCGGTAGGGAATCACCGAGGACTGGCTATAGTAGTAGGCAGGTCGGTCGCGCAATTCATCGCCGTGGGGTGCAGGGTAGGGGAACTTCTCCTGCAGGCTGCCGGGACGAGTGATGGAGATGACTTCGGCGCAGCCTTTTTGCAGCTGGCTCCAGTCATCCGGTATGGTCAGACGGGCCAGAGTGGCGGTGGGCAACAGCTTACCGTCTGCCGGGATATCGATAGGTTTGTTGCTGAGGTGCAGTAGCAGCATTTCCAATCCGGGGTTATGACCTACCAGCATTACCCGCCTGACTTGGGCAGGGCATTCATGCAGTACGTTCAACAGGTCACTGAAGCCTGCCTCGTAGATCCGCTGGTCCTTGTGGATAGTCTTGGGATCCATACCCATGGCCTTGCAGGTCTTTTGAGTGGTGACCAGAGCCCGCTCCGCCGGTGAACTGATGATGTGGTCCGGTAACAGGTTCTGCTGCCAGAGCCATACGCCCATGCGTTGGGCACCACGCTTGCCCCGGTCCGTGATGGGCCGAGAGAAATCGGCCTCACCCAGATTCCAGTCGGATTTGCCGTGTCGCAGGATCAGCAGTTCAGTCGTCATGGTCAGTTATGTCTCGTATGCGTTTTCAGCCCATCAACTGTTGCAGACAGATATCAGTAAGGGCCTCGAAGTTGATGCCGCCTCGCGCCTCATAAACGGTCACATCTTTCAGCACCTTAGGGTAGGGTGCCTGATCCAATTCGGTAGTATCGCTGAAGAAGCTGCCGTCGGGGTACTGGTAAAAGGGCCCAGGGGACTTCATGATGGCACCGGTCAGCAGATCCCGGCGTTGCTCCAGGTCCACGCGTTCTACGCTGGTTGCCTCGTTGGAATCGCGTCGCCAGTTGAGTATCAGGAAGGCGGATAAGGGTGCCTCGGGGGTGATGCGGTCCGGTCCGTAAACCTGCTCCACAAGCACGTCATATTTGTCTTCCAGGTGCCAGAGTTCGTCTTGGGGAAGCGCCAGGAAGGACTCACGCTGCTCGCTGGATATCAGGCTGTGCAGGCGTGGATTGTGCACGATAGTGCCGGGGTTGACCCTTGGCAGCTTGGGGATCCCCACTGCACCTGTGCCGCCATTCTGACTACGGATGAACAAGCGGTCGTTGGTCAGGTAGGATACATCGTCGTGATCCATCAGGTGCAGCATCAGAGTGGATTTGCCGCCGCCGGAGAAGCCTGCGATGCCCAGGCAGCCGCCCTTGTATACCAGCCCCGAGGCGTGACAGATCAGCCAGTCTCTATGCTGCAACCAGTTCATGTACTGGGCATTGATGAAATTGATCACCTGGTTGTCGTATTGCAGGCAGGGGCCGGCTGCGATACAGGGGCCGCTGCTTTGCAGGAACACCATGCCGGTGCGTACCTTCAACACCAGGCGGGCGTCAGGCAGATCCAGATAGGCGTCTTTGCGGCCTGTCTTGCCCGGTTCCCGCTTCCAGTCGATGAATGCCACACCCAGGTCCGGGATATCCCGTTCGATGGCGATAACCTCAAGATCCACGGTATCTGATGGCCCGGTTGCCACATGGGTGAAGTAGACGGCAAGCTTTGCCAGTAGATCGGCGGAGTTGGAACGCAGCCGCAACGAGCACTCCCCAAGCGTGAGATTTAGTGATCCATCGACCAGGCTGGCACCATCTTGCAGGGCTGCGGCGGCGGATTCCATAGTCAGATTATCATTGTTCATTTTGCGCTGATTTCCCTTATGACGTGTTCGCTGTAGAGCCCGGCGGCATCGATGCCGATTCCTTCCTTGGCACCGCGGAAGCCGCCAAAGGCGGAGACCTCGAATACGATGGGGCCGGCATCGGTTTCAGCTACATCGACGGTGGTGAAATCCATCTCGAACGGTGCCTGTGCGCGGCGTGCCAGTTCGATAATGTCATCAGGTGGAAGGTGATTCTCGTAGCGCCCGCCGCTGTGGATGGTGGTGTTCCAGGTGTCGCTTTGGGAGACCCGTGCATAGGTGCCCAGGTATTTGCCAGCCAGAAATACCATACCCAGATCCCTGCCCGGCAGGGCCACCTTTTTCTGGATATACATCATGGGGTTCTCTGCCTGGAAGGCTTGGATCTGGGTCTGCATGTCGCTGTCGGACAGCGCTGCGTCGATCACGCACATGCCGCGCGCCTTGGTGGAGTAGAGAGGTTTGAACACAGCGCTGCCGAATTTGCGCACCGTGCTCATGGCTGCCGCCGCGTTCTCGGTGACTCGGGTCTCGGGCATGGGGATATCCGCGTTGCGCAGGGTGACCGTGCAGCTCAGGCGGTCGACCAGGCGCAGGATGTTCAGGGGCCGGCTGAAGATACGCACCCCAGCGTGTTCCGCCACACGTAACAGCTCCAGGCGGTCTAGGGTGTTGGGGCTGTAACTGGCGCTGATCTTTTTAATGATCAGGCCGTCGAGGCTGCACAGATCCGTATCGCCGTGCAGCAGCCGTTTGCCGGCCAAGTCCAGTTCCACCTCGGCCATGTCGATAATCCGGCGGTAGCCGGTGCGGGATTCTATGGCGTCGGCCAGTGTCTCAGTGGACCACTTGCCGGGGATGCCGATGATGCCGATTTTAAGCAATGAACAGCTCCTTTATAGGAAGTCGGAAATTAGCGGCCTGCTTCGGATCAGTCTCTAATACACGCTCCAACAGGTAGCGGGCACGCAGCATCATGGCTCGGGCCAGGGACTTGTCGAGGATGAAACGGGTAGAGGTGGCGAAGGAACGGGCCAGTCCCAGGGCCAAGCGCAGCTCGAAGGTCTCGTCGCCGGCTTTTTTTGCATACTTGCGTGCGAAGCGGTAGAAGCTCTGCACCGTTTGCATGATGCGACGGCGCAAAGGTGCATCCAGTACCTGCAGGCGGTAATTGGAGACCATGAATACCGACACATCCTGCACATAGTCCATGTAGCGGGAGCGGTGCAGGTCGATAAAGTTGATACGCTTGGCCAGTGGGTCGTAAATGATATTGTCGACGTTGAAATCACCGTGGATATACACCGAGAACGGTGCCTTGAGCCTGGCCTCATAGGCGCGGGTGCGCTTGAGCAGGGATTCAAAGCTGGCTATCTCCCGACCGCACACCTGACTGTCACTCTGGCGGAACTCGGGGTGGATCTCGTAGACATCCGGCAGGCGCCTGGCCAGTTGGTCCATGTAGTTGGCGCTGATTTTCTTCTTACTGCGGGTTTCACGCCATACCGATTCCAGGGTGGCGCACAGACGTCCCATGGTTTTGTTGAGCAGTGGCTGGGATTCACGCAGCAGGACATGTTCAAAGGTCATGCCGGCCAAGTGCTCAATCAGCAGCGAGGCGGACTGGCCGCGCTTGTGGTAGGAGAGGATCTTGGGTGCCAGTCCGGGGTAGATCTCGTGCCAGCTCTCTACCCCTTCCCGCTCTTCTTTCAGTTTGCGCTTTTTTCCATCCTTGAAAATGGCCACATAACCATCGTTCTTTTTCTTTGGATTGCTGATGCCTGAGATAGCGCTTCCGGAGCGGGTTTCAGCTACTGGTTTGATGGTCAGACTGTTGATGTTTTTTTCGGCCTCCAGGCGGCCGATGGATTCCATCAGATGGTAGTAACGGTCGATGTTGATAGGCTGGCCCAGATTGGCGGAGATGATGGCCTCACTGATATTGAGCAGTGCGTCGCCCATCTGCTCGATGCTGTGTGCCACAAACAGGGCGGCAATCAAATCTTCGGTATGTCGCTTTTTTTTTAGTAGTTTTGTGTTGTGTTTCAGCAGTTTGCGGTAGTCCTGGTCCAGGTGATGCTCGATCTGCCCAAGCTTCAGGGCCAAGCCGGTATCTTTGTTCTGGATGGCGGGTTGCACCATCTGCAGACCGAAGATGACCTGGTCGAGCAGCAGTGCGTAATCGGTTGGTCGCAGGCAGCTTTTCTTTTTCACATAGGCCATGTGATGAATGCAGTCCCGGCACAATTCGGCGATACGTTCCAGATCGGTGGCGATGGACTCTGCAGCACGCAGGGTTTGAGTTTGGGTATCGTTGCCTTTGTGGCGCACGATCTGTCCCAAACAGCTGTTGTGGATGCGCATCTTGAGGTTATAGGCATAGCCGCTGCGATCGACAATGCGCTGTGCCTGGGGAGGCGAGGAGGTATCTATGTAGGCATGCAGGTTACCAACCTGAGAACTGACCTCAGCAATCAGAAAATGCAGGTTGTCCCGGATGTTTTTGGAAAGGCGCATGCAGTGAGTTCTCAGTCCAGCATTCCCAGATAGATGTTTTTTCCGCTCTTCGGGTAATCCATCAGGTAACCGGTCAATGTCTGTGGCAGGAGTTGGATATCTTGCAGTTCACCCAGTTTCTTCCATACAACATCCACTTGGTGCTTGTCGGGCCGGTGGCCGTTTCGTGGCTGGTAGTTTTCGGGTACGGTGTAGTCGAACAGAAATTCCACCCGCTGGCGGGTGCTGGGTGGAATGGTGTCGCGTGGTTTGAACCAGTCGGCCACATGCAGCAGGTCACGTATCACAACCTCGGTGTTGATCTCCTCAAGGCATTCCCGGTTAAGGGCTACCGGTAAGGTCTCTCCGGCTTCCTGGGCTCCGCCAGGCAGAGCATAGCGCTCCCCGAGTTCATCTTCCTTGCGCAGCAGCAACAGATGTCCATCGCGTACGATCAGCGCGCGGGCCGCGTTGCGAATGCCGGGGGTCAGATTTCCCATGGTGTTTACTGCGAGTGTTTCCAGTTTGTAATTCTCTTCATATTAGCCTAGTTTCAAGAAGAAAGTACCACAACCGGAAGTATGAGTTTGATATGGCGACTGTTAAAGTTACGCGCTTGGCGAAGATTCCCGATCTGGTGCGTATAAACCGCTATAGCCGAGCGCCGGAACTTGGTCCCCGCTTACTGTTTTTCAGCGGTGGCTCGGCCCTGACCGGGGTCTGCCAAGTATTGAAGCAATATACCCATAATTCAACCCACTTAGTCACGCCGTTTGATTCCGGCGGTAGTTCGGCAACACTGCGCAAAGCCTTTGACATGCCATCCATCGGTGATCTGCGAAGTCGCTTGATCGCCCTGGCCGATGACAGCGTGACCGGTAATCCTGAGGTATATAGCCTGTTCGCCCACCGTTTTGCGAAGGAGGCGAAGAATCGCGATCTGTTGCGTCAGTTGGACAATATGATCCTGGGCCGGGATCGGATGGTGGAACCGATCTCCAACCCCATGCGGCGCCTGATCCGCCACCAGCTCGGTTATTTTCGTGAGGCAATGCCCAAGCGTTTTGACCTGCGTGGCGCCAGTATCGGCAATCTGATTCTGGCCGGCGGCTATCTGAATAACCATCAACATCTGGATCCGATTATTTTTCTCTTCTCCAAGTTGGTGGAGGTGCGCGGGATGGTACGCGCGGTGGTCAACGATCATCTTCATCTGGGCGCGAAACTGGAGGATGGCAGCCAGGTTATCGGTCAGCACCGATTGACCGGGAAGGAAGTGACGCCGCTGGCCTCACCCATAAAAAAGTTGTTTCTGTCCAGTCGGCTGGACAGGGCGGTGCTTGCCGAGGCAATCCTGCGCAAGAAGAATCGCAAGCTGATTCAGCGGTCGGAGCTGATCTGCTACCCGCCCGGGAGTTTCTACACCAGCCTGTTGGCCAACCTGCTGCCCCGTGGTGTGGGGCGAGCCATTGTCGAAACTGACTGTCCCAAGGTGTATATTCCCAACCTGGGGCAGGATCCTGAACAGATTGGCATGACCTCTGATCGTATGGTGCAGGCTCTGCTGGCACAGTTGCGCGCCGATGTGCCTGATGCTTCTGACGATAACCGACTGCTGAACTACGTGCTGATGGACGGCCGCAAAGGGGCTTACCCATCTTCTTTGTCCAATGGATTGATGAAGGAGCTGGGGGTGCAGGTTGTGCAGACGCCACTGGTCAGCAAGCGTAGCGCACCCTATTACGATGCAGAACTGCTGGTGGCAGCGCTGTTGTCAATGACCTGACAAGTTTACTGCCTGGTACCGCAGGGAACGACTTGGCAAGGATTTTTTATACTAAATGGCATTTGTTGTCCTCAGATCAACGCGGCGAGAGATGAATTGAGTTAAATTGCTCCGATTGGCAAGACAACAATGAAAACAAAAAATGGATGAGATAAAAGCATTTTTTGATGCGCTTAATTTTAATATCGAAAATGGGGAGCTGTTTGTTCGCATCCTGTTTCAGGTGATCCTATTGGTTGCATCCGCCGTGTTTTCAGGATCAGAAACGGCGTTGTTTTCTCTCAGTCGCATAGATCTGCAAAAGCTCCGGCAATCGCGCCACGGTGATTCTGAGAGTATTCACGCGATGCTGGATGAGCCGCGCCGTTTGATCATCTCTATCCTGTGTGGCAATGAACTGGTCAACATCGCCTCGGCCGTGAATATGACGGCGATTCTGCTGCTGCTATACAGTGAGCAGGATGTGGGCTGGATGAACATAGTGATTATGGTGCCCCTGTTGCTGTTGATCGGTGAGGTGACCCCCAAGACCATCGCGGTCAGTTATCCTATCAAGTTCACCACCCGTATCACCGCACGGATTCTGCCGCGCTGGATGGTTTTTATAACGCCGTTGCGTGAGGCGGTGCGTGTGGTCGCTGACTGGATCACCACCCTGGTGGTGGGGGATGCCGTTGACAGGGAAAATATCCTGCAGCCCGATGAACTCAGAACCCTTCTGGAGGAGGGCGAGCAGACCGGCATTATCGATGCGACAGAAAGGGTGCTGATCGATAACGTATTGGAAGCATCGGAAACGGATATTTCGCGCATCATGACGCCTGGCCCCCGCATATGCTTTCTTGATGCGGACCTTCCTGTTCCAGAATTGATCGAGCAGTTCCGCCGCTATCGCCATCCCCGCATACCCGTCTACCAGGGGCACTGGGACAATGTGATCGGTTTCATCCATTCCGAAGATATATTGAAACTTGTCAGAGGCGTGGATGATCTCTCTATGATTACTCTGGATATGATCCTGAAGCCAGCACATTATGTGCCACCCACCAAGAAGGTGGATGAGATGTTCGATTATTTCCAGATGCACAATACTCGTGTTGCCATTATTCTGGGTGAATATGGTGAGGTGTTGGGTATTGTCACCATGAAGGATGTGCTGACCTTCATTTTTGGTGAAATCTCCGGAAAGATGGAGGGACAGGAGTATTACAAGGAGGATGATGAGAACAGCTATGTTGTACCCGGCGATATGCGTCTGGCAGATTTTTATAACCTCACCAATTTTGCTATTGAAGATGCGGTGATGTCCACTATCGGTGGTGTCGCCTTCCGTTTATTTGACAGGCTGCCCGAACCGGGTGAGCAGATAAATTACGAGGGATTTCGCTTCATCGTCAAGCAACGGAGTGGGTTGAGGATCAGTGAACTCCAGGTTCAGAAAATATCCTCATCGAATAAACAGCAGATTGATACGACTGGTGACGATACCGCTGTCGACACTGAGACCGAATCAGAGTCGGTTATTGAAGACAACGATAAAAAGGCATTGTCCGAGATAATATCTGATGGAAAAACATCTGAGATAGCATCCGATAAGGTGTCTGACGACACGATGTCGTCGGGAGAGAAGTGATGGACTGGGCTTTAGAACTCTTTCTGATTATCGCCTTTTTGTTGCTGAAGGGGTTTTTCTCCGGCTCCGAAATTGCCATGGTCAATTCGGATAAAGTCAAGTTGCGGCATCAGGCAAAGATGGGTAATCGTGGTGCTGCGTTGGTACTCAAAATGTTTCGCACGCCAGACGTCATTCTGGGAACCACACTGGTGGGAACCAATCTGGCTACAGTCACCATATCCACCCTGGGCGCGCTGATTTTTATCGATCTGTTTGGCTCGGTGGGTGATCTGATATCAATTATCGTGCTTACCCCTGTGCTGCTGATTCTGGGAGAAGTTGTCCCCAAGAGTATCTTCCAGCAAAAGGCGGATACGATTTCCGGTCGGCTTATCTATGCCCTGCGTTTTTTCTCTTATCTTTTCTATCCGGTGATCTTCATCTTCAGTCGGATAGCACGTTTCATCACCCGCATCGTGGGGGATGGGACCATTCCACAGAATATGTTTATCACCCGCGAGGAACTGCGAGTGCTGCTGGATGTATCGGACTCTGCTGCCAACCCATCGACGATTGATCGCAAGCGTATTCGACGGATCATCCGTTTTGGCGATACCACGGTGGGTGAGGCGATGATTCCTTTGGCTGATGTGGTCGGTTTGAATGAGGCCCGTTCCATGAAGGAGACGACGCGCCTGGTGATGAAATACGGTTTCAACCGCTTGCCTGTCTATCGGGGTAACATTACCAATATCAAGAAAGTTCTGACCCTGAATTCATGGGATTTGATGGACCCGGATATCATGGAGAAGTCTGTCGCTGACTATATGAAACCGGTGCTGTTTCTTTCGCCAAAGCAGACGATTGACCGGGCGCTTCCCCAGTTGCAGGCCCGTGAAGATCACATGGCGGTGGTGGTGGATGAGTTTGGCTCTGCGGTGGGAATTCTCACCATGGAAGATGTTTTTGAAGAGGTCGTGGGTGAGATCGATGTGGGATATGACTTTGATGAGTATCATCCAAAGAAGCGGGCCTATATCGAACATGAGAATGAGAATAGCCACCTGATGAGCGGCAGAATGCCCATCTCAGAGGTCAATGATACCCTGTATGTACACTTTCCTGTGGAGGAAGCACATACTATTGGTGGATTGATCATCAGTCGCTTGCGCCATATCCCCTCCCAAGGTGATGCCATCGAAGAGCAGGGTTATCGCCTGAGCGTGTTGGAGGCGGATGAGCGCTCAGTCATTAAGGTACGGGTAGAACGGCTGTTGTAGATAGAAGAAAAAAGTGTGCACTGCTTGAATTAGCACGGTATTTGATACGCTAAGGAGAATCTTATGACCGCTGAATCTATCATGAGCTTTCGGTTGGTGAAGTTGAAGCCGACGGATAGGGTGTGTGACGCGTTACGGGTGATGCATGCCCAGCAGATCCGTAACCTGCCGGTGGTGGATGAAAACGATCAGTTCGTGGGGCTGTTCGGGATTCGTCGCCTGACCAGGTTACTGCTGCCCAAAGCGGCACAGATGAATCTTGGATTGCAGGATCTGAGTTTCATGCCGGATGAGATGAGTGAGATGTCGGAACGGATAAAGGAGGTGAGTCAGCGCCCGGTCTCTGATTTCCTGGAGAAAAAGAAACGCCTGATGTTCTGCAAGCCTAGCACTGGCTTTCCTGAGGTGCTGGAACTGCTGGATCAGAGCGTGGACACCAGCCTGCCGGTAATTGTTCTCAAAGGGAAAAAGAAGAAGCTGGTGGGGATGGTTTCGGCCTGGGATGTGGTGGAGAAGCTACTGGTGAACATGTGCGAAATGGAAACCGCTTCTGCCGTGGGGGCTGATGACCCGGAGCCTGGCGAGAGCGAAGAAGAGAAGGCGTCCTGATTATGCATGGCGAGACAGCAACCCTCTCTCACGTAATTTTCGGCTGGGACCCGCTACTGGTCTCCGCTATCCTGTTTATCGCCACCTATGCGGTGATTGTCAGTGAGAAGATCAACCGCGCTATCGTGGCTGGTCTCGGGGCGGGACTGATGATAACCCTGGGTGTGCTCAATCAGGAGCAGGCGATCGCCGGGGTGGACTTCAATACCCTGGGGCTGCTCACCGGGATGATGGTGATCGTGGCCATTACCCGGCGCTGTGGTGTGTTTCAGTTTGTTGCAGTCTGGTCGGCCAAGAAGGTGGAGGCGCGGCCTTGGGGCATTATGCTCATGCTGTCTCTGGTTACGGCGGTTCTTTCGGCATTGCTGGATAATGTAACCACGGTTTTGCTGATCGCTCCGGTGACTCTGCTCATTACCGAGGAGCTGAAGGTCAACCCCTATCCCTATCTGTTCAGCGAAATCTTCGCCTCTAATATCGGCGGTACCGCGACCCTGATCGGTGATCCACCCAATATTATGATCGGTTCGGCGGTGGGGATGTCGTTCAACGATTTTCTGCTCAATACCGCGCCGATCACTCCCGTTATCATGTTGGTGACGATGCTGGTGATTTACTTTGTTTGGGGTAGAAGTCTGGAGACGAGCGATGAGGCCCGGCAGCGGGTAATGCAGTTTCGGGAACGGGATGCGATCACAGACGTGAGGCTGCTCAAGCAGTCTCTGTTGGTACTTTCCCTGGTGATCGTCGGTTTTGTTTTTGCCCACCCGCTGCACCTGGAGCCGGCCACCATCGCCATGTTCGGGGCCGGTCTGCTGTTGCTGCTGAACAACATTGGCGAGGATGCTGAGGATCAGACCGAAGACGTGCATCACTCCTTCGCCGAAGTGGAATGGGTGACCATCTTCTTTTTCGTCGGCCTGTTCATCGTGGTGAGTGGCATTGAGCATGCAGGTCTGTTGCAGATGCTGGGCGACTGGGTGATCGGTCTGACCGGGGGCGATATGGCAGTGACCGCGATCGCCATCCTTTGGGTCTCCGCAGTTGCCTCGGCGGTGGTGGATAATATCCCCTTCGTCGCCACTATGATCCCAATGATTGAATCCATGGCCCCTACCTTTGGTGGTGCGGAGAACCTGATGCCGATCTGGTGGTCGCTGGCGTTGGGCGCCTGTCTCGGCGGCAATGGTTCCCTGATCGGGGCCAGTGCTAATCTGATCGTGGCGGGCTTCGCCGAGCGCGCGGGTCACCGCATCGGCTTTCTCTCTTTTATGATGGCAGCCTTCCCGTTGATGCTGTTGAGCATTGTGATCGCAACAGTTTATGTCTATTTGCGCTATCTTTGAGTGAACGGCGGTCCAGAGCCGACAGAGGATTCCCCATGCTGGTTAAAGACTGCATCATCGAGACCGGAGTCATTCGAAGTGGCATGCTGGTTCGCGAGGTATTTTCTGAGTGTGGTAGGACGCATGTTCAGGCCCTGCCTTGTGTCAACGAGAAAGGGAAGATAACAGGCCGGCTCACGCTGAAAAACATTATGAAATTCTCCTGCCTGCCAGAATACATGGTGGAGTTGGCACCGTTACTGGGTGGTTTTCTTTCCTGTGTGGACAATGCGGAGGAAAAGATCAACCAGGTGCTATGCAGTCAAGTGGATTCCTATGTGCGTAAGGCAGGCGTTTTTACCCGCTCTGATGCACCGGCGATCAAGGCTCTGGCGATGATGGAGAAGAATGATACCAGCTACCTTTTCGTGGTGGACGAAGGGGAGTACCGCGGGATCATCACTATTCAGGGGATTGCAGCAAAGATGTCGGAGATCGTGGTCTGCGCGGTTGATCGTGGTGGCTGAAAGCGCGCCGGCGAGTGGTGTTGGCGGTATGCCGAATAATTACAAAATTGATGATGGAGAAGAAAATTGCCTAACAAATCACACAAACATCCCATTCTTGTCCCTGTGGACTTTTCCCATCATTCGGAAGCTGCCTTGATCAAGGCCTGTGAAATGGCTCAGTGCATGAAATTGCCGATCATTGCCCTCCACGTGGTTCATGATCCGGGGGACATGCCTGGTTATTACGCCAGCATCAATAAGAAAAACAGCCTTGTCAGAATTGAAGACCTGGCTATGGATATGTTTGAAGACTTCATGAAGGCGGTTAAAAAGCGGCACCCGAAGATAGGTGCACTGCGCAAGGCCAAGACCATGCTCGTGGTGGGACTGCCGGTGACGAAGATCCTTCAGGTTAGCGAAAAACTGAATGCCTCAATGGTTGTGATGGGGAGCCAGGGTCGTACCGGCCTGGATCACATGCTATTGGGTTCAAAAGCAGAGCAGATAGTACGATTGTCACCAGTACCTGTAACCATCTTCAAGGCATAATAACCCACTGAGGTGTACAACATGTATACAAAAAGCAGACTCTGGTTTGAGGCTTATTTAACAAGAGGGACGTTGGTTTTGCTTGCAGGGTTGGCGGCTGCATTCATGGTCTACCCGGTATTCGCCGCCACAGGCGCTGCAGCAGAGATGAAGTGGGGCACCATGGGCATGCAGCTGTTCGGTGGGCTGGCGCTCTTTCTGTTTGGCATGGAGCAGATGTCGGAATCCCTCAAGGCGGTCGCCGGCGAGCGCATGAAATTGATCCTGGCCAAGTTGACCACCAATCGCTTCATGGGTGCCACGACGGGCGCGTTCGTGACCGCGATCATTCAATCCTCTTCAGTTACCACTGTCCTGGTGGTTGGATTTATCACCGCGGGTCTGATGTCCATGTCGCAATCTGTCGGGGTGATCATGGGCGCCAATATTGGCACCACAATCACGGCTCAGATTGTTGCCTTCAAAGTGACCAAGGCCGCTTTGCTGATGGTCGGCGTCGGATTCAGCATGCTGTTCATCTCCAAACAGGACAAAATAAAGCAGTATGGCACTATGCTCATGGGATTGGGGCTGGTGTTTTTCGGCATGAGCGTCATGAGTAATGCCATGCAGCCACTGCGTACCTATCAACCTTTCCTTGATCTGATGATTCAGATGGAAAATCCCCTGGTCGGTATCCTGGTGGCGGCGGCCTTTACCGGGCTGATACAGTCCTCATCTGCTACCACCGGTATTGTTATCGTCATGGCCAGCCAGGGGTTTATAACGCTCCCGGCAGGTATTGCCCTGGCGTTTGGTGCGAATGTCGGAACCTGCATCACAGCCATGCTGGCCTCCATTGGCAAACCCAGAGAGGCAGTCCGTGCAGCCGTAGTGCATGTCATGTTCAATATTGCGGGCGTACTGATTTGGGTGCTGTTTATAGACCATCTCGCCAATTGGGTCACCGCGCTGTCGCCGGTTCATCCGGAACTCTCCGGTGTGGATCGTCTCGGTGCGGAAACGCCTCGTCAGATCGCTAATGCCCACACCATCTTCAATATTGCCAACACATTTATCTTTATCGGTTTTACCACCCAGATCGCCCGTTTGGTTGAGTGGATGATTCCAGACAGCACGCTGGAGGAGGAGGATTTGCTGGTCAGCGCCAAATACCTTGATGAAGAGTTGCTGACAACGCCTTCACTTGCCTTAGGCCGGGTTCGTTTGGAAGTGCTGCATATGGGAGAGCGCGTACAAGAGATGCTGGACAGTATCATGCCGGCCATTCTCACTGGCAATAAAGAGTCATTGTCCGCTGTCCGTGACCTGGATGACCAGGTGGATATCCTCTACGAGCAAATCATCGACTACATGGGACGTATCAGTAAGCGGTCATTATCGGATCAGCAGACCGAGGAGTTTCTCAAGCTCATGGAAGCTGTGAGCGATCTAGAGAACATAGGTGATACGATTGAAACCAATCTGGTGGGTTTGGGCTTTGACCGGATAAATGCAGGGTTTTCAATCAGTGAACCGACCCGCGAGGTTCTTTTGGGTTTTCATGAAGTGGTTACCAAGGCTTTCAAAACTGCGGTACAGGCAGTTTCCCAGAATAGTGAGGAAGCCGCACAGATTGTGACAGCCATGAAAGAGGAGATCACCAAAATGACTGACTCAGCGGCCGCTCATCAGGCGGAACGGCTGGTGGCCGAAGAGCCCAACCGTATTCCGGCTTACACTATTGAAGTCGATATCATCGAAAAACAGAAGCGCATCTACTATTTCGCCAAACGGATGGCTAAGAGTGTAACTGCACTTGAAGCGATAGAGGCGTAAACATACTGTAATAATCCAAGAGTATCATTGCGCAGAATGTGGAAGAAATGGCCTTTATAGAGAATCTACGAATGGGAGATATGAGATGGGTATCGAAAAGCTACTGGGCAGTTTAAATGGCTACTTGAAGAAGGCGGAAAAGAAGAAAGCTCCCCAGTGTGACCAAATAGATGAGCTGTTGAAAAAGCTGAAGGAGAAAAAGAAGAAATTAGAGAAAAAATGGAGTAACGAAAATAATTCGACGAAAAAGAAACGATTATCAACTGAACTGAAAATTGTTACTCTGCAATTGAAGAAAGGTAATAAGCGGCGTGACGAATTGAAGAGCAAGTGCAAGTGATTCAGTAGTACGCGGTTCTCTCTTAATTTGAATGCCACGTAAGATATTGCCACCAGGGTATTTTCCAAGGCAATCAGGGTGCCACGGTATACGGGTCGCAATATCTGTTTATTTAGCAGTAAGGCACAGAGAGTTCCCCTGGCCCGATATCAGAAGGCATAAAGATGCGCAAACGAATCATCACCTCAGTTCAGCAAGAAACCCTATCTCCTGACCAGAACTGGTTGAATCTGGAAGGACTCGCGGAGGTAGAGATCACCTCGGAGGACGCCTCGCATCCCATTGAGTCTGCTTTGCTGCCCGGCCGAGACTCTGGATGGCGTGCTGCAGGCCCAGGAAAGCAGACGATCCGGCTTCTCTTCGCCAATCCGCAAAGTCTCCGGCAGATTTGGTTGAACTTTGTGGAGACCCACATCGAGCGAACGCAAGAGTACGTCTTGCGTTGGTCGCCGGATGGCGGACAGTCGTTTCAGGAAATCGTACGGCAGCAGTGGAACTTCAGTCCCCAGGCTGCAACCTGTGAGACGGAAGAGCATCGCGTCGAGCTACCGGCGGTTACTGTGCTCGAACTGACCATCATTCCGGACATAAGTGGGGGAGATGCGTTCGCTTCTTTGGCACAATTGCGGCTTGCCTAACCAGTGCGTCAGCAGCGATAGCAATTGTAGTGGTGACCAATGACCGAAGAAGAGATGGCACAAATCAGACAACAACTTCTTTTTCTGAAATCGGAGCTCCAGGAGTTGGAGGAAACATTCAAGGAGACAAACAAACCCTTGGAGCTTGATCAGGCGAGAGTTGGCAGGCTTTCTCGCATGGATGCCATGCAGGCACAGCAAATGGCCCTGGAAGCATCCAGGCGACGTCAGTCTCAGCTCTTGAAGGTCGAAGGTGCCTTGCGCCGCATTGAATCAGGCGAGTACGGATACTGTTTTGTGTGTGGCGAAGAGATAGGTATTCGTCGACTTTCCGTTGATCCGGCGAATACGCGTTGCATGGAATGCGCCGAGAAGTGAATTTGTTGGACGCAGCGAATCTGCTGAGAGAGGATCTCTATCCTTCACCCCCTCACCAAGTTCAAGTGCGCGTGGACAAAAACGTGTTTCTCTCATAAATTCAGGATGTTATTTTCGGACATTTTTGAATATTGGCTGTCTTTTGGGATCTCGCTCCAAACTCTTTGAAGAATTCACAAAGCGGTGAGGTAATCCCATGGACGTGGGGGGTTTTAGCTGCATTTGTCCAAATGCCTAAAGTATTTCCTTTTTACTGCCGATGACTTGGGCATCCATAACA
Organism: endosymbiont of Escarpia spicata; assembly: GCA_003349915.1. Classification (GTDB taxonomy): domain Bacteria; phylum Pseudomonadota; class Gammaproteobacteria; order Chromatiales; family Chromatiaceae; genus QGON01. The sequence goes on from QFXE01000018.1 coordinate 24,737, forward strand.
AACAACAGGTACTCAATGTCATTATGAAAAGCTCAAGCAACTGCCCTGAGCGTGAGTAACCGGACAATTCAAATCCTGCTCAAATGAAAATGGCAGTCGGTGGCGATTATATCGTTTCCGTGTCGGTCAAAGTCTAAAGACTTGGCCGCCTTTGGATTAAGCTATCTCTATGATACCAAGCAGAAAAATGCATAAGCATACTCTGATATGCCCTTTCTGCATTGACTGTCACCTTTCTTTACAGGCGCATTGGTAACTGGATCGATGCATCTGTATCATATAGCGGCTTGATGGGCAGGGCTGTGCCGGTAGCTGGCGAAAGAAACCGGCTGTTACAGAATGCTAATAATGGCTGGTCAACCATCCCTGTGGTTACCCAGGAACCGGGTTGCGTTCTATTTGTGCAAGGATATATTTTCTCGCACCGATGAACGGAATCTGGAAATTAGGATATTAGAGACCCCTAGATACTCATGTCATGAAAGATTTAATCAATATCATCAAGAATCAGATTCGCTCCGCATGGCGGTATCGCTGGTATGCGATGATCGCAGCTTGGCTGATTGCTATTGTCGGCTGGGCCGCAGTTTTTGCCATGCCCGACAAGTACGAGTCGAATGCCAGGGTTTTTGTGGATACAGAAACGGTCCTGCGTCCCCTACTGAAAGGGCTGGCAGTGGAGACCAATCTTGCGCAACGGCTTCAGTTGATGACCCGTACGCTCTTGAGTCGGAAAAACCTTGAAAAGGTGATGCGCGAAACGGACATGGATCATGATGCTACGACCGTGGCAGAGAAAGAGCGCATGCTTGAAGAGCTTAAAAGTGAGATATCGATTGACACTCAAAGGCGGCAGAATTTCTACACCATAGCCTATAGTGCGAAGGATCCCTATGTTACGAAAAAAGTGGTGGAGACACTGCTGAATATCTTTGTGGAGTCGGCGCTGGGTGATACCCGGGTTGAGTCGGATACGGCACAAAGGTTTCTGGAGCAACAGATCAGGGAGTATGAATCCCGGCTTGTTGAGGCTGAGAATCGGCTGACCGATTTCAAAAGAAAGTATATCGACACTTTGCCAGGTCAGGATGGTGGTGTGTTTGCGAGGCTGCAAGCTGTGCGGGCTACGTTGCAGGATCTCAAGCTGGAGCTGAAAGAGGCCAGGATTCGACGTGACGAGTTGAGGCGCCAATACGAAGCCGCCGAGAGGGATGAGAGACAACGCCGGGAGACAGAGGGACGTTTGGCAGTGGCTACGACCCCAGGTGAACAGCGTATTCTGGCCTTGGAAAAAAGGCTCGACGACCTTCTTCTGAGATACACTGAAGCCCATCCGGATGTCAAGGAGGCAAGGCAGACGATAGCTGAGCTGCAGAAACAAGAGAGGGAAATTCAGGAGAGTCAGGCTGCCGGCGGTTCCGACGTTAATGTAACCTCGATCGCGGTGGAGGAGTTGAAACTGGCTTATCGCCAATCAGAAGTTACCTTAACGGGGATTCGCGTCAGAACAAACGAATATAAAAAGAGAATTGAAGTGCTGAGGGAAAAGCTTGACACCTTGCCACAGGTGGAAGCTGAATTGAAGAAGCTCAATCGAGATTACAGCATCAACAAAGAGACCTATGAGCAGTTGGTGCAGCGCCTGGAATCTGCCCGCATGTCGGAACAGGCAGACGAGGCGGGTGACAATGTAAAGTTTCGGGTAATTGATCCACCAAAGGTCCCGTTGGTTCCTGCCGGCCCCAAGCGGGTGATTTTCAGCGTAGTCATCCTGGTGTTGAGTCTCGCTGCCGGTGGGGGGTTGGCATTTCTTATCGCGCAGTTCAAACCAGTCTATTACGATACGACATTGCTCAGGAAAGGGACGCAAATACCCGTGCTTGGCCAGGTGTCCAGAGTCTGGACCAGTAGTGTGGCGATGAAGCGCAGGCTTGAAGTCAGTGCCTTTGTGACGGTCGGGGCGATGCTCGTGACTGTGTTCGGCGCTATCATGGTTATTTATAGTATTGGTTTGCGTGGCGAGATTATTGCCCTCATTAAATAGTTGGGAGTGGTTAAGGAAGGTTTTCCCCAGGGAATTCCCCTCAAATACTTCGCCTATCAGTCTGAAGCCTAAGGTTCGTGTAGTGTCTGGAATGACAATAAAAATTTCTCTCGTGGCGCACAATGCTTATGGCGCTATATCAGGCGGGAGCGCCGGGCATGTGGGTGGCGTTGAGCGTCAGACCAGCATGATGGCTTTCTGGTTGCAGAAGAAGGGTTTCGACGTCTCGATCATTACTTGGGATGAGGGTCAGGAACAGGACTTTGTCATTGATGGCGTTAGGCTCATCAAGCTGTGTCGTAAGGACGAGGGTCTTCCCGGGCTGCGTTTTTTCCACCCGCGTTGGAGTAGTCTCAATGCTGCACTCAAACGTGCTGATGCCGATGTCTACTATCAAAATGGTGCCGAGTATGTAACTGGCCAGGTTGCCCTGTGGTGTAAGCGGAACCATAAGAAATTCATCTTCTCCTCTGCCAGCGACGCTGATTGTCAGCCAAATCTACCCTGTCTGGATTCCTTCAGAGAGAAGTACCTCTACAAGAAAGGGTTGGAGTTGGCGGATCATTTGATTGTGCAGACTGAAAAACAGGGTGTGGCCTTGCTGGATGCTTTTGGCATGGCGTCAACCGTGTTGCCTATGCCCTGTCCCGATCTGTTGCCGGCGGAACAATCGGCGCCCAAGGATTTTCATGAACGCAAAGGGGTGATCTGGGTTGGCCGGATAAGTGAGGAGAAACGCCTGGAGTTTCTGCTTGAAATGGCGGCCAAAACTCCGGAAATCACCTATGATGTTCTGGGTAAACCCAACAAAGACTCCGAGTATGCGCGTAACGTACTCGACGCGGCGGAGCAGGCGGAGAACGTCAATATTCGCGGTATGGTCGAGCGGGACAGAATTCGGGATTTCTACGCAAATGCCAGAATTCTATGTTGTACCTCCTCCTTTGAAGGCTTTCCCAATACCTTTATCGAGGCCTGGAGCGAGGGACTGCCTATCGTCACAACCTTCGATCTTGATGATCTCGTGCAACGGAAGCAGTTGGGTTTTGCCGGTTCTGAGATATCAGATCTTGCCGGGAAAGTAGGCCATCTGCACAGTAATGAGGATGAGTGGACGCGGATGTCCCGGAATTCCCGGCAGTATTTCGTGGAAAATCACGAACTGGATGCTGCAATGGAGAGATTTTCTTCTCTCTTCAGGGGTATTTGATTTTCTGTAGAGCGAGGTGCTCTGGCCCGCCCGCCGGGGCAGACCAATCCGGTTTTATACCTACATCAATGCCGCATACATGCCGGTAATCTTATTCATTGCGACGAGAATCTTATCCAGCGAACGGCTGACCAGAGAGGGAACAAAATTGCCGTCCTCCAGGTTGTTGCCAAGGCTGAATAAATCCCATTGCTCCTTTACCTCCGTCAGTGCCTGATCTATCTCGGGTGTGTTCTCGGGAGCTGTCCTTAACTGCTGCAGTGCGCTGTCGAAATCTGCTGCCGCCTTTTTGTAATCGGATTCGTAGAGTGGTTGTTGGAATTTCCAGCTGCGCAGCATATACAGGTTGGCCATGCGCTGGGATAGCATGCGCTGGCGTCCGGCCATATTGACCAATTTCCCGGTGGACGTGCCGGAAGCGGTCTCGAGCAACACAACAACCCGGTGTGATGCATTCAGCAGCTCCTCCCCGGCCTGACGTACAGCTTTGGCAGAGGTGCGATTGGGCTTGCCTGCTGCGAGCTGGTGAAAAGGAGCCCACAGTGTGGAGACCGTCTCTAACGCTTGGGTGACGCTGCTGTTCACTTTGAATTTTTTCAACTCGGCAAGTTGCGCAGCAAAGAGATCAAGTGAAGCCTTGCGCTGTTTTTTGGCGATGCGATAGCGGATATCCTGCCCCATCTGGCAATAGGTCTTGACAATCCGTTGGGTCAGCATGCGCTGCCGGCCAGCCTTGTTGATCGCCTCGCCCATGCTCAATTCGACGGCGGGTGCCTGGACCGGAATGAAGAGCAGCGCCAAGAGAAAGAGCAGAATGGTCTTTGCCGATACACGACGCATGGAGAATACCCCTTAAGTTTTACTTCAAAAGTGCCAAGCAGATGAATGTAATTATTATCCCCGCTAAAATAACGGCTATAGCAACAGCCGTAAAGGGAAAAACTGTGATTTTCTGCAGAGAGTGGAAATCTTTTTCTGTCTCTTAGAGCAGGTGAACTGGTTTAGAGACCGGTTTGCTTTTTTTTGCTATATTAATTCGCTTTTTATTGGCGGGGAAATGGCCTGATGTTTAACAAGAACATGCAAATCCAAGGGTATGACGATGAGTTGTGGTCGGCAATGCAAGCCGAAGAGACGCGTCAGGAAGAGCATATCGAGCTGATCGCCTCTGAAAACTACACCAGTCCCCGCGTAATGCAGGCTCAGGGTAGCGTGCTGACGAACAAATATGCCGAGGGTTACCCTTACAAGCGCTACTACGGCGGCTGTGAGAATGTCGATGTTGCCGAGCAGTTGGCCATCGACCGCGCCAAGGCGCTGTTTGATGCGGACTTTGCGAATGTTCAACCTCACTCCGGTTCTCAAGCCAATGCGGCGGTCTATATGGCGCTCTGCCAGCCAGGGGACACCGTACTTGGCATGAGCCTGGCCCATGGAGGCCATCTGACTCACGGCGCCAAGCCCAATTTCTCCGGCAAGCTTTACCATGCCGTTCAGTATGGTCTCAATCCCGAGACCGGTGAGATCGACTATGAAGAGGTCGAGCGTCTTGCCCGCGAGCACAAGCCAAAAATGATCGTCGCGGGCTTTTCCGCCTACTCCCGCGTTGTTGATTGGCAGCGTTTTCGTGATATTTCCGATGAGGTGGGCGCCTATCTGTTCGTTGATATGGCGCATGTGGCGGGCTTGATTGCAGCCGGCCACTACCCGAGTCCGGTAAATATTGCCGATGTGACCACTACGACCACGCACAAAACCCTGCGAGGTCCCCGCGGCGGCCTGATTTTGGCAAGGGCCAACGCAGAGATTGAAAAGAAGCTGAATTCACTGGTCTTTCCCGGCACTCAAGGCGGTCCCCTGATGCATGTGATTGCCGCCAAGGCCGTAGCCTTCAAGGAGGCGATGGAGCCTGAATTCAAGACCTATCAGGGTCTGGTGATCAAAAATGCCCAGGCGATGGCTCGGGTTTTCATAGATCGCGGCTACGACGTGGTCTCCAAGGGTACCGATGACCATCTGTTTTTGGTCAGCTTCATCGAGGCGGGTCTGACCGGCAAGGATGTGGATGCCTGGCTAGGTGCTGCCAACATCACCGTCAACAAGAATGCAGTGCCGAACGATCCTCAATCCCCCTTCGTGACTTCAGGTATTCGGGTCGGCACACCGGCCATCACCACCAGGGGTTTCGATGAGGCGGATGCCGCTGAACTTGCGGGCTGGATGTGCGACGTAATCGATAGCCGTGGAGATCAGGCGGTGATTGATGGGGTTAAGGAGAAGGCTCTGGCCATCTGCGCCAAATACCCGGTCTACGCTTGAAAAATTGGGCCAAGGGTATAGGGCTGAGGGCCAAGGTTAGAAGAAGATGATATTGTGCAATATATTCCCTTGGCCCTTGGCCCTTGGCCCTTGGCCCTAGCCTATGCGCTGTCCTTTTTGCGGAGCACAGGATACCAAGGTCATCGACTCCCGCCTCGCGGGAGAGGGCGATCAGATTCGACGTCGCCGTCAGTGTGCGGTCTGCCAGGAACGGTTCACCACTTATGAAACCGCTGAGCTGAACCTGCCCAGAGTCGTCAAGCACGACGGCAGTCGCACGCCCTTCGATGGCCGTAAACTGCGTTCAGGCATGATGCGGGCGCTGGAGAAGCGCCCGGTCAGTACCGAACAGGTGGAGGCGGCAATCAACCATATCACCCGCAAGTTAACGGCCAGTGGAGATCGAGAGATCGCGTCGCTGGAAATCGGGGAGATGGTCATGGATGAACTGAAGACGCTGGACCAGGTTGCCTATGTGCGCTTCGCGTCCGTCTACCGTAAATTTGAGGATGTTAACGCTTTCCGGGAGGAGATTGACCGCCTGGAGAGTCAGCCGGGTCCCGAGGCGCGCAGACAGCAGATGGATCTTCTAAGTCGCGATAAAAAGGACAAATGAGCAGCGGCAGCGACCACGTCTATATGGCCAGAGCGATTCGTCTGGCGGAGCGGGGACGTTATACCACCCATCCAAATCCCAGGGTTGGCTGTGTGTTGGTGAAGGGGGATGAGATTGTCGGTGAAGGCTACCATCGCCGCGCCGGAGAGCCCCATGCAGAACGCAATGCCATAGCCGTAGCGGGTGCGCGGGCCGAGGGATCGACGGCTTATATCACACTGGAACCCTGCTGCCACCACGGACGTACCCCTCCCTGTACAGAAGGACTGATCGAAGCGGGTGTCACACGTGTTGTGGCAGCAATGGAAGATCCCAACCCCCAAGTGGCCGGGAAGGGAATGGCGCAGTTGCAGCAGGCTGGAATAACTGTTGAGGCAGGACTGATGCAGCTTCAGGCTGAGGCGTTGAATCCGGGCTTTATCAAGCGCATGCGTCACGGCAAACCCTACGTGCGCTGTAAGCTGGCCATGAGTCTGGATGGGCGTACGGCGATGGCCAGTGGCGAGAGCAAGTGGATCACCTCGTCTGCGGCTCGCCATGACGTGCATCTGTTGCGCGCCCGCAGCAGCGCGATTCTGACTGGAATCTCCACGGTACTTGCTGACGATGCATCGATGAATGTACGGCTGACTTCCCAGGAGTTGGGATTGGATGAGGGGCTGCAGACGCCGCATCCTGTGAGGGTCGTTTTGGACCCGCAGTTGGAGATGTCACCCGCTGCAAAGATGCTGGCCCTACCGGGGAAAACGCTGGTACTGGGCAGTGATGACCACCCCCAGCGGACAGCTGCCTTGGAAGCTGCTGGTGCAGAGGTGGTGCTGGTGCCGCCCCGGGACGATGTGCTGGACCTGACTGCAGTGATGGCGCAGCTCACAGCGCGTGAACTGCATGAGGTGATGCTTGAGTCAGGTGCTGTGCTGGCCGGTGCAATGCTGGAACAGCAGCTGATCGACGAACTGGTGATCTATGTGGCGCCCCATATTATGGGTGATGGGGCCAGGGGGCTCTTCCATCTGCCGGGTCTGGAGAAGATGGAGGATCGCTTAGAACTCGATGTCACCGACCTGCGCCAGGTGGGCGAAGAGATCCGTATCACGGCCCGGCCGTTATATCGCCAATAGAACTCAGAGTAAAATCAATATGTTTACAGGCATCATTCAATCGATCGGCACACTTGCTGGCCAGGAGACTAAAGGCGGAGACGTACGCCTATACATCCACACTGGGCAGTTGGATTTGGCTGACGTTGCTCTTGGCGACAGTATCGCCACCAACGGTGTTTGTCTGACAGTGGTCGAGTTGACTGGGGATGGCTTTCGGGCGGATGTTTCCCGTGAGACACTTTCCTTGACTACGCTCCATAATCTCAAGCCGGGCAGCCCGGTGAATCTGGAGATGGCCTTGACCCTGTTCCCGTCTCGGCGGTCACCTGGTGAGTGGACATGTGGATGGCGTGGGGAAGGTGGTGGGCCGCCGGGAGGATGCCCGATCCATCCGTTTTGACATTGAGGCACCTAAGGCGCTGGCAAAATATATCGCCCATAAGGGTTCCATCTGTGTTGATGGGGCCAGCTTGACGGTGAACGGCATCGACGGTAATCGCTTCGATCTCAATATCGTCCCTCATACCCTGCAAGAGACGACCCTAGAAGGGATTCAGGTGGGGCATGAAGTGAACCCTGGAGGTCGACCTGATCGCCCGCTACCTCGAACGGCTGGCGCTCGGGGAGAAGGCGTCTGAATCAGCGGCATCGGGTGTTACCGAAGCGTTGTTGCTGGAGCGGGGTTTTATCCGCTAAAGGCTTAAACTTGGTTTGACAACGTTTGTTGTTAATCCCGCCTCTGTTACAATTAACGGTTCGCTTTGCCAATAATGCAAGACTGGATATATGTCCCTTAATACTACAGAAGAAATCATTGCCGATCTGAAACAGGGGAAGATGGTTGTCATCATGGATGATGAGGATCGTGAGAACGAGGGCGATCTCATCATGGCTGCCGAGATTGTGACCCCGGATGCGGTCAATTTCATGGCCCGTTACGGCCGCGGCCTGATCTGCCTTACGCTCACCAAAGAGCGCTGCAGCCAGTTACGCCTGCCCCTGATGGTGCCCACTGACGATGAGCTGGCGGCCACCAATTTCACAGTCTCTATCGAGGCCGCCGAAGGGGTGACCACCGGTATCTCGGCCGCTGATCGGGCTACCACCATTTTGGCTGCTGTGGCAGAGGACGCACAACCTCAGGATATTGAGCAACCGGGGCATATCTTTCCGCTGATGGCGCAGCCTGGTGGTGTTCTGGTACGCGCCGGTCATACTGAAGCGGGGTGTGATTTGGCCCGCATGGCGGGTTTCCGCGCCGCTTCCGTCATCGTGGAGATTCTCAACGACGACGGGACCATGGCGCGCCGGTCGGATCTTGAGAAGTTTGCACAAGAGCATGATCTGAAAATCGGCACCATCGCCGATCTGATCCAGTATCGGGTGAAAAATGAGCATACAGTGGAGCGGGTCAGCGAATGTGCATTTCCCACCAGGCACGGGAATTTTCGCCTGGTTGCCTATCAGGATATGGTGGATAACGATCTGCATCTGGCGCTGGTGATGGGGCATCCGAAACCGGATAAGCCGACACTGGTTCGCGTTCACATGCAGAACAGCTTGTGTGATTTGTTCAGTTCAACCGGTGGTGATTGTGGTTGGCCACTTGAAAATGCCATGAAACAGGTGGGTAAAGCGGGGCAAGGCGTGATCGTGGTGCTGCGCAATCACGACACCGCCCGGGAGATAGTGCAGCGTATGATGGAGTTGCAGCTGCAGAGGCCGGAAGGCGAGGCGTTCGTTAAACATGACAACAGCAAGGAGCTACGCACCTATGGTGTCGGCGCGCAGATTCTCTCTGATCTGGGTGTGCGTAAGATGCGCGTGCTCAGTGCGCCGAAGAGTATCCACGGCCTCTCCGGCTTCGGTATGGAAGTGGTTGAATACGTCGATTGTGAATAACCAATAGCTGGAACGCGAGTGCGCGTTTTTGATAATAGATCTATTTTTCAGGGTAAAGAACATGACCATCAAAACCATTGAAGGCGCACTGACGATTGAGAATGCGCGATTCTGTGTAGTGGCTGCGCGTTTCAACAGCTTTGTTGTGGAGAGTCTGGTGGACGGGGCGATTGACACCCTGAAACGCCACGGCGCGTCTGAGGATGATATTACGCTGGTCAGACTGCCCGGCGCCTTTGAGATGCCGGTATTACTGGAGAAGATCGCCGCAAAGGGAGAGTATGATGCCATCATCGCGTTGGGCGCAGTGATTCGTGGCGGCACCCCCCACTTTGATTATGTGGCCGGCGAGTGTGTGAAAGGGATGTCTCAGGTCAGCCTGAAACACGGCGTCCCCATCGCCTTCGGCGTATTGACGGTCGACACCATCGAGCAGGCCATCGAGCGGGCAGGGACCAAGGCCGGCAACAAGGGTGCTGAAGCGACGCTCTCAGCTATCGAGATGGTGAATCTGTTTCGTCAGATCGGGGCATGAGCCGCAAACGCAGTCAGGCGCGCCGGCATGCGGTTCAGGCCGTCTACCAGTGGCAGATGGCCGGTCAGGATGTTGGCTCCATCGTCGATCAATTTTTGGCGGAGCAGGATGTCAAAAGTTTTGAGGTGCCCTATTTTCAGGATCTGCTGCACGGTGTCCCCAGACACCTGACTGAGTTGGATGAACTGCTGAAGCCTGCCCTTGATCGAGCTATCGAAAGCGTCGATCCAGTAGAACGGGCGGTGTTGCGCCTTGGTGTCTATGAATTAAATTTTCACCCGGAGGTACCCTATCGGGTGGTGATCAATGAATCGGTGGAATTGGCCAAGGTGTTTGGGGCCGAGCAGGGCCACAGGTTCGTCAATGGTGTATTGGATAAAGTGGCCAAAGAGATCCGCAAGGTGGAGATGAAGGCTAAAAAGGCCTAGATTCCTTAGAACTCATCTTGCTTGCTGCCGAGTTTCGAATTGCCATACCTCAGTACCAGGATGGCAAATGTCAGCATCAGGATTGCGCCGGTCAGAGTGAGGATCATCTCGCTTGGCATGGTCTTGATGTCGATGGTCAGCAGGCGCGTAAGCGCTGTGACGGCGATATAGATCAGGAACTGCACCGGCATGCGGCGGGTCTTGAAATAGATGCCGACCATCGCGCCCAGTTCCAGATAGATGAATAGCAGCAGGATATCCTTCAGTGTGGCGTGACCGTGAGAGATCATCTCCAGATAGACGGTTACACTCGACCAGATCACAGTGGCACCGATCACGAACAAACCGATGGTGTGGAACATTTCGACCATGAAGTCTCCGGCCTTCTCTATCTTGTTAAAATGTTCGTTTTCGCTCATCTTTGATACCCATCACCGTAATCTACACAAGCTACACTGATGTTATCCTAATAGGCAAGCTTTCTTTCGATATAAACCATTGATTAATCATGGCCTTATCCGAATTTGATCTGATTCGACGCTATTTTTCCGAACCTTCGGCCATCCGTGATGACGTGGTGCTCGGCATCGGGGATGACTGTGCCCTGTTGCAGTTGCCTCCGGGTCATGAGTTGGTGGTCACTGTGGATACCCTGGTGTCCGGCGTGCATTTTTTCCCCGATGTGGATCCGGAAGCGTTAGGTCATAAGGTGCTGGCGGTCAATCTCAGCGATTTGGCAGCGATGGGAGCGCAACCCGCCTGGGTGACATTGGCCCTGACTCTGCCTGCAGTAGACAGCAACTGGCTGGCGGCATTCAGCAAGGGTTTTTCAGTGTTGGCGAAACGCTATGGTGTGCAACTCATCGGCGGAGACACTACCCGCGGGCCGCTCTCCATCACTGTTCAGGCCCAGGGTTTTTTGCCTTCTGGCAGTGCATTGGCCCGGTCTGGTGCTCATCCGGATGACCTGATCTGCGTCACCGGCAGCCTTGGAGATGCCGGGCTTGCACTCTCCGCAAAGCAGGGACACAGGTTGCCGAAAACCTTTGACTTGCGTGATGTCGTACAACGGCTGGAACGTCCGGAACCCCGCATTGGGATGGGGCTTGAACTGCGTGGGCTCGCCACCGCCGCCATCGATATCTCTGACGGACTCCTGGCTGACCTCGGACACATCCTGCAGGCTAGTGGGGTGGGTGGCAGATTGGATCTATCTCAGCTCCCCCTGTCGCCACCGGTGGCAGAAGTTGTTGCTGAAACGGATGGATGGTCGTTGCCGTTGGCCGCGGGGGATGATTATGAACTCTGCTTCACTCTGCCTTCCAAAAGACTGCATGAGGTGGAGGTGATCAGTGGCCGCCTGGCTTTGCCGATAGCAGTGGTTGGCCGTATTGAAGCGGGCACCGGACTGCGCTGTGAGCGGGAGAATGGTACCCTTTGGCAATCACAATTCGCTGGATTTGACCATTTTGCCGATGTCTGACTCAACCGCCAACCCCGCCCCCAATTTGCGTAACCCGGTACATCTGCTGGCTTTCGGTTTTGGTAGTGGCACCATGCCCTTTGCGCCGGGTACTTTCGGTACCTTGGTCGCGGTCCCGATCTATCTGTTGATGGCCCCACTGGCACTGACCGCCTATTTGGTCGCTGTATCGCTGATGTTCGTGGTGGGGATCTGGCTCTGCGAGCGAACCTCCCGTGATCTCGGTGTGCACGATCATGGCGGTATCGTTTGGGATGAGATTGTCGGATATCTGATTACCATGATTATGGCGCCCGCAGGCTGGCAGTGGCTGCTGCTCGGGTTTGTTCTGTTTCGCCTCTTTGATATTTTCAAGCCCTGGCCCATCAACTCCATCGACCGCAAGGTGGGCGGGGGACTGGGCATCATGCTGGATGATGTGGTGGCAGGCATCTTCGCGCTGTTGGTGATGCAGTTGATCCGAATTTCAGGGCTTTTATGATGCGGAGGCGGCTGGCCTTGCTGCTGATTGCCATACTGTTTCCTGTGGCAGCCATCGCGGTTGACAGGATTACTATCGAGGCCCTCTTTTCCAACAAGGCAATGGTAACCATCGACGGTACCCGCCGCTTGCTGAAGCTCGATCAGCCCTCGCCGGAGGGCGTGGTCTTGATCGACGCGGACAGCCGTGAGGCGGTGATAGAGGTGGATGGAGAGCGGCAGATATACCGGCTCGGCAGCCATGTCTCCAGCCAATTCAGCAAACCGGAAAGGACCACTGCCAGGATCCAGCGGGATCTGAACAACAGTTACTCGACGGTGGGCAGCATCAATGGCCGTAACGTGCACTTTTTGGTCGATACGGGGGCGTCGGCGGTGGCCCTGAATTCAGGGGTTGCCAAGCGCTTGGGGATCCCATATAAGCTGGATGGCAAGCGTATTTCGGTCAGTACGGCGTCCGGCATAACACCTGCCTATGAAGTGATACTGGATCGGGTGCAGGTGGGGGATATCAGGCTGAACCAGGTGCGAGGGTTTGTTATCGAGGGGGAGAGTCCGCGCCGGGTATTGTTGGGTATGAGTTTCCTCAGCCGGGTGAAGATGGAGGATCAGGGGGCGGTACTGCTGTTGCACAGCAAGTATTGATAATCCAAGTTTCGGGGTTCAAGCCTGGTAGGGTGCGCTGTGCGCACCAGAATAAGCAGCAATCATGGTGCGCACAGCGCACCCTACGTGGTTATTCAGCTGTTTTATCCCGCTCGATCAGTGCATAGGCCGAGTGGTTGTGGATCGATTCGAAGTTCTCCGATTCAATGACATAGGCACTGATGCGATCCTCATTGTTGAGGCGCACCGCCACGTCCCTAACCATGTCCTCGACGAACTTTGGATTGTCGTAGGCGCGCTCGGTGACATGCTTCTCATCCGGTCGTTTGAGCAGTCCGAAGAGTTCGCATGATGCCTCCTGCTCAACTATGTTGATGATCTCCTCAATCCAGATAAATCCTCTGGTACGTGCCTGTATCGTGACGTGAGAACGCTGGTTGTGAGCACCACGATCGGAGATCTTTTTCGAACAGGGACAGAGGCTGGTGACCGGCACTACCACCTTGATGTCGATATGGGCAACGCCGCTGTGGATCTCTCCTATCAGGGTGACATCGTAGTCGAGCAGGCTCTGTACATTGGAAATCGGCGCGGTCTTATTGATGAAGAAAGGGAAGTTCATCTCAATGTGGCCCGACTCGGCTTCCAGGCGCTCCGCCATCTCCTTCAGCATGTCCTTGAAGGATTCAACGGTGATTTCGTAGTCGTGGCTGTTGAGGATCTCCACGAAACGGGACATGTGCGTGCCCTTGAAGTTGTGGGGCAGGTTGACGTACATATTGAAGTTGGCAATGGTGTGCTGTTCGCCCTCACTGCGATCTTTGATGCGTACCGGGTGGCGGATATCCTTGATGCCCACCTTATCAATGGCGATCCTGCGGGTATCTTCGCTGTTTTGGACATCCGCAATCTGGGTGCCGGTGTGAGGGGTGTTTTCTGCCATGTCTGGGATCCTGCTTCGCCAACCTAGTGCGAAGTCATGCAAATACTGAGTCGGGAAGTCGGAGGATAGTCTGCCGCCCGTTCAGGGACAACTGACAGAACCTCTGGTTTTTCCGTGTCCTCCCCATTGGGAAGACGGCCAGCGTGAGACGATCAATTATCCCAAGCAGAAGGGAGAGGTGCAAGCTAATGATTTCGGCCGATGATGTAATCGGCGATCCAGCGTAACGGTGCTGCCTCTTCGCCAAAACCCTCCAGACTCTGTAAGGCATTCTGTCGGAACTCCTCCGCTTTCTCGCGTGCGCCTGTGAGGCCGAGTAGAGAAGGGTAGGTGGATTTGTTCTGGGCCTGGTCCTTACCCTGGGTTTTTCCCAGGGTCTCGGTGTCGCCCTCCACATCCAGGATATCGTCCCGGATCTGAAATGCCAGCCCGATACATTTTGCAAAGTGGCTGAGTTTGCGGACTATTTCAGAATCGAGATCGGGATTCAATAGTGTGCCCATGCGGACGCTGGCGCAGATCAGCGCCCCCGTTTTGTGGATATGCAGATTTTCCAGTTCGGTAAGATTCAGCTCGTGTCCGGTCGCACTCAGATCCAGAGCCTGACCACCGGCCATGCCTCTGGAACCGCTCGCACGGGCAAGTGTCTCCACCATCTTCAGCCGGGTTTCGGCATTTGCTTCCAGCGTGTTATCGGTGCAAAGGATCTGGAAGGCCAGAGTCTGCAGTGCGTCGCCGACCAGGATAGCAGTGGCCTCGTCGAATGCTTTGTGGCAGGTGGGGCGCCCACGCCGCAGGTCATCGTCATCCATTGCCGGTAAATCGTCATGCACAAGTGAGTATGCGTGGATCATCTCGATCGCACAGGCAGCGGCATCCAGTCGCTCCATCTTGACGCCGGTGGCCTGTCCCGCAGCATAGACGAGTACCGGTCGGACTCGTTTACCTCCTCCCAGGGCGGCATAGCGCATCGCTTCGTGCAGTAGAGTGGGCGTAGTGCCGGTCGTCGGCAAAGTGCGATCGAGGGCGTGCTCCACCCGTGCCTGGCAGAACTGCATGAAGTCCTTAAGGTGGGTATCACTCGTCACGCTGGAAAGGCTCCAATTCAGCGTCATTGGAATCGCCGGTCAATAGACGAACTTTCTGTTCCGCCGCCTCCAGCGCCTTCTGGCAGGTACGTGTCAGTTCCACCCCTCGTTCGAAGGATTTCAGTGACTCATCTAGGGATAAGTCGCCCTGTTCCAGGGTCTCGACCAGGGATTCCAGCTCGCTCAGCGCCTCTTCCAGGGGCGGGCTCTTCTTTTTTCTCGGCACGGTTTGGCTCTATATACGGATTTTTGTGTGGATTGAATGTCAACTATTAGACCACACGGTAAAGAGATAAAGCCAACCCATACGGGATTGAAACCTCGCCACGGGCTACCAGGATGTGTAAACTTCCTGGCTTCGTATATTTCCAAATTTAAACTTGATTTGCCCCAAAATAATTTATGACAGGTAGCTACGACGCCTCCGATATTGAGGTTCTCAGCGGGCTAGAACCGGTGCGCAAGCGCCCGGGAATGTATACCGATACCAGCCGTCCCAATCATCTGGCGCAGGAAGTCATCGATAACAGTGTCGATGAGGCGATTGCCGGTTTTTCCAACTCGATCGAGATCACGCTGTTCAAAGATGGTTCCCTGCAAGTGCAGGATGATGGACGTGGCATGCCGGTTGATCTACACCCGCAGCAAGGGTTGCCCGGTGTCGAAGTGATCCTGACCAAGCTGCACGCGGGCGGTAAGTTTTCCAATAAAAACTACCAGTTCTCAGGCGGTCTGCATGGAGTTGGTGTGTCGGTCGTGAATGCACTCTCCCGACACCTTGAGATCTGGGTGAAGCGTGATGGCCGGGAGTACAACATGGCCTTTGCGGGGGGCGCCAAGGTCTCTGATCTGGAACCAGTGGGTAAGGTTGGGCGCAACAATACCGGTACCCGTTTGCGTTTCTGGCCCGATGCCAAGTATTTTGACAGTCCACGCTTTTCTGTGCGCCAGCTGCGCCATGTGCTGCGTGCCAAGGCGGTGCTCTGCCCTGGTCTCCATGTTCGGTTCACCGATGAGAAGAGTGGTGAGCAGGAGGAGTGGTGCTATGAGGACGGTTTACGGGATTACCTGCTGGATGCGCTTCTTGGTCAGACGCTGATTCCCAGTGAAGCCTTTGTCGGCAACATGGAGGCCAACACTGAAGCAGTTGCATGGGCCGTGGTTTGGCTGCCGGAAGGTGGTGAAGCGGTGACTGAGAGTTATGTCAACCTGATCCCCACCGCCCAGGGTGGCACCCACGTTAACGGTCTGCGCAGTGGTTTGACGGATGCGGTCCGGGAGTTCTGCGAGTTTCGAAATCTGCTGCCACGAGGTGTCAAGCTGACGCCGGATGATGTCTGGGCACGGGTCAGTTATGTGCTGTCAGCCAAACTGCTGGAACCGCAGTTTTCAGGGCAAACCAAAGAACGTCTCTCCTCCAGGGAGTGTGCTGCTTTTGTTTCCGGTGTGGTGAAGGATGCCTTCAGCCTTTGGCTGAATCAGCATACCGATCTTGGCGAAAGTATCGCTGAACTTGCGATCAACTCTGCACAGAGCCGGATGCGCGCCGGGCGCAAGGTGACCCGTAAGAAGGTGACTCAGGGACCGGCGCTGCCGGGGAAACTGGCAGACTGCAGTACTGTTGACCCTTCCCGCAGTGAGCTCTTTCTGGTGGAGGGTGATTCAGCTGGTGGCTCCGCCAAACAGGCGAGGGATCGGGAATTCCAGGCGATCATGCCGTTGCGCGGAAAGATATTGAACACCTGGGAGGTTGATCCGGCGGAGGTTCTGGCCTCACAGGAGGTACACGATATCTCCGTGGCGATCGGAGTGGAACCCGGTAGCGAGGATCTTTCCAAGCTCCGCTTTGACAAAGTCTGCATTCTTGCGGATGCGGACTCCGATGGTTTGCATATCGCCACACTGTTATGCGCGCTGTTTCTGCGTCATTTCAGAAAGCTGGTTCAGGAGGGGCACGTTTACGTGGCCATGCCTCCGCTCTATCGTATCGATGTTGGCAAAAAAGTCTATTATGCGTTGGACGATGACGAGAAGCAGGGCGTGCTCGACAGGATCGAGGCGGAGAAGATACGCGGCAAGGTCAACGTGCAGCGCTTCAAAGGATTAGGTGAGATGAACCCCTTGCAGCTGCGGGAGACCACGATTCACCCGGATACCCGACGTCTCGTGCGCCTGACCATTGAGTCAGGGGATAATACCAACAGCGTCATGGATATGATGCTGGCAAAGAAACGCGCGCCTGACCGTAAGCGCTGGTTGCAGGAGAAAGGGGACTTGGCTGAAGTTTGAGTGACTCGGGTTTTGTTGGATTTATTAACTGTTTGAGGGTGCTCCCCGGATATTGAATATGTATAAACAGGGTCTTTTACTGATTGTCTTGGCAGTTGCTCTGATGTCGCCGGTCGTTATTGCCGCGCCGGCAGACAATGAGCGTTTCTCCAGCAATGGTGGAACGAAAATAAAGTCGTTGGATACGGCCGATTTGCGCCAGTTGCAGAGTCAGCTGGATCAAGTGAGGAAACTGGCCCCGTCATTACGGGTTCAGCTACGAAATCTGCGTCATCAGGCAGGTTTCAGGCAGTTTGATTCTTTTGAATTCGAACGTCATATGAGCCGCGCCCAGAGCGACATTGAACGTCTGCTTCGTCTCCACCAACGCCCGACAGTCTCCTCCATGCAACTCCATTTTATTGCGGTGGATCTGCAGCGGCAGTCTGTGGGACTGACGCGCCAGCTGGAAAAAGTGGAAATAGTGATTGACAGGATTGATGAGTCGCTGGATGAAGATATCAAGCAGGAGAATGTGATCATTGAAAGGAATGAGAAGTTTCTGGATATGCTCACTTTGTTTACCGAAACTGTCCAGGCTGCCTCAAAGCTGATCGGGCAAAGAAGCGAATAGTGGCTAATTCGTATTAGCCACTTAATCTATACCAAAATCGGAAGTCATCATGCAGCGTATCTTCCTACTGGGCGTTATTGTGTTGTTGAGCGGTTTACTGATATGGGTGGCGCTGTTCTGGGCCCCTCAGTCTGACAGCGTACCCAGTCACGAACAACTCTCCATCTCCGCAACACCCGTTGGTGGCAATTTTGCGCTTGAATCGCATCTGGGGCCTGTGTCGCTGAACGATTATCAGGGTAAGGTCGTCATCCTCTATTTTGGCTATACCTGGTGCCCGGATATCTGCCCGACGAGTCTGGGTTTTCTCAGCATGGCTCTGAACGAACTGACTGAGGATGAGCTTGCCGGAGTACAGCCGCTGTTTATCAGCGTTGATCCCAATCGCGATTCACTGGAGCGGCTCAGGGTGTATGGGGAGTACTTCCATCCAAGCATTTTAGGCGTCACAGGTTTGCAGGAAGCCGTGAAGGAGGTCGCAGAGAAATATAGCGCAGCCTATAGCATCGTAGAACAACACTCCGAGGCTAACTATGTCGTGGATCACTCGGCGGATACCTACTTTATCGACCGGGGGGGGAAGCTGGCGAAAGTGTTGCCTCATGGCACACCACCCGAAGAGATGTTTACCCTGATGAGACGAATGCTGTCAGAAGGGGCGGTGAAACAATAGGCCGGTTCAAGTAGAGTGGAACCGGCAACCTCCTGGTACCTGATCCGCCAAATTTGATCAGGTCTACTGATCCTGTTCTGGATTATTCGAAAGAGAGCCCGAAACCAGTGGCCTCAAGATAGTCCGCTTCCTGTTTTAACTCGGCGTGGGTGAGTGGATGAGACTCCAGCCAGCCTTTTGGAAACTCCAACAGCAGATGGTTTCCCTCGACCTCCAACAGGGCGTGCGGCTTGGTTACCGCTGAGCGGCTGCGATGCAACAGCACTGCGAGACGCAGCAGAACGCAAAGTTGTTTTGTACAGAGCACCACCTCCCTGGGAAGAGTCTCGAAGGTGGAGGTGGGAAATTTGCGCCTGTGTCCCCGCACCAGTGCGGCAATCACGCACTGTTCCTGCCGGGTAAATCCCGACATGTCGGAGTTTTCCAGCAGATAGGCGCCGTGCTTATTGAACTGGCTGTGGGAGACCGTGAGACCGGTCTCATGCACAAGTGCGGCCCAACTCAGCATGCTGGAATAGCGTGGGTCGCCCATCTTCCAGGCTTTGATGACTTGGTTGAAGAAGGCCAGGGCAGTGGCTTCGACACGCCCTGCCTGATCGGCGTCGATATTGTAGCGTTTGGATAGAGATTTGATGGTGCGATCGCGGGTGTCCTCGTGGCGGCTGCGGCCAACCATGTCGTAGATCAATCCTTCTCGCAGCGCCTCGTCGGAGACCTGCATCTGCTCGATGCCGATATGGCGAAAGACTGCAAGGAGGACCGCGACGCCACCAGAGAAGACAGGTTTCCGTTCGGATGTCAGTCCTTTCAGGTTGAGCGCTTCTACACTGCCCGCAGCAATCATTGCCTTTTGCAGTTT
Source organism: endosymbiont of Escarpia spicata (assembly GCA_003349915.1). GTDB lineage: Bacteria > Pseudomonadota > Gammaproteobacteria > Chromatiales > Chromatiaceae > QGON01. The sequence continues at coordinate 43,928 of QFXE01000018.1, forward strand.
TTCCAGAGATCTTAGAGTGATGCCCTGTTCACTCCAACCCTCTTCCTGGACCACATTACGGATCGCTTTGATGGTGCCGGAACTGCCGATGGCGAGGGTCCAGTTGCCGTTGCGAAACCAGGTGCGTACAGGACGGATCTCGATGGCGCAGGCAAGCTCTGCCTTTTTCATTGCCTTGGCGGTGATATGGCCGTCTTTGAAAAATTTTCTGCTTATGCTGACGCAGCCCATGTGCAGGCTCTCGCGCTGGCGGGTGGTGAAACCTTCGCCGATGATGAGTTCAGTACTGCCGCCACCGATATCCACCACCAGACGGCGTTCATCCCCTGCGGCAAGGCCGTAAGCCACGCCGAGATAGATCAGGCGGGCCTCTTCGCGGCCGGCAATGACCTCGATGGAATGGCCCAGTGCCTGCTGAGCGGCCGCCAGGAAATTGTCTGCTGAACTTATCTGACGCAGGGTGTTGGTGCCGACGGCGCGAACATTTTCAGAAGGGATAGAGCCCAATCGCTGGCCGAATCGTTCAAGGCAGGCGATAGCCCTTTCTGCTACCTCGGGTTTAAGCTGCTTGGTTTTGGTCAATCCTTCGCCCAGCCTCACCATCTCCCGCAATTTGTCGATGACCTGCAGGTTGCCGTCGGTAACACGGGCGACAATCATGTGGAAACTGTTGGAGCCCAAATCGATGGCAGCAACAGTCTCCTGGAGGTCTGTGGTTTGTGGCGTATTGTCCTGCATGATCTGACCATCTCCGGTGTGAAGTCCGGATGATTTTACCGGGAGCTATGACGATTATCTAACCTTCGCTTTCTTTATCGGTTAGTGGCCGCTGATTGTTGCTTTTGCCGGTGCGTGCAAAACTGATGCAGTCTTCGGAGATTGCATACCTTACTATTACTATTTGTATGGGAAATCGCAGGGGTTGGGGTCATTAGGTGATAATAGAAGGTGCCATTGGGCACTAAATGGTTTAAAAAATTGGCCGGAGGTCTGTTGGAGCAGGATAAATATGAGAGTTGATCGATGAAGTATTGCAGCCAGTGTGGTGCTGAAGTGGAAATCAAAGTGCCGGATGGAGACAATCGGCCCAGGCACATCTGCGCTGAGTGTCTGACGGTCCACTATCAGAATCCCAAGATGGTGGTGGGTTGTATTCCGATGTGGGAGGACAAAGTGCTGCTCTGCCGTCGAGCGATCGAACCCCGTTACGGTTTGTGGACACTGCCTGCGGGTTTTATGGAAAACGGCGAGACCAGCCAGGAGGGTGCAGCCAGGGAGACCCTGGAGGAGGCGAATGCCAGAGTGAAGGTGGAGGCGTTGTATACTCTCTTCAATCTTCTTCACATCAGCCAGGTTTATTTGTTGTTCAAAAGCCGCCTGATGGATCTCGACTTTGGACCGGGCAGTGAGAGTCTGGAGGTCGCTCTGTTCGCTGAGCAGGAGATTCCCTGGGATGAGATTGCCTTCCCTGTGGTCCATGAAACCCTGCGGCTATTTTTCGAGGATGCCAGGCGTAACCATTATGAATTGCGCAGCGGGACGATTGTTCGTCTGTCAGACAATCCCCGCCGCTACCACACCCAACTGCTGTAGAGTCAGCTGGCGTAAGTCATAGACCATGATTTCCGTAGGAGGGCACAAGACGAACATTGTTGGCAACCATGCCGTCACCTTTCTCACTCTTCTCGATATAAAATTCGAGCACGTTCTCCCGGCTTGACAGAAGTTCGTCGGTGACACCGTCGGCCAGCTCATTGGCATGGCAGAATACGCTCTCATAGGGGGATTCCGCATCGCGTGGGTCCGTAATCCACAGGTTCGGATCGATGCGCTTGATGAAGCGCAGAAAGCCATATCCTTTGTCGGGAAACCATTTCGAGCAGATACCACGGACGCAGGAGCCGGGGGAGCCCCACTCATTACGTGGTTCATAGGAGATCGGTAACAGGTCGGGAATCAGATAACCGGAAAAGTAGTCGTCGACCTGCCGTTGCAGTTCCTTGGAGACGTTGCGGAAACCGAGCAGTTCTACACGGCAGCCCCGGTCCTGCAAGGCTGTTACCACCTGCAGAAAATCGCCGTCTCCGGTGACCAGCAGCACCAGATCGAGTTTTTCCGACTGCAGCATGGCATCGACCGCCAGATCGAGATCCGCATTGGCCTTGGTTGTGACATTGCCCTCTTCATCGGTGTAGCGGCGTACGATTTTAACGATGATCTTCCAGCCGTAATCCCGTACCATCTGCTGGTACGAACGTGCCCGTTTGGCGTATTCGTAGTCCTCCTTTGCGCGTTCCTGATCAAAGGCGATATAGGTGTTCATGCGTAATAAATTACCGCCAAAACGTGCGGCAAAGCGGCGTAGGATATCGTATCGAAGTTGGTAACCACCGTTGTAGCGGATGTTTTCGGCGTCCACGAAAACGCCTATCTTGAGGTTGTTATTCAATGTGGCTCTCTAAATAAAAAATGAATAGTGTGGATTCGGCAATATAAATACGTGACTCATTAATGGTGGACTAGGTCCCTATTTGCAGTCTTTGTTAACGATGATGAATGATTGTTAAACAGGCCTTGCTTTGAAGTGAGACTATAGAATTGCAGGGTAACTGAAATTTGAAAAGGATTCGAATGCCAATATCCGCTTTCAGATGTTATTAACCCTATTCTTAATAGGATAATCCAGGCCATTGATCTCCAGACGAGTCCTTTTATTCCATAGTGTGATGGCGATCGCCATCTGGTCTGCATGGTATCTGCTTGGCGGGGGAGAGTCAGCTGTTGCCGCCACGCTGGAACACTGGCGAGTGGCGCTGACAATGGTGTTTGGTTCATTTATCGCAGGTGCCACCAGCGAAGGTGGCGGTGCAATCGCCTTCCCGGTCTTTACCAAGGTGTTGCAGATCGATCCAGCCGACGCAAAGGTTTTCTCATTGGCCATCCAGAGCGTGGGTATGAGTGCTGCGTCGCTGGTGATAATCGCAATGGGCGTACGAGTCGAATGGCGGGTGATACGTTGGGCGGGCGTCGCCGGTATTCCTGGCATGGTTCTGGGTGCGGCAGTGGTGGCGCCGTTGCTCTCATCTGCGATGATCAAGATGAGTTTTACCTTTCTGGTTACCAGTTTTGCGGTTACGCTGTTCATGCTGAACCGCCGCATGCGACTCTGCCATGACCGGCTGCCGGATGAGAGTGGGTACGAGTCTTGGATTATCGCTCTTGCAGGTTTCGTTGGTGGTGTGATGTCTGGTCTGGTGGGTAACGGCATCGACATCATTACCTTCTCTGTCATGGTGCTGTTATTCAGGGTGAGTGAAAAAATTTCAACACCCACCTCAGTGATTCTGATGGCATCGAATTCGATTGTCGGTTTTCTGCTGCACATTTTCGTGATCGATGGTTTTACGCCAGAGATCAGAGAGTGGTGGCTTGCTGCCATACCTGTCGTAGTGGTTGGTGCGCCTATGGGGGCGATGCTCTGTAGTCTGCTGGATCGTCAGGTTATCGCGAAAGGATTGATTTTTCTGATCCTGATTGAATTTATCAGCTCACTCTGGCTGATCCCCATGACACCGTCTGTTGTACTGGTCAGTCTGCTTATGCTGGTGGTATTTTCACTGCTCTACTATGGTATGTACAGTGTAAGACGTTACGAACCCATAGGATCAGATTGACCTGAGTTTGATTGAGTCTAAGACTCATCAATCAAAAGCACATAATGGTAAAGAAAAGCGGGGACCGAGAGATGAACGAGAGGATCGATGATATCACCATCGTGGGTGGCGGTTCGGCAGGCTGGCTGATGGGCCTGTTTCTGACCACGATGCTGAACAAGGGTGAGTCCAAGGTCAAGGTGACCCTGATTGAGTCGCCAAATATTCCTACCATTGGTGTTGGCGAAGGGACGGTGACGGGTTTTCCCCGCATGCTCCAGCAACTGGGTATCAAGGAGAGTGAATTCCTGCGTAATTCCGATGCCACCTTCAAATGCGCAGGAAAATTTGTAGGCTGGAATCTGGATGCCAAAGGCAAGCCGACTACCTTCTATAATCCCTTTAACGTGGGTGGATACGTCGGTGGTTTTGAAACAGGTTATTACTACCAAAAATATGGCAACGCACCAGGTGCGAGCAGTTTTGTCGACAGCATCATGCCGACTCAGATGGTGGTGGAAAACCTGCTTGGTCCAAAATTGATAGGCGCAAAGGACTACGAAAGCCCCGCACCCTATACCTACCATCTGCACGCCCACGACTTTTCCAGGCAGATCGCAAATATTGCGAAAAAGCGGGGGGTCGTGCATATCCTGGACGAGATGGTGGACGCGGAACAGGATGAGAACGGCTATATCACGGCACTCAACCTGAAAGAGAAGGGGTGCGTGCCGGTAAAACTGGTGATCGATTGTACCGGTTTCAGTGGGCGTATATTGCAACAGGTGTTGAAAGAGCCCTATAACGAATTTGGTAACCACTTGCTGTGTGACAGAGCCATCCCCATCCCGCATCCCCATGAAGATCCTAAGAGACTTTCTCCCTGCACTACCGCAACGGCGATGAAGGCGGGTTGGACTTTCGATGTACCACTCTACAGCAGAATGGGCACGGGTTATGTTTACTCAAGTCGTTTCATTTCCGATGATGAGGCATTGGATGAACTTATCAGACACATCGGCGATGAATCCCTGCGGGAAAGAACACCACCTGTGATCAAGATGCGGGTAGGCCGCGTACGCAACACTTGGGTTAAAAACTGTATCGCCACCGGTCTCTCCGCCGGTTTTGTGGAGCCACTGGAGGCTTCCGCGATCTATACCATCGAGATGACGGCGCGCATGCTGCTGACCTATTATCCTGAGCAGGGCATCGAGCAGAAGACAGTAGACCGCTTCAATGAAGTCATGAACCGGATGTATAATGAGATTCTCTCTTTCATCGTCATGACCTACTACACATCCAACCGTACCGAGCCTTTCTGGGTAGCCGCCCGTGAGGATATCGATCTGCCAGACAAACTGCGGGAAAATCTTGAGATGTGGCAATCATTTATGCCGTCACCTCATGATGTCGAGGGAAAATTTCTTTTCAGTCACTGGAACTATATCTATGTCCTGCTTGGTAAAGGTTATTTCGAGGGACGCCATTTTCCGGCTGAACGTTTCCTTGTGAAAAGTGACTGGATGCGTTTTTCCAATCATATTGCAGAGGTCAAACGCCAGCTGAAACAGAAACTGCCTTCGCATTATGATCTGCTTACAGCGATTCGGAGTGGGCGGTAACGGTCCTGCATACTTGAAGCAGCCTGCTTTTACAGAGTAATCAGATAGAGGAAATATATCGGTGTTACCCGTTGACTATGCAATACGGCCGGAGGCCGGGGAACCTTTTCTACAGGCGGATAGGTCGACTCCCTGTCTTCTGGTCATCTTCGGTGCGGCTGGAGACCTGACTCGCCGTAAACTGATACCGGCGCTCTACAATCTCCTTTGTGAACGCGTCATTGATGAGTGGTTTGCTGTCATCGGCTACAGCCGAACCGAGCAGGAGAGTGAAGCGTTTCGGGCGACGCTGGAGAGTGCAGTCAAGGAATACTCCCGCACGCAGCCCGTCGATCCGCTGGTCTGGCAGAGCTTTGCGAAACGCATAGAATATGTGCGCGGGTCGTTTGAGGATCCTGAAGGCTATAATGCATTACGGCAACGAATCGATGTTCTGGAGCAGGGCTTTGGTACAGGTGGCAACCGGCTCTTCTATCTGGCTACCCCACCCGCGGCGGCACCGCAGATACTGCATCGTCTGCAGGAGGCGGGACTGCTTTACGATAGTAGCGATGAAACCCCTTGGTCACGGGTGATCATGGAGAAGCCCTACGGTCGGGATTTGACCTCGGCTCAGGAGCTCAACCGTATTGTAGGCGAAGTGCTGGATGAGAGTCAGGTCTACCGTATCGATCATTATCTTGGTAAGGAGACAGTGCAGAATATCCTGGTGACCCGTTTCGGCAACACCATCTTCGAACCTCTCTGGAACCGAAAATATATCGATCATATCCAGATTACTGCGGCGGAGTCGATCGGTGTCGAGGGAAGGGGGCGCTTCTATGACCAGACCGGGGTGGTTCGAGACATGGTACAGAGCCATCTGTTGCAGGTGCTGTCACTCTGTGTCATGGAGACGCCGATCTCTTTTGCGGCGGACGATATCCGTGATAAACGGGTTGAGGTATTGCGTTCCCTGCGCCCCATTTCCGGTGATGGTATTGAAAAAAGCGTCGTGTTTGGTCAGTACCGGGGTTACCGTGATGAGGAGAATGTCGACAAGGACTCCCGCAGCCCCACCTATGTAGCGCTCAAGTGTTTTATCGACAACTGGCGCTGGCAGGGGGTGCCTTTCATGTTACGGGTCGGAAAACATCTCAAAGCGCGGATGACTGAAATATCTGTCGTTTTCCGTCCTGTGCCACACTGTCTTTTCGGGCGTGACGATGTCTGCCAGACGCTCGACTCCAATGTGTTGACGATCCGCATACAGCCGGATGAGGGAATCGATCTAAAAATCATAAGTAAACAGCCGGGGGATTCACTGCAGGTGGGTACAGTAGAGATGGATTTCAGCTACTCAGATGCCTATAACCATCCGATCAAAGATGCCTATGAGCGCTTGCTGCTTGATGCCATGCGCGGCGATGCCACCCTGTTTGCCCGCCGTGACGAGGTGGAGCATGCCTGGCGATTCGTAACACCGATTCTGCAGGCCTGGGAACGGGCGACAGATCGCTATCCGGCCTTCTATGCTGAAGGCAGTGCGGGTCCTGTGGAGGCCGATAAATTTATGCACCGATACGATCGAAAATGGCGGGAGATCGTTTAGGTGGCAGGAGAGAGAATCATTGTTGACGGTGCGCGTTTTGTTCTTACTGCATCACAGTGGATTATGGATACCATTGAATCCGTGTTACAGCATAACGAACGTTGTCATCTGATGCTGGCAGGGGGTGGAACACCGATGCCGGTTTATCGAAAACTCTCTCAGCAGGAGATTCCCTGGGAGAAGATGACGATCTTCTTCGGTGATGAACGCTGTGTGCCCCCAACCCATGAGGCCAGCAACTATCGTGCGGCGGTTGAGGCACTCTTTCCCCGTGGTCTGCCGGATGATCTGATACTACATCGCATGCATGGCGAAGATGATCCTGAAACCGCTGCCGAAGCATACGAGGCGATTCTGCCGGAACAGATCGACATCCTGCTGTTGGGCTTGGGAGAGGATGGACATACGGCCTCTCTGTTTCCCTATTCGGATGCGCTGGAAGAGTGGCAGCGACGGATCATTCCGGTGGTTGGCAGTAAACCGCCACCGCAACGCTTGACCATTACCCCTGCCGTTGTCAGGTCGGCGAAACATACTCTGATGATGGTGGAGGGTGACGGTAAAGCCGATGTGGTGCGACGGGCGCTTGAAGTTGGTGATGTACCGGCTACCCTGGCCGACGAAGCTACCTGGTTGATGGATAGGGCAGCTGCATTGGCTCTCTCTGACTAGCGTCTTTTGGAGAATGTTTCTTGAGCCAGATGGGTAGGTCGGGTTAGCGCAGCGTAACCCGACAAACGCAGTATTCTGGCGTCAATTGCTAGTTGAGATTAATGCTTCCATCGGCTTGGTATTGGATGTAAGCGAGGTTGCTCTGTAAGCCCAGATGATCTCCACTGTTACGGAACTTGCTCAACACAATGTCGCTGCTGCCGAGATCGCCTTGTGCGCCATCCACTTCGATGAAGACGATGCAGCCCTCTTTCCAGTTTCCCGCATCGTTACAGGTTTCCCCGTCGCCCGATGCGCAGACGGTGACAGGAAGCCCAAGGCGAATCGCTTCCTGATGTGCGAACTGAAGGTGGTCTGTTATGGAACCGACCTCTTTGGCTGTGGTTTCATTTTCGTTCAGTTGGCTAAAAGCCGGGACACCGGCAACGAACAAAAACAGAAATACTGCCGCCGCCATCAGCAGCATTGTAGATCCTGTGCCATTACATCGACTGATTCTATCAATACCCATTACGTTACTGACTCCATAATTGACCTTGTTTCTCATTATCGGAAAGTTGTGCGATTTCTTCATGCGAAAATGGAATCTAGTTCACTGAATGACAGGGATTGACCCCGAAAACCCTAATCTGAGTAATAGAAATCCCAACCTGGGGAACGGTTTTCCGATTCCACGCCAGTTTCTGTTTTGTTGCTGACAGATATTTATCTGCATCATTCTAAAATGTGGGGCTGGAGCAAAAGTTTGAGAAGGTGTGGGATTGCTGCTGCACCGGTATGAATTGTGGTATATGCTAAGATTTATTATCCCACCGCCAGTTATTGCGCAATAAATATGGACATCAATAAGATGAAGAAAGAGATGCTGCGTTTGCCCAAACTTTTCCTTACTACAGTTGTGTTTATCTCTCTGTCAGGCTGTGCGCAGAAGGAAGCCCCTCCGGCAGAAGTAACCGCACGGCCGGTCAAGTCAATGTTAGTGGCGGCACCGGCGCAGGGGGGGGTACGAAACTTTCCCGGGCGGATTGATGCGGAACACAAGGCGGAACTTTCGTTTCGGGTGCCGGGAAAAGTGATCAAGCTGGAGGTCGCAGAGGGCGAGCGGGTCAAGAAGGGGCAGCTATTGGCGAAACTCGATGCCACGGACTATCAAGTCGTCGTGAAGGACCGTCAGGCGACTTACGAGAATTCCAAAAAAGATTTTAACCGCGCAAAGGAACTGGTGGATAAGGGACATATCTCCCGGCGTGACTACGACAAACTCGAAGCCTCATTCAAAAGCGCCTCAGCCGGGCTGGAAAAGGCGCGCCTTGATCTTCGTTACACACAATTGAAGGCGCCTTTTGATGGCAGCGTCGCCAGGCGTTATGTACAGCAGTTCGAGGAGGTACAGGCCAAGCAAACGGTCTTTTCCCTGATGGATAACTCGTTACTGGAGGTCAAGTTTGATGTGCCGGAAAACCTGATCTTGCGACTCTCCCCGGCAAAAACAGACGAAGACAGAGGTGGCAGTGTGTCTGTCTGGGCCGCTTTCGACACGGTGCCGGACAAACGCTTCGATCTGGCGTTCAAGGAGATCGCCACCAAAGCGGATGCCAAAACCCAGACATTTCAGGTGACCTACACTATGCCTGCTCCGGCCGGACTGGTGGTATTGCCTGGCATGACGGCCAATGTCACTGCAGATCTTTCCAGGGCGCTGGAAGAGAGAGTGGTCTACTTCGTGCCGGTCAATGCGGTTTCCGCTAATGGCAAACTTGACTCCCGAATCTGGGTTGTGGATGAGGCCTCGATGACGGTTGCAGCGCGAAAGGTGTCGTTGGGACGCATGAGGGGTGCTGAGATCGAGGTGACAGATGGGGTAGAGCCGGGATTGCGGATCGTTACCGCAGGTTCAGCCTATCTTGCCGAAAACATGAAAGTGACGCTGATGAAACAGACCGAGCAGGCTGAGCCCAGGGCGGAGGATACTCCCGTCATGGACAAACAGTAGCAGCGGCCCGACGGACTGACAGGAATCAGCTAATGAACATCGGTGAATATTCGATAGAGAAGAAAGTCGTCTCCTGGCTGCTGGTCATCATCATGGTGGCGGGTGGATTCTACGGCTTCGAGAAGATGGGCAAACTGGAAGACCCCAACTTCACCATCAAACAGGCCAAGATCATCACCTTCTATCCCGGCGCCACCGCCCAGGAGGTACAGGATGAGGTGACCTATCATATTGAGGAGGCACTTCAGCTGATGGGACAGTTGAAACGCATCAAGATGTCTATTGCGCGGCCGGGCATGTCCGATCTCAATGTTGAGTTCAAGGACGAGTATAAGGCGAAGGATTTTCCCGACATTTACGATGAGCTGCGGCGCAAGATCGCCGATATGAAACACAAGCTGCCGCCGGGGGTCCAGGGTCCGATCATCGTCGATGACTTCGGTGATGTCTATGGTATCTACCTTGCCTTGCAGGGGGAGGGTTATACCTATCGCGATCTCAAGGATGTGGCGGATGATCTCAAGAAGCAACTGGTGCTGGTGGAGGGTGTCAAGAAGATCGTCATCGGTGGTGAGCAGCCGGAAGTGGTCTATGTGGAGATCTCCCGCACCCGTATGGGCGAACTGGGTATCTCCCTGGAACAGATCGGCAGCGTTCTGCAGTCTCAGAATGTGGTCGAGGATGCAGGCAAAGTGCGGGTAGGTCCCGACTATATTCGTATCCACCCGACGGGTGAGTTTGACTCAGTGCAGGCGATCGGCGATCTGCTCATCAGCTCGGATAACAGGAAACTGATCTATCTGAAGGATATCGCCACCATCCATCGTGCCTACGAGGAAGTCCCCGGTAAACTGATCTATTTCAATGGAAGGCCTGCACTGACCATGGGTATATCCATGCGTGGTGGCGAAAATGTCGTTGCAGTGGGTGAGACGCTGGTGCAACGCTTCCATGAGCTGCAATCGATTATTCCCGTCGGCATGGATCTGAATATTATTTATGATCAGCCCACCGAAGTTAACAATTCCGTCAACGGTTTTATCGTCAGTGTGGGTCAGGCAATCGGCATCGTGATTGCGGTCCTGCTGCTTTTTATGGGGCTGACATCGGGGCTGATAATTGGTGCAGTGCTTTTGATCACCGTTGCAGGCACGCTGCTTGTGATGGAGCTGTACGGTATTGAACTGCAGAGAATCTCGCTCGGTGCACTGGTTATCGCGCTGGGTATGCTGGTGGATAATGCCATTGTGGTGGCGGAGGGCATGCTGGTTCGCATTCAGTCGGGTATGCCGGCTACACAGGCGGCAAAAGAGGCGGTGGGGAAGACCATCTGGGCGCTGCTGGGCGGTACCGTTATCGGTATCCTTGCATTTTCCGCGATAGGTCTCTCCAGCGATAATACCGGTGAGTTTGCCAGCTCACTCTTCTACGTGATTCTGATCTCCCTGACACTCTCCTGGGTCACTGCAATCAGTACTACGCCGCTCTTGTGTGCGCTTTTCATGCGTCCGAAAAAAGGTGGAGATGGAGCTGCGGACAATCCTTATGATAAAGGTTTTTTCAAACTCTTCAGAACCCTTCTGAAAGCGGTCATCAAGGCGCGCTGGCTGGCGATTATTGTTGTGATCGGCTTATTTGTGAGTGCCATGTTGGGGTTCGGTTATATCAAAAACGCTTTTTTTCCCAGCGCCAATACACCGATGTTTTTTGTCGATGTCTGGGAGCCTGAGGGAACCGATATTCGGGAGACTCGCGATGATGCCCTGAAGATAGCTGAATTTCTTCGCAGTCAGGCAGGTGTCGTCAAGACAACCACGCTGGTGGGCGGTGGCGATGCCCGGTTTGCGTTGACTTACGAGCCCAAAGAGGCAAGTCCGGCCTATGCCCAGATCATCGTGCAGACAGAAGAACTGGAGCAGATCTCCCATGTTTGGCCGGCTGTCGCAGATTATATGCGCGAGAGTTTTCCTGAACTTGACCCAATCATCAAACCTTTCCGCATCGGTCCAGGCCGCGACGGTAAGATTGAGGCGCGTTTCCACGGACCGGATGCGGCAGTCCTGCGTGACCTGGCAGAACAGGCTAAGGCGATCATGCGGCTGGATGCGGAGGCCAAAGAGATCAACGACGATTGGCGCCAGCCGGTGGAATTCATCCGTCCGCTCTTCAATGAAAAGGTGGGACGGCAGTTGGGCATCACCCGTCATGACCTTGCTATCGCACTGAAGTCTGCGTTTGAAGGCAAAAGCGTGGGTGTCTATCGGGATGGTATTCGGATGTTGCCGATCAAGCTTCGACCACCGGTCGATGAGCGCGCGGATGTAGCCAATATTCAGGACATCCAGGTCTGGAGTCCCGCGTTGCAGAAGGCGGTGCCTGTGGCACAGGTTGTAAGTGGTTTCGAGACTGTTTTCGAGAATACGGTGATTCGGGGGCGCAACCGGATTCAGACCATCATTGCGGCCTGTAATCCAACGGGTGAATTGGCGACGCCGCTGTTCAACCGTTTGCGGGCGAAGATCGAAACGATTGAATTGCCGTCAGGTTACGAACTCTCCTGGGGTGGTGAATATGAAGACTCCAGCAACGCCCAAGCTGGACTTTCCAAAGTGCTGCCGGCGGGTTTCATCATGATGATTCTGGTCAGTATCCTGCTGTTTGCCAAGGTGCGTCAGCCGTTGATTATCTGGTTGACCGTACCTCTGGCCATTGTTGGCATCACCGCCGGACTGCTTGGTTTCGACGGTGCCTTTGATTTTATGTCCCTGCTCGGCGCATTGAGTCTCATCGGCCTGTTGATCAAAAATGCCATAGTTTTGATCGATGAGATCGACCAGCAGATCGATGATGGCAAAGAACAATTTGCGGCGATTCTGGATGCAACGGTAAGCCGGTTGCGTCCGGTATTGATGGCAGCCGCCACAACCATTCTGGGATTGATCCCGCTGCTCTCTGATGTATTCTTCGTCAATATGTCGATTACCATCATGGCGGGATTGGGTTTTGCGACGCTGTTGACACTACTCTTTGTCCCGGTTCTGTATGCGGTTTTCTTCCGAGTGCCTTATTCCAAGGATGCTTGATGCGTCCATGTGTGGCAAGTGCGCCTTCAACAAATAACAATAGGATGTGTGCAGGGTGTGCCATGCGCACCAAAACAAGCCGTAATCATGGTGCGTACGCCAATCATGGTGCGCACAGCGCACCCTACACCCTGGCTGAACGGGCACTGTTTGTCACAGGATCTTTTGCTTGATCCGCTGCGCTTGATCATGCCTACGAATCCAACATGCCATTGATTTTGATTGGCCGTAACAATTGCCCTGCTTATAGCGGGGTAACTGTTGGCTGTCAGGGACAGGTGCTGATCTATACTTCCTTTCATAACACCAAAGGAGGAGATGAGCATGTCGGATATACTGCAGCACATACGTAGCCCAGCCTCGAATCAGAATGACCCGGATGGCAACCTGCTGGAATTGGTTCCCTGGTCAGAAGATGCGGCAGTTGCAAGAGCCCAGGAGTTGGGTATCGCATTGAGTAATGATCATTGGGATGTTGTCCTTTTCGTACGTGATTACTATCGCGGACGAGGGGAGAAGGCCAAGGCGCGGGAGATCACAAAGGCATTGGTGGAAGAGTTTGCAGAAGATGGCGGGAAAAAATGGCTCTATCAGCTGTTTCCACGTGGCCCGGTTAACCAGGCCAGCTATATTGCCGGTATACGGGTACCAGGTGATGCAAACGATCCATCCTTTGGCAGTACCCATTAGGCAGTTCAAAAACTGCCGGTTTTCAGCATTACCAGGGTGCAGCCTTTCAGCCACTCGATGCCTGCCTTGTCCAGACGTGACATGAGGTCTTGGGATTCGGTGCCCGGATTGAAGATCACCCTGCCGGGTGCTGCGTTGACGATCTCATCGAACATGGGCGCCAGACGCTGTGGCCCGACATAGAGGGTCAGGGTGTCGATGGTCTTTGAGATCTTGCCCAATGATGGGAATACTTGCAGACCTTCGACGCTCTCCAGTTTCGGGTGTACAGGTGTGACTTCATAGCCGAGTTCGTTCAGCAGTATAATCGCCTGATTGGCGTAACGGTGCGGTTTGGCGCTGGCGCCAAGCACCGCGACATGGTGTTCTGACGGCTTCATATCGCCTGAATCTTTTCTGCCTGTGCCTGCAAATCCTCAAGCGCCTTACGGGCGACCTCCATCTTGTCCTTCTCTTTCTGCACTACGGCCGCTGGTGCCTTGTCAACAAAGTTGGGGTTGGAGAGTTTTTTCCCAATGCGTTCCACTTCCCCCTGCAGTTTGCCGATCTCTTTCTCCAGACGTTTGATCTCCGCGTTTTTGTCGATCAGACCGGCAAGGGGGATCAACACTTTCATCTCGCCCACCAGCGCAGTGGCGGACTCCGGTCCGGCCTCTCCCGCAGGCAGGACTTCCACCGACTCTGTGCGGGCAAGGAAATCGAGGTAACGCCGGTTGGAGGTGAGCCAGGTCTGATCCTGTTCGGTGGCGTTGGCCAACAGCACTGGAACCGGCTTGCCGGGGGCGATGTTCATCTCACCCTTGATCTTGCGAATGCCGAGAATGAACTGCATGGTCCACTCCATCTCGGCGACAGCATTTTTGTCGATCAGTGACTGATCAGCCACCGGATAGCCCTGCAGCATAATGGTGTCACCCTGGGCGTCGGTCATTGGTGCGACTCTCTGCCAGATCTCTTCGGTGATGAAGGGCATGATCGGATGAGTGAGGCGAAGCAGGGCCTCCAGAACCTGAATCAGGGTGCGACGGGTACCGCGTTTGGCCGCGTCCGAGGAGGTATCGTTCGTCAATACGGGCTTACAGAGTTCAAGGTACCAGTCACAGTAATTGTTCCAGGTGAACTCGTAGATCGCCTGGGCAGCGTGGTCGAAACGGTAGTTGTCGATCGATTGGGTTACCGCAGAAATGGTGGACTGCAGTTGGGTGATGATCCAGCGGTCGGCGACTGAAAGTTCGACCTCGGATGAGCCTTTGCCGGTGTCTTCGCCTTCGGTGTTCATCAACACGTAGCGGGTGGCGTTCCACAGCTTGTTGCAGAAGTTGCGGTAGCCTTCGACACGTCCCAGGTCGAACTTGATGTCGCGGCCACGGGAGGCCAGTGCGGCAAAGGTGAAGCGCATGGCGTCGGTGCCGAAACTGGGGATGCCGTCGGGGAAGTCCTTGCGGGTGACCCTTTCGATCTTTTTCGCCAGTTGCGGCTGCATCATGCCGCTGGTGCGCTTCTCCACCAGTGGTTCCAGTTCGATGCCGTCGATCAGGTCGATGGGATCGAGTACGTTGCCCTTCGATTTCGACATCTTGTCGCCGTGGGAGTCGCGCACCAGACCGTGTACATAGACCTCTTTGAAAGGCACATCGTCCATAAATTTGATGCCCATCATGATCATCCGGGCGACCCAGAAGAAGATGATGTCGAAGCCGGTGACCAGTACCGAGGTGGGGTAGAAGGTCTTTACCCGGTCGGTATCTTCAGGCCAGCCGAGGGTGGAGAAGGGCCAGAGGGCGGAGCTGAACCAGGTATCGAGCACATCCTCATCCTGGCGCAACGGGTAGTCGTCCGCCAGATTGTGCTGCTTGCGGACATCTTCTTCGGAGCGGCCGACGTAGACATTGCCTGCATCGTCGTACCAGGCAGGGATACGGTGTCCCCACCAGATCTGGCGGCTGATGCACCAGTCCTGGATGTTGCGCATCCATTCGAAATAGGTGTTTTTCCAGTTGTCGGGCACGAATTTGATATCGCCGTTCTCCACCGCCTCAATGGCCGGTTTTGCCAGTGGAGCCACCTTGACGTACCACTGGTCGGTGAGAAAAGGTTCGATAACCGCGTCGGAGCGGTCGCCCCGCGGCACCATCAGCTTGTGGTCGTCGATCTTTTCCAGCAGTCCCTGGGCCTTCAGGTCGGTCACGATCTGCTTGCGCGCGACATAGCGGTCCATGCCGATGTAAGCAGTCGGGATCAGGTTGTCCTCATCCTCCTCATTGTCACGGATGGCCGCATCTACGGTGAAGATATTGATCAGGCCGCCGTGGGGCTCTTCGGAGATAATCTTCTCATCCCGGTGGCGCTGCCATACTGCATAGTCGTTGAAGTCGTGGGCCGGTGTAATCTTCACGCAGCCTGTGCCGAACTCGGGATCGACATGCTCTTCGTCAGCGATGATGGGGATTCTGCGGCCGGTCAGCGGCAGCTCCAGTAGCTCGCCGATCATGTGTTTGTAGCGCTCGTCACTGGGATTGACCGCCACCGCGCAATCGCCGAGCAGGGTCTCCGGCCGGGTGGTGGCGACGATCAGGTGGCCCTGGCCGTTGGAGAGGGGATAGCGCATGTGCCACATGTGGCCATTTTCCTCCCCGGAGAGTACCTCCAGATCGGAGACGGCGGTATGCAACACCGGATCCCAGTTGACCAGACGTTTGCCACGGTAGATCAGCCCCTCTTCATAGAGGCGGACAAAGACCTCCTTTACCGCATCCGATAGCCCCTCATCCATGGTAAAGCGTTCATGCTCCCAGTCGAGGGACGAACCCATGCGCCGCAGTTGGCGGGTGATGGTGTTGCCTGAGTGCTCTTTCCAATCCCAGATCCGATCGATGAATTTTTCCCGCCCATAGTCGTGACGGGTCTCGCCTTCGGCATTGATCAGCCGTTCAACCACCATCTGTGTGGCTATCCCCGCATGATCAGATCCCGCCTGCCAGAGGGTGCGTTCCCCCTTCATGCGGTGGAAACGGGTCAGGGCATCCATGATGGTGTCTTGAAAGGCGTGACCCATGTGAAGTCTGCCGGTGACATTGGGTGGTGGGATCATGATGCAGTAGGCACCGTCCCCTTCGTCTTTGGGCGCAAAGTAACCGCGCTCCTCCCAAGTCTGGTACCAGTGTTGTTCTATGGCGTGGGGATCGTAGGTCTTGTCCATGGGTTTCGTGATGGTTGGTCGCAAAAGGCGCCTAGTATAACCGGATGGACCGGATAAGGTGGAGGGCGGTTTTTTGCCGATTCTGCGCAGCTGTAGAGAATCTTCCTTCAGTTATAGCGCTCATGGCCGCTAGACAGGTATGGAACGGCTCGGTTTCGGAGGTGGGTGTGTCGAAATGGGCGTTATCTAATGGAATTAACTGATGTGTATTTGTGAAAAATGGACGCTTCTATAGACATACTTGCGATAGATGACGACAAGATAAGTCGTAAAATTATTGGCCGCAGCCTTGAAGCTGCAGGTATGGTGCCGAGGTTCGCCGAAAATGGCGAGGAGGGGCTTGCTGAAGCCCAGCGTCATATTCCCGATATCGTCCTTCTCGATGTGGAGATGCCCGGCCTCAATGGTTATGAGGTTTGCGATCGTCTGCGCCAAACTGAAGCGACCAAAGATGTCCCGGTTGTCTTCCTCTCCTCCCATAGCTCCCTGCGGGAAAGGATGCTGGGCTACGAAATGGGGGGGGACGACTATCTGGCAAAGCCTTTTGAGCCGGAAAACCTGATCGCTCGTATCAGGGTGCTGATCAAATACAGAGATGAGCAACAGGTGTTGCAGGCGCAATACGAGCAGGCGCAGAAAACCGCCTTTATCGCGATGACCGGGACCAGCGAATTGGGCATGGCTGTACAGTTTGTGGAGAAGAGTTACGCTCATAAAACCTACGAGGAGCTGGCAGATGAGCTTTTCGGAGTCATGGACCATCTGCAACTGCAGTGTTGCCTGATGATCCTGGATGCAGATACGCCTCTTTGGTTCTCATCGGAGGGCAGCATCAGTCCGTTGGAGAAGGAGCTGATCGAGATGGCCGATAAGGAGATGCGTTTCTTTGATTTTGGGGCCAATACCATCGTCAACTACCCGACGCTAAGTCTTTTGGTAAAAAACATGCCGCTCGACGATCCTGAGCGCTATGGTCAAATCAAGGATCTCCTGCCGGTAATGCTTTCTGCGGCGAATGCGAAAAACAGCACCATTAGTGTAGAAATGGCCTTGCTGGGGCAGAGCCGTGATCTGTTGAGGGCCTTTGGCCAAATCCGGACAAAGCTCTACTATCTTGCCCGGGGTATGTTGGACAAGCAGGAAGAGAGTGGTGGACTGCTGCGGGAGATGGCGGAGCATATCAACTACGATCTGTTGCGCATGGGTCTAGAGGAAGATCAGGAGGATTATCTGCTGACGCGAATCGATACTGCGATCGATGATGCAATGGAACGTATCGACTCAGGTGAGACTATTTACTACACGCTGTCAAATGTCCTGTCGAGCATTAAAGGGGTTATGCAGAACCAGGAGCATATCGTGGAGGCGTTTGCCATGAGCCAGGCAGTGGATAGTGATGCAGATGGGAAAAATTATGAAGGGGATATTGAACTCTTTTAAACGCTGATAATCCGCTACAAAAAACCGCATAAAAATCTACTCTTCATTGCTGAATCTGTCTTCAGTTCCTCTTACGAATAAATCGCCATGACCATGACCCGATAATAGGGTCGTCCCGCTGTGTTCCGGGTGAATTCGGTAATGGTTCGGCAACAAAAAAGGGCTATCATACCCGGATGATTCAATTAGGGTGGAGCAGGTTCCGCCTCCCGACAAAGGAAGGAAGTAAATGAGTGGAAAAAGACAGGTTTTCTCTTTCGAAGAAGGTGATGGCAAGAACAAACAGCTGTTGGGCGGTAAAGGTGCGAATCTGTGCGAGATGACCCAGTTCGGTCTCAATGTGCCGCCCGGCTTCGTCATCTCCACCGAGGCCTGTCTCGACTATCTCGCCAACGAAACCCGGCAGCTGCCTGACGGCCTGATGGACGATGTGAGAGAACACATGAAACGGGTCGAGGCGGCCACCGGCAAGGGCTTCGGCGACGCAAATAACCCACTGCTGGTTTCTGTGCGTTCCGGCTCTGCGATGTCGATGCCCGGCATGATGGATACCATCCTCAACCTGGGACTCAACTCCGAGACCCTGCAGGGCGAGATCGAACAGACCGGTGACGCCCGTTTCGGATATGACGCCTATCGCCGCTTCATCCAGCTCTTCGGCAAGGTCGCCCTCAATGTGCCCGACGAACTCTTCGATGCGGAGTTTGAGCAGGTAAAACAGAAGGCTCATGTCACAGAGGATGTGGGGCTCTCCGGAGATGACCTGAAAGAGATTTGCGAACGTTTTCTGACGGTCTTTGGAAATCATGCCGGACGACCCTTTCCGGAAGACCCTTACGATCAGCTGGAGATTGCCATCAAAGCGGTATTCGGCTCCTGGGGTGGCAAGCGGGCGGTGGATTACCGCCGTGAATTCAATATCACACCTGACATGGCTAATGGTACTGCCGTCAATGTCTGCACCATGGTCTTCGGCAATCGGGGAGACGACTCCGCCACTGGCGTTGGCTTCACCCGTAACCCTGGTACCGGTGAGAACAAGCTGTATGGCGAGTATCTGGTCAACGCCCAGGGTGAGGATGTGGTGGCGGGTATCCGTACGCCGAAACCCATCGACCACCTCTCCGAGGAGATGCCGGAGATGGCGCGGCAGCTTGCGGAGCTGCGCGAAAAACTGGAGACCCACTATAAAGAGATACAGGATTTCGAGTTTACCATCGAGCGCGGCATTCTCTACTGCCTGCAAACCCGCAACGGAAAGATGAATGCAATTGCCATGGTGCGCACCTCCGTGGAGATGGTGGAGGAGGGGCTGATCGACAAGGAGCAGGCTTTGCTGCGCATCGATCCCGCCCATCTTGAGCAGATGCTCTACCCTCGTCTCGATCCCGATGCCAAGGCGGATGCGGTGGCACAGGGTTTGCCCGCATCGCCGGGCGCGGCCAGCGGCCGGGTCGTTTTCGATGCAGATCGGGCGGAGATCTTCGGCAAAGAGCAGGGGCAGAAAGTGATCCTGATGCGCGAAGAGACCAAGCCCGAAGATATCCACGGCTTTTTCGCTTCGGAAGGTATCCTTACCAGTCGTGGCGGCAAGACATCTCACGCCGCGGTGGTGGCCCGTGGCATGGGCAAGCCCTGTGTGGCGGGTGCGGAGGGTATCTCTGTGGATGTCCAGCGCCGTGAAGCGCACATCGGCGGTTTGGTGATCCGGGAAGGCGATGTGGTCACCATCGACGGTAGTAGCGGCAATGTCTATCTGGGTGAGATATCGATGGTGGAGCCGGACTTCACAGAGGAGCTGAACCGGTTGCTGCGCTGGGCTGATGATGAGGCCTACCTGCGGGTGGTGGCCAATGCCGACACCGGACCGGATGCCACGCGGGCGCTCAAGTATGGCGCCAAGGGTATAGGCCTCTGTCGTACCGAACGCATGTTCAATGATGTCGACCGTCTGCCGGTAGTCATCGAAATGATCGTGTCGGAGACCGATGAGCAGCGTGAGGCGGCGCTGGATAAGCTGCTGCCGATGCAGCGTGCCGATTTCAAGGCGATCTTTGAAGTCATGTCGCCGTTTCCGGTCACCATTCGTCTGCTCGACCCGCCGATCCACGAGTTTCTGCCATCCGAGCAGCAGTTACTGGCGGATCTGGAAAAGTTGCACCATCTGCGCAATTCGGTGCGCGGCATGGAGGTTTTGGCAAGCAGCATGATCCTGCTGCACGATCCTGATCAGGCAAAGCAGGAAGCGGCTTCGATGCGCCAGATCGTGGACATCGACATGGTGGAAAAAACGCTGAAAAAGAAGGAGACCATGCTGAAAAAGGTACGGGCTCTGACCGAAACCAACCCGATGCTGGGGCATCGCGGCGTACGGCTGGGTATTACCTTTCCTGAGATCTATTCGATGCAGATTCGGGCAATCCTGGAGGCTGCCGCCGAGTGTGCCGCCAAGGATCTGGAAGTGCATCCGCAGATCATGGTGCCCCAGGTCTGTACTTCAGAAGAGTTGAAAAAGGTAAAAGAGACCGTCGATCGGATTCGCACTGAAGTTGAGGCTGAGTTTGGGCATAAACTCGATTTTCGCTTCGGTACCATGATCGAGGTGGTGCGTGCCTGCATGCGGGCTGATACCCTGGCGGAAAAGGTGGAGTTCTTCTCATTCGGCACCAATGATCTGACCCAGGCCACCTTCTCCTTCTCCCGCGAGGATGCTGAAAACAAGTTCCTGCCCATGTACAACCAGATAGGTATTCTTCAGGACAATCCTTTCGAGGTATTGGACGAAAAAGGTGTGGGCAAGCTGATGGATCTGGCGGTGAAGTGGGGACGTGAAAAGAAGCCCGATCTGAGTGTCGGTATTTGTGGAGAACACGGTGGGCATCCTGCCTCCATCGCCTTTTGTCATAAGGCGGGGTTGAACTATGTCTCCTGTTCTGCACCGAGAGTGCCGGTGGCAAGATTGGCCGCAGCCCATGCCAGCCTGCTGAACCGTAAATAGAATCCCCCTCTCCTTAGAGGGGTGTTGCTCAAACTTTATTTGTAGGTCGGGTTAGCGATCGCGTAACCCGACAAGTTTTTGATTTTGTTGGGTTACGCTACGCTATCCCAACCTACACTTGTTAAATCCCCCTCACCGGTGATCCACTTTGCTTGATCAGATCTACTCCCTGAACACTTTCTAATCTCACCCATTTGATCTAAAACAGTGACAGAAAGGTCAGTCGGCCCTAGAATGCCGCGCTTACTGTTGAGAGTGTTTGCATGAAATTCAACCGAATACCAGTTGTTCTGTTTATGAGCCTGTGTTTTCAGGGAGCGGCTGTTGCTGCGACCGATCAGCAGTTTGCTGCAATTAAACGTATGGGAGAGTTAAACGGCGTGGCCTTGCATTGCCGTTATCTTGAGCAGACCCAGCATATGAAAAGAGTGCTGGTGATGACGCTTCCCAAACGCAGGCAGTTGGGAGAGTTGTTTGATATTGAAACCAATACCTCCTTCATGAGTTTTATGGCGGCGCAGGCCACCTGTCCGGATGTGCATACATTCAAAAAGCAGGTGGATACCGCTGTGCTGCAACTGGAAACTGTTTTTAGCAAGCCTTGAGCTGATCTTAAATTATGTGGTTCAAACGTTACGTATTACCTCTGTGTGTCGCTTTCGGCCTTATTTTCTCCGGACAAACTCTCCTTGCGGATGACAGTTTTGATGTCGTTGTCAGTATCAAGCCGATCCACTCCATCGTGGCTGGCCTTATGGAAGGCACAAAAGGCCCACAGCTACTTGTGACTGGGGAGCAGAGTCCCCTTGTATTCAAACCAACCGACCAGCAGAAGCATGCTATGCAGGCCGCTGACCTGGTCATCTGGGTCGGTTCGGAGTTGGAGGGGCATCTGTCGGAGTCGATCGCCGCGCTTGAACCCCAGGTAAGGGTAATCGAGCTTTTATCGAGTAACAACATGAAGATTCTCCCCTCGCGGGGTGATGATGTAAAACGTGACCCGTTTTTCTGGCTCGATGACCGGAACATCATCATTTTGCTGGATGATCTTACCCGTCTGCTGGAGGAGGCAGACCCGCTCCGAACCCATATCTACCAGCAAAACAGGCGCAAGCTGATGCAGCGCCTCACCCGCCTCGACCGGGAGTATGAGTACGGTTATCGAGGCTTGAAGGCGGGATTGGGTGTGCAGTATTACGACACCCTGCACTATTTTGAACAGGCTTATGCGCTGACGGTGCTCGAACATGTGGGCATCTCTCCAGGGCAACCTGGGGATGCGGCTTCGCTGTTCAAGGTGCGGCAGCGCATCGTGGACGGTGAGGCAGTGTGCCTGCTGACAGAAGCGGGCATGCCTGCGGAGCATGCAGGGCTTTTGACTCAGGGACAGGAGGTCAATGTCGGCAGACTCGACAGCCTGGGCATTAATCTAAAGCCGGGTCCCGATCTCTATTTCCAACTGATGGATCATAATACGGATACCATCAAGCGGTGCTTGAATGCGGATATGGGGGCAGCTGATCAGGCGCGTATCGACGCTGATAGTGGCGGCATTCCGGATCAGGATGGTATCGGTGGGCGTTTCATCCTGACCGATCATCTTGGTGGAACGCTCACCGAAGATGACATGCGGGGGGGTTATCACCTGCTCTATTTCGGTTACACCTACTGTCCGGATGTCTGTCCCACGACATTGCAGGTGCTGTCACTGGCGCTGGACGAACTGGGTGAAAAGGCCAAGTTGATACAGCCGTATTTCATTACCATAGATCCGGAACGGGATAGCGTCAAAGTGATGCGTAACTATGTAGAATACTTTGATCCCCGGTTGATCGGGGTGACTGGTTCAAAGTCGATGATTGAGCGTGTGGCCACCCAGTTCAAGGTAAAATATGAAAAGGTGGAGGAGGAGGTGGCTGATCCCGACCTCTACGTGATGGATCACTCCGCCAGCCTCTATCTATTGGGGCCGGACGGCCGCTTTATAAAGAAGTATGTCTATGGCATTACCGCTGAACAGTTGGCTCAGGGGTTGCTTGAGGTTCTACCTTAAAACCCACCTCTTCCTTGTGCTGACATAGAAAAATCTAATCTGTGTTATTTGACCAAAATCAATGTGTCATATGACGCATTTTTAGACTATTCTCTTGTGAGTGTTCGTATTATGCGCAGCACAATCTGTCTCTAAACTTGGGGAAGGGGAATAATGAAGAAAAGCACCAAACAGTTATGTACGGCGCTTGTGAGCCTGGGTATTGGGCTAGGAGCGGCTTCAAGCAGTTTCGCCCAGCAGTCTCTCAAAGATGTGATGCAGGCGCGTGGCCTGACTCAGAAAGACCTGTTGGCAGCAGCCAAGACCTACACGCCTACCGGCGGGCGCGATGAGTATCTGGCTTTCAGTTCAGGCGGCCAAAGCGGCCATGTGATCGTATACGGCATCCCGTCGATGCGTATTCTGAAATACATCGGTGTGTTTACGCCTGAGCCTTGGCAGGGTTACGGCTTTGATGACGAATCCAAGGCTATTCTGGCCCAGGGTAAGATCAATGGCAAGCTGATCAACTACGGTGATACCCATCATCCGGCTTTCTCCGAGACAGAAGGCGAATACAACGGTAAATACCTATTTATCAACGACAAGGCCAATCCCCGCATCGCGGTGATTGATCTGCACGACTTCGAAACCAAGCAGATTGTGGTCAACCCCTTCATGAAGTCTGATCACGGTGGTGCTTTTGTTACGCCGAATACAGAATACGTGATGGAGGCCTCCCAGTACGCAGCGCCGGTTAGCGGAGACTATGTGCCGCTGGAAGAGTTCAACGAAAAGTATCGTGGTGCTCTGACCTACTGGAAGTTCGATATGAAGAAGGGGCAGATTCAGCCGGATCAGTCCTTTACCTTCGAACTGCCTCCCTACAGCCAGGATCTTTCCGACGCTGGTAAAGGGCCGTCTATGGGTTGGGGTTTCACCAACTCCTTCTGTTCCGAACGTTATGTTGGTGGTATCGAGCGTGGACGTCCTCCTTTCGAGGCGGGTTGCTCCCAGAAGGATACTGACTTCCTGCACGTAACCAATTGGACAAAAGCAGCCGAACTGGTTGCTGCCGGCAAGGTGCACAAGGTCAATGGCGCTTACCAGATCACCATGAAACAGGCGGTGAAAGAGGGTCTGCTCTATCTGATCCCCGAGCCCAAGAGTCCCCACGGTGTTGATGTCAGCCCGGACGGCACCCACATCATCGTCTCCGGTAAGCTCGACAGCCATGCCTGGGTCTACAGCTGGGACAAGATCAAGAAGGCCATCGACAGCAAGAAGTTCGAAAGCCATGACCCCTATGGTATCCCGATCATCTCCATGAAGGACACGCTGCACACTCAGGTGCAGGTAGGTCTTGGTCCTTTGCATACCCAGTATGATTCCAAAGAGTGCGTGGTCTACACCTCCATCTATGTGGACTCCATGGTTACCAAGTGGGACTACTGTAAAGGCAAAGTGCTGGATCAACTCCATATCCACTACAACATCGGTCACTTGGTGTCGATGGAAGGCGACTCCGTCTCCCCTGACGGCAAGTATCTGGTCTCCCTCAACAAGCTGGCCATCGATCGCTTCAACCCTGTCGGTCCCCTGCATCCGCAGAATCACCAGTTGATCGACATCAGCGGCGACAAGATGCAGCTGCTTTACGATATGCCACTGCCACTGGGCGAACCCCACTACGTTGTGGCTATCAAGGCCGACAAACTGAAGCCTGCGGTTCGCTACAAATCAGGCTGGGATAGCCGTACCAACAAGAAATCGCCCTGGGCGACCCGTGCCGGTCGTGAAAAGGTGGTGCGCAAGGACGGTGTGGTTCATGTCTACGGTACTGTGATTCGCTCTCACATCACGCCTGAGATCATTGAGGTCGAAGAGGGTGAGACTGTATCCATCCATCTGACCAATCTGGAACGTGCCGAGGACGAGACTCACGGTTTTGCCATGTACAGCCAGAACGTCAACCTCTCTATTGAGCCTGGCAAGACCGTATCCGCCACCTTCCTGGCAGATAAAGCCGGTGTCTACCCCTACTACTGCACCGAGTTCTGCTCCGCGCTCCACTTGGAGATGCAGGGTTACCTGCTGGTCAAGCCAAAAGGTTATGTGGCCAAGGCTGGCGCGAAGATTGAAGAAGGTCAGAAGTACACCAAGGCTGATTTTGACAAGCAGGTGAAGACGAATGTCGATACCCAGGCTGTAATCAACTCCGTGGTGGGCTTCATCACCAGTCATAACTACAAGGACTTCCCGGAAGTTGTTGCACTGGTTGAAGATGCTACCGACCAGCTCGGTTTTGCTGATGAGGCCAAGAAGAAGGCCGAGGGCTATGCCGCCAAGGGTGACTTCCAGAATGCTACTCTCTGGGCTGGTCAGCACTGGCAGTATCAGGTCAAGACCGCTGATCTGGGTCTGCGCGCCAAAACCTTCCTTGAGGAGCATGGTGCAGTAAAGGTCGAAGCGAAAAAGTAATTGCTGAGAAGCAATTGACCTGGAAGGGAGAGGGGACCTAACGGTCCCCTTTCTTGTTTCTAAATAGATATTTGGTCGATAATTACAGATGCATGGTTAGTCAGATACTCTCCTGATAATTATTCAAAATCAGGTGGTATCCACTATAAGTCGCACCAAGTCGAGGGGTTTTATTTGATGTCGCTCAATGCAGGAACCTTTACCCGGTGAGAGACTCCCACTCAATGAAATATGTTGCCCAAAACGGGGCGCATTGTCTGAAAAAAGAGGAAATACCAATGTTGAAATTAATCACTTTTGCCGCAGTAGCCGCGACTCTCTCCCTTGGAGGAATTGGCAATGCAGTTGCTGCTGATGGTGCTGCGCTCTTCCAGGCAAAGACCTGCTGGTCCTGCCACGGTAAAGATGCCAAGACCCCAATTATGCCTATGTATCCCAAGCTGTCTGGCCAAAATGCTGACTACGCCTTTAACCAGATGAAAGACATCAAATCCGGTGCTCGCAACAATGGCCAGACCGCTGCGATGAAGGGTGTGATGGGGCTGGTCTCCGATGATGAGATGCGCGCAATCGCAGACTGGCTCGCTACTCAATAGTCAAAACAACCCTAACTGAGATCTAATCCCGTCGTTGGGGTTGGTCTTGGTGCAGGTTTGACGTATATCAAAGAACGCTAATATTCCTCGTGAAAGAATTCGTCCCTGGAGCGGATATTGAATTTCCGGTCAGGCAGGGGCGCAGCGGCGGCCTGGTGTACATTTTAGAAGTGTTTGTACCCCGACAGTGGGGAACAGGAGAAACTTGGAATGAGTGTTAAATTTGTATTGACGACCCTCACACTGGCTTTGGGTTTGGCCGTTTCCGCCAGCAGCTTTGCTGGAGAGGAAGATGCCCAGGTGACGGATGTCAAAGACTGGAATAAAGCGGGCGGTGAGAAGACTGAAGCCATGCTCCTGGCTCCCGACAAGCCACGTGGCATAGTTGTCTATGAAGTCTGTTCCGCCTGTCATCTGCTGGAGGGCTGGGGCCTGAAGGACGGTACCTTTCCTCAGTTGGCAGGACAGCATCGCAGCGTACTGGTCAAACAGCTGACCGATATCCGCGCGAAGAACCGTGACAACCCCACCATGTACCCCTTTGCGCTGGACGAACAGATTATGGCCGTATCCGGTTATCATGAAGGCGAGATAAATCCCGCTCAACTGGTTGCCGATGTCACCGACTACATCTCCAAGCTGCCGATGAACCCGGATAACGGCAAAGGCCCCTGGAATGAACTGTTTCCGGAATTTGCCCAGGGCAAAAAACTCTACGCCGACAACTGCACCCAGTGTCATGGCGAAAACGGTGAAGGCATAGAGGATAAGTTCTATCCCAAAATTCATGGACAGCACTACAATTACATGCTGCGCCAGTTCGAGTGGATTCGTGACGGCAAACGCCGGAATGCTAACCCCGATATGGTGAAACAGATCAAGGGCTTCTCCGATAAGGATATGCAGATGGTCATCAACTACGTATCCCGTCAGAAAGTTCCCGCCAAGGATCTCGCACCTTCCAAAGATTACCAGAATCCTGATTACGATTGATCAATGACAACTGTGCCGGATGTCCGCAAAATTCGGTACAGGCTCTCCCTCTAAATTCCCCGGGAGTCGCTTAAGGTGCTTCATCCAGAAGTGCCTTGAGTCTCACCGGGGGACTCATCAACAAAATGTCAGTGATTATGCAAAACAAGCAAACACTCCTAGTCGCAATACTCTCACTGGTCGCTGTAGGTCTGCTTGCAGTCATCTTCTATAGTCCGATCTGGTGGGTCTCTCTCACTGCGCCTAACTACCCTGAAGAGTCCTTTCCGGATGGTGTGCGAATTCATTTTCACATGAATGGCGTCTTCAACGGTTGTCAAAAGCAAGACAAGGCTGAAATTACTGAGGATGAAGCGCTCGATTGTGTGCATGAGATGGATACCATCAACCACTATGTCGGCATGTATCCCATCGCCGCTGGTGGTCCTGTAGAGAGAGGCTTCGGTCAATTTCTGATGGCGTTCATGGTCGTTATGTTGCTGGGGTTTATCTGTACCAAGCCAAAAATACGCATGGCGCTGATGAGTGCAGGTTTTTTAGGTATCGCCCTCTGGATGTATCTCGCGCTGTATGGAGAGGAAGGTTTCAATCTACAGAATGAAGGGTTTGTCACTGCCCTGGTGACCTCACTTGATCAGGAGGCGTCCGGCGAATCTTCAGAGCCTGAAATCGTCATCGGTGGAATTACCGGCGTCCTGAAAACTTCGCTTGAAGATTCAGGCGTCGAGGTTATCCTTCCATCTGAGGTGGCGGCTGCAAAGGCAAAGGCTGAAAAAACCGATGTCGGCAAGACACACCTGATCGAGCAGCTCAGGATTACCTACGATATTGACCAGGCTAAATCGGAAACGATGGAGCCGTGGAAGGGCAGTTCCTTCCAGGTCATGTCCTGGCACTATGCCAAGAGCCTGGGACGCTATTTCAATAACCAGGAAGAGATTGTGCCGATGGTCGCCACTCTGGAAACTGCGGTCAAAGTTGTTTTCTTTGGTCTGCTGGCGGCGATGGTGGTTGTGGTAGTCGGTGCGCGCAAGAACAATGGTTTTTTCTATTGGTTGCTGGTAATGGTGCCAATGGCCCTGCCACTCTTCTTTATTATCGACTACTCAGCCTGGCTCTGGTGGTATGGACACACCCTGAACGACATGGGCGCTTTTTCGGTCAAACCCTTCATGCCAACCGTATTTGGTCAGGGAAAGGTAGCGCAGTTCACCACCCACTCCTACCCATACACAGGCTTCTTTCTGATGCTGTTGACGTCGGTGGTATTGGCTGTGGCGGCATTGATTCGTAAGAAACAGTTTAAGGAGTCGAGTGATTGAAGTCATCGCTTTGGTCGCATGTCCTGGTCTGTCTTGCCTTTTTGCTATTGCCTTTGGGCAGCAGTCAGGCAGCCTATCCCTCGTTTCAAGAACTGGTCGATGCGGCTGACCCTAAAGGTACGCTGACTCCACCGCCCGGCACTTATGCCGGGCCGGTTACTATCGAGAGCGCCATTACTATCGATGGCAGGGGGAAGGTTACTATTGATGCCGGTGGCAAGGGTTCGGTCATCTATCTGGATACTGATGGCGCAACCCTGAAAAATCTGCATCTGACCAACTCAGGTGAATCCCACAACGATATCGATTCGGGGGTTCAGGTTCGCGGCAATTTCAATGTCATCAAGGATAATGTCATCGACAATGCCCTGTTTGGCATAGATCTCCAGCAGTCTGAGAACAACGTCGTGCAGCGAAACCGCATCTCCTCCAAGCCTTTCGATCTAGGTATGCGGGGTGATTCTGTTCGTCTTTGGTACAGTTTCAACAACAAGATCACGGACAATATCATCCGGGATTCCCGGGACATGGTCGTCTGGTATTCGGCAGATAATCTGATTGCCCGAAATGATTCCCGTGGTGGTCGTTATTCCCTCCATTTCATGTATTCGAAATACAATGAGGTGCTAGAGAACCACTACGAAAACAATTCGGTGGGTATCTTCCTGATGTACAGCGACGGCGTACAGGTGAAGAACAATTATATCGCCCACGCCTTGGGGCCGACTGGGATGGGCATAGGTTTTAAAGAGACGTCCGATGTGGATGTCGTCGGCAATCAGATTCTCTATTGCGCCACCGGTATCTACCTGGATATATCGCCTTATGATCCTGAGACAACCAATCGACTGAAGAATAATCTGATCGCCTATAGTGGAATTGGTATGCTGTTCCTGAATGACTGGACAGGCAACATCCTCGAGAGCAACAGCTTTAAGGGTAACATTACTCAGGTTGCTGTTTCCGGTGCGGGTAAAACGGCAAACCGGAACGACTGGTTCGGAAACTACTGGGACGACTATGCAGGATTCGACCAGGATCGGGACGGCGTGGGTGATAAGCCCTACGAACTCTACAGTTATGCCGACAGAATCTGGATGGATGTGCCACCGGCCCGGTTTTTCAAAGGTTCGCCGGTTTTGGAAGTGATGGACTTTCTGGAACGACTGGCCCCGTTTTCCAATCCGAATATGCTGGTTAGGGACAAGAAACCGATGATGGCGGCACAATTATCCGTTGCTGAGGTGGAGCAGGAGAGTGGGCACGCCGTGACTGGTGAAACAGCCGGGGATGGGAAAGTGGAAAGCCAGGATACGTATGACCCACTAAAGGCGCTTAGAGAATCGCTGGGCCGATAGCAACAGCACCGAATTTCTGGAGGCAGGATTTCTGATGAGTGACATGACTACGAAAAAGTCCAAAGCCAAAAGGCCGCTCTCACCAAAACGGAAGGAGCAGAGCCGACGGGAGTTTTTGCGTTCCTCAGTATTGACCGTAGGTGTTGTCGGTGTTTCTCTGCTCGGGATCATTCCCGTGGTGCAAGGGACATCGATCCGGCTGCGTCCTCCAGGCGCGATCAAGACCCCTTTTGACGAGCAGGAGTTCTTTGCCTCCTGCATCAAGTGTGGACAGTGTGTGCAGGTCTGCCCGGTGAATGCGATTAAACTGGCGGATATCGAGGATGGCTTCGGCATCGGTGTTCCCTATATCGATGCACGGGCTCAAGCCTGTGACTTCTCTTGTGACGGTCTGCAGTGCGTGCTGGCTTGCCCAACTGGCGCTTTGACCCATCATCTCGACTATCCTGCTGATACCCGCATGGGCTTTGCTCGTCTCGCCCGCCCCAGGGCCTGCCTTGCAGTACAGGGTAAAGGTTTCAAAGGTCAGGCCAGAGGGCCGGACTACGAGGGGCTTTTACGCTATGACGAGGTGGACCGCTGGAATCCTATCTCTGTGGCTGATCACCCATATGATCTGGAGTTATGCGATCTATGCGTTCGCCAGTGTCCCATTGAGATCCGTATCACCCAATGTGCGGAAAAGGCGAAACAGGCTGAAGCCTCTGGAGATTCCGGCAAGGTCGCCAGGGTGGCTGAGCAGCATGGCAATGAATGTCCGCCAAAGCACGCCATTGCGCTGGAGCCTTTCGAGCTGCCGAATGGAGAGACGAGAATGAAACCCGTGATCAAGGAGGGGTGTGTTGGTTGCGGCGTCTGCGAAATGATCTGTCCTGTTGAGTCAGCTGCAATTGTGGTCGATCTGGATAAAACCACGGATACGCTGGGAGGTTGATATGCGATACATAAGAGACTCCCTGTCACAAATATTTGGCAATAAACCTCGCCGACCCTCTAAGGAGGAGCAGCCATCCGAACTGTTAGAGATCTATCAGGGCAAAAAAGGTAATCTCTCCAAGGCGGATGTTGAAGCAGTACGCCATGAGCATCATACGGGTTGTTGTAATAAATGGCAGCGGCGGCGCTGGATTACCCTGATACTGGTAAATGTGCTGTTTGTCGTCTCCTACTATTTCGACGTGCAGCTATTGGAAGGTGCGCTTACGGCATCACGCTTTGTGGGTTTTCACATGGCGGATCTCAACTCAGCGCTGCAGGTGGCTTTGGCCTATAAGCACATCGTGTTGAATCTGGTGATCGGTACGGTCACTGTATTTATTATGTGGATCTTGCTCGGTGGCCGCACCTTCTGCTCCTGGGTTTGCCCATACCACTTGTTGGCTGAGTGGACGGAATATCTCCACCTCTGGCTGGTGAAGAAGAAGCTGATCAAGAACCACACATTCAACCGCAAGGTCCGTGGTGTTTTCTACGTGATTTTCGCCTTGCTTGCGTTGATCTCCGGATATACCGTTTTTGAGACCATCTCCCCTACTGGTATATTGAGTCGCGCCCTGATCTATGGACCAGGTGTTGCGTTGATCTGGGTGGGGGCGCTGCTGCTGTTCGAAGTCTTCTACTCCCGTCGTGCCTGGTGCCGTTATGTTTGTCCAATTGGCGTCACCTATGGCGTCGTGGGTGTGTTGTCTCCGCTGCGGGTAAAGTACAATGCCGAAGCTTGCCACCACGAAGGCGACTGCCGCAAGATCTGTATGGTGCCTCATGTGCTCGATTTGACTGTCCGTGGGGCAGCCTATGATATTAATCAGGATGTAGGTGCGGACTGTACCCGCTGTGGAATGTGTGTTGATGTCTGCCCCACTGGCTCTCTGACCTATGAAATAAAGGGTTTGAGTAAACTGCTCTGATCTACGATACGGCCCGTATGAAGCTTGCAAACTGCGGGACTGCCAATGATTTAGCTATTCTGTTCCCGGATGCCGCAAGCATCTTCCGGGTTGCGATGATTGATGATTCAGTTTGAAAATATCGTAAAACGATTTCGACGCAACGAAGTACTGAAGGGTGTGAACCTGACGATTGATCGGGGACACAGGGTTGCTTTGGTGGGTTCAAACGGTGCCGGTAAGACGACGCTGATACGTTGTCTGTTGGGTGAGTATACTTGTGACGGCCGGGTGCTGGTGGACGGCATGGATCCACGCAAGCAGCGGCGTGAAGTACTCTCCAAGGTCGGTTTTGTACCGCAACTGCCGCCACCTTTGCGTATGCCGGTGGGGCAGTTGATTCGCTTTGCCGCCAGCCTTTGTGAATCCGATCCTGCCCGGATGCGCGATGTGGCACAAAAGCTTGGATTCGATGCGGAACAATTTCGCCACCAACCCTTTGTAAAGCTCTCCGGTGGACAGAAACAGAAGCTGTTGATTGCCATTGCCCTCGGGCGCGAGAGTGAACTGTTGGTCATGGATGAGCCCGCAGCCAATCTCGATCCGGATGCCCGGCACATCTTTTTTCAACTGCTGGCGGAGAAGCAGGAACGCGCGGCGATGTTGATCTCCAGCCATCGTCTGGATGAGGTTGCTACGCTTGTAAACCGGGTTATCGAGATGGATCAGGGCAAGGTGGTCCTCGATGACCGGGTAGCTGACCTGGTGGAACTCTCCTCTCGGCTGCGTTGCCGATTGCGCTTGATCCAGCCCGAAGAGGCATTCGCCAAAACAATCGGAGAGTGGGGTTTTCTGGGCGCGGCGGACGGCGTGACTTGGGAAGGCTATATTGCCGGACCGGACCGGCTGCGATTTCTTGGTGTTCTCTCCCGCTATGCTGCTCTGCTTGCCGGCATGGAGATGGAAGAGGCAGAGGAGCAGGTGGCTGCTGCCAATGTCAGCTAAGCGCTGTTACAGCCTGCTTGCGGGGTTGGCTATTCTTCTTCTGACTGCCTGCTCCGGTGATCCGGGTACGGGCCCCAAAGAGGTGAAATGGGATCGGGTTACCTGTGAACGCTGCCGTATGGTACTCAGCGACCGGCACTATTCCGCCCAGATTCGCTATTTTCCAGAAGGTAAACGTTCCAAAGTGCTGGGGTTTGACGATATCGGTTGTGCAACGCTCTGGTTGGACACACAGCCATGGAAAGATGATCCGAAGACAGAGATCTGGGTTACCGATTTTCGTACCGGCGATTGGATCGATGCGCGCACCGCCACCTACGTAAAAGAGAAAATTACGCCGATGGAGTACGGATTGGGTGCCCAATCAGATCCGACGCCTGAAGGACTCAATTTTTCCCAGGCGAAACTGCACGTCATCGAAGTGGAGAAGCGTTTCAGCATTCATGGCGTTCACTTGCTTGACCGACTGAAAGAGCAGGCGGAACGGCGCGATGCCAGGCGCAAAGCCCAACAGGCGGAGCAGGCTCCACCTCCAATCATTCCAAAGAATCAATACTGATGAAAAATCTCTGGCTTACTGCTTACACAGACATAATAGAATCCCTGCGGGCTCGCTGGTTCATGGTCTATTCCATGGTGTTTGGAGGATTGGTGGTGATTCTCTTTGCCTTTGGCCTGGCCGAGTCCCGCATCATGGGCTTTACCGGTCTCTCCCGTCTGCTGATTACCTATATCCAGCTATCGATGGCAATACTGCCGGTGTTTGTATTGATCACTACGGTACGCTCGGTGGCCGGAGACCGGGAGGCGGGGGTTTTTGAATATCTCCTCTCTTTGCCGATCACACTGAGCGCCTGGTTTTGGGGACGGGTGTTCGGCCGTTTTTTCGTTGTCTTCCTGCCGGTGTTGCTCGCGATGGTGGGTGCGGTTGTCTGGGGAACGATAAAAGGGGCTGAAGTGCCGTGGGAGCTGCTGGTCTACTATACCGGCCTGCTCATGTCTCTCGCCTGGTGCTTTCTCGGTATTGGTATGTTGATTTCAACCATTGCACGCTCCTCCGACGTGGCACAGGGTGCCGCTTTTGTCGTCTGGTTGAGTCTGCTGCTCTTTCTTGACCTGATATTGCTCGGTGTAATGATTCGTGAACACCTTCCGCCGGAGAGTGCGGTGGCTATCGCACTGGCCAACCCAATGCAGGTATTTCGTACCGCCACCATGATGCTGTTCGATCCGCAACTGGTGCTGCTTGGTCCAACGGCTTATGTGATCCTGGATAATTTTGGCCAGGCGGGTTATATCACCTACGCCATTATTTATCCGATTCTGCTGGGTACCGGCTGTGCCTGGTTGGGTTATCTGCTGTTTAAACGCAGCGATTTGCCTTGAAAAGAAGGCAAAAGGCGGCTGTGCTCACCGGATATGAACCCTGTAGCTTGATGTACCCTAGGCCGGTTCAAGCGTAGCGGAACCGGCAACCTAAATCGTTCTGCCAAAGTTTGGATGCCCGATCCGCTACGCTTGATTGGGCCTACCAGCTTGACACAAGATTCAGGCAAATCTACGATTTGCCAGCCTTTAGCCTGTGCCCAAAATCATGAAAAAACAAAACACCCTCCTTTGGCTGGTCGCCGGGTGCCTCCTGGCCGCTTTTTCGGCAGTTGCCATCTATAAAGTCTGGCCTTTGCTGCATCCGGAAGTGTTGATTTCCGCCTCTCTTGATTCAGAGTGTGATCTGCGTGCCGGTCCCTGCAGATCACAATTGCCCGACGGCAGCAGCATTTCATTTTCTATTGAACCTCGCACCTTGCCTCTGGTGAAACCTATTCAAATAGTGGTCGAGATCGAGGGGTTGGAGGCGGAGCAGGTCGAAGTGGATTTCAGTGGGGTCGATATGAATATGGGCTTCAATCGGCCGGCATTGGAAAACCAGGGAGAAGGACGTTTTTCGGGAAAAGGGATGCTGCCTGTCTGTGTGCGTGATGCCATGGAGTGGGAGGCCAAGGTGCTGGTCAAAACGGAAGAGGGCCTGGTCGCTGCGCCTTACCGATTTATTACGGTCAAACCAGGTGCGTCTCTGCCAGGCAATTAGTCACGCTTCTGGTCAAATGGATGGATATGCATGCTTGGTTCCAAGCGGAGCCATCTCAGTCATCCATTATGGATAGATAGGCGAAGATGTCAGTGAGTTCTTCATCGCTGAAATCCAGCAGTAACTCCTCATCGGGCTCGCTCTCATCATGGATGCGGATTCTCTTGCGATACTTTTCCACCTGACGCCAGAGGTAATTCGTATACTGCCCGGCCAGCATTGGTACCGCTTTTTTCAGGTCGCCCCAGCCGTCGCGTCCATGACAGGAGCCGCACTCCTTACGGTAGGTCTTTTTGCCCTGCTCGATATCTCCCCTGGCACGCGGGACCTGCATCAGCCTTTTTGATTCCAGCAGGCGGGCATAGGCGTCGAAATCCGGGGCATTTTCGTCGGCGGGCGGGAGTCTTGTTTTTAGTTTGATCTGCTCTAGATAGAGGGAGATATCCTGGATGTCATTGTCCGGCATCTGGCGTTCGTCGATATACTCGACCATTGCCAGGTTGGGGCGTTTGCGGTCTCGAAACAGGTGGAGTTGTTTTGCGGTAAATGCATTCGGCATGCCTGCAATACGTGGATATTCACCCTCTTTTCCGCCCTGTCCAAATTCACCGTGACATCCGGCGCAAACTTCATTGATCTCTTCGCCATTTTCCGGATCGTATTCATGGCCCACAGCCGACATTGAAAATATCATGCAGAAGAGCAAGGTTATTTTATCTAGTCTGTTAAGGTGGCTCATTGCTCTCTTTTCTGTGGTTTGCTATCTGTCTGTTATTGCCAGAGTATATCCGAATTGCGGCAGGTATTTGATCAGGGTGTTGGCCCTCCCTGCTTTAACGTAGATCAACTTTCGATGATGAAGTTCAAACCATCAAGTCCATCTGAGTTGTCAGTATTGCCGGGGCAATGGCTGTCGGAAACAGCTATCGGGTTTCCCGAATCCCCGGCAGTTTTGCTGGATGGTGAGATAACCAGCTATGTCAGCCTGGAACGGCAGGTGGATGTTGTCTGCATCCGACTGGCTCAAGCCGGAGTTTCCGGTGTGGTGGCTATCTGCATCGAAAGTCGTTGGATGTCACTGTTGCTGTTTCATGCGGCTCTGAAGATGGGGTTTGCGCTGTTGCCGCTTGATCCATCTATCCCGGCAGAAAGGTATATGCCGCTGATCAGGCAAAGTGGTTGCCGATTTGCCGTTGTGGATAAAAGTATGGCGGATTTTTTCACAGAGATTGATTACATCCCTGTATCCAGTTTGTTGGAACAGACAGCGCTTTCTCACCAATCTGCAGTGGAGCCAAACTCAGCCCAAGACGGTTCAACCGTGTTATTGGTGATTACTACCAGTGGCACCACGGGGGAGCCAAAAGGAGTAATGTTGACAAGTGCTAATCTGGCTGCCAGTGCAACTGCGGCCACGAGATACCTTGATCTCCAATCGGGTGATTGTTGGCTGAATTGTATGCCGATGGTCCATGTTGCCGGCATAGCTGTCGCGGTCCGCTGTCTGCGGGTTGGCGCCACGCTGTTGCTGCATCAGGGGTTTGATGCGGCACGGATTTGGGACGATATTCTTCATCGAGGCGTTAGCCATATATCGTTGGTGCCGGCCATGCTGGCGAGCCTGCTTGACCAAAGCCATGGAAGACCGTGTCCAGCAAGTCTGCGTGTTGTGCTGATTGGTGGCGGCCCGCTTTCCACTACTCTTGCTGAACGTGCCCACCGCCTCCGGTGGCCGATTGTTGTCAGCTATGGAATGAGTGAAACCGGATCACTTTGTGTAGCGGATGACACTGTCAATGCAGGGTTGACTGGTGGTGTTGCCGGTATGCCGCTGGAAGGCTTTGAGGTAGCGCTGAGTGATTCTCCAACAGGGTGCATTCGTGTGCGGGGAGCAGCGGTGATGGCAGGTTACGTCAATCCGCAGCTGAATCCTGGTGAGGGTTTGCGCCAGGGCTGGTTCGAAACGGGGGATCTTGGGGAGTTCGATGAGGCGGGCCGCCTGCGGATAGTGGGGCGTGCAGATGATGTTCTTGTTTCCGCTGGCAGCAATATTCATCCTGCGTCGGTGGAGTCGTTACTCATCAAATGTCAGGGCCTGGAACAGGTTGGTGTAACGGGAAAAGAGGATCCGGTGTGGGGTCATCGGCTCATTGCATTCTATGTCGGCACTATATCAGCTGAGGCGGTCGAGACCTGGGCGCGTGCCAATATGCCGGACAAACTGCGTCCCAGGGAGTTCTGCCAGGTGAAGTCGTTGCCCATAACCCGTTTGGGAAAGCTGGATAGGAAAGCACTCAGGGCAGATAGTTAGACAACGCCTCCCGCAGGTCGTCAGGCAGCGCTCGGCGTTCTCCCTTGTAAGGGGAGATCAGGACATGACTTGTCTCCACCTTCGCCAGTTCATTTTCATTCTGATCGTGAAAGCGGTAGCTGACAGTGAAAGAGGTATCTCCAATCGTTGCCACTTGCAGATGAACGGAGACCTTATCACCATGTCTGATTGGGCGAAGAAATGTGGCCTCGGTATGAATCAAAGGCAGGTGCTGGTTCTCTTCGATCAGGCTTTTCAGTTCGAAGCCAATTTCCGCCATGAAAGCCTCGTAGGCATTGTGTGCATGACGCAGGATGTGCGTAAAAAACATTACTCCGGCCGCGTCGATGTCATGCAGCGGAACGGTAAATTGATATACGTAGGTAGACATAATATTAGGCTGTGGTGATTGGGCCGATTCCAAGTCCATGTGTATCAGGTAATATCATCTGACCATTAGTGATGGTAAGGGGTTCTGCGATGTCCTCTTCCAGCCATTCACTGGTGGCCAAGCCCTGCGCCAGATGTCGGGAGGAGGGAATGGCCGCCGCCAACTGGGCAGTTGCCAGCACTCCCACCGCGCTGTCAACGGTTGTTGTGACAACGCACTCCACACTGGCATTTGCAGCCGATTCTGCAAGTTTTTTCGTAGATAGCAGGCTGCCGATCACCATGGGTTTGAGGATGAATCGTTTTACCGGAGGATCTACCAGGAGCTTGTCGATATGAAGTTGTGCAAGCGATTCATCAAGGGCCAGTGAGCAGTCGGTCCGATTCTGTAGTTTTGCCAAAAGTTTCAGGTCAGGTTCACGCAATGGCTCTTCAAGGGAGTCGATGGGCAGTCCTCGAATGCCATCAATAAAGTACTCCGCATCCCTGGAACTCCATGCCTGGTTGGCATCCAGTCTGAGCCTGATCTTTTCCGGTAGTTGTTGTGCCAGTCCATGCAGTTGTGCCAGTTCATCCTGTGGACTCCTCACACCGACCTTTAATTTCAAGGTCGTAAAACCCTGCTCTATTTTACAGAATGCCCTTTTTTCTACTGAGTCGTCCAGAGTACCGATTACTGCGTTTACCAAAACATGGTCAGTGGCTTTTGCGTTGAGCCAGTGGCGCAGCGTGACCTGTTCAGACTGAGCAAAAAGATCGAGGAGTGCGGTCTCGAGGGCGAAACGGGCTGCAGGGGTTTGTGGGATTCCCGCAGTGTATCTCCGCAGCAGTTCAGAGGGTGATTTGCCCTCCGTGGCCGATAGCTGTTCTTTCAACCACTGCTTTGCAACCTCTGGTGGCTCGGTTCCGGCAACCTGCAGTGGGGCGCAATCCCCATATCCTTTGGCGCCATTGTTACAGGAGAGTTCTATCAGCCAGCCCTTCCGCTCGCAAAATCCCCCCATACTGCTCTGCCACTGCTGTCTGAGCGGTAGTGAATAGGGGATCAAGCGGGTTGATCGAATGTGCATCTCAGATTAGCAGGCCCAGGCTGAGCAGCAGGCCAAACATAAGTTGTAACTTCGCGGTGTGCGCCAGCAGTTGATTGAATTCGGGGCCGGCGGGAGTCGAGATGAAACGTTGTAAAAGCATAACAGCCCAGGGCAGGACAACGAGCGGCAGCCAGATGCTGGGGGTTTCTTTGCCCAGTATCAGAGGCAGCAGAAACGGTGTCAGCAGCAGGAAGCCGTAGAGTATCCGGGCGCGCTTCCGACCCAGATGGAAGACCAGAGTCAGTTTGTGGGCGATCCGGTCGGTATCCAGGTCACGGTAGTTGTTGACCAGCAGCACCGCTGCAGCCAAAAAACCCACGGCGCAGGCTGCGGCAAAAGCATTGAGGGAGAGTGTCAGGGTTTGGATATAGTAGCTGCCCATCACGGCGGCGAGTCCGAAGAAGAGAAAGACGAACAGTTCACCAGAGGCGCTATAGGCGATGGGTTTGGGACCGCCGGTATAGGCATAACCCGCAGTGAGGGAGATGAGTCCCAAGGCGATGATTGGCCAGCCCCCAATCCAGGCCAGATAGATTCCGATAAGAAAAGCGGTGCCGAAGCTGAGATAGGCTGCCTGCTTGACCTCTGTGGCAGTGAACCAGCCCTCTGCCGTGGCGCGGGCGGGACCCATACGGTCTTTTGTATCGGCGCCCCGTTCAAAATCTGCCGCGTCGTTGTGCAGATTGGTGCCGATCTGAATTAG
Organism: endosymbiont of Escarpia spicata; assembly: GCA_003349915.1. GTDB lineage: Bacteria > Pseudomonadota > Gammaproteobacteria > Chromatiales > Chromatiaceae > QGON01. The sequence continues at coordinate 83,129 of QFXE01000018.1, forward strand.
CAGAGCCCCGAGAAGTGCCGCTATGGCAGTTACCCAGCTGAATTGCGAAGTCTCCGTCCAAGCGAGACTACTGCCCACCAACACCGGTACCAGTGAGATACCCAACGTTTTTGGGCGTATCGCGAGCAGCCACTGATTCATGGACGGCGGGGGAATTTGTCGAAGTCGGCCGGGCGTTTTTCCACGAAGGCATCCCGTCCTTCCTGAGCCTCATCGGTGAGATAGAAGAGGGCGGTGGCGTTGCCGGCCAACTCCTGGATGCCGGAGAGGCCATCGGTTTCGGCATTAAATGAGGCCTTGAGAACGCGCAGGGCGGTGGGGGATAGTTCGAGCATCTCACGGCACCACTGTACTGTCTCCTGCTCCAACTCTGCTAGGGGTACGACCTTGTTGACCAGCCCCATGTCCAGTGCTTGTTGTGCATCGTATTGGCGGCAGAGAAACCAGATCTCCTTGGCTTTTTTCAGTCCAACGGTGCGGGCCAGCAGTCCTGCACCCAGCCCACCGTCGAAACTTCCTACCCGCGGCCCTGTCTGACCGAAGCGGGCATTGTCCGCCGCGAGAGTTAGGTCACAGATCAGGTGAAGCACATGGCCGCCGCCAATCGCATAACCCGCGACCATCGCCACCACGGGCTTCGGCAGTGTGCGGATCTGCCTTTGCAGCTCCAGTACATTGAGATGTTCCACACCCTTGCTGTCTCGATAACCGCCGTCACCGCGGATCTTCTGATCCCCGCCGGAGCAGAAAGCGAGATCACCCGCGCCGGTGAGAATGATGACGCCGATCTTCGGATCGAGATGGGCATGGCGGAATGCTTGGCTGAGTTCCTCCACCGTTTCCGGCCGAAATGCATTGCGGACATGGGGCCGGTTGATGGTGATCTTGGCGATACCCTCCGACTGGTGGTAGAGGATATCTTCGAATGTCAGGTTCGGCGGTGTCTGCCAACTGATGGGGGTCTGCATAAGTTGCCCTGAGTGCTTCAAATAGATTGATTCTAACAGGCTTAGGGTTTCAATTTCAGATAGGCCTGTCGTTGAGGTTCCGGCAGTTTCTCTATGGCATATCGCAGCATGGTGCGTGGCATGGTTGCAGCGTGGCGATCGAGAAATTGTCTCTCTCTGGCAAGATCCCGTTTGCCGATCTCCCTGAGCATCCAGCCTACGGCCTTGTGGATTAGATCCTGGGGGTCGTCGACCAGTTTGTCGGCGATTTTAAGCGCATCCTCGAATTCCCCATTTTTGATGTAACGGAAGGTAGCGAGCATGGCGATGCGTCTTTGCCAAAGGTCGTCTGAGTCAGCCCATTCGTAGAGCTGAGACCTGTCGCGCTGTTCCAGCCAGGCACCGATGATATGGGGTGCGGAACTGTCAACCAGATCCCAGCTATTGATGTACACCATGTTGCGGACATAGGTCTGAAAGATCCTTTCCTTAACCGTAAGGTTACCCATCTCAAACTGGTGTATGAGGATGAAGAGGGCGGTGAGGCGCTCTTCATGAAATGCCGACTGCATAAGCTGTTCTACTGCTGGAAGGGCAAGGGTCTTGAATTGCCTGGCAACCCTGCGCTGATCCGGTACCACCACTCCATGAAACTGGTCCCCCTCTCCGTACTCGCCGGGACCGGTTTTGAAAAAGCGTTGCAGTATCTCGGCCTTGTCCGGTGTGATGTGGGACTTCAAGGCGGCGCGCAAGGCAGATAGTTCTTTTTGGTGGGACATGGTGCTGATTTGACTCTTTATTGGCTTAAATTCCCCACAGCTTGCCGCTCCTACCATCTAATTATTGAAATCCATCCAATAGTCAGCCTGGCGTAGCAGGCTCTGCTCCCGGTCGATCATCACTTCGATGATCGTGCCGTGTTTTTCCGTGATGGCTTCACTCAGGGCGGGTCTGAATTCGGCCTGTTTTGTAATACGGCGATAATCGATCCCGAACAGCTGCGCCGCCTGAGAGAAATCCAGGCCTGTGGGCATCAGCCAGTGTTTTTCAAAACCTTCCAGGTTGGCTTGTGGCAACTGCCCGAAAATAGCCCCACCGCCGTTGTTGAGCAGGATGATTGTTGCGTCCGAATCCCGCATGGCCAGCAGGCCATTCATGTCGTGAAAGAAGGCCAGGTCACCCAGCAGTCCAATAACAGGTTCGTTGTTGGTGGCTGCAATGCCGAGCAGGGTGGAGATGTTTCCGTCGATACCGCTGGCGCCCCGGTTGGCGAGGATACGGATCGCCTTGCTGGAGGTGCCGCTCCAACTGTCGAGTTGGCGTATGGGCAGGGAATTTCCGCTGAATAGCGTAGCGCCGGATGAGATGCAATCGAAAATCTCGTCGATGATTTTGCCTTCAAAGGGGAGAGATTCAGGGGCAGGTTTCCGGTTGTTTATCGCCCGCTCCTGAGCGGCAAAATCATTGAACCAGTTATCCCCGGCAGAGACAGGATTCATCTCCAGCAATTTTTGGCACAACAGCGCCGGCGTGGCGCGTACCATCTCCGTCACCTGATGCAGCGGGTCGGGCCAGTTGCCGAAGGGGTCGCAGAGCAGGGTGGGGGCATCACCCTCTTCCAGATAGTTGAGCAGGGTTTTGGAAACGGGCGCAGCGCCGAATCGTAATACCCATGCAGGTTGATGTTGTTGACGGAAATCCGGATTGCGCAGAAAACCGTCATAGCGACTGATGATGTGCGACAGGTCATGATTGCCGAAACGCAGCTGGCTGAGTGGGTCGGCGAGAATCGGCGCTCCCAGTGCCTTTGCCAATCTTGTGACTGCATCCGGGAACTTGGTGTGATGGGCATTGGCTCCGCAGACGATCAGCCCGGCCCGGCCCGATAGGCAGGCGTGAATGTTTGTCGTCTGATTCTGATCCGGCAGGATTGATGGCGTTGGTGGTGTTTGCTTGGCGGTGGTTTTGGGTAATTCGGGAAACTGCTTTGGTACCAGTGGTTCCCTGAAGGGAAGGTTGAGATGCACCGGCCCGGGATTGGGCCAACAGGCTTGGTGACCGGCGCGAATCCCCAGAGCGCGGATATAGTTGATCGCCTCGGGCGCAGCGGGTCCCGGATAATGAAAACCACGCACGTGGGAGCCGAACAGCCGGTTTTGATCGACAGACTGGTTGGCACCACAATTCTGCAGTTCTGGCGGCCTGTCGGCGCTGAGCAGGAGCAGAGGGATGTTCCCGCGGTTTGCCTCGATAACGGCGGGATACCAGTGTGCGGGAGCGCTGCCTGAGGTGGCGATCACGATCACCGGTTTGCGGTCGTGGCTGGCGAGACCTAGCGCAAAGAAAGCCGCACTGCGTTCATCGGGATGGTGCCAGCTGGTAATGTCGTGTCGCCGCTCGATCGCAAGCACCAGGGGCGTGGAGCGGGAGCCGGGAGAGATTACGGCATGATGGGCGCCGGTCGCCACTATCCCGTCAATCAGTGCGTCTGCCCAACGCAGATTGAGGGTTGCGGTATCTTCATTTACGCCCTTCGTATGTTCAGGCATTTTCCAATGCTTCCAGCATCGCAAAAAATTTTAACTCAGTTTCCTTAAATTCGGCAGTAGGGTCTGAACCGGCGGTAATTCCGGCGCCTGCATATAGCTCCGCACAGTCACCATCGAGCAGGGCACAACGCAGGAGTACGGCCAACTCTCCGTCTCCAGATGCGCTCAGCCATCCTGCCGCGCCGGTATACCAGCCACGGTTGAGTGGTTCATTCTGCTGCAGCCAGGCAAAGGCCTTTTCGGATGATGCACCATTCACCGCGCCGGTGGGGTGTAGTTTGGCGGCGACATCCAACAGACTGACGCCGGGATTCATCTCTCCCCGAATTTCAGTCCAGAGGTGTTGCAGGTTTCGAAGCGGCATCAGTTGCGGTTTTTGAGGATGTCTTAGATGAGTACAGAGTGGTTCCAGAGCCTGCTTGATGGTATCAACCACGACGCGATGTTCATGTGCCGTCTTGGGATCAGACAGCAGTGCCTGGCCGAGCGCCAGATCCTTGTTCTCTTCGGCGCTACGTTGTGTGGTGCCGCCGACCGCATCGCAGATGATCTCTGAGCCCCGGCAGGAAAGCAGTCGTTCCGGCGTGGCGGCGGTCAGCGTTTCCCCATTGAAACGGGTGGCGAAATGGAGACTGCGGGGATAGAGGTAGTTTAGGGTTGCAGAGAGTCGTACAGGATTCAGTGTGTGCTGGGCCTGCACCCTGATATGTCGAGCCAGCACGGTTTTTTCCAACTCGCCGCGCTTTATCCCGGACTGGAGTTGTTCAACCAGCCCCAGCCACTTATCCGGTGTTGGGGTCGATTCAATCCGGGTCAAGGTTGTGCGTTGTCCCGATGGTCCCGGTTTATGTGACAGCGTGGTAATCAGTTCTTCGAGGCGTCCGATCAACTGCCCCAGGATGACGCCTTTGTCGTTATCGACGTTGCAGTCCCAACTGCAGGAGAGTACGCAACTGTTGTCACGCTGTTGCAGCAGTAGTTGCGGGAGAAAGAGGCCGGTGTTGGGCATACCTTTCCACGCCGCATCCATAGGGTCGTCAGGTGCAAAGGCAAAGCCGATGAAAGTGATGGGGTGGCAGGTGGTCTGTTCAGGATCGAGCCGTATCCAACGGTTTTGCAACTGCTTGTATGCGGTTGCCAGGTGTTTCAACCGGTCGTCTCCGGAGGTGGTGACAGTCAGGGCATCTCCGATGCCGATGACATATTCATCCTGTTCGGGTTTGGCCCAGAAAAACCAGTTGTCATCAGCCATGGCCGACAGATTGTGCAGGTGGACCTCCGGCAGAGGCAGCGTCAGGGTGACGACCTGATCTGAGGTGGCTGCATGGTCTTGCAGCACCTTCTTTAGTTTATTCTGGACGCGCTCGATAAGCGCCTGACGGTCAAACATAGACTTAATATTACCTGATTCAGAAATAGGAAAGGAGATTTCATGCTGGCCTGGCATTACGTTTCTTCCCTGTATGGCCTATTGTGGGATTGTGGTGAATGAATCCGCGAGAGATTCTCTCGCGTAGTAGAGTCTGACAAATACAATCATTGAGAGATTGCAGGACTGATGAATAGACAAAAAGGGCTTTTGCTGCTGGTGATAATCGGGTTGGTCGGTGCGTTTTTTTTCTTCGACCTGACCCAATACTTTACCCTGGAGTACCTGCAGACACAGCGGGATGCATTGATTGAGTGGCGACGGTCTGAGCCTCTGTTTGCAGCGGCGCTGTTTTTTGTTGTCTATGTTTTGGTAACCGCATTGTCACTGCCGGGGGCAACAGTGATGACCCTGGCGGTTGGGGCGGTTTTCGGCCTGCTTTGGGGGCTGCTGCTGGTCTCCTTTGCCTCTACCATAGGGGCCACGTTGGCCTTTGTCATCGCACGGTTTCTGCTGCGGGACACGGTCCAGTCTCGTTTTGGTGATCGTTTGAAATCGATCAATGCAGGTATAGAGAAGGATGGTGCCTTCTATCTGTTCACCCTGCGTCTGGTTCCACTCTTTCCCTTCTTTGTCATCAACCTGGTGATGGGGTTGACGCCAATCAAAACCATAACCTTCTACTGGGTAAGTCAGGTCGGCATGCTTGCGGGCACGATTGTCTACGTCAATGCGGGTACCCAACTGGCCGGTCTCGACTCGCTATCGGGGATTCTGTCACCAGGTCTGATCGGCTCCTTTGTACTGCTTGGTTTTTTTCCACTGTTGGCGAAAAAGTTTGTCGCACTTGTCAAAGCGCGCCGTGCCATGGCCGGATGGAAACGTCCGGCAAAGTTCGATCGAAATCTTGTGGTGATCGGTGGTGGTTCAGCGGGTCTCGTCTCCGCTTATATTGCTGCTGCAGTAAAGTCGAAAGTGAGCCTGATCGAAAAACACAAGATGGGGGGGGACTGTCTGAATACCGGTTGTGTTCCTTCCAAGGCGCTGATCCGTTCGTCACGGATACTGGCCCAGTCCAGGCGTGCCCAAGAGTGGGGGTTCGATGCAATCGACGTAAAATATGACTTTGCCCAAATCATGGAACGGGTGCAAAAAGTGGTCGGCGAGGTTGAGCCTCACGATTCTGTTGAACGCTATTCGGAACTGGGTGTCGACGTGATCCAGGGTGAGGCGAAGATTACCTCGCCCTATGTGGTGGAGGTGGATGGCCGTGAGATCACCACCCGGGGCATCGTTGTTGCCACCGGCGCGCGACCCTTTGTGCCGCCGATTCCGGGTCTCGATCAGATCGATTATCTGACTTCGGACAACTTGTGGCAGCTGAGGGAACTCCCACAGCGGTTGCTGGTGCTTGGTGGTGGTCCCATCGGTTGCGAACTCTCCCAGGCCTTTGCCCGCTTCAGCAGTCAGGTCACCATGGTGGAGATGGCGCCGCGACTGATGATTCGCGAGGATGAGGATGTGGCTGCGCTGGTCACTGAACGCTTTCTTGCGGAGGGGATCAATGTACTGGCCGGTCATCGTGCCACCGAATTCAAAGTTGTGGATGGCGAGAAACGACTGCTTTGCGACCACGATGGAGAAACCGTCGAAGTCGCTTTCGATCAGGTTTTGGTTGCGGTGGGGCGTCGCCCCAATACCCAGGGTTTTGGTCTGGAAGCGTTGGATGTTCCCCTGAATCCGAACGGCACCATCGAGACGAACGAGTATCTGGAGACCCGTATCCCCACCATCTATGCCTGCGGTGATGTGGCTGGTCCCTACCAGTTTACCCACACAGCGGGCCACCAGGCCTGGTATGTGGCCGTAAATTCCCTCTTCGGCAGCTTCAAAAAGTTCAAAGTCGACTACTCGGTGATTCCCTTTGCCACCTTTACCGATCCCGAGGTGGGAAGGGTCGGTCTGAATGAGCAGGAGGCCAAACAGCAGGGCATCGACTATGAAGTCTCCCGCTTCGATCTCTCTGAGCTTGATCGGGCGATCGCCGAAGGAGAGGCCCATGGCATGGTTAAGGTACTCACAGTGCCGGGCAAGGACAAGATCCTCGGTGCCACCATCGTCGGCGAAAATGCGGGGGAGTTGATCGGCGAATTTACCGCCGCCATGCGCCATGGGTTTGGACTCAACAAGATTCTCGGCACCATCCATATCTACCCGACCCTGTTCGAGGCCAACAAGTACGCTGCAGGGGTCTGGAAGAGGAATCATAAACCCGAAAATCTGCTGAACTGGGTCGAACGATTTCACGCCTGGCGGCGGTGAACCGGTAATAATGAGCAAAGTGGGAAGTGACACCTCTGCCCCTCCTTTTTTCTTGCATTCTCATTGAATGGAACTAAAGTGGTTAATCAAGAATAAGAAGTCACAAATACAAGCAGGCAACAGAAGGAGAAAAAGAAAAGGAAATTCCATGTTGACCTTTCTATCGAACACAACCTTCGGTTCTATTTCCACACCAGGTGCCGTCTCCTGCGGCTGCCCTCCTGCCTGGTCCCGAGTTCCCGCTCTTCTGGGAGAAGATTCATGAAAAAAGGCACTCACTATTCACTGCGTGGATTTGCCGCTGTGCTCGGCGCCATCACCTTCCTATCGCAAATATCCGGCTGTGCTACAGATGCACAAAGCATTGCGTTGGGTGCGGCGGTGGTGACCGCTTATGCTGGGCGGACACCGAGTAACGAGATTGAGCAGACCTACTATCTCGGTGTCTTCGATCCGCAGGACCAGATTCCACCCACCGTCTACCGGGTACGGGTGCATGGTCAGGCCAGCGCACTCAGTGGGGTAAAATTCGCCTCGGGTTGGGTACCGGCGCAGGTGATGGACGCCCTGGGCAGCACCACAGCATTCCAGAAAGAAAGCGACAGGGTCACAATCGAAAAATCGGACGAAACCTTCAGCAGCTTTGAAACCGGCAGACGGCTGATGCTCTTCGGCCCTGAGGGATTCCGTGAAGCCCCGGCCAACCACCGGCTGGTAATTGCCATGGGTTCTTCACCCGAGATATTTTTCAATGCCATGAATGAATCCCTCGGCGTACTGGCCCAGGTCACTCAGAGTCAGGGCAGCAATGAGTTGAGTAACCTGCTCTTTGAGGCGTTGATCACCACCCGCAGTCAGCGTGAGCAGGTGGATGATCTGATCGCCGACGCCAAGCAGGACATGCCGGAGGCCGCCAAATGAACGGTCGCAAAGGAATACTCGCAATCCTGCTGCTTATACTCCTGCTGACTGCCGGTTGTGCCACCATGCGCGTGGATGTGGATGTCTACAAAGGTCCCATGTCCAACCACGAGGATGTACAGATCGAACAGATGGCAGTGATGGCGATTGGGGCCAAGCCGGTGCTGTTAAAGCTGCGGGATCAGTTTCTTGTTGTCGATGAGAGGTGTGTGCGGCCAGGCAGTGGTAACTGGGACAAACTAAATAGCAAAGCAGAAGCGCGAAGGATCAATGCCATTCTCTGTCTCTATGAAAACCGGGCTGAGTCTCTGATGGGTAGATATCTTTCCCAGGCTGAGCGGCTTCTGGAACGGCTCGAAAATACTGATCCTGATAAAGACCGGCAAGCATATAAACGGCTGATGTCTGAAATGCTCTCATTGGCATTGAAGGTGATCGTCGAGGTCAACCAGCCCAGGTTCAATAAGTTAGTAGATCAGCATGAGGTCACCAGACTTGCAACAGATGTGGTTGTCTCGATCGTCAAGGTAGGGGAGTTAGAAAAGGAGTTGAAAGCCGCGAAAAGGAAATCCGGTCATCAAAAGCAACTATTTGCCCTTACTGAGCAGCTTGAGAATGCACCGGGGTTTTTCAGTAAAAAAGAGGTATTACGCGTATGGCTTGAGGGAAATCCCTTCGATACAGTGAGGATGATTCGTGACGTACAACGCAGGAAGAAAATTGACGCTCTGGTTCTGATGAACCCAGATGGACGACCTTTGATTCCGATGATGAAACGGCGTCTGGCGCAGCTCGCTACGACCGTCTCAGGTCTCGATTTTGAAAAAGGCCGACTTGATGATGGGCTGGAAACCCTGGTTGAAAATTATCTCGATTCAAGAGACGGGAACTTACAGGGTGATATAAGGGACGGAGAAGCTTGCATCGGTGTGGCCTGTGAAGAAAAGCGGCAGCGGCGACGGCTGCGGGATGCACTGATAAGATTTGCTGAAAAAATACTGGTCATTGCCAACCATCGGGAGCTTTTTGAGAAGTCGGAACGCCTGGATCGCTACACACTGGTGCTGCAGGCCATCGGTAACTCCATCCTGAATCAGGCTGACGAACTTACTCATGCCAAGAGCCACCAGCGCCAGCTTGAACATCAGCAGGTGTCTGAACACCAGGCGCTGGAACAGGCTGCCAAGGCTGTTAATGATTATGCAGCTCCTGCCAGGGCGGGGAAGAACCAGCGCGAGGTCCTGGACGATCTGATTGCCTTCCTGCGCTACGATCTGGTGCTTGCGACTCGTGATGGTGGTGATGCCGGTCGAGCAGGGCAGATCGAAAAGGCGCTCAAGTTGGCGCTGGAGCATCGGGCCTCCATGATCCATATCCGACCCCCATCGGCCTATCTACGTTCCAGCTTTGCCGCCACTGGCCTGCAAGACGAATCACGTATCCGCTGGAAAAACATGCTCGATGAAAGAGGCTTTAAAGCTTCTCTCCCCTTTGGTTGGGGTGAAAGGTTGGTAAATAAAGACGATAAATACCGGATACCGATTCTCGAAAGTATCGACAAGCAGTACTGGCAGAACATCAACCGTGTTCGGGTCAGTGGTGGCGGCAACACCAACTACGCCATTGCAAAGGACGATATCGGCAACTGGTATGTCAAATCGTTCTCTGCTGATCCAACGCCGGTTATCCGGGGTGCCCAGCGTATGGCCCTGTTTGCAGCAGGCGGCGGCTCTGTCAATCTGCTGAGTCGGCTCGATCGTCAGCAGGCATTGCAGAAGCAGATAGATAAAAAACTGGCAAATGGAGAGGATGTTACCGCCGATCTTAAAACCCAGAGAGAGTTTGAAGCAGAGGAGCCTGCAGGCGGCAGCCCGGCGCTTCAGCGGGTGTTCGAGCGCAACAGGGAGGCCTATATTGCGGCAACTCAAGAGGAGTTTAACGATCTGCGTGTGAAAGTCGGGCAGGGTGCCGCTTCGCTCGATAAGGCACTCTCGGCAGCCTGGAAGGCTGAAATCTCCTTTACCGGGGATGTCGATGGTTCCCGGAAGGTTGATTTTGTGAAGAAACTCAACGAGAAACTGGCTGCTTCCAATAGCTTCCTTGTCAATGCGCGCCAGGCTCTCCATCTTTCGGATGATGGCAGTAAGAGTGCTGAAAAGGATAAACAAGTCACTGATGCACAGAGAGAAAAGGGGATTGTTGTCGCGCTCAAGCAACTCAGGCGCATGCACAATGCCCTCTATGCCAAAGTCGGGGCTATCGATCTGATTGCCGCTGGGCCCGCACACGCCGAAGCTGTCAACAACCGTACCCAAGCGGCGCTGGATGTCTCCAGAATCATTCTCGGAGAGGTGTTGGCAGCTGCTGAAAAACGCCGGGGCAACCTGAAACACTACGAGGATGCGGTGCTCATCATCGGCGATGCCAGCGAATAGCGGTTGAGAGAGAGCCTGCATACGCCGGATTTGGCGTAGACGGCAACTCGTTACGGGTATCTGAAGCCGGCTACAGGTGACGCACCGCCACTTCCAGTATTAGTAATCTATGTTATTCTTCATGAATACGACCCGAATCATTACACGTGCTTCTTCAGGGTGATTTTCATGCTGTCACATCGGCCCCTTTTCTTTTTGTTGCTTTTTCTGCCATTTATACTCAACGCTGCCGGGACGGCTTGGGAAGGTGGATTGGTTGACGGCAGTCGCATAACTATCGATCCAATTACCAACAAGGCTACCCGCTCATCAGAGGGTGTGAGTTCCCAATTGTGGGATGGCGTGCATCGGCTCGACAACGGTGCTGTGATTATCGTGAGGGATGGTGTCGTGGTGAGGGATGCGATACTGCTGGAGTCCCAACAGCAGCAGATGGAGGAGGAGAGGGAGGCATGTACGCTGTTGGTTCGAAAGGTCTGCGGCCAGCATGATGAGTGTCGTGGCCATCCTGCCTGTAATCCTGCCCGGCAGTTGTTGGCGCTGGAGCAGGAGGAGGCGCAGCAGCAATGGGACAGACGCGCCCGTGAAAGTTCACGTCTTTGTCTCGACGCGCTGACACAAAACGATTATTTTCAGACTTGCACCAAGCGCCCCACAGGCACACCGAGCACATCTTGCGAAGTGCTGCGCCAAAAGGTGTGCGGAACGCGGCTGCAGTGTGCCGGTACTCAGGCCTGTGATCTTGCCAATCAATTATTGCTGATGGAGATGGATGAACAGGTGTTGTCTCCAGACATCTTCACCCAAACCGGTGCGCAATGCCGGGAAGGACTGGGAAATCCCGATCTGTTCAGTCGTTGCGAGTAGTGCTCCTTCAACGTGATAATCACGGATTCAGCCAGGATGTAGGGTGCGCTGTGCGCACCATGATTACGGCTTGCTTTGGTGCGCATGGCGCACCCTACACACTTTAGATCATCATGAAAATTGACGAATTTTAGTGCGTCTGCTCCGGTGGTGGTTTTTTATGCATCTGATGCCGTAGCCGTTCTAAACCATTTTCCACCAGTGAATAAACTGCAGGCACGACGATCAGGGTCAACAGTGTTGAACTGACCATGCCGCCAATGACAGCCACAGCAAGTGGTGCATTGGTATCTGCGCCGGCACCTATGCCCATAGCTGCCGGGATCATGGAAAGAATAACTGTCAGCGATGTCATCAGTACAGGTCTCAGTCTTAGGGGCAGGCTTTCCAGTAAGGCCTCGTTGATTGGCTTGCCCTCTGCCCGCATCTGATTGGTCAGGTCGATGAGCAGTATAGAGTTTTTTGCCACCAGACCGACCAGTAGTACCAAACCGATCATGGAATAGATGTTCAGTGAATGCCCGGCTAGCCAGAGTCCAAAGATGCCACCAATAATGGCAAGGGGTTGAGCTACCATGACAATCAGAGGCTGTATGAATGAGTTAAACTGGCTGGCTAGTGTCATGTAAACCAGGATCAATCCTGTGGCAAAAGCAAATGTGATATAGCCAACCGTTTTACTGAATTCCTTGGCGCGACCAATAAGTTCTACCTGATAGCCCGTGGGTAGTAGCTTTTTTGCTTCATCCAATACAATGACTGAAGCATCTCCCTCCGGTATCGTGGGTGTGGCAAAGAAAGTAGCCGCATATTGCAAATTGTATCGACCTATGGTGGCAGGACCCAGTCCAGATTCAAATTGTGCCACGCTATCCAGCCTGACCAGCTGGCCTGACGAGTTACGCATATAGATATGTTGCAGTTCACCCGTATAGGTCATGGTGCCGGGATCAGTCTTGAGGCGGATGTCGTAACGCTCACCATCGCCTGGTTCGTCATTGTATTTGGCAACGTCCAGGCCACCGACCAGTACTCGTAGTGCACTGCCGACGGTTTGGGCATCCAGTCCCGCATCTCTGGTTTTTTCACGATCAGGAACGAGTTTGAGTTCAGGCATCTCCAGTTGCAGATCCGTGTCCAGCGGTCCAATGACCGGGATTTGCTGTAACCTGTTGGTTAATGTCGTTGATAGCGCAGCTACCTTTTCAAGGTTTGGCCCCTTGAGCACAAACTGGAGTGGCTCACCGCGTTGCCCACCAACTATAGGGACTGGAGCAGCAAAAGCTTTAACGCCCGGTATTTTGGCAAGGTCTAGCCGCACCTTTTCAATGATTTTGGTCTGATGTAATTTCCGCTGTTCCCTGGGTATCAGACTGACATAGATTTCACCCTGATTGACTTGGCCTCTGTCACCGGTGCCAATGGTGCTGAACAGGCCGTAAATTTCATCATATTGTTTCAGAATGTTCTCGACACGGTGAAGTCGATCACGGGTATATTCAATACTGGATCCCAGGGGAGTCTTTAAAGAGACGATAAAGCGAGCCTGATCTTCTTCCGGCATAAACCCCTTGCCTAACTGTCCCATGAACCATCCGCTTGCATAAACGGTCGAGGCCGCCAGCACTATAACCAGCAGGCGTTGGTGGACTGCAAAACCGAGTACTGCTTTGTACAAGCGTTCCATGCCTTGAAATATGGATTCCAGTACACGGTAGATCAAACCATGGCTCGTTTTGACACGCAGGTATTTAGCGCACAACATGGGCGTGAGCGTAACCGAGACAAACAGGGAAACCATGACGCCAAAAACCACGACCACCGCAAAAGAACCGATAAATCGACCAATGATTCCTTCCATGAATACCACCGCGCCGAATAGGGAAACCAGGGTAAAAGTGGCGGCCAGTATGGCAAACATGACCTGACTGGTGCCTTGAATCGCATGCACCTCTGGTGCGGTATCAGGATCTTTCGTCATATGCCGGAAGATGTTTTCCAAAACTACAATGGCATCATCAACCACTACCCCGATGAGTAGGAGCAGTCCCAACATGGTCATGGTATTGAAGGTGTAGCCTGCGAAGTAAATGGCAGCAACAGCACCCAGTAGTGATACAGGAATAGCCGTGGCTACGATCAGGGTGGAGCGCATACTCTTTAGAAATAACCAGACCACCAGTGCCGCCAGCAGAGTACCTTCGAAAAGATGCGTCTTTAACCCTTCAACGATAGCCGTTATCAGGTCAGCATCATCCACGACTATTTCCAGTTTCATGCCAGGCGGGAGTTGTGGCTGGATCTCGCTATCCAATCGGCGTTTAACTTCTTCGATGATTGCTACCGTATTGGCACCGGATATTTTGATCAGTCCCAGTCCAACAGCAGGCGTACCGTTATAGCTGGCAAATCGTCTGAAATCCTCCAGCCCATCTTTGATATCAGCAACCTCATGCAGATAAACCGGCAAATGATCACGATAGCTGACGATGAGATTTTCCAGCGCATGCAGGTCGTGGTATTCAAGATCCAGTTTGAGTTGTTGTTCACGATCCGAGCTGACCACGAAACCGCCAGGCAACTTGATGTGTTCACGTTGAAACGCGCCAATCACATCATCCACTGCGATACCAAGTCCGGCCATGCGATGGATATCCAGATTGATCCGAATGGTGCGTTGACGCTCTCCGGCAATCAACACGTTACCTACGCCACTCACTGTTTCCAGGCGTTTCTTGATGATGTTTTTTGCATAGAGATTCAGCTGTTGCAGGGTGCGATCTCCCTGCAATGAGAGCCACATGACAGGGGTTCCACCAACTTCCACCTTTTTGACGATGGGTGTTTCAGTATCATTGGGCAACAGGCGTATTACCTCATTGATTTTTGCCTGCATCTCGTTAAATGCTGTATCAATGTCTTTTGACAGATCGAACTGAACAACTACTACGGATACCCCTGCCAATGATGAGGATTGAATGGTTTCGATACCTGAAATGCTGTTTACTGCGGATTCGATGATATTGGTCACAGATGCATCGATAATAGAGGGATCTCCGCCTGGCAATACCGTTGATACAGAGAGCATGGGAAATTCTATTTCTGGCAGTTGGTCAACGCCTATACGGTTATAACTGATCACGCCAAAGAGGATTAGTACCAGGCTGAGCATATAGGTCAGCACATGGTTCTTTATGGAGAAAGCAGGCAGGTTCATTGTCCGGTTTCCTGAATTTCCACTCTTGCACCATCAGTCAGCCAAGTGGCGCCATCCAACACGATAGAATCCCCTGCACTAACGCCAGACGTCACTTCAATCAGATCTCCTTGTTTCAAATCTGTCGTAACGACCTGCTCTGTCACTGCGTCGCCTTTTATCCGATACAGCACCATACCTGCTGGACGGCGTACCAGTGCTTTTTCCGGCACGGCAACCGCCTGTGTATGCTCATTAAGTATTACCCTGGCAATAATGCTGGAGCCGGGTTTCCAGTTGCCCTCGTTCTGAAAATCAGCCAGTGCATGTAACGCTCGATTACTCTCTTCCAGCATGGGGCGTATGTGAGTCACTTTGCCGGTTACGGTTTTTCCACCTTGGGTTAACTCTACCTTCATGCCCAAATGGACCGATGCGGCCAAAGTCTCCGGGAAATAGAGGCGTGCGCGCAAGCTGTCTGTCGATGCGATTTGAAACAGCAGGGTACCAGGTTTGACGTAATCACCCCTGGAGACCGTCCGTTGTTGAATGATGCCATCGACAGGACTGGTTACTCTGGTATGGGAGAGTTGATAACGAACCTCTTTGAGTTTAGCTCTGGTGCCGATCAATTCTGCCTGGGACTGTTTCAGGGCTGTTAGCGCATCATCCAGAACTGATTGTGAAGTGAGATTTTTACTGAACAGCTCTTTGTTGCGTTTCAGAATTCGTTGTTGATTTTCAATCAGGATCTGTAGACGCTGGATTTCGGCGCTGGCGATCTCTTCGGAAATCTTAAAAGTCTCATCGTCAAGTGCTGCCAGCAGTTGTCCCGACTGCACCTGCATACCTTCATCCACTTTGATGCTGTCAACTTCCGCAGAGACCTTGGCTGCGATATGGGGTGTGCTTGGGCTTTCAACCTCTCCTCGAACCATGGTTGAGGAAATCATGGTTGTCTGAACGGCTCTGGTCATGGTGACCGGAGTGGCCTGAGGCGGTGGTATATCATTAGGAGGGGCTGCAGATACCAAGGTGCTGAGAGTAAACAGCAGCCATGCTGAACCCAGGAAAAAATGATTCATGGCCTATCTCCCAAATATGCGGTTACCACAGCCATTACCTGTTTAGTAATGTAAGCAGGCGTGTTGTGTGTCGGTTGACTGCCAGGGAAGAAACGATCCAATGGATTAAGCTCATAAGGTTTTTGCACCATGCCAATGACGATGACTGAGAGACTATGTGCGTCACAATCGGGCTTTAATTCAATCAACAGATTCATCAGGTGCTGGAATGAAGATCCAAAAACTTCCTGCGCCAGATAGCGTAGTCGTTTTTCATCGCCATCTAATAGTTCGCGCTGCATCAGGCGATGAAAATCGGGATCAGCATGCAACACTTCGCTTAAACGGGTGATGAAATTCTGCAGGCGTACTATTGGTTTATCCTGCCCAGTCAATGCTTGCAGTAACAGTTCTGATTTATTCTCGAAAGTATCGGTGATGACTGCAATATAGAGCGACTGTTTATCCTTGAAGTGGTTGTATAAAGCGGGTGTGCTGATGTCAACAGCACCCGCGATATTGCGCATGGAAACCCCTTCATACCCTCGTTTAGAGAACAGAAGGATTGCGGCCTTGAGGATGGCAGTTCTTGTATTGCTCACGTCTGTTTTTTTCGGCATATATTAATTAACGTTCATTAATCTTATTCAAGATAGATGACCAGTAACTTTCTGTCAATCATGGGTACAACCGGTGGTGTTTAATTCTCTGGTAGGGTGCGCCGTGCGCGCCAGAATAGGAAATCGTGGTGCGCACGGCGCACCCTACGTTCTTCGAGAGGAAATTGGGTCGAAAAAGGGAATTCTGACAGATTATATCAAGGACAGATGTGGCCATGCTGGGCTTCCAGCGTTTAGCCAGAAACCAGTCAGGGCCTTGAGAACATAATCATGAGAATTACGCGGTAACTTCTGTCGACTTAGGATTAATTTCATAATAGTGTGTGTTGCCAAACCGCTTTTCCAGCGGGCTGTTACACCAGCAAAAGAGATCTGAGAGAGATGAAAGATACGGTTAAAGAGTATTACGGACAGGTGCTGCAGCACTCTGGAGACCTCCAGACCAATGCCTGCTGCACTGACGCTGAGATGCCTGGCTATCTGCGCGATGCACTGTCAAATATTCACGACGAGGTTTTGGCCCGCTATTATGGCTGCGGTCTGGTGAGCCCTCAACTGCTTGAAGGAACGAGGATTCTCGATCTGGGAAGTGGCTCCGGCCGGGACTGCTATGCGCTGGCACAGATGGTCGGGGAGTCCGGGTACGTCCTTGGTGTGGACATGACCGATGAGCAACTCGAAGTCGCCAATCGCCATATCGAGTGGCATCGTGACCGTTTTGGTTATGCCAAGAGCAATGTGGAATTCCGCAAGGGCTACATCGAAAAATTGGATGAGCTGGGTCTGGAGGAAAACAGTTTCGACATCATTGTTTCCAACTGTGTCATCAACCTCTCTCCCGACAAGGAGGCTGTGTTGAGGGAGGCCTACCGCCTGCTCAAGCCTGGCGGAGAACTCTATTTTTCCGATGTCTATTCCGACCGACGGGTGCCTGAGCATCTGATTGCCGACCCTGTGCTCTACGGCGAATGTCTGAGTGGTGCACTCTACTGGAACGATTTTCAGAATCTGGCAAAAAAGGCGGGATTCGCAGATCCACGTCTGGTGGAGGATCGCCCGATCACCATCGATAACCCGGAGATAGAAGAGAAGATCGGCCACATCGGTTTCTACTCAGCGACCTATCGGCTGTTTAAGCTCAACGGGTTGGAACCGGCCTGTGAGGACTACGGACAGGCAGTGGTCTATAAAGGGGGGATACCGGAGAGCGAGCAGGCTTTTGCGCTGGACGACCACCACATCATCGATAAGGGGCGGATGTTTCTGGTTTGTGGCAATACCTACCGGATGCTGAACGAAACCCGCTTTGGTGATTACTTTGATTTCTATGGGAATTGGGATACCCACTACGGTATCTTCAATGATTGTGGCAGTAGTCTGCCCTTCAAGCAGGCAGGGCAGGGTGAAGAGGAATCAGCGGGAGGCAGTTGCTGTTAATCGCGAAAAGATCCACATCGTAGGCTTGATCAAGCGCAGCGGATCAGGCAACCACTGAATGGATTACTTTTCCACCAAAAAAAAGCCGCCTCTCTATTGAGAGGCGGCTAGATGGAGGTCGTTTTAGCGCTAGTCTTATTATTTATTGTAAAAACATGAAGTTGAGTTTATATATTCATGTGAATTATATTTTTCTCTCATGTTACCCAATTCTCTACGGGTAACTGCCCAACTTAAAAAATCAGTTAAAGCGTGGGTTGTAAGTCACCCATGTGCCTTCTGCAACAGCCTCTTTACCTGCTGGATCAAGGGTGTGCACTGACCCATCGGGATGGATGGTAACGGAGACGATTTGTGGGTCGTCGTTGGTAACCATGGAGCCGTCTTCCATCTGCGCGCCCCAAACTTTAATTGCTCTGCGAATCTTCGCCATTTTAAGCCTCCTGAAAATGAGCGTTTTACGTTCGTGAATTAATAACCAAGTAATCTGGTAAGGATTAGAGCAAAAACCAACTAAAACTATCAACTATTATTTTGGAATAGTTCTAAACTAATTTCCCTGAAATTTATTAATATGAGTAATGACGTAAATAAGTTGTTGTTTTATTAGTTATTAACCATCTGACATGGTATGTCATCAGGTGTTTAACAGGCTGGGGTATTGTGGAGATGGATCGGGTTTACAGTCCCTGAAAACAAAAAAGCCAGCCCGAAGGCTGGCTTTTTCCTGATCAGGCGTGACCTGAATTACTTGGCGGCTTCCGGTGCAGCGGGGGTTGCAGGGGCAACAGGTGCGTAGGGAGCACCGTAAGGCGCATAACCGTAGTAGTAGGGTGCATCATAGCCGTAACCACGAGCGGTGGTATGGGCGCTGGAACGGGCTTTGCCTGAGAAGTTCATGTTGAAAGCCATGTCGCCGTCACCAAAACCGTCGAACATTCCGTCGTTGTAACCATTGTCGTTGAAACCCCAGAAAGCGTTGGCCTGGGTGGAGGCGATCAGAGCGGCAATTGCGATAATTTTTTTCATGTTTGTATTCCTGTAACTGGTAAAAAGTAGGTTGATTTTGTTTTCGGTCGTTGTGACTCGATGGGTATAAGTATATAAGCAAAAACCAATATGTCAACAGGTTTTTTATTGCCCTTAAAAATATCTTATGGGACGAAGTGGTGATAGGAAAAGCTTACAGGGGTTGCTGTGAGAGCGTATCGGGAGAATCGTGATGATCAGCAGCCAGTCGGCAGAAGTTCGATTTTGTAGATGCTGGAAAACTGCAGCGTGACGGGGGCACAGGTTTCACCTTGAATACGGACACGCAGGGTATTGAGATCGATTCTGTTCAGGTCGACACGTATTTTCGGGTGGTGCGTTGCCTTGACCTGAGCCGGAAGGGTGGGAAAGTCAACCGTAGGTGGCCAGTAGAGTGCGTAGTTCACTCCAGGGGTTATCCTGATGACATTTTGGGACTGATCCAGGTAGATCAGCGCCCCACCAGGGTCCTGAGTAGTGAAAGCCCATTTCAAGGTGTGTTCAGTCCCATTCACTCTGAGTTTTGCTATGGCGAGATATGACTGGTTCCAGTCGAGCCGCTGAAGCGGGAAGAGCGCAAACTGCCGACGGGTAAAACGGTGGTTAGGGTCATTTTCTGAGTTTATCAGTCGAACCTGTTTGATTTTCTCCAGTCCCTGATAAGTGATTTTGTGAAGAGTGAAGGCATCGAGGGATATTGTCCCGGTCAGTGCTGGATTGACCTGGATTGAGATCGGATACCCAGAGACCTCATAGTCCGGCAGCGGGTCGGGTTCCTCTGCATAGAATGCGGGAGGGATATTTACGGCATCTTTCGGCGGCCAGAGGACAATCTCCGGATTCTCCTCGTAACGCAACCGGGTGAGCTGTTCAACGTATTCCTCACGTAATTTCATAGGATTTGCACAAAATTGCAGATAGTTGCCGGAGGCAGTGTAGCGTCCCCAGTCCGGTGTCGATCTGCAGCTTTCCCGGAACCACTTGGCTGTTACCCTCACAGGGGGTTTGCATATTTCGTAGTACTTGCCGCTCTGATCGTAGTTGGCCCCTGCAGGGGGTGTGCTGCAAAAAGCGTCGAGCCACTCCGCATCAATCTGTTTGTTGCCATGGCAGATTGTGTAGTATCTACCGGTTCCGGAAAATATCGCTTGTGGCGGAGTTTGTCGGCAAAACTGCTCCATATAGTCGTTATTAAGCAACATGCCTCCGGGGCAGGCTTCCGGCCATGGCTTGCGGAAGTAGGCGTGTGGTGGGATTTCATTGCAGAGCTGCGTGAAATAGTCCTGGGTCAATTGTGTACCCAAACAGTTTACCGGGGCACTGGAGAGGGTGGCCGCAGGGGGTTGGGTACAGAGTTGCTGAAGGTCGCTGCGTCCGAGTTTGAAAACCTGAGATATGCCTTCGAGTGACATGCCGATCTCATCAGCGGCAAAATCGAGGAAGGTGAAACGGTGGTAGATGGCGCTCATCAGATTGTCAATGGCACTGTGAACGTCATGCTTTCCGATAGTGGCGTTTTCCTTGACTAACTCATGGGCATAGCCTGCATTTTGCGCCCGTTTGCCGGGATCGATGCCACTGAAGCCAGGATTGTCTTTGATCTCGGTGTGGGCGGAAATGGATAGATAGGGGGGCTTGGCATTACGGTTGATGTCGAGATAGTAGGCGTGACTGCCTGCTGCGGTGGCCAATTGATTATTTTTCCTGAACTCAACCATTCCAGCTTGAGTGCGTAGCTGATTGAGATACTCCAGGCCGGTATCAGAGAGGGATATCTGACTCCAGATGAGCAGGATTGTCAGGAGACCTAAGTTTCCATGTTTCTTGGCGGACACTGGTGAGTGGACCATGCGGGTAATAACGATGAGCAGCAGATCTTAGTGTTATGCGTTATCTACTTGTTTCCAGATTGCCGGATTGATCTCGATAGTCTCACTGTCGCTGCCGAACCAGACTTGTCCATCCTGAATGGTGCACTGTAGCTGCATGTTGCGTTGTGCCAGATTCGCCAGTGCCTGGCAGGAGTCACCTGACAGGTTGATTACAGAGAGGTTGGAGAGGCGTTGTAGATTGTCCCGGTTCTGTTCCCACCAGATATCGGCCCCACGGCCGGAATAGAGGTATACGATTACGTTTTTGGCGCGACCAGAGGCCTTGCGTAACCTTTTTTCGTCGGGCTGTCCGAGTTCTATCCAGCAGTCGATCTCTCCGCTCAGACTCTTATTCCAGATATCGGGTTCATCATCGGTACTGATCCCCTTGGTGAAGATTAGTCGTTCATCCGCATTCATGGCAAAGGTCAGCAGCCGCACCATCATGCGCTCGTCTGTTTCGGACGGGTGGCGGGCAACGGTGAGTAGGTGTTCCTGGTAGTAGTTTCTGTCCATATCCGCAATCTGCAGTGCGGCCTTGAAGATAGTCGCTTTAAGAGCCATCGTTTACTTTTCCCCGCAGGGCCTTTTTCTGGCCGTGTTTGTTCTTCCGATCCAGTCTTTTTCGTTGCGAGCTTCGGCTAGGCTTGGTTTTGACGCGTTTCTTGCGGGTGACCGTGACGCTCTTGAACAGTTCCTGCAGGCGCTCCAGAGCAGCTGCCCGGTTTTTTTCCTGGCTCCTGAACTGTTGGGCCTTGATGACGATGATGCCCTCTTTGTTGATGCGGTGATCTGAGAGCAAGAGCAAACGATGTTTATAGAAATCGGGCAGGGAAGAGGCCTGGATGTCGAAACGCAGATGGATGGCGCTGGAGACCTTGTTGACATTTTGTCCGCCGGCACCTTGGGCTCGTATCGCCACAAATTCGATCTCATCGTCGGGGATGCTGACTTGGTGGGAGATTTTCAACATGCAAGGTCTCGGATGAATGTGTGGTCTAAATCAAGAAACTCAGTGAAATGCCAGAAGTGGATTGCTTTGTTTCATTGACCATTCTACCACTGTAAAGTGCCGTGCCGCCCTGTTCTGCTAAACTGCACGCGTTTTTATAAGATCTGGATGACCGTGAATGTGAACGATCCCTCTGATATACAGGTATATGCCTCGCTGACGCCTGACAGGATGCTGGATGCGATCGAGGCAACTGGCGTCGACTGCGACGGCCGGTTTCTGGCGTTAAACAGCTACGAAAACC
Organism: endosymbiont of Escarpia spicata; assembly: GCA_003349915.1. Taxonomy (GTDB): domain Bacteria; phylum Pseudomonadota; class Gammaproteobacteria; order Chromatiales; family Chromatiaceae; genus QGON01. The sequence goes on from QFXE01000018.1 coordinate 105,012, forward strand.
GTGTCTACCAGATCGGCGTAGAGGGCACTGTTCCGATTGTTGCCAAGTTCTACCGGCCTAACCGCTGGTCGGACGAGGCGATTCTGGAAGAGCATCAGTTTACTCAGTTGCTGGCAGACCAGGAGATTCCGGTCATTGCTCCCATCGTGGATGGCAATGGCGAAACTCTGCATCGGCAGGGTGCCTATCGATTTGCACTCTACCCTTCTCGGGGTGGGCGTGCACCTGAACTCGACAATCCCGATCACCTGGAGCAGTTGGGGCGTTTCGTTGGCCGAATTCACGCTTTTGGCGCTACAGGTTCATTTGCTCACCGGCCGAAAATTGATATCGAGAGTTATGCCGTCAAGCCCCGGGCGTTTCTCCTGGAGAAGGGGTTTATTCCGGCGCATCTGACGGTCGCCTATGAGACCCTCACTGCGGATCTGGTCAAACAGATCGGGGAGAGTTTTGAACGGGCAGGTGAAATCAGGACCCTGAGGCTGCATGGAGATTGTCATCCGGGCAATATCCTCTGGAATGAAGGAAGCGCCCATATTGTGGATTTCGATGATGCCCGCACAGGACCGGCGATACAGGATCTTTGGATGTTTCTCTCAGGTGACCGTGCCTATATGACTGCCAGGCTGGCAGATCTTTTGGAAGGCTATACTCAGTTCTTCGATTTCAATCCCGCAGAGCTGCACATGGTTGAAGGTCTCAGGACAATGCGTTTGATTCATTATGCCGCCTGGATCGCCTCTCGCTGGGACGACCCGGCCTTTCCTGCGGCGTTTCCCTGGTTCGACACCGACCGTTATTGGGAAGAACATATTCTGATATTACGGGAGCAGGCGGCTTTGTTGGATGAGCCACCTCTGGTTTGGGACTGATCGGCAGGCCGCCTACAAATATTCTATCTTTGTGATCCAGTAGATATCCTTTCCACCAGGGGTATTCACCTCTATCTCATCATCCAGGTTCTTTTTCATCAAGGCGCGTGCAAGAGGGGAGTCCATGCTGATATAACCTGCTTCAAAATCGATCTCGTCTGGCCCGACGATGCGGTATCGTGACGCTTCTCCCGTTGAGTCCTCAAGGGTCACCCAGGCGGCAAAAAATACCTGCTGCGGGTTGGTTGGCCCCTGGTCGACAATCTTTAACGAAGGTAATCTTTTTTGCAGATAGCGGATTCGCCAGTCGATCCCGCGCAGCTTTTTTTTGCGGTAGATGTATTCCGCATTTTCCGAGCGGTCGCCTTCGGCAGCGGCAGCACTCAGCGCTTTGGTGACATCTCTACGGCGTAGCCACAGGGCGCGCTCTTCCTCTTCGAGGCGCCTGTAGCCAAACGCGGTGATGTAGGGGGACTTTGGTGGAGCGGGGGGACGGTATCTGCCCATGGTTATTCAATGTGTTTTTGTCATCTCGACCCTAAGGACAGAAATGATAATTACTGTAGAAGTATCCTAGTGCTCCTTCAATGTGATAATTACGGATTCAGCCAGGATGTAGGGTGCGCTGTGCGCACCATGATTACTTTGGTGCGCATGGCGCACCCTACACATTCTAATTTTATTTATTGAAGGACCACTAGATATCCCCGGCATTATTGACGTACTGATTCCTGTACTTGTCAAATAAATCGAGACCGGCTTTCTTCTGTTGCGGGGTCATCTTCTGCGATGTTTCCCTGATGATATTAGTAGCCAATTTATAACCTGAACGGCTTGCCAGCTTGTACCAGGCATACGCCTCGACGAGGTCTGTTTGAACGCCTTGGCCATGTCGGTACATATCCCCAAGCATGAACTGTGATGTAGGGATACCCTTTTCGGCACTTATCCGCCACCAGCGCATGGCCTCTTTATAGTCTTGTTTCCAGCCAGGCTCGGAGCCCATTACGGTGCCACCGTAATAGTTTTTCAGCGCCAGCAGGTTTTGTGCAGGCAGGTAGTCTGAATCTGCTGCCATACGCCACCAGTGAGCCGTTTTTTCAGTATCCTGCACATTTTCAGGGCCGTAATCATAAACTTCTCCCAGATAGGTTTGTGATACCGGATCTCCCATCTTGGCGGCTTCGGTACAAGGTACGATGGCAGCTTCATATTCGGCAGCAGCGAAGAGTCGTTCACATTGCTGGATGGGGGTTTCAGCAGAAACAACAGTGGAAAAAAGAAGAGGAAGTAAAATGCAGGCTGTATTTTTGTAGATGGAGAGCATGATTGTAGCGGACCAGGATCGATTGTGAAAAACAGGATTCACCTAAAGATACTGATTCTGCATCAGTTTATCCAGTGGATTGATTGCCTCATCTTCGCCAGGGTTAATGAAGTGGTTTGGGATAGGCGGAGCCTGTTTTCCAGACTCCGCCCTTCTGTCATCGGTTTGTCAGTCCGAACCCAGTGACAGCATTGGTCGCAAACGTGACAACAATTTGTCCCCCACACCGGGTACCAGAGTCAGCTGATCCAGAGAGGTGAAACTACCGTGTTCCTGCCGAAATCTGATGATGGCTTCCGCTTTGGAAGCACCAATACCCTTGAGTTCGGATGCCAGGGTCTGTGCGTCGGCCTTGTTGATATTGACCACTTCTGCAGTGGCAATAACCGGTAGAGCCAAAAGCATCAAAATCAGTGTTGCCTTACGAATGAATCCTTTCATTGCCTATCTCCTTAGAAAAACTTGTCCAGGTTGTCTTTAATTAGGATGCAATTCCTCACATCCCCACACCCTCATCGCGAGAGGCTTGGTTATTTTGTGCCAACAAGGAATTAAAGTCTTTAGTGGGTTTCTTAAGAACCTGTAGGATTTTTCTTACTGCGTATTGCCGGGATTAATCGCTCTTCTCTTTATGTCCGCCGAATTCGTAGCGCATGGCGGACAGTAGCCTGTCTCCATAATCAGCCTCTCCACGGGAGGAGAAACGGTTGAACAGGGCAGCGGTGAGTACATGGGCGGGAACCCCCGATTCGATGGCGGCGATGCTGGTCCAACGCCCTTCGCCGGAGTCGGAGACTCTGCCGGAGAAATCGGTGAGATCGAGATTGTCGCCCAGTGCGGCGGCGGTGAGGTCAAGTAGCCAGGAGGAGACAACGCTGCCCCGGCGCCAGAGTTCGGCCACCTGCGCAACGTCGATATCGTACTGGAATGTCTCGGGATCCCTCAGAGGGGTGGTCTCCGCATCGGACTCGGCGGACTGCTGCCCAACATTGGCATGGCGCAGGATGTTGAAACCTTCGGCATAGGCGGCCATCAAGCCATACTCGATGCCGTTGTGCACCATTTTGACAAAGTGTCCTGCACCTGCAGGTCCGCAGTGGAGCCACCCCTGTTCTGCCGGTCCTGGATTGCCGGAGCGACTGCGGGTGCGGGGAATTTCGCCAACCCCGGGAGCCAGTGAGGTGAAAACAGGTTGAAGCCGAGAGACAGTTTCCTGTTCGCCGCCGATCATCAGACAGTAACCCCGTTCAAGTCCCAGGACTCCGCCGCTGGTGCCGACATCGAGATAGTGGATGCCTCTCTCATGGAGGTGTTTATAGCGGGTAATGTCATCCTTGTAGTAGGAGTTGCCGCCATCGATGATGGTGTCACCCTCGAACAGATAGGCGGAAATCGCCGCAATGGTGTCGTCCACCACACCCGCCGGCACCATAATCCAGACTGCGCGGGGAGCTTCCAGTTTTTGCACCAGATCCTGCCAATCCGTCGCGCCGGTAGCACCCTCCTGTTCCATTTGGGTGACTGCCTCCCGGTTCAGGTCGTAGGCGACACACTCGTGACCGTCTTTCATCAATCGCCGCACCATGTTGGCGCCCATGCGCCCCAAACCGATCATTCCCAGTTGCATCCCGTTCCTCCGATTAATTCCAGTCGATACGCTCATCTCATTAACGTCATTTTAGTCTAACGCTGTAGATAGAGTGATATCCCATAATTTATGGTGGGATATCCCACAATTCAAATAAAGTCCAAAACTAATTTTTTCCTATCTTGCTGATTCTAAAGAAATTTTAATTTTGGCATGACTCCTGCTCATGAGTTTTACCAACAAGTGCTAAAAACTTGCATGCCTTCCGCACGTTGGTCGGCAGTAGTACCTAATAATTATAATGGGGAGAGATCATGTTGGGAAAATCCCGTAAGGCCGGCCTTTTGTTAAAGGCCGGGTTTCTGGTATTGACGTTTGTGGGCATCAATAGTTCCTGGGCCGGTGTACTGGATGAGCCGAAGGCCCATCCCGCCATTCCGTTGCTGGATGAGAGTGGCAGCCATGTGTTGGATAGCGGTAAGCCTTATAGTCCGCGCATGAGCTGCGGCACAGGAGGCTGTCACGACTACGATGCGATTACCCACGCCTTCCATTTTGAACAGGGGCGTGACGAAGCAAGGGACGACTTCGGTGCCGAGCGTGGTCTGCCGCAATTGGTCTCTCCCGGGTATTACGGTGGATATAACTGCATGGGCAGCAATAACCCCGATATCCTGGCGAAAAAGGAGAATGCCACAGAATCCGACTTTGCCGATCATGGCTCTGCCGGATTGGTCAAACGCTGCATCAGCTGTCATTCCGGTGGCGGTTGGATGGAGAAGGACCGTAATGGTCGACGCTACGATGAAGTGGATTCGACCACCGTCACGGCACTGGACGGTGACTACTTCAATCGCAGTACCGATGCTGACGGTAACCCGGTAATAACCCAGTGGGACTGGCAGAAGAGCGGCGTGGTGGAGAACGACTGCCTGATGTGCCATGCCAGATATGTCGATCTGAAAAGTTTTGATGCCAGATTGCCCGCCGGGGAGGCGCCGCTGGATATGTTCAAGGATGTACGCCGCCATTCGTTGATAGACAATGATCATTTTCGTTATGCAGATAGTGCGATCCTTGAGTTTTTGAATATCAATATGGATGGCAACCCTGCGAACGACAAGGCATTGATGCAATTTGCCCGCGTCGATGATGATGCCGATGGAGCGGTTGCAGTGGAGACAATTCCACTGGATGCGAATGGTGAGCCTGTCATTACCTGGAATGCGGCTGCCTTCGACGGTGACAGAAAAGCTGTGATTCCCATGGTTCGATATCCTGCCAACGATGCCTGCATGCAGTGCCATCGCACTGCCAATTCACGGCGTGGTTTTTACGGTTTCGGTGATAACGCCACGCTGGTCTATGATGAGAATGATCTGCTGGTGCGGGACTATCAGGATGATGTGCATAAGGGACTGGACTGGACCGAGGCCAATGGTGAAACCCGGGAGATCCAGAACTGCAACGCCTGCCACACGCGCAACTACTACAATCCATCCCATTCCAATGTAGATCTGGATGCCGACCACAGCTTCCTCAAGGGCAACTCCGACATGGATGTGGCCAATGAGCGCGATTACACACCCTCGGCCAAATCCTGCGTCTATTGTCACGATGATGCAGAGACACCTGCGATCCCATCCGGTCATCCCGATATGCTGAGCGCACACAGGGAACGCTGGAAACTTGCGGGAGATATGGCGGGTTACACGGAGGATTCACTCACCAGTATCACTCAGACCCATCTCGATGTAGTTACCTGCGAGGCGTGTCATATCACCGACAAGGCGAGTCGTGGCACATCATTGCAGATCATGTACCGCTATGCGGCCAGTGAGGACGGAAAAGTGCGCCTCCGCCCCTACAACGCCAGATACCGTTACTACTGGAAAGACAAAACCAGCGGTTATGTCTTCAGCCAGACAGAACGTAACAGCGCATTTCGTATGGAGATCGATGCCAATGGAGACCAGTACGGTGCGGTAATCGATCCGGTTTCCGGTGCGGAGCTGGGACAGGTAACGGTGAGATTTTCACATGGCTCCTGGCGTTATGGCGACCCTGAGGATTACGACACCATGATGGCGCTGAAAGGGGCCTATGATGCTGTGCTGCGAGGCAAAGGGCTGGAAAACCCCGATGCGGTTTTGGTTTGGAGTGCATCCAACTTCTACGTGATGTCCCACAACACCCGGCCTGCTGTAGAGGCGGCACAGTGCGAAGACTGCCATACACAAACGGCACGGGGCGCCTTCAGTTCGCTGATTTCAAACGACGGTATTTTGAGTGAGGCAAATATCAAGACAGTCACCACCGTGGTGGACAAACGCCTGGTGGATGAAGGTGTAATCGTCTTTGATTTCCCTTCCATGAAGGTGGATGCTAACGGCGTGGTGACCGAAAATGTTTCCGACATTCTCTACTCCAGTGGAATCAATCCCTCCCTTTCCCGTCTGAATTCCGCCATTGCTCCTGTGATCAGCGGTATGGTTCAGAAGATAGTCAGTGACACCGCTCTGGCTGGTATCGGTCTTGCTGAAGGGGATATTGCCCCGTTGCAGCTGTTAATGCCCACCGGGGAGATCTATCTGTTCCAACCCAGCAACGGTGAGCCTGCGGTGCGCCAGGTCGCTATCATGTCGGAGGACACCGTGCAGGCCGGTGTGGTGTTACCTACTTATCGTTTCCAGGTTGGAATGGGGAGTGACGAACTGGCCACTGCGGCAACCCAGGCTACCAATCGTCAGACCTATATGGTTTATCGACTCGAAGCCACAGACAGTGGTGGCAACCCGGTCACTCAATTTCCGGGTACACCACTCTATGTGAAGTTGCCCTGGAGTGGCACCGATGTGGATCAAGTCAGCATCGTTACCTCGTCGGATGGAGTTGCCTGGAGTCAGGTTGATCCTGCCAGTCTTGTGCTGGTACGACCTCAGACAGCGGCCGAGGATGGCTACGTGGTTATGCGCACTGACCATTTCAGCTACTACGCGGTGACCGATGCGGTAGCCCGTGACACGGTTGACAGCACATCCATCTCATCCAGCGGAGGTGGCTCCGTCATTTATCTGCCGATGGTGTTGCTGCTTCTGTTAAGTGGGCGCCTTCTCCAGCGAAGAAAAACAGCACGGACCTGATCCATGTCCAAAGCCATCACCGGGACAGGGGTTGATTGCCTCTGGTCCCGGTGATGGCGTTTTTCCTGGGAGGTGAAGATGCCGTTTCCTATCAAAAAGAGTGTCGTCAAGGTGCTGCTGCCCTGGGGTGCCGGTGCAGGTTTCGCCATGGGTCATATGACCCTCTCCAGCCGGTGCACACTGGTGCTGTTGGGACAGTGCACCGGTTGTGCCGGATGTGTCGTAGCCCTCGCCTCGTTGGTGGGTTGGGCCGCGCTCAAGGATAAAGGGGCAGAGACAAAGACACCCCGCCGTACCTGATGTTCTGTTTTCGAACCATCGGAATCATGAGTGGAGGGTTCCTTCTCTGCACACTTTCTCCGGCGTGGGCCGGTTACTCCGGTTTTATGGAGACCACACTGCAGATGGATAACATCCTGTTCAATAACAATCGGAGTTATCTGGAGCAGTGGGGCGAAGTCATCTATACGGACAGGATGAAGGGGCAGCAGGCTGCACTGCAGTTTGGACTGCGAGGTGGAGATGAGGGGGAGATTGACCATGCACTCCATCAGCTCTTTTTCCGCACTCAAATTGAACGTTACGGAAGTGAAGTGACCGTCGGCCGATTTGACCATGCTGACAGCGGTGGATTCTACACCCTTGACGGCATCTCCCTGCAGAGCGTAGAGAGGCCCGTCAGATGGAATCTCTTTGCAGGATCACCCAAGCGAATCGATGACTATGACGGTCTGAGTGGTGGCTTTCTGCTCGGGGCTGAAGGCCGTTATCAGGCTGGAACCGGGTCAGGATACAGTGGTCTGAAAACAGTGAATACCCGGTTGGGACTTCAGCACCAGTGGCATGATGAAAACGCCTTACGGATGACTTGGGGGCTGGGCGGCTCTGGTGGCGGTGATCCGAAGGCGATGGGGCTGAAACGCTTCAATCTCTCCGGCAGTTTTCGCCTCGATCAACAGGAAATGGACGCGCTTACGGGCAGTGCTGATATCGACCTGCAGACATATGGTCGTATGCACCTGCTCTATGACTTCTACCAACCCGGTAAAACACCAGTCAGCTTTCGCGACCGTTTCTATCACGATTACGCAAAGGGAAGGCAAAGCGTGGCAAAAGGCCGCTGGCACCGGCCGCTGACCCGTCGCCTAACAGGTCTGTTGGAGGTGAGCCGGCGATGGCGCGAAATAGGTAGTAGTGGTTCAGGCATGGCGGCCGAGTTGAACTACCGTGACTACGATGGATGGAAATTCGACTCCCGGTTGGACTACCTGACTTTGAACAGTGACGAATCGATCAGTCTCTACGGCCGGATGCGAAAGGCGCTGACGGCGTTTGTCGAGTTGGAGCTTGAAGCTGTTTTGCAACGGAAAGAGACCCAACTTTCCGGAAACAACCGGGCCATCGGCAGTGCCTTTCGCCTCAAGCGCAGGTTGAGAAAAGACCTCTTTATCGATCTGTTCGGTGAGTATATCGACCAAAGCGATCGTGATAATGAATTTCGGCTGGGACTGAGTCTGCGTTACGACTTCTTCAAGCTGCCACAGGGAGTTGCGCTGTGAAGATCCGGCTGATTTTCTCCCTCTGTCTGTTGTTTTTCACCTTGTTTGCGGTTTCCGCCGAGGTTGTCAAACAGGAGAATGAACCGAAATGGTGGGAGAAGCGCCGCCAGCGGGCCGATATCTTTTTTCCCCATAATGCACATCAGGAGATTATGAAAAACCGTGGTGATGTCTGCATGGCGTGCCACCCTTTCAGTGGGACTAAACTGACCGATCTGAAAATGCTCAGCAAGCTGGAGACTCTCTCCAACGAACCCTTGGAGGCGATTTGCCACGAGTGTCATGTGGCGGAGCGTTCTGCTCCCATTGCCTGCGAATACTGCCATCCTGATACCCACGCTATCCGTCCAGAGGATCACAGTTTCGATTACAAGACGATCCACGGCGAAGCGGCAATCAAGGATCAGGCGGCCTGCCGTCTCTGTCATCTGGATCTGAGTTTCTGCACTGATTGCCACTTTCGGCGCAACACTCCGCATCGTGTCAATCACCCGCTGGGCTATCGGGATCGCCACGGGTTGGAAGCGAGGATGGATCCTGCGACCTGCGGGAGTTGCCACAATGCCGGTTACTGCCGGGAGTGCCATAGAGGAGGCAATCCATGAGAGGACTCTGGCTGATAATGATCTTTCTGTTGTTGGGCGGCTGCGGCGGCGGAGACAGCGATGACGATGCCGACACGATTTCAGCAACGGTTACCGGACGGCTGTTGTTGGACAGTACTCACGGTGATGGCGGTACCGCCTGGGGCCTGGAGGCCTGCGATAGCTGCCATGCCCTGGCGGTAATCCACAGTGGCGCCCCGGCGTCCACCCAACAGCTTGTGCAACAGAAAGGCTACTCAACCTGTACCGGTTGTCACGGAGAGAACGGGACAAGTCTGACTCGGCTCTGTTTGGTCTGCCATAACACGCAGGATCTGCCTGCTGATCCTCATCAGGATGGCAGCCAGGCCCACCATTTTTCTGGTGGCACCCTCGGTACCTTGAGTGATGCTGAGTGCCTCACCTGCCATTTTGGTTCCGATATGGATGGGGTTTTTGACTCCAACAGCGACTTGACCCGTTTTGCTGATGCTGCAGGTTTTCTTGCTCCCTACACCACGGAGACCGATTTCTGTCTGCGCTGTCACAACCGGGACCATCAGCAGCCGGGTTTTGAGATTGTCGGCAGTAGTTTCGATGATCCCCTGATTGCTCTGGAAGACGACTACCGGGTATTCGATTATCACGGCTGGCGGGATGGCAGCGGACAGGGTACCTATGCTGGTCTGCGCGACGGTTATCTCTACCCTGATCTGGTCAACTGCAGTGACTGTCATGCGATGCACGGCACCATCAACGACAAGCTGATCATCGATTCGTCGATCAAGGGTGTTCACCGGCTGAGTAATGCGATTCGTCTCTCGGCCTTTCCGGTGACCGTGGGTGCCAATGGTGACTACTCTCAGCTCTGCGTGCTCTGTCACGATATGGATATACCGCTGGATGATGCCGCCGTCGATAGTGGCAACGGACTCAATGGGGTGCATATGGTGGGTGAGGACTGTCGACCCTGCCACACCCACGGTGAAGCGGTACAGGTGGGACTGTGAGAAGCCTGTTTTTTTTCATCCTGATTTTTATCTCCATCGGAGTGGCGGCGGCAGAGATAAAGCTGCCACCTCTACACCACCCGGTGGGGGTGAAACTTGCTCAAGGAATGGAACCGCCGGAAGCCTTTGTCCTGGGTCGGCAGAGCGAGCTGATTTGTGATACCTGCCACGGCGTTAGTGACCTGGAAAAGATCCCACTGGAAGAGGTGGACAGCAGTGTGGAGGACTTCCTGCTGCAGGGACCCTACGATTCGTTGACAACATTCTGCTATCTCTGTCATGAGAAGCAGGGCATGGAGCGTTTCAATGTGCACCTGATGTTCGATCAAGGGGGAAGATTGGATGAGCAACGCTGTCTCTATTGTCATCAGGAGAGCCCGGAACCGGAGCAGGTCACCGACCGCAGTCAATTGAAATTTCGGCTGCCTCTGGAGAACCTCTGCCTCGGCTGTCACCTGAAGACCCCTCACCTCAATACCCTGGCCCATCAGGTGGAGCCGAGCGAAGAGATCCGAGAGGCGATGAAAAAAGCGGAAGAGAAACACCAGATCATCCTGCCGCTCGACAGCAGGAAACGGGTCACCTGTGTCACCTGCCATACCCCTCATGAACAGGGAGTGATCGACAGCGATCGGGCAGGTGGAAAACAGGTTGCGGATCATCCGGTGAACGAGGGTATCGGATATCGCGATGACCCTTGGGGCGGGGTCTATCTTGAAGACAAGAAAGTCCGGCTGGCCGGGCTGCAGCAGACGCTGGACAAGACGATCGAGTTACCGGCCTACCGCAGGATCGAGAAGGAGATTCTGCTCCGATTACCGGCCAAAGACGGCAGCCTCTGTCAGGCTTGCCACCAATTTCAGGAGTAGCCGCAGCGATGGCGGAGAGTAGGTGGATCAGTCGGTTTTTTCGCGGGCGATGGTTGCGCTACAGCATCATCGTGATCTCCTGCCTGATGTTGCTGTCGCCCTTCCTGTTTCTGCCTCAACTGGTAGGCAACGACGATCTCTGTGGCGGTCTCTGCATTCGCCGTTTCTACCTCATCTTCCCCGGCATGGGCTGGGAAGACTTTGTCAGTCAGGTCAAGGTGGCGGCCATTGGTGTGGGCGCTCTGACCATGATTCTCACGGTCACATTTTTCTTCGGCAGGCTCTGGTGTGGTTATCTTTGTCCCATGGGCGGTTTTCCAGAACTGGTCAGCCGACTCTTTCATGACCGTTGGAAGATCGACTACCGTGTTCTGCCCCAGGTGCCGATCCGTTACGGCTACTTCATCACCTATCTGGTGGTGATGCCGGCGTTGGGCTTCAGCGCCTGTACCCTGTGTAACTTCATAACCATTCCGCGCATGTTCGAGGCCTTTGTCGGCGATGCCCGCGGCATTGTCTATCTAATCTCCACCGTCGGCGCGGTGAACCTGGCGCTGGTGATCCTGCTCGGTTTCTTCGCCAAATTGGGTCGTGGTTACTGCCAGTTTCTCTGCCCGGTGGGGGCCATCGACGGTATCGTCAACCGCATCGGTGCAAAGCTCTCCTTCGTGCAGCGAATCCGTGTCGAACGCAGCAGGTGCACAGGCTGCCGGGATTGTGCCGAGGTCTGTATCTCCGGCGCAATTCGCATGGAGGATCGCATTGCAGAGGTTGACCAGCTCTCCTGCATGGCCTGCCGGGAGTGTGTGATTTCCTGCGAATGGGGGGCCATCGATTGGGTCACCCTGCCGCCGCAGAAGATGCCCGCCCGATTGAAGAAAGGAATTGAGGTCGCTCCCCCCCCGGTCTGGAGTGCGGTGGCGCCCAAAGGGGAGGGGAAAGAGCGGCGAAAGATACGCTGGCCCCGTATCCTTGTTGCTGTGCTGTTCGGCTTTGGTTTGATGATGGCAATCGTCACCGACGTCATCGGTGCCCAGCGACAGTCAGACCCGGATGGTTGTCTCGCCTGCCACGCCTTGCCGGGGCTGGCCTACGCAGATAAAAATGGCGTGATACGCGACTCTACCCTCTCATCAGACCACTATGCCGCCTCCATTCACGGTAGCGTGCCCTGTACCGACTGTCATCGAAAAATCAAAGCGTTTCCCCACGGCCCGGAGAATGGCGAAGTGGACTGCGCCGCAGCCTGCCACCTGGAGGAACCGTCAAAAGGTGAGGCCTATACTCACAAACCCATAGCCGAGGAGTTTCTTGCTTCGGTCCATGGTCAGGGGCAAACCAAAGGTTTTACCGGGGCCAATCGAATCGATGAAGACCGTAACGATGCGCCTCCCTCCTGCCGTCGCTGTCATGCCAATACCCTCTACATTCCCGAAGAGAAGATGGCGCTGTTTCAGGAGGCGTTCAACCACGAGGAGCAGGCCTGTGGAAACTGTCATCAGGGCAAGGTATGGCGCGGCCAGATGGGGGGGCATATTCTGCGTCGTCTGGTGGGTGAGCGCTGGACCAAACAGGAGGAGGTGAAGGTCTGCAATGGCTGTCACCAGGACAGGGAGGCGATGGAACGGGTGGAACGTCAATCCACCTCCGACGGAAAAAAGAAAGTGGCTGACGCACACTTCGTGCTTGCATCAGACAGTTATGAGATGGGGCTTCACGGTCGACTGGTAGCGGCGAACAGTGAAGATGGCACCTCCTGCAGCGAATGCCATGCTCCATCCGGAAGCCGTCACGGTATTTTACCTGCTGAGAACAAGGCGTCCGCTGTTCATGCCGACAATCTGAAACAGACCTGTACGGCTGCAGGATGTCATGCTTATGCTGCCCATCCTCTCAATAGCGGTTTCCTGCATGCGGACATGCATGACTTGGATATAGTGCCTGCCTATTCCGACCTGAATCCGTTGAAACCCGGTAGATTCGACTCCAACTGGACCCGCACACTGGCCATCCTGACTCCCCCGGTGGTGTTGTTTTTTGTCGCCGGTATGTTGTGGTCGCTGTTTGATTGGAAAAAACGGGATGCCAGGCCGATTCTCGGCGGGACGCTGTTCGAAAGACATATGCTGAAAAAGAAGCCGAAAAAGAAAAAGGCCGGGAAGAAAAAATTGTCGGTATCGGGAGGGAGTCGGCCTGTTAGAGACAAGACGTGGTTTAAACGCATGAGACGATCGAAAAAACGGGCCTTTTTCAAACAGGAGCAGGAGAGACTGAAACAAGCTTCCCGGCAAGATTCGAAAACGGAGTCGGCCAATGGAGAGGGGGATGAAATCTCCAGCGATGTTTCACCGGGCAAAGATTCATGAGCATGTCTTACTTTTCCAGTTATCTGATTCGGTTTCTGCTCCTGAGTCTGTCTCTGTGGGCAGGAGTCTCACAGGCAGAAAGCCTCTACCTGCAGCAGACAAAGACGGTGGAGATCACGGAAAAGGTGTTGGCCGAAACCCTGGAAAAACTGCAACAGTCGAAAACCCGGGAACTGAGAGAGCTTTTGGCCGTGGCGCCTTTTCATAAACGGGAGCCAGTGAAGCCTGCAGTGGAAGAGGCGTTCTGCAGTGATTGTCATGGGCCGTTACCCCATAGTAAAGATGAACGCCAACGCAGCTTTCTCAATATGCACAGTCGCAAAGTGGCCTGTACCACTTGCCACTACCGTCCCGAAGGCATCACTCTGGATTACGCCTGGTATCCCACCGGGGATAACCCGGATATGGACGAATCAGGGCGCATTACCCCATTCCATCAAGGAGAGCTGATTGCGGTTCCCGCTGTTGGCCCCTTTGCTATCGAGTTGCAACGGCAGTGGCATCTTGCCGCCTTACCGGTAAAGGCACGGTTACACCGACGCATACATGGTCCGTTAGAGAAGGAAGGGCCTGGCTGTACAGATTGCCACCATCAGGATCAACGTTTTCTCGATCTCGAGGCGTTGGGGTTGAAACCGGAAGAGATCCGTTCGATCCGGACAAATCGCATCGCGCGTTTTTTGGGTCAGAAGAGTCCGGAGGGACAGCAGCTGCAGCTGCGGGATCTGCTGCAATGAGCCTGTGTTGTGCCAAGCATCATCTGAAGGTGGTGGTTTGGCTTTCGCTACTGTTTTTGCTCCCATTCAAAGTCAGCGGGTCGGCCACTTTTCTCTTCGATCTGAGTGATGATTTGAACCAACCCAGCGCGGTGTCGATTTTACCTGATGGACGTGCGGTGGTCCTGGATGGACTGAATGGCCGGATTGTTCTGTTTGCCAATGACGGTTCCCCGCAGAACGCTTTTGGTAAGACAAAAGTCAAACCGCTCAAGCTGCCGATGGATCTGGCTATCGCCAATCAGCAAATTATCGTTGCCGATAGCGGTAATCATCGCCTGGTGCTGTTTGATCTAAATGGTGATCATCTTAGCTCATTGCCGCTTCCCTCCGATAAGAGACCTGCGGAACCCACCGGGCTGGTTGTGTTGGGGAGTGATGTCTACTGGAGCGATCGGGGCAACCATCGCATCTGCCGTACCCGTATCAAAACGGGAGAGACCCTGCAGTGTTGGGGCAAGTATGGAGAGGACGAGGATAGCTTTCGTTTCCCATTCATGATCACCGCTGATGCAGATGAGTATCTGCACGTGGTGGATGTGCTGAACGGGCGGATTCAACTCTTCAATAATCGGGGGCGAGCGTTTGGTGCCATCTCCCGCTTCGGTACCCTGCCGGGAACCCTGCTCAGACCCAATGGCATCGTGATGGATGATCAGGGCCAGCTCTTTGTTTCCGATAACCATCAGGGTCATATTTCGCTGTTCAGGCATCGGCGTTTTGTCGGCCGATTGGCGGATGAGGTGGGGCAATCGATACGGTTTGACCAACCAGTGGGTTTGGCCCGCTGGCAGGATCGGCTTTACGTGGTTGAGATGGGAAAAAACCGGGTTCGGGTCTTTCGGTTAAATCAGCTTGGGGAGGATGCATCCGCGCAAATTACAGAGCAACAGATAACGGAGCCAAGCCGAAAAAACTGCGTCACCTGCCATCTCTCCTGGGCACCGGGTTACATACCGGATCAGGTCGAACACCCACTCATCCCACCGGTTGCGGATGAACGCATGTGCCTCAGTTGCCACCACGGTGCGGTGATCGATTCCCGTGCTGCGTTGAAGCGGGGACACCAACACCCCGATCTACACCATCTCGATGCCGGGCAACCTTTAAAGTCTGCTGCAGAGCGTAAGGAGTCATTTGCCGGGGTTATGCCTCTGATAGATGGCAATACCCCCTACTGCGGCAGCTGTCACACGCCTCATGCGAAAAATGAGGAGGACACCGGCATTCATCCTGGTCACGAAAATGCCTGGATGCGCCAGTCCAATAAGGATGGGGATCTCTGTATTCTGTGCCACGAGGCGCATCAGAATAGTGAGGCGGTGGGAGATGCACTGCCGCAGAAAGCCAATCATCCATTGGGTATTCGGCTGCAGCAACCGCCCGAGGAAGGGGCGAAGGGTTATGCTAAAGAGAGGGTTTTGCATAAGGGTTTACCTACCACTCTCGAACAACATGGTGGCCGGATTGCAGAGAACTCAGAGATGATGTGTGAAAGCTGTCATCGACTCCACGGTGCGGAGGGGGAGCCGCTTCTGCTTTTGAAGAGGAGTGAACTCTGCGCCGAATGCCATCCCCGGCAGGAGACGGCAGACAAAGAGGCTGCTCGTCACAAGGGTATACATCCGGTGCATGAAAAGCTGGAGCAGCCAATCACCATCGATGGCCGGAAGGTCACCTCTGTGGAGTGCGGAAGCTGCCACTATCCACATGGCGCCCTGGCTGATACCCCATTGTTGAATGTGAGTAAAACGGAACAGTTATGCCAGGCATGCCATGAAAAGCAGCATGCAAATGGACGTGAGGAGGCGCGTGAAAAGGGCATCCATCCGATGAACGTGAAGCTGGAAAAACCGGTTCGGATCAACAACCAGGAGATCAGCGAAATTGGCTGTGAGAGCTGCCACAGCGTGCATGAGGGCCGGCCTGACACCCCCTCGCTGGTGATGGAGATTAAAGCGGGTGAACTCTGTGTCGTCTGCCACCCGCGTCAACATGCAGAAGATAAGGAAGATGCACGGAAAAAGGGCGTGCATCCTGTGAATATGACCCTGGACGAAGCCGTCCAGATCGGAGAACGGCAGATCAAACAGGTGGACTGTCTGACCTGCCATTCTGTGCATGGCGGCAAACCCCACACGCCGTCACTGGTGATGAAGTACCAAGCGGGCGAACTTTGTGAGAAGTGTCATGAAGCCCAGGTAAAAGTACGGGATACGGACCATGACCTGCGCATCACTGCCCCAAAAAGCCAGAACCTGCTTGAAGAGCAGCCCGCCCATGCCGGGCTTTGCGGCAGCTGCCACAGTTTGCATCGGGGAAAAGACGGAGGCTCACCACTCTATATCGGCGCCACGCCGCCTGCCGATAGTAAAGAACCATCCTCGAAGCGTGACCGCATCTGCCTCTCCTGTCATCAAGAGAAATCCGTGGCTGAAAAGGTGATCGTCGATCATTACGATCATCCTTTCCGGGATCTGGTTTTGCGATCGGATCCCAAAGTATTGCCGCTGCTGGATGAAAAAGAGTCCAACGCAGCGTTTGGCCGGATTGGTTGTATCACCTGCCATGATCCCCATCAATGGTCTCCCGCAGAAGCAGAAAAAAAGGGGCTCTCTCCAGTACAGACCGAGAACAAAAAAGGTACCGTATTAAACAGCTTTCTGCGCAGAGTCGGTCCCAAGGGCACTTTCTGTGTCGACTGTCATGGGCTGGAGACTGCAGTGCGGTGGAAGTATTTCCATAACAAACGCGGTCGTCCCCAACAGGCTGACTATATACGCTAGTCATCAAGGGTGAGTCTTTTGAGTGAGGAGATATAATCTGTCTGCTTCAGGCATCCAATAGGGAAACTTGGAATAGAGCTGGTAATCAGCCACTCATTCCGTGGACAATGACACCCCTGATACCCTCCGGAAACAAGTACTAAACGATGAAACAGAAAATCCTCACTATGCTTGAACTGCAGGATGCCATGAATACCAAGGTCAACAGCGATTGGCGATCGGCGGGTTACCCCTGGTATCGGGCGATCTGGACCGAATGTGCTGAGATGTTGGACCATTATGGCTGGAAGTGGTGGAAGCATCAGAAGCCGGATATGGAGCAGGTGCATCTGGAGATTGTGGATATCTGGCACTTTGCCTTGAGTGATCTGCTAATACGGCATGACTCGATGGAGGATGCGATGGAGGCAGCACTCGCTGGGCTTTCCCGACCGGCAGGGGGCGATGATTTTCGTGAATCAATTGAACAGATGGCACAAGAGACGATCCGTACACAGTCTGCTGACATCACCCTGTTCGCGGCCATGATGGGATTAGGGGAGATGAATTTCGATCATCTGTTCAAGACCTACGTGGGCAAGAATGTGCTCAATTTTTTTCGTCAGGATCACGGTTATAAAGAGGGCAGTTACATAAAGATCTGGAATGGGCGGGAGGATAACGAATATCTTGCCGAAATCCTCACAGAGCTGGATCCGGACAGTGCCTCATTCAGCGAAGCGCTCTATCAGCGGTTGGAGCAGGTCTATCCGGCAGGGTAGTGTGCGCGGTTTACCCCATTTCATCGCGTAAAAAATGGACGATAACAACCGCTTTGGGTTGGCCTGAGCCAATCGCGGTCTCGAACAGCGTGACCTGGTTTGCTTCTGCGGTTGAGTCGAGGGGCAGTTTTATGCCCATTCGGCTGATGCGTAGGGGCGTGGTGTGCATACGTACGAGTTCATCAGGGTGCTGCAACTGTTCGATCAGGGCCTTGAGATAGACTTCCGGATTATTTGGATTCTGTTCCGGGTTCAGTGCGGCGGCCTGCTTCTCCTCTTCACTTAAAACCTGCTTCAGGAGGGATATCTGTTCTTTGATGTACTTTGTGACGTTTTCGAGCAGTGTCCACTTCAATGTGGCGCGAACAACCTCTTCGGTCGGCTCCGGCGCCAAAAGCTGATGATCGGAAAAGACCACGGCGGTCTGCTGTACATCTCTCAGTAGCATCTCCCCCCGTCTCTCTGTTCCAAGGATGGTTTTCTCTTTGCAGGCCACAAAAAAAAGGGCGAAAGCATCGGTGCGGCCAAGGTTATCCTTTGTATTGAAATAACGGCGCACGGCACGGTTTTGGCTGAAGAGTTGCTGGACCTGCTCACTATTTGAGAACAGGGCGTTGATCAGGCCGTTTTCGTTAAAACTGCGCTGGTTGACAGTGATAGCTTGGGGCAGGGGCGATACCAGATCGTCTATCCTGCCGAGCAGGTCATGGACGGGATTTTGCAGCTGCTTCAGATAGCTGCTTACACCACGCAACTTTGGGTTGGTTCCCTCAACGACGGACTCTATTGCCCTGGCGACTCGTTCTGCATCGGCTCTTTCCCTGAGTCGGTTGGATTGACGCTCTTTCAGTAGATGTTGTAGTCGCTTAAATAGTGTCATTCTTTAGGCCAGTATTTTGTTTCGATACCGTCTCCCAGATCGGCCTCGATGAGGCGCCGGCGTACTTCGAGTAACCTCTCTATCAGTTTTGGCTCTTTCTCCTCATAGGCTGCAGCATCCGGTGCGCGTTTGACGACCACCCCCAGTAATTCTGTGATGGCATTGCCGATCGAGTTCTGACTGATGGTGACGATCAGTTTTCCGGCGTCGTTTCGGTAGATCAACTGTTTGAATGCTGGCTGCCAGCGAATGGCATTGGCATACTTTGCATCGGTGATGCAGTTGTCTCTGACCTTCTTTGCCGTGGCCAGAAAATCATTGTTGAAGAGCAGTGTGTGTTCTATCTGATCCGGGAAATGGGCATCCTTCGGTATCGGTGCATTGCGGGTGGACACCTGGGTGAAAAAGGTGCGATAGAAGTCGATAAAGCCTTTGAGGATGACATCGTATTCGCGCCAGAACCGTACATCACCCAGTGCTGCGACTCCCCCATCGATTTCCCAACTCGGAAGCCCTTGAGGATAGCCGGTCAATTCTATCCGGGATGAGTCGTCATCGACGAGTTTCAGGATCTTCAAGTCGAGATTTGTGAAGAACTCCCGGTAGACGTCGTGCATATAGGACTCGAAGAGACTGTGCTGACCGCCATCCGTGAGATTCGGGTTGTTGGGGTCGGCCAGCTCTGCGTTTCGCAGCTGGGTCTTGTCGAAGACGATGAAGTGATTGTGCAGCATACGGATGCTGGGGACGCCGGGGGAGGTGAGGGGCCAGGTGGCATCGAGACTCGCCTCTCCCGCCAGGATCAGTGCATCCTTCGGGTCGGGGTACTGCTCCAGCATATATTCAATGATAATCTGGTTCATCCGGTTCCAGACATGCTTTACGTCATCTGGCACCTGGGTGCGGCGTACCGGGCGCCCCAGCGGATTGAGAACGCACTTGGAAGTGTTGTAGATGATCGAGGTGTCGAACTCGTTGCTGTGCCCCAGTGCCTTGCGGTAGAGCAGCAGGTTCTCTGGATTCATCAACAGACCATTATTGTGCATCAGATCGTTGAGATTTTCCGTGCTGTTGAAAAACTCGTTGGGTTTCATTCCCTCGGGAACGTCCAGGGGAATAGGTCTGAAGGGGGTTACGATCTCTCTGGGGCCGTACTGCATAGTGACACACCTTGGAAGAATTCAAGTCTCTAGGCTTAATAGTCTCAATAATAGGGGGTTGTGACAATTACCCACTTAGCTGTTCATCCTGAAGTCCTGTCGTTGTGCACGGTTCGGCACAAGACGGTGATGTGGGCTAGAATAGCCTCATCCGGAAGAGAGGGCCTGGACATGCTCGATTTTTTTCTTGTTTTGATATTCATGCTGCTCATCGTCTATGTGACTTATTGGATGAAAGATCGGTAATCCTCTATTGTGATTCTCCCATCACTCTTGAGGCAATGAGTACACGCCTGGAATCTATTGACAAAATATCCGACATGCGGGGCTGCCGCAGTACTCTCTTTTCATCTAAAACGACTGATTGAAATATAAGAAACCATGAGCGAAACAAATCAAACCTCCCTGACCATGAAAATTTTGATAGCCATGCTGGGAGGTGCTGTCTTAGGCGTCTTGTTGAACCTGTTTGTCAGTGAGGAGGGGCTGCTGCAGATCTATCTGATAGATGGGCTTTTGCTTGTTGTGGGCAAAATCTTCGTGGCATCCCTCAAGATGATGGTGGTGCCGCTGGTGTTTGTATCCCTGGTTGGGGGCGTGACATCTCTGAGCGATATGTCGACCTTGGGGCGTATGAGCGTCAAGGCGATTGCGTTCTATCTCTTTACCACGGCGGCGGCGATCACCATCGCCCTTTCGTTGGCAGTGGCTGTTGGCCCGGGGGAGGGTTTTGATGTGGCCGACAAGGCGGTTGAGTTTACCGGCAAAGAGGCTCCTCCTCTGACGGATGTGTTCATCAATCTGGTCCCTTCCAACCCCATTGAGGCGATGGCGACGGGCAACATGCTGCAGATCATCGTCTTTGCCATCCTGTTCGGTATCGCCATTACCCTGGCCGGCGAGCGGGGAAAACACGTATTGCGCCTCTTCAATGACCTGGATGTCGTTATCATGAAGATGGTAGAGGTCATCATGAAGCTGGCACCCTATGGTGTGTTTGCCTTGCTTGCCCGTACCTTTGCGACCCAGGGTATCGATCTGATTCTGCCGCTGGGGGCCTATTTTCTGACGTTGACCGCAGCGCTTGCGATCCATGCGCTGGGCACCTATCCGGTGCTGCTGCGCATCTTCTCCGGACTCAACCCGCTGCATCTGTTGCGCAAAATGCGTGATCCCGCCACGTTTGCCTTTTCCACCGCCTCTTCCGGTGCAACGATACCAGTGACCATGCGTACAGTGGAGAAGCGTATGGGGGTCGACAACTCTGTCGCCTCTTTCACTGTCCCACTGGGTGCCACAATTAACATGGACGGTACTGCGATGATGCAGGGGGTGGCGACAGTATTTATCGCCAACGTGTATGGTATCGATCTGGGTATTGGTGATTATCTGATGGTGGTGATGACCGCGACCCTTGCCTCAATTGGTACGGCAGCGGTGCCCGGCGTGGGACTCGTCATGCTGACCATGGTGCTCAATCAGGTGGGTTTGCCGGTGGAGGGCATCGCCCTGATCATCGGGATCGACAGGCTACTGGATATGATGCGTACTGCGGTCAATGTGACCGGTGACTGTACTGTCTCATGCATCATCGCCAAGGGCGAAGGGGCACTGGATTTGGCGGTTTACAACGATCCCGATGCAGGTTCGGTGGAGGCCTCCACCGGCGACCTGGCGCACCCTGAACCCACAGAGGCGTAGATGTTGTAGAGGAGCGGCGCCATTGCCGCGATGACTCCGTAGGTGGATAAATCGCGGCGGGGCGCCACTCCTACAATTTTTTAGAGGAATGAAAGCACTTCCTGCTCGATATCCTCTTTTTCAATCACCGTCTTCTGTGTGACTTCTTTGCCAAAAAGCGCTTCGATGGGTGCCGGAATCGCCGTGTTGGCCTCCTTGGCAATGGATTTGAGTGCATCGAGGTCGTGGGCGTCGACTTCACCTGTCAGGGCATTGGCGATGGTGGGTGAGAACTTGGTCCACTCCGCAGTTGAGTAGACGATGGTTGCCTGCGGCTCTGTCTCGCTGGTCTCATGGGTCTTGAAACAGGTTGCAGTGTGCGGATCCATCAGGTAGCCATCCTGGAAAGCAGCCTGGATGTAATTTTTTCCCTCGGTATCGTCGCAGTAATCCGCCGCAAAGATCTCCTGCAGACGGGCGAGTTCTTCCGTAGTGAGTTCGTAGTGTTTCTCGTTGTTCAGTTGCTGCATCAGGACTTTGGTGCGTTCCGCTCCGAAGAGATCAAAAAGTATCCGTTCGATGTTGGAGGATTTCAGAATATCCATTGCCGGGGAAATGGTGGCGACCACTGAACGATCCCGCAGATCGTATTTGCCGTTATTGATGAGCTGGGTCAGGACATTGTTGCTGTTTGAGGCGATGAGGATCTTCTCCACCGGCAGCCCCATCTTCATGGCGTAGTAGCCCCCCAACGCATTGCCGAAATTGCCGCTGGGCACATCGAGATAGACTTTGTCTCCCAGTGCAACGGCGTCCTGCCTGACCAGTTCCAGGTAGCTGTGGATGTGGTAGATCACCTGGAAGATGATGCGGCCGAAATTCACCGAGTTGGCGGCCGAGAGCAGGGTATTTTTCTCCTGCAACTTGGCTCTGAAGCTGGTCGAACCAAGCAGTAGTTTCAGCGCATTCTGGGCATCGTCGAAATCTCCCTTGATGCCGATGACCTTAAGATTGGGCGCATTCTCGGTGACCATCTGCAGTCGCTGGACATCTGAGGTGCCGCCGTCGGGATAGAGGCAGGCAACCTTGACGTTGGGCTTGTTCTTGAAAGTCTCCAGGGCGGCGGGACCTGTGTCGCCACTGGTGGCCGCCAGGATCAGATAGTGCTCTCCGCGCTTCTGTGCCAGATCGGAAAGCACTACGCCGAAGGGTTGTAGCGCCATATCTTTAAAAGCGCGGGTCGGCCCGTGGTAAAGCTCGCTGACGAAGAGCCTATCCCCGACCTTGATCACCGGAACGGGGCTATTACTATCGTCAAAATCGTCATAGGTCGCTAGCGCCTTGTCGATGACCGCTGGATCGATATCAATCTCGAAGGCCCCCAAAACAGCCCGAGCCAAAGTCTTGTAATCGGCATCGAGGTGCTTTTCCAGGAATGGAATACCCAGTTGAGGAAGCGTCTTCGGGACATAGATCCCGCCAAAAGAGGACATGGGGCTGAGGATAGCAGCAGAAAAGCTCACCTCTGCCGGGTGTTGGCCGTCGTTGCCGCGTGTTTCGATGAAGTTCATGGTTAGCCTGGAGCAATGGTCACGAGGGGCAGAATTATACCCGAGGCAGCCATTGGAAATCATCATCTTGGTTTCTGACGGATTCGGCAGTCGATTTGATCGAATGGCGGGTATTTACGCCAACTGAACATTGTGTTGGGGCGGTGCTGATCCCCTTGCAATTCCCGGCTTCAGAAATAGAGGGTAGCGGTCGCTATATTCATTGAGTAGGCGCTTATGCCAGATTATGTAGGAAAAAAGATGAATCCCAGCTCTTTTCGATCCACCCAGCTTATTCTACTGATGTTGGCGGCCTTGTTTTTGTTAGAGCCTGCGCTTGCCAATAAGTTTGAGACCATCGGCAGTGGTGTAGCTGGCTCTTCACGGATCAAGGCCGAATATATGGTGATTATCGGCTATGTCTCTGGTGGTGTGTTGCTTTTTACCAGTCTGCTCTCTTTTCTCATGGCCAATACAAATGCTCAAAATTTGAATTATGCGCTCTGGAAACAGTCTTCCGGGATGCTGCTTTTTATGGGGTTGGTTATCCTTGGTTTTGCTTTTTTTGCATGATGTCCGTCTATCTTTCTATGACTTCCAGGAGATGGACGATTCCGGTGGCTGGTTTTTAATGCCTTACTTCACGACCAGATGACGGTAATCATCAAGGAAGTTTACAGCGACTTCCTTGATGGCCTGTTGGAAGGGAAAGCGATCCCGAACTGTAGGGTTGAGGTGGTTTTTGATTTTCTTTTTCTTACGGCCTGTGTCGCAGTCAACCAGATTGAGCCGAAGATCTGGCCAGTAGGCTGAATCAATATCGGACAAGGCGAATGGGATCTCCAGGTCTGCCAGCAGGAGCCGTTCGGCTCCAACCTGTCGACAGAGTGCCAGGTAGGGCTGATCCGTTTTCTTCAGTATTTGGCGGAGCGTTTTTACCTCTTGCTGCTTGATCTCTGCTTCATTGCCAAAAATATCCTCGGCAATGTTGATCAGTTCTGCCGAGACCTGCCTGCCGTAATCAATGGCTGATTTATCGATGCCCACTCGCCTGTCGGCATCGGCCTGCACCAGTACTGTCAGGCTGGGTTTGGCCGGTTTTTGAATAGGTTGGCTGACTGTGCTCGGGGCCAAAACCAGTGTCTCGACAGTCTTGGCGAGTGGTTCTGGCGGTTGCGGTTGAGTGAGCACAGGTGCAGGTTTTTTTACTGCAGGTTTGAAGATCTGTTTCTCGATGATTTTTACCGGGGGTTTGGGTATCTGTTGGGTTGTCGTTTGCGGTGCCGGGGGAGCTATTGGTTGTGTGGCTGAGGCAATCGGGGCGGCTACAGGTGCAGGTTTTTTTACTGCGGGTTTAAAGATCTGTTTCTCGATGATTTTTACCGGGGGTTTTGATATCTGTTGGGTTGTCGCCTGCGGTGATGGGGGAGTGATTGGTTGCGTGGCTGAGGCAATCGGAGCGGCTACAGGTTCAGGCTTGGGCTTTGGCGGATTTTTCTGTATTGGCTGAACGGGCGGGATGACACTCTTCTGCTGGGTGATTTCGGGTTTGGCAGGGAAACTCTCCTGTTTAGGTAAAACCTGTGTGGAGGAGGGTGGCGGGATTGAACTGGCTGTAGTTCCAAGTGGGGCCAGGTCCGCTGTTTGTTGCGGCAGTATCCTGGGTGCCAGCATCATCACCACTCCCAGGATGATCAGAATCAGAGAGGGGTTATTGACATCAATCTTGATGCCAAAAGCCTCGAAGCGGTTGCTCTGGCTCTTCTCGTCCTCAGAGGCGGATTTTCCGGTGACGAAAATGAACAGGCCAATGATCAGCAGGCCCAGACCGGCCCAGAAAAGCAGTGTGTCCAGCGGTAGCGGCATCAGGTTCCCTCATTGTTTGATTTCTTCCTGCCACTGATGCTGCATTTTGTGTGGCCTCACTGAAAATCTAACTCAAAAAGAACATTCACGCCAGATAGATTCCGAATATGGTGATACTTCGATCAATTGAGCCACTGCCATCCCGACCGCTGGGAGGGATCTCAAGCCAAGTTATTTAATGGTCAGACCAAACTTGCGAAGGTACAGTGGGGCAATAACGTTCCAGTCATCAATCCTCCTCCCGTAGTCCTGCATTTTCCACCAGAGTCACTGCTACATCTTCCAGTTCTTCATTCCCGTTCTTATTCAGGAGGTCAGTAAAACCCTTCGAGTCGGGATGATGGGACAATAGCCCCTGCAACAGGTCTTTCGTTGAATGATCGGCATCCTCCATTATTTCTTTGGCCTGTCCCAAGACACCTGACAGCTGACCCAGCAGATTATCTATACGATCCAACCCGGAGAGTTGAGGGTGTTCTGAGTTATCCAGTTTGCTGACTTCATGGTACTTTGTGGTTGCCACGCTGGTGAGACTATGACTCATTTCCAGTGAAAAACCGACAATCTCATCTGTGTTGTATCCCAGGTTCATGCCCTGCTCGAATGCGGCCTGGATGTCACCATCAAAAAATGTCTCACTCACTCCCTGGAGCGCATTGGTGAGATCCGTGATAGCGGTCAACTCCTCGTTGTCCAGGTCACCCTCAACAGAAAAAGAGAGGCGACTGTTAAAGCTCGATGAATAACTTGCGCTGATGGCTGTGTTTTCATCCGACTGATGGAAGGAAACAGCACTCTGTTCTCGTTGACTCTGTCGAAACTTCAAAGTCACGACGTCGCCATCCTGGGTTTGGATTTGTAACTCAAATGCAGATTTCTCGACTTGCCGAAAACCCATGGATGCTTCAATCGTTTGAATGCCATCTGTTGACGCTGGTGCTTTTCTATCTTGCTCCAGACCTTGCATCATCAGTTTCTTGGCCGTTTTGATTCCTGATTTCACGGAATCATTGAGCAGTCCCATTCCATCCAGGGCATCCCTCGCATCCTCCAGGCCTTGCTTGATGCCGGATTTTGCCTGCTTAAGCAGGGATTCCAACTGGTCCGGACTAGCACCTTCGGCTTCAGCCTGTTTTAATCGGTTTTGCACAAATCCCAGTACATTGTTGGCAACAGTTTCTGCATCGAATGTATTATTGGAGCGATCAACCGGCACGACCTGACTTGGAGAGCCAAGTATTCCCGAGAGTCTTTGATCGAGCACCTGCTGCACCCGGGTGAATGCATCGGATGGATCAGAATTGCCTTTCACCACATCGACTTGGGGTGGTGTTTTTGGTGCCAGACTGAAATCACCGAAATTTGGCTGGAAATGCCTGAATTGATCAAGTTGATTGAGCGCCACACTGAACATTATTCATCCTCCAGGAAATGAATGCTTATCGTCGGTGTCGGCCTATTGGTCTGTAACTTGAGAAATAATCATGAGTTTCCGGGCCGGTGCCCGAAAATAGAAAACCCTTTCATATACCCACGCCAGTATTATGGTTTGATTTGTGGGGCTTCACGGGGATCTGGCTAAATGCGGAGTGCAGCGGATTGCAGGGATAAAAAAAGGGGCTACCGATTTCGGTAACCCCTTGATTTTATTTGGTAGGCGCGAGTGGATTCGAACCACCGACCCCCACCATGTCAAGAAGGGCTCAGGAGAATCGTAAGACATTGATTGAGATAGAAATAAGCGCTTTCTTTATGTGAAGAAATACAGGCAAAAAAGGACATTACGGTGCATTATGAATCAATAACTTGCGCTGTTGTTTTGAACCAAGATTTACCGGCTTGTAGGTGCCTCGATTGTAGTCCAGGAATGCCCCTCGAGATAGATTTTGGTGGTGCTTTCCTTTGTATGCCCACGAAGCCGTTGGATTTGCTGCAGGGTCCATCCCTGTTTTTCTCTCAGGTGCTCTCCCCGGGGCAATAAGTTCGTGGAATGTCGGGTGTTGCTCGGCAGGCAGGTGGTCATAGATCCCGCATGCATCACGCGCATTCGCAAAGCCTTTAGATATCTGCTGAGGGGTCAGCTTACGACCTATTGCAGAACTGCCCCCCTGAGATGGGAAGGAGGCTGATTGCCATTAACCGATAACCTCAATCACTTGCCGACTCACCGGGATCAGGCCTGCCAGTGCTTGAGAGGTGTATGCCGCATTACGAATGAAAATCGGCTAATATGGGTTGGAATCGTGAATAGAGGGGCACAGGAATGGGTCAGGGATACGTCTTTGACGACCCGATCGATACGCTGTCGGTGGCGACTTCTCGCTGCCCAAACTCTATTTGCCCCGCCTCCAGCCTACCGGCTGAAAACAATTTCCTATTAAATAAGCTTGGGCGGTCACTACAGGGCGGCTCAGTCCAACAGGCATTTATCCACGCATGCTGCGCACAGTGGATAAATGCTTAGATGTTAATGCTTAGATGTTAGGCCCGGTCGAATAGGAAACGGCTATTAAGCGAAAAAAAAGCACAATTCTAACTGCCTGGGAGGATATATCAGGACCAGCTGCTACTGTGGGGTCTGCGCTCGGGCCGGTGGTCGCATTGTTGACAGATATGGGTGCATGCTCGCCGGAGCAGGGATATTGTCAGGAGCGCTTGCAGGGCGATTATCTAAAGAAGTCTTTGGTCAGTCAGGATATTTATCGAAACGAATTCAAGAAGCAGCTGCTCTCGCTAATAAGCTGGATGCTGATTTTGCTGGATCAGTCCTTCATTCACCACAAGCTCTTTGCAGTGCCTATGAAGATACAATTCTTCAGCTGAGAGCAGCAAAATTACTTGCAACAAACGACCCTCGGATAAAGAGCAGAAATGCTCCATATTCACTATTTCCATATCTCGAGAAGTCGTTTTGTTGGCAAGGAGAACCGTCACCTCATGCTATCGAAATATGTAAAAGACACGGTCTTTTCAGAGTTAGCACCGCCGTTATACATACCGCGTGGATGGCAGCGTTTCAAATTGCTATAAATGACTTTGGAGTTATGCTAGAGGTTGAGTCAGACTACGCCCATGGTATAGCTCAGGTGGACGCCCTAAATGCCGGAGAAGAATTCGATTTTTTGATCATTGCGGACGCTAATATGTTCATGGCTGCCGCCAAGCCCACAGTACAATCATATCGGTTGTTGATGCCTTGTTTTATGCAAACACAATACATAGTTACGAACCCCACTATGTACTCCTATGATGCAAGGCGATTGTGGTTTGCAAATGCTTCAACGGGTGAGGCTCAGTTTAAGATGAAGACGCCAGATATCAAGCAGTATATTAGAGAAAAGCCTAATACACTTGAAATATCAGATGTACAGAACAAATTTCTTGAGCTTGATCGTGGGGAGGCAATAATTTCGTGGGAGCCAATAATCTCAGTTCATGGCAACAATCGACCGGATTTAATTGTAACTCCGTCTAACGGATATAAAGTAACTACATCAATGTATTGCAACAAGTCATTTAATTCACCTTCCACAATGCAAATTCGCAGTGCACTACAAGAGGTTTTAATCGCTGCTTGGAATAAAGCGAGATTGGAACCACTTACAGCACATCTAAGAATGTTGCAAAATTCAGAACTAAGAAAGGAATATGTAAGTTCAGTTGGGACAGAGATAAGTTGAGTATTTATGTAGTGTTTTGGCCTAACAAAAAGTAGAAAAGTAGTAGTAATGAGTGTTAAGGGGTCGGCGACGCCTACGAATATCTCGTCGGGAAGTTCGCAGATGCTGCCTTCAAGGAGGCCCTCGCAGAAGCCCGTGCTGTGGAAAACCACTCGTGTAAGGTAATGACAGATGGAGGATGGTTGGAATGATAGACGCACAGAAACCGGATCACGTTAGCCTGAATACGCTCATCGGTCGCCTGAAGGAAGGCCGCTTTGTGATCCCCGACTTCCAACGTGAATTCGAGTGGCGGCCGTGGGATATCAATGATCTGATGCGGTCCATCTTCCTGGATTACTATATCGGCAGTCTTCTCCTGTGGAAGGGGAAGAAAGAGAACTTTAATGCCCTGTCTTGTGAGGTTGTCTACGGTTTTGACAACACGACTGGCGAGCATTCTTGGAACTACGGTAAAGGAAATCCCGAACATATTGTGCTCGACGGCCAGCAGCGGCTAACGGCGCTGTATTACGCCTTCGTCGCACCGAATGTCCCACTGCCCGATCGCGCCAACTGCGCCGTGTACTACATGCATGTTGACAAGTTCATGGATGAGCAATACGACAAGGCTTTCCAGTACGACTGGCTCTCACGCCGTTTCAGCAAAATCATCGACAATAGAGATGTTCAGTACACTCAGCACATCTTCCCTCTTTCTGTGATCGGCGCAGGACGTTATGACTTGCCCAATTGGCTACAAGGCTACGATGCGTACTGGAGAAATATGGCGTCAACCGCAGAGAGCAGCGGAGATATTGATGCCTTGGCAAAAGCTAGAAAACATGCAAAAAACGCTGAGCAATTTGGTGAGTATATAACCGGGCTGGCTGAGCAGTACCAGATTGCCTACATCGAATTGGATAAGGATCTGGCCATCGACAAAGTGTGTGACATCTTTACGAAGATAAACAGCACGGGAACTCCACTCAGTGTCTTCGACCTGATCAATGCTCTACTCAAGCCCAAGGGTCTGCAGCTCAAACACATGTGGCGCGACGCTGCGTCCCGCCTAGAGTTCGTGGATACAGGCAAGATGAACGTGTATGTGCTTCAGGTTATGTCCATCCTGTGCCAGTCCTACTGCTCCCCAAAGTACCTCTATTATCTGTTGCCCGGACAGGAGAAGCAGGTCCGCACAGCCGACGGTGAACTAGAGAAGGAGATACTCGTACCTGACACGGCTGATTTCAATAAACGATGGGACGTCGCCGTAACTGCGCTTGAGAATGGGATCAACTTGCTGAAGCACCCGCAAGAGTTCGGAGCAATCTCGTCGCAGTACCTTCCATACGTTTCCATCCTCCCGGTTTTTTCGGCTCTCCAGGTAGCGTGCCGCGACTTGCCTGCTAACCAGCGGCTCGATGCGCAGCGAAAGATTAGGCACTGGTATTGGGCGTCCGTTTTCACCAACCGTTACTCAGGATCCGTTGAATCTACCAGCGCACGCGATTTCATCGGCGTGCAGGCATGGGTGGCCGATGACGATGCCGAGCCGTCGATGCTACAGGAATTCCAGGACCGATTCCGAAAGCTGGACCTGCAAAAAGAGGCCAAAAAAGGATCATCGGTTTACAACGGAATCTTCAACCTGCTTGTTCTACAGGGGGCACGTGACTGGATGACGGGCATTGTTCCGCAGCATGGCGACCTGGACGATCACCACATTGTCCCATCGTCGCGTGCGGCGGATGAGCTCGACGGGATCAACGTACACACCATCCTGAACCGCACACCGCTCTCGGTAGAGACCAATCGCCATGTTATTAGTGACCGTCTGCCGAACGAGTATCTGCCGGAACTCATCACCAACAGCAGCGAAGGCCAGGTGCGCGCCATTCTTGAATCCCACTTCATCTCGCCAAAGGCCCAGGAGATCTTGTTGCGGGATCCCTTTGGGCCGGACGACTACGAAGCATTTATTGCCGAGCGCCAGCGAACTATCCTTGAGGCGATCGAGAGCCTGCTGATTAAGGAGCGGATGGATCTTTCGCCACTACTACGCGAACTTGACCAAGAGGTCGAGAAAACCGAGCTGGCCCTTCGCCAGATCATCGGCACCACCCTAGGCAATAAGGTTGATCAACTTCCGACACACATAGCCCAGAAACTCGATGAGAGTATCCGCCGGGCGGCAAAGAAGAATGCCGCTTTTGATGTCGAGAACTACTCTCAACTCACTGCCAGACTCAATTTCGCCGACTTACGCGAGCTTCAAGTGATTATCACGTCCAAGGCCACCTGGGCACAGTTCGAGCCCCGATTCGCTAACAAAGAAACCGTGAATATAAAGTTCGACCAGCTTGCAGAGCTCAGAAACGGTATCCGACACAGCCGTGCGGTCGACGAGATCACCCGCAAGGAAGGAGAAGCGGCGATTCTCTGGTTCGAGCAGGTATTGAGTAAATGACCGATCGCTTCTCACAGAAGGAACTTGAGTCCTACCTCTGGGGTGCGGACACGCTGCTGCGCGGGCTCATCGATGCCAGCGACTACAAGCAGTACATCTTCCCGCTGCTCTTCTTCAAGCGGCTCTCGGATGTCTGGGGCGAGTATGGATTCGGCTTCTTTGGTGTACGTTCGAAAGCGTGGAACCGATTATATAGCCAACGCTGTAGATCGGGTCCGTCGATGGTGCTACCTCAAGGTTGCTGAACTGCTTCGCGTAGGCTTACAGTTTGGAGTCGTCCTCTGGCAGGGGCTGTTTTCCTGTTGTGTCTGACATTTTCGCTCTCCACGCCCACGATGTCTCTGATAGAAGATGCCAGCAAGACCTATTACCAACAAACTGAGAGGCTGCGGCGTACTAACAGGTAATGCATGGCCGGTTAATGTATCCATCGTAATCAGTCCGCTGCCCACGCTATTGGTGACAGATCCTATCTCGGTTGCTACTGCTGTGGCTGGATCAATCTCATAAAAAGTGAAGGCGTCTGTACCGTAGAGTTGCGAACCGAATACCGAGTGAGCCGAAAACATCGATATCGACATTAGTGCCAGGCCAATAAAAATCTTCATCCAATATCGTTCCAATCTTTATATTGCGGAAAGTTAGATGACTCATGAACTTATGGTCATAATGTCTGTGAATCATCCTTCTTGTTGCGTACTCCTAATTCAAGCACAAACTGCACCAATATAATTAATAGCAATGGATCCATAGACTTAGCCGACCTGCTTTTGTGCAATTTGCCAAGGCGTGTAAAAGATTCCGACAGGACCGCCGACCATGAAAATCAGAATTTTGATAACCTGAATCGGTCTGTTTTTAGAAAATCATCAGTATTTCAAAGCATTAAAGTTGATTTTGCACAATTCACTGGAATAGGTTCATGTGGTGGACGGAAGTGCGGTGTGTAAGAAATTCTGACACAAGCGGGCGGAGCATAATCGATCCATAATCGACGTCGCCAGACAGTTCACCAGCAATGCCTGAGCCCGAGGCCGACGAGTACGAAGAAATTGCGTGCAGTGGCCCGATCTGTATCGAATCCATCTTCTGGAATGAGTACAATCAGAATGCCTTCAATAAGGTGGTTGCCTGCCTACTATTGTCTGCCATCCAGGGCCGTTTACCGCAATGGGCCGTAGCGTATGGAGACGGAAGGATTGGCTTCGCACGCAAGAAGACACTGCACCGACAGTTAAAGGTGGAGTTGCTACCCCGTTTTCTTTTCGAGATCAACTGGGCCAACACGGGGCCGGATTTCTGCTGGCCAGAGGGTTACCACCTGGCTTATCTGCCCGGATTTGGACGCTGGGCAGTGTGCAATCTCTCCTTGGAGGAACTGCGGGCTATGCTCTAGGAGGCCTTGGCCAAGGACGAATCGATACAGTAATTCCCCTGACCGGAAAGATCCAGGCCCGAGGATTATTATCGACTATTGATCATCGACCAGATGGTCGCGTGATTCAGATCCGGGGCACGGCATGACATGACAGGCTCTTACTGAAGAGATCGACAATGGCGAAGTGGCATATAGTTGCACACGCACATGAGGAGTGATCTTTTTGTGCTAACTGTAGATGCCTAGGTTCTGGTTGTGCTGGTAATCGACCTAGTAGGAGTGTGAGAGATAATGTTGACAAGTGAAGAAAAACGAAAGCTCAGGGAGAACGCTTTTATTCCTGGATCAGAGAGAACCAAGACAGGGAGGTTCTGGGCGGGGGTGCGCGATTTAGCTGTGCTTCTGTTCGTGTTATGGCTGGTTAGTGGACTAATCTGCGCAGTCAACCAAGCTTGCTGATGGACCGCATTGGCTGTCTCAGGGTAACTACGGTCTGCTAAACTTGACGGTCATCTGCTTAGCTGGGGTTGTGACCCTTGGAGAAGTTAGAGTCGTTCGGGAAGAGCTTGAGATAAGGTATAAGAACCGTAGCAAATCTCCCGGGTCCTCATGTCAAGTCATAATTCTGTCGTTTCCCAATGACGGTCTGGGAGGAAAATGCCTTTAAAGTCTAACGGCATTTTTTCACCTGAAAATTCACCTGGTCGACCTTTCAGGCATAAAAAAGCCACCTCGATTTCTCGTAAGTGACTGATTTAATTGGTAGGCGCGAGTGGATTCGAACCACCGACCCCCACCATGTCAAGGTGGTGCTCTAACCAACTGAGCTACGCGCCTGCTAAGAGCGCGAATAATACAGGTGGATATATACGCATTGCAAGTACCGGAACAGATTTTTTGCCCGCTTCCCGGAGTGGGGTGTTTCAGGGCCTTCAGGCTGCAGAAAGGGTCGTCGACTTTTCCCTTGGTTAGTGCTCGCCGGTCATTGGGACGAAGGCCACAGGCAGCAAACTCTTCTCTGTCACATTACCGGATTCATCTTTCTCAAGCAGAAGAAGATCCTGCCCATAGAAACGTCCGCCAACGGGTAACACCAGGCGTCCTCCAGGTGCCAATTGCTCCGGCAGGTGAGGGGGGACTTCTGTGGCTGCGGCTGTTACCAGGATTACATCGAAAGGAGCTTCCTCCGGCCAGCCGAAGTAGCCATCGCCGATCCGGCTGATGATGTTCGAGTAATTCAACTCATCGAACCGTAACCTTGCCTCATCCGCCAATTCAGGGATGATCTCAATGCTGTATAGCTGCCGTACAAGGAGCGACATCACCGCTGTCTGATAGCCGGAGCCTGTACCGATCTCCAGCACACGATCCCCCGGCGCGGGATTAGCCAAATCAGTCATCAAGGCGACGATAAAAGGTTGAGATATCGTCTGCCCGCGACCGATCGGGAGTGGGCTGTTGTCGAAGGCGTGGCGGCGCATATCCACGTCGACAAAACGCTCACGAGGTACCTTTGCTATGGCATCCAGTACATTGGGACTCAACTCTGAACGACCAATCATTCGACTGGCATAGCGGGCCTCATCGACAATATCCTGCAGCATTTCTTCGATGTTATGCATTGCCCTCTACTTGAAAAAGCACCCGACTTACCCGCTAATTGTGGACGATTTGAGAAAGTGTTGTATGGTTATTTGTCAATTATTGGAAATTGATTTCACCTTGGTGTTTTGTCTGGTCGATTGTTCTATCTCCTACTGTTTATGAAACTGGCATTTCCAACCATGTCGGTTTTCTCTGGTTTAATTTAGGGAAGTTCTGATTAATTGAGTCATTGTCATCTCGACCGTAGGGAGAGATCTCAAACTACAGAGTGCTTAGCAGGTTTCGAGGTATGAGATTTCTCACTACGTTCGAAATGACGATTAATCAGAGACTCCTTAGAGAGTATTTCTGACAAGTCAGCACTCACGCAACCAACCCCTTGTCCTGCAGCGTTTTTATCTGATCCCTTACCTGTGCAGCTTCCTCGAACTCAAGATCCCGGGCGTGGCGGTACATTTCATCCTCCAACTCCTTGATGCGTTTGGCCATCTGTTGGGGAGTGAGACTGGCATACTCAGCCGCTTCTTCCGCCACCTTGGCATAGGCGCCGGGAGATACGGGTGCGCCGGGATAAGCACCTTCCATGATATCGGCGATGGATTTGCGGATGGTCTGCGGGGTGATGCCATGTTTTTTATTGTGAGCAATCTGTTTCTCGCGCCGGTGATCAGTCACGTCCATCGCACGGCGCATGGATCCGGTAATCTGGTCGCCGTAGAGAATGGCCTTGCCGTTGGCGTTACGGGCCGCCCGGCCAATGGTCTGTATCAGAGAGCCTTCTGAACGCAGAAAACCTTCCTTGTCCGCATCGAGAATGGCAACCAGTGACACCTCCGGCATATCCAATCCTTCGCGCAGGAGGTTGATGCCGATCAATACGTCGAATTTTCCGAGCCGCAGGTCGCGGATGATCTCTACCCGCTCCACGGTATCGATATCGGAGTGGAGGTAACGCACCCGCACGTCGTGATCGCCCAGGTAGTCAGTGAGATCTTCCGCCATGCGTTTTGTCAGCGTGGTCACTAGCACCCGCTCGGCCTTGTCAGCCCGTAGGCGGATCTCGGAGAGCAGATCATCGACCTGGCTGGTCGCTGGTCTGACTTCAACGCCTGGATCTACCAGGCCTGTCGGCCGCACCACCTGTTCGACGATCGCGCCTGAGTGCTCCATTTCATAGTCACGGGGCGTGGCGGTGACGTAGATGGTCTGAGGTGAACGGGCTTCATACTCCTCGAATTTGAGCGGACGGTTATCGAGTGCTGATGGCAGTCGAAAACCATACTCGACCAGGGTCTCCTTGCGCGAACGATCCCCACGGAACATGCCACCGATCTGGGGGATGGTGACATGACTCTCATCCACTACCAGCAGCGACTCTTCCGGCAGATAGTCGAACAGCGTCGGGGGAGCCTCCCCTGATGCGCGCCCTGAGAGATAGCGGGAGTAGTTCTCGATGCCGGAGCAGTAACCCAACTCCAGAATCATCTCGATGTCGAAGCGGGTGCGCTGATCCAGCCGTTGCCGTTCCAACAGTTTATGGGCTGACTCCAACTGCTCCAGCCGTTCTTTGAGTTCCACTTTGATGTGATCCACTGCGCCGAGCAACTTCTCCCTGGGGGTGACATAGTGGCTTTTCGGGTAGACGGAGTAGCGGGGCACCTTGCGCAGCACTTCGCCGGTCAACGGATCAAAAATGGAGAGTTGCTCAATCTCGTCGTCGAAGAGTTCCACTCTCAGTGCTTCAGCATCGGATTCCGCCGGATAGATATCGATCACCTCACCCCGCACGCGGAAGGTGGCGCGATGAAGTTCCACGTCATTGCGTTTGTACTGTAACTCTGCAAGTCGGTGCAGGATATCGCGTTGGTTGATGATATCGCCCCTGGAGAGGTGCAACATCATGCCCAGGTAGGAATTTGGATCACCCAAGCCGTAGATCGACGAAACGGTTGCGACGATGATCGTGTCCCTGCGTTCCAATAGCGCCTTGGTGGCTGAAAGCCGCATTTGCTCGATATGTTCGTTGATGGAGGCATCCTTCTCGATGAAGGTATCGGAGGCCGGCACATAGGCTTCGGGCTGGTAGTAGTCGTAATATGAGACGAAATACTCCACCGAGTTATGGGGGAAAAACTCCTTGAATTCACCGTACAATTGGGCCGCAAGCGTCTTATTGGGGGCAAGAACCAGCGTTGGGCGCTGAGTTTCCTGAATGACATTGGCGATAGTGAAGGTTTTACCGGAGCCGGTCACCCCCAGCAGTGTCATGCCTGCCTCGCCGTCGTGGAGGCCCTCCAGCAGCCTTTTGATCGCGGCTGGCTGGTCGCCTGCCGGGTCAAATTTGGACACCAATTGAAAATCTTTCGCCATCAGGGATTCTGCATCTCGGGATAATTGGATATTATTATACGTTGTCGCCTCTCGAGAGAGGCACCCTGGATTCGTCTCTTTTGCCACGGAAACTACAAATGAACACAAAACTCTCTGTAAGGGTACAGGCCGTCAAACCCTCTCCCACCTTGGCGATCACCGCTCGCGCCGCTGAGATGCGCGCTGCTGGCAAGGATGTCATCGGGTTGGGCGCTGGAGAGCCGGATTTTGATACGCCGGAGCATATCAAGCAGGCTGCCATCGAAGCGATTAATAACGGTTTCACGAAATACACTGCTGTGGACGGCACGCCGGGCCTGAAGAAAGCGATTATCGAAAAGTTCAGGAAAGATAACGGGTTTGAGTATAAGCCGGAGCAGATTCTGGTCTCCTGTGGCGGCAAGCAGAGTTTCTACAATCTTGCTCAGGCAACCCTGGATCCGGGTGATGAGGTCATCATCCCCGCGCCTTACTGGGTCTCCTATCCCGATATGGCAATCCTCGCCGGCGGCGTACCCGTGTTGGTCCAGGCCGGCGCCTCGCAGAAATTTAAGATCACCGCCGCGCAATTGGCTGCGGCTATTACCGATAAAACCCGGCTGTTTGTCATCAACAGCCCCTCAAATCCCACTGGTATGGCCTATACCAAAGAGGAGTTGACTGCTTTAGGAGAGGTGCTGAAAGAACACCCCCGGATTATCATCGCCACTGATGATATGTACGAGCATATCCTCTGGACCGAGGCGCCTTTCGTCAACATCCTCAATGCCTGTCCGGAACTGGTGGATCGTACCCTGGTACTCAATGGTGTTTCGAAAGCCTACTCCATGACCGGTTGGCGCATCGGTTACGCCGGCGGCCCGGCGGAGATCATCAAGGCGATGAAGAAGATCCAGTCCCAGAGTACCTCCAACCCCACATCAATCTCCCAGGTGGCGGCACAGGCTGCACTGGAAGGCTCTCAGGACTGCATTAGCGATATGCTCAAATTCTTCAAGGAGCGTCACGACTATGTGGTCGATCGACTGACCATGATGCCTGGCGTCGAGTGCCTGCCTTCAGACGGCACCTTCTACTGTTTTCCCAACATCGAGGGTGCGCTGGAAAATATCGAAGGGGTCGATAACGATATGGAGCTGGCTGAATATCTCATACAAAAGGCTGGAGTGGCACTGGTACCCGGCACTGCGTTTGGTCTGGGTGGTCATGTAAGGATTTCCATCGCCACCAGCATGGAGAACCTGCAGAATGCCCTGGACAGGATCGAAAAAGTGCTTGTCGGATAACGCTATGCGTGTAGACTTGGCTCAGATAAGAAAATAGTTCCCAACGCTGGCGCTCAGGTTCAAGGAGTGAACTGACCGGACCGGCCACACATCGCAATTGGAGGGACAGACATGGATGTCGCCCTGAATAGACAAACACCTGCCAGCACGGCCGGTTTCACGCTTCCCGAACTGCTTACCACTCTGAGTGTTGCACTGATCCTGCTCAGCGCGGGCGTACCCGCGTATCGCACACTGGCGGCAAACAGCCAGATGAGTGGTGAAATCAACAGTTTCATCAGCCACCTGCAGCTAACGCGCAGTACAGCCATCATGACCGGCGGTCTGGCCATTCTCTGTCCCAGTTCCGATGCGCAAACCTGCATTGACGAGCCACTCTGGCATGAAGGTTTCCTGCTCTATGCGGACACAAACGGTAACCGGCAACCCGACGATTTCGAAAAACGGATTCGCTATCAGAATGCGATAAAGCACTCCCTCATAAGCATGCGTTCGACTCAGGGCAGACGCCGCATCATCTACCGGCCTGATGGTACCTCTCCCGGCAGCAATCTCACCCTAACCTTTTGTGATACAACAGAAAACATTGATCCCAGGGCAGTTGTGGTATCGAATGCCGGCCGCCCCAGAATATCCAAAACCCGTCCCAGCGGTGGTGAATTGAGCTGCAATTGACTATTTCTGCGCTTCCCTATTGACGCTCAGGTCCAGTGTCATTAATATGCGCGCTGCAACACAATTCCCCGGTAGCTCAGTCGGTAGAGCGGGTGACTGTTAATCACTAGGTCGGCAGTTCGAGCCTGTCCCGGGGAGCCAAATAAAACAAGGGCTTAGCGAGAAATCGCTAGGCCCTTTGTTTTTTTGTGGAGAGAATAAAGCCACAGGTCGTTTGAGTTATGCTCAAGTCATGTGCTATTTGATTGGCGCATTCCTCTCAAATAACCCACAAACCAAAAGACCATGATAGTAATTAAAGTTACTGCAATAACGCCGACCGCCCCTCAAATTGTCTATCGTAGTGCAACAGACCGTAGGATAGGCCGAAAGTTAAGCCTGATAGTGGATAATTGATCTTCATTTTCAGTTTACCCGGCCAACTCCAGTTCTCCTCGGTCTTCCCTACCAAACATTATCCACCAGCCGCTGGCTCAATCCGTGAGTCCACTGAAATTTGTGACTATTTACCCGCAATCTGACTCCCATTCCTATAAACCATAATTTATTAAGGTTTTATTGATTCGTATCAAGCGATTCAAATGTTGAACTATACAACTGTAATAATGGCAATAAGCTGGTCGACGATGCTTCTTCTTTGGCTTGATTGTTCATCTGAAGGCAGTTCTTCGTTTGGTGTCTAGCCAGCTGCATCTTGGCTTTTTCGCAAACGGAGATGTGAACAATAAATGGTTACCCGTTTTTTCGTTAGCTATTGCAATCCTCATACTACCGCTTACGGTCAATGCGGATTTTGCAGATGAAATAAAGCTGATGGCTTCTGACGGCGCTAGTCAAGACCAGTTCGGCTGGTCTATTTCGATCAGTGGCGACACGGCAATAGTCGGGGCGCCAGTAGTCGATACCAACGGTGCGGCCTATATCTTTGTGCGTGACCCTGGCACAGGTGCCTGGACGCAGCAGAAGAAGTTGCTGGCTACCAACGGCGCGTAGAATGATCGTTTTGGTGAGTCTGTTTCGATCAGCGGCGACACGGCAATCGTTGGAGTAAAGGGGGATGATGACAATGGAGAAAGTTCCGGGTCAGCCTATGTCTTTGTGCGCGACCCTGCTACCGGCATCTGGACACAACAGCAGAAACTGCTGGCCTCTGATGCGGCGGCTTATCATATATTTGGCAAGTCTGTTGCGATCAGTGGTGACACTGCAATCGTCGGTGCAGACTATAGTACAGGCATTGCAAACGATACTGGCTTTGCCTACATTTTTGTGCGTGATCCATCCACAGGCGTATGGACAGAGCAGGAAAAGCTAGCACCCTCTGATGGCGTAGTTAATGATTACTTCGGTTACAGGGTGGCAATTGATGGGGAGACTGCGGTGGTAGGTTCCGGTCTCATAGGTGGCAGTTCCTATACATATAAATATAATTCTGCTACTGGCATTTGGGATGAGTCAAAGCTTATTCGCACCAATACTTCAGAGGCTGTCGGTCGCAATGTTTCGATTCGAGGTGATATGGCAATAACAGGGGCACCCTTTCTCACCTCCTATGGTTCTGCCTATATCTTTGAACGTAATCCACTCTCTGGTGACTGGGCAGAGCAACAGATGCTCATTCAGTCGGACGCCACAAGTCATGGTAATTTTGGCTATTCTGTCGCTATCGACAGCGACCTGGCAGTAGTTGGTGCATACACCGCCAGTAATGGAGGGGCCGCTTACGCCTTTGTACGTGACCCGGTTAGCGGTGTCTGGGGGTCACAGAAATTGCAGGCATCTGACGGCACAAGTGGAGGGCAGTTCGGCGGGTCTGTTTCGATCAGTGGCGACACAATAATAGTCGGGGCATATGGGGCTACTGGCATCGAAGATTTTGCCGGCGCTGCCTATGTCT
The DNA here is from genome assembly GCA_003349915.1 of endosymbiont of Escarpia spicata. Lineage (GTDB taxonomy): Bacteria > Pseudomonadota > Gammaproteobacteria > Chromatiales > Chromatiaceae > QGON01. The sequence goes on from QFXE01000018.1 coordinate 145,129, forward strand.
ACACAAACACGGTGGTTGCTTCTCCTGACATTACCGTCACCGATTCAGTCGCGCCGATAGATGATCTGCAGGTTTCCTTCGGTGATGTCCCGAGCTGACCACCGCCGATCAGACCGTGACCGTCACCAACGATGGTACTGCGGATTTGCTTCTCGGCAACATCGCCCAGGCCAACCCGTTGGCGTCACCCTTCAGTATCCTGAACGACACCTGCTCGACGCAGGCGCTGACTCCGGCTGCCAATTGCAACTTCACTGTACGCTTCTCGCCACCGTCGACCGGCGCTTTCAGCGACAGTTTCGATATTCCCTCCGACGATCCGGACGAAAACCCGGTAACGGTCAATGTTGACGGTACGGGTATAGGATTAGTGGTACCGGATATCACTGTTACCGATTCCGCCGCCCCGGTGGACGATCTCGCGATTGCCTTTGGTAATGTCACCCAGGCCACTACTTCGGATGAGACAGTTACCATTACCAATGATGGAAATGCCGATCTGACTATCGGAAATATCGGTGCGCTGGACGTGCTGGTGGCGCCCTTCAGTATCCTGAATGATACGTGTTCTGGGCAAACTGTCACACCGGCGGCAAATTGTACTTTGACTGTCAGATTTGAACCGACTGTCATAGGGATATTCAATGACAGCTTTGACATCCCTTCTGATGACCCGGATGAAGGTTCGGTGACAGTTAATCTGTCTGCTACCGGTGTGGTCGCGGGTGACGATGATGGTGGGCTAGGAAGCGTTGGTGCACTCGAACTATTATTTGGCTTGTTGGGTCTTGTGTTGGTCTTCGTTGCGCGCAATGGAGAGCGAAGAGAAGATGCGTAGTCTCAGGTAGGTGCAGGCGTATGTGGCAGGAGTTGTGTAATAGGACAGGGATGTTCTTTGCGCACCCTGAGCGTTGTGACGCGCTTGCTCGATGCTTTATGGGATACGAAACATTAAGTATTTTGGTTCCCAGTAAGATGTGCTGCAGATCCATACAAAACAAGGGCTTAGCGAAGAATCGCCAGACTCTTTGTTTTTACGCCCCTCCTGAAGACACTTTTTGGAACAATATTCCTGAATGATGGTTTTTCCTCGCTAAGTCAATCCACCTGTTGCACTATTAGACACGATTATTCGTGGGTTTCCGGAGGGTTCGACGGTGGAGCGCTACTGATGGGATTGGGTCTGTTTCGCTCCAGTCAGGCGCATTGGTTTGAAGTCTATGTACCGCGAGATCAGACTGTCCATGCGATAGAGGTGCTGGCAGAGACTGGGGGTGTTCAACTCGAACTAGATCCCAGACAGACCACCCACTTCAATGTCAAAGGCATTAAATCCCTGATCAGGGAGTTCGACAGTTTCTGCGGTTCACATAATCTCTCGTTGCCATTGAATAATGCGATTCCGGCGCACTTGGTGGGTGAACCTGAGGAAGTCGCAAAGTCGTCGGTGGATTATTTCAGGGGATGGGCTGCTCGTCTGTTCGCGATCCAGGATGTACTCAAATTGCTCCAGGGGGAAAAGGCCGATCTATCCCTGCTTGATGCTTGCCTGACGGCGCTTGAATCCAACGCCTCGGGCATCGAGTCTTTTTCCCACGATACAAATTTTCTCTTTAAAGGTGTCTATGCATGCCCTCAGCATCATCCGCTGAACGTTTCACTGAAGGAGATATTTTCAGAGAAGGTTTCCGGCGAAACCCATGACTTCTTTTTTCTGGCTGGCTTGCCTGACCGGAAACTGCTGGTCGATCATGTGGTTGAGTCTTCGGATTGTATTCAACTCGATGTACCGGAGTGGTTGCCGGGAGACTGTGATGAGCAGAGGGCCGCTATTGATCTCCGAATGGAAGATCTGGACAAGGAGATTGCAGGACATATTGCTACGTTGAAGGCGTACTGGCGTGATGCAGAATTAAAGGAAGCACTTGCTAATATCGCTGTACTTCGCTGGTTCGTTGATTATTCGTCTCAGTTGACGACTCGCCAAAAGGTCTGCCATGTCACTGGTTGGACGACTGCATCCGGTCCCTCTGTTATCCGCAAAACGCTGGAAAAAGCGGGCATCCATGCGCTTACAAGGTATCCGACCCCATCCGTTACTGCGACGGCGCCGGTTACAGTGCTGCAGTCCTGGTGGGGTAAACCATTTCAGATATTTGCCACTATGCCTGGACAGCCTGGGAAAGGGGAGGTCAATCCTTATGTGATCCTGCCCTTTGTTGTGCCGTTGTTATTTGGTTTTATGTTCCCTGATATTGGACATGGGTTTGTTTTGGTTTTGCTGGGGTTTGTACTCTCCTTTCGTTGGCCGCAGTTACGATTTCTCGTGCCATGCGGAATTTCCGCCATGCTCTTCGGTATTGCTTTTGGTGAGGTGTTCGGTCTCGAAGATGTGATTCCGGTGATATGGTTCAGACCGCTCCATGAGCCTGTCAGAATTGTTGTCATATCATTGGTGCTTGGAAGCGGACTGATACTGATGGGCTTGGTTTTTGCTGCGATTGAGGCGGCTTGGCAGAAGCGGCTGATAAAGTGGTTTATGGTTGATGGGGCAGTTTTATTCCTCTATATCAGCGCGCTTATCACGTTGTTCTTCCCGCCAGCGTTTCCGATGATAATTCTGGTTGTCGTGTGGTACCTGATTGGCAGTCTTGTTATTCATCAGGATGAGGGTATTGCGGCGCTGCCTGGGATTATTGGACGCATACTGCACAGCAGTTTTGAACTGGTTATCAATAGCCTCTCATTTATCCGGCTGGGTGCCTTTGCGCTGGCTCATATGGCAATGTCTTCAGCTGTATTTTCGATGGCGAATTTGATTGAAAGCTCAACGGGACATTATCTGGTTCTTGTCATGGGCCACCTATTTGTTATTGGTGTCGAGGCACTGCTGGTTTTTGTACAAACAACACGTCTGATTTTGTTCGAATTCTTCATACGATTTCTGCGTGCGGATGGCAGGGTATTTAGTCCATTGACACCACCTGTAAAAAAACCAAAAATATAATGATTTTGTGGTCGTGATCAGTTTTACAAAAGAATTCGCGTTTATACTTTCTCGATATCCTCAATTGCGAGAAAAAGTTTTTGGGAAGGCCAAGTTCATGTGCGGTATAAAGCAATGGCGATGTTTCCTTGCAAGGATTTATCTACTTGTCGTGGTGAGCCTTCCAGCGTTCGCTGAGCCACCCGACTCATCACCCATACCTGATGCACGAGTGGCTCGTGCAGTATTTACTTCCGGAATTGAAGCGCGTGAACCTCTAGACCGGATGGTGGTATTGGAAAACTCTGCCACCAGCATTTACTTTTTCACCGACCTGAGGAATTTGCAGGGGCGCAAGGTTACGCACCGGTGGGAGTTTGATGGCCAAGTGATATCCGAGATCCCCTTTGAAGTGGCTGGACCCCGCTGGCGGGTCTTTTCACAGAAGACCCTGAATCCCAGCATGCTGGGGAGATGGACGGTTGTGGTGGTGGATCAGTCCGGCTGGCCTTTGCACGCGTCGATTTTTGAATACAAACCAGCGGAATAGACAGCTGATCCTTTGAGTCTAATACTTGAGAGTGGTGTCGAATTCAGCTGAATCGTTGAATTTGAATGTAAATTTGACTCAGGCCTATTTTATTCAGGTTGGAAAGCGTCAATAAGCCTTGGTGCTCGCTTTTAAACGATTAAACTCTAGCTCGGCAGCTTGCCGAACCCGCTCTTCCGCTGCTTCCCGGGAACCTTCATAAGATGGCGCGTCTACGATTTCTTGGGTATTGCCGGCATGCTCCAGCTCCAGTGAGTCCTGGACGGGGATGGGGATGGGTTCTTGCAGGGTTGTCTGGTCGGGCTCATTTTTGTTGATGAGTGCCTGCCGGATGGGCTCTACAGTTGAGCCGAAGATGTCGGTGAAATAGATTGCTGCTCCGATGCTGATCAATGCAACTGTGAGCAGCGCGAGAAGCAGTGGCCAGTGGCTTTTCGGTGTTGACTCAATCTCCTTGAATGCAGATTTGGCGACAGGAACCGCTCTCGGCTGGCGGGTTGCTGCAGGTGTCTCCTGTGGTTTTACTGGGGCCCAATCGATATTGCCGGATTTGAGTTGTTTGACTCGGTGTTCAGCTTCTGCCCGGGCTTTTTGCTCGCTGGCCAGTTGTGCCTCGAACTGCTCATTGGTAGTTTCAAGTAGCGTCTGTAATCGTTCCACATCTGCCCTGGCGTTGCGTGACGCTATTTCAGCGGCTTCGGCGCGTTGTCGGAAGGTATCATTATCCCCCTTCAACTGAGAGTTTTCTTCCTCAATATACTGTTGAACCTCCTGTTCGGCCTGTAATCTCGTGGAAGAGGCTTTTGAGAGCTGGGCATTGGTCAATTCTGCTGCTTTTGCCCGGTTGCGCATTGCCTGATATTCGGCCTGTAGAGTCTGTAGCTCCTCTTCCAGTTCCCGGCGAACCGATACTGATCTGGCCAATTTATCCTGGGACCGTTCCGCAGCTTCTGCCCGCATGCGCAGAATTTCAACTTCTGTACGCAGGTTTTCCACTTCCTCTTCCAACTGCCCCGAGTCTCACTGTTCGGGTCAAGAAGGTCGCTTGAGTCCGGCGGGAAGAGGATGGATGCATTTAGATAAGATCCAGAGACTGGATCAGCTGGTTCAGTACTGTGACTGTCCGGGGTCGGGGTCTCTCCTGGTAATGCAGGTACGCTGTTTAGTGGCGGCGATGAATCCTTCTTGATAATACGGTCACCACCAGCGGTGAGAGCATTATTCAGACGTCTTTGGGCAATGAGTAGCAGGTCTCTGACCAGAATTCCGGGTTTTATGTCAGGTGCTGCAATACCCAGGCTGGCGGTTATCTTATCTCCATTGGAGAGTGCAAGTTTCTTGATGCCGTTGAGAACACGTTTACCTTGGTATTTTGCACGAATGTCATTTGTCGCAGGCAGCAGCAGAGCAAACTTGCCATCACCGAAATAGGCCGCAGTATCTTCTGTGCGCGCCTGTTTCTTCACTAACTGGGCTGTTGCATTGAGGATTCTGTTAGTCACAGCATTGCTGTTTTCCGCAGCTATTTTTTCGAATTGATCAATCTCAAGCAGAGCCAGTGCCAGTTCGTTTTTGTGTCGGAGGGCAAATGCGAGATCTTTTCTTGCTCGCTGGGTGAAATAGTGCAGATTGGCAAGGCCTGTGATCGGATCGATGATCGATTCATGCTGAATCCTTGCGGCGGCATCGAGCATCTTCTGGTGATTGTTGGCGCAGGCCTTGGCGCGTGCAGTGATTTCGATAGGCTGGAACGGTTTAATGATAAGATCGGTCGCACCGCATTTCAGTGCATTGGAGCGGATCTTCTCGTTGTCCTCGTTGCCGGTGATCACCACAAAGGGTGTCTCCCGGATATTGGGGTTTGTTGATTGACGGATTCTGTCGAGAAGGCCGAAGCCATTGAGGCTGGGCATCGACAGATCGGAAAATACGACGTGTACCAGCGGAGCTTCAGTGAGCTTTTCCCAGGCTTCCTCGCCGTCTTTCGTCTCGATTACAGTGAAATCATTTCTGAGAATCTTTTGCAGGGATGCCCGCACCACCCGGGAATCATCTGCAATCAGAATGACCGGTTTTTCATGGGCTTCTTGCGAAGCGGGTGTTTCGGAAAATTCTGCGCTCACTGTCTGCATTTGATCTTGCTTGTAGTTGCCGGAATCAAACCGTAGCTCCGGTCGATATTGATTATCGGCATAAATCCTTTTTTCTTGAAGTGATGGAAAGCCGACTGCTTCACATTTTTGCCTGTCTGCCTTGGGTAATGGTCAGACATGTGAGGTCTATGCTAGAGTCGCGCATTCTCTGGATCTGGAGTGTTGGGAGAAGCGGCCAGCCGCTTCATTGCTGATGTCCCGTCCAGACAGGTTAAATGATTAATTTTAGCGGTTTAAGATCAAGTGGCCTCTCGTATGGGCTACCACTGATAAAGGAGTAGAAATGCCTGTTATTACCCTGCCTGATGGTTCCCGGCGTGAGTTCGACCAACCGGTCAGTATCCACGATGTTGCAGCTGATATAGGTCCCGGCCTGGCCAAGGCGGCACTTGCCGGTCGTGTTGACGGTGAACTGGTGGACACCTCTTATATATTGGATGGAGATTGCGAACTGGCTATTGTCACCAGTCGCGATGAGGATGCGCTGGAACTGTTGCGTCACGATGCAGCTCATATCATGGCCCAGTCGGTGCAGGAGTTGTTTCCCGGCACCCAGGTAACCATCGGCCCTGCTATTGAGGATGGTTTTTACTACGATTTCGCCCGCGAAGAGCCCTTTGCTCCGGAAGATCTGGAAAAAATCGAGCAGCGTATGCGGGAGATCGTCAAGCGTGATCTGCCTCTGGAGCGCGAGGTGTGGGACCGTGGCGAGGCCGTCAAAAAGTTCGCCGAACTGGGTGAGGAGTATAAGGTCGAGATCATTCAGGACATCATCCCTGAAGGGGAAGAGGTCACCATCTATCGCCAGGGAGACTGGTTTGATGTCTGCCGTGGCCCCCATCTGCCCAGTACCGGCAAGCTTGGCAAGGGCTTCAAATTGATGAAGCTGGCCGGTGCATATTGGCGTGGCAACTCGGACAACGCGATGTTGCAGCGCATTTACGGCACTGCCTGGCGTGACAAAAAGGAGTTAAAGGCCTACCTGCACCGGCTCGAAGAGGCGGAGAAACGCGACCATCGCAAGATAGGCAAGACTCAGAACCTGTTCCATACCCAGGAAGAGGCGCCGGGTATGGTTTTCTGGCACGACAAGGGCTGGAGTATCTACCTTGTTGTAGAACAGTACGTGCGTGAAAAACTGCGGGATCACGGCTACCAGGAGGTGCGTACGCCACAGATCATCGATCGCAGTCTGTGGGAGAAATCCGGTCACTGGGACAAGTTTGGTGACATGATTTTCTCCACTCATTCAGAGAACCGGGACTACGCCATCAAGCCGATGAACTGTCCTGCCCACATCCAGATCTATAATCATGGGCTGAAGAGTTACCGTGATCTGCCGTTGCGTTTGGCGGAGTTTGGCTCCTGCCACCGCAATGAACCGTCCGGCACCCTGCATGGTCTGATGCGGGTCCGAAACTTCGTGCAGGACGATGCTCATATCTTTTGCACCGAGGATCAGATTCTCTCCGAGGTCTCCGCATTCATCGATCTGCTGTTTGAAGTCTATCGTGATTTTGGCTTTGAAGATGTCCTGGTCAAGCTTTCAACGCGACCTGAAAAACGCGTGGGAGCAGACGCTATATGGGATAAGGCCGAGAAGTCACTTGAAGATGCGCTCAACCATAAGGATCTGGAATGGGATCTGCAACCGGGGGAAGGCGCATTCTATGGTCCGAAGATCGAATTCTCCCTGCGGGACTGCCTCAATCGGGTCTGGCAGTTGGGTACCATCCAGCTCGATTTCTCCATGCCCGAGCGTCTTGGCGCTCACTATATCGCCGAGGACAACAGCAAACAGGTACCGGTGATGCTGCATCGGGCGGTACTCGGTTCCCTGGAGCGTTTCATCGGTATTCTTATCGAACACTATGCCGGGGCCATGCCGGTTTGGCTCTCACCGGTGCAGGCCGTGATCATGAATATCACCGATCGACAGGCCGAATATGCCGAATATTGCGTCAAACGCTTGCGAGATAACGGTTTTCGGGTCGAATCGGACTTGAGAAACGAGAAGATTGGCTATAAAATCCGCGAGCACACGTTAATGCGGGTGCCCTATCTGTTGGTCGTTGGCGACCGGGAAATGGAGCAGGGCACAGTGGCGGTTCGAACGCGCACGGGCGAGGACCTCGGCAGCTTGCCGATGGATGAGTTCATAAAACGTTTGGATGAAGATGTCACAAAGCGTGTGAACTAAGTGGCGTAAGGCACCGGAATACCGGTGCTTTTCTACTTATCGGGATTGAAGTTCTTCGGAGGAAACTGTTATCGCTGCACCTAAAAAGCATCGCCTGAATGACCAGATTACTGGCTCGCAAGTCAGACTTGTGGGCGCTGAAGGCGAACAATTGGGTATCGTTTCGTTGGATGAGGCCAAAACGGTCGCCAGCGGGGCTAGTTTGGATTTGGTGGAAATTGTACCTAACGCGGAGCCGCCGGTTTGCCGCGTTATGGATTACGGTAAGTTTATCTTCGATGCAAAGAAGCAGAAACAAGCCGCCAAGAAGAAGCAGAAGCAGGTTCAGGTCAAAGAGATTAAATTTCGGCCAGGGACGGGAATAGGGGATTATCAGGTAAAACTACGCAACCTGATACGTTTCCTGAAAGATGGGGACAAGACCAAGGTGACCATGCGGTTCCGTGGTCGTGAGCACGCGCATCGCGAGCTGGGATTGGAACTCCTGGAGCGGGTGGAAGCCGATTTGGCCGAATATGGTCAGGTGGAGCAGAAACCTGCGATGGAAGGCCGCCAGATGGTGATGGTGCTGGGCCCCAAGAAAAAGTAATCCAAAACGCCATGTGGCGTTACAAATCGCGGAGTTTAGAAAGCAATGCCTAAGATAAAGACCAATCGTGGTGCGGCCAAACGGTTCAAACGCACCTCATCCGGTTCGTTCAAACGAAACGCGTCTCATCGCCGTCATATCCTGACGAAGAAGAGCACCAAGCGGAAGCGCCACTTGCGCTCTCCAGCAACCCTGGCCAAGGCTGACGTAGCAGTAGCACGTCGCATGATGCCATACGCCTAATCACAACGAATCGGATTTGAACAATGCCAAGAGTTAAACGTGGTGTACAAGCACATGCCCGCCATAAGAAGGTGCTTGATGAAGCCAAGGGTTATTATGGAGCCCGTCGCAAAATTTACCGTGTTGCCAAGCAGGCCGTCATCAAGGCCGGTCAGTATGCTTATCGCGACCGCCGCCAGAAGAAACGTCAGTTTCGTGCCTTGTGGATCGCCCGTATCAACGCTGGTGCGCGTGACAACGGTCTTTCCTACAGCCGTATGATCAATGGTCTGAACATCGCCGAGATCGAGATCGATCGCAAGATGCTGGCCGATCTGGCCATACACGACAAGCCGGCTTTTGCCGCGCTGGCAGAAAAGGCCAAGGCCGCTCTCTCCAGCTAAACGCTTGTCGTCGTCCATTGCCTAGGCGGTGGACGAAATGACTCGAAAAGGGGGAAGGCCTGAAGGCCTTTCCCTTTTTTATTGGTGATATGTGCATTGATTAGGATCGCACTATGCGTATTCCAATCCACAGGTAAAAGGTTTGCAACAGATGGAATCCCCTCTGGATATCGAACAACTGGTCGGTGAGGCTGAAGCTGCGATCGTAGCGGCTGCCGGATTGGCGGCTTTGGATGAGGTACGGGTTAAATACCTCGGCAAAAGCGGTCTCTTGACCGGTCAGCTCAAGAAATTGGGTACCCTGCCAAAAGAGGAACGTCCCAAAGCCGGACAGGCGATAAACAAGGCCAAGCAGGCCCTGCAGGTAGCTATCGATGAGCGTAAGGTGCTGCTTGAATCGCAGGCTTTGGCAGAACGCCTCTCTTCGGAACGGGTCGATGTAACCCTGCCCGGGCGTGGTCTGCAGAGCGGTGGACTGCACCCGGTAACCCGCACCCTCGAACGCATCGAGACCCTGTTTGCCCATGCGGGTTATGAGGTGGTGGAGGGACCCGAGATCGAGGACGACTACCATAACTTCGAAGCCCTCAATATTCCCGCCCACCACCCTGCGCGTGCGATGCACGATACCTTCTACTTCGACGCGCATATGCTGCTGCGCACTCATACTTCACCAGTGCAGATTCGCACCATGGAGGAGGGTGAGCCGCCGATGAAGATCATCGCCCCGGGGCGAGTCTATCGTTGTGATTCCGATCTGACTCACACGCCGATGTTTCATCAGGTGGAAGGGTTTCTGGTGGATGAGGATGTCTCCTTCGCCGACCTGAAGGGCGTGATCTACGACTTCCTCACCAGCTTCTTCGAACGCGAATTGAAGCTGCGTTTCCGCCCCTCCTATTTCCCCTTCACGGAACCCTCCGCCGAAGTGGATATCGAGTGCGTGATGTGCAGCGGTGATGGATGCCGTGTATGCAGCCACACCGGTTGGCTGGAAGTACTGGGGTGCGGCATGATTCACCCGGAGGTATTCCGGCACGTCGGTATCGACAGTGAAAAATATACCGGGTATGCCTTTGGTATGGGTGTTGAACGGCTCACCATGCTGCGTTACGGGGTCAACGATCTGCGACTGTTTTTTGAAAACGATCTGCGGTTTTTGAAGCAGTTTGCTTAGTTATTCAGTCCGCAAAAAAGCAAATTACGCAAAAAATAATTGAAGAATACTCGCGTTATTTGCGTTTTTCCCGGACAAACGATTCAAATTTAATACGGGCAATAAAATGAAATTCAGTGAAGCCTGGCTGCGTGAGTGGGCCAACCCGGAAGTCTCAACGGATGAACTGTCTGATCAGCTCAGCATGGCGGGTCTCGAAGTGGACTCCGTCGAGCCTGCAGCACCGGCATTCAGTGGTGTCGTAGTAGGCGAGGTGCTCTCCATCGAGGCCCATCCAGATGCACAGAAGCTGCGTATCTGTTCCGTGAATGTGGCAAGTGATGAGCCGTTGCAGATTATTTGCGGGGCCGCCAATGTGGCTCAGGGAATGCGAGTGCCGACCGCTGTGGTGGGCGCCCGACTGCCGGGTGATTTCAAGATAAAGAAGGCTAAGTTGCGCGGTGTGCAGTCGTTGGGCATGATCTGCTCTGCCAGCGAGCTGGGCCTGGCCGAATCCTCCGACGGCATCATGCCGTTGCCGGTGGACGCGCCGGTGGGTGAGGATTTCCGGGTTTTTCTCGGTTTGGAAGATCATGTGATAGACGTAGATCTGACCCCGGATCGTGGAGACTGCCTGGGCCTGCTCGGGATTGCACGGGATGTGGGGGTTATCAACCGCTGCTCTGTGACACCACCTGAGATGCCTGCCATTGCAGCATCCATTGAAGATCGCTTTGACGTGGATGTATCTGCATCCGAGGCTTGTCCGCGATATATATGTAGGATAATCAAAGGGATAGAATCTAAATCCGAGACTCCGCTTTGGATGCTGGAACGGCTGCGTCGGGGTGGCATTCGCAGTCTCAGCCCGGTAGTCGATGTCACCAACTATGTCCTGCTGGAGCTGGGGCAGCCGATGCACGCCTTCGACCTGAACCAGCTGAGCGCCCCTATCCAGGTACGTTTGGCTAATCCTGGTGAAAAATTGACCCTGCTGGGTGCACAGGAGATCGAACTCAAGCCCGATACGCTGGTGATCGCCGATGGGTCGCATCCACTGGCGCTGGCGGGCATCATGGGTGGTGAGGGTTCGGGGGTTACAGATACCACTACCGATATACTACTCGAGAGTGCCTTCTTTACGCCCACCGCCATCGCAGGCAAGGCGCGCGCATATGGTCTGCATACCGATTCGTCCCACCGGTTTGAACGTGGGGTCGACCCTGAGTTGCAGACAAAAGCGGTGGAACGCGCCACTGCACTGCTGATGGAGATCGTCGGTGGTCAGCCGGGACCGATTGTCGAAGTTACCAGTCCTGACAAAATCGAGGCGCGTCCCGAGATCCTGCTGCGCCTCCTGCGGGTCAATAAAATCCTTGGTGTCGATGTCTCAGCGGAGGAGATTGTCGATATTCTCACCCGCCTGGAGATGCAGGTGGAAGTGGTTGATGGTGGCTGGTTGGTCAAAGCGCCGAGCTGTCGCTTCGATATCTCTATCGAGGAGGATCTGATCGAAGAGATCGGTCGCATCTACGGTTACGCCAGAATTCCCACCAATCGCGGCATGTCCGGCATGGATATGCGCAGTAAACAGGAGACGGCCTACGACCTCAATCGGGCTAAGCATCTACTGGTGGCAAGGGGTTTTCAGGAGGTCGTTACCTATACCTTTATCAGTCCTGAGTTACAGAAGTCTGTCGATCCGGATCTGTCCGGGGTCAAGCTGGCAAATCCCATCTCGGCCGATATGTCGGTGATGCGCACCAGCCTCTGGCCGGGTCTGCTGCAGACCGCCCAATATAACCAATCCCGCCAGCAAGACAGGATACGGATCTTTGAATCCGGCCTGCGCTTCCGTCGTGAAGGGGAAAAGATCGCTCAGGATCCCATGCTGGCTGGCCTGATTACCGGCAAGCGGATTGCTGAACAGTGGGGCGCGCAGGCGGCTCCAGTGGATTTTTTCGATCTCAAGGCGGATCTGGCAGCGGTACTTGCACTGACTGGTGATGCCGATGGTTTTATCTTCAAGCCGGCAGAGCATTCAGCGTTGCATCCGGGCCAGACGGCAACCATCGAGTACCATGGGCAGTTGGTAGGCTGGATCGGCATGTTGCACCCCGAGCTGGAGAAAAAACTCGATCTCTCAGGTGCCACCTACCTCTTTGAAATATTATTGGAGAGTGTTGAAAAGGGTCTTCTGCCGGCATTTGAGCCGCTCTCCAAGTTTCCCTCCATCCGCCGGGATATCGCGCTGGTGGTGGACGAATCTGTCACGTTTGAAGCAGTGCGTGCCTGCGTTCGCAAGGCAGCCCCTGAGATTGTTAAAGACATTCGACTTTTTGATGTCTATACTGGGGATAACATAGATTCGGGTCGAAAAAGCCTCGCATTGGGATTGATTTTACAGGAAAAATCTCACACGCTTATTGATGAAGAAGTTGAAGGTGTGGTCGACACTGTGTTAAAAAGATTGTCTAAAGAACTTGGTGCGAAGTTGAGAGAATAGGATATGTCACTGACCAAAGCGGACATGGCAGAGAGATTGTTCGAGGAACTCGGGCTCAATAAACGCGAAGCCAAAGAGATGGTGGAGATGTTTTTTGAGGAGATTCGCCAGGCCCTGGAAGAGGGCAGCCAGGTGAAGCTCTCCGGGTTTGGTAATTTTGACCTGCGCGAAAAGAAACAGCGGCCTGGGCGTAACCCCAAGACCGGCGAAGAGATCCCGATCTCTGCCCGGCGGGTGGTTACTTTCAGGCCCGGACAAAAACTAAAGGCACGGGTAGAAGCTTATGCTGGATCCCAGCAGCAGCAATAACCAACTGCCCTCGATTCCGGGCAAACGCTATTTTACCATTGGCGAGGTCAGCGACCTCTGCCAGGTGAAACCTCATGTGCTTCGCTACTGGGAGCAGGAATTTCCCCAGCTCAAACCGGTGAAGCGGCGCGGTAACCGGCGTTATTATCAGCGTCACGACGTGCTCATGATTCGTCAGATTCGCAGCCTGTTATATGAACAGGGATTCACCATTGGCGGCGCCCGCCAGCAGCTCTCCGGCGACACGGCCAAAGACGATCAGAACCAGAGCCATCAGATCGTGAAACAGCTTCGTGCCGAACTCGAGGACCTGCTGCAGATACTAAAAAGATAGCCCCGTTTTGGATTGACAATGATTGGTTAACTGCCTAGTATTGCCCCTCCTTTCCGGGCGTAGCGCAGCTTGGTAGCGCACCACAATGGGGTTGTGGGGGTCGGATGTTCGAATCATCTCGCCCGGACCAATCAGGAAAAAGCCGAAGTGGATTTCTACTTCGGCTTTTTTAATGCTTGCCGTTCGTAGGCCTGTCACTCGCAGCGGATCAGGCAAATAACATTGTGCTGTTAACGGCTGTCTTGAATTCTGCAAGTTTCCAACTGCCTGCACAAACATCCATCTAAATATTTATCGTCCCAGCGAAAAAAGTATTGCTATTTAAGAATATTCCTATATACTACTTCTCCATCGAGTCACTGAGACCGAAAAACGAATCAACTACATTTATAAACATTACTGACAGGTAAACAATCATGAAAAAAATCATCGCCATCGCTGCTCTGATCGCTTCCACCCAGGCCAACGCTTTCTGGGGTTTCAATGACAACGGCTACAACAACGGTATGTTTGATGGTATGGGTAACGGAGACATGGCTTTCAACATGAATGTCTCTGGTAACGCTCGCGGCAACGCTCACAACAGCTACCGTGGTTACGGTTACAACGCCCCCTACGGTTACGCTCCCTACGCACCTGTAGCTCCCCAGGTACCGGTTGCACAGCCTGCAGCTGCAAAATAAGATCGGATTCCCCCTCCCGACCCAAGGGCGCTCAATTTGAGCGCCCTTTTTTTATGCCTCGAATTCTTTACCAAGCCCTGTATTTTTTGTCCACTTGACCAGCCTTTAAAGTTTCGGTTCAGTGGGTATTTCAATCCAGAATTTTGATCCCTTACCGGGTTCGCTCTCCACGCCGATAGTTCCACCCATGAGTTCAACTATCCGTTTTGATATCGAGAGTCCAATACCCCTTCCACCAGTCATCTTATCGGCAGCATGACGGGGTATGGCTCGAATATGGTGGACATCTCTTCTTGAGTGATGCCCGTTCCTGTGTCGGTGACATCAATGCGCAGTATCCTGGGGGTCTCCGTATCAACAGCAAGAGATACGCTGCCATGGTCATGGTTGTATCTGACGGCGTTTTTGAGCAGTTCCTGTAGAACCTGTGTGAGGCGTTTCCGGTCTGCAGTGACTAATATTGGCTGAGGGGGTGGAACAGCATCGAGCTTGATATGTCGTTGTGCGACTATAGTCTGAATTTCGTCGAGTACATGTTTTATCACTTGCCCGGCATCGATCGTCTCCAGGGTAAAGGTCAAATTCTTTGAGGTGATCTGATCGAGATCCAACAGTGAATTGATCAAGCTTAGTAATCGCTTGCTGGCTGCAAGAATTTCGTTGACTGACATCGACTGGTTTGGCGTGAGTGGTTCATCTGGATCAGCTGCCAATATCTGGGAAAATCCCATGATGGCATTCATTGGCGTGAAAAGCTCATGACTCATGCGGGCGAGAAAATCCGATTTTGCCTGGTTTGCCTGCCAAGCCTCATCTCTGGCTAATATCAGGGCCTGCTCGTTGGCCTGCAGTTTTTCTGTCATTTTGTTGAAGGCAATGCTGGTTTGGGCCAGTTCATCCCTGCCCTTTACCTGAATGCGGTGTTCCAGGCTACCGTCAGCCAGTTGACGTGAAGCATCCCGCAACTCCTTGAGTTGGCGGGTCAGATAGAGACCGAGCATAAGGGAAAACAGCGCGGTGAGGGCCATCTCGATACCGGCGATGGTCATTGCCCGATTGCGGGCATTCTTCATTCCTTCAGTGATGCGGTTGGTGGAGATACCTACTTCCACTCTGCCAAATAGGATGCTGTTCTCCACGATTTCGGCATGGGTGTCGAAAACCAGGTCACTGACATCTTCCAGTTTTATATCATCAGCAAAAGAGCGGGAGAGAAGTTCAGGATCGCCGCCCTCAGCCAAAACAGTTTCATTGTCCATTACTCTCGCGTACACCACTCCAGGGTTGCGGAGTATCTCCTGAACAAAGCTTTCAAGGGAGGCCAGGTCGGTAGAGAGAACAGCATTCTTGGTGGTGGTGGCAAAAAGGGTGGCCGTTGTCGAGGCATGCTCGATGAGCTGTTCTTCGTTTGACTGGCGCAGAAAATTCAGACCGCTCCATACCAATATCGACAGCAGTATCGCCTCTATGCCGGCGATACCGAGTATGGTTTTGAGCCTGAACGACATGCCTTATCAGCCTTCGGTCAGCTTTTTAAGGAGATCTATACCCAAAGCCCGTACGTCATCCCAGTCTTTATTCTTTCCCACTTCGATACCTTTGAAATTGATGCTGGTAAGTAACCGTTTGCCTTCCGGATCGTTTTCCATATTGATCATGACTTTCTTAATTCGTGTTATGGCTGCAGGGTCCACGTCGTGGATGTGCAGCAAATGCGTGAGGGGTAAAGGACTCACTGGTCCAGAGCATCCTCAGTTGTTCTCTGACTGTTGGGTCGACGTTGTTGAATGTGCGCTGAATGCCTCCACCGGCGACATATAACCCTTTTGCAATGCTGCGATAAACGGAGTCGTGAGAGGAGACGTATTTGGCAGAGAAGGGGATGTCGTCGTTGGCGAGATTAGCTCGAGGGAGCACACTTGCGGCAAATGCTGCGGGCGCGGGAAAAGCGAGGGTTTTTCCCGCGAGGTCATGCAGGGAATGAATGGCACTCTCTTTTCTAACCACCACGATTCCGCGAATCCGTTTGCTTTTCTGCCGGACAAATACTTCATACCCTGGAGAATCGTGGAAAACTGTGTAGTGGTATGGGTTCATGTAGGCAATATCGTACTCGCCTTTGGCGCAGCGTCGTTCAAATTCCGGGATATTGGGCGCCGTTTTGAACACAAGCCGGGTGCCGCTCTTTTTCCCGATATACTGCATTATCGGTCCCCACAAACGGGCCAGTTTGGTCGCAGACTGCTGTGGTACGAGGCCAAATGTGAGCGTGGGTGGCTCCTGGGCCATTGCAGCAGGCTGAATGGTGGAAAGAATGAAGAGTGCTGCTATTGCCTGAATCAGATATTTCATGCCGTATCTCAGGGATTTTTTCTGAGATATATCACTATCGCTGTCATTTTGACTGGTAAACAAAGAAGTTATCAGTGTAGGTATCGGCAGGCTCAATGAAATCTTTTCGACTTTTTCAACGGGATCTGGATTCTGGGGAATTCCAGAAAAACGTGGAAGTTGGATGGCGATCTATACTATGTTGTGGGTGATTTTCTCGTCGCATGAATATTTGAAAAGGTATGAATATGGAAATTAATCTTATTCGAGATACGCTGTTTTGGTGTGCGGTGATTAATATCGGACTGCTTATATGGTGGTTTCTTTTTTTCATGCTGGCCCACGACTGGATCTACCGTATGCACAGTCGATGGTTCAGTCTGTCGGTTGAGCGATTCGATACTGTCCATTATGCGGGCATGGCGCTCTTCAAAATTGGTATATTTTTGTTTAATCTCGTGCCATTTATTGCCTTGAGCATTGCCATCTGAACTGAGAAATCGATCGGAAACACTTTAAATGATTGATATATTGCCTGAGACAGAAGGAAGCACCCTGGTTATAAAGGCAACCGAGATGCTCACTGCAGAAGATTATGAAACTGTTTTTATCCCTGCGATGGATGAACTGATCCAGAGGCATGGCAAAGTGCATGTCGCGCTCCTATTGGGAGAAACATTCGAGGGATGGGAAATCGGTGCGATGTGGGACGATGCCAGATTTGGCATTCAGCACCGCAATGATTTCGAAAAGATTGCAGTTATTGGTGGGCCTAATTGGGTGGAATGGACGGCAAAACTTGGTGCCTATTTCATGGAGGGACACTTACAGACCTTCGATGAGGCGGAATTTTCTGAGGCTATTACCTGGCTGAAGGCGTGATCTGCTGATGAGTCAAACGGTTGATGCGTGGTATGTCTACATTCTGAGGTGTGGTGACGGTACGCTCTATACCGGGATTGCCAAGGATGTGGCTGCACGGGTCGAGAAACATAATGCAGGGCAGGGTGCCAAGTACACTCGTGGCAGACTGCCGGTTGAATTGCTCTACACGGAATCTGTTGGCCCGCATGGTGATGCGCTGAGGCGGGAGATGGAGATTAAACGTATGTCGGCAGCCAATAAAAACAAGCTGGTCTATTCAGGATAGAGCCGCCCCGGATTAAAGATGAATTTGGGATCGAATACTTTTTTCAGGCGTTGATGCAGTAATGCAATAGTGGGATTCAGGGGATGGAAGATTTCGCCGCTGCGATCACCATTCAGAAACAGTATGGCGTGACCACCGGTTGCGCTGACGGCGGAGCGGATGGCCTCCATTGAGTGATCTCCCTTGAACCATCTCAATGCACCGCCCCATTCGATGAGCTGTTTCCCCGGCAGTTGGAAGTCAGCTGCTGGCGGCATTGAGAGCCGCCAGAGCGGGACGTCGGTCTGAAAAAAGGCAAACTGCTGATCCCGAAGTGCTCTCCAGAATATTTCAGCATCTTCAACCAACTCTCCTCCAAACCGGTTTCTTAGCTGCAATACCCGTGTTTCATCACACTCCAACCGAATGTGCAGTTGCCCATCCATGTGGCAACTGCCGGAGATGGGGGTGGCATCCAGACACATGCGCTGCGTAATTGCATGAGCGTTCTCTGTATCTGCTTCGAATAGGAGGGTTGTCTCCTGTGGCGGCAGAGGCAAGACTTTTATCGATACTTCCAGCAGGATGCCCAGTGTGCCCAATGAACCGGCCATAAGTCGGGAAAGGTCATATCCAGCCACGTTTTTCATCACCTGACCGCCGAAGTTCAAAATCTGTCCCCGCCCATCCAGCAGTTTGATCCCCAACAGCAGATCTCTGGGAGCACCAAACCAGGGACGGCGTGGGCCGCTGAGACCACTCGCAATGGCGCCACCGATTGTCGAGGCCTCTGTGAAATGCGGTGGCTCGAAGGGAAGCATCTGATGCTGTGCAGTCAGTGCTGCCTCGATCTCGGTGAGTGGCGTACCGCCCCGGGCGGTGATAACCAGTTCCGTGGGTTCATAATCCACGATGCCCCGGTGCTGGTTCAGATCGAAGGGTTCACCGATCAATTCACGGCCGTAGAAATCTTTACTCCTGCCACCTTGCAGACAGAGTTGTTGTCCACTCTCCGCCGCCTGAACCACATCGGCTTGCAGCGCTTCACTGATGTCTTGGTTGCCACCCACTTAGAACCGCTCCAGTTCAGGAAAACGCAGCTGTCCGGCATGCACATGCATGGCGCCAAACTCAGCGCAGCGGGAGAGGGTGGGGATCGCCTTGCCGGGATTGAGCAGGTTATGAGGGTCGAAGGCCGCCTTCACTGCATGGAAGATCTCAAGTTCCGCATCGGGAAACTGGGCGCACATTTGGTTGATCTTCTCCAGGCCGACACCGTGTTCGCCGGTGATGGTGCCGCCTACTGCTACGCAGAGTTCAAGGATCTCGCCACCGAATTTCTCGGCTTTTTCCAGCTCCCCTGGGATATTGGCATCGTAGAGAATCAGAGGGTGCAGATTGCCGTCACCGGCATGAAAGACATTGGCGCAGCGCAGGTCGTAGCGTTGTGACATCTCGGCGATTTTCTTCAGAACCATCGCCAGTTGCTTGCGTGGGATAGTGCCGTCCATACAGTAGTAGTCTGGCGAGATTCGACCTACCGCCGGGAATGCAGCCTTGCGTCCGGCCCAAAAACGTTGCCGCTCGGTATCATCTTTGGAGATGCGCACTTCGCTGGCACCGGATTGCTTCAGGATGGAACAGACAAACTTTACCGAAACGGCAACCTCCTCCTCACTGCCGTCCAGTTCACAGAGCAGAATAGCGGCTGCTTCCACCGGGTAACCCGCATGGATGAACGCTTCTGCAGCGCGCAGAGAGAGGTTGTCCATCAATTCCAGCCCGGCAGGAATAATACCGTTGGCGATGATAGCGGCAACAGCATTGCCTGCGGCCTCTACCTCATCAAATGTCGCCAGGATGACCTGAGCCTTGGTGGGTATCGGCAAGAGTTTGACCAGCACCTCCACAACCACTCCCAACATGCCTTCAGAGCCGGTCATTAACGCCAGTAGATCGAGTCCTGGACTGTCGAGACCGCCACCTCCCAGGGTGATTCGCTCCCCCTCAATGGTAATCAGAGTGACTTCCAACAGGTTGTTCACGGTCAGGCCATATTTCAGGCAATGTACCCCTCCTGCGTTTTCCGCCACGTTGCCGCCGATGGAGCAGGCGATTTGGGAGGAGGGGTCGGGTGCATAGTAGAGTCCCTGAGACCGGGCTGCATCACTGATCGCCATATTGCGCACACCCGGCTGCACCCTGGCGCGCATATTTGATTGGTCGACTTCCAGGATCTTATTCAGACGCGCCAGACTGAGCAGTACGCCATCTTCATGGGGCAGCGCACCGCCAGAGAGTCCGGTTCCGGCACCGCGCGCTACCACGGGGATTTTGTTGGTATGGCAGTAACGGAGGATGGCCTGAACCTGGCCTGTGTCGTAGGGCAGTAGCACGATTAGGGGCACCTGCCGGTAAGCAGAGAGACCATCGCACTCATAGGGGACCAACTCCTCTTCCCGAAAGATGACAGCATCTGCGGGCAGCATCTTCAGGAAGGCATCGGCCAGAATTCGGCGTTGTTGCTGCCGGCGTAGTGAATTGTTGTCGGATTGACCCTGCATTGGGTCATTCTTTCAAAAAAAGCGGTTGAGGTTAACCTGTTTCTCTTCTGGAAATAGAGGGCAGCTTATGATGGAGCGGAATCAAATCAGGCTAGGGCCAGTTAACACTATACGGATACCCATCGACAGACCCTAAAACATACACAAGCAAACTGATTTCTGATTTGACGCCGCCCACACATTGGAAGGGGTTATTTCCAGGTCCTGCCATTCCCGGCTGCCCGGCCTTTGCCATAGGCTCTACCCGTGCCTGCAAAGGTACCCTTACCAATGACTATACCCCGGCCGGAGACGGTGCCTGACCCCTTTTTGTGCTGGATATTACCGTTACCGTCGCGGTAGATAACAACACCTTTCCCGCTGGCGGTGCCTGAGCCCCTGACGATGCCGGTGCCTTGAGCGACGCCGGAACCCTGAGCCCAGCCTTTGCCGTTGACATGGCCCTGTCCGGCATTTGCGCTGAAGGCAACAGTGGTGAGAAGACCCAGAATGGTGAGTTTTGTGAGCAGTGATTTCATTGTTATTACCTCGGTTGGTAAGTGTTGTTTGAATGATTTGACGACAGTTTTTGGTCGTCTCACTGTGTAAAACGCACCAGCATGGGAATGGTTGACAAAGAATACTATTGAATCTGATCAGTCTGCTTTTGCAGGATAGAACAGCGTCTCCATCAGATCCGGGTCGTCGAAATGACGGCGACCCACAAAGGCTGTGGCATGACGGCCACGCTGACGCATCGCCCCAGGTGATGCTATACCCATCGGCCAGAGCAGCCAGCGTTCTCCTCTCTCCGTCCCTTGCACGATCCCGTCCTCAGAGAAGAGTGAACGACTGCCGGAGGTGTGTGGGAGGGTTGTCAGTTGTTGGTAATCGACTAGCTTGTAACGCTTGCCCAAGTCTAGGGTTGCGTTAACTGCGTTAGCGAACTTTCGGATGTGATGTGTGCCTGCGGTGAGCCTTATCTCCTTGCGTTGCGACGATTCAGGAACTGTGTCGGCCAGGAGTGGTGGTTCAGTGCCAGATGGTGGCTGGAATGTCAGGGCCGGCGTGGGAAAGAGCGTGTGATAGCAGCCGCAGTTGTGGATGGTGTCATAGAGCAGTGGTTGGCCGGAGGGAGCGAGGGTAACCCGAAAGTTCAAGCCATCCAGGTGGCCTCCAAGGATATCAAAATGGCTCTCAAGTGGACGGGCGGGAAACCAGATGACATAGTTTAACTGCAGCAGGTTATTGCCCTGCCAGCGGGTAAAACTTTTGTACGTATAGACCACTGGTCTGCTGGTATCGATATTGGGTGGATTGCCGTAGAGATCAAGCCTGGGTGTGCCGATGCGGTCATTATCATCTTTTGTCTCAACGACCCAAACCGGTGCGAAGTTCAACAGTAGTTGCTGCAGTTCTATCCCGCTCACGTTGGGAAGGTTGAGGGGATTGGCGGCGGCTTTTGAGAGAATATTGGCCACTCTGTCATTGCTTATCGTTTTCCTGGTGGGGGGAATATAACGTACAGACACCTCATCAAATGGCCTGTTCGATGTCCCGCTCAAACGCAACCTTGCTTTATCCCGCCAATTGCTGGCGATAATGTCAACAAAGATGGCTGTGATGGGATAGAGGCCAATTGCCCTTTGTAGGGATGAGTAGTTGTCGTTTACCTTTATTATGCGCTGCAGTTGTGACCGTTTCACTGTATCCCCAAGTAGTTCTGTGCTGAGTATTGTGCGGCAAAGATGCAGTTGTTGTTCCAGTGAAGGATCGGTGTCGGCATTGCTTAATTCTATGTGCCGGGCTTCACGGTCCATCTGCTCCAGTTGGCTGAGCCACTGTGCATAACCGTCTGTGAATAGTGTTTCATTGGAGAGGGAGGCAAAGAAACGATTTGTCCGCAGCCAGGGAAAATCGGGGATACGTGCAAAACCACCATCAACTGTGCCGGCTTGCAAAGCAAACTTGTCTGCCTGTTGGAACTGTGCCAGGCAATCGGCTGTTACGTTGTCGACCACTGCTGGTTCGGTTTGCAGTGTGCTGCATCCTGTGATTTGCAATAACACGCCCAGGATGCAGAGGCATGTGCGCCACCCTCTATTTGGCGCTGTTGAGCCGCCAGTTGTAATGATGGTCTTCAATTTCATCGATCTTAGATAGCCGTGTGAGAAGCGCCGGTTCTGCGTAACGCCGGAAATGTGCCAGCAATCGCTGATCGCTGCCGCCAAAATCATCCTTAAACCAATGATAGATGCTGGAGACGGTCAACTCCCCATCTTCGATATTCACCCCTCTGGGATGATTGATGTACTGCCGCGAGGCCAGTTCCAGGAGACTGTCCGTATTTTTTGCAGTGAATGCTTTCTGCTGTAGGTTGGGACAGCCGATAGATGCGCAGTTCAGGGCATAGTGGAGCCGGGGGTCATGCCAGATGGGACGCAGAATACGGTGTTCGATATCATCGAGCGCGACCTTGTGGTCATCGACGGTAAAGAGCTTCTTGCCCCAGGGGCCATTGCTGAAGATACCCGGAGAGATATCGATGTCGAGGATGGACTTCACAGGATAGTGATTGAGTATGATCATCACGGTGCCGGCGTTGTAGAGATTAATCCAGAAAACGCGCTGCTGATCTCTGTTGAAGCGGGATACAGGGGTCTGTTGTAACTGATTCAGGTAGGCCTGTAACTCCGCCTTCGCTGCAGTGCTGACCCCAGCGTAGTCGACACGGTTGATGCCATCGCTGCCCTGAGACAGATAGCTGTCGAGAAAGTCTTGCCAGGGGGCGTGGTCGACCAGAAGTGATGAGGTTTCATCATGGGTTTGCCAACGCTGCCAAAGCTCGGCCTTGGGAGCGGCGCATATCCCGGTGATGAATCCCAGGAGGGTGAGAAAGAGTGCGAATCGAATCATGGTCAGCAACCTTGTGATGCCGGCAACCAGTATGAAAACCAACAACATGTCGGGTTAATTAGGCCTGATCAAGCGCTGCGGATCAGGGCAGTTGATCTTAAGAGATACGCTACTGGTGTGTTGTTGGATTCATTGGAGAAGAAGCGGCCGTAGTGTTCTTTGGCTTGCTACTCATGAATATCCACGCATGTCCCCCTCAGACCGCCTGTTTGTTGATCTGCTTTACTTTTTCAAGCACAACCTGGGCTTGTTTGATAGAAGCGGCATCGATCATCTTGCCATCCAGGCTGACGGCACCCTTGCCTTCAGCCTCGGCTTCGTCCATCGCCAGGATGATGCGTTGGGCGCGATCCACCTCGGCCTCTCCGGGAGAGAAGACCTCATTGGCCAGGGCAATCTGTGAGGGGTGAATCGCCCATTTACCTTCACCGCCCAGTGCCGCGAAGGCCCTGGCCACAGCCAGGTAGCCCTCCGGGTCGCTGAAGTCACCAAACGGGCCATCAATGGGGCGCAGGCCATAGGCCCGGCAGGCAACGATCATCCGTGACATGGCAAAGTGCCATTGATTGCCCAGATAGGTCTGCCGGTTACCATTTTCATCCGGGGTATCGAGCATTAAGTAGTTTGGGTTGGGCCCCCCCCATGCTGACGGTTCGGGCTTGGGTGGAAGCGGCGTAGTCGGCAACGCCGAAGACCAGTGCTTCCAGTCTGTCAGGACAGGCTTGGGCGATGGCCTCCACGTTGGCCATGCCAATGGCGGTTTCGATCAGGGCATGCAGGTTGATCGGTTTCAGCCCTTTTGCTGTCTCGATCTGTTCCAGCAGCAGGGCGACAAACTGCAGGTCGGAGGGTCGGCCAACCTTGGGTACCAGCAAAGTATCCAGTTTGTCTCCAGCCTGTTCCGCCACATCAATGATGTCGCGATAGCAAAAGTGAGTATCCAGCCCGTTGATGCGCACCGAGATGGAGCAGTCTGACCAGTCGAAATGGTTCAGCGCATGGATGACGTTTTTCCTGGCCTGTTCCTTGTCGGGAACAGCGACAGAGTCCTCCAGATCAAGAAACACGAGATCGGCTCCCGCTTTGGGGGCTTTCTCCAGCATTCGCATGCTACTGCCGGGCACGGCCAGTTCACTTCGGTGCAGGCGATTTTTATAGGCCATCCTCTTTTCTCCCTCTTTACTTTGTTTCGATAGCGTGTGGGATTCAGTTCATACCTCAAGCATCTCCTTATTTAACATAGGCATTACCGGCTTAACAGAGAATTATTGCGGTATTGCATGGCACAAATCACGGCTTGGTTCGGCTGGGAGCCTGGGAGGACGGATAAGTCAATATCAGGATATTTGACGAAATGTCCAACTGCCGTCTAGTTTGTTGTATTTACCCTTTTTAAGGTATAAATCTCGGGTATCATGTGGGCTGCCAAGCTTGAACGGTTTCCGGTCTAGATATACTAAATAGTTCATAGGATAGGCGACATCCCCAAATGAGGGACGCCGAATATACATCCCTGTAGGCTTGACGGCGGCGTCCATGCCGCCGACGCCCTCATTTGTGTATGTCGCCTATTCAACGTTCTCCTTGGTAATTTGGTTGTTTTTTTGTTGACCTCTATTTTAGGTATTGTTTCGATTATGCAATTTTCGGTCTTCTTGATGAGACTTTTCCGGCTTGTCTTACTCCTTGTGCTTCTACCACTTCCGGTCCTGGCTGATAGCTTCAATGCGGCATTTTCTGAGCAGCAGAGGGCAGTCAGCGAGGCTATCGATTCGCAAAAGCGGGTCGAGCAACTCGACGACGAGTCCCGCAATCTGTTGGAAAACTATCGTCAGGTCACTGCAGAACTGGAAAGACTGGAACAGTACAATGAGCATCGCCAGCGTTTCATAGCCTCTCAGGACGAAGAGCTTCATCGTCTTGCCGAGCAACTTCTCTCCATCGATAACACCCGTCGTGAAATTGAACCGCTAATGGGAAGGATGCTGGAAGTGTTGGATCGTTTCGTCGAACTGGATACGCCTTTTCTACCGGATGAGCGCGCCAAACGTATTGCACAGTTGCAGGATCTTGAGGGACAGAGCGATACCACACTTCCCGAGCGTTATCGTCGTTTGCTGGAGGCCTATCAGGTGGAGACCGAGTACGGGCGAACCATCGAATCCTACCGCGGTAAACTGGAACTCGATGGTGAGCCGCGTTTGGTGACCTTTCTGCGCTTGGGACGGGTTGCGCTTTACTACCTGACGCTGGATGGCAAGGCCGCCGGCATATGGAATAGAGCGCTTACCCGTTGGGAACCGCTGGGGTTGGAACACAACCTCAAGATCGACAGGGCGCTGCAGATTGCCGAAAAACGGCTCCCCCCCGATCTGATGCCGCTCCCTCTGAGCGTGCCGGAGCGGATGCAATGAAGAGATTTCTCTTACCGCTGTGCGTACTAATGTTATCCCAAAGCAGTCTGCTTTTTGCTGCCAAGGCTGATTCTTTAGAGAGTCTGTTGCAGCAGGTGCGTGAATCCAGGCAACAGCAGAAGCATAGGGATACGGCGAGAGAGCAGCGGTTTCTCGAACAGCGGGATCAACGCCAACGTCTGCTTGACGAGGCAAAACAGGCACTTGCCGCCGCCAGGCAGCAGAAGCTGGAATTGGATCAGCGCTACACTGAAAATCAGGGCCGTCTGATCGAAGAGCGGGCTCAACTGAAGGAGAAGAGCGGCACCCTGGGCGAACTATTTGGCAGCGTGCGTCAGGTGGCGTCCGAGAGCCGGAATATTTTTGGCGCTTCGTTGATCAGTGTGGAACGGCCACAGGATCTGTTGCTGTTGGATGAATTGGCGGGCAGTCAGAAGCTCCCCTCTATTGAAAAACTGGAGGCCCTCTGGCAACTGTTTCTCGAGCGTCTGGTGGAAGCGGGTAAAATCAAACGTTTTGAAACGCCCGTGATTACCAGCGATGGGGTCGAGCAGAATGAGATGGTTACCCGGATTGGTCTTTTCAACGCCATATCCAACGGACGTTATCTACGCTATCTGCCGGAGAGTGGTCGTCTGATGGCGTTGGGCCGGCAGCCCACTCCGCGTTTTCAGTTGATGGCGAAAAAATTTGAGGCCGCCGAAGAGACAATAGAAACCATGGCGGTCGATCCCTCACGCGGCGCAATTCTGTCGCTGTTGGTGCAGTCACCCACTTTGCTGGAGCGCATTCGGCAGGGTGGAGTTATTGGTTACATCATCATCGGCTTGGGTGCGGTGGGTATTTTGCTGACCCTCGAACGGCTGATTGTACTTTTCGTTACCGGACGACGGGTTAAAAAACAGATCGGTAATCGCTCGGCATCCGGGAAAAATCCCCTGGGACGCCTGATGCTGGCGATGAAAACGCAGGCTGATAGCGATGCCGAAGCGCTGCAACTGCGTTCTGATGAGGCCATCCTGAAAGAGCTGCCCACACTGAGACGGGGTTTGCCGATGTTGGGTATCCTGGCCGCTGTTGCCCCCCTGCTGGGGTTGTTGGGTACCGTTACCGGCATGATCGAGACATTTCAGTCGATCACCCTGTTTGGAACCGGCGATCCAAAATTGATGTCCGGCGGCATTTCCCAGGCGTTGGTAACTACTGAGCTTGGACTGGCGGTAGCGATACCACTGGTGCTGCTGCACAGTTATCTCTCCGGCCGCAGCAACCGGCTGATCCATATCCTTGATGAACAGAGTGCTGCACTGGTGGCGCATAGGACGGAATCCGGTGGAACGGCTGATTGAGTGGCTACCTACAGATAGTCTGAGTTTCCTGGAGCAGGGCGGACCCGTGCTCTGGCTGATCCTGCTGCTGTCGTTGTTGATGTGGAGCATGATTACGCTCTGTTACAGCCGTATCTGGTTTGCCGGAATCGGGGCTGCCAGGAGTGCGGGGCAGAGCCGTTTGCCCCTCATCACTGCCCTGGCACAGATCCTGCCAATGCTTGGTCTGCTGGGGACGGTGGAGGGCATGATCGACGTTTTTTATGTCATTGCAAGCCACGGCACCGGCAATATTCGAGGCATGGCGGGAGGGATCTCCAGCGCTTTGATCACCACCATGGCTGGGCTGGTCACTTCACTCTCCGGCTTTTATTTCGTCAGTGATCTGCGCCACCGCCTACAGGATGCGGGATGTTGCGGGGAGATTGCCTGATGCGTCACCGGCATACTGAATCTGAAAGTGGTGATGTTGCCATCAACCTGACGCCGCTGATCGACATGGTTTTTATCCTGCTGATCTTTTTCATGGTGACCTCCTCTTTTGTGAAAGAGACCGGGGTTGATGTTGACCGGCCCAGTGCAGCAACAGCAGTTCGTAAGGAGCGTGCCAGCATCCTCATAGCCGTTACCAGTAAAGGGGAGGTCTGGATCGATAAACGCCGTGTCGATCTGCGGGCAGTTCGCGCTAATGTTGAGCGTCTGCACGCGGAGAATCCGGAAGGGGCGGTGGTGATCCTGGCCGATGAGCAGGCGCCTACAGGCACTGTGGTGCGGGTATTGGATCAGGCGCGTCTTGCAGGAGTGGAGAGCGTTTCAATTGCCGCTTCACAGGATGCCGGGGGATGAACCGTTCGGTTTATCTTCCTGCAGTCCTGTTTGCCCTATTGGTAAATATAGGTCTCTTCTGGGCTATGCAGCGCATGGTGACGGGGGAGAGTGCAACGCTCGACCGGTCTGTGGCCGAGCCATTGATGGTTGATTTTATACGCTTGAAAGCAGAGCCTCCTCCTCCGCCACCGGAGTTGTTGGAAGAACCGGATCAACCGCCACCAACAGCCTCGCCCAGCGCACCGCAACCCCAGCGGCTCACTTTTAAGCAGCCAGGAAACAAACTGCCGAACTGGGATACGCCGAGGATCGATATTCCTCTGAATATTGGCTCTGGTCCCTATCTTGGCGCTTTTCGTCCGCCTGCGATGCCGGTTCTACCTCCCTCTGATCCTGTACCGCTGGTACGTTTTGCGCCACGTTACCCTCAACGGGCATTGCTGCGTCATGTGGAGGGCAGCGTCACCTTGAACTTTACCATCACAGTCGATGGCTCTGTGAGTGATCCAGAGGTGTTGAAAGCGGAACCTGTGGGTTATTTCGAGCAGGCAGCGCTGCGGGCGATTCGGCGCTGGAAGTTTCAACCGAAAATTGAGGATGGGATTGCCGTTTCCCGACCTGCAAGCCAGACTATCCACTTTACGATGAAGAAAAAATGAAGTGGTTGTGTCTGCCTGTTTTGTTGCTCCTGCTGGTGAGTTTCGGCACCTACGCAGAAGAAGAGGGTGGGGATGAGTACATCGCCACACAGCTCACATACGACTATCTGTTTCTGGTTGAGGCGCTGATCCGTCACGAACGCTATACAGAGGCTGCCGAAGAGTTGGATGGATTATTGGCTCGTGTGGCCGACAATCGCTACGAAACAGCCCTGGTTCATCAGACCTATGGCTACGTTGCTATCGGCCTGAATGATTATCCCGCTGCCATCACCCATTTTATGCAGGCGATCAACTCATCAGCCCTGCCGGATCAGGTTGCCCATAGCCTGCGCTACACCACGGCTCAGTTACAGTTGCAGGAAGATAATGCCAAAGCGGCGTTGCAACTGTTGCAGTTATGGTTTGAGTTGGAGCAGCAGCCACCTCCCCGTGCGCGGGTGCTACTGGCGCAGGTCTATCGTTCGTTGGCACGGTGGAAACCGGCAATCAAGGCAATGAAACGTGCGATCAAAGAGTCGGACGAAGTTGAAGAATCCTGGTATCAGTTGCTTGTCGGACTCTATCTGGAAACTGAGCAGTTGCAACCGGCTGCTGAACTGCTGCAAAAGATGGTAGGAATGTTTCCAGACAATGCAGGTTACTGGCGTCAACTGGCCGGTGTATTGATGCAGCAACGGCGGGAAAAGGCGGCCACGGCGGTGATGGCGCTGGCGGCCGAGAAGCGATTGTTGAAAGCGGGGGAGCTTCGTCGTCTTGCCAACCTCTATCTGCACCAGAATATGCCGCTGGATGCAGCTGAACTGGTGGAAACTCATATAATGTCGGGACTGCTCAAGGCCAATGTCCGAAATCTGAGTCTGCTGGCCGATGCGTGGGTGCTGGCCCGTGAGCCTGAGAAAGCGTTGCCGATTTTTTCACGGCTGTCTAATATCGATCTTAGCGGCAGATCGGACCTGAAGTGGGGATCATTATTGATTGAGCTGGAGCTTTGGGAAACCGCTGCAACCCGATTGCAGCGGGGGATCGAAAGAAAGAAAAAACCGTCTGCTCGCGACTGGTTGTTATTGGGTACGTCATATGCCCGATCGGAACGCCGTCAGCAGGCTATCGACGCTTTCACCAAGGCGCGGGATGCTTCGGGGAAAAAACAGGAGCGCCATCAGGCCGAACAGTGGCTTGAGTATCTGGCTGCAGAATAGCTCCGATTGTTACAACTTCAGCGCCGTAGGCCCGATCAAGCTTGCGGATCGGGCAAACCGAGGCTGAGGTGGAAGTTCTTGCATTGCTTTGCCTGGTTTAACTCCAACGCCATACGGTGCCACATGCCTAATTCACTGCGCCAAATGCCACACAAAGTGAGTGAAATGCCACACGCTATCCGGCTGGCATTCAATTGGTATCAAAGAAAGTTTTGAAAAACAAATAGATATAAAGTTGGCACTCTCTTTGCTCATTGAATGGAATATTCAATATAACAATAGAAGAGGTAGGATCCATGAAGTTGAAGACCCTCGCAGTCGCCATCAGCAGTTTGTTGGCAGCCCAACCGCTCTTGGCGGCCGACCAACCTGAAGCGCTTTCCGATGTTGTGGTCGAAGGTGAAGCGCAAACCTCTCCCGCGCTAACCGTCATGCCGTTAGACAAGCCATCCCAGGGTATACCGGCAGATGCCGCTGATCTGCTCCGCAGTGTTCCAGGTGTATCCGGCGCGCGCATGGGTGGTCATGGAATCGAGCCGATCATTCGCGGTCAGAGCCAGAATCGACTGAATATCCTGCTGGATGGTGCCTATATCCACGGCGGCTGCCCCAATCGCATGGATCCTCCCACTGCTTATTCTGCGATGGAGAGTTACGACAGTGTGACCGTAATCAAAGGTTCCCAGACGGTACTCTACGGTGGCGGCGGTAGCGGCGGCACGGTGTTGTTTGAGCGCGGTGTACCCGAGTTCGATGAGGGTGATCACTTTATGGGCAAGGTGGATGCCGGTTATAAAAGTAACTCAGGTACCAAGGAGGTCTCCGCTGATCTGGCGGCCGGTGCCGAGACCGGTTATGTCCGCGGTGTGGTTGGCTACAAGGATGCAGACAACTACGAGGACGGCGATGGACAGGAGGTTCGTTCCGCATTCACCACCTATTCAGGGAATCTGACAGCGGGATATACACCAGATAAGGATACCCGGCTTGAGCTTAATCTCGAAGCGAATCGGGAGAGTGATGTACTCTTTTCAGGCGCCATGATGGACTCCCCGGAGAGCGACTCTGACAATATTCGCTTAAAGTTTGACCGGCAGGCGTCGGTGGGGCCATTTACCGCGTTGGAGGCCAACATCTACAAGACTGATGTCACTCACCTCATGGATAATTACTCTCTGCGTGAACGTACAGCGATGTCAAATGCGAAGACACCGACCACCTCGGACACGCTTGGTGGGCGTGCCAGTGGTGACCTGATGTTCGGTAACAAGGTGCTAACCCTGGGTGTCGATTACCAGAAAAATGACCGCGATGCAGAGCGTCTGATGGCTGCGGATATGATGTTGACTACTGATCCGACAATAGTGCAGTCGATCATGTGGCCAGGCGCTGAACTGGAACAGACAGGTTTTTTCGCAGAATTATCGATGCCGATGAATCAGGATGACAGCCTCAAGGCAGGTATTCGTTACGACAAGGTCAATGCCTCCATTTCAAGAGGTGCCGAAAAGCCTGGGATCATGATGAGTCCGACGCCAAATGATCTTTATGATCTCTATTATGCTCAGACCTCGGAGAGCAGTGACGAGAATAATATCGGCGGTTTCCTGCGCTATGAACATGCCATCGACAACGGCAATATTTTCGCTGGTGTCAGCCGCAGCGTGCGCACGGCGGATGCCAGTGAACGTTATATTGCCAGCTTCATGAGGATGGGTGCCATGGTTCTGGACTGGGTGGGTAATCCGGAACTCGACCCCGAACAACATCACCAGATTGAAGCAGGTTTTGAAGTTGACGGGGATGCTTGGACGAGCGGTTTTACTGCCTATTACAATGATGTCAGCGACTATATTCTGAGGGATGTGGCGCGTGGCCAGGATGGTATTCTGCTCGCTAATGGAGCCACCATCTACCGTAACATCGAAGCCAGATTCTATGGACTGGAGTGGGAAGGATCCTACTCCATATCGAACTCACTCTCCGGCAGGGCGAGTCTCGCCTATGTGAATGCGGAAAATACCACCGACAGTCGCCCCATCGCCCAGATCGCTCCGCTTGAGATGACCCTGGGTGCGGATTACACCATAAGTTCTTGGGATCTTGGTGGTACCGTCAGAGCGAATGCCGAGCAGACGCGGGCCGATATCATTGACGGAAGCGGTCAGGATGTCGGGGAGACCGCTGGATGGGTAGTGCTCGATCTTTACGGCAGCTATGCGGTAACCGATAGTGCCAATGTGCGCTTTGGTGTTAACAACCTGTTCGACAAGACCTACGCTTATCATGTGAACCGGGCAAATCTTGATCCCTTCAGCCCTGAAGCGATCCAGGTCAACGAGCCTGGTCGTGAGCTTTGGGTGAAAGGTTCAGTAAAGTTCTAATTAGGTAAAAACGCAGGCACGGGCTTTTAACCGTGCCTGCGCTTCAAACTATCCATTATTGCATTTTCGTTGTCGGCCGGTTCAAGCGTAGCGGAACCGGCAGGCACTGATATAGTTACCGATTTTTTCCTGATCCGCTGTGCTTGATCAGGCCTACAGCGCCACGGTTTATCTGTTGCCCATCATCTCATCCACGATCTGTTCACACTCAAACCAGTCGTTCTGGTCACTACCATGCTCGAAGTTGCGCTGCTCCGCCCGGTAATAGGCCATAGTGGCGATCATCTCGTAGCGTTCGCGGGGACTGATGACGGGCTTAGCGTGTTTGGCGGCGGCAACCCTTTTCTTGGCCGGCATAGCTTTTTTCTTAGCTGCCACCTTCTTTTTGGCCACTCTCTTTTTGCTGACTTTAGGTGTTTGGGTTCCGTCGTTCTTTGCTTTCTTACTCAAGTTTACTTCTCCTGATTGTGGTCGTGATAACCACACATTTTATACAAAAAATATGAACAAGCCATTCCCAATAGGGATTATTGGGGAGATGGTCTATTTTTCAATGCCTCAAGATGGCTGAGACGGCTTCCTTCCTGTTCCAGCCAAAGTGACTCAAATTCTGATTTCCAGGCTTCGACAGCTGCATGAATGCCTTCGGCGAGCCCTTTTGATAGGGTGCCAGCGATTGAAGGGCGCATTTTTCTTTGCGCCAGCCAGGGAATGAACCAGGCAAGCAGAATCAGCAGGCCTGAGTGGACGGCAAAGTCGATGCCCAGAAAATGCGCCTCTCCCTGAGTACCGGCATGAAAACGGCTAATGATGTGAGAGATCGCCCACCCTGCTGCCGATAGCGGCAAAAACCAACTCAGCCACCCCGTTATTTTGAAGAAAAAACGTTGAACGGCTGTGCCTGGTTTGGCCAGTGCCTTGATCACGGAACTTTCCATTTGTGCCTCAAAGGTTGATTGCAGCTTCTCCGGAATGTCAGAGAGTGGTCCGGCGTAAGGTGTTACCGGGATGTCATGCTGGCCGAGCAGGTTTTCGAGTTCTGTGGTCAAGTCACTGATAAGGTCGTTGAAGCGTTCACTCCAGATCTGTTCAATCACTTGCTTTGTGGTCGGAAGCGAGGCGGGCAGGGTTGTTTGACGCTTAAAGATGGATTGCGATAGCTGCTCTTGCGCCAAGAGTGTCTGTTTGAGGGCCGTTCGATTAAGCAGAAGTGCATCTTCGATCTCATTAAACCACTCTGCTGTAGTCTTCTGCCAGGCATCGGCCACTTCAGGGCGCCCAAACCCTTCGAGGCGTTGCCTGAGCGCCTGTTCAACCGCGTGCAGTTCATTGAGCCGCGCTTGTATGCCGAGCTGTTGCAGCAGCGTAAGCCCGTGTGCTTCGATTGCGTGATTGATGGTCTGTTCCAGCTGAGGGAAATCGTCGTCACCTCCATTTTTTCGGCAACTGGTGCGCAGGATTTTGGGTGTGTCGAATGCCTCTTTTTGTAATCGCTGTCGAAAGTCTTCCAATTGTGGATCTGACCCCCGATCCCAATGGTTCATGACAAACAGCCAGTGGTGTTTTGCGTTACGCTGTTGCAGCAGACGCCAGCCGACATCGTCATGGTAGCGCTCTGGACTGACCACATAGACCAGCCAGTCGATATAGGGCAGCCAGGCCTCTACCTGCTCCCTGTGTGACTGCTCCACGCTGTCGAAGTCAGGCATGTCGAGCCATGCAATCAGGCGGCGGCTCTCATCCTGATGGTAGGCGATCCGGGTGTGCTCAACAGGTAGTTCATCGGGCAGTTTTCCCAGCTGATAATCTTCGTGAAGGTAGAGGGTTACCTCCTGTGAGGTGGGACGCTGCACGCCGGTGCGGGCAATATCCTCTCGGGCAAGACGGTTGAGCAGACTGCTTTTGCCGACACCGGTACCACCGAAGAAGGCGACGATCAAAGGGCGCTGCCCCTGCTGGGCAAAGAGCGTTTCGGCCTGCTGCTGTTCGATCTGCTGAAATCGATTGAGATCGCTGCTGCTGAGCCAGCCATCTTGAAGCGCGGCCTCGACCCATTGTTTGAGGTCCTGATACTGCTGCTTGAACTGTTCGATCATTGCGTAAGGGCCTCCAGCTCAGACTCTGCCGCAAACAGTTGTTGCTGGTCGATACGGCAGAGTCCAGGGGCGGAGAGTTTATCCGGCAACCCCAAAAGTGCCTGCTTCAGCACATCGGCAAATAGCTGTTGCCGGACGGCTTTCAATTGAATTGCCTTCAAGTCCTGTTCCACAGTAAACATGTAGCGTCCCAGTGCCCCTTCGGTGAGCAGGGTGGAAAATGAGAGCATCGCCGGGGCAAGGATCAGGTCGTTCAGCCCGATGCCGCCGGTCTTCAGTGCAAACGCCAGTGCTGCTGCATCAGCGGTGACGCGGGCGGCCCTCAGGCTGTTGAGGGTGGTGGGGTGTTTCTGCAGGTGGTTGAAGAGCCTCTGGCTTGCGTTTTCGATTTCACTCTCGAAAAGTTGCTGGTGGTGTTTGGCCGTTTCCAGCGCCTGCGTTTCGATTGTTTTGCGCTCGGAGGAGAATTGGTTCAGCAGGCCCTGCCACCAGCGTGGCACACTCTGGCCAGATACCGTCTGCTCTCCGATTTCCCGCTGCAATCTCAGTAACAGGTGGTTTACCGCATCGGTCAACACGCTGATCTCGTGGTCCGGACTGGTCGACGCGGACTTGCCGCTCTTGTGGCGATATATGGCCTGTAGCTTTCTTGCGGGCCAGGAAAGGAGTTCACGGGCTTTGACCAGTCCCCCGGCAATGCCCGGAATCTCTATCAGCTCAAGCAGCCGGGTGAGGGTGCGTTGCAGGGTGTCACTGTAGTGCGGATTTTCAAGGTAGTCCCGTTCATAGAGCGCGATGGATTCGTCGATAGTGGATTCAACCAGTGACTGCCAATTTTCCCTGGCCGCAATCTCCTGGCGTACTGTTTCCGTCCAGCCTGGCCAGTGCTGTTTCAGCAGTTGTTGCAGGTGATTTGCCGGAAAGGGTTGTGGCTGTAGTCCGAGCTGTTCGCTGATGACCCGTCGCAGTTTGGCTGCGCCCTGAGTAGCTTGCAGCTGTTCGCCTCCCATTACGAAAGGGAGAGATATGACGTCGAGGGCTTCGATTTGCTCTTTTTTCAGTCGCTGCCGAATCTCCCGCTCCAATAATTCAGCTTCTTCCAGAGTTGTCTTGTTCAGGCAAATCAGCAGCGGCGTATGCAGCGGGGCGATGAGTCGTAATAACTGCCATACTGACTGATCGGCGTATTTTTCCCGGCTGACCACCAGGAGGATAAGGTCGGCCATGGCGCACAATACAGGTACGCGCTGCCGGTAGCTGCGTGAGCTGACCGAATCGAAGTCGGGGCTGTCCCAGACAATGGTGGGTACGGAAAAGCCTGTGCCGGCACTGCTGATGGTTCGAAGCGTGTAGCCCAGAGGGTCTTCAGTATCGAGCGTCTGTTTCAGTTGCCAGTCGGGAAACTGTTTCGCGATCGCAAGCTGTTGTGATTCGCTGAGCGCGTCTGTGGAAAATCCCTGGGGGTGTTGGGTAAAACCGGCAAGGGGACTCGCTTCCGCCAGCGGTTCCTCCAGCAGCAGGTTGACCAGGCTGCTTTTACCCGATTGGGTGGGGCCGACTACCATCAGCTGCTGCGGGGCAGACGTTTCTTCAGATAGACGATATCGTCTCAGCAGTGCGCCAGCATAGATGAGTGCATCCGATTCGAGATCGGGGATCTCCGATCTTGTCTCCAGGCAGGAGATCAGACGGGTGACGAGTTGCTGTAGATGTTCCAGTTTAGTCACGCACTATGGAATTAAAATAATCATCCGCAAACAACGCAAATGAACGCCAACAAATAACTGTAGGCCGGTTCAAGCGTAGCGGAACCGGCAGTATACGATACACAATAACGCCCGATCCGCTACGCTTGATCGGGCCTACAGTTGCGGTTTTTGTGTTTTCAGGAGCGTTCCCAGACAGACGCTTAAGTGGCCTATCCGGAAACCCATATCTAACCACGAAGCACACGAAGAGCACGAAGGTAAGAAATGGATTAACAATAAATCTTCTTCGTGTGCTCCGTGTGCTTCGTGGTAAAAACAGTGTTTCCGGACGGGTACTAAGTAATAACCGTCGGTTCGCTGCGGCCGGTTCGGCTCTCTATCTCTGCCAATGATTTAGCAATCGCCACCAGGGGTTGCATCACTGCCTGAGTCTCTTTGTCATGGTTTGCCGGATCCGGCTCATAAGCCTCCAGGTAGACTCTCAGGGTAGCGCCTTCGGTGCCGGTGCCGGAGAGTCGATAGACGATACGGGAGCCATCGCTGAACCCGATGCGGATGCCCTGGTTCTTGGAAACACTGCCATCAACCGGATCGGTGTAGGTGAAGTCGTCCGCATAGTCGACGCTGTAATCGCCCAGTGGATTGCCGGGCAGATCGGTGAGGTGATCCCGCAAGTGCTGCATCAGCGCTTCTGCGGCTGTTTTGTCGATGCCTTCGTAGTCGTAGCGGGTGTAGAAGTTGCGGCCAAACTGACGCCAGTGGTCTTTGATGATCTTGTCCACCGGTTCCTGGCGCACTGCCAGCAGGTTAAGCCAGAAAAGTACCGCCCAGAGCCCGTCTTTCTCCCTGATGTGGTCAGAACCGCTGCCGAAACTCTCTTCGCCACAAAGGGTGATGCGCTTTGCATCCAGCAGATTACCGAAGAACTTCCAGCCGGTGGGGGTTTCATAACACTCCAGCCCCAGACTTTCGGCGACTCTGTCGGCAGCCTGGCTGGTGGGCATGGAACGGGCAACCCCGCAGATACCATCGGAATAGCCTTTGATAAGGTGTGCATTGGCGGCCATGACCGCCAGGCTGTCGCTGGGGGTAACGAAAAAATCCCGTCCCAGGACCATGTTGCGATCACCGTCGCCATCCGATGCGGCGGCAAAATCCACGGCATCCAAGCCGCTGGAGAGCACGACGATCTCATTGGCGTGAACCAGGTTGGGATCGGGGTGGCCGCCACCGAAGTCCTCTTTGGGTTTTCCATTGATGACGGTGCCGGGTGCCGCGCCCAAGGTTTCTTCCAGAATGCGTTTGGCGTAAGGGCCGGTTATTGCATGCATTGCATCGAAGCGCATCACAAACATGCCGGAGTTAAAAAGCTGGTGGATGCGTTTGAAGTCGAATATCTCCTGCATCAGCTCCGCATAGTCAGTGACAGGGTCGATCACCTCAATGCTCATCTCGCCCAGGGTCTGGGTGCCTATGCTATCAAGATCAATCTCCTCTCCGTTGGCGATACGGTATTCACTGATTGCCTTGGTCGCCGCATAGATCGCCTCGGTCACCCCTTCAGGTGCGGGGCCACCGTTGGGCGTATTGAACTTGATGCCGAAATCCTCGTCTGGCCCACCGGGGTTATGGCTGGCGGAAAGGATGATGCCACCGTCGGTTTTGTATTTGCGGATCACGCAGGAGGCAGCGGGTGTGGAAAGCAGTCCACCCTGGCCGACAATGACCTTGCTGATTCCGTGGGCGGCGGCCATACGGATGATGATCTGGCTTGCCTCCCGGTTGTAGTAGCGGCCGTCGCCCCCAAGGGCCAGGATGCCGCCTTTCAGATCCTGCTGGGTGTCGAAGATCGATTGGACGAAATTTTCCAGGTAGTGGGGTTGCTGGAATACCTTTACCTTTTTGCGGAGTCCGGAGGTACCGGGACGTTGATCGGAAAAAGGCTGGGTGTTGACGGTAGACATTTCCATCGTGATCTTCCCGTTGAGTGACTGCTGAGGGTGCCTATTCAACCACAGTCTAAGCCCTAATTAGAACCCCATCATATGGTTAAATGCATGTACTGCTTGAAATAGGAACGGCCTGTCCCCACTTGTTATGCTGGATTTGTTAGAATTCGGCCGATTTTACTTAATTAACTGTGATATTCCTGCCGGAAGTTGGTGGGATACTTGAATATTGACTGCGATGGAGGTCGCTTTCACCCATGTCTGTTGAAGCACAAAAAGAGACCCTGGAATTCCAGGCGGAAGTCAGTCAGGTTTTAAACCTGGTTATACGATCTCTCTACAGCAACAAAGAGATTTTTCTGCGCGAATTGATCTCAAATGCCTCGGACGCGGCAGAGAAGCTGCGTTTCGAGTCGTTGACCGATGACGCACTCTTCGAAGACGATCCGGATCTGAGGATCCGTGTCACCTTCGATGAGGAGGCGGGAACACTTACCATCTCAGATAACGGTATCGGCATGAACCGGCATGAGGTGTCCGAGACCATTGGCACCATCGCCAGTTCAGGTACCAAGAAGTTCTTCGAATCGATGACCGGTGATCAGAGCAAGGATAGCGAGATGATCGGCCAGTTTGGTGTCGGTTTCTACTCCGCTTTTATCGTTGCAGACAAAGTGACGCTGATTACTCGGCGCGCCGGTCTGGGTGAGGAGCACGGTGTGCGCTGGGAGTCGGACGGACAGGGTGCCTACAGCATTGAAAACGTCGACAAACCAAGCCGGGGTACCGATGTGATCCTCCATCTCAATGAGGATGAGAAGGAGTTCCTGGCGGGCTACCGTCTGCGCGGCATCATCTCTAAATTCTCCGACCACATCTCCATGCCGGTCGAGATGGAGAAAGAGTTCCACGGTGAGGAGGAAGAGAAACCTGAGACCCCTGAATTTGAGCGGGTCAATACCGGTACTGCCTTGTGGATGCGCGCCAAATCCGAGATCACCGATGAGGAGTACAACGATTTCTACAAACACGTCTCCCACGATTTCGAAGCGCCGCTGGCCCATGCACATAACCGGGTGGAAGGAAATAACGAGTATTCCGCACTGCTATACATCCCGAGCCGTGCACCCTTCGATATGTGGGACCGGGATCAGAAACACGGGGTGAAACTCTTTGTGCGCCGTGTCTTCATCATGGACGAGGCGGAAAAACTGATGCCGCGCTACCTGCGCTTCGTCAAGGGAGTGGTCGATTCCGACGACCTGCCGCTCAACGTCTCCCGCGAGATCCTGCAACACAACCGCAAGATCGATACCATCCGCCAGGCCAACACCAAACGCGTACTGGGTGTGCTGGAGAAGATGGCGAAAAACGATGCGGAAAAGTATCAGACTTTCTGGGATCAGTTCGGCAAGGTTATGAAAGAGGGGCCCGCAGAGGACTTCGGCAGCAAAGATAAGATTGCTGCGCTGCTGCGTTTTGCCTCCACTCATAATGAAGGCGATGAGCAGAATGTCTCGCTGGATGATTACATCTCCCGCATGCCTGAAGAACAGGAGAAGATCTATTACATCACCGCTGAAAGCGCTGCTGCCGCACGTTTCAGTCCTCATCTGGAGGTCTTCAAGAAGAAGGGCATTGAAGTCCTGCTGCTCTCTGACCGTGTGGATGAATGGTTGGTGTCCGGTCTTACCGAGTATGAAGGCAAGACGTTACAGTCCGTGGCCAAGGGTGAACTCGACTTGGGCGACATGGATGACGAAGAAGAGAAGGCTTCTCAGGAGAAACAGGCGGAAGAGCACAAGGGCCTGTTGGAAAAAATGAAGGATGTGCTCGGCGATGGTGTCAAAGAGGTGCGCATCAGCCACCGGCTTACCGACTCCCCTGCCTGTTTGGTCGTGGAAGACCACGACATGAGCGCCAATCTTGCCCGGGTACTCAAGTCCGTGGGTCAGGACGCGCCCGCCACCGCCCCAATCATAGAGATTAATCTGGAGCATCCGCTGGTGGAGCGTCTGGAAAATGAAGATGATGAGGCCCGTTTCGGGGATCTGACCCAGGTTCTGTTCGACCAGGCGCAACTGGCTGAGGGTGGGCAGTTGGACGACCCTGCTGCTTTTGTACGGCGTCTGAATAGCCTGATGCTCAACCTGTCGGGTAAATAGCGTTTGTCTTGTCCAGAACCAAATTGTAGGAGCGGCGTCCCGCCGCGATTTCTCCGTAGATAGATATATCGCAGCGGGGCGCCGTTCCTACAAATGCTTTACCCGGTTCACTTACTGTGGGGTAATTTCCCCCTTTATCTCCATAAGACCCATATATCCACCCATTGATAGCGTCGAATAGTCGGCCGGGTGGTGCTGTGTCAGACTCCGCCCACCATAAACAAACACCAGATGGAGCTTCATCATGCGCGTGATTCTGTTGGGCGGCCCCGGCGCCGGCAAAGGTACCCAGGCTAACTACATCAAGGAGAAGTACGGTATTCCCCAGATCTCTACTGGCGATATGCTTCGTGCTCACGTCAAAGCGGGCTCCGAGCTGGGCGTGGCGGCCAAGAAGATCATGGATGAAGGCGGTCTCGTCTCCGACGACATCATCATGGGCATGGTAAAAGAGCGCATCACCGAAGATGACTGCAAGGCAGGCTATCTGTTTGATGGTTTTCCCCGCACCATTCCTCAGGCGGAAGCTTTAAAGGAGGCAGGCGTGCCTATCGATGCCGTGGTGGAAATCGACGTGCCGGACGAAGAGATTGTCAAACGTATGGCCGGTCGTCGTGTGCATCTCGCATCCGGTCGTACCTACCATCTCGTCTACAATCCGCCGAAAGTTGAGGGCAAAGACGACAAAACCGGCGAAGATCTGATTCAGCGTGACGACGATCAGGAAGAGACCGTCAAGGCTCGTCTCAAGATCTATCACGATCAGACTGAACCGCTGATTGCCTTTTATGAAAAGGAAGATTGCAACTATGTGAAGATCAACGGCGTCGGTGGTGTCGATGATATTCGCGACCAGATTTTTACAGGGCTGGGCTGAAGAGACAGGCCTGGAAACAGAGAGCCGGGATCTTCCCGGCTTTTTTGTAAAAAACCTAATCGAAGAATTAAAGTGATACTCGTCTGACAGACGGATGACTTTATTAGAACGTCCTGATATTATTCTGGCGGATTCCACTAGATTTAAGAGGCTGCAACGTGGCTGTCGTAGAGCTGACCAAAGAAAATTTTGAAGAGACCATCTCCAACAACGATTTTGTGATTATCGATTTCTGGGCGCCTTGGTGTGGTCCCTGCCGCTCCTTCGCGCCGACCTATGAGAAGGTTTCAGAGGATCATTCTGAGATCGTCTTTGCCAAGGTCAATACAGAGGATGAGCAGGAGCTGGCGATGCAGTTCCAGGTTCGTTCCATACCGACCCTGATGATTTTCCGGGATCAGATCATCATCTTTTCCCAGCCCGGTGCACTGCCTGAGTCAGCTTTCAAGGAGCTGATTGGCCAAGCCGGTGGGCTGGACATGGACGAGGTCCGTACCCAGATCGAGGCGGAACAGAAGGGCGGGCAGAACGCCTGATTAATCCACTGAATGAAGAGAAAACCCCGGTAGTCCCGACTGCCGGGGTTTTTTTTATGGGGCATGCA
This sequence comes from endosymbiont of Escarpia spicata, assembly GCA_003349915.1. Lineage (GTDB taxonomy): Bacteria > Pseudomonadota > Gammaproteobacteria > Chromatiales > Chromatiaceae > QGON01. Next base: position 186,355 of record QFXE01000018.1, read on the forward strand.
GCTAAAATTCATATGCATCGATCACCGGTTTCAGGATCATGAGAGCACCTTACTACCCCTGGAGTTTAAGAAGTCTGCTGAGTGGGCGGCCATCGATTGGAGTGGTGATCGACCTCAGCGAAGAGAACTATACCCTGCTGATGCGCATGGCCCCGGAACTGCACTTGATCAAAGGCGAGCTGCTCTCATGCCTTGACCACGGCATGGATCTGCATCTGGAGATCAAGGAGCAGACGCCATACACAACACTTCTCCATTTGACCTACTATTTTCCTCATGACACCGGGCACTATCCCGACCCTGACGCAATGTTGCGTGTCTATCACGATTCAAGACAGGTGGATGTGATCGATATTCGCCAGTCAGCACTGCCTCTCAAACGCTGGGGCGACAACCCAACGCTCGAACAACGTTGGAAAATCAATCTCTTTCTCTCTAAATGGCTGGCTTATTGCGTGCTGCAGGGGCACAGTTTCAACCTGGGAGGGGCAGAGTTTTCCGGGGTCCATGCCTTCGAAGCACTATAGGCAATAACATTGTTTCTCAACTGTTAACAACACTGTAGAATCCCCGGGTGCTTCGGCAAGGGTGAATGCAAATGCGGGACGCTGCTTTTCAGTGTTTATGGGGATTCTATGATTCGGGTATTGCTGGTTGACGATCATGAGTTGGTGCGAACCGGTGTCAAGGGTATTCTCGAACGTGCCTCTGATATTGAAGTCGTTGCAGAGGCAGCCAACGGTGAAGATGCGCTGCAGATGGTCCAACAGGCCTCTCCCAATGTCGTTTTGATGGATGTGAATATGCCGGGCATCGGTGGTATCGAGGCGACCCGGCGCATCCTGCGTATCAATCCTGCCATGAAAGTCATAGCATTGACCGTACTCGATGACGATCCATTTCCCGCCCGGCTAAACGAGGTTGGGGCCGCAGGATACCTTACAAAAGGTTGTCCGGCGGACGAGATGATCAAAGCGATCCGCACCGTCCACCGGGGCGAACCCTATGTCTCGTCGGAGATGGCGAGAAAACATATTCTTACCGATTGGAAGCGTCACTCCGCAACGCCTTTCCAGGAACTCTCATCACGGGAGATGCAGGTCATGCTGCTAATCCTGGAGGGTCAACGCAATCAGGAGATCTCGGACGGGCTTTGCCTGAGTCCGAAAACCGTCAGTACCTACCGTCAGCGCATATACGAGAAACTCGGTGTGCGTAACGATGTGGAACTGACCCGTCTCGCCTATCGTTACGGTATCCTCAACGACAACGGTCAGAGCTGATGCCGTTCAATCCGGAGTGCCGCCTCTGCCCGAGGTTGGCGACCTTTCTCGATCAAGTCAAAGCCGACTATCCAGTCTACCATGCGCATCCGGTAGCCCCGTTTGGCGCCTCTGACGCCCAGCTGCTCATCGTTGGACTTGCGCCAGGTATGCACGGAGCGAATGCAACCGGCCGTCCATTTACCGGTGACCATGCCGGCATCCTGCTCTATGAAACGCTGCACAGGTTCGGTTTCGCCAGCGCCCCGGAATCCCGCGCTGCGGATGATGGACTGACACTGCACAACTGCCGTATCACCAATGCGGTGAAGTGCCTGCCGCCGCAGAACAAACCCGTGGGTGCGGAGATCAACGCCTGCAACGACTTTCTTCGGGAGGAGTTGCAGATGCTTGCAGGGAACAGCGTGATCCTTGCGCTCGGTTCCATTGCCCATAAGGCGGTAGTGAAAGCCTGCGATGGCAGGCAGAAGGACTACCTTTTTGGCCACGCCGCCGAGCATCAACTACCCAACGGGTTGCGGCTGCTCGATTCCTACCACTGCAGCCGTTACAACACCCAGACCAAACGCCTTACCACCGAGATGTTTCAAGACGTCTTCGCCCGCGCAAGAGACCTGCTCTAACCCGGTATACTACGCCGCATGAGTGAGACCCCGTCCAACCCCGGTTTTGATGCGAAGACTTTTCTCTCGACACTGACCACCCGTCCCGGTGTCTACCGGATGTTGGGCCAGGATGACAAACTCCTTTATGTCGGCAAAGCGAAGAACCTGAAAAAGCGGGTCAGCAGCTACTTCAGCCGCTCTCTGAACCGGCGTATCCAGCTGATGGTCTCCCAGATCGAGGGCATCGAGGTGGTGGTGACCCATACCGAAGCGGAAGCGCTGATCCTGGAAAACAACCTGATCAAGTCGCTGAAGCCCAAGTACAACATTCTGCTGCGGGACGACAAGAGCTATCCCTACATCCATCTCTCCACTGACCAGAAGTTTCCCCGTCTGAGCTTTCGGCGTGGTGCCCGCACGGGTAAGGGGCGCTATTTTGGTCCCTATCCCAGCGCTGGTTCGACCCGCGAAACACTGCAGATTCTGCAAAAACTCTTCTCCGTGCGTCAGTGCGAGGAGAGTTTCTTCCGCAATCGCTCCCGGCCCTGCCTGCAGTATCAGATCAAACGGTGTGATGCCCCCTGCGTCGACTTGGTCGATGAAGAGACCTACGCCAAAGATGTGCGACATGCGGTGCTTTTTCTGGAAGGCAAGGCCAACCGTGTGATCGATGAGCTGGTGGCGCGCATGGAGTCAGCCTCCCAGACGCAGGCGTTTGAAATGGCGGCGCTCTACCGGGATCAGATCAAACGGCTGCGGCGTATTCAGGAACGCCAGTATGTCAGCGGGGAGGGCGGCGATCTCGATATCGTGGCGGTCTCCCTGATAGGAAGCAGTGCCTGTGTGCAGGTCTTTTTTATCCGCTCAGGACGCAATCTGGGCAATAAGAGTTTCTATCCGGGGATACCATCCAGAGCCAATGAAGCCAGTGTGCTGTCGGCGTTTGTTTCTCAATACTATCTCGACAAACCGGTGCCTTCCGAGATTATCCTTAATAAGGAACCGACGGACAGGGTCCTGCTGCAAGAGGTGTTAAGTAACCAGTCGGGGCACAAAGTGCGTATCAGTAGCCGGGTCAGAGGCGAGCGGGCTCGCTGGCTCAGGATGGCCGAAGGCAATGCGGCGCTGGCGCTCAAGGCCCGGTTAGCCAGCCGTATCGATATGGAAGGACGGCTGGAAGCACTGCAACAGGCACTGGACCTGCCGGAGCTACCCGCACGCATGGAGTGTTTCGACATCAGCCATACCCGAGGTGAACTGACCGTGGCCTCCTGCGTGGTGTTCAACGAGCAGGGACCGCTGAAGTCCGACTATCGCCGTTTCAATATTGAGGGGATCACACCGGGAGACGACTATGCTGCCATGCAGCAGGCGCTGGAACGCCGCTACACCCGTATCAAAAAAGGTGAGGTGCCGTTACCGGATATCCTCTTCATCGACGGCGGCAGGGGGCAGATCGGCGTGGTGGAGGAGAGTCTGCGGGAGTTGGGGATTTCCGGATTGACGCTGGTAGGCGTGGCCAAGGGAGCGGATCGAAAAGCAGGAATGGAGCAGCTCTTCTTGTTAGGCAGCAGTACGCCGATTATACTGCCTGCGGACTCCCCCGCGCTGCATCTGGTTCAGCAGATTCGGGATGAGGCCCACCGCTTCGCCATCACCGCTCATCGACAGCGTCGAGAGCGTAAACGCAGAACCTCGGTGTTGGAGGAGATCCCCGGCATCGGTCCCAAACGGCGCCAAAGGCTGCTGAGACAGTTCGGTGGTCTGCAGGAGCTTGCCCGGGCCGGCATCGAGGATATATCGCGGGTGGAGGGCGTTAGCCAGAAGCTTGCGGAACAGATTTACCAGACCTTTCATGGAGAAGATTAATATGTGGAACATCCCCAATCTTCTCACTTTGCTGCGGATCGTTCTGATACCGGTCTTCGTGCTGATTTTCTATCTGCCGGTTGAGTGGGCGCGGATAGGCTGCGCTGCTGTTTTTGCTCTGGCAGCAGTTACAGACTGGCTGGATGGATTTCTGGCCCGCCGCTGGGGGCAGGTGTCGCCCTTTGGAGCCTTTCTTGATCCGGTTGCCGACAAGCTGATGGTAGCCGTTGCCCTGTTATTGCTGGTGCAGTCGGAACCCACCCCCTGGCTGGCGCTTCCCGCCGCCATCATTATCGGACGAGAGATCACCATATCGGCCCTGCGGGAGTGGATGGCCGCACTGGGGGCTCGAGCTCAGGTGGCGGTGTCTGTCATTGGAAAATTCAAAACTGCGGCTCAGATGTTGGCTATTCTGCTGCTGATTATTCAGCAAGACTTGTGGGGATTGCCGATCCATACAGTCGGTTTTGTTCTGCTCTATATCTCGGCGATTCTGACGCTCTGGTCGATGGTCATCTACCTGCGTGCAGCCTGGCCCAGTCTGATGGGCAAGGTTGTGGTTGAGGGTGAATTGGAAAAAGAGTGAATGTAGGCCTGATTTAGTGCACCTTCAACGTGATAATTACGGATTTAGCCAGAATGTAGGGTGCGCCGTGCGCACCGAGATTGGCGTGAGTACCGTGATTACGGCTTGTTTTGGTGCGCATAGCGCACCCTACATACCCTCATTTCTAGCGTAGCGGATCCGGCATCAGCTAATCACTCATGGTGTATTTCACCTGATCCGCTGCGTTTGATCAGGCCAGCAGATTATTGGTATTACCTGCATGTAAATCCTAGACTAAGGGTATGCCAACCAGCCGCAGGATCTTTGTTGCTATCCTGATTCTGGGCGCCTATTCCCAGATCGTGCAGGCTCTTCTGATCAGGGAGGGGCTGGTGGTCTTCTACGGCAACGAAGTCAGTCTGGGTGCCTTCTTCGGCAGCTGGCTCTTCTGGCTGGCGCTGGGTTCCCTGCTGGTGGTGCGTTGGCGGGAACGGCCTATGGTGCAGGATCCTCTGCCCTGGATCAGTCGCCTGTTGCTACTGCTACCTTTGGTACTGATCCTGCAGGTGTTGATGTTGCGCACCGTCCGTCTGCTGTTGGGTTTCGCCTTTCCACTGGCATGCAAAGCGTTGCGGGATTTTGCCGGTGATGGGGGGAATCAGGAAACCGTCAGGGATATCTCCCGGCTCTACATCGCGGATGCACTGGGGGCCCTGTTGGGCGGGGTGTTCTTCACCTTTGTCTTTATACAGTGGTTGGGAATCACCGGTACGCTCGGGGTGACTACCCTGTTGCTGGCGGTCACAGCGCTAAAAATAAAAAGAGGCAACGCCGGACCACGCTGGCCAGCCACCCTGTTGGCAGTTCTCGGTTTTATCATTGCTTTGCCTGTCGTCACTCCCTGGCTCGACCGGCAGATGGAGACCCTGCGTTTTTCCACCTTGCAGCCGGGCCTGGAGTTGTTCGATGCCACGGAGACTCGCTACGGGCATTTGGCTATTGCGGGCTTTGGCGAGCAGACGACGCTGGTGAACAACGGCCAAGTGGCAGAGAGTTTTCCCTTGCCGCTCGAGATTCGTCAGCAGGCTGCCTATCTCATGTCCCAGGCGACAGGTGCCAAACGGATACTGCTGTTCGGCGGATTTGCCAGTGGCCTGGCGGTGGAGCTGTTGCACTATCCGGTCACCCGAATCGACGTGGTGGAGGAGGATGAGCAGGCCTTCCGGAAAGTCATGCCATATCTGCCGGAGCAGAGCCGCAAGGCACTGGCCGATCCCCGTGTCCAACTCCACTTCATGGATGGTCGACGCTATCTCAACAGCTTGCCGGCGGCCGAACACTACAATCTGGTGTTGGTGCTCAATGCGACGCCTTCCAGCGCCTACAGCAACCGCTATTTTACCTCGGAGTTCTATCAGGGCGTGCGGCATCAACTCGCGCCAGACGGTGTGTTTTGCACTTGTGTGAGTGGCGCCTCCAACTATCTCGGACGTACAATCCGCAGTTTCAGCGGGTCGATCTTTCGCACACTAAAGGAGGTGCTGCCAAATGTCGCAGTCGCACCCGGTGACAACTATCTCTTCTGTGCATCCAGCGCTGCCGGACGAGTGACTGAATCAGCGTCGGAGCTGGAATCGCGCTATCTGGATATCCCGCTCGAAGTTCATCGGTTCCCGGCGAAAGTCTTCTACACGATCCTGCCGGAAGAGGAGGTGCGTTTTGTACGGGATCAGCTGGAGCAACCCGGCAGTGAACGCAACAGCGATGCACGGCCCGTAACCTACTACCTGAACATGCTGTTGTGGGGACAGTTCAGCGCCTCTGGCTTTGCCGACTGGATGGAACAGTTGCGTAGTGTGGGAATCTGGGCTTATCTGCTGCCGATGTTGCTGTTTCTTATGCTCTGGCTGCTGCGCGCTTCACTTGAAGGTGGTCAACGCGCCGGTCGTCTGCGCAAGGCATCCACGTTGATCCTCTTTGTGCTTGGACTGGTTGCTATGGCCGCACAGCTTGCCGTGCTGTTCAGTTACCAGTCCCATGTCGGCTTTATGTTTGAGCGGGTGGCCCTGCTCAATGGGCTTTTTATGACGGGTCTGGCGCTAGGGGCAGGGGCGGGCAGTCTGCTGGCTCGTGCCGATCGTCCTGCCCTCTGCCTGGGGGGCGTACTGATTCTGGTGACCTCGGTTCTGGTTGCGCTGCCTCATCTGTTGAATTGGTTTGGTCAATTGGCGATTGGCTGGCAGGAGTGGGGCTATCCTCTGATCTCGTTGCTGTTGGGCCTGCTGGTGGGCACAGGGTTTCCATTGGCAGTAAAGATCACCGAGTTGGAGCAGGCGGCGGTGGTGCGTAGCAGTGGCATTACCCAGGCGGCGGATAACCTGGGTGGTGCTGTTGGCGGATTGATGACAGGTGCGTTGATGGTGCCGCTGCTTGGTATCGAGTGGAGCAGCTATCTGCTGGCGATCTTCACCCTATTGATGCTCCTGCCTTTGTTGTTTACTGCATTAGTGCCACAAGGAATGTCGCCACTACAGCTCAGGGGCAGACACGCCTTTCCCTGGCCCAATCTGGGATGGGGACTGGTTTTTCTCGTGCTGCTGAGTCTTGCCTGGGCACAGTATCAGCAGGTCATAAAACCTGCGCCTCAACTCCACTTCAGTGATCAATTGCTGGCCGCGGTCAGTGAATCGAGCATGTTTGAATTGAAGGAAAAGCCTTTCATTCACTATCTTGGGTCGGTTCCGAATGGCACGGCAGACACCGTTGCCCTGTCTACAATGGCGGTGGCTCCGGATGTATTGGGTTTTGCCGGGCCGCTCAACCTGCTGCTCTCCGTGGATGCAAAGGGGCGATTGCGGGGCGTGCGATATATCGATTCCAATGAGACCCCCTCCTATATTTCTGGCATCGACGGTTGGCTCACCGGGCTTGCAGGAACGGATCTCTCGGCTGAATCATTATCACTTTCCCGTGTTGATGCCCTCACTGGTGCGACCGTCAGTAGCGAGGCGGCATTGGCATCGATCAACCAGACGGTTTATGTGGCAGGGAAAACCGCGTTTGGCAAAAGTTTTGCCCAAGTCGCATCTCAAGAGGAGGCACAATCCGCTTGGTACTCTCCTGCGTTTATGGTGACTGTGGGACTATTGCTGCTGTTTTTCCCCGTTTATCTTTCAGGCAGTGAAAACGGCAGATTAATCTATCAGTTCGCTGCCTTGATGATTCTTGGGTTTTGGCTCAACAGCCAGGTGACTGAGGTGGACCTGGTCAACCTGGGCTTGGGTTTTTTCGCCTCTGTTGCCAATAATCCGCAACACTGGCTGTTGATCGGATTTGCGCTTGTTACGACAGTGATGTTTGGTCCTGTCTGGTGCGGCTATCTCTGTCCGTTCGGGGCATTGCAGGAGTTTGTCTCCCGAATCGGGCATCGGCTGGGCTTGCGCAGCTATGCCAGCCGCCCGTTGGATTCCCGGCTGCGGTTTTTGAAGTATCTGCTGCTCGGTTTTCTGTTGATTATGGTATGGGGTAGCGGTGATTCATCCTGGGCGCTATTCGATCCGATGCAGTATGTATTCGGTGAGCACTGGCCAGAATGGATGCTTGGAATACTGCTGTTGGTCTTGCTGGGGGCGCTTTTTCACTACCGCTTTTGGTGCCGTTATCTCTGCCCTCTGGGGGCGTTTTTGGCCTTCGGCAATAAATTTGCCCTGTTGCAGCGACTGGCGCCGGAGCGCCGTTTCAAGCATTGCGACCTCGGAGTGCGGGAAACCTTCGACATCGACTGTATCCGTTGCAACCGCTGTCTTACCGGTAGGGATACCCATGTCAAGCCCCGTGGATTCGGGAAGGAGAGATAGTGGTAATCGGGTAAAACACAGACCACTGCTTTCTGTCTAAACTGTTAGAAGAAAGCGGGAAATTTAGGCCATGATTTCCATGTTACAAGCGATCCGGCATTGGCATAGCAGTGATTACAGACTCGTCGGGCTGTTGAGCCTGACGTTGGTCGTGATCGCGTTGTTTTTGGTCGGACAGCATGAGGCCGAGATGACTGGCTCAAGCTGGCGGCGTATCGATATGGAAATCTTTCAGGAAAGACTGGATAGCGGCAAGTTGAGCGCTCATGAAGCTGAATGGTTCCATGTCGCCAAACCAGCGGAGTTGCAGCTACGCAAGCCAGGGGGAACGCCATGAGAGAGGTGGTTTGCGAACTCTGTCCGCGCAAATGCGTGATCCCCGAAGGAGGGGCAGGTGACTGCAGAGTGCGGGTCAACATTGGTGGCAAACTGCTGGCTTCTACCTACGGACGGCCCTCCGCGATGCATATCGATCCGATGGAAAAGAAACCGCTCTACCATTTTCATCCCGGTTCGCCCGTGTTTTCCATTGCGACGGCAGGCTGCAACCTTCACTGCCTCAACTGCCAGAACTGGCAACTTTCCCAAAGCGGCGGGGAGGAGATAGAGGAGATCTTTAACGCTGACCCCGTGGATCTCATTGCCCTGGCCAGAGATCAGGGCTGCGAGAGCATCGCCTACACCTACTCCGATCCGGTGATCTTCTACGAATATGTCTATGACAGCAGTATCCTGGCTCATGAGGCCGGGATGCAGAATGTGTTCATCACCGCCGGCTATATCAACACTGAGCCTCTGCGCCGTCTCTGTAAAGTGATCGACGCCACTAACACTGATCTGAAGGCCTTCGACGACGGCTTCTACCGCAAAACAACCGGGGCAACGCTGCAGCCGGTATTGGATGCCCTGATGACTTTCCGGGAGGAGGGGGTCTGGCTGGAGGTGACCAATCTGCTTATCCCAACGCTGAACGATGATCTCTCCATGATCCGACGCATGGCAAAGTGGATCAGAAGTGAGTTGGGGGAGGGCACTCCCCTCCATTTCAGTCGTTTTCACCCCATGTACCGGATGCGCAACCTGCCGCCGACGCCGGGAGAGACCCTGGATCGTGCGCGTCAGGAGGCGATGGATGCGGGGTTGAAATATGTCTATATCGGCAATATCTCAGGGCATAAGGGCAATTCAACCTACTGTCCGGTCGATGGCACTCTGTTGATCAAGAGAGAGGGTTTCATGATCAGTGAATACAACCTGACCAGCGACGGTCGTTGTCCGACCTGCAATGAGCCGGTTCCGGGAGTCTGGCAATGAGGCTGAAAGAGATGAGGAAAGACAATATGCCCTCCCGCAGACGTTTTCTGGGAGTGCTGGGCGGTTTGCTCGCAGGTGTGATGACGTTCCCCTGGAGGACTCGAAGAGCGCTGAAGGAGAAAGCTGCCATGCGTGAAGCAGACTACTACCGCTCCAGAGGACTGGATGAATAGGGGGAGAGAAGAATGAGACTCGGTCGATTTCAGCAATGGGAATTTGCCGCGCTGCTGGCAGGGCTGTTGCTGATATCCCAGTCTCTTGCGGGTGAAAAGGTCAGGGAGAGTGTGCTTGCAGGCTCGTGGTATCCGGAGAATCCGCTACAGCTGGCCAAGGTTGTGGACGGCTTTCTGGATGATCCTTCCGATGCCCAGTCCAAGGTGAAAAAACCTCTCCGGGCGCTGATTGTTCCCCATGCCGGTTACATGTACAGCGGGCCAACCGCAGCCAAAGCCTTCAAGTTGGTGCGAGGTATGGATTACAAACGGGTTCTGTTGCTGGCGCCCAGCCACTACAGCGTCTTCAAAGGACTCTCTATTACAGATGTAGTTGCCTATCAGACTCCGCTGGGTTCTGTGCCGCTTGACCATGTTGCAGTACAGCAGTTGCGCAGATCTCCCCTTGTCAGTGCAGATGCAAAGGCGCACAAACGGGAACACAGCATCGAAATTGAACTGCCGTTACTGCAACGCGTACTGGAGTCGGGCTGGAAACTGGTGCCGGTACTTGTGGGGCAGATGGATGATGAGGCCTACCCGCAGGCAGCAAAACTGCTGCGGGAACTGGCGGATGAGCAGACCTTGGCGGTGGTCTCCAGCGACTTCGCCCACTATGGCAAACGGTTTGGCTATACCCCGTTTCCGTTGAATGATGAGACGCCTGCAAATATCCAGCAACTTGATGGGGGTGCGATTGAGCGGATAGTGGCAGGGGATGCAAAGGGGTTTCTCGACTATCAACAGCGCACTGGCATCACCATCTGTGGATTTCGTCCCATTGCACTACTGCTGCACATGCTGCCAGTCTCGGCTGAACTGGAGCAACTGGCCTATAAGACCAGTGGTCAACTGACCGGCAACTATGAAAATTCGGTCAGCTACGTGGTGATTGCAGTGAATGTTCCGACAGCAATCGCTGGCAGCCAGGGTTCAGACAGGCGTCTGAACAGTGAGCAGTTCAAGAGACTGCACCAGATTGCCGTGGCCGGAGTCAGGCGTGCGGTATTGGATGACAAGCATGAAGGCGAGCAGTTGCTGCGCAATCTGCCACCGGAGCTTGAGCGGCTATCAGGGGCGTTTGTGACCCTTAAAAAGGACGGCATGTTGCGTGGTTGTATCGGCTATATTCGACCACGCGATCCACTCTTCCAGGCTGTGTTGAAAAATGGCGGCAATGCAGCGGTACGGGATCATCGCTTCCCGCCGGTAACGCCGGAAGAGTTGGAAGAGCTTGAGATCGAGGTGAGTGTATTGACACCTCCGCGTCCCATTGCCCACTTCGAAGCGTTTAAAGTGGGCCAACAGGGCATTATTTTAAAAAAACAGGGTCGCAGTGCAGTTTTTCTTCCGGAGGTTGCGGTGGAGCAGGGCTGGAATCGGGAGCAGGCGCTGACCTATCTGGCGAGAAAGGCGGGGTTGCCCGCTGATGCCTGGAAAGATGGGGCAGAGTTTGAAGTGTTCTATAGTGAGAAGTATGCAGCACCTTATGGCCCCAGCCATGAGACTGCAAAGGAGTAAAAGATGAAACGGTTACTGACAATATTGAGTTTGGCCGTGTTGCTGAGTCTCGCCTTTCTGGTGAATGCCCAACCGCCCTACGGATACCCGGGATACATGGGATCACCTCCCCAGACTTCCGGTTACCGCCATTTTCAACGTTTGAGAGTCGAGAAGGGCAGGAGCGAAGCGGGATATGTGGTAAGGATCCATACCGAAAATATCGATCCCCAAGCGGTTCAGGTGAATGTGAAAGGAAGATTCCTGGTGATCAGTAATGATACCAGCCAGGAGGCAGAACGGAGCAATGATCGGGGTAGCTACAGTTACAACCGCAGCTCGAGCAGTTTCAGTCAACGCATTTCGATTCCCAGGGATGCTGATGCGGAGAAAATGAAACGGACTGAAAGTGAGAACCTGGTTACTATTACCCTGCCGGTGCATGAGGGTTTTCGTTACTGATTTCGCCACTTGGAGAAGGAGTGGACCTTAAATCCCTGTTTTCTTTTGTATGGAGGGGATAAAGGGTTGACAGTAGCACCTGTGTCGTTAAAATACGCCTCGTTCTTAAGTGACGCGGGAATAGCTCAGCTGGTAGAGCACAACCTTGCCAAGGTTGGGGTCGCGAGTTCGAATCTCGTTTCCCGCTCCAATTTTAAAGAGCCTCGGCTAAACCGAGGCTTTTTTGTTTCAAGATCTGCGCCTCAATGGTGGTAGAATCTGAGCCTCTCATAGGCTGAGTGGCAGAGTGGTTATGCAGCGGCCTGCAAAGCCGTGGACCTCGGTTCGATTCCGGGCTCAGCCTCCATATTATTATTCTATTAATCAATAGAATACGATTATTATCTCCATATAACTTTAAGTGAAAAGTGGCGTTTTTTGTCATAAAAACCACTCCTGCCACTCGAAAACTCCAGAAGAAGACACTCGTGTAACGGACAGAAAGGCCGTGTACGCCAGTTTTACCCTCCGCAATATTGTATTTTTTCATTGCAAATTCCACTTTGCATTTTGTTTATTCTGGCTGAGCGCCATGGAGAGTGAAGCAAAGGCGCGTGGTCCCGGTAGGCGTATGGCTGGAGTGGCAAAAGGACGAAGTTTTGTCGCCAGCACCGAGCTTGTAATGGTGTGGCGAAGTGGTACGGGTGCCGAGCTTCACGCCAGACTTTCTGCGCCAATATTTGATGCAACAGAGCCGTTACCTGTTCGTGGACTGTAGTAGAACGCTCTTTATCAATCTAATGTAGATAGGCAGAACGGAGCGGCCATATTGCTAATAACACGGCTTTTCAGACAATTCCTACAGATAGGGAGGATATTGCTGATGCCTTCTCCCGATGCGTGATAGTATATTAATTCCCAGCAAGGGCTAGCCGATAATGATCGGACGGGCGCAAGGATGCACCCCCTTGTATTAAGGCCAGGCTCAAGGATGACGGCTGGCCAGGCACCAGGGAAGGTGTCGACCTCTCGAAGGCCCGCTCCAGGGATTGGAGTGGGCTTTCTTCTTTGTTTGGTCGTTGCGGCGACATGGTAGCCGGTTTCAAGGGGACAGTCAGTTGTTCGGCACTACGTAGAAGAGTAAGAACGCCTCCACCTAATCCGCCGTCGTTGCGCCTTGGCGCTTTCGATCAAACTATCTAAAGATTGACCGAAGCCGTCACACCCTTGGGGTATCTGCGCGCAGCTAACGAGCCGCTTCCCTCCACGGGATGGGTTGAAATGAAAAAGCACGACCGCTGGATTGGGAGGTCCGCCCCCCAGTACCCAGATGAAGGTCAGCTAATAATCACAAGTGTAGACCTTTTCAGCTATATGTCGTCTAATCCGGGCTTACATCTTCTGACGATGTTACAGTCGCAAGTTGCCACAGTAAGTCTAAGATGTGTACCAGTGCTCGAAGCGGCCAAAGTCGCGCTCTCCTATACTTGGTGGATTGTTGTTGAGTCCGCCTTATGTCATGCCCTTTCTGTAAATCCGATATAATAGCCGCAGCTCGTAGAGCCTTGATCGCTGCAGATCCCACCTATCACTCCTGGTCCCAAGAGCAACAGGAGATATTTCGTGCCACGATGGACCATGATGCGAGATACCATATTCGGCGCTCACTTCTGGGCAGCCTGCGCGGGATCGAGTGCCATACGGAACAGGAGGTCAACGATGCCTGGGAGGTTGTTTCCATTCCTGATCTTTATCCGCTCAACTGGGCCATGCTACTCACTAGTGGTATTGGGGAAGACTACATCTATTTGAACGAATCCATCGAAGACGGCGCCAGCATCTTGGATGTCTCCACGCTCTACGAATATGACTATGCCGACTATTTGTACCAAGAGTACGCCAGGTTTCGGGATTTTCCAGAGCACAAAGGTACTCGCTACTATGGCATCTCCCATTCCTGGTGGATCCGTCTACTGATCGACGGTCAGTTATATTACGCTGCGGTGACCTCGCTGACGATGCACCTGATAGGAGAGATCGAAGAAACCGCTAATGGGCATATCGACAAACTGATCCCCAATAAATTGGTTGAAGGGGAAGACAATGGTAAGCGGCAAGATGGCGGTATTTTATGGGACATGCGCATCGATGCCGATGGTCTCGAGGGTCAACTTGATGAACTGAAGCGCCGCTGGTGGGCTTACCAGGATGAGCGGCGTGATATTTTGGGAGAGGAGTTTTCTTCTTGGGCGCCGGCCGTCTATACGAGGGAAGAGAATTGGGACGACGACCCCAGCCGAACCTATATTTTTACTAATGCCGAGTCACTCCAGCGTGTCCGTTGGAGACATTTTCTATCCGATTGTGCCTCACTCCTGACGCCACTTTCCGAAACCGATGCTCTACTCAAACATGAGGTTGGCCTGACTATTGCATTTCTGGATGAAGCGCACGCGGACATCATGGAGAATTTTGATCCCAAGGTAATAAAGTTAAGGAAAAAGAAAACCATCATCATGGCGTCCGGTGTTTTCGATGACCTTGAGCGGATATCCAGTGAAATAAGCAATGAGGATGAATCTTGAACGCTGCTTCGATTGAAGAAATTCTCCATATCCAAACCGTAAGCTATGCTACTTGGTAGCAATATTTCTTACTATCACCCCAGAGGCACCTTATGGCCACAGTCGAAAAACTCAGTATTGCCCTGACCCCGAAGATGGTCAGGGAAGTACGGATGGCTGTCGAACGCGGTGAGTACGCTAGTAGTAGCGAGGTGATTCACGAGACATTGCGGGACTGGCGCCGGAAACGTGCTTTCCAGGATAAGGAAATCGAGGAGTTGCGCCGCCTATAGAGTGAAGGTGTGGAGAGTGGTAAAGGCCAATATGGTTCCGTAGAACAGATTAAGAAGGCTGCCCGCGAACGCTTGGCAAATAACGATCGGTAAACTCTGGAAATGGCCGTTTTTCAGAAGACCGCCTAAGCCGAAGAGGACCTGGTTGATATCTGGCTCTATATTGCCGTGGATAATCCCACAGCTGCAGATAAGTTGCTCGATAACTTTGAGGAGAAAGGCTGGTTGCTCGCCAGTAATCCGCAGCTTGGGCAGGAACGTCCAGATATCGCTGAGGACTTCAGGCATTTACCAGTGGGGTGCTACCTGATGCTCTACAGGGTGATCTCTTGCGGGATTGAACTGGTACGTGTAGTGTCGGGTATGAGGTTGCTACACTCTCCAGAGGTATACGGCCATGTAGCAATGAATGAATCCTGAGAAGCAGCGGGTCACTTGCTTTCCGGCCGTCGTTGCGACTTGTGTCGGAGAAGAATTCCGACAGTTTTGTCTCTCGTCGCAACGACAGCAAGGTTGTGGGCGGCAGTTTTCTACTTCGTTATTCTGTATTTTCTGCAAGAAATTCAATGTCAAGTTCTGATACTGAAACTCGTCAATCCATACTACTGATACAAGAACCCTTGTTGGGTAGGGCGACCTGTGTTGTTGGCCTATACGGCTAATCGAGGAAAGTCCCGCTATCCTCTTCTCGGTAACCCATTGAGCGATAACCGACACGTCGTTTTTCGTACATTCTCGCGAGCATGGGCACCTTGCTATCAACGTAGTCGACAATACGCGCTTCGCGTTTGCCAGGATATAGCCGGTGCAGTCGCCCAGCATATTGTACGAGGGTACCTTTCCACGAAACCGGTAGCGAAAGAAACAGGGTATCCAGGCGTGCATCATCAAATCCTTCCCCGATGTATCTTCCGGTTGCCAGCAAGAGGCGCTCTTCTTCCATTGGAATAGAGGCGAGTTGTTCCTGGACTTTGCGCCGTTCTTTTACCGATTGTCCTCCCTGCAGAACGACGATATGCCGGACAAAGCCTTTTAACCGTTGATGCAGATCCTCAAGGTGGTTTTTGCGTTCTGTCAGCAGAATCGGTGATCGACCTTCTTCCATAGCCAATAGTACATCGTCAATGATCCGCTCGTTGCGCTTTTTATCGGCTACCAGCAGGCTGTAGAGTTCCTGAATGGTTATATCGGATGCCTGCATAGGAGGTTCAAAGTCGGTTTCCCTAACTACAAGTCGATGTTCGAAGGGGCGTTGCGCTAACTGACTACGTGGATCGACCCTGAATCGAATCGGTCCGATCTGCATATGGGTGATGGGTTGGTGGCCGTCGCGGCGCTGCGGTGTGGCGGTCAACCCAACAACGTATCGTGCCTTTATCTCGGAGAGGACTCGTTCGAACGAAACAGCTGGCAGATGGTGGCATTGATGCACACCATCCATGGTGCGCCCCCTTCGGGCGCACTGAAGTGCGTCCAATTTCGCTCCCGGCGAAATTGTCATCGATGGTAACCTGCCCATACTTGGCCACGATGTCGTCCATGGTCTCTTTTCGGGACAGGCTCTGGATCATGGCCACGTCGATTTGCCCTGTCAGCTTGCGTTTCCCACCACCAATCTGACCGATTGATTTCGCATCGCGGTCAAGAAAGATGCCAATCTGCGATCTCCATTGTTCCAACAGCGGCTGTCTATGCACCAGGATCAAGGTGCTGCACATTCGCGCAGCGATCAGGTAGGTTCCAAGGACGGTTTTCCCGAAACCAGGTGGCGCCACGATCACGCCGTTGTCGTGCTCGAGTATGGCTTTCGCTGCTTGGTGCTGAGCATCGGTCAATTCACCGAAGAAGCTAACATCCACGGGATCGCCTAGGTTTCTCAGATCTTCCACCTCAAGGTGGCTTTTGTATTCCTGGAGCAATGCCTGTACGTCGTCGAGACACCCTCGCGGCAGACTGATGTGCTTTCCATGATCTTCGGCGCAGGAGATTACTCGGGGAGTCAGTGCCGTGGAAAGTCGAAGATTTTGTTTCTTGTAGAACCCTGGGTTCTGGAATGCGGCAAACCGTTGGATCTGATTGATCAGGGGCGACGGTAGGCCGGCTTTCTCGACGTAAAGACGTTGGGATAAAATACCCCGAACCTGGTGTGGGATGGGGTCGGTGCTCGGAATGCGCTCCGGTTTTCGTGAGGGTGACCTCAGCCACGGGCTGGCATCAACAATATCTTCTTCAGTAATGGAAATCTGAAGACCAGTCACCTGGCCACGCGTTGTGGCTTCCATCGCGATCTTTTCAACCTTCTCTCCCTGAATCGGAACCAGCGATGTGAGAAATTCCCACTGATCCGGGAATGGCTCCAGCTTGTCATTCAGAAAGAGGGTATTGCCTTCCTGCCGCGGGTGATACTGAAGCGGAAGTGCGATGAGATTGCCGAAGCCACCGTTGGGTAAGGTGTCCTGGTTTGGGAAAAGCCGATCATAGGACGCCATGCTGAGTTGATGTCGTCTGGCCATGGTTTCCGTAATAAGATAGCTGCCCATCTTCCTTGCAGTCGCTGCAGAAACAAGATTGCTGAAAAAGAACCAGACGTGTGCGCCATTCCCGGAACGGGAACGCTCAATGGCATAAGGAACGCCTGCTCGCCGACAGGTTTCCGTAAAAGCCATAACGTCTTCACGCCAAGCTGCTTTGTCAAAATCGGCTGCGATAAACCGGCAGGTATCATCCTGCAGAATGGGGTATACACCAATGATATGACGTCCCTGGAGATGGTCCAGAATCACCTCGGTTGTTACCGGCAGGAAGGCCTGATTGGAGCACTCACCGCATTTTACCCGGGGCTTCTCACATACTCCGTGAATCCACTCATTCGAACAGGCAGGCGAATAACCCTTCTTGCCCGTTTTTTGGTTCTGCCACAATTTTGGATACACATCCTCTCGGCCTCGAAAGAGGCGGATAAAAAGCGCGACCTTCTCGTCTGGTGTTACGACTGCAGGGATGCAGGAGGTAGAGCAATGCATGGAGCAATTGCCGAGATTTTCCTCTGCTGAAACGGGAGCTTCTGCTGGATGTTTTGGTTTGTGCGTTGTTTCGTCGTCACCTAGTGCCAGGCATTCCCTCAGTGATCTGAGTGTTGTCTCAGATTCTTCTTGCTGTTTTTGGAGACGGGTAATTTTCTGTTCGACTGCGGCGATTTTTCGAAGAATGATTTCGCGAGCAGAAATCTCCATAGTCAGGTCCAATTCAGATGTTCAGTCGGTTGCTCCAATACCACTCAGATTTTCCACGGACCACCGGGCTGCCACTGTCCGGTGAATGCTTGGTCATCTTCCAGAGCCTGTGTTGGTTGCATAAGAAATGTCTCGAGCAGATGGCAAACCTCCTCAATCGATGGGGGGGAGGAGGTTGAAAGCAGCATTCCCTTACTTAGAAACGCATTCCACTGCAGGTTTTTCTGCTTGTCATCGTAGAATGTTGAACTAAGGCGCGTGTGCCACCGTATTCAGCCGCATCGCGGATCGATTCAACTCTAACGCTGTCAGCAAGGAATACCAAACCGTCATCCTCAACAGGTAGGTCGCACAAGTTGCGAAAGATTTTTCGTAGTGCCGCTTCTCCGCTGTCGCCGAATCCGAGGAAGTCTACATCGCGGGTTGGGCGATGCATCTGGTCGTCCCACAGGGTGAAAAGCATTGCGCCCTTCAGTATAAAGCGATTGCGGTACTCCGATTGGCTCAGCCGGTACAAAAGTCGTTCCAGCCCATAGCGGGTCAGGATCAACTGGAACTCCTCACCTCGCTGCCTTGCCAGTTTGAGCAACCGGTCCCGCACTGAGGCCGCGGTGTTCCTCCCCCGTTTACCTATCATGTCGCAAGCGATTCCAGATAGGGTCGCATGACGTTTTGAACACGGCAAACCTTTGCGTATTGCCAGAGGTCATCCATGGTGCAGCGCCGCGACCGCCAGCATTCCCTGAGTGCCTCAATGGAAATATCCAGCCCAATTTTATTTCGATACTTGAAGCAATCGGCCACAGTCTTTGCTGGTGTGAATACGGGTACGATTACCCCCTCAATCCGGTGCTCCTCCACGCCAGCATCGAGCGCTGCCGAAGAGAAACGGACAATACGTAGAGGAGGGTACTCCACACGTGGCCGCCAGGCCTTCTCACCAATGGCCAGCCAGACTTCGAAGGGCGACTGTGTAGTGAGTTCGTGAAAACGCAGGGCGGATAGGAGGCAGATTACTCCTTTCGGTACGCGTTTACAGGCCTCGGCCAGAGAGCGGTGCTCGCTTGCGTTGGTACCGGGAAGCACATAGAGTCCTCGGCCGATTCGTTGCAGCTTACCGGCTGCGTGGAGTCTACTGAGATAGATCCGTGGGATGCCGTAAGGATCGAGGTCCCGGGGACGCAGAACCCCTTCCTTTTGTACCAGTTCCAGCACCTTGTCTGTCTGTGTCGTTTGAGTCATTAGGTATGAATGTTACATTACATGGGAAAAAGTATACAAGTTCCGATGAATTGTAACACAAGCTGGTAGAAAGACCGAGTATAGTCATCGGTATAGTTTTTAGGAGTTAAAGTCAAAATGCTCCCTCCATCCCTTGCTTTGCATATTCATACAATGTTGTGTTTTTCAAGTAGTAGAGTCAGAGTTCTGGAGCGTGCTTTTTGCATGGTTCGCAGGCAGCCAGAATTATTCACTCTACGCTAAGATAAAAGCAGCCTGGGAAAGAAGGTCGTCGCTTTGTTTGATGAGTTTATCCGCTTGAGCTTCGTCCACCTCGGGTTGATCCTCCCGTAGACGGGCGACCAGAGACAAGGTTTCGGCTGGCAGCAGGCTCGCCTGTACCAGCGTTGACTCGATCAGTTCCTGGGCTGGCGGTTTTTCAGTGTCGTGACCCCGCCAAAAGAGCAGGGCGTGCAAGGCCGTCTCCACGGCCTCACGCATCGGGACGAGTGCTTCCGTTGAAAAGCCACCTTCGGTGAGCACTTTCGCCATTCGCCGTTTATGTTCACTCTGGGCTAGGCGGTTGCGGGCCTCGGTCAGTTGTTTTAATTGTTCGTCATCTTTTGGCTTATCCGTGGCTGGGGCGCGGTACACTGTTTTGGCTGTATCCTGGTTAGTGTTCAAAACGCCGGCTTCGATCAGTTGCTGGATGGTCACGAAGGCATCCCGGTCCAGCAGTTTCAATTGCGGCGTCTGCTCGGGAAACCGTTCTTGCAATTGCCGGGTAAGGGCACTCTGCAGAGCGTCACTCAGCCGGTCTGCCACCACCAGCAGAGTCTGCTGTGCTCCCTCGCCGTGTAGTTCCATCAGTTCCAGATGATGGCTCCACTGTGAAAGAATAGTGTCCCGCAGACGATCGAGTGGATTGGTGGGTGGCATTTGTGTTTCTTTTGACTCATCCGCTATCAGGGTATCGATTCGCTCCAAAAAAGCGGCTCGGCCGGAGGGGAGGTCCATTTCATTTTTGCCTTTACCATCCACCACACCTTCGGCCAGGGAACGCTTCTGCTCCAGCAGAGAGAGCATGCGGTGTTCGATGGAGCCTCTGGATACAAGATTGATTACCTGCACCGGGCGTTTCTGGCGTTTGCGCCAGGCACGGGCGATGCGTTGTTCCAGTTTTGCCGGATTCCAGGGCATATCCAGGTTGATCACTACATCGGCCACCTGAAGGTTGAGTCCTACGGAGCCTGAGTCGGTGGAGAGGAATAGTCGGCACTGGGGATCGTCCTTGAATCGCCGAATCTCGTCACGGCGTTTCGGCTGTGGGATCTTGCCGGTATGCAAAGCGTAGCCCAGTCCCATCTTCTCGGCCTGTGCCTGGACCAGCTGCAACATACGCTCCCACTCGGAAAAGATAATGATCTTGTGATCGCCATCCTCCATGATTTCCTTGAGGATGCTGCCAAGCTCCTTCAGCTTGGGTGAAATGCGGCAATCTTGGTCCAGAATATAGGGTGTGTCACAGAGCATACGCATGCAGGCCAGATAAAGTTGGAGCTGTTCCATCTCCTCTTTTTTCAGTGGCCGCTTTTTGGCCGTAGCGGCAAGACGCGCCACTCTCGACTCATACTCCCCGTAGCGCAGCACCTGTTCTTTGTGCATGGGGACGAAATAGGTGTTTATCGTGCGACCCGGCAGCTGTCCCTCTACTTCCTCTTTACGTCGGCGCAGCATGATGGGCAGCAGTCTTTTATGCAATTGATCGAGGTTTCTGTAGCCAACGGCGCGCCCTTTCTCATCCAGTTTGTAAAAGTCGCGATTGAAGCGGAACAGGGGACCGAAGATATGTGGGTCGAGGAACTGAACGATCGAATAAATCTCGTCAATGCGGTTCTCTATCGGTGTGCCGGTAAGCACAAAAGCGTAGGGGCTTTTCAGGCGCTTGATTGAGATAGCCGTCTTGGTCTGCCAGTTCTTGATGCGCTGAGCCTCATCCAGAATGATGACATCCGGTGCCAGGGTGGTGTTTATTTCCTCTACGTCAGATCGCATCTGTTCGTAGTTGGCAAGTGAGAAGAATGCAGGGTCTTCGTATTGGCGCAGACGCTTGGCACGCGTCCCCTGGATAATGCATGAAGGCAGGCTGGTGAATTTGTCGATCTGTTCCTCCCATTCGCCCTTGAGTGAAGCGGGGGAGATCACCAATACCCGCCGGATGTCCGAGGTGCGGCGCAGCAGCTCACAGGCGGCGATTGCCTGCACCGTTTTGCCTAGCCCCATCTCGTCGGCCAGTAGGGTGCGGCCGGAGAATGCCAGGTGCAGCATGCCCTCCTGCTGGTAAGGGTAGAGAGGGTGCTTGACAAGATCGAGGCTCTCATTTCCTGCTGCTACCTCGGTCTCGAAGTGTTGACGGCTGCGGATCCGTTGCGCGTGCCTGTCCAGTGTATCGAGCCAGCTGTTCAACTCATGTGACCACCGGATCCTGCGTCTGGCAGCTGGGTGAGAGGCGTTAATTGCCCGTTGCATGGCAGGCAGTGTGTCGAGGGGATTACCCGCCAGAATGTTGTCTTTGGAAAAGAAGGGGGAGATGATACCCCGAGCCTTGGAACGGCGATGTCCGCCTTCTGGCCAGCGTATCCGGACCTGATGGTTCCGCCGGTCCAGAAAGATTTCGATATATGGACTGCCTTTGGCTGCAGCATTCTGGAAAGCGCGCTTGCGCCTGTACTGGAGCCGGTACAGTGTTGCCTCGATATGCTTGCAGGTGCCAAGGCCGTTGATACGGTGGTCGGGGCAATCGCAGTTATTGATCGATTCTGTAAGTGAGCGAATCTCTACACGGTAAGTTTGCTCGTTGTTGGAGTCGACCTGATAGACACCGAAAAAATTATCGTCCTGCGCTTGGGATTCAATCCGCGATGGTTCATTCAGACCGCGCAAACGACGGCGTTCGATCTCATCGGCGTCACTGGTTGACCAGCCTGATGGTCGAGCCAGTCTTTGGGAGTTTCTATTACGTTTCTTTTTTTTCGACATGATGGAATCGTATGGATTGTTTACGAATTTATATAACAACTATATTCAGCAAGTTGCCACTCATGGAATTTTCGGTGCTGATACTCGATGTTGGTGGCTGAGTGCCGACCACCGAATCTGCCTGCATTTATGGTGGTGTCAAAACAGATCCAGGAATCACATACTTAATGTGGCGTTGGGGGTCCTGGCGACAGTGAAGAACGCGAACAACCTCTACTTGAGACTGCTGAAGTCGGTAGAACACGATGTGACTGCCAACAGGAAAACTACGCATACTGGGCATTAACTTTTCGCGCTCAATCCCCATTTTTGGCTGTTTAGTCAGTCCCCAGAAATGCTCTTTGAGTTTTTCCAGGTAGCTTGATGCTTGTGTGGCGCCCCAGTTGCTGACACCGTAATCATAAATACGTTTTAGGTCGTCCCGAGCAAGAGGCGCGATGAGCAAGTAATACGAATGCATTTGCGGTGCTTATCCCTTGATATCATCAAACAAGCTATCCAAAGCCTCTTTAGATTCAATGGTGATACCTTCGTTACGATCCAGTTGCTCGACACCCACTTTCAGTTGCTCGCGAAGGCGTGCGACTTTGACTTCGTGAATCCAGTCCTCGTGAGTATCCATAAAGCGCAATGCCTCGCGAACGACTTCACTGGCATTGTTGTATAGACCGCTTTCAACTTTGGCTTTAATGCGGGTTTCCAGTTCTGGGGTAAGGGAGACGTGCATGGCTTTCTCCAGAGTTAATGAGCCTAAAACTGAATATGGTGGAAGCTACAATGATTGTCAATGTTTGTATTATGTGCTGCGCGGCGAATTCATGCAGAATGAATCGTGTTTGAGACAGTGCTCACTCAAAGGTCGTGGAAAAATCGGGGCGAAAATAGTAGGTGGAGTGGTGTAGCGAGAGGCGCAGTCCTGTCTTCTGAGCTACTGCTTGGATTGCATACCCGAGAATTTCCCGGTCAGCGCCTCTTTTTTGGGTCAAAATGTCCAAAATACTGCCACTTTCATTAATAACGTGCATTCATAAGTTAGTGATCGATATCAGGGTAATGCAGTGGTCGCTTGTGCATGGCGAATTGATAGTTAAGCAGGTATGGGAAGTTGGTAGTGCTCTCGGCTGTAAGCCTACCAACGGCAGTTTTCCACATTGGTTTGCAGTTTGGGAGTGCTCCTGTGTATTCCAGTCGGCGTATCACCGACAGCTTGCATATTCTGGCGAACGTGAACG